>NZ_JBNYXQ010000005.1:0-353982 GCF_051380735.1 Janthinobacterium longum
AAAAGGCGAGAGTAAACCTGAATCGCGGCGAGTTTACAAGGGGCGCGTTAAGTCATTGAATGTCAACGCATTTTCGCACCGGCTAGGCGGCGGTCTGGACTTGTGTATAACGAGGTGAGTTATAGCCCACCGCGCTCTTCCTGACTCGCTTCGATATCGGAGATGCTCTTTTGTATTGGTGGATCGCCTGGTCGGTGAAACCGGCGCTATTGTCGCAGGTCGCCGGTAGCAAGATCGCTGCAGTGACTATCACCGTTTTTTACGAAGCGATTTCTGTTCATACATGGACTGATCAGCCATATCGAGCAACCTCTCGGCGGTCGACCCGCACTCAGGGTATGAAGCGTGCCCCACGCTAGCTGCAGCTATAAGTGAAACACCATTTATTTCGTACGGAAGCTTCATCATGGCTTCGATGATTGATATTACTTTCAAAGTGTCGGCTGGGGTGCTATTAACGAGCACAATCGCGAATTCATCCCCACCAATACGAGCTGCAAGGTCAGATTTGCGAAGTCGAGAAATCAAGCGCTCGGCAGCGAGCTTCAATAATTCGTCTCCGGCAGCATGGCCGTGAATGTCATTGACCAGTTTAAAGCCGTCCAGGTCCAGATAAAGTACGGCAAGCGGCGTGCCCATGCTGCAACATAAAGAGAGTTGACGCACAAGGAATGACTGAAGCATGACGCGATTTGCCAAACCGGTTAGTGCATCGTGATTGGCCTGGTGTGTGGCTGCCTGCAGCATGGTCGAAGCCTTGGTCAGTGCCAAGCCCACCTCGTTCGCTTCGCGGAGACCATGATTGATCGACTGCACCTCTTGCCCGGAGCCCAATGCCAATGCCGGAGCAATCAACCCTTGCATGGCATCGCCAATTCGCGTACCGATCTTCCAGGCCAAAAATAATCCAGCTCCTAAAGTTGCAATCGTAACGGAGACAAGCATCCAGAGTCGATTGACAGTTTCGTTGTTTAAAACCTCCAGCGGAATACCTATGGCGACAGTCCACCCAGAATTCTGTGCACGTGCCAGTACGGTGAGTATCGGCTTGCCGTCCAGTGTGCTGGTCTCCAGAATAGCTGCGGGCTGCTCGCGCATACGCTTCAACACTTCAGGTACGGCTGGCTTGCCTATATAGCGCTCCATGTCGGCAGAGCGCGCGACAATTTTTCCATTTCTATCCAAAATACTGGCAATCCAATATTCAGGATAGTTTTGATGATGCAGAATTTCTTCGAACCGGGTAGCGGGCACTGTTCCTGACAATATGTTTTCCTCACCCGCGCGATTCACTAAAAGCATACCCACGGATACCAACTGACGCTTTGACAAGGGGCCGGTAAATAAATTAGAAATGTGCATCGTCCGATGTTGATGAATTGCTCTCAACGCCTGATCATCGCGCTCTGACGGTAACGGGTGACCTGATGGTATGACCGTATTCATCAACTGTTGTCCCCGATTGTCTTCCAGGACGATATTGAAGATATTTTGCCTGACTAACACATCGGCAGCCTGGACATGGAATGCCTCCAAATTATTGGCAGCGAAGCTTGGAGATGTTGACAGGGCCGATAGCGCGGCAGCAACCGTCGCGAACTCTTTGTCTATCTCCATCGTATTCGCACGCGCTAATGCCATGGCGCTGCGAATGAAATTTGTACGAGCAAGATGCAAATCGTAGGCAATCAAGATTCCGGCCAGCAGAAATGCAGGAACAATGCACGCTGAAACGAGCAGCATGAGCAGAGATCGGATTGAAGGCGCGTAGGTTGACTTCATTGAGAACCCGCAAATAATTATTCATAATGTTACTATTTTACAATTTTTATTCCCACTTTCCGATTTTTATATCGGTGCACTCCCAAAAATCACAATCCTCAATGGCAATCTTGACAGTCAAGCGCCGCCCTCTTCCGCTACCGCCAGCCGCGCCCGCAGCTCAACCATTTCCTGCTCGATCTCCGCCAGGCGGTCACGCAACGGCGCCACCGCCGTGCTCACTTCCTGCTCGGTATAGCGCGGCGTAATGTGTTGCGGGCAGTTCCAGTCGAATGCCTGCAGCCGCAAGCGGTAGATGCGCTCTATTTTTGCGCCGTAGGCGGCGTCGGTCACCTGCGCGGTCAGGGCCGGGGCTGCGCCCGGTGCCACGATGTCGACGTGCATAAAGATTTTCAGGCGTGCGCGGCGCGGGTAGTCGATCAGGAACAGGCAGGTGCGGTCATTCGTGGCCAGATTGCCGGTGCTGATGTACTGGCGGTTGCCGCGGTAGTCGGCAAATGCCAGGGTTTGATCGTCGATCAACTTGAGAAAGCCGGGAGGACCGCCGCGGTGCTGGACGTAGGGCCAGCCTGTTTCGGACACCGTCGCCATATAGAAGCTGTCACGTTCGGCAATGAAGGCCGCTTCGCTGCCGGTGAAGCGGTCGAACTTGCGGTGGCCCTTGAAGTCCTGCCAGGCTTGGTCGGCGCCCATGGCCGCTTGCGCTGCGCGCACGCCGGGGGTGATGGCGATATCGAGAAATCCGTAGGACATGTTCAGCCTTCGCAAGGGTGGGCGCCGGGATGGCGCTGCTGGGATGATTATCAGTCATTTTCAGCCAGGCTGATCATGCCGCATGGACGCCCTGCCGTTCACTCCTCCATCTTGAACCCGCCCACGATCATCGCCAGGTTGGTCGCTTGGTCCTGCAGTGATTGCGCGGCGGCGGCGGCCTCTTCGACCAGGGCCGCGTTTTGCTGGGTGGCTTGGTCCATATGGGTGATGGCGCGGTTGATTTCCTCGATGCCGGTGTTCTGCTCGGCGCTGGCGCCGGCGATTTCGCTGACGATGGTGCTGACGTTCCTGATGCTGCCGACAATTTCCTGCATGGTCTGGCCGGCTTTTTCGACCAGCACGCCGCCATCGGTGATCTTCGACACCGACGAGTCGATCAGCACCTTGATCTCTTTCGCCGCCTGGGCGCTGCGTTGCGCCAGGCTGCGCACTTCGGAAGCGACCACCGCAAAACCGCGGCCCTGCTCACCCGCGCGGGCCGCTTCCACGGCCGCGTTCAAGGCCAGGATATTGGTCTGGAAGGCAATACCGTTGATGACGCCGATAATGTCGACGATCTGGCGCGAGGACTGGTTGATCGCCGCCATGGTACTGACCACATTACCAACCACGACTCCGCCTTCTTCGGCGATGGTCGATGCATCGAGCGCCAGGCGGTTGGCCTTGCGCGCGTTGTCGGCATTCTGCTTGACGGTGGAAGTGAGCTGTTCCATGGCCGAAGCGGTTTCTTCCAGCGCGCCCGCCTGCTGTTCGGTGCGGCCGGACAGGTCGAGGTTGCCGCTGGCGATTTCGGAAGAAGAGACCTTGACGGCCTCGCTGGTGCGGCGAATTTCGAGCAGGATGGCGGTGATCTTGTGCACGAACACATTGAACGAGCGCGCGATCTGGCTCACTTCATCCTGGCCGTCCTCGGGCAGGCGCATGGTCAGGTCGCCGTTGCCCGAGCCGATGCCGTCCATGGCGTTGCGCACCTGCGACAGGCGCCGGAAAGCTGCGGCGGTGATCATGCCGAGGACCAGCGCGGCCAGGGCCGCCACCAGCACGATGGAGACCAGCGCCGATTGCGTGGCGCGTCGCATGCCGGCATTGACGTCGGCCTTGTCCATCGCCAGCATCAAGGTCCATTCCGTGCCCTTGATCGGCACACCCTGCACCAGTTTGGCCGCGCCGTTCAGCTGCAGTTCGGTCTTGGCATCGCTGCCGGCGAGGGTAAGCAGGCGTTCGGGAGTCAGCGCGGGGTTCCATTCCCTGGCCGGCTTGTTGATCCATTGTGCATCGGGGTGGGCCAGCATCATGCCGTCGCGATCGACCAGGAAGGCGAAACTGGCCGGCGTCGGGCGCACGGCCTTGACCACGTTGCTCACGCCGTCGAGGAACATGGCGGCCGCCACCACGCCCTGCAAGACGCCGTCCTGCTTGACCTGGGCCGTAAACGACACCATTGGTTTCTTCGTCAGCACGTCGGTGTAAGGTTTGGTGACCACGGGTGCGCCGGCCTTGACCGACTGCTGGTACCACGAGCGGCCGGTGGGATCGTAGCCGGGCGGCAGTCCTTCCGGGTTCGAGGTGAATGCCGTCTTGTCCTGCTTGCCGAAGGTCGTGACATAGAAGCCGCCGCCTTTTTGCAGCTGCCGGATGACGAACAGCGGATCGGCCTGCAGCACGCCTTCGGCTGCGGCGGCCGTCATGCTGGCGCGTGCCGCCACCCATTCATTGATGGCGGAAGCGTAGCCGTCGGCGATGGATCGGGAATTCTGGTCGATGGCGCGGTCGTTGGAAGCCTTGACGATGACATACGACACCGCGCCCACCAGGCCAAGGCTCAGCAAGAGCAGGGAAATGCTGAAAAATAAAATGCGCGTTCTGATCGATGAAAACATGGAAATCTGTCCTGTTATATTGAGTGTTATTACTTCTCGGCCGCTGCGGCGCGCAATCCCAACCATGTAGTTGTCCAATGTGAGCGGTGCAAAAAGCAAACCTGATGGGTTTTCCTTGATCATCGCCGTTAACATTGGGAAACTTATCTTAACGGGGTTTTATCACTCGCCGAAAAGAAAGATCAAAATATTCAGCCTGGCCGCCACAGTCCTTGCTGGTAACAGCCGCCGGCCGGAGTGCAAATTCTCCTTTCCATGGCCAAACTGCTACACTACGGATTACAATGCTCTTTTTACTCTCAATCACACATGAATAACGTGGAACCGCTGGTCAAGACCGGTATCGCCGGACTCGATGAAATCCTCTTCGGCGGCATTCCGCGCCATAACAACATCATTGTCGAAGGCGCGCCTGGCGCGGGCAAGACGACGCTGGGGCTGGGCTTTATCCATGCCGGCGCCGCGCAGTACAACGAGCCTGGGGTAATCGTCTCGTTCGAACTCGATGAAGCCAAGCTGCTGCGCGACGCGGCCGGCTTCGGCTGGAACCTGCAGGAACAGATCGACCTCGGCCTGATCAAGATTGTCCAGACCAGCCCCGCAGTGCTGCTGTCGGAGTTCCGCAACACCGATGGCGCTTTCTCTACCACGTTGCGCGCTATGGGCGCCAAGCGTTTGCTGATCGATGGCCTAACGCCGATGCGGCTGTACGCCGAGGCGCACGACCTGGCGTTTCGCGAAGACGTGCATGTGCTGATCGAAGGCCTGAACCGACTGGGCGTGACCACCATGGTGACGGCCGAGCGCGACGACTCGATCGCTACGCCGGCGCACGAACGCTTCGTGTTCGACACCATTATTGAATTGTCGCGCGCGGAACACCGCCGCAAGGTCGAGCGCCGGCTGACAATCGCCAAGTCGCGTGGCCAGGATTTTATTTCCGGCAGCCATACCATGCGCATTGAAGCGCACCAGGGCATTCATGTGTATCGTCGCGCGCAGTCGCGCCCGGTGACGCTCAACGATCAGCCGACCTCGGACAAGCGTATTTCGACCGGCGCGCCGGCCATCGACTTGCTGATGGATGGCGGTCTGTACGAAGGCTCGGTCACCATGGTCAGCGGCATTTCCGGCACCGGCAAGACGGTCCTGTCGGTACAGTTCCTGACAGCTGCAGCCCAGGTCGGCCACAAAACGCTGCTCGTCACGCTGGACGAACATCCGCGCCAGCTGGGACGCAACGCCGCGTCGCTGGGATTCGACCTCGATGGCATGCAGGAACGCGGCGAACTGTTCCTGCTGTTCGAATCACCGCTGGAACTTGAACTTGATGTGCACTTCGACCGCGTGATCAAGCTGGTCGAGCAGGAAGGCATCGACTGCATCGTCTTCGATTCCATCGCCGTCTACGAGATGGCCAGCCGCGCGGAAGTGGCCGACTACCTGTACGCGCTGGCGACCCACTTCAAGAACCGCCTGGCGACGGTTATCTTCAATTACGAAAGCCCGGAATTGCTGGGGCTGTCGCAGATCAGCGAAGAACTCAAGGGCTCGCACCTGGTCGACAATATCATCTTGCTCAACTACGTCGAGATTTCCACCGTGCTGCGGCGTGCGATTGCGATTCCGAAAGTGCGCGGCAGCCGCAACGTGCAGGTAACGCGCGAGTACGTGATCGCTGCCGGCGGCCTGGCGCTGCTCGACGAAGACTGCACCGAAGTAGCGCGCAGCAATGCGGTGCCGCAACTGCCGTTTTCGGCGTATTCCAGCCTGCTGTCACGTTCGCCTACGCGCCAGAGTCCGGCGATCGAATCGGCCGTCGTCAATGGCGAAGACCTGCCCGATTCAGTGGTCCTGGCACAACAAGAAACGCCGTGATTCGTATCGCAGAACCTGATTCGTCCCCGGTTAATTGGGCCGAATGGCGCATGCCGCTGCTGCAATTCAGCCAGGCCACCGGCCTGGCTGTGTCCGCCTATGATATCAAGGGCGTGCGCCAGATCGGCCCCCTGCTGTCGACGCGCACGGCGCGCTTTCTCGGTACCTCGAAGCTGTGGCAGGAAGACGGCCCCGGCACGGCCGTCGAGCGCCTGATCGTGGGCGCCATGGCGGCTGGCCAGGACGACGCGGGCGCCGAGGTGGAGGAACTGTTTTACGGCATGCGCATCTGCTCCCTGCCCCTGACGCGGGCCGGCGAGCGCTATGGCGTGCTGGTGTTTGGCTGGTGCATGCGCGACTTCAGCTCGCCCCTGGCCTGCGAGCAACTGGCCGCGCTGGTCGGTGTGCCGGGCCATACGCTGTGGAACGAAGTGCGGCTCGAGTCGCCGCTGACGGACGCCCGCCTTGCCACCTACCGCGAATTGCTGCGTACCCTGGCCGGCTCGCTGGACCGCCAGCGCGACACCATCGATGAGCTGAACCGTGTCAGCCGTACCCGCGAGCTGTTCCTGGCCACGGTTTCACACGAAATGCGCACCCCCTTGTCCGCTTTGTCGATGCGGGTCGATCTGCTGCTGCACACCATGCGCGACATGCCGCCGGCGCTGCAAGCGTCCTTGATGGCGATGCGCGTGCATGTGCGCCAGGAAGCGGCCATGGTGGAAGACCTGATCGATGCGGCGCGCACCCTGACCGGCACCATGTCGGTCAACCGCGTGCCCGTCTCTCTGGGGCGCATCGTGCGCGATGCGCTCTCCACGGTCGAGTCCAGCGCGAATGAAAAACGGATCGTTTTTTCCGTCACGCCCGCCAACCATGGCGACAATATCGAGCTCGATGCCGATCCGCGCCGCTTGCAGCAAGTGCTGTGGAATCTGGTACTGAATGCCATCAAGTTTACGTCGCCCGGTGGCAGCGTAGGATTGAATATCGCCAGCGACGCCAACGGCGTGCGCATCCGCGTGCACGACAGCGGCCAGGGCATTGCGCCGGAAGACTTGCCGCATGTGTTCGGCGCGTTCACGCTGCAAAGCCAGGCCAATGCCAGCGGTCTTGGTCTGGGCCTGTATATCGCGCGCCGCATTGTCGAACTGCATGGCGGCACGATTACCGCCAGCAGCGCCGGCAAGGACCTGGGCACCAGTTTCACGATTTACCTGCCAACGCTGCATGCCGCCATGCCGCCCATATTACCCGTCTGAAGGAGTGCCTTTGAAACCAGTCGCCCTGCTGCTGGCACTGTGCTGCCTGTTCAATACCGCCCATGGCGCCACGGTTGCGCCTGCGGCCTATGCTTTGCCCAATACAGAAGTACGCGATATCCGTGCGCAAGCCCTGCAGCGCGATTACCAGCTGTTTGTGGCCCTGCCCGATTCCTACCGCGAGGGCAGCAAGCGCTACCCGGTGGTGTTCGTGGTCGATGCCGATTATTCGTTCGCCGTGGTGCGCAATATTGCCCAGCGCCTGGCCAAGCATGCGGGCCTGGAAGAAGTCATCGTGGTGGGCTTGTCGTATGCCAGGGGCGATAGCGGCGTCTACAGCCGCCGGCGCGACTACACGCCGACCACACCGCGCAAGCATGATTACCGCTCGGACATGCCGGGCCGCCAGCCGGCCTTTGGCGAGGCGGCCGGCTACGCGAAGTTCATTTCAAGCGTAGTGTTTCCCGTGATCGCCAGCCAGTATCGCGCCAATATGGGCCGCAAGATTTTCGTCGGCCATTCCTACGGCAGCCTGCTGGGCCTGCAAATCATGCTGACCGAGCCGCGTACCTTCGAGCATTACATCCTCGGCAGCCCGTCGCTGTGGTACGACGCCGGCATCATGTTCGAGCGCGAGCAAGCCTATGCCAGCACCCACAAGGACCTGCCCGCCTCCGTATTCTTCGGCATCGGCGGCCTGGAGCGCCTGCCGGCCGGCAAGAAACGCTCACGTTCGGAAGAAAACGCCGACATGTTGGCTGACCTGAAAGAGTTCAACCAGAAGCTCACGGCGCACAAGTTTCCCGGCCTGAGCACGCGCCTGCGCGTGTTCGACGACGAAGACCATGCCAGCGTGTTCCCGATGGTGCTGACGCATGGCTTGCGCGCTTATCTGAAATCATCCAGATAGTTCTCAACGCAGAGTTGCCGCCAGCGTGCCCAGGCGGCGCAGCGCCGCCTCGGTCGTGTGATCGAAAGGCAGGCCGCAACTGAGCCGTACATGGTCGCGGTAGTCGCCATTACCCGAGAATACATGGCCGGGCATGACGCCCACGCCTTGCGCCAGCGCGGCGCGCGAAAAGACGGCCGCATCGCTGCCAGCGGGCAGTTGTATCCACAGCGACAAGCCGCCGCGCGGCTCACCCAGGCGGGTACCGGCTGGCCAATGCTGGGCTATGGTGGCACGCATGCGGCTGGCGTTGCCGGCCAGCGCGCGGCGCAGCTTGCGCAAATGGCGCTCGAGGTCGTGGCGCGCCAGGTAGTCGCTGATCGCCAGTTGCGGCAGGGCCGCGTTGCCGACCGTGGAAAAATACTTGGCGCGCAGCAGTTCGCCGGTCCAGCCGCCACCCAGCATCCAGCCCACGCGCAAGCCTGGAGACAGGGTTTTGGAAAAGGAACTGCAGGTGATCACGGCACTGCCATCATTCCAGCGCCGCAATGGCGGCGGCCGGCTGTCGTCCCAGGCCAGGTCGCCGTAGATATCGTCTTCGACCAGCACCGTACCATGGCGCGCACAGCATGCCAACAGCGCCCGCTTGTTGCTGTCGTCCAGGCTCAGCCCCAGCGGATTGGAAAAATTCGGCACCATCACGGCCGCTCGTACGGCTTGTGCTGCCAGCAGGGTTTCAAGCAAACCCAGGTCCAGGCCGCCACCCGGCATGCGCGGCAGCTCCAGTACCTGCAATCCCAACGTGGCCACCGTCTGCAAGATACCCTGGTAAGTCGGCGTTTCGACCAGCACGATGTCGCCAGGATGAGTCAGTACGCGCAGGGCCAGGGTGATCGCCTCCATGGCGCCGGCAGTGATAATGATTTCATCGGCGTCGACGGTGACGCCCATGCTGGCATAGCGCTGTGCAATCTGCCGGCGCAATGGCGCGTAACCCTGTGGCGGCGCATAGCCCAGGGACGCCTCGCGCTGGCGGCGCAAGCAGCGCGACAGGGCGGCGGCAATGGTGGCGTCAGGCAGCAAGGACGGCGCCGGTCGCGCCGCATGCAGCGGCAAGATATTGGCGCTATCGTCCACCAGCAGCAAATCAAGCAAGGCCGGGTTGCTGATCAGGGCCGGCGACCGCAGCGGCGGCACCGTCGACAGCAGGCCCTGGCTGGCGGCCCGCACAAAATAACCGATACGCGGACGCGCTTCGGCCAGCCCTTCGCGCTCGAGTTGCAAACAGGCCTGCACGGCGGTGGCTGCACTGACCCGGTGGCTGGCGGCCAGTTGCCGAATCGATGGCAGCCGTTCGCCAGGGCGCAGGCCACCTTGCTGTATCTGCAGGCGCAGCAGCCCGGCCAGGTTTTTGTAAAGCATCTGGAACTTTCTGTATTGGTATCTTTCCATCATATCTGCTGCTGTATTGGTATGCAAAGAAACACCATACTGGTCTGCCTTGATTACCAGTCGTCACCTCGCCATGTCAGTTCCTTCTTCAGCGCGCGCCACTGCCCTTTGGCAGATGCTTGCCGCACAATTTCTGATCGCCTCGGTTGGCATCTTTGTACACGAAGGCGGCCAGGACCCGGTTACCACTGTGTTTTACCGCTGCCTGTTCGGCGCCATCTTCCTGGGCTTATGGGGCGTGATGGGCGGCCATTTGCGCGGCATCTTGCAAGACCGCAAGCTGGTGCTGGGCGCCATCGCCTCGGGCGTGCTGCTGGTGCTCAGCTGGGTCAGCCTGTTTGCCGGCATGGCGCGCTCTTCGATCAGCGTGTCGACCATGATGTTTTATTGTTACCCCTTCGTGATGATGGTGCTGGCGACGCTGTTGCTGGGCGAACGCACGCGGCCGGCAGACTGGGGCTGGACCTTGCTGGCCTTTTTGGGACTCGTCTGCTCGGCCAATCCACAGCGCATGTTTTCCAGCATGGGGAGCAACTACCAGGCCGGCATCGCGCTGTCCTTGCTGGCCGGCGTGCTGTGCGGCGCATCACTGTTGCTATCGCGCCATATCAGCAAACAACGTGCGATCGCGGTGGTATTCCTGCAATGCTGCGTGGGCGCCGTCATGCTGGCGGGGTTTTCCAGCAGCACGGTGCTGCAGCCGGGCAACCACTGGTACTGGCTGGTGGGCCTGGGCGTGATCCACAGCGGCCTGGCGTATGTGCTCAGTTACAGTGCTTACCGGCACCTGGCGGTAGCGACGATTGCCGTGCTGTCGTTCGGCTACCCCTTGCTGGCCTTGCTGCTCGATTTCCTGGTGTACGGCCAGAGACTGGCCCTGGTGCAACTGGCGGGACTGGGCCTGATCGTGCTGGGCAGCCTGGGCGTCAGCCTGAAGTGGGCGCCGCCCAAGCGGCTCGCCCATCGCCACGTAGCTAGCGGACGGGCCGTGGCGCCTGGCGAGGTGGCGCGTTCAAGTGTTGATCGATCAACAATGCAACCTCCTCCGCGTGCGTGTATGCCAGATCGTGATCCGCGCCCTCGATGACATGGAGGTGTGCCTGCCGCAAGTGCCGTGCCAGCTGCTCGCCGACAGCTACAGGACTGATGGGGTCGTTATCGCCCCACAGCAGTAACACCGGCATGCCAAGGGCTGAAAGTTGCCCGCTCAGGTCTTCATGATCGTTGAGGAACCAGTCCGGCAGCGTGGGGAAGTCCTTGCGCACCAGCTCCCGCCAGTCTTGCGCACCGAGTCCCGCGATATCCATGCCGCCTGAGGTTGCTGCCAGAACCAGATGCGTCACTTGTTCAGGCCGCACCAGCGCCGCCCTGATGGCGACCACGCCGCCCATCGATTGCGCGACCAGTGCACAAGGGCCATCGAGTTGATCGACGACCATGGCGACCAGGTCATTGATGCCGTTGACACCAGGTGCGGCGGGGGTGGGGTCGAAACCTGGCCAGCCTATGTGCAGTTTTTGCGCCGGATGGCGAACCAGTTCAGCGGCAGGCAGCCAGAAGTCCATGCGTCCCAGCGCGCCGGGCAGAAAAAACAATTTGGAGGGCAACATTGTTTGATCCTTCGAGTCAGGCCAGCTACAGCTCGTCGAGCTTCGCCAGCATCATGCGAGACTGCTCCGTAAAACCGGCGATGGCGGCATCGTCCATTTTTTCCAGCTGGCGGTAAGCCATGCCAATGCGCGGATTGCGCTCGAGGCTGTTTGCATTGCGCCGGAAAAAATCCCAGTACAGGGCGTTGAACGGACAGGCAGTTTCGCCCAGCCTTGCCTTTTTATCGTAATGGCAACCCTTGCAATAGTCGCCCATGCGGTCGATATACGCGGCGCTCGACACATACGGCTTGGTCGCCAGAAAACCTCCATCGGCGAACTGGCTCATGCCTACCGTATTGGGCAGTTCCACCCACTCGAAGGCGTCGATATAAATGCCCAGGTACCAGCGGTGCAGTTCGCCAGGATGCAGGCCGGCCAGCAAGGCGAAGTTGCCGATCACCATCAGGCGCTGGATGTGATGGGCGTGCGCCTGTTCCAGCGATTGCGTGATCGCGTGCGACAGGCAGTTCATGTTGGTCTTGCCATCCCAGAACCAGCGCGGCAGCGAGCGCTGGTGGCCGAAAAAGTTCTTATCGGCGTATTCGGGCATATGCGTCCAGTACACGCCGCGCACATATTCGCGCCAGCCGAGGATCTGGCGGATAAAGCCTTCCACAGCCGCCAGCGGCGCGGCGCCAGCGTCAAAAGCTGCTTGCGCACGGTCGACTACCTCACGCGGCTGCAGCATTTTCACGTTCAGCGCAAACGACAGCAGCGAGTGAAATAAACGCCATGCTTTGGTGCTCATGGCGTCCTGGAAGTCGCCGAAATGCGGCAGGCCCCGTTCGATAAAGGCGTCGAGCTGCTGCAATGCTTCTTCACGATTCAAGGGCCATGGCAGCCGGCCGGCATTGGGTGTGCCAAAACTTTTTACGCCGGCGTCGCCTATCGCCTGCCACAACAGCGAGTGGTCGTGCGGCGTGCGCGCGTCCGGCGGTTCGGCCGGCTGGCCGCGCCAGGGCTTGCGATTGTCGTGGTCGAAATTCCACTGGCCGCCGACCGGTTGTCTGGCGTCTTCCATCAGCACGCCATGTTTGACGCGCAACTGGCGGTAGAAAAACTCCATCAGCCACTGCTTGCGGCCCTTGAAAATATCCGATGCTTCATGGCGGCTGGTATAGAAATGGTCGGTATCGACCATCAGCCACGGCACGCTGGCCGCGCGGCCATGCAGATACAGTTGCTGGTCCAGCCGCCACTCGTCGGGAGCCTGGTATTGCACCGAGGCCGCGCCATATTCGGCGGCCAACGCATCGAGATTATCGATCATGGCGCGTGCGCTGTGCGGCTGGTCGATGGCTATATAGTGCACGCGATGGCCTGCCTCGCGCAGCTGGCGCGCAAAGTCGCGCATGGCAGCAAAAATGGCGAGGATTTTTTGCGCATGGTGCAGCACATAGTCGGTTTCCTGGCGCACTTCCATCAGCACATAAATAATGCTGTCGTCGACCTCGGTGAACCAGCGGTGCCGGGTATTGAGCTGGTCACCAAGGACCAGGCGCAAGGTGGTGTTATTGCTGTTCATTGACGGTCAAAAGATAGTAATTGTCGAATTCTTCCTGCGCGACCAGCTTGAAAGCGTGACGCAGATAAAAACGGTTCGAGTCGCTGTCGCGCAGCGCGCCCACCTTCAGTGGCAAGCCTGCCGCCCTCGCCTGTTCAATAATGCGTGCAAGTACGATAGCGCCCAGGCCTTTGCCCTGGCTGTCCGGATGAATATACAAATGGTCGAGCAGCATGGCGTCTGGCCCGGGCTTGACGACGACAAAGCCGACGCGCTGGCCCGCCAGCTCGATATGGCGGGTGTGTGCGGGCGAATAGTCGGACAGAAAACGTTGGCGCGCACGCTGCGGGTCAAAGCGGCCGATGCGCATCAGGCTGTCGCGCATGGCGGCAATCCGCAAGGCCACCAGTTGCTCCGCGTCGTCGCGGTGCGCCGCTGTCAGCGCAATGCCAGTGCTGTCCATGCCGCTTTACTCCGTATGAAACTCGCTGGCCGTGGCAAACAGATCCCAGACCGCAATAAACATGGCCGCCACGATGGGGCCGATAACAAAGCCGTGCAGGCCGAACAAGGCCATGCCGCCGACGGTGGACAGCAGCACGACATAGTCGGGCATCCTGGTATCTTTGCCGACCAGCACCGGGCGCAGCAGGTTGTCGACCAGGCCGATCACCAGCACGCCGAAGGCAATCAGGGTCACGCCTTGCCAGATCGAACCGGTGGCGAGGAAATAGATGGCGACCGGCGCCCATACCAGCGCCGCGCCTATGGCCGGCAACAGCGACAGGAATGCCATCAGCACGCCCCACAGCAACGGTGCGCGCACATCGAGGAACCAGAAGATCAGGCCACCCAGGGCGCCTTGTGCAATGGCGATCAGGATATTGCCCTTGACCGTGGCGCGTATCACGGTGGTGAAATTATTGAACAAACGCTGCTTGTACTTGCGGCTCAGCGGAATGGCGGCGCGGATGCGCGTCGTCAGCGCGGCGCCGTCGCGCAGCAGGAAGAACAGCAAGTACATCAGAATGCCCAGGCTGGTCAAAAAATCAAACGTGTACAGGCCGATATTGATGGCTTTCACGGCCACCGCCTGGCTTACCTGCGAAGCGCCGGCCGTCAGCTTGTCCTGCAGGCTGGCCAGGCTGGTAATATGGAAACGGTCCAGCAGATTGACGGCCCACGACGGCAGGGCGTCCATTACCTTGCCAAAGGAACTGGCGACGGTAATATCACCGGAGCGCACCAGCTCCACCACCGCCGAGGCCTGGTTGACCAGTGCGCCCGAGATCAGCGACAGCGGCAGGATCACGATCACCAGTATCAACAGCAGCACCAGTATCGACGACAGTGTCGCCCTGCCCCTGGTTTTCTGCAATACCCAGCGATACACGGGCGCGAACACGATCGCCAGGATCATGCCCCAGAAAATGGCGCCCGCATACGGCAGCAAGATCCAGCCAAAGGCGATGGTAACGACAGCGAGCAAGAGCAGGAATGACTTTTGTTGGAGTGATAGTTGGTGCATTGATGGTGGCTTGTTGATGTTTGATATTGCCACATCATAAGCCACCAGCAGACTTTCCCTCACACAAATATGTGCTGGCGTTCAATATCCAACAGCCGAGCCCGCAGGACGCCGGCCGTCGTTGGCGCCGTAGATATAGCCTGGCAGCACCTTGCCCGAAACACCCGCATCATTGCCCGCGCTGGCGGCACCCACGCCTGCTGCGTTCGGCAAGCCCATCATGATCAGTTCGGTTGCGCCCCAGGTGCTTTGTTCCTTCATTTTGTAGCCCATGCCGGCCAGGATATTGAGGGTGTCCACCGACAGGCCGCGCCGCTCGTAATACACCTGGTCCGGCAGCCACTGGTGGTGGATGCGCGGCGCATCGACCGCTTCCTGCGGCTCCATGCCGTAATCGATAATGTTCAGCGCCGACTGCAAGGTGATGGTGATAATGCGCGAGCCGCCGGGCGAACCGGTGACCAGGAACACCTTGCCGTCCCTGGTGACCAGGGTCGGCGCCATCGACGACAGCGGCCGCTTGCCCGGCGCAATCGCATTGCTTTCGCCCTGCACCAGGCCGTACATATTCTTCGCACCGATCTTGGTCGTGAAATCGTCCATTTCATCGTTGAGGAAAAAGCCGGTGCCGGGTGCAATCACCACCGCGCCAAAGCGGCCGTTCACGGTGTAGGTGGTCGAGACGGCATTGCCTTCCTTGTCGACCACCGAGTAATGCGTGGTTTCCGGCTTTTCGCCTTGCGCGTTGGGCTGCACCTCGGCTGACGGTGTCGCCTTGTCGGGCAGTATCTGGCTGCGGATCTGCGCCGCATACGACTTGCTCAGCAGATGGTCAACCGGATTGTTGACGAAGTCCGGGTCGCCCAGGTAGGTGTTGCGGTCCTTGTAGGCATGGCGCATGGCTTCGGTCATGTAGTGCACCGAGGCGGCCGAGTTGTAGCCCAGCTTTTTCATGTCGTAGCCTTCGAGGATATTTAGGATCTGGCACAGCGTGACGCCGCCCGAGCTCGGTGGCGGCGCCGAGATAAACTGGTAGCCGCGATAGCTGCAGGCGAGCGGCGCCATTTCGGTACTGGTGTAGGCGGCGAAATCGGCCGCCGTGATCACGCCACCACCCTGTTTCGCCGCTTTTTCCACAGCCTGGGGAATCGCACCTTTGTAGAATGCGTCAGGGCCTCGCCTGGCGATCGCTTCCAGGGTATTGGCCAGGTCTTTCTGCACCAGCCGGTCGCCCGGTTGCAGCGGCGTGCCGTCCTTGCGCAGGAAGATGCGGGCCGCTTCCGGGTCTTTTTTGAAATATGCGACCGTGGTGTCAAGGATATCGGTATCGCCACGGTTCAATATATAGCCCTCACGTGCCAGCCTGATGGCCGGGGCCAGTACCTGGGCGCGCGTCAGCTTGCCGTACTTGCGCTGCGCATAATCGAAGCCGGCCACAGTGCCTGGCACGCCGACGGCCAGGTAGCCATGCAGACTGGCGCCCGGCTTCAGATTGCCGTCGCCATCCTGGTACATATTGGCGCTGGCGGCGGCCGGCGCTTTTTCACGGAAGTTGATAAAGGTGTCCTTGCCGCTGGCCAGGTGGATGGTCATGAAGCCGCCACCGCCGATATTGCCGCAGCAGGCGTTGACCACGGCTTGCGCATAGCCGACCGCCACGGCCGCGTCGATGGCGTTGCCGCCTTTTTTGAGGATATCGACGCCGACCTGGCTGGCCAGGTGCTGCGACGACACCACCATGCCGTTCTTCGCTTCCACGGCGGGCAGCGAGACGGCCTGGACGGCGGTGGGGATGGCAAGCGCCATGACGGTGATGGCGGCCGGGGCCAGATGGCGCAAAGTCATTGCAGTGTTCCTTGATGCTTGAAGAATGTGACATGGTACAAGCAGCAAGGCATTTATGCCCACCCTGTGCCTCTGCCTACGCCAGCACCGCCTGCAAGGCCGCCAGATCATAGGGTTTGAGCAGCGCCGCATTGGCGTGCGTGCCGTCAATTTTTGCCTGCCCACTGGCAATGACGATATGAATCGATGGCTGCAACCGGCGCGCCGCCTCGGCCACGGCCGCGCCGGACAGGCCAGGCAGGCCCAGGTCGGTGATCAAAATATCGAACGGCGCTGCTTCCAGCGCGGCCAGCGCTTCATGGCCGTCGACTGCCGCCTGCACCTCGTGGCCCAGCAGTTGCAGCATGTCGAAGGTGATGGCGCGTACCGCATCTTCGTCCTCGACCAGCAGTATCTTGCGTGTCGCCGGGATGGCTGTCGCCGCAGGCGTGGGGTCTGGCGGCGCGACCGGCTTGCGGTTGCCCAGCACCTGGCGGATCTTGCGCGCCAGGCTGTCGCGCGAATATGGTTTTCCCAGCAATTCCACGCCGGGATCGAGCCGGCCGCCATGGACGATCGAGTTTTCCGTGTAGCCCGAGGTGAACAGCACGGCCAGGTTGGGCAGCAGTTCAACCGCCCTGCGCGCCAGCTCGGCGCTACGCAGCGGGCCAGGCATCACCACGTCGGTAAACAGCAGGTCGACCGCGATGCCGCTTTCCAGGATCGACAAGGCGGCAGATGCATCGTTGGCTTTCAGTACGCGATAACCAAGGCCGCCCAGCATTTCCACCACGATGGTGCGCACCTGCTCGTCGTCTTCGGCCACCAGGATGGTTTCCTCGCCGCCGGCCGCCTCGTCGATCACCATGGTTTCCTGGCGCGCCTCTTCGTCCATCGAGCGCGGCAGGTAGATCTTGACCGTGGTGCCCTGCCCCACTTCGCTGTAGATCTTGATATGGCCGCCCGATTGCTTGACGAAACCGTACACCATCGACAGCCCCAGGCCGGTGCCCTTGCCTTCCGGCTTGGTGGAAAAGAAGGGGTCGAAGGCGTGCGCCAGCACATCGGGCGTCATGCCGCAGCCGGTATCGGTGACCGCCAGCGTCACATACTGGCCCGGCGACACTTCCGCGTGGCTGCGGCAATACGGCTCGTCCAGGTAGGCGTTGCCCACTTCGATCGTCAGCCGGCCCGGGCCGTCCATCGCGTCGCGCGCATTGATGGCCAGGTTCAGCAAAGCCGTCTCTACCTGCGTCGGGTCGACCAGGGTGTTCCACAGGCCGCCCGAGACGATAGTTTCGATATCGATCGGCTCGCCCAGCGCATGGCGCAGCATGTCTTCCATGCCGGTCATCAGCTTGCCGATCTTCAGCACGCGCGGTTCGAGCGCCTGGCGGCGGCCAAAGGCCAGCAGGGAGCTGGCCAGCCTGGCACCCCGGTTCACGCCGCCGATGGCGTTTTCCACCCATTGTGCCGCGCGCGGATGGGCGAACGGTACAGTCGCCAGCATCTGCAAATTGCCGGAAATGACTTGCAGCAGGTTGTTGAAATCATGCGCCACGCCGCCCGTCAGCTTGCCGATGGCGTCCATCTTCTGTGACTGTTCCAGTGCTTTTTCGGTCTGTTTCATGGCCAGCGCGGCGGCACGTTCGGCAGTGACGTCGCGCGCCACAGCGTGAATATACTGCGCGTCGGGTACGGCGCTCCAGGACAGCAGGCTGTAGCCACCCTCCTTGCGCCGGTAGCGGTTCTCGAACTGGATGGTGCGCTCTCCGCTGGCCAGCAGGCTGACCTGCTCCAGGGTGCTGGCACGGTCATCGGGGTGCACCAGTTCCATGAAACTGCTGCCCAGCACCTCAGCCTTGGGCCAGCCCAGCACCGCCACGAACGCCGGGTTGACCGACACCAGGGTGGCGTTGAAGTCGCTCACCAGCATGATTTCATTTGACAAGCGCCACATGCGGTCACGCTCGGCCGTGCGCATGCTGACCTGTTCGGCCAGGGTGGCGTTCAGGTGTTCGAGCTTGAGGGTAGTGCGTTTCTGCTCTTCGATATCGGTATTGGTGCCTATCCAGCTGATGACCATGCCGTCTTCATCGCGGATCGGCAGCGCACGTATCAAGTGCCAGCGATACTGGCCGTCGTGGCGCCGCACGCGGTATTCGGTTTCAAAGGTCTGGCCACTGTCGACCGCCGCGCGCCACAGCGTGACGGCGCCGACAATATCGTCGGCATGGACCAGGCCGGGCCAGTTGTCAGCGTTCAGCTCACCAGGGCTGGCGCCGCTGTAGGCGAAAATCTGGTCGCTGAACCAGTCCAGGTTGCCGGCAGCATCGGCCGACCAGATATGGTTGGGCATGGCTTGCGCCCACACGCGGAAGCGCGATTCACCCTGGCGCCAGGCTTTTTCGGCCAGCACGCGCTGGGTCACGTCCGAACCCTGCACGAAGATGCCGGAAATGACGCCGTCCTCGTCTCTCACGGGCTGGTAGACGAAATCGATATAGGTTTCGCGGGCGGCCATGCTGGCGGTGGCGGCCACGCTGAACGGCATGGCCATGCCGGTAAAAGGTTCGCCACTGGCATACAGCGCGTCGAGCAGGCCGACAAAGCCCTGCTCATCCGCTTCGGGCAACGCCTCGGCCATCGTCAACCCGATCAGTTCCCGATGGCCCACCAGTTCCGCATAGGCGCGATTGGCCTGGGTGAACCTGTGCTGCGGGCCTTGCAGCAACGCCATGAAACCGGGTGCCTGATCGAACATCTGCGCCATGCGCGCATGTTCGTGTTTCAAATGCCTCTCGGCATTGACCTTGTCGGTGGTGTCGACCACCACGCAGATAATGCCGACGGCCAGGTCGTGATCATCGTAGATGGGCGAATAATCAAGATTGAGCCAGTAGCGCTGGAAACGGCCGTCGCGCATCCACGTCAGTTCCTGGTCGCGAAAACTCAGCGGCGCGCCGCCGAGCACCTGAGCAATGACGCTGCGGTTGAAGTCGGCCAGGTCGGGAAACGCGTCGGTGGCCGTCATGCCCATAATTTCCGGGTGGCGCGAGCCGGCAAACGTGGCGTAAGCCTCGTTATAGATCAGCGTGCCCTGTTCGCCCCACATGGTGACCATGGGTATCGGCGAGCGCACGATCATGGCCACCAGGTTGCGCATGATGGGCGTCCAGCCGGCAATCGGCCCTACCGTGGAAGTGGTCCAGTCCTTGGCCAGGATAATGTCGCCGACTTCGCCTGCGCCCTGTAGAAATATCGAAGTGGTAGCGGCTGGTGCGGCGGTCATGGAATCTCGGCGTAGATGGAAGGGGAGAATTAATCGCGTTCAATTATACCGGCTCCCGCCTGCTTTGCCTGGCCCGCCACCATAAGCGCAGCCGCCGCCAGCCGATCACGATGCCGGTGCCGCTCAGCACTGCCCCGCCCACACTGAGCAGTATCAGCGCTCCTTCGCGCCACGGCCCCGCGCGCAGCAGCGGCGGCAGGTCCCAGCTGTGCAGGAAACTGAACAGCCAGCGGCTGACCCGCTGGCGGCGGTCCACGCCCAGCGCCACCGTCCCGGCATAAGGATCGAGATAGACCCAGTTTGCCTGCGGGTCATTGAAGCGCACGCGCAGCACTGGCAAGCGCCGCTCGCTGGCACCCATCATCGCTTCCGGTTCGCGGCCGTAATAATAGGCGTCGTAAGCCGTCAGCCACAGGGCGCCTGCCACCATGCCCGGCATCAGCTTGTCCGCCGCCTGCAACAATTGCTGCTGCGGCCATTGCTCGCGCACCACCAGCTGGCCCTGCTGCCGCATCAGCAGCCGCGTGCGCGCCGCCCCGTCACGGGCCAGCAGATAGGGCTGTTTGTCCAGCACCCGCCATTCCAGTTCAACCGCATGAAAACCTTGCTGCTCAAGCAGGTTCAAGGCTTGCGGCGGAGTGATGCCCAGCCGGACTGTTGCCGGCGTGCCGCCCTGCCAGGCCGCAAGATCAGGCCGCTGGCCATGGGGATCGAAGATGCGCAGCGGATTCATCGACATCAGCCCGCTGAAGATCCAGGCGCAGACAAAGCCGGCAAACAGCAGCCCTGTCACATGGTGCCAGCGCATCCACGATTCCCGGTACGGCGTGCGTGCGCCCGACTTGTAGCGCCCCTTGAAACGCCAGCGCCAGATGCCGGCCACGGTACCCGTCAAGGCGGTGAAGGTGGCCAGGGCCGAGGCGATAATCACGATCCAGCTCCACACGGGATCGGTGGAATGGTAACGCAAGGGATAGACCCAGTGCAGCCAGGCACCGATGAAATTCCACAACCGCTGCTCGCGCGGCGCGTCCAGCACCACTTCCCCGGTGGCCGACGACAGGTACAGCAAGGTTTGCGCACCGTCATCCATCTGTACCTGGTGCAAGGGCCGGTGCACATCCAGCGAGCGCGAGTGGGTCCAGCGGTCCTCCTGTACCAGGTCCAGGTAT
Organism: Janthinobacterium longum; assembly: GCF_051380735.1. NCBI lineage: Bacteria > Pseudomonadati > Pseudomonadota > Betaproteobacteria > Burkholderiales > Oxalobacteraceae > Janthinobacterium > Janthinobacterium longum. Next base: position 20,890 of record NZ_JBNYXQ010000005.1, read on the forward strand.
TGGCTTGCGGCGCCGGGCAGAAAGGCGCGCGCCGAGGCCAGCGCGGTATCGCGGCTGGCCGATGGCAGGCGCTGGTCATGGACCGCATCGAACAGCCGCAAGCGCCCGCCGACATCGCGCACCTTCCAGACGGGTGCGCCCGCCACCGTGGTCAGCACGATCTCGCGCGCATCGGGCGGAACATCGACCTGGGCCAGAGGCTGGCAGCAGCCGGCCAGCTGCAGTTGCGGCAATGCCCCCAGCCGCTCCCACGGCGTCAGCTTCGGATAGCCGACAAACAGCATCACCATGCCGCTGATAAACCACAGCAGCATCAGCACGCAAGCGGCGATACCGGTCCAGCGGTGCAGTTGATACAGCAGCCGTTTAAGTGTGAAGGTCGTCATCAGTAGCGATAATGCACGGTCGCTTCCACGCTGCGCACCGGCCCGTTGAACCACTGGTTGGTGGTGTAATAGGCGGTCGTGAAAGTCTGTTTGTCAAACACATTGGCGGCGCGCAACGAGACGGTGGTGTCCGGCCTTGCCTGCCAGCGCAGCGCCAGGTCTGCCGTGGTGTAGGACGGCATGGCAACCCGGTTGGCGTTGTCGGCATAGCGGCGGCCCACGTAGCGGGCGCCGCCGCTGGCGCTCCAGCCCGGCATGAAATTCCAGCTCAGCGACGCATTCGCCAGTTGCTGCGCCACATCGGGCGGCACTTTGCCGACGCGCGAGACAGCCTCGCCAGCTTCTGCCTCGATAAAGTCATCATAGCGGGCGCGCAGCACGCTGGCGTTGGCGTCCAGCCGCCAGCCCTGCACCACCGCCACGCCCAGCGTGGCCTCGACGCCGCGCGAGGAGCGCTGGCCCACCTGCACCCGCAGTTGCGGATTCAAGGGATCGCGCGCCAGCAGATTGTTCTTGCGGATCTCGTAGGCGGCCAGGGTCCAGTCGCCGCGCTGGCCCCAGAAAGACTGTTTCAGTCCCACTTCCAGCTGCTTGCCGGTCGATAAATCAAACTTGCTGTTGGCGGAAGATAACATCAGCAGGCCGCCGACCGGATCGGCCGCGCGCGCAAACTGTGCGTACAGGGCCAGGTCGCTCGTCAGGTCATACACCGTGCCGAGACGCCAGCCCGTATTGCCGTACGGCTGATCGAACTCCTCCTGGCCTTTGACCAGGTTGCGCCGGCGCACATCGGCGTGGTCGTGGCGCAGGCCGGCGATCACGGCCCAGGCCGGCGTCAGCTCGATGCGGTTTTCTGCAAACAGCGCGTATTGCCGGGCGGTGTTGCGGTAGCGCGGCAAGGTTGGCTGCTCGCTGAAAAACTGGCCGGCAACGGGGTTGAACGGGTCGACCGAGGCCGGATCGGGGCTGCCCGCGTAGGTATTGTTGGCGTGCTGGAAGCGGCTGCTGCTGAGGTCAACGCCGAACGACGCCTGGTTGCCCAGGCCCAGCAAGGTACCCGTGTGGCTGACGGTGGCGGTGGCGCCCGTTTGCCGCTGGTCGTGCAAAATCTCGGTATCGCCCGAGCGGTCGACCAGGCCGGTGCCCGGGTTGTAGGCATAGGTTTCGGCATTGCGGTAATGGCGCTGGCTGTCGATATGGTAGAGCTTGGCGCGCACGGTCGTGCTGGCGGACGCAGTCCATTCCATGCCCAGTTCGCTCCAGCCGTCGTCGTAGCGGATGATGCTGTCGCTGACATTGTAGTTTTTGTCGCGCAAGGCCGGCAACTGGCGCCCGTTGACGGTGGGCGTGCCAAAGTAGCGCATCGGGTGCTGCAAGCCCTGGGCGTGGCGCAAGGTGAAGCGCAGGTCGCGTGTTGCGTCCCATTCCAGCGCACCCGAAAACGTCAGTTCACGCGACTGTCCCATGTCGACCCAGCCGCTTGATCGATTGCCACTGGCATCGAGCCGGTACGACCAGTGTTCATCGATGGCGCCGCCGCTACCGAGTCCCAGGCGCTGGGTGTTGGCGGTACCGAGCGTTGCCTGTACTTCATTCCGGATGGGGCCGCGCGTCGGTTTTTTCGGTATCACATTGACCACGCCACCGATCGCGCCGTCGCCATGAATCACCGACGCCGGCCCGCGCAGCACCTCGATGCGCTCGACCGACCAGGTATCGAAAGGAAAAGTCAGGCCCACGCCGCCGTACTGGCGCACGCCGTCATACAGGCGCATGACCGAGGTAGTGTCGGTAAAGCCGCGTGCCGACAGCGAGCTGCCGCCGTTGCCCGGATGGGCCATGGAACTGATACCGGCGGCGCGCGTGATAGCGTCGACCAAGTTGCTGTCGCCGCGCGCGTCCAGCTGATCGCGCGAAATGATCTCGACGCTGGCCGGGGTTTGCATCAGGGTCAGGTCCAGGCCGGAACCGGTGCCGGCCTTGCTCTCCAGCATGGATGTCTTGTCGGCCACGACGGTGACCGAGGGCAAGGTGGGGGTATCGGCCGCAGCCGCGCCGGTGAAGAAAAGCAGCGCCAAGGCGCAACTGGCCATTGTGTATTTATTGGCTTTCATTATTTTCTCGTCTTCAGGTGGCTCAGAAACGCAGGCTGGCCGTGGCGGTGAGCGCGCGGCCTTCGCCAGGCGCATGGCGGGTGACGTCGTTGATCCATACGTATTCAACATAGCGGTCGGCCAGGTTGTTCAGCTGCAAGTCGAACGACAGCGACGGCGACACCCGATAGCTGGCACCCAGGTTGAGCAGCACATAGGCGCCGTACTTGCGGCCTGTATTGGCGGTAGTGAGAAAGTAACTGCCCTGGCCGTTGGCCCAGGCCGACAATTTCACGGCGGAACTCATGCTCCAGTCGTAGCCGGCGGAAAACACCTGATTCGGCACATGGTCGATCTGCTTGCCCAAGGTGGCAGGTGCAGCCGGGTCCGGTTCGACGATGCGCGAGCGCTGGCGTGCATAGGCAAGCCAGGCCGCATGGTTGCCGCCGTGTGCATTGATCTGCAGGTCGATACCTTCGCGGCGCGTCTTGCCGACATTTTCAGAATCACCGGACGGGTCATTGAGCTTGCGCTTGACTTCATCGCTGGCGTCCTGGCGCCAGGCGGCCAGCCGGCCGTCGAGCCATGCTGCCGGCGTCCATTTCACTCCCGTTTCCCAGCCCTCGTTGATCGATGGGCGCAGCTGGTTCGCATTGCTGCGGTAGGCCGCCGCGCCCGCGCCGACCTGGAAAGTGCGGCCCCAGTTGCCATACACGGTGGCCGTGCGCCACGGGCTGTAGGCAGCGCTGAACTTGGGCTGCCGGATCAGTCCATAGTCCTGGATCGGGAAATGCACGTTTTTCGACGGGTCAGAAAAGCTGCCCTCCACCTTGTCGATGCGATAGCCCGGCATCAGCTTCAGCCCGTCCACAGGCGTCAGTACGGCCTGCAGATAGGCGCCATAGGTGTCGAAATCGAAGCGCTGGTCGCGCGTGGTGGCCGTGCGCACCTTGTCCACCGTGTTGTAGCGCGGACTGCGGTCATTCTGGTGCTCGGCATTGACACCTGCTTCCAGCGACATGGTGCGCAGCCATTGCGGGCGATAGCTGAGGCTGGCCAGCACGCCATAGTGGTTTTCATGGATGATGCGTTCCTGCTGGCTGGTGCGCAGCGAATAGCGCAGCCAGCGCTGGTCGCGCACGGCATTGACATACGCTTTGGCGGACAGCGACAGTTCCGCCGGCAAAGTGGTGTCCACAGCCAGGCCCAACTGGCTCATTTCGCGCTGGCCACCGGTGCTGCGCGCATAGGCGTAGGACGAGGTCGGCGCGCTGTGCGCGTCAGCCTCTTCCAGGTAGCCGGCCTCGTCGCCGTCGCTTTGCGTGTGGCGCGCGCTGGCCACAATGCGGGTACGGCCGTCTTCGGTGGTATAGCCCCATTTGCCGGCCACCGATACTTTCTGGAAGCCCGCATTCTGGCGGTAGCCTGCCGAGCGCAGATAGCCGGCGGAGTAGTTTTGCGTCCATTTGCCTTCTTCCACGCCCTTGACGAACTGGACCTGGCGCGTGTTGAAGCTGCCATAACTCAGCCTGGCTTCATCATAATTGCCCCCAGTACGCGTATTGACGGTGGCATTGCCGGCGATATTATGCAAGCCATAGCGCGGATCGTTGGTGCCGCGCACCACCTCGATATTGCTGATCTCCAGCGGAAACAGCATGTCGAGAAAAGGCATGCCGCCGGCGTTGTCGTTGGCCGGCATGCCGTCAATCAGCAGTTTGACGGCATTGACCTCGCCTTCGCCGTTAAAGCCGCGAAACGACAGCTTGCCCGACTCATTGCCTTGCCGAAATTGCGTCAGCATCACGCCGGGTGCGCGGGAAAACAGTTGCCAGGCATGGCTCACTTGCTGCTGTTGAATCTGCCCTGGCGCGACGATATCGACTGAAGTGAGCATGTCGCGTGCGGACAGCGGACCGCTGCGCCGTGCCGTGACTTCGACACTGCCGATCTGCAAGGTCGGCGTGGCGTCAATATCGGTATTTGCTTCAGGCAAGGATTGTGCGAACGCCGGTGCCAACGCCGGCGCGCAGCACAGCAAGGCGGAAAACAGGTGCAGCGGCGTGGCGACGCCTGCCCCGGTCGGAACATGGAATTGATTGGATAACATAAAAAACCCGTCTTAATAAACTGATAACCAAGGCGACCGCAAGGTCGCCAGCGTAGTGGAATCAGGACAGAACGGGCGGTGCGCGGGGATTGCCGGACGACCACAGGAACAGCGGCGCCGGCGCGTGGTAGTACAAGGGAGGATAGACATCATGGCCGCCGCTGACGGCAAAGCTCAGTGACAGGCCGGGCAGCAAGGCAAACGACCCGGCATGGGTGCTGCAATACGGGCAATGCTCGAAAGCATGGACAACCGGATCCATGGCCGATTTTTTCACGTCCACGCTGACATCCATTACGCCATCGACGGTACAGATCTGCATCAGCAAGGACGAAGGAATGGCAGCGGCGGGCGCGGCCAGCGCATGCGAAATCGACGGCGCAACGGCAGCAAACAGCACGGCCAGGATGGCCAGCCAGATCTGCAGCGTTTTGCGTTTTATCGACGGATATAAAGACATGCGGACATTATAGCGACGACAACAGCTTTCAGCCAGCGGCAAGGTTGCGGTTCAGTATCAGCAATTGCCTAATGCTGCTCTTGTCGTCGTCCGGCATCGGATACAGCACCACCGCATAAGCACCTTGCGCCGTGCGGTTGACGCTGGAAATGACCAGCTTGTCATGCGGCAGTTGGAATACCTCGCCGTTCACCAGGTTGCGATAGCCGTTGACGTCCTTGCTGTAGTACAGCTCGATCAGCTGGTCCTTGCGGGTGGTCAGCCAGCCGTTGCCGAATTCGCAGTTAAAACGGGTCACAAACATATCGTCGGCGATCGGTTCCGGCCGCCAGGTATTGAACAAGTCATCCTCGAAAGCGATCAGCTTGCGCACTGCACTGCTACCAGCCACATCGATTTTCACGATCACCAGCTGGCCTTCCTGCTGGGCCAGAAGAAAGGAATCGGCGTCAAACGACAGCGCCAGTATCTGCTGGGCGTAGATGCCCTTGGCCGCGATGGTCCTGCGCTGCAGCTCATTGCCCTGCTCATCGATTTGCCGGTGCAGCCAGTCGCCACCCACATGGGCCAGCAGTTCGATGGTAGTGCGATTGACCACGAGCTTGTTATTGCCCGGCAATGGCAGCTTGAGATTGCTCTTCTTTTTCAGCAAGCCATTTGCAAACTGCATTACCAACATCTTGTCGGGCTTGGTATCGGACCAGTCGGCAACGTGAAAAATCGATGCTGTTTCCGTGCTGCCAATAAAGTCGCCCGCGAACGGGCGGTTGCCTTTGGGCAGCTCGACCTGCTCGCGCTGGAACACGGGAATGCTGATCTCCAGTTCCTTGTCAGGGTGGTAAGGCACGATGGACACCCAGGCCTGCTGCTGCGGGTTCAGGAACAGGGTCGGCAGGATGCCGTCGTCCTCGGCAAAATGTTCGGCCTGGCCTTCCCTGTCCACCACCGTATAGACCAGCTGATAGGTGCCGTCGTCGCGGTACACATAGCTGGTCAGCAGGCTTTTCTCGTCCGAGGCGATGCTTTCCTTGGCGGCCAGCGAGGTCTCCACCGTCAGAGTGGTCAGCACGCCGTGACTGCTGACGGTCACGCTCGATTGAAATGGCTGGACTGGACTGAGGTTTTTCATGGCGCTCCGCTAATGGCGTTCAATGCGGAATCTTAGCGCAATTCGCCCAGTGACTGCTGCCTGCGGATAATGTCTACCAAGGTCCTTAGCGCCGGATGGTTATGGCGCCGGCTGCTGTAATACAGATGAAACGGCTCACCCCTCGCCGCATGTTGGTCCAGCACCATGCGCAAGCTGCCTTCTGCCAGCTCGGCAGCGATGCGGCTTTCCAGTAAATAGGCAAGGCCGACGCCGGCCTTGGCGGCAGTGATAGTGGTGGCGGTGTCGTTGATGGTGATCAGGCCCGGCACGCGGATGCCGCGCTTGGCTGGCTTCTGCCCGTTCACGCCACTGCTCAGTTCCCAGCGGTAGCTGGAATTGTCGCCCAGCAGCAATTGCAAACAGCTGTGCTGCGCCAGATCTTCCAGCCGCTGCGGCACGCCATGGCGCGCCAGGTAGTCTGGCGAACCGGCCACCACCCAGCGCTGCGGGCCCGACAGCGGCACGGCGATCATGTCTTCGGGCACATAGTCGCCATAGCGGATGCCGGCGTCATAACCGCCTGCAACGATATCGATGGGCCGGTCTTCCACCACCACGGTCAGTTTCACATGTGGGCACAGGCGGGCAAATTCGGGCAGCGCCGGTGCGATCATCAAATGGGCCGCGTCGGCAAACACATTGATGCGCAGTTCGCCGAAGCGGCCAGCGCCGGGCGCGTCGATCTCGGCCAGGGCCTGGCCTATGGTATCGAAACCTTCCTCCAGGCGCGCCGCCAGTGCCAGACCGGTGTCGGTTGGCGCCACTGCGCGGCTGGACCGGTTCAGCAATTTGGCCCCCAGCCGTTCTTCCAGGCGGCGCATGGCGTGGCTGGCCGCCGACGGGCTCAAACCCAGCTGGATGGCGGCCGCCTTGAAGCTGCGCGTGCGCATAATGGCGAGAAAGACCCGCAGGTCGGCCAGTTCAATACGGTCAAAGACGGACATAAGTGAAAAGGTAAGGATGAAAATACGTCAGCATTTCAATGAATCAGATTCACTTCAAATCTTATCATGGCGTCGCTTATCCACAGTACGATGGTGCCCACAGAAACAGCCAGCGGAGCAGCAATGAATCCATCAGCAAACATGACCCTGGGCGACCTGGCCGGCAAGCGCATCCTGATCACGGGTGGTTCGACCGGCATCGGCGCGGCCGTGGCGCTGGGTTTTGCGGCACAAGGCGCGCGCCTGGTGCTGCATTACAACGCCAGCGCAGACGCTGCCGAAGCGCTGCGCGTGCAGTATCCCGGGCAGATTACCGTGCTGCAGGGCGACCTGGCAGAGCCTGGCGCGGTGGCGCGCGTGGTCGACGAAGCGGCGCGCCTGCTCGGCGGCCTGGACGGACTGATCAACAACGCCGGCAGCATGCTGGGCCGCATTCCCACCACGCAGGCGTCCGAGGCGCATTTCGACGACGTGCTGAACCTGAACGCAAAATCGGTATGGCAGGCCAGCATTGCCGCCCACCCGCACCTGAAAGCGGCCGGCGGCGGCTTTATCATCAATACCAGCTCGATTGCTGCCAGGAATGGCGGTGGCGGTGGCGCCGTGCTGTATGCGGCAGCCAAGAGCTTTGTCAGCAACCTGACGCGCGGCCAGGCCAAGGAATTCGTGGCCGACAAGATCCGCGTCAACGCAGTGGCGCCCGGCTTGATACTGACACCGTTCCACGTGCGCGACACGCCCGAACACATGATGGCCGCGCAAAGCGCCACCATTCCCATGGGCCGCGCCGGCTTGCCGCAGGAATGCGTGGGAGCGTTTTTGTTCCTCGCGTCGGAAGCGCTGTCGGGCTATATCACCGGGCAAATCATCGAAGTCAATGGCGGCCAATTGATGCCATAACAGAAGGATAAAAAATGAAACAACGCGTATTCGGCCGCACCGGCCACAGCATTTCCGAAATCGGCTTTGGCGCCTGGGCCATCGGCGGCGCTTGGGGCGACGTCAGCAGCGAGGACGCCAAGGCGGCCCTGCATGCGGCGCTCGACGCCGGCACCAACTTTATCGACACGGCCGACGTCTATGGCGACGGCCGCTCCGAGCGTTTTATTGCCGAAGTGCTAAAGGAACGTGGCGGCGAGAAACCGTATGTTGCCACCAAGGCCGGGCGCCGGCTGTCGCCGCACGTGGCCGACGGCTACAACGAACAGAACCTGGTAGCTTTTGTGGAACGCTCGCTGCTCAACCTGGACACCGGTTGCCTGGACCTGGTGCAGCTGCACTGCCCGCCGCCCGATGTGTATTACCGTCCCGAAGTGTTCGACGCCATGGACCGCATGGTTACCGCCGGCAAGATACGCCACTACGGCGTGTCGGTAGAAAAGGTCGAGGAGGCATTGAAGGCAATCGAATACCCGAACGTGGCGTCGATCCAGATCATCTACAATATTTTCCGCCAGCGCCCGAACCAGCTGTTTTTCGCGGAGGCGAAAAAGCGCGAGATCGGAGTGATCGTGCGCGTGCCGCTCGCGTCCGGTGTATTGACCGGCAAGATGAACGCCAACACGGCCTTTGCCGCCGACGACCACCGCGCCTTCAACCGCAATGGCGAAGCGTTCGACAAGGGTGAAACCTTTTCCGGCGTGCCATATGACGTGGCACTGGAGGTGGTCGAAGAAATCCGCCGCCTGGTGCCGGGCAACGCGACAATGGCGCAGTTCGCCTTGCGCTGGATCCTGATGGAAGAAAGCGTCAGCACGGTGATTCCGGGCGCACGCAATGGGCAACAGGCAGCAGCCAATAGCGCGGCCAGCAACTTGCCCGCCTTGAGCACCGACACCATGGATGCGCTGCGCGCCATTTACCAGCACCGCATCGCCCCATTCGTGCATCAGCGCTGGTAAGATTGCGGCTCCTGTGTGACCTAGAAGAAAGAGAAATAATGTCAGCTATCAAACTGGGCATAGTCGGCGTCGGCAAGATTGCCACCGACCAGCATTTGCCCGCCATCGCCGCCAATGGCGACTTTCAACTGCTGGCCTCGGCCAGCCGCAACGCCACCATTCCGGGCTTGCCAGGCTTCACATCCATCGACGAGATGCTGGCGCAGCAGCCAGACATCGAAGCCGTGGCCCTGTGCATGCCGCCGCAGCACCGCTACCAGGCGGCGCGCGCCGCGCTGTTGGCAGGCAAGCATGTGTTTATGGAAAAGCCGCCCGGCGCCACCCTGTCGGAAGTGGAAGACCTGGACAAGCTGGCCCAGTCCAAGGGCGTGACGCTGTTTGCCAGCTGGCACTCGCGCCATGCGCCGGCGGTACAGGTGATCAAGGCCTTTCTGGCCAAGCATGCGCCACACCAGGTGCAGGTAATCTGGAAAGAAGACGTGCGCCACTGGCATCCGGGCCAGGAATGGATCTGGGAAGCGGGCGGCCTGGGCGTGTTCGATCCGGGCATTAACGCCCTGTCGATCGTCACTGAAATTTTGCCGAACGCAATGTTCCTCAAATCGGGCGTGCTGGAGTTCCCGGCCAACCGTGACGCACCGATTGCCGCCGACCTGCGCTTTACCGACGCCAACGGCCTGGACGTGCACGCCGAATTCGACTGGCGCCAGACCGGCAAGCAAAGCTGGGACATCATCATCACCACCGAAGCCGGTGTGCTGCGCATGGCCGATGGCGGCGCCAAACTGTGGCTGGACGACGTGGCGCAGGAACTGGGCGACGAAGGCGAATACCCTTCGCTGTACCGCCATTTCGCCGGCCTGGTACAGAACGGCAAGTCCGACGTCGACCTGTCGCCGCTGCGCCATGTGGCCGACGCTTTCATGCTGGGCAAGCGCAAGGTGGTCGACGCGTTTGAAAGCTGATCGCTGCTGACAGGAACTGACAGGCGCGCGGCTTATCATATCAATCTGACGTCACAGGAGATTCGTATGCCGCGCGCCATTACCATTCTTACCGAACAATTTGCCGACTGGGAAACCGGTCTGTTCAATGCCAGCGCCCGCCTGTATTACGGCTTCGACACACGCTTTGCCACCCCGCAAGGAAAACCCGTGCTGTCGTCGGGCGGCATGCTGGTCACGCCGCAGCTGGCAATCGACGATATTGATCTCGATGGCCTTGACGTGCTGCTGCTGTGCGGCGGCCCTGCCTGGCAAGGCGCCGGCGCGCCTGATATCAAAGCCCTGCTGCGCGAGGCGCAGCGGCGCCAGGTGGTGCTGGCCGGCATCTGCGATGGCACGCGCGTGCTGGCGCAGGCGGGCCTGCTGGACCATGTCCGCCATACCTCGAATTCGGCCGACAATCTGGCCTCCATCGACACCTATGCCGGCGCGGCGCTGTACCAGGACGTGCCGCATGCGGTGGCGGACGGGCGCGTGATCACGGCGCCCGGCACCGCGCCGGTGACATTTACAGCCGCCGTGCTGGCGTCGCTGGGCATTGCAGACGATGGTCTCAAGAACTATCTGGCGCTGCATGCAGCCGAACACGGCCGGCAAGGATAAACGCCAAAACTGCCCCAGATCAAGATTTTCGCCCTGCCCATTGCCCGATTTTCCCGCTTTTGCAGCCGGATCTTGCCATCGGCACTATAATGTCGGCACCGCGTGCGGCGACGTTGGCGGCGATAGACGGTAACAATTTCGCGTGGAGGCCGTTACAATAGAGCTTGCCCCACGCAGGATGTCACTTTTTGCCAGCAGTTGCCAGCACCTAACCATTTTTTGACCAGCAAACAAATACTATGAGTTCGATGAATGAAGAGCGCGTTTTAAGCGTGCACCACTGGACGGATACCCTGTTTTCCTTTACGACGACGCGCGATCCTTCGTTGCGTTTCTCGAACGGCCATTTCACGATGATCGGCCTGCGCGTCGATGGCAAGCCGTTGCTGCGCGCCTACAGTATCGCCAGCGCCAATTACGAAGAGCACCTGGAGTTCTTCAGCATCAAGGTACCGGGCGGCCCGCTGACGTCGCGCCTGCAGCACCTGCAAGTGGGCGACACCGTCATCGTCGGCCGCAAACCGACCGGCACCCTGGTGTCCGACTACCTGTTGCCGGGCAAGCGCCTGTACATGCTGTCGACCGGCACCGGACTGGCGCCCTTCCTGTCCATCGTGCGCGATCCGGACATCTACGAACGCTTCGACCAATTGATTCTCGTGCACGGTGTGCGCAAAGTTGACGAACTGGCCTACCACGACCTGCTGGTCGAACACCTGCCGAAGGATGAGTTCCTGGGCGAAATGGTGACCGACAAGCTGCGCTACTACCCGACAGTCACCCGCGAAGAGTACCGCAACATGGGCCGCATCACGTCCCTGATCGAAAGCGGCAAGCTGTTCGAAGACCTGGGCGTGCCTGGGCTGGACCCGGCCGTCGACCGCGTGATGATCTGCGGCAGCTCCGACATGCTGCGCGACTTGAAGGAAATGCTGGAAGAGCGCGGCTTCAAGGAAGGCAATACCTCCACGCCTGGCGACTTTGTTGTCGAGCGCGCGTTCGCCGAGAAGTAATCTTTCTGATTCTTCCAGGGGCCTGGCATTGCCGTACGCGGCGACGCCGGGCCCCTGGCGTTTTCAGCCGTGATTATTGCCGTCTGTCACCTCCATACCACAGGCTGTCGCATGCCCTGCCTGCCGGCACCCAGCATCCCTTAGAATCGAATCTCTTTCCAACCGGATATCGATCATGACCGTTTTGCAACGCCTGGGTGTTTTCCTGCTGCTGTTGTTCACCAGTCCAGGCTTGCGTGCCCAGGACGAGCCCTTGCTCACGCCCGATCAATTGCGCACCGATTTGCGCTTTATTCAGGAGAGCATCGCCGCAACTCACCCAGAACCGGGATTTTCCGCCGATGATGCGCAATTGCGGCAAGCGTATCGACAACTCGACGCGCAACTGCAGAAACCGATGACGCGCGATGCGGCCTGGCGCTTGCTGTCCACGCTCAACCCGGTATATGCCGACGCCCACCTGGCCATCACGCAGCCCGACCCGTACGGCCAGAGCGCCGCCCACCTGAAGGCGGGCGGCACGTTTTTTCCTTACGAAATGGTGGCCGACGCCGCCGGCACGCTGCGTATCCGGGCCGCACTGGGTGGCGACGCCTCGCCACTGGCCGGCGCCCGTGTCGAGCAGATCAACGGCGTGCCGGCCAGCCGCATCGTGGCGCAGATGCTCGAACGCCTGCACGGCGACACGCCAGCATTTCGCGCCGACCTGCTGTCGACCCGCTGGCCCTTCTTTTACTGGAAGATGTTTGGCGGCTCGGCCCGATACGCGCTGCTGCTGGCAGACGGCCGGCAGTTGCGCGTACCGGCCGCCGATACCATGCCGGCCTGGCTACAGGGACGCAACAGTGCAAAAAAACAATTCCATTTCGAACAGCTGGCCGCCGGCGCCGCGCTGCTGACTATCAACACCTTTGCCTGGCCCGACAAACGCCAATTCACCGAGTTTACCGAGGGTGCCTTTCGCCGCATGCGGGAAAACGGCGTCAGCAAGCTGATCATCGACATACGCGCGAATGGCGGTGGCAATGACGACATGTGGATAGACGGCGTGCTGCCCTACCTGGCGGACAAACCTTACCGCTGGGCCTCAACCTACCGCAAGAAAGTCATCAAGGGTCGCGAGAGCGCAAGCGAAAAGCTCGGTGACATCGTCGATGGCGAAATCGGCAACTGGCAGCAGCCGCAGCCAGATAACCCCTTGCGCTTCCAGGGCACGACGTATGTGCTGGTGGGCCGTAATACGTATTCATCGGCCGTCCTGTTTGCCAACGTGATGCAGGATTTTCATTTTGCCAGGCTGGTCGGTGCAGCCAGCCATGTGCGCGCGCGCCAAAGCGGCGGCACGCAGAACTTCAAGCTGCCCAACAGCGGGCTGGAACTGGGCGTGCCACGCCTGATCCTCCAGCGCCCATCCGGCATCGCCAGCCCGGTACTGCTACAACTCGATATTATGCTGCCGGATGACCCGTTCGCGCCGCGCTCGCTGGTCGAGGCCGTGCAGGCCTTGTAAGCTAGTTCGGCGCCAGCGACTTCAAACGCTCGACCGCGTGCGACCGGCGCTTCAAGATCGACAGCACCGAAAAACGCCGCCAGCGCGCCGATATTGCCGCGCCCGCCATCGATCCCGGCGCCGATGCCTGGCAGCACGGCAAGGCCTTCCAACTGCAGGACCCGACCGCCGCGCATCGCTAGTGCCGGGGTGATGATGACTGCGCCGGTTGTCGGGAACGGCTTTCTGGGCGATAATTCGATCCATGAACGATACTACTACCTTACCCCCATTGCCCGATCGCCTGTCGATCGACCCCAGCAGCCCTTATCACGTCGCCGCCGTGTTTGAAAACGACGTGGGCATCAAGTTCAACGACAAGGAACGCCTCGATGTCGAAGAATATTGCATCAGCGAACGCTGGATCAAGGTTGCCTCGACCAAGTCGCTCGACCGCCGCGGGCGCCCGCTGCAAATCAAGCTGAAAGGCAAGGTCGAAGCGTTCTACCGCTGATTCTTGGCCATATAGTTGCAAAAAAGGCCGATCCGATCGGCCTTTTTTTCGTTCGCCCGACAGGCACCGGGTGCCCAGTTGATCAATGCCGCTGGATCTCGATCAGCTCGATCTCGAACAGCTTGGGCCACAGCTTGCCGGTGACAAACAAGCGCTTGCCGTGCTTGTCCCAGGCGATGCCGTTCAGCACCGCGTCCGGGTTTTCGGTGCCGCGCTGAGCTGGCGGCAGCAAGCCCGTCAGGTCGATCCAGCCCACCACCTTGCCGCTGTTTGGATCGATGCGGGCGATTACGTCGGCGCCCCAGACATTGGCAAACAGCTGGCCGTCGACCATTTCCAGTTCGTTCAACCGCTCTATGGGCTTGCCTTCTGCCTTGACGTCGAAGCGGCGCACTTCCGCCAGAGTTTTCGGGTCCAGCACGCGGATGGCGGCGCTGCCGTCGCTCATGTAGACATATTTTGCGTCGCTGGCCAGGCCCCAGCCTTCGCCCTTGTAGGCGAACTTGCGCTTGAGCTTGAAGGTTTTCTGGTCAAACACATAGCCGGTCTGCGTGGTCCAGGTCAGCGCCATGATCTCGTCGCCCACGTCGGTAATGCCTTCCCCGAAAACACTCTGGTCCAGCATTTCGCGCTGCAACACCCTGCCCGTCTTCAGGTCGACCTTGCGCAGCGAGGACTGGCCGTTCTGGCCTGTGCTTTCATACAAGTGGCCGTCCTTGAACAGCAAGCCCTGGGTGAAGGCGCGCGGATCGTGCGGATAGGTATTTTTGACCAGAAAGCCATACACGGGGATGGCGGCCTGGGCATACGCCATCCCGACGGTGCATGCCAAACCCAGCAGCATGGAAGTGGTGATACGCCTGAGTTTGCTTGTGACGGTGGTGTTCATGTTCGGGTGGAATGGTTGCGGTCGCCTATTGTAATCGCACTGCGGGGGCAGCATCATCGATATGCGCGCGCACCAGGTCCAGCCAGGCGCGTGCAGCAAACGACAAGCGCCCGGCGCGGCGCCAGGCCAGCATCAGATTCCATTCCACCGGTGGGTCCGCCAGCGGCACGATGGCAAACTGGCTGGGGTCCAGGGTGTCGCAGAACATCTTCGGCAGCAAACATACGCCCACGCGCAATCGCACCAGCGAGGCGATAAAGTCCCATTGGCCGCTGCGGCTGGTAATGCGCGGCACGAAACCGGCATGCTGGCAGGCATCGAGCACGATCTCGTTCAAGGCAAACGCGTCGCCATAGAATACAAACGGGCTGTCCGCCAGCTCCGCCAGGGCCACCGCACTTCGTCCTTGCCAGGGTGAGTCGGGTGGTGCCAGCAAGCACAAGGGCGAGCGCACCAGCGGCAGCGATTCGAATTCCTGCCAGCTGGCGGCATTGCCCGGATAGTCGAGCATGGTGCCCAGCTCGATGCTGCCCTTGCGCAAGTCGCGTTCGACCGCCTGGGTGCCGCATTCGACCATTTTCAGCTCGACGCCCGGATAGCGCTGGTGATACTCGGCCAGCCAGGGGGCGATCACCGTATGCGTTTGCGGCGACACGCCCACGCGCAGCTCGCCCCGTTCGAGGTGTTGCAGGTCGCGCAGCTCGACCTTCAGCTGCGCATGCAGGGCCAGCAATTCATGCGCGCGCAACAGCACCACCTTGCCCGCGTCGGTCAGCGTGAACCGCTTGCCTACCCTGTCGAGCAGGGCCAGGTCCAGTGACTGCTCCAGCTGCGCGATCATCTTGCTGACCGTGGGTTGCGTCACATGCAGCTTGCTGGCCGCGAGGGTAAAGCTGTTTTGTTCCACCACTTCCACGAAGTAGCGCAGCGAACGGATGTCCATCTTGCATTCCAATATCGAATGAACTTCATAAGTTTAAGTCATTTTATCTTTTAATCGGGCCAACCTACAATGCAATCTTCTGCCATTGAAAGCCCGCCATGCCCGCCAGCTTCTCCACTTCTGCCCTGCCCCAAGCCAGCATACCGGCCTGGCGCCGCCCGGCGCAGACCCTATGGCAAGTGGGCATATTGATTGCTGCCTGGTGGGCAGCCGACAGGGCTGCTGCCGCTTTGCATTTGCCATTTTCTGGCGGCGTGGTGGGCCTGTTCGTGCTGGTGGCGCTGCTTGCCAGTGGCCGGGTCAAGCCTGCCGCGATCGAACTGGGCGCCAACTGGCTGCTGGCCAATATGCTGCTGTTCTTTATTCCACTGGTGGTTTCGATCGTGCAATTTACCGACCTGATCAAGGCCAAGGGTCTGATTCTGCTGCTCGACATCGGCCTGGGCTTTGCCTGCGTGCTGCTGGCGACCGCGTTCACGGTGGAATGGGTATGCCGTTATGAACGCAGCCTGCGCCTTAAAAAACTGCTGCGCCGGCGCGCGGCAAGGATGGCCACATGAATACGCTGGCCCTGTCGCTGCTGTTCCTGCTGCTGACCCTGGTGCTGTTCTATGCCAACCAGGCCCTGCACCGGCGCCACCCGCACTTTTTGCTCACACCAGCGATCTGCACCTCGGCCATCCTGATTATCATCGTGCAAGCCACGGCCACGCCCTTCAGTACCTATTTTGGCGAAACGCGCTGGCTGCCCTGGCTGCTGGGTCCCGCCACCGTTGCGTTTGCGCTGCCGATTTTCCAGGAACGCCAGCTGATCCGCAAGCACTGGCTGGCCCTGTCGCTGGGCAGTTGCGCCGGCATCGTGGCGTCCATCGCCGCCACCTTGTTGCTGGACCGCTTGCTGGGCGTGCATGGCGATATGGCGCGCAGCCTGCTGGCGCGCTCCGTCTCCACGCCATTTGCGCTGGAGGCGTCACGCCAGTTGAAAGGCTCGGCCCAGCTGACGGGCATCTTTGTGGTGATGACAGGGCTGTTCGGCCTGATGCTGGGCAAGCCGCTGCTGAAACTGCTGCCGCTGCGTATGCGTATTGCCCGTGGCGCTCCGTATGGCGCGGCCGCGCACGGCTTTGGCCTGTCGGTAGCGCGCAGGGTGGGTACGGAAGAAGGCGCGGTGGCCAGCCTGACGATGATTTTCTCGGGTGTGGTAACGGTGCTGCTGGCGCCAGCGATAGCGCACCTGCTCGGTTGAGCGTACACGCCACAGGCGGTTATCGGGGATAATACGGCTTTACCAATTGCCGGCACCGCCACGATGAAATACCCCGCAGTCCTGCCCTTCGCCGAGATCCTGCCGCAGCTGAGCCAGTTTGACGCCATCATCGACGTGCGCAGCCCGTCCGAATTTGCCGAGGATCATCTGCCCGGTGCCATCAACCTGCCGGTGCTCGATGACGAGCAACGGATCAAGGTCGGCACCTTGTACAAGCAGACCAGCGCGTTCGAGGCGAAAAAGCTGGGGGCAGCGCTGATCGCGAAAAATATCGCCCACCATATCGAAACACACTTTCTTGGCCATCCGCAATGGTGGAGACCGCTCGTGTATTGCTGGCGCGGCGGCAACCGCAGCGGCGCCATGGCGCATATCCTGGCGCGCATCGGTTGGCCAGCGGTCCAGCTCGACGGTGGCTACAAGGAGTACCGCCGCCATGTGAATGCCGAGCTGGCCACCCTGCCAGCCGCTTTCGAGTTCATCAATGTGCTATGCGGCCCCACTGGCAGCGGCAAGAGCCGCTTGCTGCAAGTTCTGGACAGCCATGGCGCGCAGGTGATCGACCTGGAACAACTGGCGGCCCACCGCGGCTCGGTGCTGGGCGGCTTGCCGGAAGCGGAGCAACCATCGCAAAAAGCGTTTGAAAGTGGCCTGTGGCAGCAGCTACGCCATTTTGACGCCGCCAAACCCGTGTTTATCGAGTCCGAAAGCAAAAAGGTCGGCCGCCTGCGCGTGCCCGACGCGCTGATGGACAAGATGCGCGCCGCCGAGTGTACCGCCGTGCAACTGTCGACCAGCCACCGCGTGCAATTGCTGATGCAAGACTATGAACACTTTGTTGGCGACCCTGAAAAACTCAATGTGCAGCTGGCCCTGCTGACGCAGCTGCATGGCCGCGAAAAAATCGCTCACTGGCAGCAACTGGCGCTGGCGGGGCGCATGAGCGAGCTGGTCGAGGAATTGCTGGTCCAGCACTATGATCCCGGCTACCTGCAGTCGATCAAGCGCAACTTCCGCCGCTACCAACAATCATCGACGCTGGTGCTGCCCGATATCTCCGATGCTGCTTTCAAGCAAGCTGCGCTCAGCTTGTGTACTATCGTCAATAACTAACACCCACATCAGCAGGAACTCCCATGTCCGACAGCATTGCAGAACCGATACGATTGACTGAATTTGCCCATGGCGGCGGCTGTGGCTGCAAGATCGCGCCGGGCGTGCTGGCCGATATCCTGAAAGGCAGCGGCGGTTTTCCGATTCCCAAAGCGCTGCTGGTCGGCATCGAAACGGCCGATGACGCCGCCGTCTACCAGCTCAACGACGAACAGGCGCTGATCGCCACCACCGATTTCTTTATGCCCATCGTCGACGATCCGTTCGACTTTGGCCGCATTGCCGCCACCAACGCCATTTCCGATGTCTACGCCATGGGCGGCACGCCGATCATGGCGCTGGCCCTGGTCGGCATGCCGATCAACAAGTTGCCGGTGGAAACAATCGGCCTGATTTTAAAAGGCGGCGAAACCGTCTGCGCCCAGGCCGGCATTCCGATCGCTGGCGGCCATACCATCGATTCGGTCGAGCCGATCTACGGCCTGGTCGTGCTGGGCCTGGTCCATCCGTCACAAGTCAAGCGCAACGCGAGCGCGCGCGCCGGCGACAAGCTGGTGCTGGGCAAACCGATTGGCGTGGGCATTTTGTCGGCGGCCCTGAAAAAACAGGCGCTCGATGCCGACGGCTACGCGGCCATGATAGACAACACCACCAAATTGAATACACCAGGCAAGAAACTGGCCTTGCTCGACGGCGTGCATGCGCTGACCGACGTGACCGGCTTTGGCCTGCTGGGCCATACGCTGGAACTGGCGCGCGGGGCCGGCTTGAAGGCGCGCATCGCGCTCGCCGACGTGCCGTTGATGGCGCAAGTGCGCCAACTGGCCGAGCAAGGCAATATCACCGGGGCCTCAGGGCGCAACTGGCAGGGTTATGGCGCGCAAGTGCAGCTGGATCCGTCCCTGAGCGCGGTGGACCAGGCCATCCTGACCGACCCGCAAACGGCCGGCCCGCTGCTGGTATCATGCGCGCCCGAAGCAGTCGAGCAGGTGCTGGCGATTTTCCGCGCCGAAGGTTTTGCGCAAGCCACAGTGATCGGCGAAATGCAGGCAGGCAGTACTGGCGTTTCCGTATTTTAATAAACAACACAAAAGGTAATCGCATGACAACGTTCTCCAAATTCCCCGCCATCCTGGCCACCGTCGCCGCCACCCTGGCCATCCACAGCGGCATCGCCCAGGCACAGCAAGTGCTGCGCGTGTCGGCCATTCCCGACGAAGCACCGACCGAATTGCAGCGCAAGTTCAAGCCACTGGGCAGCTACCTGGAGAAAAAACTGGGCATGAAGGTGGAATTTACGCCAGTGACCGATTATGCAGCGTCCGTCGAAGGCCTGATCAACCATAAACTGGACATGGTCTGGTTCGGCGGCTTTACCTTCGTGCAGGCAAACGTGCGCAGCGGCGGCAAGATCGTGCCGCTGGTACAGCGCGAGGAAGACACCAAGTTCCGCTCGGTGTTCGTTACCACCAGCAAGGACATCAACACCCTGGCCGACCTGAAAGGCAAGAATTTCACGTTTGGTTCCGAGTCGTCGACCTCGGGCCACCTGATGCCGCGCTACTACCTGCTGGCCGCCAAGATCAATCCTGACACCGACATGAAGCGCATCGCGTTTTCCGGCGCGCATGACGCCACCGTGGCGGCCGTGGCCGGCGGCAAGGTCGATGCGGGCACCTTGAATATTTCGGTGTGGGAAAAGCTGGTCGAAACGAAAAAAGTCGACCCTGCCAAAGTGCGCGTGTTCTACACCACGCCCGGCTACTACGATTACAACTGGAGCGTGCGCTCGGACATGAACCCGGTCGTGCGCCAGAAGCTGACCGACGCCTTCCTGGCGCTGGACCCGTCCACGCCTGAAGGCAAGGAAATCCTGGAACTGCAGCGCGCCACCAAGTTTATTCCAACCAAGGCCGAGAACTACAAGGATATCGAAGCGGCTGCGCGTGATGCGAAGTTGTTGAAATAACTCTTGGCCCGCAGCAAAAATCCGGGGTCAGTCGCTTTGCGATCGAAATACGTCCCATTGGGACGTATTTCCCCGGCGGGTCTGACCCCAGCTCTCCGCTGCATTCCATTACATCAATCTGCATGACATTCCAACTTCATAACATCAGCGTCCATCACGCGGGCGCGGCCGGCAATGCGCTGGCGCTGCGCGAACTCAGCCTGGACGTGGCGCAAGGTGAGCAGATCGCCCTGATCGGCCCCTCGGGCGCCGGCAAGACCAGCTTGCTCCATACGCTCGCCTGCGCCTTGCAGCCCGCGTCCGGCAAGCTGGCCGTGCTGGGCGCCTCGCCATGGCAACTGTCGAGCTCCGCACGCCATGCCTTGCGCGCTCGGCTGTTCCTGGCACCGCAGACTCCCCCGCTGCCGCCGCGCCAGCGCGTGGTCAACGCGGTGCTGGCCGGGCGGCTGCCGCAATGGAGCTTGTGGACCGCCCTGCGTTCGCTGGTGGCGCCGCTAGCCCCGCGCGCCGCCTGGGAAGCGCTGGGCCGGTTCAATCTGCAAGACAAGCTGTATGCACGTGTCGACCGCCTGTCCGGCGGCGAACGCCAGCGCTGCGGTATGGCGCGCGCGCTGGTATCGAACGCGGAAGTGTTCCTGGTCGATGAACCGTTGTCGGCGCTCGACCCGACCCTGGCCGTGCAGACCATCGCCGTCTTGCAGGAAGAAGCCACGGCGCGCAACGCGACGCTGATCTGCAGCCTGCACCAGGTGGACATCGCGCGTGCTTGTTTCCCGCGCATTATCGGCCTGCGCGATGGGCAAGTGGTTTTCGACGCCCCCGCCACGCAAGTGTCCGACGCGATGGTCGCCGCGCTGTATCAAAACAAGCCCGATCCCGCGCCAGTATTCGATGCGGTCGCGGAAAACCTCGAGGCGGCGAGGCCCCATTGCTGACGCCGGCAAAACCCGCCATGCCGCGCGACCCGGCCTGGCGCACCCGCCTGGTGACGGCGGCCGTGGTGCTGATCGTGCTGTGGCCGATGCTGGTGCAGGCCGAATTCAAGCCCTGGATTTTATGGGATGCGCAAAGCCTGGAAGCAACCTGGAACTTCCTGTCCAGCTTTGTGCCACCGGCCCACTCGGCCGAATTTCTGCAACTGGTGCTGGTCTCCAGCTGGGAAACCATCGCCATGGCCACGGCCGGCATGGCGCTGGCCATGCTCGGTGCGATCCCGTTGACCCTGATGGTGACGGAACGGTTATCGATTTCGCGCATCGGCTCCGGCCGGGTGTCGCCGCTGGCCGCTGCCCTGCGCCATGGCGTACGCAGCGTGCTGGTGTTGCTGCGCAGCGTGCCGGAACTGGTGTGGGCACTCTTACTGGTACGCATCGTCGGCCTGGGTCCGACAGCCGGCGTAATCGCGATTGCCCTCACCTATTGCGGCATGCTGGGCAAGGTCTATGCGGAAATCCTCGAATCGTCTGATGCCTCCGCCTGCAATGCCTTGCTGAACAATGGCAGCCCGCGCCTGGCCGCGCTGCTGTATGGCGCGCTGCCCGAATCGGCCGCCGAACTGGTGTCCTACACGATTTACCGCTGGGAATGCGCGATCCGCGGCTCGGTGGTGATGGGCTTTGTCGGCGCCGGTGGCCTGGGCCAGCGCATGGATGAGTCGATGAAGATGATGGCCGGCAGCGAGCTGGCCACCATGCTGATGGTCTTCGTGCTGCTCGTTGCCGGCGCCGATGCCGTATCGGCCATGCTGCGCCGGAGGCTGTCATGAAGCGCAACTATACCCTGCCGATCCTGCCAGTGGCCGAATCGGTACGCTGGTCGACCTGGGCCTTGCTGGCAGGCCTGATGCTGCTGGTCATCGCCAGCTTTGCCAGCCTGCCTTTGAAATGGGGCGAATTCTTCAGCGCCGAGGCCATTCGCAGCACTCTGGACTTCCTGCACGGTTTCGCACCACCGGAGCTGGCCCCGGCTTTCCTGTCAAAAGTTGGCATCGCCACCTTTGAAACGCTGGCCATGTCGGCCATCGGCACGATCATCGCCGCCATTCTGGGCGCCTTGCTGGCCCTGCCCGCCAGCGGCCGCTTTGGCATGCTGGCGCGCAATATCACGCGTGGCTTCCTGAACGTCCTGCGCTCGATCCCCGAACTGGTATGGGCCTCGATCCTGCTGATCGCCGCCGGCCTGGGGCCGTTCGCCGGCACGCTGGCGCTGGCGCTGCATACGGTGGGCGTGCTGGGCCGCCTGTTTGCCGATGCGTTCGAGAACTGCACACCATTGCCGGCCGCCACCCTGCGCATCAATGGCGCGCGCCCAGCCGTTGTTTTTCTGTACGCGACGTTGCCGCAATGCAGTCCACAGATGATGTCGTATACTTTGTACCGCTGGGAAAACAATATCCGCGCCGCCGCCATTCTTGGCGTTGTCGGCGCCGGTGGCCTGGGACAAATGCTGAAATACCATCTGTCGCTGTTTCAGATGCAACAGGCCGCCACCGTGATTATCGCCATGTTGCTGATGGTGGCCGCCGTCGACGCGCTCAGCTACCTGCTGCGGCGCGCGATGACCAAATAACTTTATTTTTACACGGAGAACCGCATGCTTGGATGGTGGATAGTCATTACAACCCAAACGCTGGAGCAACGCGCCGCGGCCGCTGGCCACAGCAAGGAATCGACGCTGGCCACCTGGGACGCCAGCATCGGCGGCATGGAATGGATATTGGAGCTGTGCAAGCAGGGAAAAGCGGAGCAGCACGCGTTCAGCGGCTATCCGAATCGTTTTACGGCGCGTGCCGGCGACATCTTCGCGTTACTGGACAACGGAATCACCGAGAAGGTGTCGCACGGTTTCAGGGACGAGGGACTGATCGCCTTGCCTGGCAGTATCAGGATCCACCACGACAGGATAGCTGCCTGTTCTCCGGAGCAGACGCTGATGATCGAGGTGTGGGACCAGTCTTAAGCGATACTGGCAACATAATCGCAAGTTTCGCACCAAAATCTCCCTGTGCAAATGCTAATATTGCCCAAGGTAATCCATCTCGCGATTACTGCAACGGAGAAGACCATGTTTGTAAAAAAACTGATGGTGGGTGCAGGCTTGGCCCTGTGCATGCTGGGAGCGCATGCCGCAGGCGTCACTGACTTTATCGGCACCTGGCAACTGGCAAGCACCACCGTGCCCAATAGGGTGGAGTTCAGGCAGGAAGGCACGCAGCTGGTGGCTGTACGCCAGGTGCGCAATGCACTGACCAACAAGCTGGTCGAACGCCGCTATGCTGCCACCTATGCCGATGGCGCCATCATGGTGCCTGCAGCCGAGCCGAAAATCGAGGCTACGCTGGTTGCCGGCGTACCGACCGTCACCGTGTTGGGCGAAACTTTCCAGAAGATGTCGTCCGCCACCGCGCCGCAAGCGAGCAGCTGAAACTCCTCCCATTCTCAACATTCGAACTATCAAGGAACCACCCATGGGTTTGGCAATATCCGTCGGCGCCCTCGCCGAACTGCAACAGGAAGACCCGGAAGGCGCGCAAGACCTGCTCGCCTCGCTGGAAACAGCCAACGCGCTGCTGAAACAGGCCGGGCTGCCGCAGCACGCGGAACCGGTTGCCCTGCCGCAGCTGCAGTCGCGCGCGCTGATCGACTCGTTTCCCTACAGTTTCATCCATTACCTGCGCCGCGCCTATGCCCACGCCGCGCTTGACGCCCAGTGGCGCGCGATGCCGCTGCCTGACGGCGAAGAGCCGGCGGAAGACCCGGTGCTCGATGAAGCCCAGGATACCTTTGACAGCCATCTGATCTGTCACTCGGATTGCGAAGGGTTTTATTTCCCGCTGGTGTTTGACGAAGTCATCTTTGCCGACGACGAGCACGAACTGCTGGGCGGCATGCTGGGCTCGTCCTACAAGCTGCGCGAAGAACTGGTGACAGTCGCGCCCGCGCTGGGCATCTTTTTGCTGGGCGATATGCTGGGCGATGAAGAAGCCGAACGCATCAATGCACGCATCGAGGCAGAAGACGGGCTGGACCGCGAGTTGGTGGCCTGGCTGGCGGCATATGAAGCTTGCCGGCTCAGCATCGAGCACAACACGGCAATCGTGTTCAATTGAATCTGGTCATACGCGCTACGCAAGCTGCCGACTGGCAGGATATCAAAGCCACGCGCTTGGCCGCCCTGCTCGATGCACCGACCGCGTTTGGCGCCAGCCATGCCGGCGCAGCCGCGTTCACGGACGAAGACTGGCAACGGCGCGCGGTCAGCACGCCGCAGCGTACTTTCCTGCTGGCCTGGGCCGGCAGCCAGGCAATCGGGATTGCCGCGCATGTGGTCAATGGCGACGGCGAGTCCAGCCTACAGGCGATGTGGGTGAAGCGCGAGTATCGCGGCATGGAGATTGCCGCCGGGCTGGTCGATGCTGTCAAGCAACTTTGCATCGCTGCCGGGCAGTCAAGGCTGGTGCTCGATGTGTCACCCGACAACACGCGGGCGGCGGCTTTCTATAAAAAGCAGGGCTTTGTTTTCCTTCCGCAGTGGGAAACACTGGATAGTCATCCGCATATACAGGTGCAGAAGATGGCGTGGCTGGTCAGCTAGCGTTACCTCGGCACGAGGCTAAAACCGGGGGGCAGACCCGGCGGGGGAATGCGTACCAGTGGAACGCATTCCGATCACGAAGTGACTGCCCCCAGCTTTATGCTGCAGGCCACAAGCTGATGTCCCGGCTTGCTTGTTTACTTCACCCGCTGCTTCTCCAGCTTCCTGGCCAAGGTGCGCCGGTGCATGCCCAGCCGCCGTGCCGTTTCCGAAATATTGAAATCGGTCTCGGCCAGCATTTCGTGGATGCGTTCCCATTCCAGCGTCTTGATATTGGTGGCGCGGCTGCTCAGTTCGATTTCCGAGCTGCCGGCCACATGGCCGAAGGCCGCCTCGATATCGTCGGTGTTGGACGGCTTGGCCAGGTACTGGCAGGCACCGAGCTTGATTGCCTCGACGGCCGTGCCGATGCTGGCGTAGCCGGTCAGCACCACGATCAGCATCTCCGGGTCATGCTGGTGCAGCATCTGCACGCAGGCCAGGCCCGAGGTATTGCCGTTCAATTTCAGGTCGACCACGGCGTAGTCGGGGCAATGCTGTTCCAGCAGGGCTTTTGCCTCGTCGAAATTGGTCGCCAGGATCACCTCGTAACCGCGCCGTTCAAACGAGCGGCCCAGGGTGCGCGCAAAAGCGGCGTCGTCTTCGATGATCAGCAGCAGGCGGTCATGGTTGGCAGCTTGTACTTCAGTTGACATGGCTATCGCTTTCTCGTTCCAGTTTGATCGCCGCCAGCGGCAAGGCCAGGTGCACGGCCGCCCCGCCCTGCACCCGGTTGCGCGCCGTGACGGTACCGCCCAGGGTACGCGCCACATTGACCACCAGGAACAGGCCCAGGCCGCTGCCCGGCTTGCCCTTGGTCGACTGGTAGGGTTTGCCCAGGTGGTTCAGCATCGACGGCTCAAAACCGGGGCCGGCATCGAGCACGATCAGATGCAGCGCATCGGCTTCGCGCGTGGCCTCGAAGCGCAGCCAGTCGGGCGACGCTTCCAGCGCATTGTCGAGCACATTGCAAATGGTTTGTTTCAAGGTGGAGTCGAAGACCACCGGCACGTCATGCTCGATGCGGTTATCGTACTCGAAATTGTGGATGGGACGGCTGCTGCGCCACTCAAGAACCAGGTCGTCAAGAAAGGTATTGATGGTGGTTTTCACGGAAGATTCCCCGCGCGCTTCACCGGCCGACAACAGAATGCCACTGACTATGCCCTTGCAGCGCTGCAACTGCGCCTGCATTTCGGTGATCTCTTCCAGCATTTCCTGATTCTTGCTCAGCTCCGGCATGCGGCGCCAGTCGCCCAGAATTACCGACAAGGTCGCCAGCGGCGTGCCCAGTTCATGCGCGGCGCCGGAAGCGAGCAGCCCCATGCGGATAATATGTTCTTCCTCGGCCGCGCGCTGGCGCAAATCGGCCACCTTGGCGTCGCCGGCGCGCTGGTTTCGGTTAATGCGGGTGATGAACAACACCAGCAAGGCGGCGTTGAGCATAAAGCAGATCAGCAAACCCTGTACATACAGGCTGGCAAAACCGCGTTCGGGGTCGATCGGCAGGATCAACGGGCCGGGAAGCAAGGCCAGGCCGGCCAGGCAAAGGCCGGTGATGGCCACCATGATCCAGGTCGACCATACTTCCAGCAGCACCGCACTGAGTATCACCTGCAGCAGATACAGGAAGGCGAACGGGTTGCTGATGCCGCCGCTCAGATAAAGCTGAGCGGTCAGCACGGTAACGTCGACCAGCAGGGCCAGGAACAGCGCCGTGTTCGATACGGGCTGGCGCTCGTGCCAGCGCAGCAGGCTGGCGAGGTTGAAGGCGATCAGGCAGGACAGCACTTCGAGCATATAGGGCACCGGCAGCGCAATGCCCAGTCCCACGCCGACGCCGAAGATGGTGCTGATCTGGCCGATCACGGCCAGCCAGCGCAGCTGTATCAGCAGCTTCATGTTCTGGTGGCCGGCCGGGTGTTCCACCTCGGCCGCCACCGCGCCGCGTTCCAGCACTTCGCGGTTGGGGACTATTTCAATCTTGCCCGGCATGGTAGAGAGGAGAGTTGGCGGCGACGGGAGCCCGGCGCCGGCGCTCTTCGCGCACGATCCACCAGCTGATGCCGGCCACCATCAGGGCCAGCGCGTACCAGGTCAGTGCATACACCAGGTGGCTGTTGTGGAAGGACACCACCGTCAGGCCGCCGACCGGGGCGTCCGGTGCATTTTCCTGCGCCCTTGCAGCGTCGACAAAGTACGGCGCCACGTTGGTCAGCATGTTGGAGGCCGCAATGGCGGCCACGTCGCGCGAATACCAGAGCTGCCTGGCCGCGTCGTTTTCACGCAAAAAGCCGCCACGCGGCTCGGTCATGCGCAACAGGCCTTCGACGGTGACCGGGCCCGCTGGCGTGCCGGCGGCAATGCCCTTGCGATCCTTGACGAAGCCGCGGTTGACCAGCACGATCGTGCCGTCGGCCTGGCGCAAGGGGGTGAGCAGCCAGAAGCCGCTGCCAAGTTCCGTGGTCGCTTGCACCAAGGCATTGAAAATGGGGAGATAAGTACCGGAGAGGCGCACATGGCGGTACTCGTCCGTTTGCTGCGTGACACTGGCCCAGCGTGCGGGACCAGGTGCGGCCGTTGCCGGCGCATGTACGCGTTGTTCGACGCGCTCGATCAGGTCAAGCTTCCATTGCAGACGCATGACTTGCCAGGTGCCCAGGGCACAGAATCCGGCAAAAACGATCACCGCAAGCACGGCCAGCGCAGTGCGCATGGCCGTGCCGCGTGGGCCTGGCACGGCATCTCGCGATACCGTGCCAGGAGCGCGCCCGGTTTTGCCTGGGCGCGGTTGGCTCATCATGGAGCCGATTGCATGTGCATGGCGTCAGGCATCATGCTAGGCATCATGTTGTGGTTCATGTGGTACATCACCCACAGCGAACCGGCCATGGCGATGACGACGATCATGATGGTAAAGATCAGCGCCATCATGTTCCAGCCACCTTCCGATTTGCTGTTCATGTGCAGGAAGTACACCATGTGCACCACCACCTGCACCGCCGCAAAGCCCAGCAGTACCAGGCCCATGGTGCTGGAGCTGGTGATGGTTTTGTTCATCACCAGCCAGAACGGAATGGCCGTCAGGATCACCGACAGGATAAAACCGATGGCATAGCTTTTCAGGCTGCCATGGTCATGCGCGTCATGGTAATGGCTGTCGTGGCCATGGCCGTGGTCATTGTGTGTATCGTGGCCGCTCATGGCAGGACTCCCATCAGGTAGACAAAGGTGAAGACGCCGATCCAGATCACGTCCAGGAAGTGCCAGAACAGCGACAGGCACATCATGCGACGGCCGTTTTCCGGCGTCAGGCCATGCTTTTTCAGCTGGACCATCAGGGTCACGAGCCATATCACGCCAAACAGCACGTGCAGGCCGTGGGTGCCGACCAGCGCGAAGAACGAGCTCAGGAAGGCACTGCGCTGCGGGCCGGCGCCTTCATGGATCAGGTGCACGAACTCGTACATTTCCAGCGACAAAAATGCGACGCCGAACACGCCGGTAATACCGAGCCACAGCAAGGTGCTGCCCAGCTGCTTGCGCTGCATGGCCAGCATGGCAAAGCCATACGTGATCGACGACAACAGCAGCATGGCCGTGTTGACGGCGACCAGTGGCAGGTCGAACAGCGCCGCGCCGGTCGGGCCGTCAGCGTAGTTGCGGCCCAGCACCGCGTAGGTGGCGAACAGGCAGGCGAAGATCAGGCAATCGCTCATCAGGTAAAGCCAGAAGCCCAGCAGGCTGCCGTTTTCCGGATGGTGCTCGCGCACAAAATAGCTCTTGCGCTCTGCGGCGCCCGGAGCGCCGGTGTTATGGACGATGGTTTCAGACATGGCTGCTCAGCAATTTAGTGTAAGCGCTTTCGGTACGAACCACTTCTTCGGCCGAAATATAGTAATCACGCTTGTAGTTAAAGGTATGGACGATGATGGTAGCGAGCATCACCAGGAAGCCAACACCGACCAACAGCCACATTTGCCAGATGATGCCAAAACCGACCACTGCAGCCAATGCCGAGATCACGAAGCCGGCCCAGGTGTTCTTCGGCATGTGGATCTTCGTGAAGCCCGACGTCGGACGCTCGTAACCGTGTTTCTTCATGTCGGTCCAGGCATCGAGTTCATGCACTTGCGGGGTGAACGCAAAGTTGTAGTCTGGCGGTGGCGACGAGGTCGACCATTCCAGCGTACGGCCGCCCCATGGGTCGCCGGTCACGTCGCGCAAGGCGGCGCGGTTGCGGAAGCTGACATAGAACTGGATCACCATGCAGGCAATGCCCAGTGCGATCGAGACGGCGCCGAACCAGGCGATGATGGTCCAGATCTGCAGCGATGGATCGGTGAAATGATTCATGCGGCGCGTCACGCCCATCAGGCCCAGTACGTACAGCGGCATGAAAGCCAGGTAGAAGCCGACGAACCAGAACCAGAACGAGCATTTGCCCCAGAACGTGTCGAGCTTGTAGCCGTAGGCTTTCGGGAACCAGTAGTTAATCGCAGCGAACACACCGAACACCACGCCACCGATAATCACGTTATGGAAGTGGGCGATCAGGAAAAGGCTGTTGTGCAGCACGAAGTCGGCTGGTGGTACGGCCAGCAGCACGCCGGTCATGCCGCCGATAGTAAAGGTGACCATGAAACCGATCGTCCACAGCATCGGTACTTCGAAGCGGATACGGCCGCGGTACATGGTAAACAGCCAGTTGAAAATCTTCGCGCCGGTCGGGATCGAGATGATCATCGTCGTAATGCCGAAGAACGAGTTGACGCTGGCGCCCGAACCCATGGTAAAGAAGTGGTGCAGCCATACCAGGTAGGACAGGATCATGATCACGCAGGTGGCGTATACCATCGATGCGTAGCCGAACAGGCGCTTCGAGCTGAACGTGGCGACGACTTCCGAGAACACGCCAAAAATCGGCAAGATCAGGATGTACACCTCCGGGTGACCCCAGATCCAGATCAGGTTGACGTACATCATGGCGTTGCCGCCCAGTTCGGTGGTGAAGAAGTTGAAACCGGCGGTACGGTCCAGGCCCAGCATGGCCAGCACGGCGGTCAGCACAGGGAAGGCAGCAACGATCAGCACGTTGGTGCACAGTGCGGTCCAGGTGAAGATCGGCATGCGCATCCAGGTCATGCCTGGCGCGCGCATCTTGACGATGGTGGCGATCAGGTTGACGCCGGACAGCAAGGTGCCGACCCCGGCAATCTGCAAGGACCAGATGTAATAGTCTACCCCCACATCCGGACTGCCGAGGATGCCCGACAGCGGCGGATACGCGAGCCAGCCGGTACGCGCGAACTCGCCGACGAACAGCGAGGCCATCACGAGCACGGCGCCCATGGTGGTCATCCAGAAGCTGAAGTTGTTGAGGAACGGGAAAGCCACGTCGCGCGCACCGATCTGCAGCGGCACCACGTAGTTCATCAGACCCGTCACGAACGGCATCGCCACGAAGAAGATCATGATCACGCCGTGGGCGGTGAAGACCTGGTCGTAGTGGTGCGGTGGCAAAAAGCCGGCATTGTCGCCAAAGGCGATCGCCTGCTGGGTCCGCATCATCAGCGCGTCGGCAAAGCCGCGCAGCAGCATGATGATGCCGAGGATCATGTACATGATACCGATTTTTTTATGGTCGATACTGGTGATCCAGTTGCGCCACAGGCTACCCCAGACGCGGAAATATGTCAGCGCCGCAACGAGTGCGATGCCGCCCACGGCGACCATTGCAAAGGTCGCCAGCAGGATAGGTTCGTGAAATGGAATTGCATCCCAAGTCAGACGGCCGAATATAAGCTTCGTCAGATCAATATGGTCTAGCATTGTTACTCTCAGAGAAAAAAGGGGGGCGCCAGGCAAACGGCGCCAGTATCTGCCGCGCTGAACGACGCGCGGCGGGATTCATGCAGTTCTTACTTGGCTTGAACGTCCTTTTCAACCGCTGCATTGCTGGCAACGACTGCCGCAACAGGCGCTGCCGTGCTATCTGCCGCTGCCATTTTGTATGGCTGTACCGGCGTCACGCACAGTGCGTCCGAAATGATGGTGCGATTCAGGATGGCTTTGTACAGATCGACCGGCACGTTGCTGTAGCGGCGCACAGGATCGCGCTCGCTGGGCTGGGCCAGGGTCAGGTAGTCATCGCGATTGAGCGCGCCGCCACCGGCACGGGTGGTCGCGACCCATTTGTCGAAGTCTGCATCGTTCACTCCGTGGAACTTGAAGCGCATGCCCGAGAAACCGGCGCCGCTGTAGTTGGCCGAGAAACCGTCGTAGACGCCCGCCTTGTTGATCACCGCGTTGAGCTTTGTTTCCATGCCTGGCATGGCGTAGATCTGGCCTGCCAGTGCCGGAATAAAGAACGAGTTCATCACCGACTGCGCGGTAATCTTGAAGCGGATCGGACGATCAACCGGAGCGACCAGTTCATTGACCGTGGCAATACCTTGTTCCGGATAGATGAACAGCCATTTCCAGTCCATCGCCACCACTTCGACGATCATCGGCTTGGTGCTTTCCGGAATCGGGCGATTTGCGTCGATACGGCTCAGCGGACGATATGGGTCCAGGGTGTGGGTGCTGATCCAGGTCAGCAGGCCCAGCACGATGATGATCAGCAGAGGGGCGCCCCAGATGATCAGCTCAAGACGCGTCGAGTGGTCCCAGTCCGGCTCATATTTGGCCGCGGTGTTGTTTTTTCTGTAGCGCCAGGCGAACAGCAGGGTGAGAGCGATTACCGGAACGATAATCAGCAGCATCAGCAGAGTTGAAATAACAATCAGATTGCCTTGCTGTACCGCAATATCACCGGACGGATTCAGTACCACCGTATTGCAACCTGCCAATAAGGTAAGAGGTAACAGCGCCAGTCCGTGACGAACTTTGAGTGAAAACATACAGGAAAGTCCAGTACAAGGGATGAAGATATGGTACTTTATTCCTGCCGGAGCTCAATGGCAATTGGACGTTTTGTCCACCCCTGGGTCCGTGCGTTCATTCAGCACTAAAGGAGTTGTCCTACAGCTACTGTCTGAATAGTCCTACTCCGGGCTTGAGACTCCTGGGGTAAGTTATACGTGTTGTCGAACTCGAAACTATGAAAGAGGCTCACCATGTCCAGCACGCGCACACATAGCGGCGATGTACCCGCTGATTTTAACCCCCACTCTCTGCGCGACGCACGCGGAGCCGGCACCGTCGATTCCCATATCGACCCCGGTGAGATCGCCGTTGGCGTGATCATCGGCCGCGCTTCCGAATACTTTGACTTTTTTGTCTACGCCATCGCTTCCGTACTGGTGTTCCCGCAGGTGTTCTTCCCGTTCGAAGAACGCCTGGAGGGCACATTGTACTCGTTCCTGATTTTCTCCTTTGCCTTCATTGCCCGACCAATCGGCACCGTGATCTTCATGGAAATCCAGCGCAGGCTCGGGCGCAGCGCCAAGCTGACCATCGCCCTGTTCCTGCTGGGCGTGTCCACTGCCGGCATCGCCTTCCTGCCTACCTATTCGCATCTTGGCTTTGCCGCCATCGTGTGGCTGGCCGTGTTGCGCATCGGACAGGGTGTGGCCCTGGGCGGTTCCTGGGATGGCCTGCCGTCGCTGCTGGCACTGAATGCGCCTGAAAACAAGCGCGGCTGGTACGCCATGCTGGGTCAACTGGGCGCCCCCGTCGGCTTCCTGATCGCCGGCGGCCTGTTCTGGTTCATGCTGGTCAACCTGCCGACCGAAGAATTCCTCGACTGGGGCTGGCGCTATCCTTTTTATGTAGCGTTTGCCATCAACGTGGTTGCGCTGTTTGCCCGCCTGCGCCTGGTGTCGACCAATGAATACGCGAAATTGCTCGACGAGCGCGAGCTGCAGCCCGTCAGTGTGTTCGAAATGGGCCGCGGCCAGGGCCGCAACGTAATGATCGGCGCGCTCGCCGCGCTGGCCAGCTACGCGCTGTTTCACCTGGTTACCGTGTTCCCGCTGTCGTGGGTGTCGGTGTACCAGACCCGCGCCGCCTCGGACTTCCTGCAGGTGCAGATGGTGGGCGCCGTGCTGGCCGCCATCGGTATCGTACTGTCGGGAGTGCTGGCCGACCGCTTCGGCCGCCGTACCACGCTGGGCACGCTGGCCGTGCTGATCGCCATCTTCAGCGCCTTTATTCCCAGCCTGATGGGTGGCGGCAATACCGGCCAGGATGCTTTTATCCTGATCGGCTTCAGCCTGCTGGGCCTGTCGTACGGCCAGGCAGCCGGCGCCGTGACGGCCAACTTCCCTGCCCGCTTCCGCTATACCGGTGCGGCCCTGACATCAGACCTTTCATGGCTGGTCGGTGCCGGTTTCGCACCGCTGGTCGCGCTGGGACTGTCGGCCAACTTCGGCCTGGCCTACGTCAGCTTCTACCTGCTGTCGGGCGCCGTCGCCTCGCTGGCGGCACTGAGCCTGAACCGCGCGCTGGAAATCCGCAACTAGTACGTACCTGAAGCAAACCAGAACGGGACCCGATCGGGTCCCGTTTTTTATTGCCTACCCATATTATTAATTTCTTGGTATAAATGTGCGGCTTTTTGATCATGCAACGCATGCCTGCAATCGTGCTGCTCGTGGCGCCTGCTATGCTACCGCCTGCCGCGCCTCTGCGCCCATAAATATTGCTTTAAAATTAAATTGATTTATTCCTGATTATTATTTCACCGACCCAATGAATACCAAGACCCCGATCGATACCTTCAGTTTCCGGCGCATTCTTGCGCGCAACGTGACCCTGCCGCTGGTGGTCGGCGTGCTGACCGCGCTGGTCTTCGTCGGCCTGATCGCCTATCTGCTCAGTGCGCTACGCTCGGTCGAGCATTCCGAACGGGTGATCGGCAATGCGAACGAAGTGATGAAACTGTCGGTCGACCTGGAAACAGGCATGCGCGGCTATCTGCTGACGGGCGATGAAACGTTTTTGGCGCCGTATAAATCGGGCAAGGCCAAGATCGCGGTAGAAATGACCACTTTGCTGCAACTGGTGTCCGACAGCCCTATTCAGGAAGACCGCCTGCGCCGCATCCGTGCACTGCAAAACCAGTGGACCGACTACGCCGAATCGATCATCGTCCAGCGCCGCAACAATCAGGAATACCTGGCACGCGTGCGCCAGGGCGAAGGCAAGCTGGAGTTCGATGAGATACGCCGTGAATTCCTGGCGTTCCTGAGCATGGAACAGCGGCTGCGCCAGGAACGCGGCGACTCGGCCGAAGCACGCACCACGATGGCGGTGGTGGTGTTCCTGGTACTGAGCCTGGGTTTGTCGGGTTTACTGGCATTTTTGGGCCGCCGCGAACTGATGCGCCTGTCCGATATCTACAACGCGGCGCTGGAACAGCGCGGCAAGGATAACGAGGTGTTGCAGGAACAGGCCTGGCTGCGCACGGGCCAGACCGAACTGGCCGACTACACCAGCGGCCAGCTGGCCCTGCCTCAACTGGGGCGGCAAGTGCTCGAATTCCTGGCCAACCGCCTCGATGTGGCAGTGGCGACGATCTACGTGACCGAAGACGACGGCAGCCTGCGCCGCACGGCCATGTATGGCTTCAGCGACCAGCAGATTCAGGGCAAGCAGGTCTTCAAGCAAGGCGAAGGCCTGGTTGGCGAGACCGCCCGCGAAAAACGCCTCAAGCACATCAAGCAGGTACCCGGTGATTATCTGATGGTGACTTCCAGCCTGGGCCACGGTTCGCCGCTGGAACTTGTGCTGACGCCGGTAAATAATGAAGGCGCCGTGAATGGCGTGATCGAGCTGGGCTTTACCCGCCCAGTGGCCGAGCGCGAACTGGAACTGCTGCGGCTGATCGCCGCCAACGTCGGCACCTCGGTGGAAGCGTCGCTGTATCGCCAGCGCCTGCAGAATGTGCTGGAAGAAACCCAGCAGCTCAATGAAGAGCTGGAAGTTCAGCAGGAAGAGCTGCGCACCGCCAATGAAGAGCTGGGTGAGCAGTCGCGCGTGCTCGAGCAGTCACAGGCGCACCTGGAAGAGCAGAAAGCGGCGCTGGAGCAGTCGAACGAACAATTGGCCGTGCAGGCCCTGGCGCTGGACCAGAAAAACGTCGCCATCGGCCATGCCCATGACCAGCTGGAGGCGCGCGCCGAAGAGCTGCAGCGCGCCAGCCGCTACAAGTCGGAGTTTTTGGCCAATATGTCGCACGAGCTGCGCACGCCATTGAACAGCTCGCTGATCCTGTCCAAGCTGCTGGCCGACAATAGCGGCGGCAACCTGACACCGGAACAGGTGACGTTCGCGCAAACCATCTATTCGGCTGGCAATGACCTGCTGACCCTGATCAACGACATCCTCGACATTTCCAAGGTCGAAGCGGGCAAGCTGGACCTGACCCCGGAAAGCGTGCCGTTCAGCGAACTGCTGAGCAGCATGAAGATGATGTTCGGCGCCCAGGCACAGCAAAAGAAACTCGATTTTTCGCTGGCCGTGACGCCTGACACGCCGCCGGCTTTTGTCAGCGACCGCCATCGCCTGGAACAGATTCTGAAAAACATGCTGTCGAATGCTATCAAATTCACCGACACGGGCGCGGTCAGCGTGACCGTCTCGGCGGACGCGGCCGGCCATGTGCGCTTCCAGGTGCAGGACAGTGGTATCGGCATCGCCGACGAGCAGCAGCAGAAAGTGTTCGACGCCTTCCACCAGGCCGACGGCACCACCAGCCGCCGCTATGGTGGCACCGGCCTGGGTCTGTCGATCTCGCGCGACCTGGCCACTTTGCTCGGTGGCACCATTGAATTGTCCAGTACGCCTGGTCACGGCAGCACCTTCACCCTGGTGTTGCCGCTGGAATGGAAAGAACGCATGGCGCCTGCGGAAACATCGCCAAAGCCAGCAGCACCGCCGCCGGCCCATATCAAATCGCATTCCGCCACGATCGCCCCCCTGCCTGTGCCAAAACCGGTGCCGGTGGCCACCTTCAAGGATGACCGCGAAAGCACGCCGGCCGCAAGCAAAGGCCAGCGCTCGGTGCTGGTGATCGAGGATGAACCGTCGTTTGCCGGCATCCTGTTCGACCTGGCGCATGAAATGCACTACCGTTGCCTGGTGGCCCACGGCGCCGAGGAAGGGCTGCGCCTGGCGGCGGAGTTCCTGCCCGACGCCATCCTGCTCGACATGGGCTTGCCGGACCGCCCGGGACTGTCGGTGCTGCAAAAGCTCAAGGAAAACCCGCGGACGCGCCATATTCCCGTGCATATCGTGTCGGGCAATGACCAGGTGCAGGCAGCCATGCAGCTGGGCGCCATCGGCTATGCCACCAAACCGCGCACGCGCGAGCAACTGAAGGACGTGTTTGTCAAGCTGGAATCGAAGTTCACGCAAAAAATGAAACGTATATTGCTGGTCGAGGACGATGAACGCCAGCGCGAAAGCGTGGTGCACCTGATCAGCGACGAAGACGTGGAAATCACCGCCGTCGCGCTCGGCGAAGAAGCGTTGGAATTACTGAAAACACAGATTTTCGATTGCATGATCATCGATCTGAAGCTGCCTGATATCGAAGGTAATGAATTGCTGGAGCGCATGGAGCATGAAGAACTGTGCTCGTTCCCGCCAGTGATTGTATATACCGGACGCAACCTGAGCCGCGAAGAAGAAGCTGACCTGATGAAGTATTCGCGCTCGATCATTATCAAGGGCGCCCGTTCGCCCGAGCGCCTGCTCGATGAAGTGACGTTATTCCTGCACAAGGTCGAGTCGGAACTGTCGACCGAGCGCCAGGGCATGCTGCAGCAGGTCCGCAGCCGCGAGCGCGTGTTCGAAGGGCGCAAGATCCTGCTGGTCGACGATGACGTGCGCAATATCTTTGCACTGACCAATGCGCTGGAGCAAAAAGGCGTGGTGGTGGAGATCGGCCGCAACGGCTTTGAAGCGATCAGCAAGCTCAATAGCGTGGACGATATCGACCTGGTGCTGATGGATGTGATGATGCCAGGCATGGACGGCCTGGAAGCGACGCGCCAGATCCGCGCCGACGGCCGCTACAACAAGCTGCCGATCATCGCCATCACGGCCAAGGCCATGAAAAACGACCAGGAAGAATGCCTGCAGGCCGGCGCGTCCGACTACCTGGCCAAGCCGATCGACCTGGACCGCTTGTACTCGCTGCTGCGCGTCTGGATGCCGAAGATGGAACGCATCTGATGCTGATAGACTACACGGAGGCGCAGTTGCGAGCGTTGCTCGATGCCATCTATCAGCGCTACAGCTATGATTTCCGTGATTATTCCACGCCCTCGCAGCGCCGCCGCCTGAACCACGCGCTGGGCCGCCTGCACTGCAGCAGCATTGAAGAGCTGCAAGCCAAGGTGCTCAATGATGCCGGCGCCTTTGGCCAGCTGCTGCAGATGCTGACCGTCCCCGTCACCGAGATGTTCCGCGATCCGGCGTTTTTCCTGGCCCTGCGCGAACAGGTGGTGCCGGTGCTGAAAACCTATCCGTCGCCGAAGATCTGGGTGGCCGGCTGCTGTACCGGCGAAGAAGCGCTGTCGCTGGCCATCATCTTGCATGAAGAAGGCTTGCTCGAGCGCAGCCTGATCCACGCCACCGATATCAATCCGGTGGTGCTGGACAAAGCCCGCCTGGGCGTTTATCCCTTGATGCACATGCACGACTACGGCGCCAACTATATGGCTGCAGGCGGCCTGGGCAGCCTGGAAGAGTATTACACGGTGGAACATGCGACGGCGCGTTTCGACAGCCGCCTGCTTGATCGCATCAATTTTGCCGACCACAGCCTGGCGACGGACAGCGTGTTTGCGGAAACGCAATTGATCTGCTGCCGCAATGTACTGATCTATTTTAATAAAACCCTGCAGGACCGCGCCCTGGGACTGTTCCATGAATCGCTGTGCCACCGGGGTTTCCTGGGGCTGGGCAGCAAGGAAAGCACCAATTTCAGTGCCTTTGCTACGCAATTCGAGCAACAGCCGGGACCGGAAAAACTGTATCGCAAGCGAGCGCAGTTCGGCGCCCAGCGACCAGAGACGCGGCACAAGCCGCGCCAGCATGCACAGCGAGACGAAGCAATACCAGGAAACAGACATGATGAATGACAACCAGACCCGTACCAAATTGCTGATCGTCGACGACCTGCCGGAAAACCTGCGCGCACTGAACGCGCTGATACGCGAAAACGACCGCAGCGTGTACCAGGCTTCATCGGGCGAAGAAGCATTGGCCTTGCTGCTCGAACATGATTTCGCGCTGGCCATACTCGACGTGCAGATGCCGGAAATGGACGGCTTCGAGCTGGCCCAGCTGATGCGCGGCACCGAAAAGACACGCCATATCCCCATTGTGTTCGTCACGGCGGCCGGCAAGGAAATGAATTTCTCGTTCCAGGGCTATGAAAGCGGCGCCGTCGACTTCTTGCACAAGCCGCTCGACATCAATGCCGTGCAAAGCAAGGTGAATGTTTTCGTTGCCCTGCACCAGCAGCGCGCCGAGACGCGGCGCCAGGTGCAGGCGCTGGAACACAGTCGCCAGCAGCAGGAAGCATTGCTGCAGGAGCTGCGGGCAACGCAAGCCGAACTGCAACGCTCCTTGCGCATGCGCGACGAGTTCATGTCCATGGTAGCGCACGAGCTGCGCACCCCGCTCAACACCCTGTTCCTGGAAACCCAGATGCGCACCCTGAACCTGGAGCGGGGCAACCTGGCCGCTTTTGCGCCTGAAAAACTGCCGAAGATGGTGGCGCGCGACGCCCGCCAGATCCGCAGCATGGTGCGCCTGATCGACGACATGCTCGACGTCTCGCGCATCAGCAGCGGCAAGCTGTCGATACGGCGCGAGCCGGTCGACCTGGTCGCGCTGGTGCGGCGCGTGGCCGAGGACCTGGCGCCCTGCCCGGATCAATTGCGGGTGCAGGTGCAAGAGGACGTACACATCGAAGGCTACTGGGACGGTTTCCGCGTGGAACAGATCGTCGTCAACCTGATCAGCAACGCGCTGCGTTATGGCGAAGGCAAGCCGGTCGATATCGGCCTGGCAAAAACCCGCAACAGCGCCGTGATCGAAGTGCGCGACCATGGCATCGGCATCGGCCCCAAGGACCAGGAGCGCATTTTCGACGCTTTCGAGCGCGTGATGCACCAGGACCGCACGGGCGGCCTGGGCCTG
The DNA here is from genome assembly GCF_051380735.1 of Janthinobacterium longum. Taxonomy (NCBI): domain Bacteria; kingdom Pseudomonadati; phylum Pseudomonadota; class Betaproteobacteria; order Burkholderiales; family Oxalobacteraceae; genus Janthinobacterium; species Janthinobacterium longum. The sequence goes on from NZ_JBNYXQ010000005.1 coordinate 59,533, forward strand.
GGACTGTTCATTACCAAGCAGCTGGTCGACGCCCACGGTGGCGCCATTACCCTGCAAAGCCAGCCCGGCCAGGGCGCGCTGTTCAGCGTGACGCTGCCGCTGGCGGGGTCATGAGCATGGATAGCATGCACACTCCGGCACCAGCCCCCGATTTCCTGTTGCAGCTGGACCGCAGCTTGCGCCAACTGGAAGACACCGGCGACATACTGTCCGTCTCGGCGCGGCTGCTGGGCCAGCAATTGCAAGCCCAGCAAGTGGCCTGTTTCGACATCGGCCAGCAGTTGCACTATGCCACCTTGCAGCATGCCTGGAGCGATGGCCTGTTGCCGGGCGCGGCCGGCGAGTACTTCCTCGGTGAAAACGCCGCCGGTCTGGCTGCCGAGCTTGAAGCGGACCACCCGGTCGCTGTCGACGATGTCTGCCGCGACCCGCGAACGGCCTCGCCAGGCGCCCTGGCCACCTTCGAGCGCCTCGGCATACGGGCCTTTTTGAATATTCCCATCGTCAAGGACGGACAGCTGGCCGCCCTGTTCGTGGTGCACAGCCGCGCGCCGCGTGCCTGGCAGGAGGCCGAGATCGCGTTGGCCGTGCAGGCGGCCGAACGCATCTGGGCCAGCTTGTTGTGCGCCCAGGCCCAGGCACAGTTGCGCACCTTGAATGCAGACATGGAACGCCAGGTAGCCGAGCGCACGCGCGAATTTGGCCTGACCTGGCGCATCAGCCCCGATTTGCTGGGCGTGCTGAATCTGGAAGGCCGTTTCGAGCATCTCAATCCCGCCTGGGAAGCTACCTTGGGCTGGTCCGAGCAGGAAGTGCGCAATATGGCCTTCATGAGCCTGATCCACCCGGACGACCGCGATGCCACTGCGGCGGTCTGGCAGGCGCTGCTGCAGGGCCAGCCCGCGCTGCGCTTTGAAAACCGTTACCGCGACAAGGCGGGCGGCTGGCACTGGCTGCAATGGGTGGCAGTGCCGGAAAATGGCAAGATCTATTGCAGCGCGCGCGACGTCAGCGAAGAAAAGGCCGCTGCGCAAGCCTTGCGCACGGCCCAGGAGTCGCTCGACCACAGCGTCTCTGCCCTGCTGCAATCGCAAAAACTCGAGGCGCTGGGCAAGCTGACAGGCGGCGTGGCGCATGATTTCAACAATGTGCTGCAGATTATCTCGGGCAATCTGCAATTGCTGCAGATCACGGTGGGCAGCGACCCGCAGGCGGCCAAGCGCATTGCCAGCTCCAGCGCCGCCGTCGAACGCGGCGCCAAGCTGTCGGCCCAGCTGCTGGCATTTGCCCGCCGCCAACCCCTGAAACCGCTGGTCACCGATTTGAAAGCCCTGCTGCGCTCGACCGAAGACCTGCTGCGGCGCGCTGTCGGCGAAACGGTCGACACGCAGATGCATATTGCCGACGATGCATGGCAGGCGCTGGTCGACCCGAACCAGCTGGAAAACGTGATCCTGAACCTGGCCATCAATGCGCGCGACGCAATGGATGGCCGCGGCAAGCTGACGGTGTCCTTGTTCAATTGCGCACTCGACGGCACCGAAGACCTGGCGGCTGGCCAGTATGTCCAGCTGGCCATCAGCGACACCGGCAGCGGTATCGCGCCCGAACTGATCGACAAGATTTTCGAACCCTTCTTTACCACCAAGAAAGAAGGCGAAGGCTCGGGCCTGGGACTGTCGATGGCGTATGGTTTCCTGAAGCAAAGCGGCGGCCACCTGCGCGTCGAAAGCACGCTGGGCATGGGAACCACCTTCCGTATTTTCTTGCCGCGCTCGCTCGATGGCGTGACGGAACTGCCCTTGCAATTGACAGGGCCAGTGCTGGGTGGCACGGAAACCATTTTGGTGGTGGAAGACGATCCGCACGTGCAAACCACGGTGGTCGACATGCTGCGCGGCCTGGGCTACAGCGTGCTGAAGGCATCCGACGGCCAGGGCGCGCTGAACATTGTCGCCGGCGGTGTGCCGGTCGACCTGCTGTTTACCGACGTGGTGATGCCCGGTCCCGTAGCCAGCACCGAACTGGCGCGCCAGGCGCGGCAATTGCTGCCCGAACTGGCCGTGTTGTTTACCTCCGGTTATACGCAGGACGCCATCATGCATGGCGGGCGGCTCGATGCGGGTGTGGAGTTGCTGAGCAAACCCTACCGTCGCGAAGACTTGGCGCGGCGTATCCGCCATCTGCTTGCCAACCGCCAGCATGTTTCCGGCCTGCAGCAGGAACTGGAGCAACCATCGCCACCGGCTGCCGCGCGCACCGGCGGACGCAGCATCTTGCTGGTGGAAGACAACGAGGACGCGCGTGCCATGACGAGCGAATTGCTGGACATGCTGGGCCATGAAGTGACGGCGGTAGGATCGGCCGAAGAAGCACTGCCGCTGCTGGCCATGCAGGGCCTGGAAATCTTGCTCACCGATATCAGCTTGCCGCGCATGTCGGGCACCGAACTGGCCGAACTCGCGGCCAGGGAGCATCCGAACCTGCAAGTGGTGTTTTCTACCGGCCATGCACCGGCCAATTCCGGCGTGCAGGATCCAGCCGCCCGCTTCCTGCTCAAGCCGTTTTCGGTGGAGCAGTTGCAGCAGGCACTGCAGCCAGACCAATGACGCTTCAGCGCAGCGGCAGCCCTTCCAGCGAGCGCGGCAAGTAGATCTTGAAGGTGGTGCCGGCGCCCGGTGCGCTTTGCACGCGGATATGGCCGCCGCTCTGGCGAATAAAACCATCGGCCATGGATAAGCCCATGCCGGCGCCCTCGCCTTCTTCTTTGGTGGTAAACAAGGGGTCGAAAATCTGCTCGATCACTTCCGCGTCCATGCCATGACCGGTATCGGTAATGGTCAGCAATACATATTGGCCGGGCAGCGCATCGGCGTGGCCGGCCGTAGCGGCCTGGTCCAGGGTCACGTTACTGACGGAAAAGGTCAGCCGGCCGCCCTGCTCCATCGCCTCGCGCGCATTGATGGCCATGTTCAGCAGCACGTTTTTCATCTGGGCCGGGTCAACCAGCACAGGCCACAGCCCCACGCTGACAAAGGTTTCCTCAATAATCAGCTCGCCCAGGGCGCGCCGTATCAATGCCTGCATGCTTCCCAACAGCTGGCCGAGGTTGGTGAGCGGCGGACGCCAGGGTTGGCGGTGGGCAAACGCCACCAGTTGCAAGGCTTGCTCACTGCGGTCGCGCTCGGCCGTACGCTGCAGCAAACGGCTTTCCAGCGCGGCGTTATGGCCGGCTAGCTGTTCCAGCCGATCCCGTTCGATCACGTGCGAGATGCAGCGGGCCGCCAAGTTCATCCGGTCGATATCGACCTGGGTCGGGTGGCGCGCAACCTGGTAGAACTGGCCCAGCACGCCCAGCACATGGCCACGCGCGCCAAACACGGGCGCGACCCAGCAGGCGCGGTAGCCATGCAGCATCGCTTCCTTGCGCCCTGCACTCCAGCCCGGTTCACGCGCGATATCGCCGCAATACACGGGCGCGCCGGTAAACGCCGCCGCGCCGAACGGCGAAGGATGGGGCCCGTTGTCGTCATGCCGCAAGGCCTGCCGCAAGTCGTCTGGCAAGTTGGGCGCGCACAGGCCGCAAAAGCGGTCGGCCTCGTCGATCAGCGCGATGCAGCTGTGCAGTTGGTCGCCATCAGTATCGTCATCGCCTTGCAGCGCCAGCAACAACTGCGCCAGCGTGTCCTCCAGGCTGGCACCGGCGGCGACCGCACCGAGCGCCCGGTGTTCCGCGTCCAGCAAGTGTTGTATGTCGTGAGCGTGCACCGTATCCATCAGGCTGAGATTGAAGCCGGAATATACCATGGCGTAAAGTTTCTTAGAAAGCAATGCGAAATACTGTTTTTTTAAAAAATGCGAGCTGCAAGCAGGTTTTTGCACGATGAGCGCCATGTTAGAGTGTTGTTTTGCTTTTATCTGACGAAAAACACCCGATGACCTCGTCTTCTTCCCTGCTCGCCGCTGCCTTGCTGGCAACCTCTCATTTCACCGTCGCCGCCCCCATGACCCTGGACGACTACCTGGCCCTGAACGGCCCGCAAGCCACGGCGCAGATCGCCTACGGCCCCGCCCCCTCGCAATACGCCCAGCTGTTCCGGCCCAGCGGCCCCGGCCCGTTCCCGGTGGTGGTGCTGGTGCATGGCGGCTGCTGGACGGTCCAGTTTGGCGGCATCAAGCAGATGCGCAACGTCGCCAACGCCCTCAGCAGCCAGGGCATCGCGGTGTGGAACGTGGAATACCGCCGCGTCGACGAGGAAGGCGGCGGCTACCCCGGTACCTACCAGGACATGCATGCGGCACTCGACAGCCTGCAAAGCCACGCCAGCCAATATCAGCTCGACACCAGCCGCATCCTTGCCATGGGCCACTCGGCCGGCGGCCAACTGGTGCAATGGATCGCCGGAAGAAGCAAACTGCCGAAAACCAGCCCGCTCTACCGTGAGAAATACCTGCCAGTCAACAACATCGTCAGCCTGGGCGGCCTGGCCGACCTGCGCCATGAAGAAACGCTGATCAAAAGCAGTTGCGAGCGCGACATCAGGCAACTGGCCGGCAGCGCCAGCGTGGAACGCCCAGACATCTACAGCGACACCAACGCCGCCGACCTGATGCCCAACGGCACGCGCACGGTGTTGATCACCGGCGAGCTCGACACCATCTCGCCACCGCGCGTGGCGCATGATTACGCAGCGAAAGCCGTGAAGGCCGGCGACCATGCGGAAGTGCTGATCTTGCCGGGGGCCAGTCATTACGATGAGATTGCGGCGACGTCGCCGGCGTGGAAGATGATTTTGCCGGTGATCAAACAGATGCTGGGCCTGCAAAGCGACAGCCAATGAAAACCCTGAAATTCAATATTTTTGGCACGCTGATCGCCGTCACAGGCGCACCCGGCGCATGGCGGGCGTTTTACCTGGGCGCCGAAGGAAAGCGCCGGCCGGCCGACTTTATCGTCCCGAACGACATTGCCGAGGGAGACCTGTGCGAATACCTGGCCGACCTGTTCCATGAAGAAGCCACACCGCGCAACAACACCGCAACAGAGATCAACCATGAATGAACTGCCCACTGCCGGCATCGGCCATAACGATGCGATGCGCAAGAAAATCAGTGCCGCCGTCGCCAAACGCAACCTGGCCAGCGCCGCCAACAATACAAAATGGGACGAGTTGATCCACTACTTCCGCGAACGCGAAGACTGGTGGCCGTCCTACCGCTACAAAGCCGTGACAGGCTTTACTTCCGGCTGGGACGTGGAGTGGCTGTGCCACCTGCCCTTCCCGTTCGCACTGGTTGAATGGTTCGATATCGGCTTGAAAGAACTGGAGCCGTCAAAAGGCAGGCTGCTGGCACGTACCTATATCGACCATACGGAAGAAATATCGGAAGTGGTCAAGAAAATTGGAATGGAGTTCGAAGTACGCGGAGATGTGCTGCGCATATGGGGCTATTTGCCGAAGTCCTACGACGATCTTCCACCGACATAGCACAAGAAGGAAAAAGAAATGGCAGCTTGGCAATTCGATCTGATCCTTGTGACTGCTGGGGAAGCGATGCTGTCAGTCAGCGAGTCTCGAGCTATACAGGAAAGTTTGATGACCTGCTTCGGGTCCCCCTGGTTGATGCTGGAGAACTGGCTTGTGTATGGCACTGAAAACGGGACGCGTGTGGATTTGCTCTTCGATGAGACAGATATCCTGGAAGTGAGTGCAAGGCTGAATGTCGGGGCAGACAATGAAAAGGTCCTCGACGCTCTGTGCGCGATGGCAAGGCAACTTGACTGCCACTACCTTGACGAACAGGCAAAACAACGGCTCTTGCCCGAAAAAGAGGTGCTGCTGCAGGCAATGATGTCCTCGAAGGCAGCCGGTTTTGTAAAGAATCCAAACCGCTACATCGACAGATTAGCTGCAGCAACTGCAAAGCCTGGCAACAGCCAGGGTTAAAGCGACCCAAGCCACAAGTCAAGGCTCCCCGGGCCAAGGAAGGTTCGGTTCAGGTTGGACGAATCAGGCACCTGAACTCAATCTGTAAGCATCCCCCAAATTCAAAAAATCCTCACACACTCGCCATATCCCGATGGTAAAATAATAGTTAGACACCTAACCATTAGACGACTTACCTTATGATTTCTATTGAAGAGCGCTTCTCCGCTGCGCTCCACAAGACGGCGCGCGGCTGGCGCCATGCGATCGATCGCAGGTTGAAAGACCTCGATCTGGGCCAGGCCAGCTGGATGTGCATCGCCATGATCGCCAAATCGCCGCAAGCACCGTCGCAGAGCGAGCTGGCCCATCAACTGGGGGTGGAGAACCCGACCATGGTGTCGATGCTGGACCGGCTGGTGAAGTCCGGCTTCGTGCAGCGCCAGCCATCCGAACTGGACCGTCGCGTGAAGCTGGTGGTGCTTACCGAGGCGGGCATGCAAGTGTATGAAACGGTGCGCAAGGAAGCGGAAAGTTTCCGCAAGGAGCTGCTGCAAGGTGTCGATGCGCAGCAACTGCTGGCCGCCACTGAATTGCTCGAAGCACTGCAGGCGGCAACGGAGAAATCGGTGTGAGTTCCGTCACAGCCACCGCCCTTCCCGCCTCGGAAGACCCCACGCTGAACCGGCGCATGATCACCATTTCCATCATGCTCGCCACCATTATCCAGGCGCTCGACGGCACCATCGCCAATGTGGCCCTGCCGCACATGCAAGGCAGCTTGTCCGCCTCGCAAGACCAGATCACGTGGGTGCTGACCTCGTTTATCGTGGCGGCCGCAATTGCCACGCCGCTGACGGGCTGGCTGTGCGACCGTTTTGGCCAGAAAAAGACGTTTCTTGTCTCGGTGGCGGGCTTTACCATCGCTTCCGTGCTGTGCGGCTTGTCGGGCACCTTGTCCGAGATCGTTGCCGCCCGCCTGCTGCAAGGCGTATTCGGTGCGGCGCTGGTGCCGCTCTCGCAGGCGGTGCTACTGGACATCAATCCGCGCGAAAAGCACGGTTCGGCCATGGCTATCTGGGGCATGGGCGTGATGATCGGGCCTATCCTGGGGCCGACGCTTGGTGGCTGGCTGACCGACAGCTACAGCTGGCGCTGGGTCTTCTTCATCAATATCCCGATCGGTGCGATGGCGTTTTATGGCATCTGGCGCTATATCCGCAAGGACCCGCCGAACCGCCGCATGAATTTCGACATGTTCGGCTTTGCCACCCTGAGCCTGTCGATCGGCGCGCTGCAGATGCTGCTGGACCGGGGCGAACAGAATGACTGGTTTTCGTCGACCGAAACCTGGATCGAAGCGATCGTGCTGGCCATGAGCTTGTGCTACTTTATTGCGCACACGGCCTTGCGCCCGGCCGGCAAGTCTTTCCTTGACTACCGGCTGCTGAAAAATTCGAACTACGTCAGCGGCCTGCTGTTTATCTTTATCGTCGGCCTGGTGCTGTTCGCGACCCGTGCGCTGACCCCTTCGATGCTGCAGGGGCTGATGAATTACCCTGCCGCGATAGCCGGCCTGGTGACAGCCCCTAGCGGACTGGGCACCATGATGGCGATGCTGATCGTGGGCAAGCTGACCGGCAAAGTCGATACGCGCGTGCTGCTGGGCCTGGGGTTTTCAATCACCGCGTTCTCCCTGTGGCAGATGGCCAATTTCACCCTGGACCTGGTGCCGAAGACCGTGGTGTGGAATGGCATTATCCAGGGCATCGGCCTGGGCCTGGTATTCGTGCCGTTGAGCGCGGCCACGTTTGCCACCCTGTCGCCGCAAATGCGGGCGGAAGGCACGGCCATCTATAGCCTGGTGCGCAATATTGGCAGCAGTATCGGCATTGCACTGGTGCAGACCTTGCTGGTGCGCAATACGCAGATTGCCCATGCATCGCTGACCGAGCACATCAATATCGCCAACCCGGCCCTGCACGATCCGGCCATCGCCAGCGTGTTTGACCTGTCCACGGGCCCGGGCATGGCGGCACTGAATGCCGAGATCAACCGGCAGGCGTCGATGATTGCCTACCTCGATGACTTCTGGATGATGATGTGGCTGACCATCCTGGTGCTGCCGCTGCTGCTGTTGATCAAGCCACCGAAGAAAAATGCGCCGGTCGTGGTCGACCACGCGGCAATGGAGTAACCCTATGTCCGCATTACCTCTCATGAAACTTTCCTGCACAATTTTGGCGCTGGCCCTGGCCGGCTGCGCCAGCATTCCACCCGACACACATGTGTTGCCGCAGCAGGACCTGGCAACCAGGCAGCTGGCCGCCGATATTCACCTGGCCAGCGAGGGCTGGCCGGCTGCCCAGTGGTGGCGCCAGTTCCAGGATACGCAACTCAATGACCTGATCGAACAGGCACTGGCATCGAGCCCCGGCCTCGACGTGGCCAATACCCGCATCGGCTCGGCCCTGGCTGCGTTTGACTTCCAGCATGCGGACCGCGATCCGCGCGTGGACGTGAACGCCAGCGTCAACCGCCAGCGCTATTCGGCCAACGGCCTGACGCCGGCGCCTGTCGGCGGCAATTACTACAACGAAGCGGCGGTCGCCGTGCAAGCCCATTACGACCTCGATTGGTGGGGCAGGCACAAGGCGCAGATCGCGTCCGCACTCGGTGAAGTCAACGCGCGCCGCGCCGAATATGCGATGGCCGAACAGATGCTGGCGGGGGAAATCGCCAGCCACTACTTCAGCATGCAAAACAGCTGGGCCCGCATGGACAATCTGCATGCGCTGGTGGCCTTGCAGCAATCCCTGGTGACGGACAAGGAAAAGCGCATCGCAAACGGCCTTGGCGTCAACGACGACCATCTGTCGGCACAAACGCGTTTGAGCCTGATCGAGCAGCAGATCGCCTTGCTGGAAACCCAGATCGTTACCGAACGCGAAGCCTTGCGCGCCCTGTTGGGTGCGGACGGCACGGCGCTGGCCCAGTTGCGGCCACGCGCGGCGCAAGCCTTGCCGCATGAATTGCCGGGCAAACTGGGCATCGAACTGCTGGCGCGCCGGCCCGATCTGCAGGCGGCGCGCTGGCGGGTGGAAGCGTCGCTGAACCGCATCGAGGCGGCGCAGGCCGCGTTCTATCCCGATATCGACCTGGGCGCCTCGGTTGGCCTCGATGCGGTCAAGCTGGGCAAGCTGCTGGCGTCGGGCAGTCGCACCCTGTTAGTGGGGCCAGCCCTGTCCTTGCCGCTGTTCGACAGCGGCCGCCTGCAAGCCCAGTTGAGTGGCGCGCGCAGCGAGCGCAACGAACTGATCGCCGACTATAACCAGAACGTGTTCAATGTGGTGCGCGACGTGGCGCAAGCCGCTGCGCGCATGCAAGGAGTGGAAAACCAGCTGCGCCTGCAGGGTGAAAGCCTGCGCGCCAGCGAAGCCCAGCTGCGCAACGCCCGCGCCAGATTGCAACAGGGCCTGGCCGACCGCGCCACCGTGCTGAATGCGGAAATGACCGTGCGCGGCCAGGTGGACCTGGGCATGCAGTTGCAAAACCAGCGCCAGAACGCGGAAATCAAGCTGAACCTGGCACTGGGCGGAGGCTACCGCGGCGCCAGCGATTTTGCCTCTACAACGATCACCACCAAATAATCCATTCGAGAACCGACCATGAGCAACGACAACACTGCTGTTTCCACTGAAAATCCCGGCAAGCGCAAGACCGTGCTGATCGCCATTACCGCCGCCTTTGTGTTGGCCGGCCTGGGCTGGGCCGTGTATTACAAACTGGTGCTGTCCAAAGAGGAAGTCACCGACAACGCCTATGTGGGCGGCAACCTGGTGACCTTGTCGGCCCAGGTAACGGGCAATGTCGATGAAATCCGCGTCGACGAGACGCAGATGGTGAAGGCTGGCATGCCTTTGATCAGCTTGAACGCCATCGATGCGGACCTGGCGTTGCGCCAGGCCGAAGCGCGGCTGGGCAATGTGGTGCGCCAGGAGCGCGAGCGTTATTCCAGCGTGGCGCAGTACGACGCCGTGATCGAACAGCGCCGCCTGGCATTGAACACTGCCCAGGGCAATCTGGCGCGCCGCGCGCCGTTGGCGCTGGATCACACGATTTCCGGTGAAGACCTGGCGCATGCGAAACAGGCAGTCGACGATGCAAAAGCGGCCCTGACGGTGGCACAGCGCCAGGCCGAATCTGCCAAGGCCGGCGTGGCCGGCGTCAACCTTGCCAGCCATCCGGCCGTGTTGTCGGCCAAGGGTGACGTGGTGCAAGCCTGGCTGGCCGTGCGCCGCAACGCCGTGATCGCGCCGGTCTCCGGCTATGTAGCCAAGCGCAGCGTACAGCTGGGCAGCCATGTCACGCCGGGCACGCCGCTGATGTCGATCGTGCCGCTGGACCAGTTGTGGGTTGACGCCAATTTCAAGGAATCGGAATTGCGCAATATCCGCATCGGCCAGGCAGCGACGATAGAAACCGATCTGTACGGCAGCAAGGTGGTATATCACGGCAAAGTGCTGGGCATGTCGGCCGGCACCGGCAGCGCGTTTTCCCTGTTGCCGGCGCAAAATGCCACCGGCAACTGGATCAAGGTTGTGCAGCGCGTACCGGTGCGTATCACCCTGGACCCGAAAGAGCTGGCGGCCCATCCACTGCGCATCGGCCTGTCGACCACCGTCACGGTCGACACCAGCCATGCCGAAGGCGCGACGCTGGACCAGCCCATGGTGGCGTCAGTTTTATATACCACCAGGACACTGAGCCAGCCGGTGGCGGACGCGGAGAAGCTTGCCGATACCATCATTGCGCAGAATCTGGCGCACTGAGCAGGCGGCCAGGTGTTTACCATGCGCACAACACCGGGTGGCTTGCACGCTCCGGAGGGCCCGAATAAACGGCGCTTTCAGCTATACTTTCGCCTGCATAAGATTAACAAAATTTAAGCTGGATCAAAACGCGCTGCATTTACGGACATGTCTCTTTAGCCCTATGAAAATCGACCCAAGAAAAATAATTATCGCCACCTTGCTGGCATCGCCAGCCTTTGCCATGGCTGGCGAACTGGAACAACAAATGCAGCGTTGCGCCGTGCTCGGCGACGCCAGCGCCCGCCTGGGCTGCTTCGACGTTCTGGCCAAGGCGGCGGAACAAGCGACCAACGCCACCGGCGGCAATGCGCACGCTACCGGCGCCGCCCTCGCTGCGGCCGAGGCCGTCTCGCCCAGCACCGCGGCCAATCCGGCCGGGGTTGCTACCCCGGCTGCAGTGAACGCGGCCGTGCCAGCCGTCGCACAGAGCGGCGTCGCCCCTCCGGAAGCGCCAATTTCGCGCGTGACGCAGGTGTGGGAACTGGACGAACCGTCGAAACGCGGCCTGTTCAACCTGCGTCCGCACCGCGACAATTATTTGCTGCTGGCCAATTACAGCAGTGCCTCGAACGACCAGCCATTCCGTGAATTCACGCCTGGCGGCATCAAGTCGCAGCACGTGGAACTGACTTACCAGCTGAGCTTCAAGATGAAAATGCTGGAAGATATCGCCGGCTTGCCATTCGACCTGTGGCTGGGCTACACCCAGCAAAGTTTCTGGCAAGCGTATAACCGCAAGGCATCGAGTCCTTTCCGCGAAACCAACTACCAGCCTGAAATGATGTTGATCCTGCCGATCAACAAATCGCTGGCCGGCCTGGACTTCAAGTACGCCAACTTCGGCCTGGTGCACCAGTCCAACGGCCAGACTTCGACCCTGTCGCGCAGCTGGAACCGTCTGTATGCAGAGCTGGGCATGGAACACGACAATCTTGCCGTCACGGCACGCGTCTGGAAGCGCCTGGACAATGGCAAGTCGGACAATGACAATATCGACATCATCGACTACATGGGCCACGGCGACGTGCGTGTCAGCTACCGCAACGAAGGCCATGAGTTTTCCGCTACCATGCGCCGCAACTTCAGCGAGAAAAAGGGTTCGATACAGGCCGGCTGGGCGTTCCCCCTCAAGGCCAACCTGAAAGGCTATCTGCAGGTGTTTTCCGGTTATGGCCAGAGCCTGATCGACTACAATTATTCGCAGAAGTCGATCGGTGGCGGTTTTATGGTTGATTACTGATCCACAGGCAGGATGCAATTCAGTTAGCCCCCTACGCCACCAGCAAACCTGCAAAACGGATAAAGGCCCGAGTCGCCCGCACGGGTCCTCCGGGCCAAGCGGGTCCGAAAAATGTCGAGGGCAAGGCGCAGCGACGACAACAGTACGCATGTACGGTTAGGAGCTGCAACGCAGCCATCGGCATTTTCTCGGGCTCGCGTCTCCGGCCCGCCATTCTTGGGTTTTTACGCCTTGCAAGCTCAACGACGGATCAACGACGGCTACCACCACCTAGCACCCGCGCCGGCAGCATCACAACGGCGCGCAGCAATTCGAACACGCCTTCGACACCAATGCCAATCAGGCGGAACGGCAGCAAAAGCAGCCAGGCCAGCGGATACAGCACCAGGGCCAGCAACGCCAGCGGCCAGCAGACGATCAACAGCAGCAGCCACAACACGAATCCCAGCATCATCTTCTCCCGAAATAAATGTGCGGAGCAAGCCGCGCTTGCCCCGCTACCGAGATACCACTATAAAAACATGCGCGCGTTGTGGCAACGCCAATGCGACGCAATGCACACTGGCGTGACGAGGGGACCAAAAACGGGAATGAACGGTGGCCGCTTGCAGCCGTGGCTTATTGGCCGACGCAGATCACTTTCGTGATGTATTCGTGGGCGTTGGGTTTCTTGCTGGTGGCCCATTTGATGGCCTGGTTGGCTTCGGCGATGGTCATCACCGTGGCTTTTTCTTTTGACTTGATAAAGGAAACGCCTTCGAAGACGCCTTCCTTGCTGCGCATGACCTTGGCAAACACGGGCGGTCTGGTTTCGCCGTCACTGATTTTGTTTTGCTGCACGAGGTAGCGCTGATCGATCTGTTCCATAGTAATAAAGCTGTCCGGTGGGTAAAACACGGAATATACCCTGAATGGCACAACGCCGCAGGAGCAAATGCCGCGGAGTTGTCATTTCAGCAATAAAACATCAGGCGTAGACGACAGTCTGCGCGGCCGGCTGCAGGTTGACGTCGTACAGTACTTGCACGTTCATGGCCGCTTCCAGCGAAGGAATCGAGCCGCCGGCGCGGTACTGGAAGCTCACTTGCAGCACGTCGCCCGCTTTCACCGCCATCGGCTGGGCCAGCGGCAGGCACATATAGTGATTCAGCCAGTCAATGGTGGTGGACCGCTCGGGCACCACCGCCAGGATATTCTTGGTCACGAAACGCAGGGCGTTCAAGGTACCACTGCGCTCGACGACAAACTTGCCGTCAAAGCCGAACAAGGTGTCGGTCGGCTGGGTAAAGTCGATAATGCTGTAGACGGCCGGCGGCGCCAGTTCCAGCACGCCAGGGTGGATCGCCGTGGTTTCCTGGAATTGCACGATGGGCGCATAAAAACCTTCGAAGTCGTATTCCTGCTGCATCGGCTGCACGGCCATGATGACCGCTTCCGGCACGAACAATGGCAGCGGGCCGCCGAAGCGGGCCAGGTAGCGGCGCTTGAACGATTCGATCACTTCCACCTGCTTTTCGCGCAGCATCCCGACGTGGATCATCTCGCAGATGACAACGTCCACCGGCTCGGGCGGCAGGTACTCGAAGGCGTCGGCATGCACGACTTCGACCTTTTCGCCATTCGCATTGAGCGCAAGCATCTTGCGCGCTTCCCTGACCATGTCGGGATTGAACTCCACGCACCATACCTTGTCTGCCCTGGCGGCCGCAAAGCACGACAGCACGCCGGTGCCGCCACCCAGTTCCAGCACCTTCATGCCCGGCTTGACCGCATAATCGATGGCCGACTTGAAGCCATGCATGCGGTTCTGGTCCATCAGCATATTGTGATGGTAATGCACGGGGATGAATTGCCCCAGATAACAACTCTCGATCTCGCGTTCATTCAGCATGGGTGTCCTCATGGGGGCTGGTTCCGTGTTCGGTTCGATTTTGTCGTTCCAGAAAGCAGTGTCATCGCATGGGCTGCGTGCGGGCCGGCGGCAAACCAGCCGGCGCCTGGCGTAAAAGGGACTGCCCATTGCGTGACTCCTGATTAATGCGACACAGGCATTATCGTCAATCAGGAGCAAACACCATCGTTGGAGATGAGGGGCAAATGCGTGCCAGTTCGGAAATGGTTGCCGGCTGCTTCAGTTGCGGCGGCTGCGCTCTTGGCTGCGCTCCTGCTGGAATTTGTCGATAATCGCCGCCACGCCGGGCTTGTCGGCCGCCAGCGCAAACTGGGTGGCAGTCCAGCCGTGGCTGCTTTTCAGGCTGGCATCGGCGCCCGAAGCGAGCAGAAGTTTGACGGCCTCTTCCTGCCCTTCGCGGGCGGCAAACATCAGTGGCGTGATATTGGTGGGAGCAAACGCGTCGACCTTTGCGCCGCGCGCAAGGAATAGTTTCATGATGGGCACATCGCCGGCCGAGGCCGCATAGTGCAGCGCCGTCCAGCCGCTCTGATTGACCTTGGCGCCCTTGGCCAGCAAGGCATCAACCGCCTCGCGCTTGTGCTTGTAGGCAGCCATCATCAGCGCCGTATTGCCATTCGCCGAGCGCGCTTCCAGGTCGATGCGTGGCGTTTCCAGCAGCACCTTGAAGGCCTTGTCGGCATCGTCGCGCAGCGCAATAACCAGCGCGATATCGCCGCGCTGCTGATCGGGCAAGTTGGGATCGACGCCCTGCTGCAGCAAATCGCGCACGGCCAGGGCGTTGTCGATCGATACGGCGCGGTAAAAACTGGCCTGGTCAGGCGCTGCCTGGGCCGCAAAGGCGCAGCATACCAAGGCAGCCGCTAGCGTTTTTTGCATAAGGTTTTGCATGAGATCTTTACGCTATCTGATTGAAAAGCTTGAAGAAATTAGCGGTCGTCTGCTCTGCAACCTGGGCCAGAGGAATGCCTTTCAGGCTGGACAGGTATTCCGCCACATGCGCCACATAGCCCGGTTCATTCATGCGGCCGCGAAACGGCACCGGCGCCAGGTAGGGCGAGTCGGTCTCGATCAGGATGCGCTCAAGCGGCACTTCCAGGGCGACCGCCTGCAGGTCTTTCGCGCTCTTGAAGGTGACGATGCCCGAGAACGAAATATAGAAACCCATGTCGATGGCCGCTTTTGCCACCTCCAGCGACTCCGTAAAGCAATGCATGACGCCGGCCACGCCGCCATCGGCCACGCCAGCACCTTCTTCACGCATGATGCGGATGGTGTCTTCACTGGCCGCTCTTGTGTGAATAATCAAGGGCTTGCGCGTGATTCTTGAAGCTTTGATGTGAGTCCGGAAGCGCTCGCGCTGCCATTCCAGGTCACCAGTCAAACGGAAATAATCGAGCCCCGTCTCGCCGATGGCTATGATTTTCGGGTGATCCGCCAGCCGCACCAGGTCGTCGACCGAGGGCTCGGGCGTGTCCTCATAATCGGGATGCACGCCGACCGAAGCGAAAATATGCGGATACTGCTGCGCCAGGGCCAGCACTTGCGGGAAATCCGGCAAGTCAACCGACACGCACAAAGCGTGCGTTACCTTGTTCTCGGCCATTTTGGCAAGAATCTCGGGCATGCGAGCGGCCAGCTCGGGGAAATTGATATGGCAGTGGGAATCGATATACATAATCGAGATTGTACTAGACCCGGCCCTGCGCTGTTCAGCCTACCCGCTTGCCAAGAATAATCAAGTCGCGCTCGACCCCGTCCAGATTCGCCACCCGGGGCAAATTGGCCCACTGCTCAAACCCGAACTTCCTGAACAAGCCCAGCGATGGCGCATTGTGCCCAAAAATAAAGCCCAGTACCGTATGCACGCCGACTGCGGGTGCATGCGCGATCGCTTGGGTCAGCCCGTAAGCACCGATGCCCTTGCCCCTTGCCTCGGGAGCAATATATACCGACAACTCCGCCGTGCCCGAATACGCTGGCCGGCCATAAAAATTCGAATACGATAGCCAGCCCAGAATGGCGGGCGTAGCGGAGTCATGCGTTGCCGACTCAATGATCCACAATGGCCGCCGCTCGGGCGTGTGCTCGTTAAACCAGGCCAGGCGCGACTCCACCGTTACCGGCTCCGTATCGGCCGTCACTTCGCGCGAAGCAATCGTGGTGTTGTAGATGGCGACAATGGCAGGCAGGTCGGCAAGTGTGGCAAGGCGGTGGCGATAGCTCATGTGATATCTAAGATAATGATTGCAAGTAGTTGATATTATTTGTTTTTTACTGGCAGCTTGCCGTGTAATCAAGCAGCATGTCTTCCAGGAAAAGCTTAGGCGACAAGGGATGGTCGGCAATCGCGCGCCGCTCGTTGGCAGCCTTGATGGCGGCCATCAGGCGGCTGATATTGATGCGTGCGGCCAGGGCCTCGAGCTCGCGCCGGTGGCGCGGATAGTAGCGGATGGTGCCGGCCAGCTTGCACGAAAACACGTCATATAGCCAGCGCTGCAAGCACGCCACCAGCGGCGCCAGTGGCGACTTTTGCAGCTTGTCGGCGGCTTTCAGAGCGGCCTCCACGCCGGGATGCGCCAGCACCTGCAGCAATTGTTCGGTTTCTTCGCGGCCACCCGATTCGGACTGGGCCAGCGCCGCCAACGGCGCGCCGCCCTGCTCGCGCAGCCAGCTGTCGGCGTCGTTCAAACCCTGGGCCTTCAGCCAGGCCAGCGCCTGTTCATGGCTGGGCATGGGCAGGGCAAACTTGCGGCAGCGCGACAGGATGGTCGGCAGCAAACGATCCAGGCTGTTCGACGCCAGCAGGAACAGGGTGCCCGGCGGCGGCTCCTCCAGGGTTTTCAGCAAGGCGTTCGAGGCCGGCGTATTGAGCGCCTCGGCCGGATACAGCACCACCACGCGCAAACCCTGGCGGTGCGTCGAGATGTTCATGAAGTCGGCCAGGTTGCGGATCTGTTCGATCTTGATGTCTTTCGACGGCGTCTTGGTCTTGGCGCTTTTCCTGGCGCTTTCCTCACCCTCGCCGTCCTCGGGCAAGTCGTCTTCCAGTGCCTCCGGGCGCACGCGCCGATAGTCGGGATGATTGCCCTGCACAAACCAGCCGCAGGAAGCGCAGGCGCCGCAGGCATGGCCGTCGGCCCGCACGTCTTCGCACAGCAAGGCCTGGGCAAAGTGCTCGATGAAGTCGGCCTTGCCGATGCCTTGCGTGCCGTGGAACAGGATCGCGTGCGGCATGCGCGGGCGCATGGCCTGCAATTGCAGCCAGGCGTCCTGCTGCCATGGATAAAGTGAATTAGTCATGTTAATCAATCACTTGCCACGTTCTTCTCAAGCAGAATATCAAGCAATTTTACCAGTTCAAGCTGGATCTCGGCGATGCTTTGCGTGGCATCAATCATGCGGAAACGGGCCGGGAACTGGGCCGCGCGGCGCAGGTATTCATGGCGCGTGGCAGCGAAAAAATCGGCCTGCTCCTGCTCGAACTTGTCGAGCGTACGCGTACTGTCCAGGCGGGCGCGGGCCACGTCCAGCGGCACGTCGAACAGGAAAGTGAGGTCGGGCTGCAGTTGCGGATGGACCCAGGCTTCCAGTACTTCCATCTTGCGCAAGTCCATGCCGCGCCCGCCGCCCTGGTAGGCAAAGCTGGCATCGGTAAAACGGTCGGAGATGACCCACTCTCCCCGCTCCAGGGCCGGCGCGATCACTTGCGCGATATGTTCGCGGCGGCTGGCAAACATCAGCAGGGCTTCCGTTTCAAGGTGCATTTTTTCATGCAACAATAGTTCGCGCAGCTTTTCGCCCAGGCTGGTGCCGCCAGGTTCGCGCGTGGCGACCAGTGTCACGCCGTGCTGGCGCAGGTAGTCGGCAACAAAGCCGATATGGGTCGACTTGCCCGCGCCATCGATGCCTTCGAAGGTGATGAAGCGGGCGGTAGTTAATTGAGTCATGAAGCAGCTTATCTTGAAATGTTAACGCTGGTATTTGTTCACGGCGCGGTTGTGGTCGGGCAAGTTACTTGAAAACTCGCTGGTGCCGTTGCCGCGCGCAACAAAATACAAGGCATCGGTACGGGCCGGCGCCAGCGCGGCCGTCAGCGACTGGGCGCCGGGCAAGGCGATCGGCGTGGGCGGCAAGCCGCCGCGCGTATAGGTATTGTACGGGGTGTCCGCTTCCAGGTCGCGCTTGCGGATCTTGCCCTGGTAAGCATCGCCCATGCCGTAGATGACAGTCGGGTCGGTCTGCAGCAGCATGCCGGTTTTCAGGCGGTTGACGAACACGCCGGCGATCATGGCGCGCTCGGACTTTTGCCCGGTTTCCTTTTCCACGATGGAGGCCATGATCAAGGCCTCATATGGGTTCTTGTACGGCAAGGCCGGATCGCGCTTGTCCCACGCTTCCGACAGCCGCGCTATCATCGCCACGTGGGCCTGCTTGAATATCTGCATCTCGCTGGCGCCCTTGGCAAACAAATACGTGTCCGGAAAGAACAGGCCTTCGGGCTGCGTATATTCGGGGCTGATTTTTGCCATCAGCTCACGGTCGCTCAATTGCGCCGTATCGTGCTTGAGGCCCGGGTGGGTGGCCATGATCTGGCGCATCTGCTTGAAAGTCCAGCCTTCGATAATGGTCAGCGACTCTTGCGCGAATTCGCCGCGCGCCAGTTGCGTGATCAGGCGCTGCGGCGAGGTGCCAGGCTTGAGTTCATAGGAACCGGCCTTGATCTTCGAGGTCTTGCCTTCGATACGGGCCAGCAGGTTGAACAGCAGGGGTTCGATCGGAATGCCGGCATCAGCAATTTGCTGGCCGGTCGCGTGGGCGCCGCTGCCAGGCAAAATGGCGAACGGGATCGCCTCGCCCTCGGTGGTAATGGGCTGCTGGGCCCAGTACACAAAGGTGGCGCCGGCACCGATGGCGGCAATGACGGTACAGACTACAAGTTTTTTAAAGAAAGCCATTGTTCCGATTCTTGTAATGCGCGTCATGAAGGAAAGGCGCGCTGAATATGGTCGTCGTGAATAAGCCCGCTGCAAGCACCGAGAAGCGGACGATTCGGCCCGCTGCCGACGCGTTTGATGCGACATCACTATAATGAACCCGTAATCATAATGCTTAATTGCTGATCTAATGGAAATTATGAATAACTGGAATCAATTTTTACTGGCGCAGGGCGCCCGCAGTGCCGACACCGGCAGTGCCGGGATTGCCGATTTTGGCGCGCCGCTGAGCGTGGCCCAACTGCAGGACGGCTTCGTGGCGCCGGTTACCGACCAGGGCCTGATTGCGGTGAACGGCGACGACGCCGCCAGCTTTTTGCACGCCCAGCTGACCAATGATGTGCAACACCTGAAGCAGGAGCAAGTGCGCCTGGCCGGCTATTGCACGCCGAAAGGCCGCTTGCTGGCCAGCTTTTTGATGTGGAGAAACGCCACCACCGTCTACCTGCAGCTGTCGCGCAGCATCCAGGCTCCCGTTCAGAAACGCTTGCAGATGTTTGTGCTGCGGGCCAAGGCCAAGCTGCATGACGCCAGCAGCGACGAGGCCAACCAGGTGATCCTGGGCCTGGGCGGCAAGCATGCCTCCGCCGTATTGCCGCAGTGGTTTGACAGCCTGCCGGCAACCCCGTTCAGCAAGGTCGAAGGCAATGCGGGCACCTTGTTGCGCGTGGCCGATGCGTTTGGCCTGCCGCGCTACCAGTGGCTCACCACCGCTGCCAACGCTGAAGCCGTCTGGCCGCAGCTGGCCGGCAAGCTGGCCAAGGGTGGCAACAATGCCTGGCATTTGTCGGAAATCCATGCCGGCGTGCCGCAGATCAGCCTGGCAACGCAAGAGCAGTTCGTGCCGCAGATGGTCAATTTTGAATTGCTGGGCGGCGTGAACTTCAAGAAAGGCTGCTATCCGGGCCAGGAAATCGTCGCGCGCAGCCAGTACCTGGGCAAGCTCAAGCGCCGCACCACCCTGGTCAGCATCGACGATGCCACGGCAGTTGCGGGGAGCGAACTTTTCGCCGTCAGCGATCCGCAACAGCCTTGCGGCATGATCGTCAATGCGGCGGCCAATGGCGCGCGCGGCGTCGATGCGCTGGTGGAAATGAAGCTGGCGGCGATCGAAGAAGGCGGCAGTACCCCAGGCGCTGTCAGGCTCGGCTCAAGCGAGGGCGCCGCCGTGCGCTTTTTGTCCATGCCGTATTTACTCGATGCACTCGACCTGTGAGAATGCCATGAAAGACTTGTATATCTATTACCAGGTAAAAGAAGAACACGCGCAAGCATTGGAAGCGCGCGTACGTTCCCTGCAGGCAAAACTGGCGGCCAACTCCGGCGTGTCGCCCCAGCTGAAACGTCGTCCCGAAAGCCGCGACGGCTTGCAGACATGGATGGAAATCTACCCGGTGGTCGGCGAAGGCTTTGCCGAACAGCTGGCGCTGGCTGCCGACGAGGCCGGTCTGCTGAGCCTGACGGCGGGTGGGCGCCACGTGGAAACGTTCATGGACTTGCCCCCATGTGCCTGATCGTTTTTGCCTGGAAAGTCAATCCGCACGTACCGCTGATTGCCGCCGCCAACCGCGATGAATTCTATGAACGCGCCAGTGCCCCGGCCGGCAGCTGGCCCGAGCATCCGCAAGTGTATGCGGGCCGCGACCTGCAAGGCGGCGGCAGCTGGATGGGCATCACCCAGGTTGCGGGCGGCGCTTCGCGCTTTGCGGCCATCACGAATATCCGCAGTCCGCAAGACCACCGTGCCGACGCCCCGTCGCGCGGCGCGCTGGTGGCCGACTACCTGGCAGGTACCATGTCGGCTCAGGACTATATCGCGCAGATCCTTCCCGCCTGCGCCGCCTACAATGGTTTTAACCTGGTGTTGGGCGACGCCGATACCCTGATCTGGTTTTCCAACCGCGGCGACGGCGACCCGCGCAACGGCCAGCCTTTGGAACCAGGCATCTACGGCCTGTCGAACGCGCTGCTCGACGCGCCCTGGCCCAAGGTGTTGAAAACCAAGGCCCAGTTTGCCAGCCTGATGTGCCTGGGCGCGCCCGATGAAGCGTATTTTGAAATGCTGGCCGACACCACCCGCGCACCGGACTTCCGCTTGCCGGACACCGGCGTGCCGCTGGACCTGGAGCGGGTCTTGTCGGCCGTCTGCATCGCCACGCCCGGCTACGGCACGCGTACCTCGACGGTGGTCAAGCTGTTCCCGGACGCGCCGGGCGAACTGCACGAATTACTGGTGCAATAAACGCCTTATCGCAGCGCCACATGGTAGCGCGCGGCCAGCTGGTGCAGGAATGGCGAGCCGCGCAGCACGCGGTATTGTTCGCGCAGCCGTTCGACCGTCGCGGCCGGCGTGCCCAGGCTGGCCGCCACATAATAATCGGAGTCGTCCGACAGCAGGATGGTACGCCTGACCGCCGATTCCGGCACGCCCGCGCTGGCGCACAGGCCACGGATGGAATGCGGATTGCCGACGATCAGGTCGACCCGCCCCGCCAATAGCTTGTTCATGCCCGACAGTGCATTGTTGCTCAGGTCCAGCCGGCCTTGCTGCGCCAGTCCCATCGCTGCCAGCTGCGTGTGCGCAATATCGTCGCGGTTCACCGAGGTGATGTAGTGCGGCAAATCGGCCAGGCTGCGCACCTCGATATCATTGCGCTTGCTGAGCTGGTACAGATAGACCTGGCGCCGGGCCAGCGGCGCGATCCACTGAAATTGCTTTTCGCGTGCAGGCGTGCGTGCCAGGCTGAAAATGAGCACATTGGGCAGTTGCTGCGCCATGCTGTAAGCGCGCGCCCATGGATAGGCCGCGATACTGTAGGCGATGCCGGCACGCTCGACCAACGCGCGCGCCACTTCCACGCTGTAGCCGGTCAGCTTGCCTTGTTCCAGATAATTGAACGGTTCAAATTCCTCGGTCACCAACATCAAACGCGGCGCTGCCGCAGCCGGCTCCCCCTGCGCGCCAGCACCGCCCATCCAGACCAGGCCCAGCAGCGCCAGGATTGCCGCTGCCGCCGTGACTTTGCGCCTGCCCTGCTCCACCGAGTCCATCACCAGATTGCTCTCCATCAAAGACGGGCCCGCGAGGCGGGCGAATAGTGGGCACGATACACCATTCCCCTCAAGAAACAAAAACGAGAGAGCTTGAAAAGCGTGCGTTCGTTAAAAAGAAAGCGCTTGCGCAAGCGCTTTCTTTTGTTTAGGATGGCATCAAACGCGGCCAAGCCGTGCATCAACATCATAAAAATAAAAAGATCACCAGGAGACACCATGGCCACCATGGAAGATGTAGCGCGGGCGGCGGACGTATCGCTGTCGACCGTCTCGCACGTACTGAACGGCACCCGCAAGGTCAGCCCGAAAACCGTCGCCGCCGTCAACGCGGCGATGCAGCAGATTGGCTATGTGCCCAATATGCTGGCGCGCGCACTGGCTGGCTCGTCTTCCGGCACCATCGGCGTGGCCATCTCCGCATTTACCAATCATTATTTCAGCGAAACCGTGCGCGCCATCGAGGCCGCCTGCACGCGCCATGGCCTGATGATGCTGTTTTCCGATACCCACGACGACCCTTCGCAGGAACTCAAAGTGGTGCAGAACCTGCACCAGCGCCGTGTCGATGGCATCGTGCTGGCGCCATCGGGCGATCCGCAGGGCCGTGCACTGGAATATCTTCAAAGTAACAAGATCGCCTCGGTACTGGTCGATCGCATGTCGCCGCAAGCGTTTGACCAGGTCGGCGTGGAAAATATCGAAGCGACGTGCGAACTGGTCAGCCATCTGATCACGGTGCACGGCCACCGCCGCATCGGCTTTATCGCTGGCGCGCCGGGCCTGTCGACCACCGACGAGCGCATCGCCGGCTACCAGCTGGCGCTGCAGCGTGCAGGCCTGCCGTTTGATGCCGCCCTGCTGCAATGGGGCCATTCCAATCTGGAGCTCAGCGGCGCGGCCACGCGCGAACTGCTGGCGCTGCCGCAGCGCCCGACGGCGATTGTCGCCGGCAATAACCTGATGACCATCGGCACCATGCATGCGCTGCGCGATGCCTGCCTGGCCGTACCGCAAGACATGGCGCTGGCCGGCTTCGATGATTTCGACTGGGCCGATTATTTCAGTCCGCGCCTGACCGTGATGGCCCAGCCACTGGAGGAACTGGGCGCGATGGCGGTCGACCTGCTGATCGAGCGGCTGGCCCACCCGCAACGCGCGCAATATGTGCAGCGATTGTCGCCGGTGCTGCGCGTGCGCAACTCGTGCGGCTGTTCCTGATTCCTTTACCTGAAGACCATGATCAACAAAATTTCCCTCGGTATCGATCTCGGTACCTCCGAACTGAAAACCGTGCTGATGGACAGCCACGGCGCCATCCGCGGCCAGGCCTCGGTACGACTGGCCGTGTCGCGCCCGCAGCCGGGCTGGTCCGAACAGGCGCCGCAAGACTGGTGGGATGCCTGCGTGGCGGCGCTGGCGCAATTGCGCAGCAACCATGCCGACGAATACGCGGCCATCGCCTGCATCGGCCTGTCGGGCCAGATGCATGGCGCGGTGCTGCTTGACTGCAATGACGCGTGCATCCGCCCCGCCATCCTGTGGAACGATGCGCGCGCCCATGCGGAAGCGGCGCAGCTGGCGCACGACTACCCGGCGTTTGCCGACGTCACCGGCAGCCTGGCGATGGCCGGCCTGACCGCGCCAAAATTGCTGTGGCTGCAAAAACACGAGCCGCAGGCGTTTGCCGTGATCGATTGCGTGCTGTCGCCGAAAGACTATCTGCGCCTGCGCCTGACGGGCCAGCGCATCACCGACATGTCCGACGCGGCCGGCACGCTGTGGCTGGACGAGGCGCGCCGCGCCTGGTTTGCCCCCATCGTGGAGGCGTGCGGCCTGCGCCTGACACAATTGCCGCCGCTGGTCGAAGGCGATGCCGCCACCGGCACCGTGCTGGAGCCAACCGCCAAACAGCTGGGCTTGCCCGATGGCGTGGTGGTGGCTGGCGGTGGCGGCGACAACCCGGTCTCGGCCGTGGGCATCGGCGCAGTCCATGCGGGCGACAGCTTTATTTCGCTCGGCACCAGCGCCGCCATCGTGTCCGTCACCGAGCAGCCGCTGGGCAATCCGAACGGCGGCGTGCACAGCTTTTGCCACGCCCTGCCCGGCCGCTGGTACGCCATGGGCGCCATTTTGTCCGGTGCCAGCTGCCTGCGCTGGGCCACTGGCGTGCTGAACCAGGCCAGTGAAGCGGCGCTGCTGGCGCTGGTCGAAGCCGGCATCCCCCTGAGCCAGGCCGTCACGCCTGACGCGCCGCTGTTCCTGCCCTATCTGTCGGGCGAGCGCACGCCGCACAACGATCCGCAAGTGCGCGGCGCGTTTTTACAGCTGGGCCATGACAGCAATCCGGCGCAGCTTGGCTATGCTGTACTGGAAGGCGTGGCATTTGCCTTGCGCGACGCCATGGCGGCCGTCATGTCGACCGGCGCCAGCGTGCCGCACTGCCTGCTGGTTGGCGGCGGCGCGCGCAGCCAGTACTGGGCGCAATTGCTGGCCAACGTGCTGGGCCGCGAAATGCGCACCCTGCACAACAGCGAGTTGTCGGCCAGCATGGGTGCGGCCAAGCTGGGCTTTGCCGCCATCGGCCACACCAGCCTGCTGGCGACGGGACTGCCGATCAAGAACAGCTTTGCACCGGATGCGGCGCAATATGCGGCACTGACGATCCGCTATAACAAGTACCGCAGCCTTTTTCCTGCCGTCCAGGCCCTGCATCAACTGTCGTCTACCTAAGGACAAGTCACGATGAATCAACTGCAACAACTGAAGCAAGCAAGCACGGTAGTCGCCGACACCGGCGATTTCCTGCAACTGGCCCGTTTTGCGCCGCAAGACGCGACCACCAATCCTTCCCTGATCCTGAAAGCGGTGCTGCAGCCTGACTACGCGCCCTTGCTGGCGAGCACGGTTGCCGAACACAAGACCGCTGCACTGGACGATATCGTCGACCAGGTGCTGGTGCGTTTCGGCCTGGAAATCCTGAAAGTGGTGCCGGGCCGCGTGTCGACCGAAGTCGACGCCCGTTTGAGCTTTGACCGCGCCGCCACCGTGGCGCGCGCGCGCCGCCTGATCGCGCTGTACGAGGCGGCCGGGATAGGCCGCGAGCGCGTGCTGATCAAGATCGCCGCCACCTGGGAAGGCATACAGGCTGCGCGCGAACTGGAAGCCGATGGCATCTTCTGCAACCTGACGCTGCTGTTTGCGTTCTGCCAGGCGGTAGCCTGCGCCGACGCCAAAGTGCGCCTGATTTCGCCTTTTGTGGGTCGTATCTACGACTGGCACAAGAAGTCGCTCGGCGCCTCGTGGGACGAAACGGCCCGATCGCTGTCCAACGATCCGGGCGTGCAGTCGGTCACCCGCATCTACCAGTATTACAAGCAGCATGGCATCCCGACTCAGGTAATGGGCGCCAGCTTCCGCAACACCGGGCAAATTACCGCCTTGTCCGGCTGCGACCTCCTGACCATCAGCCCCGACCTGCTGGCCAAGCTGGAAGCGTCCGACGCGCCATTCGAGCGCGCCCTGGGCGGCAACCATGGCGCGCCGCAAGCAGCCGTCACGTATGACGAAGCAGCTTTCCGCTACGCCCTGAACGACGATGCGATGGCGACCGAAAAGCTGGCCGAAGGCATTCGTGGCTTTGCCGTCGATGCGGCCAAGCTCGACAAGCTGATCGAGGACTTGCGCCAGACAGCCTGACAAGCCGTTTTACACCAGAAGTTTAACCCGTAACACTGTTGTTTTTGACAATAAGACCCTTGGAGATTCTCATGAAAAAAGTAATTACCGCCACCCTGCTGTTATCCGCTGCCTGCAGCGCTTTCGCTGCCGACAAGCCGTTGAAATCGATCGGCGTGAGCGTGGGCGACCTGGCCAACCCGTTTTTCGTGGCAATTGGCCGCGGTGCTGAAGAAAGTGCCAAGAAAATCGGCGGCCCTGGCGTGAAAGTGACCACAGTGTCGAGCAAATATGACTTGAACACCCAGGTCGATCAGATTGAAAACTTTATCGCCAACAAGACCGACATCATTATCCTGAACGCTGTCGATTCCAAGGGCATCGCACCGGCCATCAAGAAAGCGCGCAATGCGGGCGTGATCGTGATCGCGGTCGACGTTGGCGCCGTTGGCGCCTCGGCCACCGTGATGTCCGACAACACCATGGCCGGCGACGTCTCGTGCGCCTACCTGGCCAAGCAGATCGGCGGCAAGGGCAATGTGGTGATCCTGAACGGCCCACCAGTCACCTCGGTGATCGACCGCGTCAACGGTTGCAAGAAAACCCTGGCCGCCTTCAAGGACATCAAGATCCTGTCCGACAACCAGAACGCCGGCGGCAGCCGTGACGGTGGCATGACCGTGATGTCGAACCTGCTGACGGCCAATCCGAAGATCGACGGCGTGTTCGCCATCAATGACCCGACCGGTATCGGCGCCGAACTGGCGATCAAGCAAGCCAAGCGTACCGACGTGAAACTGATCACCGCCGTCGACGGCGCGCCGGACGGCCAGAACGCCCTGAAAAACAAGGCCGGCCTGTTTGCCGCCACCGCGGCGCAAAACCCGTACCGCATGGCCACCGACGCCGTGCAAATGGGCTACGACATCATGAACGGCCGTACGCCGAAGCAAACCATGGTGCTGCTGCCGACCCCGGCCATCACCAAGGAAAACGTCGCCACCTACACCGGTTGGGTAAAAAACTGATCTGGCTGGCCTGACCACGCGTCGTCCGCCCCGGCCCTGGCCGGTGGCGGGCGGCAGTTTCAAAGCAAGGAAGGACAGTCATGAGCGACGAAATCATTTTTGAAATGCGCGGCATCGAAAAGCGCTTTGGCGCCACGCGCGCGCTGCGCGGCGTGCACCTGACGGTGCGCAGCGGCGAAATCCATGCCGTGATGGGCGAAAACGGCGCCGGCAAGAGTACCCTGATGAAAATCTTGTCTGGCGTCTATACGCCGGATGCCGGCGAGATCATTCTAGACGGCAAACCGATCAAGATCCGCAATCCGGGTGAGGCACGCGCACTGGGGATCAACCTGATCTACCAGGAACTGAGCGTGGCCAAGAACATGACGGTGGCACAGAACGTCTTTATGGGCAGCGAGCCAAAAGGACCATTCTGGACCGTCAAGGGCGGCGAAATGCGCGCCCGCACCAACGCCATCCTGGCCGACCTGGGCTCGCGCTTCAATGCCGACACCATGGTTTCGACGCTGTCGATCGCCGAGCAGCAGCAGGTGGAGATCGCCCGCGCGCTGGTGCACGAAAGCCGCATCCTGATCATGGATGAGCCGACAGCGGCCCTGTCCGACCGTGAAACAGAACAATTGTTCCGCATTATCGAAGAACAGCGCGACAAGGGCCTGGCGATTCTGTATATCAGCCATCGCATGGCCGAAGTCGAACGCCTGGCGCGCCGCATCACGGTGCTGCGCGACGGCGCCTATGTAGGCGAGCTGGGCAAGGACGAACTCGATCAGAAGAAAGTCGTGCAAATGATGGTCGGCCGCCCTGCCGACGACTTCTATTCGCACGAACGGCGCACTTCGCGCGGCGCCGAGCGCCTGCGCGTGGAAAACGTCGGCGCGGGCAAGGTCAAGCCGGCCAGCTTCGTGCTGCATGCCGGTGAAGTGACGGGCCTGGCAGGCCTGGTCGGCGCCGGCCGCACGGAACTGGCGCGCCTGATCTTTGGCGCCGACAAGAAGCAAACGGGCCAGGTCTGGCTCGACGGCCAGGAAGTCCATATTACCGAACCGCTGGCGGCGATCCGCCACGGCATCGGCTACCTGCCGGAAGACCGCAAGAGCCTGGGCCTGTTCATGCAGTTGTCGGCCATGGAAAACATGTCGATGAATATATTGTCGCAGCACGCGACAGCCGGCGTAGTCGACCGCCGCGCGCTGACCCGCCTCACGCGCGAATCGATCAGCAGCCTGAACGTCAAGGTATCGGGGCCGGAAGGCATTGTCGGCGGCCTGTCGGGCGGCAACCAGCAAAAAGTGCTGCTGGCGCGCTGGCTGGCGATCAAGCCGAAAGTGCTGATCCTCGACGAACCGACGCGCGGCGTTGACGTGGGGGCGAAAAGCGAAATCTACAAGATCATCCACCAACTGGCGGACGCTGGCACGGCGGTACTGTGCATTTCCAGCGAACTGGCCGAACTGGTCGGCATCTGCGACCGCGTGATGGTGATGTGCGAGGGCAGGCTCACCGGCGAAGTGACGGGCGACGATATCACGCAGGAAAAAATCCTTGCCTATGCCACCCATCTGGATGCAGCGTAAAAAATCAATCACGGGAAAAACATCATGACCACTACCACCAACGGCGGCGCCGCAAACGCCAGCCAATCTTTCAATGCCTCGAACCTGATGCGCCGCCTGGGCATGCTGCCCGTGCTGGTGGTGCTCTACCTGGCCATGTACGGCCTGACCGTGTATTTCTCGGCCAACGGCGAATCGACTTTCATGACCAGCAACAACACCATGAATATCTTCCGCCAGGTGTCGATCAATATCGTGCTCGCTTCCGGCATGACCTTCGTCATTCTCACCAGCGGCATTGATCTTTCCGTCGGCTCGGTGCTGGCCGTGTCGGCCGTGGCCGGCATGCTGATGTCGCTGTCGGCGCAATTCGCCGGTTTCTCCATCCCCACCTTTTTGATCGTCGGCCTGCTGCTGGGCGCGCTCAACGGCGTGCTGGTGGCGCTGGTCGGCCTGAACCCGTTCGTGGTCACTTTGGGGACCATGACGGCGCTGCGCGGCGCGGCCTATCTGCTGGCCGACGGCACCAGCGTGCTGAACACGGAAATCCCGAGCTTCGAATGGATGGGCAACGGCAGCTTCCTGGCGATTCCCTGGCTGATCTGGCTGGCCGCGCTGGTGGTGATCGTGACCTGGTTTATCTTGCGCAAGACCACCCTGGGCCTGCATATCTACGCCGTCGGCGGCAATATCCAGGCAGCACGTCTGACCGGCATCAAGGTCGGCCTGGTACTGATGTTTGTCTACACGATCAGCGGCCTGTTCGCCGGCCTGGGCGGCGCCATGTCGGCCAGCCGCCTGTATGCAGCGAACGGCAACTGGGGCACCGGCTACGAGCTCGACGCAATTGCGGCCGTGGTGCTGGGCGGCACCAGCCTGATGGGCGGCGTCGGTTCCGTCTGGGGCACCGTGATCGGCGCGCTGATTATCGGCGTGATGAACAACGGCCTGACCATCCTGGGACTGTCGTCGTTCTGGCAGTATGTGGCCAAGGGCGTAGTCATCGTGCTGGCGGTCATTCTGGATAAATGGCGCCAGTCGCACGCACAGAACTAAAGTCCGGGGTCAGACCCTCAACACCGCTAACGACTTGTTCATCGCTAACGGTGACGGGGGTCTGACCCCAGCAGTTACCTTACTTCAACACCAGGCGCATTTCAATATGCGCTATCCCCGCCTCCGCAAACTCCTTCCCCTGCTGTACAAAGCCATGGCGCGCATAGAACGGCGCGGCCACGGTTTGCGCATTGAGCACCACCGCCGCATCGCCGCGTGTACGCGCTTGCTCCATCAGTTGCTGCAGGATGGCGCCGCCGATACCGGCGCCGCGCCCCGCCTTGCGTACAGCCATGCGGCCGATATGGCCGTCCGGCAACAAGCGGCCGGTGCCGATGGCCTTGCCGGCAGCATCATAAGCAACAGCGTGCAGGCAGACAGCGTCCATTTCGTCGAGTTCGATCTCGGCGGGGACTTTCTGTTCGTCGACAAAGACTTCAAAGCGGATGGCGGATGCGTCGGGGCCCAGGGTGGCCCAGTCGCCGAGGCGGATGGTGTAATCGGTCATGATGGCATCGGAGTGGAAACAGGCCGCCATTGTCGCACGGCCTGCGGTGCCAGAGATTGGTCAGCTCAACTTCACCAGTTGCTTGCCGAAGTTACGGCCTTTCAGCAAACCGATGAACGCTTCCGGCGCGCTGGCCAGCCCGTCGGCGATGGATTCACGGAATTTCAGCTTGCCTTGCGCCACCAGCTTGCCCAGCTCGGCCAGACCTTCCGACCACAGTTCCGGATGCTCGCCAACGATAAAGCCGCGCACGGTCAGGCGGTTGATCAGGATCAGGCGGAAATTGTCGATCGGCGTAGCCTGGCCATCGTAACCCGAGATCCAGCCGCACACTGCGATTCGACCGAATGCATTGGTGCGCGCCAGCGCGGCGTCAAACACCTTGCCGCCCACGTTTTCAAAGATGGCGTCGATGCCGCCCGGCGTGGCCGCCTCAAGGTCCGCTTCCAGCTTGCCGGCCTTGTAGTCGACGCAGGCGTCAAAGCCCAGCTCATCGACCACGTACGCGCATTTTTCCGGACCGCCGGCAATGCCGACCACGCGGCAGCCCTTGAGCTTGGCGAGCTGGCCTACCACACTGCCGACGGCGCCACTGGCGGCAGACACCACCACCGTTTCGCCGGCCTTTGGTGCCATGATATGGTTCAGTCCATACCAGGCCGTCATGCCGGGCATGCCGACGGCACCCAGATAGGCGGACTCGGAAATATGCGTGGTATCGACCTTGCGCAGCATGCTGCCATCGGAGACGGCCACTTCGGTCCAGCCCAGGGTGCCGACGACGGTATCGCCGACAGCAAATTTCGGATGCTTCGATTCGATCACTGCACCGACCGTGCCGCCGATCATGGTTTCATCGAGCGCCTGCGAGGCAGCGTAGCTCTTGCCCTCGCTCATGCGGCCGCGCATATACGGGTCCAGCGACAGGTAATGGTTGCGTACCAGCAGCTCGCCATCCTTGATGGCGGGCATGTCGACAGTTTCCAGACGGAAGTTATCGGGCTGGACTTCGGCTTTGGGACGGGAGGCGAGGACGATGCGTTGGAAGGTGGTCATGGTGTTCCTTTGATATTGGTTGCGTTAAATCTCGTAGTCCATGCACTGGCGCGCTTCGCGCACGGCGCCAAAAAACGGCTTGATTTTCACGTGTTCGGGATGGTTTTGATAGGCATCGAGCGATGCGCGGCTGTCGAACTCACTGTACAGCACGATGTCATGGGTCGCTTCCAGGCCCGGCTGCGCCACCACCGCTTCGAACGCCAGAATGCCGGGCACGATAGCTGAACAGCTGTCGAGCAGGGCCTTGAGCTTCGCGGCGTTGGTGGCGCGGTCGGCGCCTTCGGCATAATCTTTGAGTTTCCAGAAAACGATGTGCTTGATCATGGGGGAGATAGACGGAAAGGAAGCCGACACTGTAACCGCTATCGGCCCGCCATGCAGCACGTTACACTACTTCGAACAATCCCGCCGCGCCCTGCCCGCCGCCGATGCACATGGTGACCACCACGTATTTCACGCCGCGCCGCTTGCCTTCGAGCAGGGCGTGGCCGGTCAGGCGCGCGCCCGACACGCCGTAAGGGTGGCCGACGGCGATCGCACCGCCGTTCACGTTCAGGCGGTCCATGGCAATACCGAGGGTGTCGGCGCAGTACAGCACTTGCACGGCAAATGCTTCGTTGAGCTCCCACAGGCCGATATCGGCCACCGTCAAACCGGCCTTTTTCAGCAATTTCGGGATCGCGTAGACGGGGCCGATGCCCATTTCGTCCGGTTCGCAGCCGGCCACGGCAAAGCCGCGGAAAATGCCGAGCGGCTGCAGGCCTTTCGCTTCGGCCGTCTTTGCGTTCATCACGATGGCCATTGCTGCGCCATCGGAAAACTGGCTGGCATTGCCGGCGCTGATCACGCCACCCGGCACGGCCGGGCGTATCGTCGACACGCCTTCATAGGTGGTGTCAGGGCGGATGCCTTCGTCGCGAGAGATCGTCACTTCGCGCGTCAACAGCATGCCGCTGGCCTTGTCGGCCACGCCCATGATGGTGGTCATCGGCACGATTTCCGCATCGAACAGGCCGGCGGCCTGGGCAGCTGCCGCGCGCTGCTGGCTCTGCGCGCCGTAGTGATCCTGGCGCTCGCGCGAAATATTGTAGCGACTTGCGACGGTTTCCGCCGTTTGCAGCATCGGCCAGTACAGGGCCGGCTTGTCTTCCTGCAGCCACACCTCGCGGTACATATGTTTGTTCATTTCGTTCTGCACGCAGGAGATCGATTCGACCCCACCGGCCGCATAGATATCGCCTTCGCCGGCGATGATGCGCTGCGCCGCCGTGGCGATCGCCTGCAGGCCAGAGGAACAGAAACGGTTGATGGTCATGCCGCCCGTGCCGACCGGACAGCCGGCGCGCAGCGCGATCTGGCGGGCAATATTGCCGCCGGTGGCGCCTTCCGGAAAAGCGCAGCCAGCCAGCACGTCTTCCACCTCGCCCGCCTCGATGCCTGCCCGTGCAATGGCGGCGGCCAGCACATGGCCGCCCATGGTGGCGCCGTGCGTCATATTGAAGGCGCCCTTCCAGGACTTGGCCAGGCCCGTGCGGGCGGTCGATACGATCACGGCTTCATGCATGTTGCGTCTCCTGAAATGATAGTAAGTGGTGGCTGAGAATAGCACATATTAGTACGGTCGTTCGCTATTGCAAAGACCTTGCAAAGCCTGTGCAAATGACTGCAATTGTAAGCGCCGCGTAAGGTTCCGGGGACAGACTGAGCCGCAGCTGTTGCAAGAATGGTCAGCAAGACCTCGGCAACGGTCCACTATAAAACATAGGGAGACAACACCATGGCAACACCATCCGGCTCGGCCGACGTACGGAAATTTGCGGCCAAGGGGGCGCCGATGACCAAGGAAGAACGCAAGGTCATCTTTGCCTCCTCGCTCGGCACCGTCTTTGAATGGTACGACTTTTATCTGTACGGTTCGCTGGCAACGATTATCGCCAAGCAGTTCTTTATCGGCGACCCCACTACCACCTTCATTTTTGCATTGCTGGCGTTTGCCGCCGGCTTTATCGTACGTCCGTTCGGTGCGCTGGTGTTTGGTCGCCTGGGCGACATGATAGGCCGCAAATACACCTTTTTGATCACCATCCTGATCATGGGTGCCTCGACCTTTATCGTCGGCCTGCTGCCGGGCCACGCTTCGATCGGTATCGCGGCGCCGATTATCCTGGTCATCCTGCGCATCCTGCAGGGCCTGGCGTTGGGCGGCGAATATGGCGGCGCAGCCACTTACGTGGCCGAGCACGCTCCGGAAGGCAAGCGCGGTGCGTTCACTGCCTGGATACAGACCACCGCCACGCTGGGTTTCTTCCTGTCGCTGATGGTGATCCTGGGCACCCGCCTGGCGACCGGCGAAGCGGAGTTCGAGGCCTGGGGCTGGCGCGTGCCGTTCCTGGTGTCGGTGGTGCTGCTTGCCATTTCCGTATGGATCCGCCTGGCGATGAGTGAATCACCGGCCTTTACCAAGATGAAGGCCGAAGGCCGTACCTCGAAAGCACCGCTGACCGAAGCGTTCGGCCAGTGGCGCAACCTGAAGATCGTGATCCTGGCGCTGGTCGGCCTGACAGCCGGCCAGGCTGTAGTCTGGTACACGGGCCAGTTCTACGCCCTGTTCTTCATGATCCAGACCCTGAAAGTGGACCTGGCCACGGCGAACATCCTGATCGCCATCGCACTGCTGCTGGGCACGCCCTTCTTCCTGTTCTTCGGCAGCCTGTCGGACCGGATCGGCCGCAAATACATCATTCTCGGCGGCTGCCTGATTGCCGCCCTGACGTATTTCCCGATCTTCAACGGCCTGACCCACTTTGCCAATCCGCAACTGGAAACGGCGCTGAAAAATTCGCCCGTGGTAGTGGTGGCCGATCCGGCATCGTGCCACTTCCAGTTCAATCCAACCGGCACGACCAAGTTTCCGTCCTCGTGCGACATTGCCGCCGGCTTCCTGACAAACAGCTCGGTGAACTACACCAAGGAAGATGCACCGGCCGGCTCGATCGCCAAGGTGCGCATCGGCACCAGGGAATTTACGTCATTCAACGCCGTCATGACAGCCGATGGCCTGAACTTCGACGCCGACAGCAAGGCCAAAGAAGCAGCCTTCAAGAAGGAAATCGGCACTGGCGTCAAGGAAGCGGGCTATCCTGCCAAGGCCGACCCGGACCGCATCAACAAGCCGATGGTAGTGCTGCTGCTGTTTATCCTGGTGCTGTATGTCACCATGGTGTACGGCCCGATTGCCGCCATGCTGGTGGAAATGTTCCCGACCCGCATACGCTACACCTCGATGTCGCTGCCCTACCATATCGGCAATGGCTGGTTCGGCGGCCTGCTGCCGACCACCGCGTTCGCGCTGGTTGCCTTCAAGGGCGACATCTATTATGGCCTGTGGTATCCGATCATCGTGGCCCTGGCCACGGTCGTGATCGGCACCCTGTTCGTGCGTGAAACCAAGGACAACAATATCTACGCTGACGATTGATGCAGCATCTGCACCGGCACACGTGCCGGTGCATCGCCATGAGAAAACGCCGCCGGGATCACTCCCGGCGGCGTTTTTTCATGCACAACCCATATTACTTTTCGCTCGCGCCCTTCTGCAACTTGTCGCGCTGCTGCACATATTCCTGATAGCTGGTCTGGTTGCGTTTGCGGCAGGCGTTGCGGTCATCAAAATTGTTGAGACTGTTGCAATACTCACCGATCTTGTCCCGATTCGCCTCATACAAAACCTCGCAGCCGGTAATGGCCAACAAACAGGGAATGATCAGATATTTCATTGCATCTCTCGTAAGATGGGGTAAGTGAACTGCGCAAGGACAATATGACCAATCACGCCAGGTTGGTTTATCTTAACGCGATCCCGGCGCGAAGTACAAGCGCTCGGTTTTTCTTTTTGGAAAGATGTGCAAGCCAGCGTGCGCTGGCGCATGCTACAGTCCGGCTTTTCAAACACCAGCCTATCGCATGACCGTCACCGCACGCACCATCGCCCCCGCTCCACGCGGCCCTTTCCAGCCAGCTTATCTTGACCTGATCGACGACCTGCGCACGGCGCTGCTGGCGCAGGCCGGGGAACTGCTCGACGGCATTTATCTGTACGGCAGCGTGGCGCGCGGCGATGCGACGCCGGGTGTGTCCGACCTCGACGTGACCCTGATCCTGCGTCACCGCCCGGCGCCGCGCGACAGCAGCATGCTCGAAGCACTGCGCCTGGCGCTGGCGGCCCGCCATCCCGAGGTGAGCAAGATCGATTTCGATATCGGCACGCGCATCGACGCGCTGGCGCCGCGTAACCTGCACAGCTGGGGCTATTGGCTCAAGCACCATTGCCGCTGCATCTGGGGCAACGACCTGGCGGTGTGCTTCCCGCCATTCCAGCCGTCGCGCACCATCGCGCTGGCCGTCAATGGCGATGCCGTCGAGGTACTCGAACGCCAGGCACAGGAGATGGAACAAACCCGGGATGCGGCAAAAATCGTGCGCAGGCAACGAGAAGCGGCGCGCAAGCTGATCCGCGCGACCAGCGTGCTGCGTGCGGAAAACGAACCATCGTGGCCGCAAACCCTGGAGCAGCATGCGGCGCTATTTCTCAGCACCTATCCGGCGATGCAGGAACAGATCGACTTTTTCATGGCCCATGCGGGCCAGGGTGGCGTGCCGGACGGACAATTCGTGCCGCGCCTGCGGGCCTTTGCCGGGTGGCTGCAGTTGCAGCTGCAACAACGGCAAAGCTAGGCAGGATCATTGAGCGCAGGGCAGTTTTGCGCAAATTGCGCCAGGTGTTCCAGCAGCACCCGCACCCGGGCCGGCAGGTAGCGGCGCTGGGTCCACACCGCATACACATGACGCGGTTGCGGCATCCAGCCGGGCAGCACGCGTACCAGACGGCCATCGGCCACTTCCTGGCGGCATTGCAGCAGTGGGCACAGCAATACACCGATGCCCGCTTCCGCCATCTCGACCGCCAGGCGCATTTCATTGACGCGCAGCCGCGCCTGCGGCTGCAGCACCATCTCGGCGCCATCGCCGGGCCGGTGCAAGCGCCAGGTGCGCAGCGGCTCGGCCACGATCAGTTCATGCTGTTCGAGTGACGCCAGGTCGTGCGGCACGCCGGCGCGCGCCAGGTAGGCGGGCGCGGCCACCATCACCAGAGCCGCGCTGCCCAGGCGGCGCTGCATCAGCGAGGAATCGTCTAGCGCACCGACGCGTATCGCCAGGTCGGCGCCGCTGCTCACCATGTCCTGCAGCCGGTTCGATAATTCCAGTTCCAGCCGGATGGCCGGATACTGCTGCATGAAACTGACCCAGGCCGGCGTCAGCAGGCCGCTGGCGAAATTGACGGGAGCCAGCACGCGGATAGAGCCGGACACGGCCGACAGGCTGGCGTCGAGCTGGCGCGTCGCCTGCCGCAGGGCGTGCACCAGCGGCCGGCACTGTTCATAATATTGCCAGCCTTCCGCCGTCGGCTGCAGGCGGCGCGCGCTGCGGTTGAGCAAGCGGTAGCCCAGCTGGCTTTCGAGCTTTTGCAGCCGGCGCGTGACGGTGGCCGCCGGCAATTGCTCGGCAGCGGCCGCCGCATTCAGGCTGCCGGCCTCCACAATGGCAACAAACAGGGCAAGGTCATCGAGCATTCGTACGATTTAATTCCATTTATGGAATTTCAGATTAAAAATATGCATCTAGTATAGATTGTTGCAAGTGACTATGCTGCTTGTCTGTTCACTTTTTTGAAAGATTTCCCATGTCCGAGGCCCTGCGTTTGCGTTTTGTATTTGCCGTCATCATGTCGCTGGTGATGACCTTGCTGATGAGCGCCTGGGTGACCTGGCTTAATATCGGCTTGCAGGATGACTTCCTGGCGCGCTGGCGCCATGCTTTCCTGGCTGCCTGGCCGGTAGCGTTTTGCGCGGTGATGCTGTTCGCGCCTCATGTGCAGGGCCTCAGCCGCCAGATCGTGCTGCGCCTCAAGCGTGGCAGTTGACACCTCGTACGATGGCGCCGGGCCGTGCGTCAGCGCACGCTGGTGACAAAAGCACTGGAGTTCCCTCTGTTCAATGTTTTCAAGCTCGCATGATGTGCCTATAATGGGAGACGTCATACCGAACCATGAACAAGAAGGAGTTTCATGCAGCATCTATCCGCCGTCCGCCCCGCGCGCGCCATCCTTCTCGGCAGCGTAGCGCTGTTGATGTCCGGCTGCTCCATGCTGCCTTCATCCGCACCGGCACCCGTGCCGCCAGCCAGCGCCACCCTGCCCGACGCCACCATCGCCTACACCTTGACCGGCCAGGGCGCGCTGCCGGTGGTGTTCCAGTCGGGCCTGGGCGACGGCAAGGATGTGTGGGACGGCGTGGCGCCGGAAGTGGCCAGGCAGCACCGCGTGCTGATGTATGACCGGCCCGGCTATGGCGCCAGCCAGAAAACCGCCACCCCGCGCGACCCCTGTACCATCGCCGCCCAGCAGCGTGCGCTATTGGTACAGGCCGGCTTGAAACCACCGTATATCCTGGTCGGTCAAGGGCTGGGCGGCCTGTATCAATATGTGTATGCCAGGCTGTACCCGCAGGACGTGGCCGGCCTGATCCTGCTCGACCCCACTCATCCGCAGCAATGGCAGCGCATGCAGACCGAGGCCTCGACCTACGCCATGTTGCTGAAAACCCGCCGCAAGCTGATGTTCAACAGCACCGAAACGGCGGAGTTCGACGCCCAGTCACAATGCCTGCAACAGATCGACATGAAGACGCCGCTGCGCGCCCCGGCCATGCTGCTGGTGCGCGACAAGTTCGGCATCGAGGAAATGGGCTCTTACGAGACCCTGGTGCGGGCCCAGGAAAAAGACTGGCAGCGCCTGTCCGGCGCCCCCGCCATTGAACGCATCACCGGCGCCGGCTATTACATCCAGAAGGACAATCCGGTGATCGTCAATGAGGCGGTGAAGATGGTGGTGAAGAAGAGGTAATCCGGGGTCAGACCCGTCGGGTCTGACTCCAGCTTTCTGCTGCTGGGTCTATCAGGAGTTAAAACCCCTGCCCTCTGCAGCCAGCCTGACCAGCAGCGGCGCCGGCGTCCAAGCCTCGCCATGGCGCCCCTGGGCATAGCCGGCCATCGCATCAAGTACATTCGGCAGGCCTACCGTATCGGCATGGAACATCGGCCCGCCACGGAACAAGGGGAAGCCGTAGCCGGTCAGGTAGACCATGTCGATATCGGAGGCGCGCAGGGCGATGCCCTCTTCCAGGATGCGTGCACCTTCGTTGACCAGGGCATAGACCAGCCGTTCGACGATTTCCTGGTCGCTGATCTTGCGCCGCTCCACGCCGATGTCCTGCGAGTGCTGCACTATCATGGCGTTGACCTGTTCCGATGGGTAAGCCTTCCGGTCGCCCGCCTTGTAGTCATACCAGCCGGCGCCCGTCTTCTGGCCGTAGCGACCCATTTCGCACAGCAGGTCGGCCGTCTTCGAGTACGTTACGTCCGGCTTTTGCACATAGCGTCGCTTGCGGATGGCCCAGCCGATATCATTGCCTGCCAAATCGCCCATGCGGAACGGGCCCATGGCAAAGCCGAAATGTTCGACCGCCTTGTCTACCTGTGCCGGCAAACAGCCTTCTTCGAGCAGGAAGCCAGCCTGGCGGCTGTACTGTTCTATCATGCGGTTGCCGATAAAGCCGTCGCACACACCTGACACCACGCCGGTTTTTTTCAATTTCTTCGACAGCGCCAGCGCACTGGCCAGCACGTCCTTGCCAGTTTCCCGGCCGCGCACGATTTCCAGCAGCTTCATCACATTGGCCGGGCTGAAGAAATGCGTGCCGATCACGTCTTGCGGGCGGCCGGTAAAACTGGCGATCTGGTCCAGGTCCAGGGTCGACGTATTCGACGCCAGGATGGCGCCCGGCTTCATGACGGCGTCCAGCTGCCTGAACACCGCTTCCTTGACGCCCATCTCTTCAAACACGGCTTCAACCACGATATCTGCCTGCGCGATGTCGGCGTAATTCAGGGTACCGCTGACGAGCGCCATACGCTGCTCGGCTTTTTCCTGCGTCAGCTTGCCCTTCCTGACAGTGTTTTCGTAATTCTTGCGGATCGTCGCCAGGCCCTTGTCCAGCGCTTCCTGTTTCGTTTCCAGCAGCTTGACGGGGATGCCGGCGTTGGCGAAATTCATGGCGATGCCGCCGCCCATGGTACCGGCACCCACAATCGCTGCCGAGGCGATCGCGCGCACGGGGGTATCGGCCGGCACGTCCGGCACCTTGCTGGCGACGCGCTCGGCAAAGAAGGCATGGCGCAGTGCTTTCGATACAGGCGACTGCACCAGTTGCATGAACAGTTCGCGCTCGAATTTCAGGCCATCGTCGAATTTCATGGTCACCGCGGCAGCCACCGCTTCCACGCACTTCAACGGCGCCGGGAACGGGCCCGCCATCGCTTGCACGGTATTGCGCGAGAACTGCAGGAACGCTTCGTGATTCGGGTAATCGACCTTTCGCTCGCGCACTGTCGGCAGCGGACGCACGTCGGCCACCTTGCCGGCAAAGGCCACGGCGGCCGCCAGCAGGTCGGCGCCGGGCGCGGTCACTTCATCGAACAGCGCCGTGCCGGCCAGTTTTTCGGACGCCACCGGCGTGCCGGAAACAATCATGTTGAGCGCCATTTCCAGACCCAGCACGCGCGGCAGCCGCTGCGTGCCGCCGGCACCCGGCAAGATGCCCAGCTTGACCTCCGGCAAAGCCATCTGCGCGCCCGGCGCGGCAACCCGGTAATTGCAGCCCAGCGCCAGCTCCAGCCCGCCGCCCATGCAGACGCTATGGATGGCGGCCACCACCGGCTTGGTCGACTGTTCCACCACATTGATCAGGGTATGCAAGGTCGGCTCGGTGAGGGCCTTGGGCGAATTGAATTCCTTGATATCGGCGCCGCCCGAAAAGGCTTTACCGGCACCGGTAATCACGATGGCCTTGATGGCGTCGTCGGCCAGCGCCTGCCTGATGCCGGCCACGGCTGCTGTACGGGTAGCCAGGCCCAGTCCATTGACCGGCGGATTGGCGAGGGTGATCACGGCTACGGAGCCATTGACTTGATACTCGGCGCTCATTGTCTCTTCCTTGTTGGTGTGGGTGTCTTGGATAGGGCAAGCATTGCCGCTTTACTATACCGCAGAAACGAACGCTCGTATTATTTTTTCCTGCCGAGCGATGTCTGGCGCCATGGTACAGGATCACCTCCGTCGGCGGTGTGCGCGGCAAGCTCAGCCACCGTTTTTGACTATCAACGTGATATTCGCAACAGTATTACAAAAACAATATATAAAACAGGCACTTAATAATGCCAATACAGTGTTTTCATCAGAAAAATAAGCAATAACGACACTTTCCGCGCTATTTAAATTTGTCGCTTGTTTTTCCATATTGACTGAGGAATAATAAAATTATTGATAAAAATCAACACTCTAGAAAATGTCGTACATCAGTCGAAACATATTCAATCAAAAACATCAATGACTGCGACATTCTCACCAATTATCACGCAATGTAACAAGTAGCCCGATAAAAAAATCCCCTTTTATATACGCCGACTCGAATTGAAGGAAATATTATGGACGCAGCCAGTCATGTCACCCAGTCCCGGGATCTGGACCTACAAGCGACCTACACCGCCATCAACCGCGTGCAGGCCGTGATCGAATTCGAGCTCGACGGTACCATCCTGCACGCCAACGACAATTTCCTCAAGGTGGTCGGCTATGGCCTGGCCGAAGTACAGGGCAAGCATCACGCCATGCTGTGCGACCCCGAGTATGTGAAGACGCCGCAATACCGCGAATTCTGGGCCAGGCTGGCGCGCGGTGAGTTCGACCAGTCCGATTACAAGCGCATCGCCAAGAATGGCCGCGAAGTCTGGATCAGCGCTTCCTACAACCCGGTGTTCGACGCCGATGGAAAACCTTATAAAGTCGTCAAGTTTGCCACCGACGTCACTGCCGTCAAGATGCGCAACGCGGAATATGAAAGCAAGGTCAGCGCCATCACCAAGGCGCAAGCCGTGGTGGAATTCGACATGCATGGCAATGTGCTGGACGCCAATGCCAATTTCCTCGACTTGATGGCTTATGAACTGGGCGATATCAGGGGCGAGCACCACCGCATGTTTTGCGAAGCGGATTATGCCAACAGTCTCGACTATAAAAAATTCTGGCAAAAACTCAATCGCGGCGAATTTGACTGTGGCCGCTACAAGCGCATCGGCAGCAATGGCAAGGTGGTGTGGATACAGGCCACCTACAATCCCATCCTCGACCTCAATGGCAAACCCTGCAAGGTGGTGAAATTCGCCATCGACATCACCGAGCAGATCAGGCTTGAAACAAGCATTCACGACAAGTCGGACGATGAAAGCCGCAAGGTCAAGGTATTGCTTGAATCGGTGGCGCGCGCGGCGCAAGGCGACCTGACCTGCAATATCGTGCAGGAAGGCAATGAAGCTATCGACCTGCTGGCCGGCGGCATCGGCAAAATGATCGTCGACCTGCGCGGCGTGATCGCCAACGTGGTCGCCGCCGCCGGCGGTTTTGCCGATTCCTCGCATGCAATTTCCGAGCGCGCCACGGGCGTGGCGGTCGGCACGCAGGCGCTGGGCGCCACCGTCGAACAAATGAACGCGTCGATCGACGGCCTGACCTTTTCCATCAACTCGATTGCCGAGAACGTCTCCAACGCCGACTTCCTGGCCCGCACCACACAGCAGGAAGCCGAGGCAGGCGCGCGCGCTGTGGCCAAATCGATCGAGGCGATGGATCTGATCAATCGCTCTTCGGAAGATATCGGCGAAATCGTCAAGGTGATCAGCGAGATTGCCAACCAGACCAATATGCTGGCCTTTAACGCGGCCATCGAGGCGGCGCGCGCCGGTGAGCACGGCCTGGGCTTTTCGGTGGTGGCCGACGAGGTACGCAAGCTGGCCGAGCGTTCCTCGCAGGCAACCAAGGAAATTTCCAAGCTGATCAACGAGTCGGTCAAGCGGGTCACTACCGGCAGCGAGATTTCGCGCCAGGCCAGCGACGCCTTTGACAAGATCGTCACGGGCGTGGGCAAGACCACCCTTGCGATCTCCGATATTTCCAAGGCAGCCAACGAACAGCTGCTGACGGCGCGCGAGGTGTCGACGGCGATCCAGTATATTGCCGAGGAAACGGAAAAATCGGCCGCCAATGTCGACAGCATCGCCCGCTCCACCGACGCACTGAATGACCGCGCCGGCAAGCTTAACCAGACCGTCTCCGGTTTCACGGTCTAGCCGGCGACACGATGAACCACGCCGCCACCCTGACGCCGGAAGTGCTCTCCAGCCTGATCGCCATGGTGCGCGAGCATACCGGCATTGCCATGACGCCGCGCAAGAGCATCTTGCTCGAGCGGCGCCTGCAGCCGCGCCTGCAGGCGCTGTCGCTGCACAGCTACCAGGCCTACCTGGACAAGGTGGCCAGCGACCGCGAGGAGGTGGCCCATTTCATCGACCTGGTGACCACCAACGACACCCTGTTTTTCCGCACGCCGCAAATCTGGACCTATTTTAGCGAGCGCTACCTGCCGGCCTGGGCGCGCCAGCATCCCGGTGGCTGCCTGAAAGTATGGTCGGCAGCCGCCGCCAGCGGCGAAGAACTGTATTCGATCGCCATGCTGTGCGAACAGTTCAAGGCGTTGCAGCCGGCTTTTCGCTACCAGATTTTCGCCAGCGACATTTCGCAACAGATACTCAATGCAGCGCGCGCAGGCCATTACAGCGGCCGTTCGGTCGAGCGCCTGCGCTTGTCGCATCCGGACTTGCTGCGCAAATATTTTACGGCCTCCCCATACGGCGTGCAGATCAACGATGCGCTGCGCCAGCACGTCAGTTTTGCGCTGCACAACCTGCTCGAACCCCTGCGCCCGGCCCAGCAGTTCGACGCGGTGTTCCTGCGCAATGTGCTGATTTATTTCGATGCCGAACACCAGGAAAAGGTGTTGCGCCAGGCGCGCCACAGCTTGAAAGTCGACGGCCGGCTGATCCTGGGCGAATCGGAAACCATCGCCCGGCTCGGCACCAGCTATCAATTCGAGTTTCCGATGATCTACAAGACAGGCGAGGCATAAGATGACGAGCAGCGATATCCGGGATACGCCGCGCAAACAGGTGGGCATGGGACAACTGAGCGTGGGTGCGCATGATGATCAGCTACAGGCCTTGCTGGGTTCTTGCATCGGTATCGGCTTTATCTGGAAAAAAGGCGATCGCTGCGGCCTGGCCCATTGCCTGCTGCCCGAAGCGCCAGGACCAGATGCCAGCCTCGGTGCACGCTATGTCAGCCAGGCTGTGCCATCGCTGCTGCGACTGATGGGTGCGTGCATGGCCGACTACGGCGATATCGAAGTGGTGCTGGCCGGTGGCGCCAATATGTTTGGCAACTGCAACAGCCGCTTGCAGGTAGGCAAGCAAAACATGGCCGCAGCTCAAAAATACCTCGATCGCTGCGGTCTGCAGGTCGGCTTCTGCGCCCTGGGCGGGCAGCACGGGCGCCAGTTGTTGATCGACTGCGCGCGCCACAGCTTTGCCGTGACCGAGGTGGCGCCGACGGCAAATCGGCCCGGCCACGCCACCAATCCGTATCTGGGAGGCGTACATGGACACGCATGAGGGCGCAGGCGCGGAGCTGTTCGGCTCCTTCCACCTCGGTGGTGACGAGTTCGCCCTGCCGGCCAGCTGTATCCGCGAAGTAGTCAATTACCCGGCAAAAATGACCGTACTGCCGCTGTCACCGGCCTACCTGGAAGGGATGTTCACCCTGCGCGGTAACGTCATTCCGGTGGTCAACCTGGGCCGGCTGTTCCGGCCTGGCGCACCGGCTGCCACCGCTACCGACAAGGTTGCCATTCTCGACTTCCAGCAAGTGCTGATCGGCATCGTGTTCCAGGAGACGGGCGAAATCATGCGCGTGCAGCCGGCCCAGCGCTCGACGCTGCACTATGCCGCTGGCGACACGCACGCCGTCATCGCCGGCACCATCTTGCAGGACGATGGTGCACGGCTGCTGCAGATACTCGATCCGCATGCGCTGATCCGCATTGAAAACGTGCCGCAGGTACTGGCCCGCCAGGCATCGAATGGCAAGCACAACGCGCGCCTGCAAGCCCAGGGCGAACGGCGCCAGTGCGTCAGCTTCCATGCGGCCGGCTCTGCCTTTGCCTTCAATATGGCGGCGATCCAGGAAATCATCAGCGTGCCGGAGCTGCAAAGTTCCCTGCTTAACAGCGAGTTGTGCCTGGGCCGCATGCATTTTCGCGGCAGCCAAGTGGCGGTAGTCGATTTTTCCGCCTTGCTGCGCGTGCCGGCCACTGACAAAGCCGCGGCTATCGACCAGCGCGTGATCGTGGTGCGACTTGATAAGGCCACGGTCGGCTTCCTGGTCGACTCGGTCGACAGCATCATCCATTATTTTGCCGACGAAGTGCTGCCGATACCGCTGTTGAGCAAGGCGCGCGCCGCCATGTTCGCCGGTTGCCTTTCCAGGGAAAACGTCGGCGACATCATCGTGCTCGACCATCGTGAAATCCTGTCGCAGGCAGAGATCGTCGAGATGCAGCAGGGCCATGCGCGACTGTATCCGGCCAGTGAAGAAGCCGCCGCCACGCGCCAGGCCCAGCGCCAGGTCTATATCACTTTTATGGTAGAGACCCCGTTTGCCGTCGAAATCAGGCAGGTGCGCGAAATCATCGACGCCGGCGGCGCCATTACCCGTCCGCCGGGCCAGCCTTCCTTCATGCGCGGCATCCTCAATTTGCGCCAGCAAATGATCAGCATTGTCGACCTGCGCCAGTTGTATGGCATGGCGCCGCTGGCCGACGAAAGCAGTGCCAAGATCCTCATCATCGAACGGGGCCAGGAACGCTACGGCTTCCTGGTCGACGCCGTCAACAACATCATGACG
The DNA here is from genome assembly GCF_051380735.1 of Janthinobacterium longum. Lineage (NCBI taxonomy): Bacteria > Pseudomonadati > Pseudomonadota > Betaproteobacteria > Burkholderiales > Oxalobacteraceae > Janthinobacterium > Janthinobacterium longum. The sequence goes on from NZ_JBNYXQ010000005.1 coordinate 104,388, forward strand.
ATCTGCGACAGCCAGCGCTTCTCGGCGCCCCAGCTGATCCGCACCGGCAGCCATGACGACCTGCGCAGTGAAATGGAAGAGATGATCGATATCGGCAGCGCCGAACAGCGCCAGACGCTGAGTGTGTTTCGCTGTGATCGTTTGCTCGACAAGCTGGGGCAGAGCCTGCCCCAGGCTGCATAAGGGGCATTAACCGAGCTGATGCCCCTTGAACTGCTCGCGCAGCTTGTTCTTCTGGATCTTGCCGGTAGCCCCCATCGGCAGTGCGTCGACAAACAGCACGTCGTCCGGGGTCCACCATTTTGCGATCTTGCCGTCGAAGAACTGCAACAACTCGGCGCGCGAGACCGTCATGCCGGGGCGCTGCACCACCACCAGCACCGGGCGCTCGTCCCATTTAGGGTGGAACAGGCCGATACAGGCTGCCTGCAGCACGGCCGGGTGGGCCATGGCCAGGTTTTCCAGGTCGATGGTGCCGATCCATTCGCCGCCCGACTTAATCACGTCCTTGCTGCGGTCGGTAATCTGCATATAGCCGTCGGCATCAATCGTGGCCACGTCGCCGGTGGGAAACCAGCCATCCTGCAGCACGTCGCCACCCTCTTCCTTGTAATACGAGGCAATCACCCACGGCCCTTTCACCATCAAATGGCCATAGCTGCTGCCGTCCCACGGCAGTTCCTTGCCCTCGTCGTCGACGATCTTCATGTCCACGCCATAGATCGCATGGCCCTGCTTTTGCAGGATCTTGCGCTGGGCTTCCCTGGACAAATCCAGGTGCCTGGCCAGCAAGCCGCCGGTGGTGCCCAGTGGCGACATTTCGGTCATGCCCCAGGCGTGGATCACTTCCACCCCAAACTGGTCGATCAGGGTATCCATCATGGCCGGCGGGCAAGCCGCGCCGCCGATCACGGTACGGCGGAAGGTGGAAAAACGCAGTTTATTCTGCAGCACATGGTTGAGCAAACCGAGCCAGACAGTCGGCACGCCGGCCGAAAACGTCACCTTTTCCGCTTCGAACAGCTCGTACAGCGACTTGCCGTCGAGCGCCGCGCCGGGAAACACCATGCGCGCGCCGCACAAAGGCACGGAGTACGGCAGGCCCCAGGCGTTCACATGGAACATCGGCACCACCGGCAACACCGTATCCGAGGCGCTTACGTTCAAGCCACTGGGCATGGCCGAGGCATACGCGTGCAAGACTGTCGAGCGGTGTGAATACAGCGCGCCCTTGGGGTTGCCGGTAGTGCCCGAGGTATAGCACAGGGTGGCGGCAGCGTTTTCGTCGAACAGCGGCCATTCGTACTGGTCGGAGTAGCTGGCGATCAGGTCTTCATAGCACAGCAGGTCGGGGATGCTGCTGGACGCCGGCATGCGCTCGCGGTCGCACATCAGCACAAAGTGGCGCACAAAGGTGCAGGCGGCGGCGATTTTTTCCACTACTGGCAAGAACGTCAGGTCGAACAGCAATACCTGGTCTTCGGCATGGTTGGAGATATAGGTGATCTGGTCGGGAAACAGCCTTGGATTAATCGTGTGCAAGACCGCGCCCGAACCGGACACGGCGTAATACGCTTCCAGGTGGCGGTAGCCGTTCCAGGCCAGGGTGGCGACCCGGTCGCCCATGCCGACACCGAGGCCATGCAGGGCATTGGCCAGGCGCCGCGCGCGCTGGTGGCAGTCGCGGTAAGTGTAGCGGTGCATATCACCTTCCACCCTGCGCGAGACGATCTCGCTGGCACCATGATGGCGTGCGGCGAACTCGATGATGCTGGAAATCATCAGGGGCTGATTCATCATCTGGCCCATCACCGGACTGAGCTGGAATACCGACATCGTGTCTCCTCGATAGTTAGTTTTTAAGTAATTGACTTCAGTTTCGACCGATCGTGCTATTCCGGTCAACGCATTTCGATATTGCGCTGCAGCATCTAATCGGGGCTGACGTTTTGCCGCGCGCCGCAGGGAACCACGCGCTGCGGTAAAATCGCGGTTTCGGCCCTCGGCCGGGCTTGCAAGCTCATTATGACTGGAACTGCCATCAGCGCCCTGACCCTCCCCCTGAACAATGGTTTTGCCGGCCTGCCGCCCGCGTTCTACACGCGTTTGATGCCAACGCCGCTGCCGGCGCCGTATTTTGTCGCCGCCAGCGCCGCCGCAGCCGCCCTCGTGGGGATAGCTCCTGCGCGCCTGGCCGATGCCGACTTTGTGGAACTGCTGAGCGGCAACGCCGTCGCCGAGCAGTCTCAGCCACTGGCCGCCGTCTATTCCGGCCACCAGTTTGGCGTATGGGCCGGCCAGCTCGGTGACGGCCGCGCCATCCTGCTGGGCGATATCGCCACCGCAGATGGCCCGATGGAACTGCAGCTGAAAGGCGCCGGTGCCACGCCATATTCCCGCATGGGCGACGGGCGCGCCGTGCTGCGCTCGTCGATCCGCGAATTCCTCTGTTCGGAAGCGATGGCGGCGCTGGGCATTCCCACTTCGCGCGCGCTGGCCATCACCGGCTCGCAGCAAGGCATCATGCGCGAAACGGTGGAAACGGCCGCCGTGGTGACCCGCATGGCGCCCAGCTTTGTCCGCTTTGGCTCCTTCGAACACTGGTTCTCGCGCAAGAAACCCGAGGAACTGAAGATCCTCGCCGACTATGTCATCAACAGTTTTTATCCTCAATTGCAGGCGCAGGACAACCCCTACCAGGCGCTGCTGGCCGAAGTGTGCCGGCGCACGGCGCACATGATCGCGCACTGGCAGGCGGTCGGTTTCATGCATGGCGTGATGAACACCGACAATATGTCTATCCTGGGCCTCACGCTCGACTATGGCCCGTTCGGCTTTATGGAAGCGTTCGACGCCGGGCACATCTGCAACCATACCGACAGCCAGGGCCGCTATTCCTATGCGAACCAGCCGCAGGTAGGCCACTGGAACTGCTATGCGCTGGGCCAGGCCCTGCTGCCGCTGATCGGCGAAGTTTCCCTGGCGCAAGCTGCGCTCGACAGCTACGAGCCGGCGTTCGCAGCCAAAATGAATGAATTGCTGCGCGCCAAGCTCGGCCTGCGCACGGAACAAGCCGGCGACAGCGATCTGTTCGACGCCATGTTCGCCGTGATGCAGGCCAATCACGTCGATTTCACCAATTTCTTCCGCGCCCTGGGCAATCTGCAGCTGGCGGCGCCGCAGCACGATACGCTGCTGCGCGACATGTTTATCGACCGGCCTGCATTCGATGCCTGGGCCACGCAATACCGTGCTCGTTTGCTGCTCGAAGACAGCGTTGACGCCACGCGCAAGCTTGCAATGGACAAGGTCAACCCCAAATACGTGCTACGCAACTATCTGGCCCAGGTCGCCATCGACAAGGCGCAGCAGCAGGACTACTCGGAAGTGGCGCAATTGCTGGCGGTGTTGCAAAAGCCATTTGACGAACAAGCCGAACACCAGCACTATGCGGCCCTGCCGCCCGACTGGGCCAGCCATCTTGAAGTAAGCTGCTCTTCCTAAGGAGTCACCATGAGCACCAATAAAGTACAAAAAACCGACGCCGAATGGCGCGCCATGCTCGACACCATGCAATACCAGGTAACGCGCCATGCCGCCACCGAACGCGCTTTCACCGGCAAGTTCTGGGACCACCATGAGCAAGGCATCTACACCTGCGTCTGCTGCAACACGCCGCTGTTCGCCTCCGATACCAAGTTCGATTCGGGCTGCGGCTGGCCCAGCTATTTCCAGGCGCTCGACCCGGCCAATGTGAAGGAAATCGTTGACCGTACGCATGGCATGGTGCGCACCGAAATCATTTGCGCCGTCTGCGACGCCCACCTGGGTCACGTGTTCCCGGATGGTCCGCCACCGACAGGGCTGCGCTACTGCATCAATTCCGCCTCGCTGCGCTTCGATCCACAGCCCTGATGCAATACGCGCATGGGAATGGCCTAAGCCATTCCTAAGCTGCTTTTTAGTTGACCATAGTAAAGTCTTGCAATGAAATTTCTCTTCGACCTCTTTCCGCTGATCGCCTTCTTTACCGCCTTCAAACTCGGCGGCATGTATGAAACGGCGACGCACGACTTCGTGCAGCAGTATTTGTCCGGCATTGTTTCCGGCGGCGTGATACAGCCCGAACAGGCGCCTTGGGTATTGGCGACCCTGGTCGGCATCGTTGCCACCGCCTGCCAGGTCAGCTATCTGCTGCTGCGCAGGCGCAAGGTCGACGGCATGCTGTGGCTGTCGCTGTTCATCTTCGTGGTGTTCGGCGGCGCCAGCATTTATCTGCACGACGACTTCTTCCTCAAATGGAAGCCGACCCTGATTTACTGGCTGTCCGGCCTGGCCCTGCTGGTTGCCCACTTGGGCTTCAGGAAAAACCTGATCCGCAAGACCATGGAAGCGCAGGTGCAGTTGCCTGACGCCGTGTGGAACCAGCTGCTGGCTGCGTGGATCATCTTCTTCGGCTTCCTGGGCGCGCTCAACCTGTTCGTCGCCTTCGTGCTGTACAAGGGCGACATGGCGGCCTGGGTCAGCTTCAAGGCGTTTGGCGCCACCGGCATTTTCTTTGCCTTCATCGTCGCGCAGACCCTGTTCCTGTCCAAACATATCAAGGAAGAAGCATGATGACTGAACTCAATACCGCCACGGATACCTCGCCGGCCACGCGCATGGAACGCATGCGCGCCCGCCTGGAAGCGGCGCTTTCCCCTGTGGAATGCGTGTTGGAAGACGACTCGGCCAGCCACCGCGGCCATGCTGGCGCCGCCTCCGGCGGAGGCCACTATAATGTGCGCATCATTTCCAGCAAATTTGAAGGGCTCAGGCTCGTCATGCGCCATCGTCTGGTGTATGATTCCGTGCACGATATGATGCATAATGAGATACATGCATTGGCTATTGTCGCATTGGCGCCTTCGGAAGCATGACGCTGAAGGCGTTTTTGGCGTAGGCCGGCAATCCGGCATCACGCTGCAGCAAACGCGATAAACACAAAAATTTTGATGCGTTTTTTACGAAACTTTCCCTAACAGGATTTAATAATGACTTTTAAGCCAGCCCGCTTGCTGATCGCACTACTCGCCGTAGCCGCTGTACCTGTTTTTGCGCAAAATGTTGCCGTTGTAAATGGCAAGGCTATCCCAACGTCGCGCGTTGATGCAGTCGTCAAGCAAGTCGTCGCCCAAGGCCAGCAGCCGGATTCGCCGCAACTGCGCGAAGCGATCAAAAAAGACCTGATCGGCCGTGAAGTGCTGATGCAGGAAGCGGAAAGCAAGGGTTTCGGTAAAGACGCAGCCGTCAAATTGCAAATCGAGAACGCACGCCAGGCCATCGTCATCAACGCCCTGGTAGGCGACTACCTGAAAAAGAATCCGGTCAGCGACGCCGACATCAAGGCTGAGTATGATCGTTTCGTCAAGCAGACCGGCGACAAGGAATACCATGTGCGCCATATCCTGGTGGGCACCGAAGCCGAAGCGAAAGATATTATCACCAAGCTCAAGGGCGGCGCCAAGTTCGAAGACCTGGCCAAGCAATCGAAAGATGCCGGCTCGGCTGGCAATGGCGGCGACCTGGACTGGGCAGCGCCTTCGTCCTTCCCGCCAGTGTTCTCGGACGCCTTTGTGAAACTGCAAAAGGGCCAGTTCACGGACACCCCGGTGCAAACGCCTAACGGTTTCCACGTGATCAAGCTCGACGACACGCGCCCGGCAAAACTGCCTACCCTGGAAGAAGTCAAGCCACAGATCTCGGAAGCGCTGCAGCAGAAAAAACTGCAGGCGTACCAGGAAGACATGATCAAAAAAGCGAAAGTTCAATAAGAACTGACCACCCCGGCGCCCCTTTCGGCGCCGGTCGTGTATTCTGCGTTTGAATAAACTATCGTTATTGTATTTTTATAGGAATAAACATGATTTTAAAGCCAGCCCGCCTGATTCTTGCTTTGGTTGCCGTAGCCGCCGCACCAGCTTTCGCGCAAAACGTCGCCACCGTCAATGGCAAGGCCATTCCGGCATCGCGCGTCGACCAGGTCGTCAAGCAAGTCGTCGCCCAGGGCAAGCAAGCGGATTCGCCGCAACTGCGCGAAGCCATCAAGAAAGACCTGATCGGCCGCGAAGTGCTGATCCAGGAAGCTGACAAGCAAGGCTATGGCACTCGTCCTGAAGTCAAGGCCCAGCTCGACAACGCGCGCCAGAGCATCATCATCAATGCCCTGCTGGCCGACTACATCAAGAAAAACCCCGTCAAGGACGCTGAAATCAAGGCCGAGTACGACAAGTTCAAGGCGCAAGCCGGCGACAAGGAATACCATGCACGCCACATCCTGGTAGCCACCGAAGCCGAAGCGAAAGACATTATCGCCAAGCTCAAGGGCGGCGCCAAGTTCGAAGAACTGGCCAAGGTCTCGAAAGACGGTTCCGCAGCCAATGGCGGCGACCTGGACTGGGCCAGCCCGAACTCCTACGTCAAGCCGTTCGCCGACGCCCTGGTGGCCCTGAAACCAGGCCAGGTCACGCAAACGCCGGTGCAATCGCAATTCGGCTTCCACGTGATCAAGCTCGAAGAAACCCGCCCGACCAAACTGCCGTCGCTGGAAGAAGTCAAAGGCCAGGTTGCCGAGTCGATTCAACAGAAAAAACTCGCCGCTTACCGCGATGAACTGATGAAAAAAGCCAAGGTTCAGTAATCCGGACCTGGTGAAAAAAAAGCGCTCTTCGGAGCGCTTTTTTTATGCCAACCGCTTATGCAAAACTGAACCAGGCCCGTACAATGCGGCCATCGACCACCTCATAAGTGGCCACCAGTTCCTGCTCGGCAGCCCCTTCCTCGGTCACGCTGGTTATAGTGTGCGCGGGAGTACGGACAAGCCTGTTCCGTGCTGCCAGACTGTCGATCCAGCATAAACAGGGCAATCTCCATGTCACGATCCACCACCGCCCCTCCCCTGCCCGGCCATGTCAGCGTGCGCGGCGCGCGCGAGCATAATCTCAAGAATGTCGACGTCGATATACCGCGCGATGCGCTGGTGGTCTTTACCGGCGTGTCCGGTTCCGGCAAGTCCTCGCTGGCTTTCGGCACCCTGTACGCCGAAGCCCAGCGGCGCTACCTGGAGTCGGTCTCGCCATATGCGCGCCGGCTGTTCCACCAGATGGCGGTGCCGGAAGTCGACAGCATTGATGGCCTGCCGCCGGCCGTGGCCCTGCAGCAGCAGCGCGGCGCACCGACCACGCGCTCGTCGGTCGGCAGCGTCACCACCGTTTCAAACCTGTTGCGCATGCTGTATTCACGCGCCGGCGACTATCCGAAAGACCAGGCGCTGCTGTATGCGGAGTCGTTTTCACCGAATACGGCCGAAGGCGCCTGCCCCGAATGCCATGGACTGGGGCGCGTGTATGAAGTGACCGAACGGTCGCTGGTGCCGGACGACACGCTCACCATCCGCGAACGCGCAATCGCCGCCTGGCCCACCGCCTGGCATGGACAGAACCTGCGCGACATCCTGACCACACTGGGTATGGAAGTCGATACCCCCTGGCGCGACCTGCCGAAAAAGGTACGCGACTGGATTCTGTTTACCGATGAGCAGCCGGTGGTGCCCGTGTATGCGGGTTTGACGCCGAAAGAAACCCGGGCGGCGCTGAAGGCCAAGCTGCCGCCCAGCTACATGGGCACGTTTACGGGAGCGCGCAAATACGTGCTGCAAACCTTTGCCACCAGCCCCAGCGCGCAGATGAAAAAGCGCGTGGCGCAGTACATGCTGGGCGCCGACTGTCCGCTGTGCGAAGGCAAGCGCCTGCGCCGGGAATCGCTGTCGGTGCGCTTTGCCGGCCTCGATATCGCCGAGATGTCGCGTTTGAGCCTGGCAAAACTGGCGGCCCTGTTCGCGCCGTATGTCACTGGCAAGGCCAAGGTGCGCGACAGCCGCGCTCATCCCGAAAAAGCCATTGTCACCCAGCGCATCGCCCAGGACCTGGCGGGACGCCTGGAGGTGCTGCTGGACTTGGGCCTGGGTTACTTGAGCCTGGACCGTGGCACGCCCACCTTGTCGCCCGGCGAATTGCAGCGATTGCGCCTGGCCACGCAGGTGCGTTCGAACCTGTTTGGCGTGGTGTATGTGCTCGATGAACCGTCGGCCGGCCTGCATCCGGCCGACACCGAAGCGCTGTTGCGTGCGCTGGCGCGCCTGAAGACCTCGGGCAATTCCCTGTTCGTCGTCGAGCATGACCTGGATGTGATCAGGCAGGCCGACTGGCTGGTCGATGTCGGGCCGCAGGCGGGCGAGCATGGTGGCCAGATCCTCTACAGCGGGCCGCCGGAAGGCTTGCGCAAGGTCGAACAGTCGCAGACGCGGCGCTATCTGTTTGAGCAGGACAAGGCAGCACCCCGCAGCTCGCGCGCACCATCGGGCTGGCTGACGGTGGAAGGCGTGACGCGCAACAATCTGCATGGCCTGGCCGCGCAGTTTCCGCTCGGCGTGCTGTGCAGCGTGTCGGGCGTATCCGGCTCGGGCAAGTCCACCCTGGTCAGCCAGGCGCTGGTGGAACTGGTGTCCGGCCAGCTGGGCCAGGTGCTCCTGCCTGAGACTGATGACGACTCGCCGCTGGCGCCGGCCGTGTTGCCTGTCGGCGGGCGCATTACAGGAGGTCTGGAGCACCTGCGCCGCCTTGTCACTGTCGACCAGAAACCGATCGGCCGCACGCCGCGCTCCAACCTGTCCACCTATACCGGGCTGTTCGACCATGTGCGCAAGCTGTTTGCGGCCACGCCGGCAGCCAAAAAACGACATTTCGATGCCGGCCGTTTTTCCTTCAACGTCAGCAAGGGCCGCTGCGCCACTTGCGAGGGCGAAGGGCAAGTGATGGTCGAGCTGCTGTTCCTGCCCAGCGTGTATGCGCCCTGCCCCGTCTGCCATGGTGAACGCTATAACGCCGATACCTTGAAGGTGGAGTACCGGGGCAAGAATATCGCCCAGGTGCTGCGGCTGACAGTCGACGATGCACTGGTGTTTTTCGAAGGCGAGGCGGCTCTGGAGCGCCCCCTGTCGGTACTGGCCGAGGTGGGTCTGGGCTATTTGCGGCTGGGCCAGTCGGCCACGGAATTGTCGGGCGGCGAAGCGCAGCGGGTGAAACTGGCGACCGAACTGCAGCGCAGCAGCCGCGGCGACACCTTGTATATCCTCGACGAGCCGACCACCGGCCTGCACCTGGCGGACATCGATCGCCTGGTGGCCCAGCTCGATACCCTGGTGGCCGCCGGCAATACCGTGATTGCCGTCGAACACGATATGCGGGTGCTGGCGGCCAGCGACTGGGTCATCGATATCGGGCCAGGTGCCGGGGATGCCGGCGGCCTGGTGGTGGCCAGCGGGCCGCCGGGCGAGGTCGCAAAAGCAAAGCACAGCCGCACGGCGCCGTATCTGCAGAAAGCTCTCGCTTGAGCGGAACACTGCCGGCCAGGATTTGCTGGGATAATGTCAACTTCAATCACCAAACGTGCCGGCGCATCTTGCGCGGCATCAACAAATACCAGGGTAACAGGAGCAAATATCATGAAATGGGAAGGCAACCGCGAAAGCGACAATGTTGAGGATCGCCGTGGCGAAGGCGGCGGTGGCGGTGGTGGCGGCTTTGGTTTCGGCGGGCGCACGATCGGCATCGGCACCATCGTCATCGCGCTGGTCGGCGGCTGGGTACTGGGCGTCAATCCCATGACCATTCTCAACCTGCTCAGTGGCGGTGGCGGTGGCAGCCAGGTCAGCACCCAGCCCCAGTCACCGGCCCAGCAGCCACCTGCCGATGACGAGATGGCGCGCTTCGTAAAGACCGTGCTGGCCGATACGGAAGACACCTGGACCACGCTGTTCAAGGCCGAAGGCGGCAGCTACGTGAAGCCGAAGCTGGTGCTGTTTGCCGGCAGCACGCCGACCGCTTGCGGCACGGGCGAAAGCGCCACCGGCCCCTTCTATTGCCCCGGCGACCAGAAGGTCTACCTGGACCTGGACTTTTTCAACCTGATGCAGCAGCGCTTCAAGGTATCGGGCGAATTTGCCCAGGCCTACGTGATCGCGCACGAGGTCGGCCACCACGTGCAAAATCTGCTGGGTTTGTCCGAAAAGGTCGACAATGCGCGCCGTACCGCCACCGAACGACAGGCCAACGCCATGTCGGTGCGCCTGGAACTGCAGGCCGACTGCTTTGCCGGCGTATGGGCGTATCACGCCAATGCTGAGCGCAAGATACTGGAACAGGGTGATGTGGAAGCGGCCCTGAAAGCGGCCACCGCGATCGGCGATGACGCGCTGCAGCGCCAGGCACAAGGCCATGTGGTGCCGGACTCGTTCACCCACGGCACTTCCGCACAGCGCGTGCGCTGGTTTACCAAGGGCATAGAGTCGGGTCAGATTTCGCAGTGCAATACGTTCGAGGCGAAACAGCTGTAAGCGCGCGTGGGCTTATGGCACTGTCAATTTGTACCGTTTGCCCAGCCGTTTGATTTCCCCGCCATCGACCAGGCTTTTCAATTCCTGGTCGAACTGCACGCGCAGGCGATCCGATTCAGGCGTGCGGGGAAAAGCAAGATAAGCATTCTGCACTTCCAGCACCTGGGGCAAGACCTTCACCTGCCGCTCCAGCCCGAGTCGGACCAGCACCGGTTCGGTATCGCGCCGGCTGCTGACGAAGACATCGACATGGCCATGCACCAGCATGCGCAAACCATTCTCCACCGTATTGGCGACACTTACCTGCAGGCCGGAACGTAGCCGTTCCATCTCCGCACCGTAGACCCAGCCATTGAGCAGCACCAGCCGGCGGTTCTTCAGGCTGGCATAATTGCCGTCCCAGCTGAAGCGGGAATCCTGACGCGTATAAAATACGATCTGGTCCTGAAAAAATGGTTTGTCGGAAAACGCCATGCTGGCCAAGCGCTCGGATGACTTGTACGGGCCGATCAGTATATCGGCCTGGCCCTGTGCCAGCATCGCCTGGGCGCGCGCCCAGGGCACCATGCGAAAGCGCACGGTATGGCCGGTGCGCGAGGCCAGCGTGCGCACCAGCTCGGCTCCCATGCCCACGAACTCGCCGTTGGGCTGATAGTCGAACACGCGCTCGAACTGGGCACCGACGGCCAGCAACTCACGGGCCTGCGCTTGCACGGGCAAAGCCCATATCTGCAGGAAAAAGGCCAACCCCAGCAGGCGGCCCGTGAGGCTCATCAGCCTACAATACGCAAGGAATAATCGGTGGCCTTGATGTCTTTGGTCAGGCTGCCGATTGAAATGCGGTCCACGCCGGTCTCGGCGATCGCGCGCACCGTGTCAAAGTTGATGCCACCCGATGCTTCAAGCAAGGCGCGCCCGTTGGTGACGGCCACCGCCTCGCGCATCATCTCATTGCTGAAATTATCGAGCAGCACCGATACGGCGCCGGCGGCCAACGCTTCGTGCAGCTGGGCCAGGGTTTCCACTTCGATCTGCACCGGCACGCCGGCGTCCAGGGTACGCGCATTGTCCAGCGCCTGGCGTATGCCGCCGGCCGCCGCAATATGGTTTTCCTTGATCAGGATGCCATCGTACAGTGCCAGTCGCTGGTTCTGCCCGCCCCCCACGCGCACTGCGTATTTTTGCGCCAGGCGCAGGCCGGGCAAGGTCTTGCGCGTGTCCAGAATGGCCGCCCTGGTGCCGGCGATCACGTCCACATAGCGGCGCGTGGCCGTGGCCACCGCCGACAGCAGTTGCATGAAGTTCAGCGCGCTGCGTTCGGCCGTCAGCAAGGCGCGCGCCGGTGCCTCGATGGTGCACACCACGCTGTCAGCGGCCATCAGGTCGCCTTCGGCGTAATGCCAGTCGATGCGGATGCTGCGCTCCACGCTCTGCATCACGCCTTCGAACCATGGCGCGCCGCACAGCACGGCCGCTTCGCGCACGATCACGCGGGCCGTGACGATGTCGTCGGGCGGCACCAGTTCGCCCGTCAGGTCGCACTGGCCCACGTCTTCCAGCAAGGCCGCCAGCAAATTGGCTTCAAAAGCGCGCGCCAGGGCGGCGTCGAACGGGGCAAAAACGTTGACAAGAGTACTCATGCGGGACCAATTCCTTGAAACAGTTGAGCTTCCTTGGCCAGGTCGGCGCCCGGCTGCACGCCAGCTTTTTTGGCGGCGGCAAAGTCGAGCATGCGGCTGATCGAGCGCACGGCCAGCTGGCCCACGTTCGGATCGACATGGATTTCATTGTGCATGTTTTCCAGCGTCTCGGCCAGGTTGCGCAAGCCGTTCATCGCCATCCACGGGCAGTGTGCGCAGCTCTTGCAGGTGGCGCTGTTGCCGGCCGTGGGCGCTTCGATAAAGCGCTTGCCCGGCGCGGCCGCACGCATCTTGTGCAAAATGCCGTTGTCGGTGGCAACGATAAAGGTGTCGGTATCCATCGTCTGCGCAGCGGCAATCATCTGCGAGGTCGAACCCACCATGTCGGCCAGCGCCACTACGTTCGCCGGCGACTCCGGGTGCACCAGCACCTTGGCCTGCGGATACTCTTCCTTGAGCAGGTCCAGTTCGATGCCCTTGAATTCATCATGCACCAGGCAGCTACCCTGCCACAGCAACATGTCGGCACCGGTTTCTTTCTGGATATAAGAACCCAGGTGCTTGTCGGGCGCCCACAGGATTTTCTTGCCCTGCGCATGCAGGTGAGCGACGATGTCGAGGCCGATCGAGGACGTCACCATCCAGTCGGCGCGCGCTTTCACGGCCGCGCTGGTGTTGGCATACACCACCACCGTGCGGTCGGGATGCTGGTCGCAAAAGGCCGTGAATTCATCGACCGGACAACCGAGGTCGAGCGAACATGTGGCGTCCAGGTCCGGCATCAGCACGGTTTTTTCAGGGCTGAGTATCTTCGCTGTCTCGCCCATGAAGCGCACGCCGGCCACCACCAGGGTCCTGGCCGGATGGTCGCGCCCGAAGCGCGCCATTTCCAGCGAGTCGGAAACGCAGCCGCCGGTCGCTTCGGCCAGGTCCTGCAGGTCGGCGTCGACATAGTAGTGCGCGACCAGTACGGCTTCGCGCTCGACCAGCAAGCGCTTGATGCGGCTAATCAGTTCGGTTTTTTCAGACGGGGATGGCGTGGCTGGCGTACGCGCCCAGGCGTGGGCGGTACAGCTGGCGCCGTCTTGGGGATGTTCGTACTCGACGGATTTGATGGCTGGAGTTTGCATGGCGTAGGGTAGCTGGGTGAAAACAGGCATGCCGGCGGCGCTGCGTGCGCCAGCCGGCATGCCATCGAATCAGTCGATGCCTTGGCTCTTCAGGTAATCTTCGTAATTCCCGCTGTAGTCGACAATCCCGTCTTCCTTGATCTCGATGATGCGGTTCGCCAGCGAGGACACGAATTCGCGGTCGTGCGACACAAAAATCAGCGTGCCGGCGTATTTTTCCAGCGCGATATTGAGCGACTCGATCGATTCCATGTCCATGTGGTTGGTCGGCTCGTCAAGCAGCAGCACATTGTGGCGGCCCAGCATCAGCTTGCCGTACATCATGCGGCCTTTTTCACCACCGGAGAGCACCTTGACGGCTTTTTTCACGTCGTCGCCACCGAACAGCAAGCGGCCCAGGATGGAGCGCACGGCCTGGTCGTCATCGCCTTCTTTGGTCCACTGGCCGATCCAGTCGGTCAGGTTGGTGTCCTTGGCAAAGTCTTCGGTCGGGTCTTGCGGCATGTAGCCGACGTTGGCGTTTTCGGCCCACTTCACGCGGCCCTGGTCTGGCTGCAAACCGGCCAGGTCGCCCGCGATACAGCGCAGCATGGTGGTCTTGCCGGCACCGTTGGCGCCGATAATAGCGATGCGCTCGCCCGCCTCGACCATGATGGAGAAATTCTTGAACAACTGGCGATCGAAGGCTTTCGAGATATTCTCGACTTCCACCGCCAGGCGGTGCAGCTTCTTCTCGCCGTCGAAACGCACGAACGGGTAGGCACGCGACGATGGCTTGATGTCGTCGACCTTGATCTTTTCGATCTGCTTGGCGCGCGAGGTAGCCTGGCGGGCTTTCGATTTGTTGGCGGCGAAGCGGCGCACGAATTCCTGCAGCTCGGCCACCTTGTCTTTTGCTTTCGCGTTATTGGCCAGCTGCTGGTTGCGCGCCTGGGTCGAGGCGAACATGTATTCGTCGTAGTTGCCCGGATAGATCTTCAGGGTGCCGTAATCCATGTCGGCCACGTGGGTACACACCTGGTTCAGGAAGTGGCGATCGTGGGAAATGATGATCATGGTGGAGTTGCGCTCGTTGAGCACGTCTTCCAGCCAGCGGATCGTGTTGATATCGAGGTTATTGGTCGGCTCGTCAAGCAGCAGGATGTCCGGGTTCGAGAACAGCGCCTGCGCCAGCAGCACGCGCAGCTTCCAGCCTGGCGACACATTGCTCATCGGACCCTGATGCAGGTCGATGGCGACGCCGGCGCCCAGCAGCAGTTCACCGGCGCGCGATTCGGCCGTATAGCCGTCGTATTCCGATACCTTGCCTTCCAGCTCGGCCGCCTTCATGTAATCTTCGTCGGTCGCTTCCAGGTTGGCGTAGATCGCGTCGCGTTCCTGCATCGCGGCCCACATTTCCGTATGGCCCATCATCACCACGTCGAGCACGCGCATGTCTTCGAACGCGAACTGGTCCTGGCGCAATTTACCGAGGCGCTCATTGGTATCGAGCATGACGTTGCCGCCCGACGGTTCGAGGTCGCCGCCGAGAATTTTCATGAAGGTCGACTTGCCGCAGCCGTTGGCGCCAATCAGGCCATAGCGGTTGCCGTCGCCGAACTTGACGGAGATATTTTCAAACAATGGCTTGGCGCCAAACTGCATCGTGATGTTAGCTGTACTGAGCATGTGGTATCGGGTCTTTATCCAGTGAAAACAGGTAGTGAATACTTTTCCACCATTATACAGCACCTGTCACACGGCATTCCCGGCCAAAAGACCATGACAGGCGTGCCGCGGCTCGCTACACTGGCGGGGTCCTGACACTGAAGCCACTTGAAAAATCCCGTGAAAAAAATCATTCTTGCCGCCGCGTTTTTCCTCATTGCCCTTGGCGCAGTCACATATGCCACGCCCTGGTACACCCTGCACCAGATGAAAACGGCGCTGGCCGAACGCGACGCCGCCGCGCTGGCCGAGCATGTCGATTTTCCCGCCCTGCGCGAGAACGTCAAGCAGCAGATCAACGGCGCCATGGCCGACGGCATCAAGGCCACTGCCGGAGCGGACAATCCGTTTGCCGCCATGGGCCAGGCTTTGGTCAGCAGCATGACCAACAAGATGGTCGACGCCATGGTCTCGCCTGCAGGCGTGGTGGCGCTGGTCAACAAGAGCGTGGTCAGCAGTGACGGGAGGGTGAGCGAGGCAAGCGAGGTGGGCGGCGCAGAAACGCAGCCTGCACCGAAGGCGGACAGCAAAGCCCGCTACACGGCCTCGTATGCCGGCTGGGACCGCTTCGTGATCCGTCCGGCAGCCAGGCAGGAAGATGGCGGCGGCCTGGTCTTGCGCCGCCATGGCCTGTGGAGCTGGAAACTGAGTGAGATAGAAATCTCGAAGGCGATGGCGGCCAGGTAATTGCCGGGCCGCCAGCACCGGGCAGGCTTACATGCCCAGCGACTTCAACAGGTCTTCGTTGTCGTCGTCCGCCGGGGCCGGCGCCGGCGCGGGTTCGGCTTCCCTGGCCTTGTTGGCGAATTCGGAATCCATCAGCGAATCGGTGTCGATTTCGCGCGAATCGAAATCGTGCAGCTTGATGAATTCGGTGCGATCGATCGCCAGTTCCAGGTAGAAAATATTGTTCTTTTCCGTGTAAAACGTCACGCGGCGCATTTCAGGACGGTCCAGCGGCGTATCGACGCTGAGCATGACCTGCTTGTTGAGCACCAGCATTTTTGGCTGGCTCTGCGTGATATTGGTTTGCAACTCGCGCCGCACCTTGCCCGTGAAGTCGCCGACGATCTGGTTCATCAGCTCGCCCATGATGTTCGACACTTCATCGGAGGTGTAAAACGAGGCCAGTTCCGACTTCGGCATGCCCATGTGCAGCATATAGCGCTCATAGATTTCCATCGCCGTGTCAGCCGCGAAATTGAGCACCACCAGGCCCGTGAAGCCGCCGTCGAACATGACGAAGCAGCCGATATCGGGCTTCAGGCCGGTCTTGGTAATGCGCTGCACCATGCCGGAATAATTGACCCTGCTTTGCGTTGCGACGTTCAGCACCCGCACTACCGAGTTGCACAAACTCATCAACAAATCTTCTGTACCGTACACAACATCCTTTTCTGCGCTCATGGGCAACCTCTCGTGCATTTATCCGTGCTTTATATAATCGTATTTCTATTTAGAAATATGTATCAGATGGGCAGAATACCGGTGTGCGCCATCTGCGTCCAGCCATACCTGCATTTACTTGATGATGTGTCGGGAAATCGTCGATTCCTGCGCGGCTATCGCGCCGAACAGAACAGGCTGTGACGGCAGTTTCAGGCATTATGTGCCTTCCAGGCAACAAGATGAAAGGCAGTGATGAGTCAGCACGTGGCATTGCAAGAAATATTGAAAACCGTGCAAGCATGGTTCGATGAACAGGCCCGTAGTGCGCCCGGCAAGACGGTGGGGCGCACCTCCTTGCAGATTGGCATTTTCCATGAGCTGCTGTTCGACTACCAGCCGGGCCGCAGCAGCCTGGACGTAGATCTTGGTTTCGGCCAGGAAACGCCGTCAATGCAAGCACCCTTGCTCCAGCCCGCGCAAGTGGAAGATGAACTCGTGCCGGCGCTGGCGCAGGCCTTCCGGCAAGCGCTGGTGAGTGCCGATCCGGCCCTGCTGGACTACCATTTCCGCTTGCGCGCCACCTTCCCCACCACCGAAGGCCAGCGCGAATGGCTGGTGCTGGACTTGCTCGACGAGGCCAAGCGGCAAGCATTGCTGGCGCGCATCAAGGCATATATCGACAGCAAGCTGAGTGCTGGCAGCTATGCCGGCAAGCCACTGGAATCGTTTTTCCTCAGCCGGCACCTGCTCGACCCGCAGCTGTTTCCCGAGCCTGATGCCGCCTCGACCATCGCCTTGTTCGAGCGCATGCAGCAATTGCCGCCGGGACGCCGGGCGAAACTGGCCGAGCATCGCGGCAATATCATCCGGGCCGGCACCAGCTGGGCCGAAGACTGCTTCCTGCCGCAGCATTTCGAGATACGGCGCAACGAATACCGTGGCAACGACTACACGATCAAACCAGGTGCGCAGGACAGCGATGACGATGGCCAGATCGCCCTGCTGCTGTATGTCGCCGTGCTGGTACTGCGACACGAGCCCAGCTATGCCAAACCGACTGGACTGCAATTTATCAAACTGGCCACGCAACTGGGCAGCGCACGCGCCGCCCGCATGCTGACCGAGGGCAGCGGCAGCTTTGCACAGGACGCCGTCAACCTCGCGACAGACCAGGTGAGCTGCAGCGCGAATGACGTGTTTGCCACGATCACCATCCGCATCAAGCAGGAAGGTGCCGAAGCCTACGCCCAGGCGCTTGATTTCGTGACGCATCTGCTGGAAAACGGTTTTCCGAAAAGCTATCAGGTCAAACTGAAGTCGACAGGCCGCAACTACCTGCCCGTCAAGGGGCTGGCGCGCTCCGATACGCACCGCTTTTTCGCCAATGCGCTGGCCTGGCCGCAGTTGCATCCGCGATTGGCGCGCTATGCACGTTCGGCCATCGTGCAATACGAATTTTATGCCGATACAGACGATGAAAAGAATTGCATGCCGGGCAGCTACGCCACCTTCGGCCTGGCGCTGGCCGATACGCAATGGTTTGCACTGCTGGAACAGTACATGGCGGCCGTCGATGAAGAGCATCAAAGCGTGCAGGACAGTTTCACGGCGGCATTTGCCGCGCAGCATGCCGTAACGGCAACCTCGATCGCCACTCTGGTCACCTGCCTGCGCCACTGCACCGACGATATCAAACTGAAGATTACGCCGGCATTCGACGACGATGGCTTGCTGGAACTGCTGTATCAGCAGTTGCAAGGCCTGGAGTCGTACGAGGTGGAACATGTGCTGCAGGCAATCTGGGGCAAGCCGGAAAAACTGGCCGCTCTGGCGCGCAAGGCGCAAGGCCGGCGCCAGCAATTGCTGAACAGTCTCAGCGCGCTGACACCACGCTGAGGATATCGTCCAGGCTGGCCGGCTTGACCAGGTGATGGTCGAAACCGATGACCTGGGTGCGCTCTCGCGTGCGCGCATCGCCCCAGGCGGTCAGCGCGATAATGCGCGTATGCCTGAAGCGCCGTGCACGGCGCAAGGTTGATGCCACGTCAAAACCGGTGATTTCGGGCATGCCCAGGTCGAGCAGCATGACATCGGGCCGGAAGGCGTCGGCAGCCTTGATCGCTTCGGCACCGCCATAGACGGGCAAGGCATCATGCCCGCACATGTGCAGGAATTCGGCGATCATATCGGCAGCGTCGCGATTATCGTCGACGACCATGACACGCAAGGGTAACAGTTGGCTTGCCATTTCAGCCTGCCGTAAATATGCGCTTCCCGGCGGGATCAGCGCTTGAATGCCAGCAGGTTCGGGGCGGCAAATGATGTTCCAGCCAGGAGTGGTAGCTGAAAAGATGGGCTTGCTTTTTGCAGTTATACATAGTTCACTCCTGCAAGTGCAGGCAATCAGGGTCATATGTATAGCTTAACAAGCTCCCATCTTTGCACTGTAGGAGCTGACGCTGTTGTCATGTAGCCCTATCGGCCGTGATGGGTCGCGCTAAAAGTCGAGTGCGCGCAATACCACGCTGCTGGCCAGCAGGTCGCGGCTCAGGTAGGCGAACGCCCGTTGCGCGATCCGCTGGCGATGCGCGTTAAAGACCGACAAGGCTTCGCCCTGCCCGCCACCCAGGCTGAGCAGCGCGGTGGAGGTCACGCGGCATTTCCTGGCAGCGCCAAACGCGGCCAGGTGAAAGGTGACGGCGCCATCAGCTTGATTCAGCGTGACACTGTTGCGGAGGATTTCGTAGGGCATGGAAACTCCTTTGCCGCCATGCGGCGGGCTGCGGAAGGGTGTGTAATGAAAGAGTCATTACCATGGCACCAGAGTACTGGCGTTATTAAAGCGCTACCGTCTGTTACCGTACATAGAAGGTCTGCATGCATGTTCGACCGGGATGCTACTTGCGGCTACAATGCGGCAGATGAATAGCACTAAAAGCAATATTGCCGGGATTTTCGATATTCCGCCAGACGAGCATGCTGCCCGGCGACTGACCCTGCTGCGCCTGCTCGAACCCGATCACGTGCCCGGCGCACTGGCGGCCAGCGTGCTGGCTCAGAACCTGCCCGGGCTGCACACGCGCCAATTGCTGGCCCAGTTGCGCCGGTTGCGCGCCGCGCAGTCAAACCTGTTGCACTACGCAGGCGCCACCGAAACCCTGGCGCAGCAAGCATTTGGCGCGGCGATAGACGCCCTCAAGGCGGAGCTGGCCAAGCGTCCGCATGTGCCCAACAAGCTCGAAGCGAGGGCATTGCGCCAGGCGGCAGCAAAGCAACGCTGAATTCTCCATTCGTTTATTCAATCTTTCGGGAACCACATGCACCGACTCCATCCTTCCGTCCTGTTGTTCAGCGCGTTGCTGTGCATGGCAGCGCCACCAGCGACTGCGATTGAAGCAGCGCCATCGGCCGCAACGCCACTGGTGATCGGCGAAAGCTTTGCCATCGCCTCGACGGTGCTGGGCGAAACGCGCCATATCAATGTGTACGCGGCGCGCGCCTGGAATACGCCACCGGACGCACCGTTGCCGGTGCTGTACATGCCGGACGGTGGCATTGCGGAGGATTTCCTGCACATCGCCGGCCTGCTGCAGGTGTCGGTGGCCAATGGCACCATGCGCCCGTTCAGGCTGGTCGGCATAGAAAACACCGAGCGCCGGCGCGACCTGACCGGCCCCACCGAAGACCCGAAAGACCGCGCCATCGCGCCAGTGGTCGGCGGTTCGGGCGCCTATCGCAGCTTTATCCGCGACGAACTGATGCCGCAAGTGCGCCAGCGCTACCGTGGCACCGGCGAGACGGCGATTGTCGGCGAATCGCTGGCCGGGCTGTTCGTGGTGGAAACCTTGCTGGTCGAGCCACAGCTGTTTGACCACTACCTGGCGTTCGATCCCAGCCTGTGGTGGAACCGCAGCGCCCTGCCCGGCCAGGCGGCCAACTTGCTGGCCAGGCCAGGCGGTGCCCGGCGCAGTCTGTACCTGGCCAGCAGCAGCGAGGCGGGCATTGCCAGCGAAGTGCAACGCCTGGCCAGGGTACTGCAGCAATTTGCACCTGCTGGCCTGGACTGGCATGTCGAAAACATGCCGCAGGAAACCCACGGCACAATTTACCACCCGGCGGCGCTAAAAGCCTTCCGCCAGGTATTTGCCCCGAAGATGGACAAACTGTAATCGTCCACGCAGCTCGTGGAAGCAGGCGCGCCAGTAAAATGCAGGCCCGTCCCCAGCGTACACTTCCATGACCTTATTGCAGCTATTGATCGTCTCCATCGTCCAGGGCTTTGCCGAACTGCTGCCCGTGTCGAGCTCCGCCCACGTTATCATGGCGGAAAAGCTGATGGGGCTCGACCCCACGTCGCCCGAATTGACGATGCTGCTGGTGATGCTGCATACCGGCACCATGTTCGCCGTCATCGTGTATTTCTGGTCTTCCTGGCGCAAGACGTATTTCAGCTCGGGCGCGGCCTTGCGCAGCAATGTGCTGCTGCTGGCGGCGGCGACCGTGATGACGGGCATCGTCGGCTACGGCTTGTTGAAATTGATTACCCATGTCGTCATGGCTGGCACACCGGGCTTCGAGATCGAACGCCTGTTCGGCAACGCCAGGCTGATGGCGGCCGCGCTGGCCGCTGCCGGCGTGCTGATCATGGTGTCGTCGCGACTACAGCCACGTCACGATGGCGCATTGACCCTGCCGCGCGCCATGCTGGTCGGTGCGGTGCAGGGCTTGTGCCTGCCCTTTCGCGGCTTTTCGCGCTCCGGGGCTACCATTTCCACGGCGATTGCCGTCGGCGTGCCGCAGCGGCGTGCGGAAGAATTCAGTTTTGCGCTGGCGGTGGTGCTGACGCCGGCCGTCATCGTCAAGGAAGGCTGGCGCTTCTACCAGGCCGTCCACGCCGGCGCGGCTGGCCATGGCGCGTCGTTGCTGCATTTGCTGGCACCGAGCTTGCTGGGCATGTGTTTGTCTTTCCTGGCCGGCCTGCTGGCGCTGCGCTGGCTGTCAAGCTGGCTGGAACAGGGACGCTGGCACTTGTTCGGCTTGTATTGCCTGGCCGCCTCGGCGGTCGTGCTGTGGGTAGGGTAAAATCGCGGCGGGCCGCTTTGGCCCATCCATCCCAGCCAGGTATTACTGAAAGCCACCGATGAATTTTGCCGCCACCGCCGCCCTGTCGCTCGCCATGTCGACCGACGCCTTTGCCGCCGCCGTCGGCAAGGGCGCGGCCCTGCACAAACCGCAATGGCGCGAGGCGCTGCGCACCGGCCTGATCTTCGGCGCAATCGAATCGATCACGCCACTGATAGGCTGGGCCCTGGGCCGCGTTGCAGCCCCGTATGTCGCCGCCTGGGATCACTGGCTGGCGTTCAGCTTGCTGGGCATCATCGGCATGCTGATGATACGCAACGCCTTGTCCGATGCCGATGAGGAAGAGGAACCGGCGCGCAGTCATTCCTTCTGGGTGCTGGCCGTCACCGGCTTTGCCACCAGCATCGACGCCATGGTAGTGGGCGCCGGCCTGGCTTTGCTGGGTGCCAATATCCTGGTCACGGCCGCCGCGATCGGCTTTTCCACTTTCGTCATGGTCACTATCGGCGTGATGCTGGGCCGTGTGCTGGGGACAGTCGCAGGAAGGCGTGCAGAACTGGTGGGCGGGCTGATACTGATCGTGATCGGCTGCCTGATTCTGTACGAGCATCTGGGCCATCCGGCAAGCTGAGATCAACGGTACGCAAACGCACAGAAGCGGCCTGGAAATCGTGCTAGCTTGATGACTTCAGGTGAGGCAAGGAGACTGTCATGGAAACGCTGGAATTGCTGTTTGCAACGCTGGTAAGGGAAACCGCCGAATCGATCCGGGACCATCATCTGCCATTTGCCATCAGGAACGATGAAGCCGCTTGTTTTGCCTGGATGGATGCCCACCCGGTTTCCGGCTATGTGCAGGAAGCCTACCGTGAGATCGAGGAAACGGCCTTGCAGATTCGCGCCATCCGGGCCGGCTGAGCGCCGGTGGATGGCGAGTTTGCCCGGGGCCCTGCTGGCCCCGGCCATCAATTTGCTGTGCGCCTGCTGTACGTCTTGCCGCGCCAGCTGAACAGGCTCAACGCATTGGTGCGCTATCGGCCAGCCGCCAGCCGATCGACAAGGCCACTTGCTGCGCCTCTTTCTCGTTGCTGCGATCATCATAATCGCAAGTGTCTTCATATGCACCGCAAGCATGGTTCTGACTGACGAACGAGCCTACCCAGCGGCCATCGCGGCGTTGGGAAGCGGTTGCACTGATAACGAAACCTTTGTGGATGGTGGGATTTTCCAACGACATCATAATTTCCTCCGCTAAAAAAATGTCAGCCACCTGACTTGACTCCATTGTGCCGCAGCGCAACATAGCGGTCTGTACGGTCGTTCACGTTCAACGCATGCAAATGCCTTGAACTATCGAATCAGGTATGATTTCACCATGTGTGGACGATTTGATCAGAACGATACGGCGCGAATGCAGGCCGCCAGCTTCGGCTGGACCGACGCGGTCTACGACAGCGAGGCCGAACCGCGCCTGAACGTGTCGCCCGGCACTTACCGCCCTGTGATGCATATTGAAAACGGCGTACGCCGGGTCGACGATGTGTTCTGGGGCTATCGCCCTGCCTGGGCCACGGCCTCAGAACCGGCGCCTGGCACGAAGAAAATCCCGATTGCCATCAATGCCCGCCTGGAAAAACTGGCCGGCAGCTACTGGAAGCCCTTGCTGCACAACGGGCGCGGCATCGTCTGCGTGCAGGGCTGGTATGAATGGACCGGTGAAAAGGGTTCGAAACAGCCCTGGCACATCCACCACCGTGACAACGAACCGCTATTCCTGCTGACATTGGCCCATTTCGGCCCATTCAAGCACCATCGCGAGGAATCCGGTTTCGTGCTGGTCACGGCCGACAGCCTGGGCGGCATGGTCGATATCCATGACCGGCGGCCGGTGGCCGTCAGCCGGGAAGACGCGTACCGCTGGCTGGCGCCCGAGCTGGCGCCGGACGAAGCGCTGCACCTGGCGCGTACCTGCATGCTGGACGCGCAGCTGTTCGCATGGCATGCAGTCGACAATCCGCTGGTGCCTAGCGCGCGCGCCAGGAAAACGCCGGCGCCGGTGACGGGACAAGCATCGTTCGACTGGCAAACAGACTGATCCTTAGCATTAGCGCGCCAGGTGCCGCCACAGCGCCTCGACCGGCCCCTGCTTGAATCGCGCCAGCCACCAGCGGCTGAGCCATACCTGCGTCGCCATGATGGCCAGCGCCAGGCACAGCATCTCGACTGGCCGCAGGCGCGCCCCCCATCCGAGGCCCCAGCCTTGCAATAAAAAGGTGGCCAGCAGCGATTGCGCCAGGTAGTTGCTCAGAGCCATGCGCCCTGCCGCCGCCAGCCAGTGTGCCAGTGTCGCCATCAGCGCGGGGCCGGCCAGCATCAGCGCTGCCACATAACCGGCCGCCAGCAGCGGACCGCCTGCATACAGCAGCAATTCGAACAGCATGCTGTTGTAATCTTTTTGATATGGATTAACTGTTTGCTGCAGCAGCGCCGTGGCGGACAGCAAGTTGAACGGCAAACCCAGCCCCAGCCCGACCATGCAGACGCGGCGCCACACGTGGCGATGGTGCTGCGGCTCGACCAGCCAGCCCAGGCGCACCGACAAGATGCCCAACGAGAACAGCACGATGATATGCGGCAGCATCACGATCACGAACAGCATCTGCATGCCATAGTCGCGCACGCGCAGCGCCGCCACCGCCAGCAAGCTGCCCTGCGTATAGATGGCGTAGCGGCCGGCAAACTCCTGCAACTGGCGCGTGGTGTCATCGGCAGTCATGCCTGGAATGACTGGATACAGCAAGGCCATGAACAGCAGGAAACCGCCCGCCAGCATCCAGGCCAGATTGCGTATGCGGTCCAAGCCGCTTGGTGCCAGCGACACGATCAGCATGCCGGCCAGCGCGTAGGAACTGAGCACGTCGCCGCTCCATATCAGCAAGCCATGCAAGATACCGATCAGCAGCAGCCAGCGCAAGCGCCGCCTGTAGGCCGTTTGCGCGGCCAGCCAGCTGCCCAGTTGCTGCCTGAGCGAGCGCGTATGCAGCGCAAAACCGGCGCCGAACAGGAAGGCAAAGATGGGATAAAACTTGAACTCGGCAAACGCCGCCACCAGGAAGATGGCGGCCTGGTCGATCCAGGGTGCGGGAGTGGCCAAGGTGCCGTACCGCAGGGACAGGGTGCCCCAGGCAAAACCCCATATATTGACCAGCAGGATGCCGAACAGCGCGATGCCACGCAGCACATCGAGTTGCGCCAGCCTGCCCGGCCTGGCGCTCATCGTGCAGCGCGCACCAGGGTCGGGTAGTCGTCGATCTGCAAGCTGAAGCCGGTCTGGTTCGAGCGCAAATATGCGTGACCGCCAAACGGCAAGGTGACGCGGCGGCGGATATGGCCGAACTCCAGGCCCGTCAGCACCGGCACGGGCAACCGTTCACGCACATAGGCCAGCATGGTATCGAAATCGTAGCCGTTCTCCGTCGGCCCCAGTTTATAGCCTGAAAAGTCGCCCAGCAGCACGGCTTGCTGGCGGCCAATCACGCCCGCATGCAGCAGTTGCAGCAACATGCGCTCGACCCGGTAGGGATGTTCGTTGACGTCTTCCAGGAACAGGATGCCGCCGTCGATCTCGGGAAAATATGGCGTGCCCAGCAGATGCACCAGCATCGCCAGGTTACCGCCCCACAGCGTGCCGCGCACGTCGACCTGGGGATTGCCATTCGCTACACCTGTCACCGTGTGGGTAGGGCCCGCCAGGCAGGACCACAGCTGGTCCAGGGTAAATTGTTCCGGCTCGTCGCGCAAGAAATCATCGCAGATCATGGGGCCGGCAAAACTGGCGCGGCCGGTTTTGGCCATCATGCCCATGTGGAAAGCCGTGAAGTCGCTGTAGCCGACAAACAGCTTGCCGCTGTCGGCCATGGCGTCGAAATCGATCTCGGGCAGGATGCGGCTGATGCCATAACTGCCGCGCAAGGCCAGCACCACTTGCACGTCGGGGTCCCGGGCGGCGGCATCGAGTTGCGCCAGGCGCCCCGCTTCGGTGCCGCCGAAACGCTGGAATTTATGCGCCGGGTCATAGTAATTATGGACGCTGGCGCCTTGTGCCTGCAGGCGGGCAATGGCGCGCGCCAGGGCCGCTTCGTCGGGCGCGTAGCCGCCGGGCGCCACAATGGCGATGCCAATTTCAGGAGTGCTCAATATAATGGTACCGGACAGTGGAGGAGTGTTTCGCTCAGGCTGGCTGCGAGCGCATCTGGGGCGACATCTTACCGTGCAGATGCACATCGATCAAGGCGAGGATGCGTTCGATCAATTGCGGCGGCAGGTCGTGGCCCATGCCTTCGATTACCTCGAGCCGCGCGCCCGGAATCAGGGCCGCCGTATCAATGCCGCAAGCGACCGGGATCAAGGGATCGGCCGCGCCATGGATTACCAGCGACGGGCAAGCTATGGTCGGCAGCAAGGCCACCCGATCACCGGAAGCGCCGATGGCCACCATCTGGCGTACCACGCCATCGGGACAGTTGGCGCGCGACAAAGCGACGGCAATCCGCTGGTGCAGCACTTTGTCGGCCACCGGATAAGCTGGGCTGCCCAAGGCGCGCACGGTGGCCGCCATATGCGCGACCAGCTCGGCCTGGCTGGCGTTCGCCTTCGGGCGTTTCATCAGGGCATTGCGCGCAACTTTGGTCGGACCGGGCAAGCCGCGCCGACTGCTGCTCGACATGATGGACACCAGGCTCAGCACCCGCTCGGGCGCACGCGCCGCCATCACTTGCGCGATCATGCCGCCCATCGATACACCAACCAGATGGGCCCGTGCGATACCCAGGGCCGACAACAGGCCCAGCGCATCGTTGGCCATGTCGTCCAGCGTATAGGAACTTTTCAGGGGCCAGCCTATCTTGCTTTTCAGATAGGCCAATGGCAGGCTGGGCTTGCCGGCGTGGGTCATCTTGCTTGACAGCCCGACGTCGCGGTTGTCGAAGCGGATCACGCGAAATCCCTGCTCGACAATACCGTCGACAAAGGAATCTGGCCAGGCGACCAGCTGCATGCCCAAGCCCATGATGAGCAGCACGCAGGGGTCTTGCGGATCGCCATGGCTTTCGTAAGCGATATCGAGGCCGTTGGCCTGTGTGGTTGCCATGCTTGCCTTTCGGGTCACCGGCCGCGAGCACCAGTGCTGCGACCGTGGGATCAGCATAGCATTTTATGGCTTGAGCAGCATTACCTGGCGCGCGGCAGGCTGGCGGCCAGGTCGTTCCACGCCTGCGGCTGCGGCTGGCCGCGCTCGCGCACGCCGAAAAAGGTCAGTACCTGTGTGCCTTCCTGGTCGAAAAACTCGACCGAGGTGACGCCGCCGCGCTTGACGACCCAGCCGCTGCGCAAGGCCGTATCGCGGATATGCAGGTTGAAGTCCGGGTCCAGCACATTGTAAAAGCCGCCGGCTGCCATGGTTTTTTCGATCTTGCCGCTATAAATTTGCGTCAGGCCCTCATTGCCCAGAAAGACCATGATTGCGAGCTTGTCTTTTGCAGCGTTGTCGAGCAAGGCGCGCAACGCTTCCGGCCTGAGCTGTTCGACCATGCCGGCGGGCGCCAGGCGCAGCGCCTGTTCGCGGGTGAGTTTGAATTCACGCAGGATTTGTGCAAACTGGTGCACGTCCGTCATTTCTTTCCAGGCCAGCTGGAATTGATTCAGGTCGACCTCGGCATCGGGCTTTTCCGCCGGCCTGGCCACGCTGGCCAGCACATTCAGCCGGCTTTCCTGCTGCGGCGCGCGGAACCTGGCCACCAGCTGGTCGAACACGGCCACGCCCGCATCGCTGCGCACATACAGTTTATGGACCGAGTCGCCCTGGGCATCGAAAAATTGCAGGCTGCGCGACAGCTTGCCGTCCGGACCTGGCTGGACCACGGCAAACGCGTATTTCCAGTTTTCAAAATGGAAGCGCAGGTCGATGGCGCCGCCCAGGTAGCCGCCGGCGATATTGCGCTGGCGTGCCTCCTGCTCGGCGTCCTGTTTCAGATCGCCCAGCTCCGACTTGTCGCCGGCCTGTTTGAGGCGGCTGGCGATGCCGGTGGTTTCTATCACGCCGTTTTCATTGCGCGTGATGGCCTGCACCCGGCCCAAGGCTAGCGCGGCGCGCATGATTTCGCGCGGCTGGTTGCCGTCGGCCTGCAGGCGCGTGACGCCGTTGCCGAGATTCGTCGCCAGCAACTGCGCTTCCGACACGCCCAGGGCGCGCGCCGCATCGCGGATCTGCAGCTTGGGCTGCTCGGTGCGCAAGGTGCCCCAGCGTTCGGCCAGGCTGGACGGGGCCGCCGGGGCGGCCATTACTTGCGTGATAGCCAGGCTGGCCAGCAGGGATAAGACGATTTTCGATAGTTTCATGAGATTGCCGTAATAAAAAGGTGGGAAAAGATCAGTAATTGACCGACAGGCTGGCAGCCACATTGCGCCCCGGCTGCGCATAGCGCTCGATTTCGCTGCGGTTGGCCGCCGTGGTGCCAGCGGCCAGGGTGCGCGAGGCGGCGTAGTCCCAGTACTTGCGGTCGCCCAGGTTGTACACGCCAACGATGATCTTCGCGTTCCTGTGCACGTTCCAGTACGTCGACAGGTCGAAGACGGTATACGCCGGCACCTTGTAGCGCGCCGTCGTCACGCCCGAGATCACGTCATTCGGCGCCTGCTTGCTGTCCGCATGCACGGCGGTGATGGCCAGGCCGAACAGCTGCCTGGCGTGGTCGTAGCCGAAGGTCAAGGCGGTCTTGGCCGGCGCCACCGACGCCAGGCCGTCGCGCAGGCCGGTCTGGCTGTTGGTGGCGCGGCCCTTGGCCACGCCGGTGGCCAGGTCAAGCCGGTAGCCTTGCAAGGCTGGCACAAATGCGCCCAGTCGTGCGCGCAGCGCCAGTTCGCCGCCCCAGGTACGGGCGTTGCCGATATTTTCAGGGCGGAACAGGCCTTGCACGATGGTTGGATAATTGACCGGGTCCGGCGCTTGCCCCACGTACTCGACCATGTCCTTGTAGTCGGTGCGGTAGACGGAAGCATGCAAGGCCAGGCCTTGCATGAGATCACCCTTGACGCCCAGTTCATAGGCCTTGCTGGTTTCCTTGCGCAGGTTCGGATTGCCCAGCACGGCGTAGCCGGTGCCGGTGCCCGTGTAGCTGAACGAATCATAGGTGCCGGTACGCTCGGCCGCCGTCGGCAGGCGCGTGCCGCGGGAAAATGTGGCGTAGGCATCGATCTGCGGCAGCACTTCCACCGACAGGGCCAGGCTAGGCGTGAGCGTGGTATCGCTTTCCTTGCGGATTTCCTTTGCCGCAGCGGGCACCGCGATCACATAGTTCTGCAGGTTTTTCGGATCCAGGGTACGGCGTTCCGCCCGCAAGCCAGGTGTGAGCACGGCTTTCCTGCCACCCAGGCTGAAGGTGTAATCGTCGCGCGCATACAGCGCCAGCTTGCTGCTGTCGATGTCGGCCATGCGGTTCTTGCGCGTGATCTGATGCACGCCGGTCGCTACCACAATCCGGTCTTCCAGCCACGGGCGGCGCGCCTGGTTCTGTTCGAGCTGCAGGCCGTAGACCAGCGCGTTGGCTTGATTGACCTGCTTGAACGCCTCGCTGCTCAGGCCGACGGTGTCATTCTTGAAGCTGGTATCGATGGCGCGCTGGTACAGCACCCGTTGCGAAATATAGCGCGCGTCGGTGTGGTCCTCGATCTTCGCATTCTGCACATAGACTTTCGACGTCAAACGGTCGAACAGGGCCAGGTCCTTGAGCAACACGTCGTGACCGAGGCTGACGCGGGTGCGGCGCGTGGTCGAATCCTGGAAAATGCCGTCCGGATAGCTGGCGGCGGTGATCTTGTTGTTGACGTCGCGCTGGTTCTTGCGCTCGAACATGTCGATCGTCAAGTCCAGCTTCTGTTCGCCCGGCAAGGCCCACACCAGCTTGGACAGCAAGGCGTTCGAGTGCCAGTCGTCCGGATTGACCGGTGTGCTGCCGGCGCTGTCGGTGGCATCGCCATCGCGGCGCACATACACTGCCAGGCCCTGCAGGGTCGCACCGATCCTGGCCGCGCCGGTCACCGTATGGGCATTGCTGTGGTTGGAACTGGTGCGGCCGAATTTGTAGCCGATATAGGTGTCCTGCCCTACCCCCAGATAGTCTTCGGGCGACTTGGTAATAAAGCTGACGCCGCCGCCCAGTCCAGGATTGGCGCCGCTGACAGCAGTGGTGCCCGAATCGATGCGCACTTCGCGGAAGGTTTCAGGATCAAAATAATCGCGGCCGGTGCCGAAGGCGTTCAGGGTCGAGCCATCGGGTTTCGGCGCCGCATCGGGCAGCGCAATACCGTCGACATCCAGGCTGACCCGGTTGCCTTCCAGCCCACGGATGTTGTAGCCCGTATTGCCGGCGCCATCCCATACATTGCCGCCACCCGAATTGGCCATCGGCGCACTGATCAAAGGCTGGTAGCGCACCACGCCTTTCATTTCCGTCACGGTCTGGTGTTCCAGGTCTTCGCTGCGTATCACGGTTTTGGTGCCGGCGCGGCGCTCGTATTCCTGGCGCGAACTGACGACGATTTCGGGAAAGGTCGGCAGCTTCGAGGGTTCCTGGGCGGCCGTGCCGGCATTCACGGCAAGCGGTACAGCGGCCTGGGGCTGGGCCTGCACCGGCAACAGCGGCGCGGCAAACATGCCCAGCAAGGCAGCACGCAGCACCAGGTTGGGCCGGCGGGCGGCAAGGAAAACAGGGGATGCAGCAGGCGCAGCGCTACGCTGCAGTGGCACGATAGTCATGATGGTCCGGTGTCAGAGTAAAGGCTGGCTCTGGCCCCGGGCGCATCATCGGTGCGCGGGTAGTTCGCTGGCGAAGGTCATTACTGTAACACGAATCATTCTCATTTGAGCATAACAATAGTGTTTATGGAGATGCTATTTTGCTACAGTTACAAAAAGATATTAATGACAGAGCGGCCATGGCGCCCCCCTGCACTGTTTCAACTACCGGAGTTGGCGGCCAGCTTGCGCGCTTCGGCCTGGGCGCGGCGGCGCTCGACAAAGAACGCCCGCAGGAAGTCGCCGCATTCGTCCGCCATCACGCCGCCAACGATGGCGGTCTGGTGATTCAGGGCCGGCTGTTCGAACAGGTTCAGCACCGAACCGCAGGCGCCGGTTTTCGGGTCGCTGGCGCCAAACACCACGCGCGACAACCTCGCATGCAGCATGGCGCCGGAACACATCACGCACGGTTCAAGCGTGACGTACAGTTCGCAGCCGGGCAGCCGGTAGTTGCCCAGCTTTTCGGACGCCGCGCGCAGCGCATTGACTTCCGCGTGCGCCGTCGGGTCGTGCCGTCCGATGGGTTGGTTGTAGCCGACCGCGATCACCTCGCCATCCTTGACGACGACGGCGCCAACCGGCACCTCGCCCAGGTCCCAGGCGTGCTGAGCCTGGTCCAGCGCCATCTGCATATAGTGCGCGTCAAGCTCCGGCGTGTCAGTCATCGGTCACTTCAGCCCAGCAATTCGGGGTTTCATGCAGCACCAGTT
The DNA here is from genome assembly GCF_051380735.1 of Janthinobacterium longum. NCBI lineage: Bacteria > Pseudomonadati > Pseudomonadota > Betaproteobacteria > Burkholderiales > Oxalobacteraceae > Janthinobacterium > Janthinobacterium longum. The sequence goes on from NZ_JBNYXQ010000005.1 coordinate 135,332, forward strand.
TATGCAGGTGCAGGCCGGTGCCGAAGTGGTCGGTAAAGGCCGCCTTCAGGATATCAAAAGCGATGCGGGCCAGGTTTTCCACGGTGGGAATGCGGTCGATGACGACGGTTTTATGGTCAGGCAGGCTGGCCAGGAAGTCGCGCACAGTGGTATCTTTTTCATATACCAGGAAGGCGTGATCCCAGACATCGACCAGGTGCTGCTTGGCCAGGGTCTTGACGTCGGAAAAGTCCATGATCATGCCATTGTCGGAATTGCCTTCCGCCTCGATAACCTTGCCGACCAGAGTGATTTCCACCGTGTAGCGGTGGCCGTGCAGGTTGCGGCATTGGCTTTTATGGTCGGGAATGCGGTGGCCCGCGTCGAATTCCAGCTTGCGTGTGATAGTCAGCATATTGTTTTATTAAGGTATTTGCAGGAGTTTATGGGTTTGCAGGCTCAGCTTCCATTTCGGATTGCTTTTGCACGTCGCTATGGCCAGCTTCATGTTTTGCGCGGCCAGCAGGCCGTCCATGGCCTGCACATAGAAATTGTCGAAGTCCAGCTGTTCGTAGGCGGCCAGGTCTTGCTGGAATTGCGGGATCACCACCTTGATCTCGTTGCCCTTGTGCACCACCAAGGTGGAACCCATCTTCGGGCTGACGCAGATCCAGTCCACGCCGTCGGGCACAGGCAAGGTGCCATTGGTTTCGATGGCGATGGTAAAACCGACCGCGTGCATGGCATCGATCAGTGCGGTATCGAGCTGCAACAGCGGCTCACCGCCCGTAAACACCACATATTTGCTGGCCGTGTAAGTGCTGGGCCACAGGCTGTCGATCATCGCGGCCAGTTCCTGCGGCGTCCTGAACTTGCCGCCCAGCTCGCCGTCGGTGCCGACGAAATCCGTGTCGCAGAACTGACACACGGCACTGGCGCGGTCACTTTCGCGGCCGGTCCACAGGTTGCAGCCCGAAAAGCGGCAGAACACGGCGGGACGGCCCGCATGCGCACCTTCGCCCTGCAGGGTGTAAAAAATCTCTTTGATGCTATAAGTCACTGTATTTCCTAAGAGCTGGCCGGCGCCCTCGCGCATGGGCGGGCAGAACCTGGCCTGGGCCGCAAAAGCCGATTGACAACCCTCTATTATAAGCTGGCGCCGCACTTCCCGTGCAAAAGCCGTAATTGCCATAGCCTGCGCATGGAAAGCACACTGCCCCGTATCAGTTGTCCGAAGTGGCAAGCCGCTGAAAGCCACACGACCAAATTTAGTGTATATTTGGTCGCATCACCACACCATCATGATGGGAGCCAATATGGACGCCGCCGAACGCATCAAGCCTATTTCCTATTTAAAAGCCAACACCGCCGAAATCGTCCGCAGTTTCGATGACGGCCAGCATGATCCCATTATCATCACGCAAAATGGCGAAGCCAAGATGGTGGTGCTGTCGATGCATGCCTACCAGGAAAACAAGCGCCATTTGCGGCAATTGCGCGAACAACACGCGTTCATGAAGTTGATCGCCATGGGTAACGCCGAGATCGCGCGCGGCGAGATGGTGACGGAAGAAGATTTCCTGGCGCAGCTCGACCAGGATTGACATGACGCGCATCATCATCCTGAAAAGCGCCGAGCTCGACTTCAAGGAACTGTGCAGTGACTTCAAGGCCCATCACGGTGCGCCAGCCTATGCGCAGTTCAAGGCCGCTTTCAAGACCTTGCTGGCGGACCTGAAGCAGTTTCCAGACAGTGGCGCGCCGATTGACGAAGCACTGCAGGTCGGCCTGCTGATGCGCCAGCGCCTGTGCGAGCAGGTGCGGGTCATCTACCACCATGACAAGACCGAGGGGACGGTTTACATCCGCATGCTCCTGCCCACCCAGCGCAACTTCCTGGAGCACCTGACTACCCGCATCCTGCGCCCGATCTTTTAGATCGCATCCACTCCCCTATGCATGACAGCACGATTATTCTATGCTGCTGTCTTGCACTTTCATTACACCAAGAAAGAAGGAGAGTCCGTGTCCAGAATGATCCCCGCCTTTGCCCTGGCCTTGTCGGCCATGGCATCTTCCGCGCTGGCCCAGCAAACGGCTGCCACGCCACCCGTCAAGCCAGTTGCCGCCAAAAGCGCCGCCGCAGGCAAGACCGACCTGTTGCCGTTCAAGGCGACCGAAAAGACGCTGGCCAATGGCCTGAAAATCATCGTCGTGCCGACCGGTTTTCCGAATATCGTCTCGCTGCAGATTCCCGTGCAGACCGGTTCGCGCAATGAAGTCGAGCCGGGCAAGTCCGGCTTTGCGCACTTTTTCGAGCATATGATGTTCCGCGGCACCAAGGCTTATCCGCCAGAGCAATACCAGGAGATCATCACCAGGGCAGGCGCGCGCCAGAACGCCTATACCAGCGACGACCTGACCAATTACCACACCACGTTCGCGAAAGACGACCTGGAAACCGTGCTGAAGGTGGAAGCGGACCGCTTCCAGCACCTCGATTATCCGGAAGACGCGTTCAAGACCGAATCGCGCGCCGTGCTGGGCGAGTACAACAAGAACAGCGCCAATCCGGTGTCGAAACTGTTCGAAGTGATGCGCGACAGCGCCTACACCGCGCATACCTACAAGCATACGACGATGGGCTTTATCAAGGACATCGAAGACATGCCCAACCAGTACGCCTATTCGAAGCTGTTCTTCGATCGCTGGTACAGGCCGGAACGCACCGCCATTATTATTGCCGGCGACGTCGAACCGCAAAAAGCCATCGCGCTGGTGGAAAAATACTGGAGCGGCTGGCAGCGCGGCAAGCAGCAGGCAGCCGTCCCGGTCGAACCGGCGCCGCGCGGCCCCATCTACAGCCATGTTGCCTGGCCGACGCCGACCCTGCCATGGGTGGCGGTGGGCTTCCATGCGCCGGCGTTTTCCGTGAAAGACAAGGACCAGGCCGCGCTGGCAACGCTGCTGTCGCTGTCGTTTGGCCGCACCTCGCCGCTGTACCAGCGCCTGGTGCAGAACGAGCAGAAAGTCGATCAGTTGTTCGACATGACGCCGGAGCGGGTCGATCCGACCCTTGCCGTGATCGGCGCGCGCGTGAAAAACATCGACGACGCCGTGTATGTACGCGACGCCATCCTGAAAACCGTGGCGCAATTGCGCGACACACCGGTCAGCGACAAAGATCTGGCGGACGCCAAGTCGGCCGAGAAATACGGCCTGATACGCTCGCTCGACAATACCGAGCAGATCGCCGGCACACTGGCTTCCTTCGTGCATTTCGACCGTTCCTACGCCACCCTCAACCAGTACTACCGCCTGATCGACTCGCTCACGCCAGCTGACCTTCAGGCGGCGGCGCGCAAGTACCTGACCGACGAGCGCCTGGTTGTCACCACGCTGTCGAACCAGGCCATGCCGGCCGCGATCGCCACCACGCCCGCCCTGTCCAGCCTGCTGCCGGCCGCACCAACGGCGAAATTCGATGTGCTGGTGCAAAAGTCGGCCTTGCCGCAAATCCGCTACAAGCTGCTGTTTACGGCCGGCTCGGCGCAGGATCCGCAGGGCAAGGAAGGCCTGGCCGCGCTGACGGCGGCGATGGTCGCGTCGGGCGGCTCGCAGGAACGCAAGATCGACGAGATCAACCAGGCGCTGTTCCCGCTGGCCGGCAGCTTCAGCCAGCAGACGGACAAGGAAATGACGACGTTTACCGGCTCTATCCACAAGGATAACTGGGCGCAGTTCAACCAGATCGCCCTGCCGCAGCTGTTGTCGCCCGGTTTCCGCGACGATGATTTCCGCCGCCTCAAGGATGCTCAAAAGAACGCGCTGCTGCTGGACCTGAAGGACAACAACGAGGAGGAATTCGCCAAGGAACGCCTGCAAACGAATGTGTATGCGGGCACGCCATATGGCCACCCGGTGCTGGGCACCCTGGCCGGCATCGAGGCGATTACCCTCGACGATGTGAAACAGTTCTGGAAGACTGCCTACGCGCAGGGCGCCGTGAAAGTGGGGATCTCCGGCGACGTCTCCGACAGCATGACGGCCTCGCTGACGCAGGCACTGGCGCAGCTGCCGGCCGGCCCCGGCTTGCCCGCCACCGCGAAACCGCTGGGGCACAAGGCGCAGGGCCTGCAAGTGGAAATCATCGAGAAAAACACCCGCGCCACCGCAATTTCCTTGGGCCTGCCGCTCGACGTGACACGCACGCACCCGGATTTCCCTGCCCTGTGGCTGGCGAAAACCTGGCTCGGCGAACACCGCGCGTCGAACTCTTATCTGTACCAGCGCATCCGTGAAATTCGCGGCATGAACTATGGCGACTACGCGTATATCGAAGCCTTTCCGCGCGGCATGGTCCAGTTCTTCCCCAGCCCCAACCTGGGCCGCAAGGCGCAGCTGTTTGAAATCTGGATACGCCCGGTCGCGCCGGAAAACGCCCACTTCGCCTTGCGCGTGGCGTTGACGGAACTGGGCAAGCTGGTCGACAAAGGCTTGAGCCAGGAACAGTTCGAGACCACCCGCGGCTACCTGATGAAAAACGTCTTCGTGATGACCTCGACGCAGGACCAGCAACTGGGCTATGCGCTTGACTCGCAATGGTATGGCACGCCGGAGTTCACCAGGCTGATGCGCGATGGCTTGTCAAAACTGACGGTGCTTGATGTCAACCGCGCCATCAGGCAGCACTTGTCAGCGCAGAACCTGTCGGTGGTGATGGTGGCCAAGGATGCGGCCGGCCTGAAACAGAAACTCGTCAGCGATGCGTTTTCGCCCATCAAGTATGACGGCAACAAGCCGCAAACCTTGCTCGATGAAGACAAGGTGATCGGCGCGATGAAGCTCAACATCAAGCCGGAAGCAATCGTGGTCACGCCTGCCGCGCAGGCGTTTGCCAGATAAGTTCGCAGCGCAACAGTCGTACCATATGGCGGCGGCCACCCGATGGCCGCCGCAGGGCTCTCGCCCGATCCAGCTGGCGAATCGACCAGATTCGCCGGCACATCCCCTCCCCGCCCTCCTTCGCAAGCCCCAGTTTGCCGCCCATTTCGGCAGGTATCAGCACCGATATCGAACATGAATATAACTAATACATGAATGAGATTAATTCGCTTTACGCATGCCAATAACCCGGCATAAAATACCTCATCATCATTATCATTATCACAGTTATTATGAAAATGCAGGTTATTGCATAAATCAGGACACCAGATCGCCATGAAAAAAGATTTTACCTTCAATATCAAGAGTATTTGTTTCGATGAAAACTATCATCCTGCAGATAATACGCGCATGACGACCAACTTTGCCAATCTTGCCAGAGGAAAAAGCCGCCAGGAGAATTTGCGCAATACCCTGAGCATGATAGCCAATCGCTTCAATAACCTGGCGCACTGGGATAACCCGAACGGCGATCGCTACGCTGTCGAGCTTGACATCATTTCGGTCGAGATGAATATCGGTGCCGAAGGCAGTAATCGTGCACTGCCATTGATCGAGATATTGAAACCGAATATTATCGACAAAAAAACCGGACGGCGTATTGATGGAATTGTCGGCAATAACTTTTCATCTTACGTGCGTGACTACGACTTCAGCGTGCTGCTGCCAGAGCACAACAATAACAAACCGACCTTCAGCACGCCGGAAAACTTCGGCGAATTCCATGGCAAACTGTTCAGGCACTTTGTAACCTCAGCCGCTTACAAGGAGCACTTCAAGAAGCCGCCGGTTATCTGCATCAGCGCGTCGAGCAGCAAGACCTATCATCGCACCGAGAATCAGCATCCCATCCTGGGGGTTGAGTATCAGCAAAATGAATTTTCCCCAACCGATCAATATTTCGAAAAAATGGGCATGCAAGTGCGTTACTTCATGCCGCCGAACTGCTCTGCACCATTGGCTTTTTATTTTATCGGCGACCTGCTTGGAGACTACACCAATCTCGAGTTGATCGGCACCATCAGCACGATGGAAACATTTCAAAGGATTTACCGGCCCGAGATTTACAATGCCAATTCTGCGGCAGGCAAGCTTTATCAACCGAGCCTGCAGAACAAGGATTATTCATTGACTCAAATTGTGTATGACCGTGAAGAGCGCAGCCAGCTGGCTGTCAAGCAGGGAAAATACACGGAAGAGCACTTCATCAAGCCGTACAAAAATATCCTTGAACAATGGGCCGAGAATTATGCGCTCTGATATTGCTCGCTCTGATCAAACGAAATATAAAAAGACACCATCATGAAAAAATTATTGCCTACTTCAACTGCCGGCAGCCTGCCGAAACCTTCCTGGCTGGCGCAACCTGAAAAACTGTGGTCGCCGTGGAAACTGGATGGTGAAGAACTGATTGAAGGCAAACAAGATGCTTTGCTTTTATCACTGCTGGAACAAAAGCAGGCGGGGATTGATATTGTCAGCGATGGCGAACAGACTCGCCAGCATTTTGTCACCACGTTTATCGAGCATCTGAACGGCGTTGATTTTGAAAAACGCGAGACCGTCAGGATACGTGATCGCTACGATGCAAGCGTGCCCACGGTAGTCGGTGCCGTGAGTCGCCAGAAGCCCGTGTTTGTTGAAGACGCCAGGTTTTTGCGCCGGCAAACCAGCCAGCCCATCAAATGGGCCCTGCCCGGTCCGATGACGATGATCGATACGCTCTATGACAGCCACTACAAAAGCCGCGAAAAACTGGCCTGGGAATTCGCCAAAATCCTCAATCAGGAAGCCAGGGAACTGGAAGCTGCCGGCGTCGACATCATCCAGTTTGATGAACCCGCCTTCAATGTTTTCTTCGACGAGGTGAATGACTGGGGAATAGCCACCCTGGAACGGGCGATTGAAGGGCTCAAATGCGAAACCGCCATCCATATTTGCTATGGTTACGGTATCAAGGCCAATACTGACTGGAAAAAAACGCTGGGCTCCGAGTGGCGTCAATATGAAGAATCGTTTCCCAAGCTGCAGAAATCCGGCATCGACATCATCTCGCTGGAATGCCACAACTCGCTGGTTCCCATCGACCTGATCGAGCTTATCCGTGGCAAAAAAGTGATGGTAGGGGCGATAGACGTGGCAAGCCATGCCATTGAAACGCCGGAAGAAGTCGCCAGCACCCTGCGCAAAGCGCTGCAGTTTGTCGACGCCGACAAGCTCTATCCTTGCACTAACTGTGGCATGGCGCCCTTGCCTCGTGCAGTGGCAAGAGGCAAGCTGAAGGCACTCAGTGCGGGCGCTGACATCATTCGGGCAGAACTCTCAAGCTAGCGTCCGCAGGCACTGCTGACCCGGCAGTTGCTCAACCTGACCGACGAGCACACGGTCTTCCACTTGCTCGATCACCTCAACTTCCAGTATTTTCCGGGCTGCGCCACAGCAGCCCGATTCACGAATCGGTAACAGGGAAACCGTGCTCAACGCGGTCCACCGCTCCCACGAGCAAGCAGGACAAGACACTGCGCCTTGCGGCCTGGCGCTTGGCCGCATCTGAACTCACAAGCGGCAACCTGGCAAATACATTGCCCGGTCTGCCTGAAGAAGCCCCCGGGGCCATGACTTTCCAAGCGCCCTATCCGGACCACCAAACAGGCACCAGTTCAAACACCAATGGCGCTGCCGCTCCTGAAACGGCGCCTGCCCGGTCGATTGCCGACATTCTCGGGAAAATTCATCAATATATTGAGGCAATATTATGGTGCATATTAATGTGTCATTTCACCATATTGGTGCTTGACGCTCTTTTCAGGGGCGTTTATTTAAATGAATTCCGCATATGCTTATATGCTCCGCATTTTAACCAACCACTTTATATCAGCTTGTCACGACAGTCTCGCCAGGCAAGATGCAGCTGCTCGGAAAGTATTACAAATGTAACTTTTTGAAACAACAATCGACTTATTTTACATTTGATAAATTTTGATGACCTCTGTATAAAATTCTAAAAACCATTATAAAACAATGACTTGCATATTTTTATTTTTATACGTTAGTTTCAAAATGGAAACATTTAGCAGTTTACTAGCAGAAAATATCCCTGAGACAACAGAATTTTTTTGAAATATGTAAGCATGAAAATAATCTGCACATTCTGTTGTTGCGTGGTGACAATGTAACAAATTTGTATGGCGAATTTTTTTACAAAATGATTTGATGAAGGTCCAGGCAAACTGTTTATACGGTATGCAATAAAAATCGCCAAAGCGATCACTGGACGGGAATGCCACGCACTGTACAACGGTGCCGGCTATATATGTTCATGCAGTTGAAAATCGACGGAGTTAATTTTGTTCAAAAAAATCGTCTTGAAGCAGAGTGTGATTGCGGTTGCACTGACCCTATCTTCTTCTCAGCTGGTGTACGCGCAACTGGCACCGCAGGAACCGGCGCTGCAAAAAATCCTGATCACCGGTTCGAACCTGAAGCGCGCCGACAAGGAAGGCACGTCGCCGGTGGATGTGATCACCTCCAAGGACATCAAAAACAGTGGCGCCGCCACCGTGGCCGAACTGATGAAGCTGATTCCATCGATGGGTACAGACACCAATCAGGACCAGGCCAGCGGCAGCGGTTTTGCCAAGGGTGTGGCGACGGCTTCCCTGCGCGGCCTCGGTTCAAGCTCGACACTGATCCTGCTCAATGGCCGGCGCATGACGCCATCGGCCTATGCCGATCCGAACGACGGCAATTCCAGTCTGTACGACCTGAACAGCATTCCGCTGTCGGCCCTGGACCGCGTCGAGATACTGAAAGACGGCGCCTCGGCCGTATATGGCTCCGATGCTATTGGCGGCGTCATCAACTTCATCACCAAGGCCAATTTCCGTGGCGCGCAACTGGCCACCAATGTCAGCGCCAATGATGACAACCGTTTCCGCCGCAAGAACGTCAACGGTTTCTTCGGCACGGGCGACTTCGATACCGATGGCTACAATGTGTTCGTCGCACTCGACTATTCAGAACGCGACCGCGTGGCGCGTCGCGATGTCAACGATATCGCTTACACCACCTACCAGGACCTGAACGGGCGTTTCCGCTCCAACTATTCGAGCTCGGTCTCGAAATACCCGACCATCTTCCGCGAATCGGCGCCGGGCTCGCGCAACTTCGGCGTGACCCAGGCCAATGCGGCGGCACGCACCACCTACAACCTGGGCTGCGACCCGAGCGAACGCATCACCGGCGGTGTCAAGGATGGCTTGCTGCCCACCAGCACGCTGATCGGCCGCACTTTCTGTAACTACAACGCCGACCAGTTTCTCGAAGGCACCGGCGCCGGCAAGGACGCAAGCGTACTGAGCCGCGGCACCTTGAAAATCAGCAGCAAGGTCACCGGTTTTGCCGAAGCGGCCTACACGCGCTCGAGCCGCAGCTATACCGGTGCGCCGATCACGCTCGGCACCACCTCGGTCAATAACTTTACGGCTACCGGCCTCGGCGACCCATTCCAGGTGATCCTGCCGATTGGCCATCCGGACAATCCGCTGACCAATGCGCGCGCCTCGGTCAATTACCGCTTTGAAAACCTGCGTGGCGGTTCGGAAACCGTGAATGAAAACACGCGCCTGCTGGCCGGCCTGCAAGGTGACCATTTCGGCTGGAACTGGGAAAGCGGCGTGCTGTGGAACCGTTCCGAGCGCGAGGAAACCTCGTATGGCCGTTTGTACCTGCCTACCCTGCGCAAGCTCAATACCGGTACTTCGTTCGCGCAACTGGCAGCCGACCCGACGACCGGTCACGATGTGGTCGATCACGGCAAGGCCGAAATTCTCCAGATCGATGGCAAGGCCAGCACGGAATTCGGCAAGCTCGGTGGGGGTGCCATGGGCTTGGCGCTGGGCTTTGAGCTGCGCCGCGAAAAGATCGCCATCGATCCCGATGTACTGACGGCCACGGGGCAGATCTACGGCCTGGCCAACACCGTGATCGACGGCCAGCGCGGTGTGAAATCGGCGTTTGTCGAGTTGCGCACGCCGTTCACCAAGAGCTTCGAGATGGATTTTGCCGGCCGCGCCGACAAATATCCTGGCATCAAGACCAACTTCGTGCCCAAGGTCGGTGCCAAGTGGACCGCCACCGATACGCTGGCGTTTCGCGGCACCTACGCCGAAGGCTTCAGGGCACCGGCCTTGTCGCAGGTGACGCCGGGCGGCGCGCAATTCTTTCTCAATGGACTCTACGACCCCAAGCGCTGCGAGGAAGACGAGTCGACGCCAAGGCCCAACGGCGTAACAAGCGACTGCAACAAGTCCGCTTCGGGCGTGGGTGGCGCCAATCCGAACCTGAAACCGGAAACCTCGAAAAGCCTGTCGCTGGGCCTGATCTACTCGCCAACCAGCTGGCTCGATTTCGTAGTTGACGTCTACAAGGTGCGCAAGGAAAAAGAAGTGGCGCTCGGCTCGGGCAATGACGCGCTGAAGAATGAAGACCGCTTCCCGGACAACGTGGTGCGTGACCAGAATCCGGTCAACTTCATTACCGATGCCAACGGCTTGCCGATTCCCGGCACCGGCCCGCTGCTGTCAGTGAAAACGCCATGGACCAACAAGGGCGCGACTGAGCTCAAGGGTGTGGACCTGGAAGCGCGCATGCGCAACAATCTGGGCGACTATGGCTCCCTGAGCACGGCCCTGCGCACCACTTATGTGTACAGTTACAAGCTCGCTCAAGTGGCAGGCGACGTGGAAAACAACGTCGTCGGCACCCGTCCCGGACTGTATGACTGGCAGCTCAACGTCGGCACCGATATGCCGCGCGTAAAAGCGTCGATCACCACGTCATGGACCAAAGGTGATCACGCGGTCAATGCCTCGATCAATTTCGTCGACAGCATTTCGCTCAAGCGCAACCGCGACGGCGCCACCATTTACCCGCAATCGTACTGCTACTACGGCACGCCGCAGCCAACCGATGCCGATACCCGCAGCACGGCGGTGCCACTGTACGAAACGCGCTTCCCGAAATGCGAAGTGAGCAGCTGGACCACGGTGGGCCTTGGATATACCTACACCGGTTTCAAAAACCTGAGCCTGGGCGTAAATATCCAGAACCTGTTCGACCGCGCCGCGCCGTACGATCCTGATTATGCCACCACCGGCTACAACGAAGGCCTGCATAACAACTATGGCCGTTATTTCACCTTCAATGCCCGCTACACGTTTTAATTAGTCTCAGCGGCAGTAGCAGCCCAGCGCCTCCCTCGGGAGGCGTTTTTACTGGGCGCCACCTTTGCGCCGCCCCAGCACGGCGGCGGCCATTAGCACCACCGTCGCCGCCACCGCATACGGCGCAGCCCCATGCAGGCCATACAGCCAGGCGCTGGCCAGCGGGCCGGCCATGCGCGCAATTGACTGTTGTGCCTGGTTCGCGCCCTGCACTTCGCCCTGGCGTCCGGCGGGCGCCGCGTCGGCGATCAGCGCGCTGAGGGATGGCTGGAACAGGCCGTCGCCGAAGGTGAACATGGCAATCCCGCCAGCGAGCAGCGGCAGCACGGGAAACATGCCCAGCAGCGCCAGCAGCAGCAAGCCGCCCGCATTGATCAGCAGGCCGGCCGTGGCCACGCGCCGTTCGCCAAAGCGCGGCAGCAGCCATGTCGCGACCAGTCCCTGACTGATGATATCCATCACGCCGATGCCGGCCAGCACGAAGCCGATGGCCGCGGGTCCGAAGGCCAGCACATCTTTCAGCATTACCGCCAGGTTCGACTGCAACACCACGCTGCCGAAGGCAAAGCAGAACACCACGCCGAACAGCAGGCGCAAGCGCCGTTCACGCAGGACCGAGGACAGCTGGCTGACGGCGTTGAAGCGACCGCCACTCGCGCTCGCAATGCGCTTGGCCGCAGGCAGGCTTTCCGGCAGGTAGCGCTGGACCAGCAAGACGTTCACCAGCGCCAGCGCACTGGCGCCATACAGCGGCGCGGACAGCGAGAATTGCCCCAGCAAGCCGCCGAGCACCGGCCCCAGCATGAAACCCAGGCCGCCGGCCACACCCAACCGGCCAAACGCAGGCCCGCGCTCGGCCGGGGCGTGGGTATCGGCAACATACGCGTACAGGGTGGAAATGCTGCCGGCCGTCAGGCCTTCGAGCACACGGCCCAGTAGCAGTACCCACAGCGCGCCGCCGATGCCGAACACTGCAAAGCCGACCGCCGAGCCGCATAGCGACAGCAGCAATACCGGACGCCTGCCATGGCGGTCGCTCAGCGCGCCCAGCACGGGCGCGGCAACAAAGGAACACAGCGCATACACGGCCAGGATCAGCGCAACCCAGAAAGCGACCTCGCCGGCGGCAACGTAGCGGGCCACCGAAAACGGCAGCACGGGAATAATCAGGGTAAAACCGGCGAAATTGAGAAACACCGACAGCAGCAGAATGCCGCTACGGCCTTTGAACATGGCGGAAAAACGGGTGGCGAGCGAGGTCGCCGATTGAAGATAATGCATGCACTGCTCCTCGGTTTGGCCCGACCGGAGCAGTTCATCAACATGAGAACCACACGGACGAACCATGGACGCCAAACAGCGTCCAGATTCGTCGAGGGGACTCATGCATAAAGCAGGGAACAGAACTTTCATCATGGCGATGAAAGGATTTGGGCTTACCTATGACCAAATCTGCCTTTTCCGACACGGCGATTCTAGGGCATGCGGAAAAAAACCGCCAGACATATCCGCGTTCAGTGGCAAGCGCCAGCCACCATGCCTTGCAGGATAAGGTCGATGCCCACCAGAAAATCAGCACGGTCGTCGTGTGCACTCATCTGCACCGCGACACTATGCACGAAGGGATAGGCTTGCGCATCGAGCTGCGACCAGTCATAGGCCACCGCGCCCAGAACCTCGGCCCGGTCGGCGCCGCGTGCCCGGGCGGCCTGCGCATTGGCGGCGTTCTGGCCACCGACACCGAGTATGAAGTTCAGCAAGGCAGAAATGGTAGCCCAGTGTTTTTCCGGCGCAACACCCAGTGCGCGCACCTGCTGGCCCAGGCATTCGATGATGCGCACCATCGTCAATTGCCCCGCCGTCCAGGTCAGCGCGGCACCGATCCAGGGGTGGGCATCCATTGCGTCGAACATGGCCAGCGCCACGCTGCGCACGGTCTGCGCGGGCGTCGTACCCGCCGTGCCCAGGTCCACCGCGCCCGAGACGATGGCGTCGCAGGCGGCCACCATCAGGTCGTGCTTGTTGGCGATATGCCCATAAATCGCGCCCGGCCCGGTGGCCAGCCGTTCGGACAGGGCGCGGAAGGTCAGCGCGGCCTCGCCTCCGCTGTCGAGCAACTCGATCGAGGCTGCAATGATGCGCTCGCGCGACAGTGCATCGTCGCGGCGGGGCCGGCGTGGTGTTTTTTCAGTCATGCCGCATCTTGACACAAATGGAATCTCGTTCCAATATATTGGAACGTCGTTCCAAACAATACAACCAGGAAATTCAGCATGAAAACATCGGTAACCATTATCGGCGCAGGCCTGGGCGGCCTTGTGCTGGCCCGCGTACTGCATCTGCACGGCATTGCTGCAACGGTCTACGAAGCGGACGCCTGCGCCACTTCGCGCGCACAGGGCGGCATGCTCGACATCCACGACTACAACGGCCAGCTGGCCTTGCAGGCGGCGGACCTGATGGAACAATTTCACGGCCTGATCCTCGAAGGCCGGCAGGCGATGCGCGTGCTGGACCGCGATGGTACGCTGCTGTTCGAGGAGTCCGATGATGGCTCGGGCGGCCGCCCGGAAGTGCAGCGTGGCGAACTGCGGCAAATGTTGCTCGACTCGTTGCCGGCCGGTAGCGTGCAATGGAACCACCGCGTCAGCAAGGTCGAAGCGCTGGGTAATGGCCGTCACGCAGTCGCATTCGCGCATGGCGCCACGCTGGAAACTGGCTTGCTGGTGGGCGCCGACGGCGCCTGGTCACGGGTACGCCCCCTGCTATCGAGCGCGACGCCCGGCTACGTCGGCACTTCGTATGTGGAAACGTGGCTGCACGATGCCAGGGTGCGGCATCCGGCCAGCGCGCAGATCGTCGGCGCCGGGCAGATGTTCGCGCCGGCACAGGGCAATGCGATCATGGCGCATCGCGAACGCGGTGAGACCTTGCATGCCTATGTCATGCTGGCCAGGCCGCTGGCCTGGTTTGCCGATATCGACTTTACGGACCACGCAGCTGCCGGCGCGCGCATTGCCAGGCAATTCGATGGCTGGGCGCCGGCCTTGACGGCACTGGTGACTGACAGCGACACGGCGCCACTGCTGCGCCCCCTGTATGCCCTGCCCATCGAGCACCGCTGGGAGCGGGTACCCGGCGTCACCCTGCTGGGCGACGCGGCCCACCTGGCGGCCCCGAATGGCGAAGGCGCCAACCTGGCGATGCTCGATGGTGCCGAACTGGGCCTGGCCCTGGCTGCCCATCCGGACGATGCCGAGGCGGCGCTCGGCCGCTACGAGCAGGCCATGTTTGCCCGCAGCGCACAGGCAGCCATGGAGGGGGACAACATGCACAGGCTGCTCACCGGTGAGCATGCCGCTGCGAAACTGATTGCAATGTTCAAGGGGGAAGGTTGATGTCTGCCATATCGACCATATTCCCGTGACCGCACCGGCACTGGCAGCGCGAGTGCAGTTTGTGCGGCTGCATCAATAGGCTACACGCACCGCGCTCGCTGGCGTCAGGCGCCAGTGCCACCATGAAAGCATTGCCACGCTTCTGACTCGATTGAATCGATGGCATGCCCATCCTCATCCAGCACGGTAAATTCCTGCTGGCACTGCCCCAGGCTGCCTGCGCCATCGAGTCCCAGCAACAGCGTGTACATGGTGTCGCGCAGCACCGCGTCCAGGATACTTTTCATTTGAGCGGACTGTTCGGCATTCAAGCCCAGCGCGGCGATGCGGGCGGCGACCTCGGTCCCCGATGAGGGGCTCATGAAGGTTTTCCCCAGCTCCAGCCGTAGCGCGTTCCAGTGTCCAACGAATTCGGCGCCGTCCATGGCCGGTCTATTCGAAAGGATTGGCGACCGACGTCACCTCGGGCGGCGGCAGCTGCTTGGGCAGTTCCTGCTTTTCCAATTCCGCCACTACCTCGCCGAGCAGCTTTTGCAGCTGCTTGGCCAGCGCCAGTCCTGCCTGGTCGAGGGTCAGGTCAAGGTCGCCGCTGAGGCTGATGCGGTCGAGACGGTTCTCCACGCTGAGGGTGCCGATATTGAGTACATCGCTTTCATTGGCATACGGGACGAATTTTTTTACAGACATGGGATGGCCTTATTTGACTTATTTGACTTATTTAAACTTCTTGCTGTTGATCTTGGGCAAGCTGAGCATGCGCAACTTTTGCTGGCGCGTCAGCGACGGTAACAGATTGATGCCGAGCTTGTCTTCCAGTTGGGCGATGCTCAGTATTTCGTAGTCTTTGGTGTCGGTGTTGGCGATAAAGTAGGCGGCGCCGGCGCCCTGGCGCGGGCTGTAGACGGCCTTGTACAAATGGCTGGGAACGATCACCCGGCCTACCTTGCGCAAATTGCCACCGATAAAGGCCGGCCCCGTGATCACATACAGCGCGCCCTCCTTCTTGGCCATCTTGCGCACGGCGCCCTCGATGCCGGCCCACACATAGCGGTTGTTGCGCGCATCTTGCGGCACCATATTGGCCAGAGTAAAGCTGTCCTGCTGGCTGCGCCGGTCCGGCATGTCGCCGTTCGGCGCCATATGGCCGCGGTCAAAGCCGCTGCGCGCATAATCGGCCAGTTCGGCGCGCTGGCCGGCCGGCAGCTTGCGTTCGGCATGAAACGAGTTTTCGCGCGACAGGCCCTGCGCTGCTTCGACATTGCTGGCTGTCAAGTGCTCGGCCGACCACAGCGGCGTACGCGTGACGCCGGAATGCATGACACCAAACACGCTGTAGCACAGCTCGGTGGTCGATACGTCCAGCTTGGGGTTGGTGATTTCGGGTGGCTGGCCATCGAAGTAATGGGCGGGACAGGCGGCGGCCCAGGCGGTGTTCGCGGCCAGCGCTGTCGCCAGCAGGCCGCACGCCAGGCCCAGCCTGGCGATGGTACGTTGAATCATGATTCCCTGGTTTCAAATTCTTGCAAAGCAGCATTCTAGCGGACGCCAGCCGCCGCCGACAAACGACAAGCGCAGCCGTGCGCGCATCTGCTAAGATTGGACCGGTGTATCGGTATCCCATCAAGATCTGGAGAGCATATGATCAAGAAAACCTTGCTGCTGATTGCCATTTTCGTTGCCGGCGTGCTCGGCTTTGCCACCACCAAGCCGGATACCTTCAAGGTGCAGCGTGAAGTGAGCATCAAGGCGCCGCCGCAGAAAGTTGCCGCGCTGCTTACTGATTTCCGCGAATGGAAAAGCTGGTCGCCGTGGGAAACCCTCGATCCCGACATGCAGCGCACCTACAGCGGCCCGGATAGCGGCAAGGGAGCGCGCTATGCGTGGCAAGGCAATGACAAGGTGGGCGCCGGACGCATGGAAATCATCGAGGCACCCAGCCCCGAGCGCACCGTGATCAAGCTCGACTTCCTGCAGCCCTACGTCAGCCACAACACCACCATCTTTACCCTGGCGCCCGAGGGCGACGGCACGCGCGTCAACTGGACCATGACCGGCCCTACTCCGTATGCGAGCAAGGTCATGAATGTGTTTGTCAGCATGGACACCCTGATCGGCAAGGATTTTGAAAAGGGACTGGCGCAGTTGAAAAAAGTCGTGGAAAGCTGATCGTCCACTTAGCCCGAGACGAACAAACCGAGCGCGTGACGCAGCAGTTGCGGCGTCTGCCCGGTCCAGCGCTTGAAGGAGCGCCGAAAATTGGTGGCGTCATGAAAGCCGAGGTAGGCGGCCACGGCGTCGTTGTCGTAGCCATGGGCCTGGAACAGATAGATGGCCTTGTGCGCGCGCACCTGATCGAGCTCGGCCTGGAAGTGACTGCCGTGGCGCGCCAGATGGCGCTTCAAGGTGGCCGGGCTGACGCCAAAGTCCTGCGCGGTGCGCTCCAGGGTCGGTGCGCGGCGCAATTCGCGCAGCAAATAGTCGTACAGGCCGCCAAGCAGGCTGGGCGCGGGCGCCGCCTCCAGGCTGGCGGCCCGTTGCGCCAGGGCAGCCGCAGTAGCATTGCCGCGCGGCCAGGGCCGGTCCAGCCAGGCCGTGTCGATCAGCATGGCGTCCAGCTGGCAATCGAAGCGTAAATCCTGCCCCAGGTGCACCTCGTGCTGCTCCACATGGCGTGGCCGCGCTCGGTTGAAACAATAGCGCCATGGCAGCGTTTCGCCGGCCAGCCAGCGGCACATGGCACTCAAGGCCGTCATGTGCATTTCGACCAGGAAAGGCAACTGGCTGGGCGCGCCGAAGGCGTCGGTCCAGTACAGCACCTGCAAGGCGCCAGCGTCGCGCAGGCGCGGCTGCAACAGCGGGCACAAGCGTGTATGGTTGCCACAAAGCACGGCCAAGGCCTGCCTCAGATTCTGCGCCTGCAGCAAGGCATGGCTGACGGCGCCATAGTGGCCAGGCAACAATTGCTGGCCCAGCATGAAACTGGTGTCGCTGCTGGCCAGACTGCGCGCCACATTGGCCAGCAACTGCAGATATTGCGTGGCCGACAGCAGGCGCTCGTCGAAGCCATCATCGTTGTTGTCGAGACCAGTGCCGCGCAGCAGCGGCGCGCCCGGCGCATCGCGCGAGCGCGCATAGCCGAGCACCAGCGCCGGCTGGTGCCGCGCCGCAATGCTTGCATCGTTTGCCTGGGTCAGCTTCACCGCGCAATTCAAGCGGGCGCCGCGCCACGCAGCGGCGTTTCGACCGCGCGGCTCAACTCGGCCAGCACCACTTCGGGCACGCCATCGGTCATCGAGCAGGCATGGCGCAAGCTCAGTCGCACTTCGCCATCCCGGGCGAAATGGCGCATCTGGCCCACCATGAAACAAAGATGGCGCGCCACCTCGACGGCATCCGCACGGGACACGCCCGGCATCAGCACGGCAAAGCGGTCGCCCGCATAGCGGCACAGCAGGTCGTCGTTGCGCAAGTTCAACAGCAGCATATGGCCGACCGCCTGCAGCACGCGGTCGCCCTCGGCATGGCCGTGTTCGCGGTTGATCAAATGAAATTTATCTATATCGAGCAGCACCAGCGCACAATCGACGCCGGGACGGCGCTCCTGTTCCAGGCGCAGCTGGGTGCGCAGATAGCTGGCGTCGGCAAGCTGGGTGATGCGGTCGAACGCGCGATGGTCGCGAAACAATCGCTCGCGCTTTTGCAGGTGCTCGTTCAGGCGGAACTGTTCATGGCGCCAGTAATACATGCCGACCGTCACCAGCAGCATGCCGAAAGGAATCAGGGCTTCCAGCCAGTTGTCCCATAGCTCCTGCTTGCCGATGGCAAAGAATTCATCGAGACAATCGGCCCACGAGCCCAGCATGATGGCGCACAGGCCACCGGCCAGCAGGCGCGTCACCAGACCGCGCGGCCGGCTGCTGAGGGTAAACAAAAACCAGATGCCTGCCATCACGGCCGTGCCGCCTTCGCAGACGATGTCCATCCATTTCCATGCGTGAAACGGCTTGGCCACGCCGAAGGTCGAATACAGCAGGAAAAAGACCGGCAGCGCCAGCGCGGCGGCGATCAGACTGTTGCGGTGAAGTTGCAGCATGGCATTACCCTTTATGACAAGTGCGACCACCATACCGGCCGGCCATGACGGCACGATGACATGGAGTTGATGCTGCAGCGACAGGTGCAAACGGCTCACTGCAAGCACGAAACAGGCAGCAAAAGCAGCTTGCCGGAGGCCCGGCCCGTGCGTGCATGGGTCATTTCAGCTCATTTTACTCGTCAGCGGCCTGAAACCGGCTGCCAGAGCGGCTTTGCGCCGCAGCCTGTCATGGATCGGTCATATTTGCTGCCTAGAATCCGCCCGGTTCCTTCCACTCCCCTCTCGAGCCCAACATGAAAACCTGCATCACTGCTTCGATGTCTTCCCCGCTGCGCCTGTCCGTGCTGGCCCTGGCCCTGACGGCCGCTTTTAACGCGCCAGCGCAGGCACAGGACGAGCCTGCCACCGTCGTCGTCAGTGGCCAGCGCTCCAGCCTGCGCAACGCCATCGCGGCGCAGGAAAAGGCCGACAATATCGTCAGCGTCATCAGCAGCGATGATATCGGCGGCCTGCCCGACAAGAACGCGTCCGAAGCGCTGGCCAGGTTGCCCGGCGTGTCCGTGCAGCGCGATCAGGGCGAAGGACGCTATATCACCGTGCGCGGCCTGGGTCCGGACCTGAACGCCGTCACCATCAATGGCGCCCTGGTGCCCTCGCCCGAAGCGGGCCGCCGCGCCGTCGCGCTCGACATCCTGCCGGCGGGCCTGATCCGCACCCTGGAAGTATCGAAAACCCTGCTGCCGGAAATGGACGCCAACTCGCTGGGCGCCACGGTGGAAGTGAAATCGCTGTCGGCCTTTGATGTGCCGGGCAAGCTGTTGTCGGCCAATGTCGCCGCCAGCCACGACGATAAAACCGGCAAGACCAGCCCCAGCGGTGGCGCACTGTGGGCCCAGCGTTTTCTCGACGGCAAACTTGGTGTAGCGGCCGGCGTCAGCGTCGAAAAACGCTCGTTTGGTTCAGACGACGTGGAAACGGGTGGCGCCTGGGCCAATGGCCGCCTGAGCACGCTGGAACTGCGCGACTACCTGCCGGTAAGGAAGCGCGGTGCGCTGGCCCTCAATCTCGACTACCGTCCCGAAGCAGGCAACAGCTGGTTTCTGCGCTCATTCCTGAGCGAGTTTTCCGACAACGAGGTGCGTGACCGCTTGACCATCAGCAATATCGCCGGCGGCAGCCTGGCGCAAGGCGAAACCGGCACGGCGCGCGCCGAACGCCGCATCCGCCAGCGCAAATACACACAGCAAGTGCGCTCCCTGGTGCTGGGCACGCAGCAAAAAGCGGGCGACTGGACGCTGGACATCAAGGGCGGCGCCAGCCGCGCCACCGAAGACACGCCAGAATCGCTCAACGACGGGCGTTTCCGCGCCACCAGCAATATCGCCGGCGTCAGTTTTACTGACACGCAGCAACCGCTGTTGACTGGCCCGGCCTCGCTGTACGACCCGGCCAGCTATGCGCTGAACGCCATCACCCTGCAGCAGCGCTATTCGAAAGACAATGAACACCATGCGCGCATCGACCTGGCCCGCAAATTCGACATCACCACCCTGAAATTCGGCGCCAAGGTGAGCCGCCGCGAAAAGACCAATGACACCAATCAATGGGCGTACAACAGCAGCAAGGCTGGCAGCAGCAATTACTGGGGCGCAGGCAGCACCGCCATGAGCACGTTTGTGCAGGGCCGCAATCTCGACTACGACCTGGGCGCCATCGGCGTGGCGCTGGACCCTGGCCTGATACGCGCCCGCGTGGCAGGCCTGGACCGCGACAAGGCACGCCTGGCCACCGAATCCCTTATCAATGACTATCGCATGCATGAAGACATCGACGCCATGTATGTGCAGAACAGCGTCGACTTCGACGCCTGGCATGTGCTGGGCGGCGTGCGCGCCGAGCGCACCAGTTTCGAGGCCGCCGGCTCGCAGGTCAACAGCGCCGGCGCGGCCACGCCATTGAACCGGGAACGCGCCTACACCAACTGGCTGCCGAACCTGCAGACGCGCTACGACCTCGACCATCAAACCAGCGTGCGCGCAGCCTGGACCCAGGCCGTGGTGCGCGCCAACTTCAGCCAGCTGGCGCCCGGCGTCAGCCTGGCCAGCAATACGGAAGCGGTGATCGGCAACCCGGACTTGAAGCCACTGAAGGCGAATAACCTGGACCTCGGTATCGAGCGTGTGCTGGGCAACGACGGCGTCATGTCGGCTTATGGCTTTTACAAGGACATCAAGAATTTCACCTACACCACCAACCTGGCCGGCACGGGACAGTGGGCCAGCTACACCAGTGCTACCTCGTATGCGAATGGCGACGCGGCCAAGGTGAAAGGCATCGAGCTGTCTTATATGCAACCGCTGCGCATGTTGCCGGCACCATTCAACCAGTTCCTGCTGGGCGTCAATGGCACCTTGAGCACCTCGTCGGCGCAGATCGGCCGTTTCGACAAGGCGGCCGGCAGCCAGTTGTCGCGCACCATCCGCCTGCCGGGCCAGTCGAACCAGGTGATGAATTTGATGCTGGGCTATGAAACAGGCCCGGTCAGCGCCCGCCTGGCGCTCAACTACAAGTCGCCGTATCTGCTGGAAATGGGCGGCGATATCCTGCAGCAAAACCAGGACCATATCGTCGACAGCCAGAAGCAGCTCGATTTTTCGCTGTCCTACCAGGTCAACAAACAAGTGCAGCTGACGTTTGAGGCAGCCAACCTGAACAATGAAAAATACTATGTCTATCAAGGCACGAAGCAGTTCAATGTGCAGAACGAACAATACGGCCGCACCTACAAGCTGAGCCTGAAAGCGAGCGCCTTTTAATGAGAACGAGCATGAAAAAATCCCTGGTCTGCGCCGCGCTGCTGGCAGCTTTTGCCGCCCCGGCCAGCGTGCAGGCCGCCACCTTGCCTGGTTTTACCCAGCAGGCCGAAGACCTGGCGCGCCTGCCCGGTGGTCGCTGGCTGGCGCTGGACAAGCACGGCCTGCACCTGTTCGACGCCACTGGCCGCGAGCAGGACAGCATCGCGGTGCGGGCCAAGCAGCTCGACACGCGCATCGATGGCAAGCAGGTGCTGGCGGTGTTCCTGGAAGCCGATACGCAGCGCCCCGTGCCCGTCACGGTGGACCTGCAAGCGGGCAAGCTGGTGCGGCTGGCGCCGTTTCCCGATGCCACGTTTTCGGTGGAAGCATCGTGCCTGTACCGCGACGCCCAGCATCTCGATCATTTGTTCCTGATCGCCAAGGATGGGCAGGCCGAACAATGGGTAATGCAGGGCCAGCAGCGCCGCCTGGTACGCAAGCTGGCGCTGCCGCCACATGTCAAGCACTGCCGGGTCGACGATGGCGCCAGACAATTGCTGGTCAGCGAGGGCAATCTGGGCGTGTGGGCCTATGAAGCCGAGTCCGAAGGCATGGGCAAGCGCGAGGCCGTGGCCTTGCGCCGCCCTTACGGCCAGCTGGACGGTGGCGCCGGCGCGCTGGCCGTGCTGCCGGGCGGCGTGGCGGTACTGGACGCCAAAGCCGAAAAACTGCATCTGCTGGTGCGCAAGATCGCAAGCTGGACAGCGCTGGCGCCGCAAACCGTGGCGCTGAACGTGCGCAAGGGCGACAGCCAGCTGGCCATGGACGAGGGCAAGTTGCTGCTGCGCGGTAAACATGGCTGGCAGGCGCGCCCCCTTGCATGGCAGGGCAAGGCCGACAAGGCGATGCCGGTAGCCATCGTCGAACCGCAGGCGCAAACCGAGCCGATGGCGCGCCAGGGCGATGCGGCCGACGACCCGGCCATCTGGCGGTCGAATAACCCGGCCGACGCGCGCATCCTCGGCACGAACAAGAAGCAGGGTTTGCTGGTCTACGACCTGCAGGGCAAGCAAACGCAGTTGCTGGAAGTGGGCAGGCTGAACAATGTCGACGTGCGGCAGGGCATCGATTTGAATGGCACGAAAGTCGACCTGGCCATCGCCACCCGGCGCGATGACAACACCATGATGCTGTTCAGTATCGCCGCCAATGGCGAAGTGAGCGTGGCCGCCAGCTTTGCCACCGGCCTGAACGATATCTACGGCATGTGCTTGTACCAGCCCAAGGCCGGCGGCGTGCAGGCCTTTATCAATGACAAGGACGGCACGTTCCAGCAGTACGGCATCGGCATGGCCGACGGCAAATTCAGCGCCACCCTGCTGCGCAGCTTCAAGGTCGCCAGCCAACCCGAAGGCTGCGTGGCCGATGACGCCAGCGGCCGCCTGTTCCTCGGCGAAGAGCGGCGCGGCGTATGGACCACCTCGGCCGATGCGGCCAGGCCGGACGCCCTGAGCATGGTCTTGCCGGTCGGCCCCAGCCTGGCGGCCGACGTGGAAGGCATGGCCATCTACCACGGCCGCAATGGCGCCGCCAGCTACCTGGTGGTGTCCAGCCAGGGCGACAGCAGCTATGTGGTGCTCGACGCGACCGCGCCGTACAAGGTGCGCGGGCGCTTCCGGGTTGGCTTTAACCTGCAGGCCGGCATCGATGGCACCTCAGAGACCGATGGCCTGGAAGTAAGCTCAAGCAACCTGGGCGGCCCGTATGAGCAAGGCATGCTGGTGATACAGGACGGCTACAAGCGTTTGCCGGACGGGCCACAGAACTTCAAATATGTGGCGTGGGCGGATGTGGCGAAGGCCTTGAAGCTCGATTGAATCCATGGCAACAGTATTGCCGAGCGGATCCCGGTTATGCCACTGCGTCGTTGACCAGCGCGTCCATCAGCGAAAAAGCATGGCCGCATTCGGCACAGCGCGCGCTGCCAAACAGGAACGGCAGGCGACGCGCGACATCATCGAGGCAGGGCAAGGCGGCCGTTTGCGCTTGCAACCAGGCAAAGGCGTCGCGCTGGGCAGAATTGTCGACCGGGCCGGCAGTCACCAGCGCCGTTTTTGCCGATGGCGTGAAGACAGGGTCTGCGGTGGCGACCGACAAGCCTTCCGGCACCGGCCAGACATACAGGTCCACGCCGCAGCCGGGGCAAGCGAGGCAAAACTCCTCGTCGGCAAAACCGCTCAAGACCCGCGCCGCACCGTCAAAGCCGGCAAACGAGGCGGCAGCCTTGAGCAGGTAGATGCTGTCCAGCCTGTCCTCGACCCGTGCCAGATCGGCAAGCGCCATGGCAAGCGCAGCCGGCACTGCGGCACGATAGGCGGCGGCATACGGGGAAGACTGCAATTGCTCGTCCAGCCTCGTGCTTTCATGAATTGACGCCGCCAGCGACAGCAGGCCAGCGCGCAGGTCCGACGAGGCTACTACCGCCGCCGCCGACACCAGGTGCGGGAAGGCGGCAACCGAGGCCGGATAAATCGAGCCCTGGTGACAAATATGGCCATACAAGTCATCGAGTGCCTCGGCTTCTCCCTGCCGCAAGTCTTGCAGCAGCAGCGGAATCTCTTCAGCGCTGCCGTAAGCATCGGCCAGGCTTGCCCATGCCGCAGAGTCCAGGTCGAGTGGCGTGATTTCAGTCAGTTTTTCCATGGCGCCAACTTAAACCATGGGTGGCGGATTGTCCAGCGACACCCGGCCGCGCGGCACCGAGCGCACTTACTGTCCCGGCGGTGGCTGCCACAACTCAACCTTGTTGCCCTCGGGATCGAGCACCCAGCCGAACTTGCCGTATTCCGACGCCTCGCCTGCCTCCAGCACATGGCAGCCTTCGGACCGCAAGGCGTGCAGCAGCGCATCGAGATCGTCGACCCGGTAATTGATCATGAACGGCGCGCTACCGGGCGCAAACGGCTCGCCCTGTGCCGGCGCGATATTCCAGCTCGTCGTGCCGGCGCAAGGCTGGCCATCCTCGCCGGTCCAGCTGAAGGCCGCCCCGCCCCAGGCCTGCACGTCGATGCCCAGATGGGTTTGATACCAGGCGCGCAGCGTTTCCGGGTCTTTCGCCTGGAAAAAGATGCCTCCGATGCCAGTGACACGTTTCATGAGAGATCCGTATGAAAAAGAAAGTTTGACGACCTGTTAGCCAAGCATACGCCGCGTGCAGTCAATCAGCCAGCCACTATTCAGGCCTGGCGTATTAAAATCACGCCCCATGACCTCGCCCGCCACCACTTCCCCCATCCCCGACGGCATCCTGCTCCCCTCACTGGCGGTACTGGGAGGGCAAATTTCTGTCAACTTGGGGGCGGCGGTGGCCAAGCATCTGTTTCCGGTGATCGGTGTCGAAGGCATCACGGCCTATCGGGTGGGCTTTTCGGCGCTGTTCCTGCTGGCGGTGTTCCGGCCCTGGCGTTTTTCGCTGACGCGCAAGGATGTGCTGAACCTGCTGGTCTACGGTTCGGTACTGGGACTGATGAATTTGCTGATTTACCGTGCGTTTGCGCTGATACCGATCGGCATCGCGGTGGCCATCGAGGTGACGGGGCCGCTGGCGGTGGCGATGCTGTCATCGCGCCGGCTGCGCGACCTGCTGGCAGTCAGCTGTGCAGCGTTCGGCCTGTACCTGCTGCTGCCGCTTGCCGGCAGCCCGGGCAGCCTCAATCCGGTCGGCGTGGCGTATGCGCTGGGAGCGGCCACCTGCTGGGCGCTGTATATCATTTTTGGCAAGCGCGCTTCTTCCCTGCAAGGTGGCCAGGCGGTGGCCTGGGGCATGACCGTGGCGGCCATGCTGACGGTGCCTATCGGTGTGGCCTATGCGGGCACGGCGTTGCTGTCGTCGTCGCTGGCCCTGATGGGGCTGGCGATCGCCATGCTGTCGAGCGCGCTGCCGTATACTCTGGAGATATTCGCCCTGCGCCGCCTGCCGCAGGGAGTGTTCGGCATGTTCAGCAGCGCCGCGCCCGCCGTCAGCGCGCTGGCGGCGATGGCGGTGCTGGGCGAGCATCTGAGTTTAATACAGTGGCTGGCGATTGCCTGTATCGTGCTGGCGTCGGCGATGGCGGCGCTGGGGGCGCAGTCCAGACGCTGATCGGCAAGGCGCTGTAAAATGTGCCATTGCCATACACGCCGCATCCCCACCATCATGATACTTTTTTCGCCATCGGTATCCCACGCCGGTATTGCCTTGAGCCTGGGTATGGCTTTGTTCGCCAGCCAGGCTGGCGCAGCACCGGCCCCCGCCCTGAAAGGCGACCCCGTGGCTGGCAAGGCAGCGTTTTACCGATGCGCGTCATGCCACCAGGTGGGCCCGTCCGCGCGGGCAGGTTTCGGGCCAAAACTGACGGGCGTGATCGGCCGCAAGGCAGGCACGACCGCGGATTTTCGCTACTCGCCGGCGATGAAAAACGCGAATATCGTCTGGACCGAACAAAACCTGGCCAGCTTCCTGAAAGCGCCCAGCGATTTTATTCCTGGCAACAAGATGCGCTTCTGGGGTCTCGGCAATGCCCAGCAGGTGGCCGACCTGCTCGCCTACCTGCGCACGCAATAATGTCTTCACAGTCCCTGATGTGCCATCGCCTCAAGACACGCTCAGCTGCTTGTACATGACAGTGGTGGAATCGAGCCGGCCGCCCTCCGGCGCCAGCGCATAGTCCGGTATCACGCCGGCTATGTTGTAGCCCAGCGAGAGATACAGCGGTTCGGCATGGTCGTGGGTGCGCGTGTCGAGCGTCAGCAACTGGCGCGGCAAGGCGCGCGCCCGCTCTTCCACCGCCTGCATCAGTTGTCGCGCAATGCCGCGCCGCCGGAACGCCGGGTGGACCAGCAGCTTGCGCACTTCGGCCCGGTGCGCCTGGTTGGCGGGCGTATCCCAGTCCAGCTGCACCGCGCCGGCTAACGCGCCGTCGAGATCAAGCACCAGCAGCAAGCGGCTGCCGCACGCCACGGCAGGCCGCACATTATCGGCCCAGAAAGCATGGCTGTCATCGAGCCCGAACGGCAAGATAAAACCGATGCTGGCGCCGTCCTGTACGCAGGCGTGCAGCAAGGCAGACAGTTGTGGCAGGCGCGCCGTGATGGCATCGGCATTGAGGGTAACAAGGTGCATCGGGTCCTCGCAAGTCATCAGACAATCAACAGGAAATAGCGTGCGCCGCTATCAGGAGGCGTATCGAAGGCGCTGGGGCCGGACAACTGGTAGCGCAGGCAGTCGCCGGGCAGCAAGTCGTGGCGCTGGCCGTCAACGGTAACGGCCAGCTTGCCTTCCTGCATCAGCAAATGATGTTCCATGCCGGGTCGCGGCGAGGTCGCATACGCGATATGGGCGCCGGCATCAAGCTCGCATTCGAGCGCTTCGCCGGCCAGCGCCTGCGACGGTGGCGAAACGGAACGGCGGCGAAAGCCTGTTTGCGGATCGCTCCAGACGGGCTGGTCTGCGCGCCGCAGCAATGGTGGAAAATCCTCTTCCACCATGCGCAGCAAACGCGACATGCTCAAGCCGTAGACGGCGCACAAGCGGCCCAGCACGCTGGTGGTGGGGCTGACCTCGGCGTTTTCCAGCCGCGACAAGGTGGCGCGGCTGACCTGGCTTTGCGCGGCCAGTTGGTCGAGCGACCAGCCTTGCTCCACGCGCAGCTGGCGCAAACGCTGGGCCAGGCGCTGTTCGGTGGCGTGTTCGGGTGTAAGTGTATTTCCCATATATGGGAATATATTCCATTACTGGGAACTACACAAGCGCAAGAGCCGCTGTTGTGCCAGGCAGCAGCGGCAGTAGCATGACCCGCAAGCGCACAAAACTTCGTACAATAGGGTCCGCTTGATTTTTTGAACCAGGTATCCCATGCATTTCTCGAACTGGCTGCTGTTTTGCGGCGTTGCCCTGCTTGTCACGTTTTCGCCCGGCCCGGCCGTGCTGCTGGCCATATCAAACTCGATCGCCGTCGGTCCGCGCCGCGCCATGGTCAGCAGCCTGGGCAATGGGGTGGGATTGTTTATTATTTCCGGTGTTGCCATGGCGGGCATGGGCGTGGTGCTGGCCACGTCGGCCACTGCCTTCATGCTGCTGAAACTGGCCGGCGCCTTGTACCTGGTCTACCTGGGCATCAAGCAATGGCGCAGCAAGACCAGCATTGTCGCCGCAGCCGAAGTATCTCAACAGCCGCACGCGGCCAATCCGAATTCGAACGGCAGGCTGTTCCGCCAGGGCCTCACTGTCGCCTTGACCAATCCGAAAGCCATCCTGTTTTTCTCGGCCCTGTTCCCGCAATTTATTACCCAGGGCGATCCGGTGGCGCTGCAGTTCGCCGTGCTGACGACCTCGTTCGTCGCCTGCGCCATGCTGGCCCATCTGTTCTACGCTACCCTGGCACGCCTGCTGAAAAGCCAGTTGGCCAGCCCCGGCCGCGCCAGGCTGTTCAACCGCATCTCGGGCGGCGCCTTCGTGTTGCTTGGCCTGAGCTTGTTGCGCCTGCGCAGCAAGGCGGCCTAAGCCAGCAAGAAAGCCTCGATGCTGGCCGCCAGGGCCAGCGGGGTTTCATTCATCGGATAGTGGCCCGCATTGTCCAGTACTTCCAGTGTTGCTCGCGGGTACCAAGCCAGATAAGTGCGGCGCATCAGGCCCGCATTGAAACGCGGGTCGTGCCGCCCCACCAGCGCCAGCAAGGCAATATCCAGCCTGGCCTGTTTGACTTCTCCGCTGAAATCCGCGTCGCTCCAGGCATGAAAATAGCGCGCAAACGCAGCCGGGTCGGCGCTGGCCCAGGAGTATTGCGCTTTCCAGTCCAGCCAGGCCGACGATAAACGCCCGCCCGTGCTGCGATCGATAATCGCGCGCCGCGCCGGCAAGCTGCAGGCCGCGTCGATGAACAGCGCGCGCGCTGCCTCGTCAAACACCACGCCGCAGCTGGGCACCGGCGCCAGCGCCACCAGCTTGCGCAGCCGCATGGGCGCCAGCAGCGCCAGTCTCTCCATCGCCATGCCGCCCATCGAGTGGCCGATCACGCTGAAGGTGGCGAGGCCCAGGCTGTCTGCCAGCGCCAGCGCATCGCGCGCGATTTCGTCCATGGTGTAGTCGCCGGCCATGCCGTGCATGCCGCCATAGCCCCGGCTGTCCATGAAAAAATAGCTGAAACGATGGCCGTCCAGCCCCGCTTCCATGGGGGCAAACGCCCGCGCGTCGCCTAACCAGCCGTGCAGCACCATCACGGCGTGCTCGCCCTTGCCGTAGCGGTAATAAGTATTGACCATATTATTGCCCTTCAAATCGACCGATGGTAAAGGCGATGGTGACGGCCCGCTACCGGGGCCGGGCCGAATACTGTAGAGTTCGGGCCATGAGCGATTTTTATACGGAAGTGCCGCGCGAACTGATCGCAAGCAGGCGCGACCATGCCGCCGGCACGCAGTTTCCCGGCCACCGGCATGCGCGCGGCCAGTTCGCCTGTGCGGCCAGTGGCGCCATCAGCGTGCAGTCGCCACAAGGGAACTGGCTGGTGCCGCCGCGCGGCGCCTGCTGGCTGCCGCCGGGCATGGAGCACGGCATGCGCATGCACGGTGACGTCACGATGCTGAATGTTTTTGTCGACGAGGCCGCCATCGCCAGGGTCCAGCTGCCCCTGGATTGCCGGGTACTCGATACCACGCCGCTGCTGCGCAATCTGCTCGATGAAGCGGTCAAAACAGATCCCTTGTATGCGCAGGACTCGCGTGCGGGCCGGCTGATGGCCTTGCTGCTCGATGAAATCGGCGCCATGCCGGCGCTGCCTTTGAATGCGCCGCTGCCGCACGATGCACGGCTGGCCCGCTTGTGCACCAGCCTGCTTCAGCAGCCCCAGTTGCATGAGGATCTTGATGCGGTGGCAAGCGCGGCAGGCATGAGCCGGCGCACCTTTACCCGGCTGTTCCGCGCCCAGACGGGTCTGAGCTTTGCGCAGTGGCGCCAGCAAGCCTGCCTGCTGGCGGCGATTGCGCGGCTGGCCGACGGGCAAGCCGTCACCCGTGTGGCACTGGACCTCGGTTATGCCAGCCCCAGCGCCTTCACGGCCGCGTTTCGCCGTGTGCTGGGACAGGTGCCCAGCGCCTACCTCGCTTAGGCGATCAGCTCGGCAATCCGCTGCGCGATCGCCTGCGCCAGTTTCTGAATATGGTAGCCGTCGACAAAGCCGTGATGGGCCTGCACCGAAAACGGCACGGCCATGCGACCCGGTTCGCCCGGGCCGAACTTGCCCCAGCTGATGCACGGAATATCGGCGTCGCCATGGCGATAGACCGGGTGCTCAATGGCGCGCAGGTCCAGCCACGGCAGGCTGGTAATAAAGATATTGTGGCGCTGTTCGCGTACGCTTTCCCCTTCGCCAGTATTGATCAGCCTGACTGACGCTTCGGCGATACGCTTCGCTTCCAGGCTGCGGGCGATAAACAGGTCCAACTGATCCGTCATCTCGAAGCGCGTGTAGTTCAGGTTATGGTCCGCATTGATGACGGTGTAGGAAGCCGGAAAGTCATCGATTTTAATGACATCGCCGTCAAGGATGCGGTACATGAAGTGATCGCTTTGCTTGACCGTATTCAGCACGCAATACAGGAAAAAGTGAAACACGGGAATCTGGCGCGCCTTGCACCAGGGCCGGAAGTCCGGCACGTCGAGCAGGAAATTGATATTGACCAGCGGATTTTCAAACGAGCTGAACAGCTCGTAGCAGTCGCGCCGCTTTTCAAAATTTTTCATGCGGCGAGTGTAGACGATGGAAGTGCCGGCAGGCGCAGCTATTTCCTGTCAACCGGCATCACCATAAAGGCGATATTGCGCAAGGCGCTGCCCGGCGTCCATGGCGGATTGATGACCGAGATATTGCGCACGCCCAGCAGGGCAAAGTCTTCCAGGCTGTAGGTCCAGCCGGCGGCATTGGGATTGGCCTTGACGAAATGCTCAAACTGCGGGTTATGCCCCAGCGAGCTGAGATCCGCACGCACGCCCAGTTGCTCAAAATATTGCGCCTCGCGCTGGCCAGCCTGGCCACCGATGCGGCCGATATCGTCCATAAACTGCTTCTGCTGTTCCGGCGACAAGGAATCGTAGACCTTCCTGGCGCTGTCATTGAGGACCACTTTATCCACTTCCCCCGGCCCGCCGTGGTAGCCGATCATGGCGAAGTTGCTGACAATCTTTTCGATTCCTGCAGGGAAAACGTAATTGGCGCAGGATGAGATGCAGAACTCCATCACACGGACATTGAGCTTGTGCGCGCGCACCCACCTGCCCAGGTCCATGCCCGCATTGACCTCGCCGCCGGGGCTACGTATCGACAACACGTCCGGCTTGTCCGCAAGGCTGTCATACAGCGTGACCAGTTGCTGGTTCGCCGCCTGGTTGATCGGGCCAACATACTCCAGCTGGCCGTTGCTGTAGTAGACCTGGGTAGTATCTTCCCCGTCCGCCATGGCCGGCAAGGAAAGCGCCAGCATCGCGGCGCTGAAAATCAGATTACGCATCAAAAAACCACCCTGGCAAGAAAGAAATCAACAACGCATGGGCATCATGCGGGCATATCCTGTTGCACGCGCCACACCAGCGTCTGGCCATGCGCCAGTGATCATGCCCGAATACTCAATGCCTGACAATGGACGCGGACATGGATGCGGACAGCGAGCTTGGGCTACAATACGAACAATTCTCAATCGCATCAAAGCCCGGCCGACGGCCTGTGGCTTGCCCAGGAAGCCCCATGGTCCGCCCCGAACTGGAACTGCATCAGCAAATCGAAGTCCTTTACAGCAACCATCACGGCTGGCTGCAGGGCTGGTTGCGTGGCAAGCTGGGCAGCGCTTTTGACGCGGCCGACCTGGCGCACGACACCTATCTGCGCATTCTTGCGCGGGGCCGCGCGCCCCGGCCCGAGGAATCGCGCCAGCACCTGGCGCAGATCGCCAATGGCCTGATGATCGACCTGTTCCGCCGCCGCCATATCGAAGCGGCGTATATCGAGGCGCTGGCCCATTTGCCGCCGGCCGCCATGCCGACGCCGGAGCAGCGCGCGTTGATTATCGAAGCCCTGACGGAAATCGACACCATCCTGGCCAGCCTGCCAGCCAAGGTGCGCGAGGCTTTCTTGCTGTGCAAGGTCGAAGGACTCGATTACCGCGAAATCGCCCGGCGTCTCGATGTGTCCGTCTCGTCGGTGGAAAAATATATGGTGCGCGCGCTGCTGGCCTGCTGTGCCACGCAAGCGGCATGAGCAGTATGAACACTACGCCGGTCTCGCCAGCGGCACTGCAGCGCGCTGCCGAATGGATGGCGCGGCTGTGGTCGGGCGAAGCCAGCGCAGCCGATGCTGCCGCCTGCGCGGCCTGGCGCGCAGCCAACCCCGAACACGAGCGGGCCTGGGCGCGGCTGCAGCGCTTCGAGCAGCAATTCGACACCATCCCGCGCGAAGTGGCGCGTGGCGCCTTGTCCGGCGCACCGCGCCAGCTTGAGCGCCGGCGCGCGCTGCAGGTGCTGGCCATCATCGCCAGTGGCGGCGGCGCGGCCTTGCTGGCGCAGCAAACGGGGCTGTGGCAGCGGGCAAGGTCCGACTACCGCACGGCAGTCGGCGAAACACGCGCCATTGTGCTGGCCGACGGCAGCCAGGTCGTGCTCGACACGGCCAGCGCCATCGATGTGGCCTATACCGCCAGCGAGCGGCGCATTGTGCTGCGCGCCGGCGCCATCCTGGTGACGAGCGCGCCCGACACGGCCACCATGCACCGCCCGCTCTTGGTGCAAACCGCGCAAGGCACGGCCACCGCGCTGGGCACGCGTTTCAGCGTGCGCACCGGCGATGGCACAAGCGACGTGGCCGTATTCGAGGGCCTGGTCGAACTACGCCCGCTGCACGCAACAGCAGTAGCGGCACCAGCCCTGCGCCTGCCAGCGGGAATGCGCGGCAGCTACTCACCCCATGGTGCGCAGGCAAATGGCCAGGTCGAAGACAGTGCTGCGGCCTGGACCCAGGGCAGCCTGGTGGCCGAACGCATGCGCCTGGCCGACCTGCTGAGCGAACTGGCGCGCTACCGGCATGGCGTGCTGCGCTGCGACGAGCGCATCGCCGACCTTCGCGTGACGGGCGTGTATTCCCTGCGCGATATCGACCGCTCGCTGGCCAACCTGGCATGCAGCCTGCCGGTGGAACTGGCCTACCGCACGCGTTTCTGGGTCACGCTGCGCCCGCGCCACGGTTGATTGTTCATTCTTTAAAAAAAAATCAAAAATAAGTTGAGGGTTTTTTGTTCTGGCTCGGAATACCAGCAACAACACCAATCAACCAACAAAGGATGTCTCCCATGGCACACCGCCTGCAATCGCCTGCTCACGTCATGCGCCCCACCGCCCTCGCCCTTGCCATCCATGCCGTGCTGCTGGGCGGCACGCTGGCCTTTACCGCCACCGCAGCACAGGCCCAGACGGCAGCCGACACCGAAGGCAAGCGCCAATACGCAATCGCCGCCGGCCCGCTGGAACGGGTGCTGACCAATTTTGCCAGCGCAGCCGGCGTGGAACTGTCGGCCGATGCGCAGCTACTGCAAGGCAAGAACAGCGCCGGCCTGTCCGGCAGCTACACGGTGCGCCAGGGTTTTGATGCGCTGCTGCGCGGCCACGGCCTGCGCCTGGTTACCGGTGCGACTGGCGCATATGCACTGCAGGCCGAGGCGCAACAAGCTGCACCGGCATCGGCGGGCACCATCAACGCCACGCTGCCGGCGATTACCGTCAGCGCCAGCCTTGAGCGCGAAACGGCCACCGGTCCGGTGCGCGGCTATGTGGCGCGCAGGAGCGGCTCGGCCACCAAGACCGATACGGCATTGAGCGAAAATCCGCAATCGGTATCGGTCGTCACGGCCGATGAAATCAGCGACCGCAATGCCGAGTCGCTGGACGAAACGCTGCGTTACACGGCCGGCGTCACGCCCAACCAGCGCCCGCTGGGCAGCGACGACTCTTCGCTGCTGCGCGGCTTCACCATCGAGACGGCCGGCATCCTGCAGGACGGCCTGCGCAATTCGGGCCGCACCTTTGGCGCCTCGATCGAGCCGTATGGCCTGGAACGGCTGGAAGTGCTGCGCGGTCCCGCCTCGGTGCTGTATGGTCAGATTCCGCCCGGCGGCGTGGTCAACGCCGTCAGCAAGCGTCCCAGCCTGGATGCGGTGCGCGAAGTGGGCCTGGAATACGGCAGCTACCAGCGCCGCCAGCTGAAAGCCGACGTCGGCGGTGCATTGGACGAGCAAGGCGCCTGGACCTATCGGGTGGTGATGCTGGGCCGCGAGGCCGGCACGCGCCTCGAACACGACCGCGACAACCGCCTGTATTTCGCGCCTTCCCTGAGCTGGCAGATCGGCGCCGGCACGCGCCTGACCCTGCTGGCGCGCCACGAGCGCGACAACCAGCAATACGCGTTTCCCAACCAGTTGCTGGAACCGGGCCCGCGCGGCCAGGTCGACCCCAGGGTCAACCTGATGGGCTATGACAACCGCTTCAAGCGCAGCAATACCATGACCGGCTATGAGTTCGAGCACACCTTCAACGACACTTGGTCGCTGCGCCAGAACCTGCGCTACACCCATCTGAAAAACCAGCGCACCGACGTGTTCCCGCTGGAACTCAATAGCGATGCCACGGTGGAACGCTATTTCCGCCCGGTCGATACGGAATCGAACAGCCTGTTTGCCGACACCCAGTTGCAGGCGCGCTTTGCCACCGGCGCGCTGTCGCACCTGATCTTGCTGGGCGTGGACTACGCGAATATCCGCAACCGCGACGACTATATCTATAAAGTCGGCTTTATCACGCCGCTCGACCTGTACCAGCCAGTGTATGCACCGCAGCAAAAGCTGCCGGGCACCAATCCCACGCAGGCACGTGCGCCATCGCGCCAGCTGGGCCTGTATGCCCAGGACCAGCTGAAATGGCAGCGCTGGGTGGTCACCGCCGGCCTGCGCCACGACAAGGCCACGCAGTCGCAAACCACCACCAGCGTGCTGACCGGCGCCGTGCGGCCCGATTATGATCAGTCGCCCTCGGCCACCACCGGCCGCCTGGGCGCGGTCTACCTGTTCGACAATGGCTGGGCGCCGTATGTCAGCTATGCCAGTTCGTTTTCACCCGAACTGGGCACGGCGGTCGGTGGCGGCGCCCTGAAACCATCGCGCGGCAAGCAGTTCGAAGCGGGCGTGCGCTATGAACCGGTGGGCCAGCGCGCCAGCTACACAGCCGCCATCTTCGACCTGGTGCGCGACAATGTGTCGACCGCCGCCGCCGGCAACCCTGGCTTCCTGGTACAAACCGGCAAGGTCGAAGCGCGCGGCCTGGAACTGGAAGCGCGCACCGAGTTCGCCAGCCGCCTGAGCCTGATCGCGCAATACACCTACCTGGACACCGATATCAAGCAGAGCAACAACGGCGACAAGGGCCTGCAACAGCAAGGTGCGCCACGCCACAGTGCGTCGGCCTGGGCCCGCCAGTCGTTCACCGTGGCCAACACGGTGCCCGCCTACGCCGCGCTGGGCATGCGCTTTATCGGCGCCATGCGGTCGAACTCCGACGGCGACAGCCTGAATATCCGCAACGGTGGCATGACACAGTGGGATGCGGCGCTGGGCATCACGCACGGCGCCTGGAATATCAGCCTCAACATCAATAATGTGCTGAGCAAACAGACCCTGTTCGACTGCGGCTACCTGCCTGGCCTGTGCTACCGCAGCGCCGAACGTACGGCCAATCTCAGCGCCATGTACAAGTTCTGATGCGCCTCGCGTTACGGCCGGCGCTGGCGGCCATGCACCGCTACGCTGGCCTGCTGATGGCAGGCTTTTTGCTGGTGGCAGGCCTGACGGGCAGCGCGCTGGCCTGGACCGACGAACTGGAAGGCGTCATCATGCCAGCCGTGTTTCGCGCATCACCGCCTACGCCCGGCGCCATGGTGCTCGACCCGCTGCTGCTGCGCGAGCAAATCGCGGCGCGCTTTCCGCAGGCGCAGGTGGTGTATGCGCCGCTATCAAGACCTGCTGGCCACAGCATGGTGTTCTATCTGCGCGCGTCAGGCGAGGCAGCGCTGGAGCATGACGAAGTGTTTGTCGACCCGTACACGGGAGCGGTGCTGGGCCAGCGCCTGTGGGGCGAGATCGGCCAGGGCCTGGTCAACCTGCTGCCGTTTATCGAGCGGCTGCACCATTCGCTGGCCCTGGGCGACACGGGCCTGCTGGTATTCGGCATAGTTGCCATTATCTGGACCGTCGACTGTTTTGTCGGCGCCGCGCTGACCTTCCCGGCGCGCCTCAAGAAACGGCCGTCGACCGGCAAACCGTGGCTGGTGCGCTGGCGCCCATCCTGGCTGGTGCGCCGCCACGGCGGCAGCTACAAGCTGGTATTCGACCTGCACCGCGCCGGCGGCCTGTGGCTGTGGACCATGCTGCTGGTGTTTGCCTGGAGCGGCGTTGCCTTCAATCTGTATGGTGCTTACGCGGCCGTGATGAACCCGTTCTTCGCCCACCAGCCAGCCGAGGAAATTGTCGGGCGCCACCAGGCTGCACCGGGCCCGCACATGGGCTGGCAACAGGCGCGCAGCCAGGGCCGTTTGCTGATGCGCGACCTGGCACGCAGTGAGTCCTTTGCCGTCATCGAAGAAAACGCGCTCGCTTATGAACCGGGCCTGGGTGTGTATAGCTATAAAGTGCGCAGCAGCCGTGACGTACGCGCGCGCAAGGGCTTGACCACCATCTTCTTTGACGCAGCCAGCGGCCAGCTGCTGGCCAGCTGGCTGCCAACCGGCACGGCCAGTGGCGACACCATCCGCAGCTGGATCAGCGCCCTGCATATGGCCTCGATGTGGGGCTGGCCGTTCAAGCTGTTCGTCTGTGCAATGGGACTGGCGGTGGCCATGCTGAGTATTACGGGCGTGCTGGTATGGCGGCGCAAGCGGCAGGGCCAGGCCCAGTTGCGCTTGCGCCAGCTGACGGAAAGGTGATAAAGGCGGCCGGTACGGCATCGGTCAGCCATACCCCGTTGGCGGATACATAAAACACACGGCCCTGCGCCTGCATGGCTGCCGTATCGACTGCCAGTACCACCGGCTTGCCATGGCGGCTACCAACGTTGACAGCGGTGTCTGCGGTGGCGGACAAATGCACATGATTGCGGCTGCCCGGGCGCAGGCCCTGCTCGCGAATGGCATCGACAAAGCGGCTGGCCGTGCCGTGGAACAGCAAGGCTGGCGGTATCGCCGGCGGCAGGGAGATATCGACGGCGGCCAGGGAATGGCCCTGGTTGGCGCGGATGCGCAGGCCATCACTGCTGAAAGCGTAGCGCGTCTTGCTGTCGTTTGCCACCACGGCGTCGAGCTGCGCACGCGAGATGGCTGTGCCGTAGCTGGCCGCCTGGGCCAGCAACTGATCCACATCGGCCCAGCCGTTGGCGTCCAGGGTCAAACCGATGGTTTCGGGCGCATGGCGCAGTACGAGAGAAAGAAATTTGCTGGTTTTTATCAAATGATCTGTCATTGCCGCAGTGTAGCAGAGCCGGTTTGCTTTTCCTCAAACGCATGGCGCCTGCAGTTTTTATGATGTCAGGACAGGCCTGCCGTTGCCCGGCAAAGAGTCGGCACAACTCGCCTGGCGGATTCATCAAAGCACGTTCCGACCAGTAGCTCCAGGGAAACGACCATGGACCAGACCGACAGCTTGGCCAAGGCGGCCAGGCGCAGCATTCCCGCCAGGCGCGATGCACTGCCTTATATCCTGCTGGCGATCTGGCTGGCCGGCATGCTTGCCGTGCTGGGCGGCGCCCTGTTTCCGCCGTATTACCACGCTGTGCCGATCCTGCTGTGGAGCCTGGGCTTTTGCGTCAGCGGCATGCTGGTCGGTTTCCTGTTCGGCATACCGCGCAGCCTGCCATCGGGCACCGTGAACATGCCGCCGGCCGCAGAGCGCACCAACGGCAAACGGCGCAGTGGCGATGAACCGGCCGCCACGGAAACGGCCACCGACGCCAGCAATACCATCTTTCTGGGCACGCCCACGCCGATGGAGATCAATTCGAACCTGGTGGAAGTATCGGACTGGCTGACCAAGATTATCGTCGGCGTAGGCCTGATCGAACTGAAAAGCCTGCCCGCCACGGCGCAGGGCGTGGCCGCGTTTATTGCGCCCAGCCTGGCCATCGCCCCGGACACGGCCAGGGCGGTAGCCGGCGGCGCCATGCTGTTCTTTTCCGTGCACGGCTTCCTGATCGGCTACCTGCTCACGCGCATCTACCTGTCCATCATGATCAAACGGGCCGACAGCCTGGTCAAGAACGCGTCGGTGCGGCTCGACAGCGGCAAGGAAATCGAGGTGACTGAACTGAGCCGCTTGCAGCAAAAGTCGCTCGAGGACATGCAGCAAGCCGTAACCGAGTTGCTGCTGGCGCGCACGGCTGGTGATGGCGAAAAGACGGCAGCCTCGCTGGCGGGCTTGCCAACGGCGCAAAAGCCGGCTGCCCACGTGCTGTGGCTGGATGATCATCCGGGCAACAACACTTTATTGGTAGAACAGCTGGCGCGCAACAATATTCAGGTCGACCTGGCGCAGTCACTGGCCCAGGCGCAAGTACTGCTGCAAAAGAACCGCTATGGGCTGCTGATCACGGATATGGCGCGCCTCGAGGGTGGGCGCCATGCCAAAAACGCCGGTGTGCGCACGGTGCGCGAAGTGCGGCTGGCGATGCCGGACCTGCCCATCGTTGTGTATTGCAGCAAGGATACTGCCACCAGTTACGGCAAGCAGGCCGAGGCGGCCGGCGCGCGCTTTATCACCAGCTCGGGTACCAGTTTGCTGGCGCAGGTAAATCGGCTGCTGCGCGAGGAGCGCCAATAACCGGGCGACGGCCTCGCTTGCACCATGCTTACAACTTTTCCATCTTCTGCCGCACGGCCGGCGCGGTCGACGCCGTCGGCGCCAGTTCCAGATAAGTTTTATAGGCTTGCTTGGCCTTGGCACCATCGCCGGCCTTGAAGTACGCGTCGCCCAGGTTCAGGTAGGCAATCGCGCGCGACGGGTCCATCTTGACGGTGTTTTCAAACCAGCGTGCTGCTTCGCGGTATTTCTCTTGCTTGTAGAACACAAAGCCCAGATTGTTGGCGGCCAGTGCAAAGTCGGGCCGCAGTTTCAGCGCTTCCGTAAATTGCGCTTCGGCCAGGTCGTACTGTTTTTCCTTGTAGTGCTGCAAGCCACGGTCGTTGGCGCGCTGGGCCAGCTGGCGCGTGGTGCTGGGTACGGCGCCCGGCGTGACAATCTTCTGTTCGCCACCCTGCAAGTCCTTGACCGTCACGCTGGCCGCCGCCGGCTTGGCATCGAGCTTGCTGTTCATGGCGATTGCCTCGGTCGACAGCTGCGTCGTGTTCGGACTGAGGAATTCTGTCTCGCCCGGCAGTTCGAACACGAAGTCACCGCCTTCGGAACCAGGCAGGCTGCCAAACGCCGGCGTCTGGTTCGACACGCTCGAGACGGCCGGCGCCACATAGGCCGCCAGTTCGGTGGCCGTAATCAGGCCGTCTCCGTTCAGGTCAGCCTTGCCGGCAAGGCCTTGCAACAAAGTCCAGGTAAATACCGAGTGGCCGTTCGGGCCGCCGTCGGCCACCAGCTGGTCGCCGCCGCCGGCCGTCAGCATCTGCCGGCCGATACGCTTGGCGTTGTCGCGCAGGAAGGAACTGTTGCCGGCGCCACGGGTCAGGCCCAGGCCGCTGTAGCAGGCATCCATCACGAACAGCGCATGCTTGGCCGTCAGGCTTTCGGCAATATTCTGGATTTCCGTCATCGGAATCGCGTCTGTGGCGAACTGGGCCGGGTCGGAGTCCGCCGGCACGATATAGCCCAGGTCGCGCCCCGAGCTCAGCTTGCGGGTGGCACCGTGGCCGGCAAAGAAGACAAAGATGCGGTCGTTCTTTTGCACCCCGCCATGGGCCAGCTTGTCATGGAAGGCGGCCAGGATATTGTTGCGCGTCGCCTCCGCGTTTTTCAGGGTTACAACGCGCTCGGGCGCAAAGCCGAATTTTTCGATCAGGGTTTCGCGGATGCTTTGCGCGTCACGCACTGCGTATTGCAGCTTGGGCCACTTGGCGTAGTCGTCGATGCCGATCACCACCGCCCAGGAGTTGGCGTAGCCGGTCGAGATGGCGACTTTTTCGGGCGCCGGCGCCTCGCCCTTGGCGGACTTGAAGGTGGTGCCGTCCCAGCCTGCAAACTGATAGCCTTCGGCCACCAGACGGTCCAAGATGGCCGGCAAGGCTTTCACGGTGCGCTCGTGTATGTCATGGAACAGGATAATGCCGCGCCCCGCCTTGTCGACCGAGGCCAGTACGCGGTTGGTAATCGAACTGGGCACCGGGTCGGCCCAGTCCAGCGAATCGATATTCCACATCACCGATTTCAGGTGTGCATCGGCCAGCGCGGCCATGCCTTCGCTGTTACGCGCGCCATACGGAAAACGGAACAGCGCGGCACGCTCGGGGCTGATGGCTTTGAGCAAGGTGTCGGTGCCAAGGATTTCGCCCTTGAGCTTGTCGCCGGTTTCCTTGGACAGTTGCGCATGGGTAAAACTGTGGTTGCCCACCGCATAGCCTTCTTTCATCAGCTTGCGGCTCACTTCGGCGCCGGCGTTCAGTTTGGCATGGCCTTGGGCATCCAGGCTGCCCAGGTTGCGGCCCACGTTGAAGAACACGGCTGGCACGCCATACTGTTTCAAAATCGCGCTGATCTCTTCCGTATAGCGGCGGTGCGGGCCATCATCAAAGGTCAGCACGATGGTTTTTTTCGGCAGATTCAGGCCGAAAATTTCCGCGTCCTCGTTGTTGCCGGCAGGTTTGGGTTCGGGAATCGAACCCGCCGGCGGTTTGGTGTACGGCATGACAATGCCGTTTTCCTTGAGTATCTGCTCGCGCTTGTACAGTTTTTTCAGCTGCACCACGTAGTCATCCCAGCGCTCACGCTTGAGTTCGATTGCGCGCTGGCCCATGTTGCCGAAGATCTGGCGTATCTCTTTTTCGTAATTGCGCTCGATCTCGGCCAGTGCATCGAGGTCTTCCGAAATGCGCTTGTGCAGCTTGATGGCCGGCAAGGAACCATCTTTTGCCACGTCGGCCAACAAGCCTTGCAGCAGTTCGCGGAAGGCCAGGCGGTCGGCATCAAACAGGCCAGGGTCCGATTCGATATACGTCAGCAAGCCATCGATGGCGTCAAAGCGGCCCGGATTGCCGGGCACCATCAGCTGGTCCAGCATGGCGTCAAGCTTGGCGGTGCGTTCCTGGTTCTCGTGGAACAGCGCCTGGCCCACCTTGCGCGCTTCGTCGCGCGCGCCTTCTGGCTGGCTGTCTTCATCGGCCAGCAGCACGATAATCTTGCGGAAATTGGCCAGCAGTTCACGCAGCTGCGCGGCAACAACGGCCGCGTCCGCGCTGGCCTTTTTTGCCGCAGCGTCCCTGGCGATGGCCTCTGCGGACGGCTGGGCGGGCGTGGCGGGACGGGTAAAAGCATACACGCCGACGCCACAGGCCAGAAACACAGCAATAGTGGCGGCAATCTTGATCGGTTTGGAAGTCACTTCTGGGGTATTCCCTTCAACTACTGCGTTCCGCAAAAACTTGCTTGAACCGTAATTGTAGAGCACCCCAGCGACTTGCGCTGTTCGATTTATTGCCGGAGGTCACCTTGCGCCCCCTCCGGTAGCGCATGGCCGTGCTCCCGCTGCCGGCTTTACTGCTGGCGTTGCGGCAAGACCCAATCCGGCCGGATGTAATGGCAGGTGTAGCCGTTTGGCAAACGCTGCAAATAATCCTGGTGCTCTGGTTCGGCTTGCCAGAACGGGCCGGCAGCCGCCACTTCCGTTACCACCTTGCCGGGCCACAGGCCGGAGGCGTCGACGTCGCGGATGGTTTCCTCTGCCACCAGCTTCTGTTCGTCGCTGGTGTAGTAGATGGCCGAGCGGTAGCTGGTGCCACGGTCATTGCCCTGGCGGTTTTCCGTGCTCGGGTCGTGGATCTGGAAAAACAATTCCAGCAGCCGGC
Organism: Janthinobacterium longum; assembly: GCF_051380735.1. Taxonomy (NCBI): domain Bacteria; kingdom Pseudomonadati; phylum Pseudomonadota; class Betaproteobacteria; order Burkholderiales; family Oxalobacteraceae; genus Janthinobacterium; species Janthinobacterium longum. Next base: position 176,885 of record NZ_JBNYXQ010000005.1, read on the forward strand.
GGTAGCTGATCACGGACGGGTCGAACGTGATCTCGATCGCTTCGGCATGCGTGCCATGGTTGCGGTAGGTGGCGTCGGCCACGTCGCCGCCCGTGTAGCCCACGCGGGTCGCTTCCACGCCCGGATAGCGGCGCATCAGGTCCTGCACGCCCCAGAAGCAGCCGCCGGCGAAGATTGCAGTTTCAGTCGTATTTGCCATGTGATGTCCTTGTTCAGAGATAAGCTATCTTAACGCGTCCGGCGATTTTTTGCGTGTCCACACAGTAGCCCAGGCGTTGCAGTTGCGCTGCCTGGTAGGCGCCGATGGCGTCGTTGAACAGGCAGCGTATCAACGGGTCGTCGGTGATATCGGCCTGTTTCAGTTCTTCAATGATGGCGGCATCGAAATCGGCATCGTTGATGCGCATATACATCGACGTCAGCGATTCCCCCAGCACCAGCGCCGCATGGCATTTCGCCATGGGCACATCGGTGGTCCACGACGGCGCTTCGTCCGTCTGCGGCACCAGGTCGATCAGGTCGCCATCAAGGCGGTAGTGCAGCACTGTGGCCGCGCCGTCATGGCCGTACAGCGACAGGCGCCACAAACGCGGCTGCTGGAAATAGCTGTCCTCGAACAGCTCCATGTCGCGGTAGCGCTCGGGCAGGCCATGGCGGCAAAAATCGAGCACCAGCGCCACCTCGACCTCGCTCAACGGTGGAAAGCGGCGCGCGATATCCATCGTGGACGGTGGCGCCAGGCCTGGCCGGTAATCGAAGTCGACCTCCTGCGGCCCCACCGGGATCACCCACGGCAGCGGCGCGGCAGGCCGCAAGCCTTCTTCATCGAGCAGCACCGATACCGAGGGGTCGAGCCGCAGCACGCTGGCGGCCGGCAGCGCCGCCCCCACCTCGCGCGCGAACTGGCGGTAAGTGACGGGAAACATGGCGTGGTTATACCAGGACCAGTCTTCCTGCAAAAACTGGCAGGAACTGGGCACGATGTAACGGGGACTCAGCATTTGCAGCTGTTCCAGCCAGTCGTCGGGCAAGGTCGGGCGCGCCGGGCCGGCCAGCCGCGGGGCGATCATGGCCACCTCGCGCATGGTCTGGAACGGCCACAGCACCATGTCCCACGCCCCCAGCGCAGCCAGCTGCGCCAGCGTCTCGGGACCGATCCAGGAATCGACCACGTTCAGCACATTCATGCCGGCAGCGCGCACCTGGAACAACGAGTCGACATCATCGTCGAGCGCGCGTCGCGGTATCACCTCGATCGCCCCCACCCGCACCGGCACATCGACGTGCAGGCGCACGACTTTTTCAAAGCCCAGCGCACGTATCATGTCGAACAGCTGGTCGAAAATGCAATACAGGTAAATCGGCGTGGCGCGGTCGATGAAATCCAGGCTTTCCAGGGACAGATGGTCGTCGTGGAAGTGCGAGATAAACACCGCGTCAAGGCGCAGCTGGCGCACCTGCTCATGGTCGAAGCGCACGTTCGGGAAAGCGTGGCAGTTGCGGCTGAACGGGTTTTCGACGATGGGGTCAAACGCGATGGCGGTATCGTCGCATTCGAAGACATAGCCGGCATGCAGGATGCGGGAGATTTTGAGGGGCATAAAAGTATCGGGAGAGGCAGCGCGCCATGATAGCCCGAAATGGCGCGCGCCCGATAATCCTTAATATGGATTGTTCAACACATCCATCGCAAAATACGTGAAGATCATGTCGGCGCCCGCGCGCTTGATGGCGCCCAGGGTTTCCTGCACCACGCGGCGTTCGTCGATGGCGCCGGCTTGCGCGGCGAACTTGATCATCGCGTATTCGCCGCTGACCTGGTAGGCGCCGATCGGCAGGCGCGTCACTTCGCGCAGGTCGCGGATGATGTCCAGATACGCCCCCGCCGGTTTCACCATCAGCGCGTCGGCGCCTTCGGCTTCGTCGATCAGCGACTCGCGCACCGCTTCGCGGCGGTTCATCGGGTCCATCTGGTAGGTTTTGCGGTCGCCCTTGAGGGTGCTGCCGGCGGCGTCGCGAAACGGGCCGTACAGGCCGGACGCGAACTTTGTCGAATACGCCATCACCGGCGTGTCGTGAAAACCGGCAGCATCGAGCGCACTGCGGATCGCCGCCACCTGGCCATCCATGGCGGCCGACGGCGCGATAATGTCGGCGCCGGCCTGGGCGGCGATCACCGCCTGCTTGCCCAGGTTCAGCACCGTGCTGTCATTGTCGACCGTGTCGCCATGCAGGATGCCGCAGTGGCCGTGGTCTGTGTATTCGCAAAAACAGGTATCCGACATGACCACCATTTCGGGTACGGCGTCCTTGATAATGCGCGACATGCGCGCCACCAGGCCGTCCGGGTTCAGAGTGTCGCTGCCGTGGCTGTCCTTGTGGTGCGAAATACCGAAGGTCATCACCGAACGCAGGCCGGCGCGCGCATAGCGTTCCACTTCCTGCGCCAGCTTCGCCTCGGGAATGCGGCGCACACCGGGCATGGACTTGATGTCGACGAAATCGCTGGTACCTTCGTCGACGAAAATCGGCAATACCAGGTCGCGCGGGTTGATTTCGGTTTCGCGGAACAGCTCGCGCAGTTGCGGGTTGGCGCGCAGGCGGCGCATGCGCGAGAGGGGGAAAGTTGCTGGCATGGGGTGACTGGCTTCTCTGGTTGAAAGACGCCGCAAGTATACGCCCATCACGCCAGCTGCGCCGGGCGCGGTTTCAAAAAACCGTGCTTGCCTCAAGAAACGGCGGCAAGACGCGGCGCCGGCACGCCCGCCACACCGCCGGCAGGCAGGCTGCGCAGGGTCGACAGCTGCCAGCGCATGGTGGTTGCCAGGTGCAGCAGCATGGCGCCGCGGCGGCGCGCATCGGCGCGCTTTTTTGACGGCACCTCGGCCAGGTCGGGTTCCCGGCACGGCGCGCACGGCAGCCGGTAGTTGCCGTCGCTGCCAGGCAGCGCATGCAGCTCTTCCCAAGCCAGGTCGTAATCGCAGGAAATCTGCCGACGCCGGCGGCGGTTCAGGGCGATGCGGTTGGCATTGCTGATCAGTTCGAGCTGCCGGCAGCCGAAGTAGTCGCCCAGGTCGCGCAGCAGCGCCACCATCAGGTTCTTCGGCCGGCAGCCGTGCAGCGCCCGCGTGGCCTCGCGCACGGCCTGCGCGCCGGCGCTTGATCGCAAGCCTTGCAGCGCACCCAGTTGCACGCTGGCGCCGGCGCGATGCGGCCGAAACAGAAAGCTGGCCAGATAGAGCGGCGCGCCATCGCGCGTCAGGCGCAAACACAGCTCCCCTTCACGGTGGCTGTCGTGGATGGCGGTCAGCTGCAGCCGGTAGATGGCGCCATCGCGCCCTTCCACGCTGGCCAGCACCAGCGCGCGGCGCGCCGCGTATTCCACCAGCGGACGCGCGCCCGCCTGCCACAAAAAGCGGTAATGCCCTTGCAGCAGCGTCACCCTGGCAGCACAGCCGGCGCCGCGCTGCGCATACGGGCGGTAGATCTTGTACAGCAAACAGGGATGCTCTTGCGCCAGCGCGGCCATGCCGGGCATGTCGCTGATAAAGGCCTGCCAGCGTGCCCGCTGGCGCGGAAACACCAGGGCACCCAGCATGGCTTTGAGTTGATGACCTTCGCGGTCGACAGCGGTTGCTGCCTGCGGCGCCAGGCCGGCGATAAATGAGGTCATGGAGGCGGTTCTTCGGCGCTTGTCTGTCGATGCGCGGCCATGGCCGCGAGCAGCCCGGACCAGGCGGCTGCACGTGGGTGCAGCCGCTCCGCGACGGGTGATACGGATCATATGCGAGGCGAAAAACCAGGGGGGTTACAAGTTGGTAATGTGACCCAGGCAATCAGTGATTGAGGCGCAGCCGCACGCACAGGCCCGGTGCTGCATCCTCGATTTCCAGGCTGCCGCCGTGCAGGGCCGCGATCGCCGCGACGATAGACAGGCCCAGACCATTGCCCGGCAGATGGCGGCTTTTGTCGAGGCGATAAAAGCGCTGGGTCAGCTTCGGCAACTCGCTGGCCGGCACACCGGGGCCGTTGTCGCACACCGCCAGCCAGGCACCCGAGGCGTCCTGCCCGCACGACACCTCCACCGTGGCGCCCTGCCCCGCGTACTTGATGGCGTTGTCGACCAGGCTGGCCAAGGCACTCCCCAGCAGGTTGCGGTCGCCGCGCGCCGGCAGGCCCGGGCCCGGGCGATACAGCTGCACCAGCAGCACACCCTGCTCGTCGGCCGTTGCCTCATACATTTCCACGATATCGGCGCCGATCTGCTGCAGGTCGATATCGCTGAAATATTCGGGACGCATGCCCGATTCGGCCGCTGCGATTTGCAGCAGCTTGTCGAACACGCGTGTCAGGTCATCGATGTCGGCGATCGCCGATTGCGCCGCGCTCTCGTAGGCGGCCACCGTTTGCTGCTGGCGCAGCGCGCCATCGAGCTTGTTGCGCACCCGCCCCAGCGGCGTGCGCAAATCGTGGGCGATGGCGTTCGACACATGGCGCACGCCCTCCATCAGCTGCTCGATGCGGTCGAGCATACGGTTGATGTCGCAACTGAGCTTGCCGAATTCGTCGTCACTGGCAACCGGGATGCGCTGCGACAGATCGCCCGCCTCGATCTCGGCGGCAGTGCGGCGGATCTGACCGATGCGCGCTTCCAGCTGGCGCCGGAACAGCCAGGCGCCGGCCACCATCAGCAGCACCGCCACCCCGCCACCATAGGCGATCGAACGCAGCACCAGAGTGCGGATCGAGTCGCTTTCCAGCATGGCGCGGCCCACGTACAGCCGCGTGCCGTCGGCCAGATCGCGTATCAGCAGCCGTGCCGGCACAACCCGACCTTCGCGCGTGACATGCACATGCAGCAGCTTGCCGGCCGGGCTGTCGGCCACCGGCCAGCTCGACAGATTGCCCGAGATGCGCCGCCCGGCGGCATCCAATAGCAGGAAGATCTCGGTATCGCTGTCGGTACGATCAGTCAGCAGATGGGCGATTTCGCCCGAGGTGCGGCTGCTGTCGCCAGGCTGGTAGATCGCCGCCAGACGTTCGGACAGCACCATCAGCTTGCGATCGACGCTGCGGTCGAGCACACCGATGGTGCCGAAATAGAACACACCGCAGACGATGGCGATGGAAATGGCCAGCAGCAGGCCGTAGCCCAGCGCCAGACGCGCCGCGATCGACTTAGGCATGCGGGTCGCTTTCCAGCACGCCCAGGGTGTAGCCGACGCCGCGCACCGTATGAATCAGCGCCGGCGAAAATTCCTTGTCGATCTTGGTGCGCAGGCGGCTGACCTGCACGTCGATCACATTGGTCTGCGGGTCGAAATGGTAGTCCCACACCGCTTCGAGCAGCATGGCGCGCGTGACGGACTGGCCCTGGTGGCGCATCAGGTATTCAAGCAGGCGGAACTCGCGCGGCTGCAGCGCGATCTGGCGGTTGGCGCGCGTCACGCGCATGGTGCGCATGTCGAGCACCAGGTCGGCCACCTGCAGCTGGGTGGCGTCGGGCACCGGTGCGGCGCGGCGCAGCAGCGCTTCGATGCGCGCCAGCAGCTCGTCGATGGCGAACGGCTTGGACAGATAATCGTCGCCGCCACTGCGCAGGCCGCGCACGCGTTCATCCACGCTGGACAGGGCCGACAGCACCAGCACCGGCGTATTGCGTCCCATGCCGCGCAGGCGCGCAACGATCGCCAGGCCGTCGATCTCTCCCGGCAGCAGACGGTCGAGCACCAGCGCATCCCACTCCTCGCCGCAGGCCAGGCGCATGCCGTCTATGCCGTTGTCGCAGGCGACGACCTCATGGCCGGCGTCGCGCAGGCCGGCACAAATATAGCGGGAAGTATCGGCTTCGTCTTCGATGACCAGGCAGCGCACGGTGAGTCCTTGTAATAAATCTGTTCAAGTGCGCAGCATACGCCAGCCGGGCCGGGCTTGCCAACAGCGCCGCCAGTCATCCGTTCAATTCAGTTGCATTTGCCGCGCAGCTTGGCGATCGCCACGAAAGGCAGCGCAAACAGGCCGCCCACGCCGATCGGCCCCAGGTTGGTCGGCTGGCGTTTCAGGCCATCCGCATGCAGGCAGTCGGGCACTTTCGCTTCGCTGAAGGCGGCGGCAAATTGTTCGTACTTGTCGGCGCGTATCGTCACCTGCTGCATGGCCGGCTGGCCCGATTCGGCCTGCGCGCGCTTCTCTTCGGCCAGGGTATCGCGCACGGCGGCGCTGATCATCGCCTGGGTCAGGGCTGGGGCTGGAGCCGGGGCTGGAGCTGGCGGCGGCGCGGCTGGCACCTGCGCGAAGACAAGCGTGGCGGCCGAGGCCAGCACAATGGCACTGCAGACAGACTTCATGGACACTCCCACAACAGATAACAAGTTGATAAGCTGACCTGCACTATAGCAGAGTCGAAGCGCCGCGTGCGCGGCGCGGGCAATTGCAGGCTCAGGTACAATACCCGCTCGAATTTGATGGGCCGCGCACGCAGGCGCACCCGCACAGACAAGCATACAGCCATGAAATCCATCCCTACTATCGTACTGGCGCTGGCCCTGGCCATTACCCACGCCGGCGCCATCGCCAAGGACACCAAGCAAAGCCTGCTGTTCGACGAAATCCCGATCGGCAGCTGGAGCACCTCGGCCGAACTGGGCGCCATCAGCACCTCGGGCAATACGGCCGGCACCTCGGTCACCGGCAAGATCGACGCGCGCCAGGAACTGGACGACTGGAGCAACCAGTACGTTTTCAGCGGTTATTTCAAGGAAGACAAGAATACCGATGACGAAGGCCACCGCTACCGCGAGCGCTCGGCAGAGCGTTTTTCCGCGTCCGCCAAGGCCGCCTACAAGCTGATGTCCGACAACGACAAACTGTTCGTGCTGGCCTCGCACGTGAATGACCGCTTCGGCGCCTACACCAAGTACTCGACCCTGGCAGTCGGTCACGGCTCGCGCTGGTACCAGTCCGACGACAAGAGCGTCGACGTGGAAGTCGGTCCGGGCTACTTCAACGGCACCAATGACGAAGGCATATCCGAACATGGCCTGACCATCCGCGGTGCGGCGGCGATGAAATGGAAAGTGAGCCAGTCGGCCATGTTCACGCAGACCGTCAGCGTGGAACGCGGCACCTCGAATACCCACTCGATTGCCGAATCGGCGCTCAGCACCAAGATTAACGGCACCATGCAAATGAAAGCCGCCTTCAGCGCCCGCAACGACACGCACGTGCCCGATGATAAAAAAAATACAGATACGCAGACCTCGCTGACGCTGGTTTATTCGTTCTGAACCACGCAGGACGGGGCGGACCAGCGCGGTTGCCGGGGTGACCAGCGCTTTATCGGACGCGATTTACACGGGTTCTTTCCACTGCGCCTTGATCTCCAGCATCGCCGGCAAATTGGCGATAAACAGCTCGATCAGCTCGGGATCGAAGTGCACGCCGCTGTCGCGCCGCATGGTGGCTATCGCCTCTTCCACCGTCCAGGCGCGCTTGTAGGGGCGCTCGCTGGTAAGGGCGTCGAACACGTCGGCGATTGCCACGATGCGCCCCTCGAGCGCGATTTCCTCGCCTTTCAAGCCGTTAGGATAACCGCTGCCGTCCCATTTCTCGTGGTGCGTCAGGGCGATGGTATGCGCCATTTTCAAGAGGCCGCCGGCATGTTCGCCGATGATGGAGGCGCCGATTTCGGCGTGGCTGCGCATCACCTGCCATTCTTGCGCATCGAGCTTGCCCGGCTTTTGCAGGATGGCGTCAGGGATGCCGATCTTGCCGACGTCGTGCATGGGCGCGGCGTTCAGCAGGTCTTCGGCCTGGGCGTCGCTGAAGCCGGCGGCCAGCGCCAGCTGGCGCGCGTAATAACTCATGCGGATGACATGCATGCCCGTTTCATTGTCCTTGTACTCGGCCGCCTGGCCCAGGCGCTGAATGACCTGCAGGCGCGAGCGGCGCAGTTCGGCCACGTCGACCAGCGACAGATGGGTGCGTACGCGGGCACGCACGATGGGCGGGCTGACAGGCTTGGTGATGTAGTCGACGGCGCCGGCGTCAAAGCCTTCGGCTTCGTCCTTCACGTCGGCCAGGGCGGTGACGAAAATAACAGGAATGGCCGCCGTCTGCGGCATGGCTTTGAGCTTGCGACACACTTCATGGCCGGTCATGGTCGGCATCATGATGTCGAGCAGGATCAGCTCGACCGGATGGTTCTGCGCCAGCTCCAGGGCCTTTTCGCCGTCCTTGGCATACAACAGGCGGTAATCGTCCTGCAGTATCTGGCGCAGCACCTGCAGGTTGGTCGCTTCATCGTCGACCAGCAGCAGGGTCGGTTTTTGTTCGGGTATTTTCATGTCCATACATTCACTCAGATTTGATCAGGATGATACGGCACCGTCTTCTGCGCCCGCCTGCGCCTGCAGCCACTCAAGCAACTGCCTGAGCACGGCGGCGGCGCGCGCAAATTCGAAGTCGTCGATGGCGCCGGCCAGGGTTTGCAACTGGCGCTGCTGGGCGTGCGGCGCGAGCAGGCCAGTGACGTCCGCCATCAGGGCGTCATCGAGCTGGCCGCCTTCCAGGCTGGCAATCGCCTTGCGCAGCGCGACCTCGGCCGCCGCGTGGTCGAGTGGCACGCTGGTGGCGGCCACGCTGGCGACACTATCCACGCCGGCATCCGCGCCCTCGCCCACTTCGAGCGCCAGCGCGGCAAACGCCGCCGCCAGTTGCTCCAGCAGTTCGGCCACCGGCGCCTGCTGGTGCAGCGCCTGCTCGATGCGGCCCAGCATGCCTTCGATCTGCATCAGGCACAAATTGGCGGCCGCACCTTTCAGGCGGTGCAGCAGGTGGCCAGCCACGCTGGCGCTGCCGCGCTCGATCTCGCGCGCCAGCAGGGCCGCGCTGTCGCCGCTGGTCCTGGCGAAACGGACGATGGCCCGCTGCAGCGCATCGCGTCCGCCCCACACGCCACTGCCGCGCTGCCAGTCGACCTGGCCGCCGGCAAAGCCTGGCGCCACCTGCTGCGGCGCCAGTCCGGTGGCGATGGTGATGTCGAGCAGGCGCGCGATTTCCGCCGTCAGCTTGTGCATTTCCAGCGGCTTGGAGGCAAAGCCGTTCATGCCTGCCGTCTGAGCGGCGTGGCGGTCCTGTTCCAGCACGCTGGCCGTCAGCGCGATGATCGGCGTCGGTTTGAGGCCCTGCTCGCGTTCGTACACGCGTATCAATCGCGTCGCTTCCAGGCCGTCCATGCGCGGCATCTGCACGTCCATCAGCACGATGTCGTAACTGCCGTTGCGGAACTCGCGCACGGCGCTGTCGCCATCGCCGGCGGCAATCACCTGGTGGCCGGCTGCGCCCAGGCTGATGATCAGCAGTTCGATATTTTGCGGCACGTCGTCGGCAGCCAGGATGCGCAGTGGCGGCAAGGCCAGCAGCGGTTGTTCGCTGCGGCGCAGCACCTTCTTGCCGGCCGCCAGCGGCAGCAGCACGTGGAACACGCTGCCCACGCCGAGCGTGCTTTCCACCGTGATGGTGCCCTTCATCAGCTGGACCAGCTGGCGCGAGATGGTGGTGCCCAAGCCCGTGCCGCCAAAGCGCCGGCTCATCGAGGAATCGGCCTGGGTAAATGGGGCGAAGATCTTGTCGAGGCGGTCGGCCGGGATGCCGATACCCGTGTCATGCACGGCGATATGCACGCTGGCGCCCTGCATGTCGATGGCGACGCGCACCTGGCCCGATTCGGTGAACTTGACGGCGTTGCCGATCAAATTGGTCAGCACCTGCTCGATGCGGCGCGCGTCACCGAGGAAAAACTGGCCGGCGCGCGGGTCGTAATCGACCAGCAGTTCGATCTCCTTGTTGTGCGCTGTAATGCGCAGCGAGGCGGCCACGTGATCGACCAGGTCGGGCAGCGAAAAGTCCCCCAGTTCCAGTTCGGTCGCGCCCTTTTCCAGCTTGGCCGTGTCGAGGATGTCGTTCAGCAGCTCCAGCAGCGAGCGGGCCGACTGGCGCACGGTGGTAAGGTGGCGCCGCTGCAGGCTGTCCAGGGCGGTGCCCAACAGCACTTCCGTAAAGCCGATAATGGCGTTCATCGGCGTGCGGATTTCATGGCTCATATTGGCCAGGAACGAGGTCTTTGACTCGACCGCCAGCTCGGCGCGGTCCTTGGCCGCGCGCAGGACTTCCTGCATCGCGCGCTGTTCGCTGATGTCGGTGGCCAGCTTGACCACCTTGAACGGCTTGCCGTCGGCATTGAAGATCGGGTTGTACGAGGCCTGGATGCTGATACGCTTGCCGTGCTTGCCGAGGCGGTTGTATTCGGCCGCATCGAATTCGCCATTGCCCAGGCGCTGCCAGAACAGCGGATAGTCTTCGGACTGCACGTAGTGCGGCTCGCAGAACATGCTGTGATGCTGGCCCAGCACTTCGTCCAGCTGGTAGCCGACCAGGTCGAGGAAGTTCTGGTTGGCAGCCAGCACCCTGCCCTGCAGATCGAATTCGATCACCGCCATGGCGCGCGAAATGGCCGTCACTTTGCCTTCGTATTCGGCATTGCGCAATTCGCTTTCGGTGATATCGAGGATGACGCCGTCGATCCAGCGCACCACGCCGTCGTTGTCCAGCACCGGGCCGCTGCTTTCGCGCACCCAGCGTTCGCGCCCGTCGCGGTGGATCATGCGGTAGACGTTTTCGAAGTCGCGCTTCTGCCCCGCTGCCTGCACGCAGGTGTCATTGACGCGCTGGCGGTCGTCGGGGTGCACCAGGTCAAACATCCTGACCCTGCCGTCGATGAAATCCCCGGGCATCCAGCCAGTCAGGTTGAATACCGCATCGCTGATGAAAATCATTTGCCAGTCCGGCGCGTAGCTGCTGTGGAACGAGACGCCCGGAATATTGCGGATCAGGGTGCGGTACTGGCGCTCGCTGTCCTTCAGCGCCTGCTCCATATTGCGCGACGAGCGCATGTCGGTGACAAATGCCACGAACAGCGGCTGGCCCGGCGTGTCGATCTTGCCGATGGCGACGCGGATCGGCAGCATGGTGCCGTCCTGGTGGCGCCCTTCGAGTTCGCGCCCGCCGTCGAAGATACGCGAGACACCGGCGGCAAGGAAATCACGCAGGTAGCCCTGGTAGCGCGCCGCGTCTTCATCCTGCAGCAGGATGTTGGCGTCGCGCCCGACGATGTCGGCTTCGCGCCAGCCGAACAGCGCTTCGGCGGCCGGATTGAAAGAGCGCACCTTGCCCTGGCCGTCGATGGTGATGAGGCCATCGGCGGCGGTGTCGACGATGGCGCGCAGGCGCGATTGACTTGCATTCGCGTGGCGCAGCAGCTGGCGGTAGCGCAGCAGGCCGTTGGCGGCAGCTACGAACACGGTCAGGGTGACGGTAATCAACGCCACTGCCAGCGCGATGAACGACGCGTGCACCGTGATTGTGTTGGCGCCTGCGGCAGGCGTGCCCGAAAAGCGCGCCGCCAGCATGCCCGTGTAATGCATGCCAGAAATGGCCAGCCCCATCACCACGCTGCTGGCCAGCAGCGCCGTCAACGGACGCAATTGCCAGCGCGAAGCGGCCAGGCCGAAGCGTATCCACAGCGCCAGCACCGCCATGACGATGGCCACCACCAGCGACAGCGCGAACAGCCATGGTTCATAGTGCAGGTCGAGGGCGCTCTGCATGGCGGCCATGCCGCTGTAATGCATGGAACCGATCCCGGTGCCGACCAGCACGCCGCCGACCAGCAATTGCGGCACGCTGATCTGCGGGCGCGCCAGCAGGTGCAGCGCAACCCAGGATGCGGCCATGCCCGGCAACATCGACAGCAGGGTCAAACGGGGCTCGAAAGTGACGCGGGTGCACAGGTCGAACGCCAGCATGCCGATGAAATGCATCGACCAGATGCCACCGCCGAGCGCAATGGCGCCCGTCGCGATGGCCGTCTGGCGCTGCAGCCACATGTCGCTGTCACGCGCCATGCCGGCCACTTGCAAGGCCATGAACGAGGCGAAGATGGCGATGGCGATCGAGATCAATACCAGCAGGCCGTCATGGGTGCCGTACTGGTAAGGCATGAAGGCCGGGCCTGTGGCGAACATTGAACTGAACATGTGCATCCGTGAAACGAAGATTAACAAGCGGCGCAATACGCGCCAGGGGGCCACTATCGCAACAATCGGGCGAAGCGGCAAACAGGAACAGGGAGTATCGACCGGATGATGGCACGGTCACCAGCCCGCGTTTTCGGGGCGGGGGAGATGTCTTCCATATGCCCTGCGGGGATGGAAAAAGCGGCATGTGTGCAAACCTGGGCGCGGACTATGACAAAGCGGCAACCGGGGTGACAATCATACTGACAGCGAGATTATAGTTGCTTTTTGAAAATATTCACAGGACTTGAACAAGTTAATTGCTAGAACAACAATATCTGCGGCGATGATGCGACACAGCGTCAAGCCCGCATCAAAGCGGGCCAGGTTCTTTTCAGGCGCGCATCTCCGGCATGCCGCGGAACCAGGCCAACTGCTCGCGCGTCAGGTAGTTGCCGCCGTCGCCGTGCACGATGACGATTTCAATTTCAGGAGGAATCGAGTCGAGCAGCTGGCGACCGGTAACGGGAATCTTCGGATAATCGATGCCGGCCAGGAAGGCCAGTTCTTCGGCCACGGTCACGCAGAAGCGCTCCGGTTCGGGCGACGGCACCAGGAACAGGTCGATCTGCTCGCTTTGCCCGCCGATCACCACATGGAACTGCGCATGCAGCAGCTCGGGCAGTATCAGTTCGATGTTATTGTCGGCCCGCGATTGTTCGAAGGCGCGCTTGAGCGGTGTCAGGGTGGGTGTAATGGACATGGCAATCATGGCAAAATGGTCAGTCCAGGCAGTGTAGCAGAGGCGCCGCCGCCAGCGCGCTGCGCTGGCGGGTGCTACATTTTATAGTTCAGCGACACCAGTGCGCTGCGCGGCGCGCCATAGCGTGCCAGCCCGCCCGACCAGCTGTAGCCCAGCGCCTGGTAGTAATGGCGGTCGAACAGATTGTCGATATTCAGGCGCAGCTGCAGTCTGTCGCTGATGCGGTATCCGGCAGTGAGGCCCGCCACCACATACGCACCCTGGGAGGTATAAAACCCCGTCTCGCGGCGGAACATCTTGTCCTGCGCCTGGATCGATCCGCCCACGTTCCAGGGCGCCAGGCTGCCGCCCGGCTGGTACGTGGCCGACAGCTTGAACAACTGCTTGGGTTCGTCGGTGGCGATGCGCTGGCCGACGTTGGCGGCGATATCGTCCCTGACGTACCTGGCCAGGACATAGGTATAGCCGCCGGCAAGCTGCCAGCCCGGCAAGGGTGAACCGGACACCTGCAGGTCGACGCCTTCGCTTTCCACTTCGCCAGCCGCCCGCGCGCAATAAATGGCGCCGCCGGTCGGGCAGTTGCGCTCGTCGGCCATTTCGCGGTTGCGCTGCCTGATGCGGAACAGCGCTGCGCTGGTATTGAGCGTGCCGCCGAAGTACTCGCCCTTGATGCCCACTTCATGGTTGCTGCCGCTGAGTGGCGGCAAGGTGTTGCCGTTGACGTCCATGCTGCTTTGCGGCTCGAAGATCCGGGTGCTGCTGACATACACCGAATGATGTTTGTCCAGGTCGTAGACCAGGCCCAGATAAGGCGTGAGCCGGCCGCTTTCATCGAGACTGCGGGTCCAGGTGGCCCGGCTTTCATACCAGCCGGTGACGTCTTGCGTGTACCAGCCCAGGCGCGCGCCCAGCACCAGGTGCAGCGGATCGGACAGGCTGAAGTTACCGGCCGCATACAGCCCCTTTTCGCTGGTCTTGCGGCCCCAGTTATACGGTTCCTGCCTGCCTGCCTGCATGGCATAGGCGCGCGGATTCCAGTTGCGGATATCAACCACGCGCGTGCCGGCACCTTCCCAGCTCTGGCCCGCATCGGAATCGTCGTCACGGTAGCTGGCGCCGATAATCACTTCATGGCGGCGGCCAAACCAGGTGACAAGGCCGCTCGCGCGCAGGTCGGCTACCACCTGGCCGGTGCTGTACTTCCAGCCCGTTTCGGACTGCAGCAGCAGATATGTCTGGCCATCGATGCGGCTGTTGGTCGTATTGCGCGTGGACGACTTCGCATCGACATGAGTGGCGGCCAGGCGCACCTTCCAGCCGCCTGCCAGCTGGTGTTCCAGGTCGGCGAACAGCACGTCGTTGTCGCGATCCTGGAAGGAATCGGCGTTGTTCAGGAAGGTCGAGCGTGGCAGGTTCATGTGGCCGCCGCCAGGCAAGGTCGGCAGGCCGACAAACACGCCGTCGGTGCGCGTGCTCTGGTGCGAAAAACCCAGGCCCAGGGTGGTGCGCGGCCCCAGGTCGGCTTCGACGATGCCGTACAGGGTGCCGTTCTTGTGCTTGACCACGTCAACAAAGCTGTCGCTGTCGCGCCAACTGCCGGCCAGCCGGCCGCGCAGGCTGCCCGACTCGTTGAGGGCAGCACTGGCGTCCGCCGTCACCTGCCTGTCGCCCCAGGAACCCAAGCTGGCCGAGGCATTGAGCAAGGGCGTGCTTGTGGGGCGCTTGCGCACCAGGTTGATGCTGCCCGAAGGTGCGCCCGCCCCTTCCATCAGGCCGGTGGCGCCGCGCACTACTTCCACCCGGTCGTACATGATCATGTCGGCCGACACATTGCGCTGGTTGAAGCCCGTGACATCGAGCGGCAAACCATCGACATTGACGTGGGTGAGCGCAAAACCGCGCGCGAAATACGAGGTTTCCTGGTCCGTCACGCCCGGCTGCTTGGTATAGATGCCGGGCGTGGCCAGCGCCACGTCCTGCAAAGTGGCGAGATTGAAATCATCCATCTGCTGGCGCGAAATGACGCTGACCGACTGCGGGGTCTGGCGCTGCGACAGTGTCAAGCCGGTCGCCGTGCGCATGTTCCTGATCGTGTACGACCCCGTGTCTTCGGTGTTGCGCTCCGCTTCGGCACTGATGGTCACGGCCGGCATGGTGGCCACGCTGCCCTCCACCGCCCTGCGTACCACGTAACTGCCATTGCCGCTGTCGATCGCTTCCAGGCCGCTGCCTTCCAGCAGTTTCTGCAGGCCCTGCAAAGCAGTATGGCGGCCCTGCACGCCGTTGCTGTGCAAGCCGGCCAGCGCCAGCCCCTGGGTCGACACATTCACGCCGGCGGCGATCGCATAGCTGGCGAGCGCCGTTTGCAGGTCGCCGGCGGCGATCCGGACATCGCGCGCGCTGGCAGCCGCGGTGGTTTCCCCGGCGCGGACCGACGCTGGCGCGATGCAGAGCGCCGTGGCAGAAGCGCCCAGCAACAGGACCAGCGCGGCGCGCACGGCGCGGGCGGTGGGGTGCAATGTAATCGGTGTAGCGCAAGCGTGGTGCGGCAAAAACATAAGGTCCCTTTCAATCGTCATGAGTGCTGTTCTATCTGTTATGACGAGCGGGATGAAAAAAAGGGACATGCAGCGCCTCAATGCCGTTCAGATAGCGCCCCTACACGACCAGCAGACCATCAAAACAGATTAACGCCCCAGTCACCCGCACAGGCCTCTCGGGCCAAGCGGGTCCGAAAAATGTCGAGGGCAAGGCGCAGCGACGACAACAGTACGCATGTACGGTTAGGAGCTGCAACGCAGCCATCGGCATTTTCTCGGGCTCGCGTCTCTGCCCGCCATTTAGATTTTTCGCCTTACGCCTTTAAATACGGCGGACAGCTCAACTGAACGGCATTACATGCAGCGCCTGCTATTTTTACGCCGGCCCGATGCTGACCCAGTACGGCGTGTGCAGGACGATCCTGATCGGCAGGGAAACCTGCAGCAGCGCCAGTATCCGGTCGGTATCGTTAAGCTGGAAAATACCATCAACCGGCAGCCGCGCCACAGCCGGGTCGCAGCGCACCACGCCCTTGCGGTAGCGGGCCAGCTGCGCCAGCACCTCGCCCAGCGGCATGCGTTCGGCAATCAGCACGCCCTGCAGCCAGGCCTCGCTGTTGGCCGGTGCGGCGGCAACGCTGGCCACCGCGTTTGCGTCAAAACTGGTTTGCCAGCCGCTATGAATGGTGCGGGCCGCATGCGGTGCCTGCGACGGCACGATTTCCACTGCGCCCGCCATCACGCACACATGCGTGCGCGGCGAGAACAGGCTGCCTTCCTCGCGCACGGCGAAACGGGTGCCGAGGGTGCGCACGCTGCCGCTGCCCGAACGCACTAGCAGGGGGCGCGCCACCTTCGCCGGGTCGGCTGCGCTGCGCAAATGGATTTCACCTGCATGCAGCACGATCAGTCGCGTCTTGTCGTCGTAGGCGATATCGATGGCAGTGGCGCTATTGAGGGCCAGCTGCGTGCCGTCGGGCAGCGGCAGTTGCCGGATCTCGCCGGTGCCGGTGACGATGCCGGCACACCAGGATTGCCACCATGGCGAGCGGCTGGCCAGCCATAGCGGGGGCGCGGTGCAGGCAATCAGCATGGCCAGTTGCTTGACGGCGCGGCGGCGTTCTCCTCGTGGCTGTTGCTGGCGCAGCGCTGGCGGCACCATGGTCAACGTCTGGCACAGCAATTCGGCACGCCGCCAGGCCTCAATATGATCGGGATGGCCATCACGCCAGGCGTCGAATTGCTGCTGTTCGGCGGTGCTCAAAGCGCCGTCGCGCAGCCGCACCAGCCACTGCGCCGCTACCCGCGCTGCGGCGGGATCGATGGCGGCGCTCACAGCATCAGCACGATACACTGCTCGAAGGCCTGCACCAGATGACGCTTGACGGTGCGCTCGCTGATACCGAGACGCGTTGCGATCTCGGCGTAGCCCAGGTCATCGACATGCGCCATCAAAAAAACGCTGCGCACCGCATCGGGCAGACCATCGAGCATGGCGTCCAGGCGCTGCAGCGCCTGCAGGATGATCAGGCGCTCTTCCGGCGACTGCATCAGCAGCTCCGGCTGCTGCGCCAGGGCTTCGAGCCAGGCTTGTTCCAGCGACAGGCGCCGGTAATGGTCGATCAATAAACGCTGCGCCACCGTGGTCAGGTAGGCGCGCGGTTCACGCAAGGCCGGCATGGCCGCCGGTGGCGCCGCCAGCAGGCGCACGAAGGTATCGTGCGCCAGGTCGGCCGCCTGGTCGGCGCAAGGCAGCTTGCCGCGCAGCCAGCGCAACAGCCAGCCATGGTGGCTGCTGTAGAGGCCGGCGATGGCCTGGCTGGACTGCGCAATATGCACGAGGGGCCTTTTATAAATGAGAATACTTCTCATTATCTCAAGGTTTGTGCTGAACCGTCAAGGCTGGCGTCGTAGCTGAAACTGCTGCCGCATCAGGCAGATGGCCCCGCTTCAGGCGGCCTTCGGCGCGAGCCGCAAGCGCTGCTGCGTCAACTGAGGCATGGCTGCTGCTTCATGATTGAGCTTGAATATGCTGACACGCGTTGCCAGGCTGCTGGCACTGTCCTGCAAGGACGATGCCGCGCTGGCCGCCTGTTCGACCAATGCGGCATTTTGCTGCGTGGCCTGGTCCATCTGGCTGATCGCCTGGTGGATTTGCTCGATACCTGAACTTTGCTCTGCGCTGGCTATGCTGATCTCGCCCATGATGCCGGTAACGCGTCCGACGCTTTGCACGATTTCCTCCATGGTGGTGCCGGCCTCATTGACCAGGCGGCTGCCGTTATCGACCTTGTCGACCGAATTGGTGATCAGCTCCTTGATCTCCTTGGCTGCGCCTGCCGAGCGGTGGGCAAGATTGCGCACTTCGGACGCGACGACCGCAAAGCCGCGCCCCTGTTCGCCGGCACGGGCCGCCTCGACGGCGGCATTGAGCGCAAGAATATTGGTCTGGAAGGCAATACCATCGATCACGCCGATAATATCGACGATCTTGCGGGCCGAATCCTTGATTTCCTGCATCGTCACGACGACATTTGCCACCACGGCGCCGCCGCGCTGCGCCACTTGCGATGCACTTGCCGCCAGCTCGCTTGCCTGGCGTGCATTGTCGGCATTCTGCCGCACCGTGCCGGTCAGCTCCTCGACCGAGGCGGCCGTTTCCTCGATCGAACTGGCTTGCTGCTCGGTGCGCGCCGACAGGTCCATATTGCCGGCGGCAAGCTGGCTCGACGTGCTGGCAATCGCCTCGCTGCCGGTGCGTACTTCCTGCACGATGCCGGTCAGGCTCGCCGTCATGTCACGCAGGGCCGCAAGCAACTGGCCAAATTCGTTGTTCGACGTGACGTCGATCTGGCCGCTCAGGTCGCCACCGGCAACGCGGCGTGCAACCACGATGGCCTCGTCCAGCGGTTTTGTAATGGCACGCACCAGATAGACCGTTACGCCGGCTGCCAGCAGCACGGCAAAGGCGACTGCCAGCAGGACCATCAGATTGATTGCGCGCATCTCGGCGTGCAGGTCCTTGCTTTCTTGTATGTTTCGGGCCGACATGAAATCCTGCAGTTGCTGATAGGCTTTGTGGCCCTTCAGATAGCCCGGATTGATATCGCGTATCAGTATTTCCTGTGCGCGATCCCAGTCACCGGCCTCGATTGCACGGCTGGCGTCGGCAATCAGCGTCTGCCCGAGATCCTGGCTTTCGCTCAGCCAGCGGTTCACCGCGTCCTTGGTTTCCTGGCGTATCAGGGAGGCCAGCAATGCCTCGCGTTCCTTGCGCAGTTGCGCAGTATTGTCGGCAATGTTCTTGAAGTGATTGCCCAGCGGGTGGTCGTGCATCACCGCATACTTGCTGCTCGGATTGTGTTGCAGCGCTTGCAGAATCTGGCTGCGGTTCGACTCCATGCGAAAAATCAGGCTGGCGATGGCCAACTGCTGTTGTGCGGCCTTGAGCGAGATATCTTCCAGCAGCGCTACCGAACGATTGGTTGCGTAGTGGCCAAACGTTCCGACAGCGATGGTGACGATGATCAGCAAGCCGATGACCGACATAATGAGATGCTTGATGCTAAAGTTTTTCATGTGAGATAGATGTATATAGTTATATAAAGTGACATCTCCAGGACACAGGCGGCTTGACCAAGCAAATCAATGTAGTGTGGAACGACGTCGCGCAGAGCAATGACTGGCTAACTTATCAGCAGTCTCTCAAAGCAATAATTTGATGAATTTGATGAATTTGATATAAAATCTCAAATCGTGACGCATTATTACATCAAATATTGCCCATAGCAAACATATTTTGGTAAAATCATCAGTATCGTGAAATTGGCATTCCTTTAACAACAGCAAGCTAATGAAAAGGCACTACATGCAGGCAAGCACCGAAAAGGATGCGAACACGGCCATCGTCACCACCACCAGGGCGGCCGATTTGCTGGGCGTGGCAGTGAGCACGGTACAAAAGTGGGTGGAATTGGGCAGACTGGAGTCGTGGAAAACGCCGGGCGGCCATCGTCGCATTCCGCTTGCCTCCATTTACAGCGTATTGCGTTCGGGCGATGCGGATATAGCAGTTGCAAGTACGCCCCGGCAAGTTGAAAACATGCGGGCGTTTGCAAGCGCTCCCATGCCCGACGGGCTGCGCGAGGTGGTCGATGAAGTCGTGCGGCTGCGCGCCACGCGTGCCAGTGGCCTGCTCGATACGCCGGCGCACATCAATTACGACCGGATAGTCCGGATCGCTGCCCTGCTCACCGACATGCCGGTTTCACTGATTTCACTGCTTGATGAAGACCGCCAGTGGTTCAAGGCGCGCCTGGGCATGAGCAGGACCGAGACGCCACGGTCCTGGGCATTTTGCAATTACACCATTCTCGACGACAAAATCATGATCGTCGAAGATGCGCTGCAAGACCCGCGCTTTGCCAACAATCCGCTGGTCACTGGCCAGGAAGCGATCCGTTTTTACGCCGGCGTTCCCCTGCTCGATAAAAATGCCTGCCGCCTCGGCAGTTTGTGCGTACTCGATCGCAAGCCGCGCCAGTTGAGCCATGAGCAAACCTGGGCCCTGACGGAACTTGCCACTATCGTTTCGGAAGAAATACAGCGAGGACCATGAGCGCTGCTGCGCCACGGCCTGGTGCTACCCCTGATAGCGCAAGGCCTCGATCACCAGCGAAAACGCCCTCGACGAGTGGCGGCGCGACAGGTAATACGCATGCAGCGCAGGAAACGCCGGGCAGTATTCGTTCATTACGCTGACCAGTCGCCCGTCCTTCAGCCAGGGCGCGACCATCTCGCGCGACAGAAAGGCCAGTCCGACGCCATACAAGGCGGCGTTGAGCATCTGGCAGGCGCTGTTGAAGGTCGCCTGGCCGCTCACGCGCACGTCCACCATCTGCCCGCCCTCGCACAGTTCCCATGCATACACGCCGCCATTGCCGGCAAGACGCAGGGTGATGCAGTTGTGCTGCTGCAGTTCGGCTATCGTTGCCGGTGGCCGCCGTCCGCGCCAGTAATCGGGCGAGGCGACGATGGCCATCTGCACGTCCGGCGTCAGCCTGACGGCGATCATGTCCTGCTCGACCTGGTTGCCATAGCGCACGCCGATGTCGTAGCGCTCGGCGACGATATCGTGCATGCGGTAGTCGGAATTGATCTCGATGCGCAGGTGCGGGTATTGCGGCAACAGATGGGCCAGGCGCGGCCACAACACGCTGTCGATAATATGGTCGATGGCCGTGATGCGGATGGTGCCGGCCGGCGTGCCTCCCATGTCGCTGATGGCGGCGATTTCTGCTTCGATCTCGGCAAAGCGCGGCGCCACCGTGTCGATCAGGCGCTCGCCGGCGGCGGTCGGCGCCACGCTGCGGGTGGTGCGCGCCAGCAGTTGCACACCCATGCGCGCTTCCAGCGCCCGCACGATATGGCTCAGCGCCGACTGCGACATGCCCAGCGTGGCGGCGGCGCGCGTAAAACTGCGTTCGCGCGCCACGGCGAGAAACACCTGGATGTCATTGATATTGTCACGCGCCATGGGAGCTTGAAGTGAGAGGCAATGGTGCATTCTAACAGCCGGCAGGAGCCCTTGGATTGATGACTTGCGCGCATAAACCCTAGTAAATGCGGCGTGTTTTCAGGCGTGCTAACGGGGCTAACATCGATGCTTCCTTCTCAAGCTCATCGATTCCCATGCAACTATCTCCTCCTTTGACGGACAGCGACAGCGAGCCCGCAGTACCCGCCTGGAGCGCCGTCGGCGCCATGACCATGTGCGTGGCACTGCTGATCGCGGCCGAATTCATGCCCGTCAGCCTGCTGACGCCGATTGCCCGCGACCTCCGCGCCACGCCTGGCATGGCTGGCCAGGCAATCGCCGTCTCGGGCCTGTTTGCTGTCGCGACCAGCCTGTTGATACCGGCCGCCTCGCGCCGCTTCGACCGCCGCCAGGTGCTGATCGCACTGACCTGGGCCATGCTGGCTTCACTGGTGCTGATCGCCATGGCCCCCAGCTTTGCCGTGCTGATGCTGGCACGTGCCCTGCTGGGCATCACCATCGGCGGCTTCTGGGCACTGTCCACCGCCACCGTCATGCGGCTGGTGCCGAGCGAAATGGTGCCGAAAGCACTGGGCTTGATGTACACCGGCAATGCCGTGGCCGCCGCGCTTGCCGCGCCGATGGGCAGCTACTTTGGCGCCATCATCGGCTGGCGCGCCACGTTCTGGACCCTGGTGCCATTGGTGCTGGCCAACCTGCTGTGGCAAGCGGCCAGCCTGCCGTCCATGCCGCCCGACACGAAAACCTCGCCAGTCAGCGTGCTTGGCCTCCTGAAACGGCGCCACGTAGCGCTGGCAATGGCCGGTGCCATGCTGTCGTTTGGCGGCGCGTTCACCAGCTATACGTATTTTCGGCCCTTCCTCGAAACCTATACGCAAGTGAGCGTGCCACAGATGTCGATGCTGTTGCTGGGCTTGGGCCTGGCAGGCTTTGCCGGCACCTATGGCGCCACCATGTTGCTGGGCCGCCATCTATACGCCTTGCTGCGCTGGCTGCCGCTGGCACTGGGGCTGGTCACTTTGCTGCTGCTGGGCCTGGGCCATCATCTGTGGGGCGTGGCGCTGGCGCTCGTTGCCTGGGGGGCGCTCAATGCGGCCATTCCCGTCGCCTGGTCGACCTGGCTGACGCGCGGCGTGCGCGACGCGCCGGAAAGCGGCGGCGGCCTGATGGTGGCGGCGATCCAGCTGTCCATCATGTCCGGCGCTGCGCTGGGCGGGCTGCTGCTCGACCATCTGTCGATTACGGCCACCCTGATGGGCGGCGCGGCGCTGCTGGCCATGGCCTGCCTGCTGGTGGGCAATGGCCGCAGCCTGCAGGCACAGGAACGATAAGTTGCATTTTCTCGCTACCGCACAACCCCACATTTTTTCAACCAGGAGATACCCCTGAAATACCGCGCCTTGGTCGCCGCACTATTCGTCACTTTATGCATCAACGCTACAGGAGCAGATATGTCCGGAGGAGCCAACAATTTTTACGCCAGCACTGCAGTGACGGCACAGAAAGTCGTTTTCAGGAACCAGTACCAGATGAACGTCGCAGGCAATCTGTATCTGCCCGCCGGCTACCGGCCCGGTGATCGCCATGCGGCCATTATCGTCGGCCACCCGATGGGCGCGGTCAAGGAGCAAAGCGCCAACCTGTATGCGCAAAAACTGGCAAAACAGGGTTTCGTGACGCTGTCGCTGGATCTGTCGTTCTGGGGCGAAAGCGAAGGCCAGCCGCGTAACGCCGTGTCGCCGGACATCTACGCCGAGGATTTCAGCGCTGCCGTCGATTTCCTCGGCACGCAGGCGTCGGTGGACCGCCAGCGCATCGGCGTGCTGGGCATCTGCGGCAGCGGCAGCTTCGTCATCAGCGCGGCCAAGATCGACCCGCGCATGAAGGCGATTGCCACCGTCAGCATGTATGACATGGGCAGCGCCAACCGAAACGCCCTGAACCACTCGCAAACGCTGGCGCAGCGCAAGCAGATCATTGCCGCTGCAGCGGCCAGGCGCGACGTGGAGTTTGCCGGCGGCGCGGTTGCCTACACCGGTGGCACAGTGCACGCGTTGAACGCCGACAGCCATCCGATCGAACGCGAATTCTATGATTTCTACCGCACGCCGCGCGGCGAATACACGCCAAAAGGCGCCACCACGCTGACCACCACCCGCCCTACCTTGACCAGCAACGTCAAGTTCATGAACTTCTATCCGTTCAACGATATCGACACGATCTCGCCGCGCCCGATGTTGTTCATTACCGGCGACCAGGCGCACTCGCGCGAATTCAGCCAGGACGCGTATCGCCTGGCCGGTCAGCCCAAGGAACTGCTGATGATCGCCGGCGCCGGCCATGTGGACTTGTACGACCGCGTAGACCTGATCCCGTTCGACAAGCTTGCCAGCTTCTTTCGCATGAATCTGAAATAGGCAAACTCATGTTCATGGCGACAGCGCACTAGCGGTTCTGGTACAGGCTTTCAATCAGCATGCCGCCACGCATTTTCTTGACGCCTGGCGCCAGGCCGGCCGGACAAGCGCCCTCGAAGGTGGCCTTGATTTCGGTGTGCTGAACTTCGGTCTTGCCCTTCAATTCAAATGTGGTGTCTGCGCTCAGGGTGTACGCCTTGGCCAGGTCGCCCTTGAAGGTGCCTGCCAGCCCGGCGTCCGGGCAGCTGGCCTGAAAACGATAGCTGTCACCATCGCGGCTTTGTGACGCGATCTTGCATTCGGCCTCAAAATTGGCCCACAGGTCGTCATCGATCAGGCGGTCTTTGCTTTGATCGACACAGATTTCCCAGGAAAATGGCGAGCTGGCCGGCGTGACTTTCCACAGTCCGCTTGCGCGTTGCAGGCGTTGGACCGGCTCTGCTGCCGAGGCAGTGATGGCAGCGGATGAGGAAAATACGGTCAGTAACAGCAGGGCTGCGGCGTGCTTCATATTGATGATACTCCAGCTGAAAACGCTGAATATAACAAGCCGCGCCCGTGACTGCCACACGGTTGGCCCGGTCGACTAACACATGACTTTATCGGGCGTGATCGGCGTACTGCGCACCCGCTTGCCCGTGGCGTGATAGATGGCGTTGGAAATTGCCGCTGCCACGCCGACAATGCCGATCTCGCCCACGCCCTTGGCGCCAAGCCGACTGACGATGCGGTCGTCCTCCTGCACGAAGATGACATCGATATCGTGGATATCGGCGTTCACGGCCACATGGTATTCGCCGAGGTTGTGGTTCATGAAGCGGCCCAGCGCATGGTCCATCTGGGTTTCTTCATGCAGCGCCTGGCTGATGCCCCACACCACGGCGCCGCTGACCTGGCTGGCGGCGGTCTTGGTATTGATGATGCGCCCGGCGGCCACGGCGCTGACCACGCGCGTGACCCTGACGGTGCCGAACTCCTCGTCCACGCGCACTTCGCAAAACACTGCCGAGTGCACCGCGCGCACGTATTTTTTCTGCTTCAGCATGTTCGGCAGCAGCAGGTATTTTTCCTCGACTCTGCTCGTCTCGGCCGCCTTCAGCAGGGCTGCCAGCGCGATACCTGTCTCCTGCGTGCGGCGCAGTCGCACGTGGCCGTCGACAAACTCCACGTCGGCAAAGCGCGCCTTCGGGAACGGTGAGTCGGGCAGCTGTTTGGCCAGCTTGAACAGGGTTTTTTTCAGCTTTTCGCAGGCGCCCTGCACTGCCGAACCCACCGTGGCCACATGCGAGGAACCTCCTTCGATCGGCGCCACCGGCAAGGTCGAGTCGCCAAGCTGGAAGGCGACGTGCTCCAGCGGCAGGCCCATTTCTTCTGCCGCGATGGTGGCCATCACGGTGTAGGTGCCGGTGCCGATATCGGTGGCCGCGCTGCTAACCACCAGGCGCCCATCAGCATGCAGTACGGCGCTGGCGCGGGCAAACATCTGCATCGCATCCCAGATGCCGGTCGCCATGCCCCAGCCCACCCACTCAGTACCTTCCTTGCGGCTGCGCGGCGCCAGCGGACGCGCATTCCAGCCAAAGCGCTCGGCGCCCTGCGCATAGCAGGCGCGCAGCTCCTTGGTCGAATACGGCAAATCGTCCATCGGGTTCGACTCGGCATAGTTTTTCAGCCGCAGGGCCAAGGGGTCGATACCGACCTGGTACGACAATTCGTCCATCGCCACTTCCAGGGCATGCACGCCGTGCGCCGCGCCCGGAGCGCGCATGTCCATCGGGCTGAACTGGTCCAGGTCCACCAGTTGGTAGCCGAGGCGAATGTTCTCGCACGCGTACAGCTGGCCCGACCAGTTGACCACCACTTCCACATAGTCTTCAAAGCGCGAAGTCTCGGCCACCGCATCATGCGCAATCGACTGCAACACGCCGTCGCGGCTGGCCGCCAGCTTGAGCCGCTGCCATGTCTCGGGACGGTGGCCGAAGGTGAACATCTGCTGGCGCGTCATCACCACGCGCACCGAGCGCTGCAGCATCAGCGACGCCATCACCGCCAGCGGCAACTGGTATTGCGGACGCAAGCCGGCGCCGAATGCACCACCCACATACGGGTTGCGCACCGTGACTTCAGAGCGCGACAGGCCAAACACGCGCGACACATACCAGCGGCTGTTCTGGGAGCTCTGCGTCTTGTCGTAGATGGTCAGGTGGCCGTCAGCGGACCTGATTACGGTCGAGGCAAACAGTTCGAGCGGATTGTGGTGCTCGACGCCGCTGTAGTATTCACCTTCGATCTTGCAGTCGGCGTCTTGCCAGGCCTGTTCGGCATGACCTTTTTCATCGGGCGGCGGCGAGTAGCCGGCCTTGAAGCCTTTCGGCTTGTGCGGGCGTGACAAATAATTGAGCAGCCCCGTTTCATGCGCTTCTTCTTCATAATGCACGATCACCAGCGCCGCCGCATGGCGCGCCGCCTCGAACGTTTCGGCCACCACCAGCGCCACCGGCTGGGCGTTGCTGACGATCTGCTCGTCGTACAGGGGCCGGAACGGCGCGCCGCCGGGGGCGGTCATGTCCTTGTAGAACAGGTCGAAGCTGCGCATTTTCGGCCGGTTCAGGTAGGTGATCACCTCGATCACGCCAGGCTGGGCCAGCGCGGCGCTGGTATCGAACGAGACGATGCGCCCCTTGGTGATGCTGCTGTTGACCACCACGCCATGCAGCAACTCGTTTGCCACCTCATTTGCCAACCCGTCGGCCGCGAATTCGGCCGCATAGCGCGCCGCGCCCGTCACCTTGTCGCGCCCATCGATGCGCGAGACGGAAGTACCGGTCTTTACATGGCCGGTGCCTGCGTCCGCCGTCGGCGTGCGCAGTTCCGGGATCAGGTCTGTCATCGGTCCGCTCATGCCGCTCCCCTTGCCATGACAGTGCTGCCATGGCCTGTGTTGTTATAAGTACCTGCCACCGCCATGGCCAGCGCGCGTACGATCGCGCGGCGCGCCATGACGATCTTGAACTCGTTGCCGCTCTGCCCTTGCGCCCCTTGCAACAGGCGGTCGGCAAAGGCGCCGAAACGGGCCGGGTCGGGCGCACCCTGCAACAGTGCCTCCGCCTCGGGCAATCGCCATGGTTTGTGCGCCACGCCACCGAGTACCACCCTGCCTTCGCGGATCACGCCGTCGTCGCCGATATCGAGCATGGCCGCCACCGATACCAGCGCAAACGCGTACGAGGCGCGTTCGCGCAGTTTCAGGTAAACCGAGTGCGCCGCAAACTGCTGCGCCGCCGGCAAGGCGATATGCGTGATCAGTTCACCTGGCGCCAGATTGGTGTCGATATGTGGCTGGTCACCGGGCAGGCGGTGAAACTCGCCGAAAGGAATCTTTCGCTCGCCATTGCCGGAGCCCACATGCACCACAGCGTCGAGCGCGCGCAGCGCCACGCACATGTCGGACGGATGGGTGGCGATGCAGGAGTCGCTGGCACCAAGAATGGCGTGCTGGCGCGAGATGCCGCCGATGGCAGGGCAACCGCTGCCCGGCTCGCGCTTGTTGCACGGCACGCCAACGTCATAGAAATAATGGCAGCGCGTGCGCTGCAGCAGGTTGCCGCCGTTGCTGGCCATATTGCGGATCTGCGGCGAGGCGCCAGCCAGGATGGCGGCGCTCAGCACTGGATAACGCTCCAGCACCAGAGGGTGATAGGCGGTGGCCGCATTGCGCGCCAGCGCGCCCAGCAGCAGGCCGCCGTCTTCTGCATCGTCGATGGCGTCCAGCGCCAGACGGTTGATATCGACCAGGCGCTGCGGTAACATGACGCGCTCTTTCATCAGGTCGACCAGGTTGGTGCCGCCAGCGATAAAGCGCGCGCCTTCAGCCTGGATCTGCGTCAGCGCAGCAGCCTGGTCGAACGGCACCACGAAAGAGAGCGGATTCATGCGGGCACCATGCCGACCGGCGCATGCGCCTGGCCTTCCTGTGTTTCGGCAGGCAGTTGCATCACCTCGGCCAGAGCCGCGACGATCTGCGGGTAGGCGCCGCAGCGGCAGATATTGCCGCTCATCAGCTCGCGTACCTGGGCGCGCGTCTGCGCCTGGCCTTCGGCGATCAGGCCCATGCTGGAACACAGCTGGCCCGGGGTGCAATAGCCGCACTGGAAAGCATCGTGGGCGATAAAGGCCTGCTGCAGCGGATGCAGCGCGCTGCCTTCGGCCATGCCTTCGACGGTGGTGATCTCGCGCCCTTCCTGCATGACGGCCAGGGTCAGGCAGGAATTGATGCGCTTGCCGTCAACCAGCACGGTACATGCGCCGCACTGGCCGTGGTCACAGCCCTTCTTGGTGCCGGTCAGGGCCAGGCGGTCGCGCAGCAGGTCAAGCAGGCTGACCCAGGCTTCCACATGCAACTGTTGTTGCTGGCCGTTGACGCTCAGCTTGAGCGGGTAAAGGGGAACCGGAGGCACCGGCGCCTGCGCCTGCGCGGAAGAATTCGGTGTTGCGGGTAAATGGGTACTCATGGCAAACCCTTCCAGATGACTCGTGGGGATGCCTGAATATTAAGATTGTAGCGAGCGATGTTATATGCGGTCTCGCACATATGGGCGAATGAGTAAAATCGCTGCGCCTGCTGGCGGCCTCAAGCTTGTGGTGCGGTGCGCCTTTTCCAGTCAAACACGGGCAGACTGATGCGCGTTTTCATGGTGCCGTCCCACTCGACCTGGAAACCGGCCTGGCGCAGCGCTTCGGCAATCACCTGGCCCGCCTGCCTGCCGCGCGCGTCGTCGTCGCCCAGGTCGCCAAAGGCCAGCATCACGCCTTGGCCTTCGACGGCGCGTTCGACGTCCTGCCCGTGATAAAAACAGTAAGCCGTGTAGTGGCCGTCGGGCGCCTCTGCCACGGCTTCGGCCACGTCGGAATAACCATCGGACTGCGTGTAGCCGGCATTGGCCAGCGCGCAGACGCCCCGCTCGTGCAAGTCATAAAAGACTTTGTCGAGCCGGTCACAATCGGTCAGCGCTGGCCAGCTGCGCTCGGCCTTTTGCTTCTCGCGCAGCTTAGAGCCGATCAGGGAGCGCAATTCGTCGACATTGCAGTCGTCATCGACGATATCGTCCATCATCTGTTCGATATCGTCGCGCGTGTAAAAGCCCGACCACACCCACTGGGCTATGCTGTCGGCAACGTGTTGTTCACTGTCGTTCAAGCATCGCCCCGTTTCACCGGCTTCAAGGCCAGCACATACAGAACTGCAAGCGGCCCCAGCAAGGTCACCATGCAGGCCATGGGCGAGGTGATTTTCAAGTTACGGCGCTTGGCGATGAAGAGGCAGGCAAAGGCAGACATCGACCAGATCAGGGCAGGAATATAGGCAGTCATGGTGCACTCCGCGATAGCGTTCAGGGAAGAGGCATAGTGACATGGACTTGCGAGCGTAGCAATAGAGGTTTGCGCATGGGTGCCGCAACTGACCGCCAGCAGCGATACATTCAGCCGTTCTTAAGCTTGCCGACTACAAGTGCGGCGTCGATTTGAGATGCTGCTCGACCAGTATTTTGGCGGTCATCAAGGTCACGCCTGAGGTAATACGGCCCTGCTCCATGGGCTTCCAATGATTATCTACTCGCCGAAATGACCAGGTATTGATGCCGTGGCCCCTACCACCGTGCTCGACCGCCACGATGGCGTCGTTACCGCTGACAGCGCCAAGCACGAAACGCATTGACGGCCTGCCAGGGTCCAGCACGCAGCTATCATTGTAATCGCCCCCCTGATCGGCCAGTCCCGTGTGCTCGACCAGATAAGCGCTGACCTCGGCAGGCAAACCTGCCAGCGTATTGACCCTGCTCCAAGCGGGCGGGCTATCGGATGCCTCAGGTGGCGCGGCAAACGCCGTGTTTGCCAACAGCAAGCCACCTACACCCCACGTCACTAGCCGATGCCATGTTGCCATGCTTTGCTCCCGAAATAACTACCAGCTGCCGATGGTATCAGAAGCGTTCGCGCGTTCAAGCGAAGATGCATCTGGTAACACATGGGCCGTACGGGCGCGGCCGGCCGGGTTCCAACTTGCCTGGTCCCGGCCAGCCATGGGCGATCAGTGCTGGCCGATTCTGGTGATCTTCAGCGAGTTGGTGCCGCCCACCTTACCCATCGGTTCGCCCCAGGTGACCACCACGGTGTCGCCTTTCGATACCACCTTGTGCTCGACCAGCAGCTCTTCCGCCTGTTTCAGGACCTTGTCGCGGTCGGTGCCCGATTCCAGGCTGATGGTGCTGACGTTGCGGTACAGCGCCAGCTTGCGTTGCGTGGCCACGCTCGGGGTCAGCGCCACGATCGGGATATCGATATTGCAGCGGCTCATCCACAGCGCGGTCGAACCCGATTCGGTCAGGGTGGCAATTGCCTTGACGCGCAGGTGATAGGCGGTAAACAAGGCGCCGTAGGCGATCGACTGGTCGATGCGGGTAAAGGTGGCGTTCAAAAAGTCGGCGTCGAGCTTGACGGTGTCCCATTTTTCCGCGTCGAGGCAGATGGCGGCCATCGCTTCCACGGTTTCGATCGGGTAGCGGCCCGAGGCCGTTTCGGCCGAGGTCATCACGGCGTCGGTGCCGTCGAGCACGGCGTTGGCCACGTCGGACACTTCGGCGCGCGTCGGCACGGCGTTGACGATCATCGATTCCATCATCTGGGTGGCGGTAATGGCCAGTTTGTTCGAGGCGCGCGCCATCCTGATCATGCGTTTTTGCAAAGCCGGCACGGCCGCATTGCCCACTTCTACCGCCAGGTCGCCGCGCGCCACCATAATGCCGTCGGAGGCGTCGAGGATTTCCTGCAGCGCAGGAATCGCTTCGGCACGTTCGATCTTGGCGATCATCATCGGCTTGTGGTCCCACGCTTCGCCGGCAATATTGGCCAGCTGGCGCGCCATGACCATGTCAGTGGCGTTTTTCGGGAACGATACGGCCACGTAGTCAGCCTGGAAACTCATGGCGGTCTTGACGTCTTCCATGTCTTTCGCCGTCAGCGCCGGTGCGGACAAACCACCGCCCTGGCGGTTGATGCCCTTGTTGTTCGACAGTTCGCCGCCGATTTTCACGGTGGTGTGTATCTCGCTGCCCACCACTTTGTCGACCGTCAGCACGATCAGGCCGTCATTTAGCAGCAGCACGTCGGCGGTGCGCAGGTCGCGCGGCAGCTCCTTGTAGTCGAGACCGCAGCGTTCCTGGTTGCCCAGTTCGCCGTTTTCGCCCCATTTTGAGTCCAGCACGAATTTGGCGCCGTTTTCCAGGAATATCTTGCCTTCTTCAAACTTGCCTACGCGAATTTTCGGGCCTTGCAAGTCGGCCATGATGGCCACTTCGCGGCCACATATCGCTGCCGCTTCACGCACCATGCGCGCGCGGTCGATGTGGTCCTGCGCCTTGCCGTGCGAAAAGTTCAGGCGCACCACGTCGACGCCGGCCCTGAACATCCGTACCAGGGTGTCGATGTCATTCGAGGCAGGGCCGATGGTGGCGACGATCTTGGTCGCGCGTTGCTGGATTTGCAGAGTCATTGTATGTTCTTTCTATAAAAGGTCGTTGCCGGCTGGACCTTATGAGTTGCCGGCTGAACTGCTGGGGTCAGACCCGACGGGTCTGACCCCGGATTTCTGCTGCGGGCTACAGGACTAACCGTTAACCGCTGTTGCGCAAACCAGCCGCAATACCGTTGATCGACAAATGAATGCCGGTACGGGCCGCCGCGTCCTGCTTGCCTTCGCGGAAGCGTTTCAGCAATTCCACCTGCACGTGATTGAGCGGGTCGATATACGGGAAGCGATGGCGGATGGAACGCTGCAGCAGCGGGTTGGCTTGTTGCAATTCTTCCTGGCCTGTAATCAGCTTCAGCGCGTCCAGGGTGGCCGCATATTCGGCGCGGATGCGCGTGAAAATGGCGGTGCGCAAGGCTTCGTCCTTGACCAGCTCGGCATACCTGCCGGCAATTGCGATATCGCTCTTGGCCAGCACCATGTCCATGTTCGACAGCAAGGAGGTAAAGAACGGCCAGTCCTGGTACATGCCGCGCAGCAACTCCGCGCCCGTTTCCGGATGCGCCTTCATGTACGCTTGCACGGCCGAACCGAAACCGAACCAGCCAGGCAGCATCAAGCGGCATTGCGCCCAGCTCAAGACCCACGGAATCGCGCGCAGGTCTTCGATCGAGGTCGATTTCTTGCGCGAAGCCGGGCGGCTGCCGATATTCAGGGCGGCAATCTCGGCAATCACGGTCGACTCCCAGAAGTATTGTTCAAAACCTTCGGTGCCGTAGACCAGCTCGCGGTAAGCGTTCAGTGCCGTGCCGGACAATTCTTCCATCGCGGCCAGATGGCCC
Organism: Janthinobacterium longum; assembly: GCF_051380735.1. Lineage (NCBI taxonomy): Bacteria > Pseudomonadati > Pseudomonadota > Betaproteobacteria > Burkholderiales > Oxalobacteraceae > Janthinobacterium > Janthinobacterium longum. The sequence continues at coordinate 208,603 of NZ_JBNYXQ010000005.1, forward strand.
GCACCGGCCGAGGCCTTGGGCTGCAACTGTGCTTGCGGCAGCAAGGTCGATTGAATGGTTGCCGCCACCAGCACTTCCAGGTTGCGGCGCCCGACTTCCGGGTTCGCATATTTGGCGGTAATGACTTCACCCTGCTCCGTCAGACGGATCTGGCCTTGCACGGCGCCGGCCGGCTGGGCCAGGATGGCTTCATAGCTGGGGCCGCCGCCGCGGCCAACCGAACCGCCGCGGCCATGGAACAGGCGCAGCTTGACCTGGTGTTCCCTGAACACGTTCACCAGTTCGATCTCGGCCTTGTACAGCTCCCAGCCCGAGGTCAGGAAACCGCCGTCCTTGTTGCTGTCCGAATAGCCGAGCATGACTTCCTGCTGGCGGCCACGCGAGGCCAGCAGGCCGCTGTAGAACGGCAGGCCGAACACGCGCGACATAATGGCCGGGCCGGCGCGCAAGTCGTCGATGGTTTCAAACAGCGGGATAATATTGACGTCCACTTCCAGCTTGTCCTGTCGCAGCAAGCCCACTTCTTTCAGCAGCAGCGCCACTTCCAGCAGGTCCGAGACGCTGGCCGCCTTCGAGATGATGCAGTTCGGTACCGATTCCCGGCCGTATCTGGCATGCGCCTCGCGCACCGCACGGAAGATGTCGAGTTCGCCCGTAGTTTCTTCCGAGTATTGCGTATACGGCGACATCAGCAGGCGCGGCGAGGCCAGTTCCTTGAGCAGCAAGGCGATACGCGCTTCTTCGTCCAGCTCCAGGTAGACCAGGCCAGGCTGTACGCCGGCAAACAGTTCGCCCACCACGCGCTCGTGTACGTCGGAATTCTGGCGCAGGTCCAGCGGCGCCAGCGAGAAGCCGAACACCTTGACGGCGCGGCGCAGCTGGCGCAAGCGGCCACGGGCCAGCGCGCGCAAGCCGTTGGCCACCAGCGATTGATGCACCACATCCAGGTCGGCCAGCAGTTCGCCGGCCGAGGCGTACGGCTGTACGCCGTCAAGCTGCCTGCCCTTGCCGCAAAGAACAAAACGCGCCGCTTCCACCCGCGCCACCACGCCGTGCAGGGCGCGTCGGTAGGGCTCGTCGGCATGGTGCGGCGAGGTGTCGGCCGAGCGCTCGGCCAGATCGGCCAGCTCAACGCTGCAGCCATTGAGTTTTTGCGCCAGCGACAGTTGCGAAGCCAGTTTGCGCAATTCTTCCAGGTAAAAACCGAAGACCTTGCCGGCCTGCTGCTGCAAGGTGCTGCGCAGGATATCGGCCGTCACGAAAGGGTTGCCGTCGCGGTCGCCGCCGATCCAGCTGCCGACCTTCATAAAGTTCGGCAGTTCCACGTCTTCCCAGCGCGCATCGCGCTGAGCCAGCATGGTTTCGAGCGAAGAATACAGCTGCGGCAGTTCGCGCAAAATCGTATGGTCGTAGAACGACAGGCCGTTTTCCACCTCGTCCATCACCGACAGCTTGGTGGTGCGCAGCAAGCGCGTCTGCCACAGGGTGACGATGCCGCGCCCCAGCGCATCTTCGTTCTGCCCGGCTTCCTCGGGCGTCATCTGCATGCGGTCGCGTTCATTGAGCAGGCGCGCAATGGCCATCTGGCAATTCTGGATGCTCTTGCGCTGCACTTCTGTCGGGTGCGCCGTGAATACGGGACTGACAAAAGCATCTTCAAAAAAGGTTTCCAGCGCATCGGCCTTGCCGGCGTCAAACACATTGCCGATGGCATGGCGCAAGCTGCCCTGGCGAGGCGGCGAACCGGCGATCAGGTGGGCGCGCGTGCGGCGGATATGGTGCTGGTCTTCGGCAATATTGGCCAGCAGCGAGAAATAGCTGAAGGCGCGTATCAGTTGCGTAGTTTCTTCCTGCGACATGGTTTCGAGCGCGTCGGACAATTGCGCGCGTGCCGCTTCGTCATTATCGCGGCGGAAACGGATCGCCAGCTGGCGCACGTTTTCGATGCCGTCGAAGGCGGCGTCGCCGAGTTGGCTGCGGATGGCGTCGCCCAGCAGGCGACCCAGCTGGCGGATATCACTGCTGAGCAGTTCGTCTTTTACTTCATTCATTTGCATGGTAGTCATTCCCGGGGCAGCCGCAAGCGGACCGCACTGATTGCGCATATGCATCTCCGTCAAGGAAAACGCATTCTTCAATTTGTAGTAAATTTACTTCAATGCCCTTGCATCTCCTTCATTATGCACCCTCTTTCCATGCAAAAAGGGGGTTACAGGGCTTGTTGCCTGCTTGCTCGTGGGTGATTGCTCCAACAATATGAAAATTTACTACGCATTAAGGTGAAATGCAATCTGCTTTTCATCCGCAGGCCATGAAAACGACGTTCTTTTGCTGTATGCTGGCGCCAGAAACAAGGATGTATTCCACATCTTTGACAACCTGGCCTGCCATGCGACTGACCGCCTATACCGACTACACCCTGCGCACCCTGATGTACCTGGGCGCCAACCGCGACCGGCTGGTCACCATCCAGGATATTGCCGACCTGCATTTGATTTCAAAAAACCATCTGATGAAAGTGGTGCATCAACTGGGCCTGTCCGGCATCGTGGAAACTGTGCGTGGCCGCAACGGCGGGCTGCGCCTGGCGCGCGCGCCGGGAGAGATCAATATCGGCAAGGTGGTGCGCGAGACGGAAAGTGATTTCTTTATGGCGGAATGTTTTAACAAGGACAACAACACTTGTCCCTTGACGCCGGGTTGCAAATTGAAGTCGGCGCTGGGCCAGGCCACCGGTGCCTTCCTGGCCGTGCTCGACAAGGTGACGCTGGAAACGATCCTGGCGTCCGCGCCGGCCGCGCTGGCGGACGTGGACCTGGCGAACGTGATTCCCCTGAAGCTTGAAAACTGACAGCGGTCTCAGGCCTGGCGACGCCCGACCAGCAAGGTGAGCAATTGCGCAAGATCGACCGGCTTGACCAGGTGATGGTCAAAGCCGGCCTCGAACGCACGCCGGCGGTCTTCCTGCTTGCCATAGCCGGTCAGCGCAATCAGTTGCGCCCGCGCGGTGACAGCGCCCGCGCGCAGGCGGCGCGCCAGTTCATAGCCGTCCATGCCGGGCAGGCCAATATCGAGGATAAACACCTCGAAACACTGCGACTGCGCCATGCGCAGCACGCTGTCGCCGTCATGAGCAATCGTCACATCGAAGCCGCGCGAGCGCAGCAGGGTGCCAAGCATCCGGGCACCGTCGACATGGTCGTCAAGCAGCAACACCGAAGGCAATTGCGCCGTTGCCGGCGGCATGGATTGCGCTGACCCCTGCAGGGACGCCGCCTCGCCATGCAGCGGCTGCGCCTGCGCCAGCGCCAGCGGCAGGCAGACAGTCAGGGTACTGCCCTGCCCCAGGCCTGGGCTGGCCGCCTGCACGGTGCCGCCATGCAGCTCGACGATGCGCTGCACCAGCGCCAACCCCAGGCCCAGGCCGCCCTGGGCGCGGTCCGGCGTGCGCTCGGCCTGCACGAACAGCTCGAACACATGCGGCAGCAGGTCCGGCGCCATGCCGATGCCATTGTCGCTGACGGTGATGCAGGCCTGGTCTTGCACCAGTTGCAACGATAGTTCGATGCGCCCTCCCGGCGCCATGTATTTGGCGGCGTTGGCCAGCAAGTTGGCCACCACCTGCACCAGCCGGGTACGGTCGCCAAGCACGGCTACGGCCGCGGGCGGCAGGGCCAGCACCAGCCGGTGGTCGCGCGCCTCGATCGCCGGGCGCAGCTGTTCGATGGCGCCATGCAGCACTTCGCGCAGGTCAAGCACGCGCCGGTCCAGCTGCACCAGGCCGCGCGTCACGCGCGACACGTCGAGCAGGTCGTCTACCAGGTTGGTCAGGTGGCGCACCTGGCGCTGGATCACGCCGGCCGACTTCTGCACGCGCTGCACATCGCTGGCACCGAGCAGCAACAGCTGGGCCGCGCTGCTGATGGGCGCGAGGGGGTTGCGCAATTCGTGCGCCAGCATGGCCAGAAATTCGTCCTTGCGCGCGCCGAGCCGGCGCAACTCGTCTTCGGCGCGCTTCTGGTCGTCGATATCGGTGCAGGTGCCCATCCAGCGCGTGATGCTGCCATCGTCGGCACGGATCGGCAAGGCGCGCCCCAGCACCCAGCGATAGCTGCCGCTGTGGTGGCGCAGCCGGTACTGGATTTCATAGGTGTTGCCGGTGGCCAGGCTGGCATGCCAGGCGGCCCAGGCACGTTCGCGATCATCGGGGTGGAAAATATCATTCCAGCCGGCGCCATTGGTCGAGCCGTACGGCACCCCCGTGTAGCTATACCATTGCTTGTTGTAGAAATCGTGGTAACCATCGGGCAGGGTCGACCATACCATCTGCGGCATGGCGTCGGTGATGATACGGAACTTCTCCTCGCTGCGGCCCAGCGCTGCAGCACTGTGCTCGCGCAAGGTAGCAGCCCGGATCAGGTCCGCCACTTCCCTGAGCAGGATCGCAGCCTCCGCATGGCCGATATCGCTGGACGCCTGCAGCTCGCGCAACGCTGCACTGAGGTTGGCCAGCACATCGCGCAGCGTGTCCTTGCCGGCCAGCCTGAAGTCCGGTACTTGCTCGACCATATGCATGATGTAGTGCAGCTCGCCACCGGCGTCGTGCACCGGAATGTCCTGCACCTTCCAGCCGTCGTACGGGCACTCGTGACGCTCGCCGGCAATCACATCGACAAGCTGGCGGCCGACAAGATCCGCTCGCTGGCATCCGGACAGGCGCAGATAGGCCTGGTTGGCCGCAAAGATGCGCTGTTGCGGCGTAAGCAGCAGGCAGGGCGTGGGCATGGCATGGAAAAATGGCGCAAGCTCGAGCGGCACCGCTCCGTGTTCCATGGACAGGCGCGCCGGCGCACCGTCATCGTGCGGAAAAGTCGGGGGCATATCCATTGAACATCAAACTCCAGTCACGTAGGGCGCAACTATGCCACGATAGTCGGGCGGCAGGCAGTTTTGAGTTGCCCTGAAGACAAAAAAAGGGCCGGTAACAACACCGGCCCTGCCCTGTTGCGTCAGTGACGACGCACAATGTGACTACTCAGCTCAATGCGCGCTGGCGCCCGAGGCGCCGATGCCCGTTTCCGAACGCATTTGCTGCGCTTCGTAGCCTGCGCGGTCGATGCGCGCGCGCGGGCTCTTGTCGAGCACCGAGAACAGCCAGATGCCGACGAAACCGGCCGTCATCGAAAACAGCGCCGGCGAAGCGTAAGGAAACAGTGCTTGCGGATGGCCCAGCACATCGACCCACACCGATTTCGACACCACCGTCAGGCCCACAGCAGTGATCAAGCCAAGGAAACCGCCGATGGTGGCGCCACGCGTGGTGCAGTCTTTCCACAGCACCGACATGAACAGCACCGGGAAGTTGGCCGAAGCAGCAATTGCAAAAGCCAGCGAGACCATAAAGGCGATGTTCTGCTTTTCAAACGCGATGCCCAGCACGACAGCGACAATGCCCAGCACAATCGTGGTCACGCGCGATACTTTCAGTTCATTCGCGCCGGTTGCCTTGCCCTTCTTGATGACCGTGGCGTACAGGTCATGCGACACCGCCGACGCGCCCGACAGGGTCAGGCCGGCAACCACCGCCAGGATGGTGGCGAACGCCACGGCCGACATAAAGCCGAGGAACACATTGCCGCCAACCGCCTTGGCCAGGTGCACCGCCGCCATATTGTTACCGCCCAGCAGTTTGCCGGCCGCATCCTTGAACTCGGGATTGGTGCTGACCAGCACGATGGCACCAAAACCGATAATGAAGGTGAGGATGTAGAAGTAAGCGATCCAGGTGGTGGCCCAGAACACCGATTTGCGCGCTTCCTTGGCACTTGGCACCGTGAAGAAACGCATCAGGATGTGCGGCAGGCCGGCCGTGCCGAACATCAGCGCCATGCCGAACGAGATCGCCGAGATCGGGTCCTTGATAAAGCTGCCAGGGCCCATGATGGCTTCCTTGGCGGCGTGCACGTCGACCGCCTTGGCAAACAACGCTTCCGGGCTGAAGTTGAACTGCGCCAGCACGGCCACGGCCATGAAGGTGGCGCCGCCAAGCAGCATCACGGCCTTGATGATCTGCACCCAGGTGGTGGCCGTCATGCCGCCAAACAGCACGTAGATCATCATCAAGGTACCGACCAGCACCACGGCGATCCAGTATTCCAGACCGAACAGCAGCTTGATCAGCTGGCCGGCGCCAACCATCTGTGCGATCAGGTAGAAAGCCACTACCACCAGCGTGCCGGAAGCGGAGAAAATACGGATCGGCGCCTGCTTGAAACGGTAGGCGGCAACGTCGGCAAAGGTATAGCGGCCCAGATTGCGCAGGCGCTCGGCCATCAGAAAGGTGATGATGGGCCAGCCGACCAGAAAGCCGATGGCATAGATCAGGCCATCGTAGCCATTGAGGAACACGGCGGCGGAAATGCCGAGGAAGGACGCGGCCGACATATAGTCGCCGGCGATCGCCAGGCCATTCTGGAAGCCGGTGATGCCGCCACCGGCCGTATAGAAATCGGAGGCCGATTTGGTCTTGGCGGCCGCCCACTTGGTGACGAACAGGGTAAACACGACGAACACGGCGAACATGATGATCGCCGTCCAGTTGGTCGGTTGCTGCACTGCCTGGCCCAGATCGGCGCCGGCGGCCATGACGACGCCGCTGCCGCCTGCCAGCGTCAATCCTGCCAGTGCGCGCCGGAACTGCCTGAGGGCGCTCATGCCTGCACCCGCTTGGCGATGGCAGCCGTCAGATCGTCGAACTGCTTGTTGGCGCGATTGACATAAATACCGGTAACGACCACCGTGAAGACGATCACGAACAGGCCGATCGGCATGCCCCAGGTCATCACGCCTGCACCCGTTTTTGAGGCAAGAAATTCCTTGTTGAACGCGATCAGCAGGATGTAGCCGTAATAGACCACCATCATGGCGGCCGTGAGCCACCAGCCGAAGGTTGAACGCACCTTGACCAGCTTGTGATAATTCGGGTCGCTCTTGATTTTCTGAACCAGATCGTCTTGCATTTTGTTGCCTCCATTTATATGAAACCATGCTCTTTTGTTTCGAGCTTGGCCTCACAATAAAGGGCGAGGCTTACCCGCCCCTTACGGCGGGCAGTTTTCTTTCAGTTCAAGGGAGATGCCGGGCCAAAAAACTCATGATAGGTCTGGCTTTCCGGCACGCCCAGCTCACGCAGGTAGCCTTTCACGGCGCGCATGAACGGCTGCGGGCCCAGGAAGTATGCATCGATATCGCGCGACTCGGGCAGCCAGCGTTCCAGCTGCGCCAGGTCCAGCAGGCCGACGGCGTCCGGCGCATGGTCAGGCCCGCCATGTTCGGCATAGCAGTAATGACGCTGCAACTGCGGATGCCGGGCCGCCAGTGCGTCGATCTGCGCACGGAACGCATGCACGCCATGGTTGCGCGCCGCATGGATAAAGTGCACCGGGCGCTGGCCGCGCAGGGCTTGGGTCAGCATGGCCAGGGTTGGCGTGATGCCGACGCCGCCGCTGATCAGCACCAGCGGTTTGTCCGATTCGTGCAGCACGAACTGGCCCGACGGCGGCGTCAGTTGCACCGTATCGCCGACGGCCACATTGTCATGGAAATGGTTCGACACCTTGCCGCCCGGCTCACGCTTGATGCTGATGCGATACGTCTCGCCATTGCTGGCGGCCGACAGCGAATACTGGCGCCGCATCGGCACGCCGTCGACACTGGCCACCACACCGATATACTGGCCTGGTGCAAACGCCAGCACCGGTTTGCCGTCCACCGGCGCCATCAGGAACGAGGTGATTTCCTCGCTCTCTTCGACCTTGCTGATCACCTTGAACTCACGCGCGCCGTTCCAGCCGCCCGGCGCACTGGCCTGCGTCTTGTAGATGCGGCCCTCCTCGCCGGCCAGGATATCGGCCAGCTGGCCGTAGGCCGCGCCCCAGGCTTCGATCACGGCATCGGTGGCGATCTCGGCGCCCAGCACTTCACGGATCGCCTTGAGCAGGCTGGCGCCCACCAGTCGATAGTGCTCGGCGCGGATCTGCAGCGCCACGTGCTTGTTGACGATGGTCGACACCAGGTCGCCCAGTGCGTCCAGCCGTTCGATATTGCGCGCATAGGCCAGCACGCCGTTGGCCAGTGCGCGCTGCTGCTCGCCGCTGTGCTGGTGCGCCTGGTTAAAGTAAGGCAGTACTTCCGGATAATCGCGGAACAGGCCCGTGTAGAAGTGCCGGGTCAGCGCTTCGCCACCCTGTTCGAGGATGGGGACGGTGGCGGTGACGATATCGCGTTGTGACTGGGTCAGCATGCAGGACTCCTGTAAAAATGGTCGGCAGATGTGGAAAATCAGATGGCTATGACGGCCCGCCACCGAAAGCGCTGCCCGCCGCCAGGTGCAGCTTGATCAGGGCACCCATGGCAGTTCTCTTCAGGTAGCAATACTGCCAGTGTAGCGACTTATGCCTAAACATTCAAACGTTATACATGTTTAAGCACGCCAGCGATTGCCGTGTTGATCGCCTTGAAAACCAGAGTCGTTGGGACATCTGTAAAAAAGTCCTGTCTTTTGCTGCAATGTAGTCAAGAGAACGTAATAGAATGGCAGGCCGAGCCTATAATCCGGTACCGGCAGACTGGGTCCCGGCGCCGTTCTCAAACGGCGTTGACGGGGACAACGGCAGACCAAACATTATCAGCCAAGGATGAGCATGAATACACAGACAGGCGCGGGCCAGGCCAGACAATTGGCCAGCATTATCAGCCAGTACCATACCCAATTGCTGGAAGGCTGGATGGCCGACCTGATCGGCAGGCTGATGCGCCGTGACAAGATCGCGGAAAACGAATTGCGCCAGCAAGCGTCACAATTTCTGCCATCGCTGGCAGGTTCGCTGGAAGCGAGCGACTCGTTCGATATCGAAGCGCGCGCCTGGGATGACACGCGCCATCTGCTGAGCGAAATTTCGCAGTCGCGCGTGCGCCAGGGCTATTCGCCGATCGACACGGCCAGCTTCATCTTTTCGCTCAAGGAACCGCTGTTCGGCCACTTGCGCGCAGCCCTGAGCGGCACGCCGGAACAACTGGGCGACGCCATCGTCAATACCAGCATGCTGTTCGACAAGCTGGGCCTGTTGACCATCGAAACCTATCAAAAGGCACGCGAGCAGGTCATCCTGCGACAGCAGCAGGAATTGCTGGAACTGTCGACGCCCGTGGTACAGCTATGGAAAAATGTGCTCGCCCTGCCCCTGATCGGCACGCTCGACAGCGCCCGCACCCAAGTAGTGATGGAAAGCCTGCTGCAGAAAATCGTCGATACCGGTGCGCTGATCGCCATCATCGACATTACCGGCGTACCCACCGTCGACACGCTGGTGGCGCAGCACTTGCTGAAAACCATCGCTGCGGCCCGCCTGATGGGCGCCGACTGCATCATCAGCGGCATCCGTCCGCAGATCGCGCAAACCATTGTGCACCTGGGCGTGAACCTGGAAGACGTGATCACCAAGGCGACACTGGCCGACGCCTTCGTGGTGGCCCTGAAACGCACGGGTTCCACCATCACCTACTCGAAGCAAGAGTACTGAGAAGCCCATGGAAAGAATTCCCATTTTACGCATGGGCCCGCTGCTGCTGGTCACGATCCAGGTGGACATGCATGACCGCCTGGCCATGAGCTTGCAGGACGACCTGACCGCGCGCATCGTCAAGGACCGCGCCACCGGCGTGCTGATCGACATTTCCGCGCTCGACATCGTCGATTCCTTTATCGGCCGCATGATCAGCAATACGGCAGCGATGGCCAGGATCCTCGACGCACGCACGGTGGTGGTCGGCATGCAGCCCGCTGTCGCCATCACGCTGGTGGAGCTGGGCCTGACACTCGAAGGCGTCAGCACGGCACTGAACGTGGAACTGGGCATCAAGCTGCTCGAACGGGGCAGCCTGTGGGATTGAGCCCGCGTGAGCGCATCGCCACTGCAGGTGTGCCATGAGCGGCCCCGGTGAAGCGCAGGTGCTGGCGCTGCATACGGATGAAGACGTGGTACGCCTGCGCAAGCAGGTGCGTGAATGCATGATAGCCATGCGTTTCGGCCTCGTCGAGCAGACCAAGTACATCACTGCAGCCAGTGAACTGGCGCGCAATGTGCTGCGCTATGGCGGCGGCGGCGAAGGTCGCATCAATTATTTGCGCGATGGCAACCGCCAGGGCCTTGAACTCAGTTTCAGCGACCAGGGTCCCGGCATCGCCGACATTGCCCTGGCGCTGTCCGACGGCTATACCAGCGGCGGCGGCCTGGGACTGGGGCTGGGCGGCGCAAAACGCCTGTCCGATGAATTCCGGATCGATACCGAACCCGGTGCCGGCACTACTGTCACAATTGTGAAATGGAAGCTGTTTTGAACCCCGCCGCACCCCCACTCCCGCCTGACGCATTCAGGCAACAACGCTTTGCCATTGGCGAACCGAGCGAAATTGCTGCAGCCCGCCGCGCCGGCAATGCCCTGGCGCGCCGGATCGGCTTCGATGACGTGCGCACCGGCCAACTGGCCATTGTCATCACCGAAGCGGCCACCAATATCGTCAAGCACGCCGTACAGGGCGAAATCCTGCTGCGCAGGGTCACGCGCGGCGGCACCGACGGCATCGAAGTGCTGGCCATTGACAACGGTCCCGGCATGCGCAATGTGGCCCAATACATGGAAGACGGCCAGTCGACGGCCGGCACCTACGGCGTGGGCCTGGGCGCGATCCGCCGCCAGAGCCAGGAATTCGACCTGTATTCCCTGCCGGGCATGGGCACGGTGCTGATGATGGTGGTATGGGGCGCGACGGTCGACGCCGCGCGTGCGCCACATGCGGCCAGGCCTGGATGGCAGGTCGGCGCCGTCTGCCTGCCGCTGGCCTCCGAGGAAGTCAGCGGCGACGCTTGGAACGTGGTCTTCGAAGGCCATGAAATGAGCCTGATGATGGCCGATGGTCTGGGCCATGGTCCGCTGGCGGCCGAAGCGTCGGAGCGGGCCAGCGCCCTGCTGGAAAGCTGCGCGCCCGGCCTGGCGCCGTTGCCCGGCACTTTTTTGAAACTGGCGCATGGCGCGCTGGCCGGCACGCGTGGCGCCGCCATGGCGGTGGCGCATGTGGACAGCGAACGGCGCGAACTGCGCTATGCGGGCGTGGGCAATATTGCCGCCTGTGCTTTCGAGGGAGTCCAATGTCGTCACCTGCTGTCGCATAACGGTATCGTCGGCAGCAACCTGCGCAAGGTGCAGGAATTCGAGTATCCGTGGCAGACCGGCGCACTGCTGGTGATGCATTCGGACGGCTTGCATACCCGCTGGGACCTCGGCCAGTATCCCGGCCTGACGCACTGCCACCCGGCTCTGGTGGCCGCCGTGCTGTACCGCGATTTTTCGCGCGGGCGCGACGACGTTGGCGTGGTGGTGCTGCGCGAGCAGATGGCCGACGACACGGCGTCGGGGCCAGCATGACCCAGCGCATCCTGACGGCGGTGATCAGCAATGAACTCGACGTGGTGGGTGCGCGCCAGCGCGCGCGCCAGATCGCCGCCCTGTGCGGCTTCGGCATACAGGACCAGGTGCGCATCGCCACTGCGGTGTCGGAACTGGCGCGCAATGTCTACAACTACGCCGGTACCGGCAAGATTCACTTTGCCATCGAGGGCAGCACGGCGCCGCAGGTATTTTCCGTGCGTATCGAAGATCGAGGCCCCGGCATCGAACATCTGGAGCGCATCCTGGCCGGTCAATACGAGTCGCAAACCGGCATGGGTCTGGGCATTCTGGGCGCGCGCCGGCTGATGGACCGCTTCCATATCGAAAGCCGGCCGGGCAAGGGCACGGACATCACACTGCAAAAGTTTTTCCCGCGCGAGGCACCGCTGCTCACCGGCCCTAAAATTGGCGCGCTCTCGGGCAGCCTGCAGGCCCTGCCGTCCGACATTACCTTGTCCGAAGTGCAGCAGCAGAATCATGAGTTGCTGGCGACCTTGGCTGAGCTGAAAACGCGCCAGGACGAACTGCTGCAACTGACGCGCGAGCTGGAAGACACCAACCGCGGCGTGGTGGCGCTGTATGCGGAGCTCGACGAAAAAGCCGACCACCTGCGCCGCGCCGACCAGATGAAGTCGCGCTTTTTGTCGAACATGAGCCATGAATTCCGCACGCCCCTCAGTTCCATCCGCGCGCTGGCCAAGCTGCTGATCGACAGGGTCGACGGCGAGCTGTCGATCGAACAGGAAAAACAGGTGATGTTCATCCTGCAAAGCGCAGTCGGGCTGAACGATCTGGTCAATGACCTGCTGGACCTGGCGAAGATCGAAGCGGGCAAGGTCGATGTACACGCCAATACCTTCAACGTGGCCGAGCTGTTCAGCGCCCTGCGCGGCATGCTGCGCCCGCTGCTGGTATCGGAATCGCTGAGTCTGACCTTCATCGATCCCGATCCGGCGCTGGAAATGCACACCGACGAAGGCAAGCTGTCGCAAATCCTGCGCAACTTCATTTCCAACGCGCTCAAGTTCACCGAAGCGGGCGCCATCGTCGTCAGCGCAACGCCGCTGCCCGGGGAAGGCAAGATCCGTTTTTCCGTATCCGACACAGGCCTGGGCATCAGCGCCGAAGACCAGCAACTCATCTTCGAAGAATTCAGCCAGGTGGAAAACCACCTGCAACGCAGCGTCAAGGGTACCGGCCTGGGCCTGCCGCTATGCCGCAACCTGGCCACCCTGCTCGATGGCAGCGTCGCAGTGGACAGCACGCCCGGCGTGGGCTCGCTGTTTACCGTTACCCTGCCGGTGCGGCACCATGCCGGCGCCGACAGTGCCGCCGTGGAGGAAGCGGCCAGCGACGACGGCGATGACCAGCGCATCCCCGTACTGGTGGTGGAAGACAATGCGCCGATACGCCTGCTGTACGAGAAATTCCTGGCCGGCACTGAATTTCGCGCCGTGTTTGCCCGCAGCGTGCGCGAAGCCGTCGAGGCGTGGCGACTGCAGCCCCCTGCCGCCGTGATGCTCGACATCGTGCTGCATGGCGAGAATTCCTGGCACTGGCTGGCGGAACTGAAAAACGATCCTCTGCGCCGCCACGTACCCGTGATTGTCGCCACTGAAGTCGAGGACGAGCGCAAGGGACTGGCGCTGGGCGCCGACTCGTATTACATCAAGCCGCTGCTGCGTGCGCAACTGCTGTCTAGCCTGCGCGCGCTGATCCGGCAATCCGGTAGCCCGCCGTCTCAAGAAACAATGCAGGGCCTGTCGCGCCGCATGGCAACTCAACCTGGGAGCTAGCGCATGTTTTCGTCCAACAATAACGACGCATTGATACTCAATGTCGATGACAGCGACGGCGCGCGCTACGCCAAGTCGCGCATCCTCACACGCGCCGGCTTCAATGTGATCGAAGCGTCGAACGGCGGCGACGCGCTGGTCCGCGCGCGCAATGACCGCCCTGCCCTGATCCTGCTCGACGTCAAGCTGCCCGACATCAATGGCCTGGAAGTGTGCCGCCGGCTGAAAGGCAACCCCGAAACCAATACCATCCTGGTACTGCAGACGTCGGCCTCGTTTATCGGCACGGCCGACAAGATCCGCGCCCTCGACGGCGGCGCCGACAACTACCTGGTCGAGCCGATCGAACCCGATGAACTGATTGCCAACGTCAATGCCCTGCTGCGCCTGGGCCGGGTGGAGCGCGAACTGCGCGAGGTAGACCGGCGCAAGGACGAATTCCTGGCCACCCTGGCGCACGAGCTGCGCAATCCGCTCGGTCCGATCCGCACGGCGCTGGCGCTGCTGCGCAAGCTCGACCCGGTGGTGCCGGCGATGCAGGAAAACGCCCGCGCCACCATCGGCCGCCATACCGGCCATCTGGTGCGCCTGGTCGACGACCTGCTCGACGTGTCGCGCATTTCTCAGGGCAAGATCTCGCTGCAGTGGGAGAGAGTCAGCCTTGACAGTTTCATGAACAGCGCGCTGGAAACCAGCGCGCACGTCGTCGCCGAGCGCGGCCATGCGCTGACGGTGACGCTGCCGCAGGAAGAACTGTGGGTGCATGGCGACCCGGTGCGCCTGTCGCAGATCATCGCCAACCTGCTGCTCAACGCGGCCAAATTCACGGCGCCCGGCGGCGCCATCGGCATCAGCGCCGAGCGTCATGGCGATCATGTGCGCATCCGCCTGGCGGACAACGGCATCGGCATCGCCGCCGGCAGCATAGACACCATTTTCGGCCTGTTCGAGCAAAGCGGTCATGCGCCGGACCGGGTACAGGACGGCCTGGGCATCGGCCTGTCGCTGGTGCGCAAGCTGGTCGAGCTGCACGGCGGCACGGTGACCGTGCAAAGTCCCGGCGTGGGCTTGGGCAGCACATTTGACGTCAATCTGCCGCTCGACCTGACGGCCGCGCCGCAGGCAATTGCGCAGGCAGAACCGCTGGTCGGCAGCAGCAAGCGCATCCTGGTGGTCGACGACAATGAAGACGCCGCCGATACTCTGGCCGAGCTGCTCGGGCTGGACGGCCACGACGTACGCACCGCCTACACGGGCGCGCAGGCAATCGGGCAGACCTTCGAGTTCAGGCCAGACATCGTCTTCCTCGATATCGGCCTGCCCGACATGAGTGGCTATGACGTGGCCGGCAAGCTGCGCCTGCTGGAGATTCCGCAAGATTTCCAGCTGATCGCGCTGACCGGCTACGGCCAGGAACACGACCGGCTCGCGGCGCTGGCCGCCGGCTTCGACGACCACTTCGCCAAGCCTGTCGATTTCGGCAAGCTGGCCACGCTGGGGCTGCATGTTGGCAGATAGGATGTGTTCGGTCGCGCGTATCATCGGCGTGCGCGCCTCACTTCATCCTGACCGGGCCTCGACGCCCTGGAACCCTGATTGTCATCCGTCATGAGCCTGCGACCACCCCTGCTACGCATCACCATCATCCTCGGCACCCTGCACGCCGTGCTCGGTTATCTGCTGCTGCCGGCCCTGCACGGCGGCCTGGCCGGCCTGCTGCTGGGCGGCGCCGTGCTGCTGGCCTCGACCATGCTGATGCCGATGACGATTTTTTCGCGCGCCCTCACCAACGACACCCGCCTGGCAGACCGCCTGAGCTGGGTCGGCTCGCTGTGCATGGGCTTTTTTTCCTCGCTGTTCGTGCTGGCCGTGCTGCGTGAACTGCTGATGCTTTACCCGCCGGCGCGCCTGCATGCACAAGCGAGCGCCATCGCGGTGATCGTCCTGGCCCTGCTGGCCACCGTGATCGGCTTTGTCAATGCGCGCCGTGTCGCGCGCGTCAAAAACGTCAAGGTCGCCATCGCCGGGCTACCGGCGGCACTGGAGGGCTTTACCATCGTCCAGTTGAGCGACATCCATGTCGGCGCCACCATCAAACGCGGCTGGGTCGAGGCAATGGTCCGGCGCGCCAACAGCCTGAACGCCGACGCGATTGCAATTACCGGCGACGTGGTCGACGGCACCGTGCCGCAACTGGGCTCGCATACGGCGCCGCTAGGCATGCTGCGTGCACGGCATGGCGTGTTTCTTGTTACCGGCAACCATGAATACTATTCGGGCGCCACACCGTGGGTCGCCGAATTCCGGCGCCTGGGTTTGACGGTGCTGATGAACCAGCACCAGGTGATCGGACACGACGGCGCGCAACTGGTGCTGGCCGGCGTGAGCGACTTCAACGCCGCACATTTCGATACGGCCCAGTCCAGCGACCCGCAAGCGGCCATCGCCGGCGCGCCGCCCGGCCTGCCCCGCATCCTGCTGGCGCACCAGCCGCGCAGCGCGCCGGCAGCGGAACAAGCCGGCTTCGACCTGCAGTTGTCCGGCCACACCCACGGTGGCCAGTTCTGGCCCTGGAATTTGTTCGTGCCGCTGCAGCAGCCGTATGTGGCCGGCTTGCACCGCAGTGGCAAGCTGCAGGTGTATGTGAGCCGCGGTACCGGATACTGGGGGCCACCGAAGCGCGTGGGGGCGCCGGCGGAGATTACGAGGATTACGCTGACTGCGACTTAGTCGGCCCAGCTTGCTTTCCACTCGGCGAGCCGCTCTACCATTGCAGGCCCATTGAGCCGCTCCAGCACGCCGTCCAGTTCCTCGCTGTCGCTGACCTCGAACAGCAGCAGCGTCTCCTCGCGTTCGACGCCGGTGCCAAATAACCCTTCCGCAGCCAGCTGCGCCAAAGCCGCAATGGCTGCCTCGAAGGCGCTGGCGCGAAACACTTCGAACGCCACCTCGAACGGCAGCTCGCGGTGCGCCTGCAGCAGCAGGCGATAAGCGCTGTCAAAATAGGCGCCGCCTTCGTCGAACTGCCATTCGCCGGGATTCCACAGCATCTCGTTTTCGTCTTCCGCCGTGACCAGCGCCTCGCGGCTGTTGGCCAGCAGGGAAATGGTCATGGCGCTGTCGTCGCTGTACAAGGCATAAGCATTGAAATGCAGGCCAGGGTGGGCGGCGCGCAACGCAGCCACGGCCTGGCGCGTGGCGGTGACCAGCAAGGACTGCAGCAACGGCGCGTCGAATACGGCGGGGTCGATCAGAATGGCGCGCTCCAGGGTGTAGCCGTCGCGCAGCGCGGCCGCGCAAAAGGCGGCATACGCGGCCTGCGCATCGTCCACACTGGCACACGCGGTGCGGGTTTCCTCGCCCCAGGTCATGGCGGCGCCTTCGGCAGTCCAGACGGTGGCGTCAAACACGCGTACTTCGCGAAAGCGGGCCGGCAGGTCGCCGTCATATTGATAAAACAGGCTGTAGTCAGTCATCGTCAAGTCAATCATGAAATTAATCCGGCGTGATCTGCGCCGCGAAATCCTGCAGGCGGAACTGCTCCAGCAGATAGTCGACAAACACGCGCGTCTTGGCGGGCAGCAGTTTCTTGCCGGGATAGTATAGCGACAGGGGGCCGGAATCGGCGCGCCAGCCGGGCAGCAAGCGGATCAGGGCGCCGCTGCGCAAATGCGCCAGCGCATGCGGCATCGGCAGCAGGGCCACGCCGACGCCGTCGATGGCCGCCATCGCCATCGCTTCCGGATCGTCGAAGATGGCGCGCGGCCGGCATTCGGCCACGCCTTCGCCGCCATGTCCATCGCGCAGCACCCAGCTGCGCACACGCCCGCTGCCGGCCGAGCGGCGCGCCACGCCGTCGAACTGCGCCAGGTCGGAAGGATGCGACGGCATCTGCCTGCCGCGCATATAGTCTGGCGAGGCGGTAGCGACGATATGGGCGTGGCCCAGTTCGCGCGCCACCACGCCTTGCGTCAATTCGATGCCGCCGCCGATGGCGACATCAAAGCCTTCGCCGATCAGGTCGACCTGGCGGTTATCGAAATGGCAGTCGGGGATCACGCCCGGATAGCGGCGGATGAATTCACCGAGCAGCGGCACCACATAGCTGCGCCCGAACGACGGCGCCAGGCTGATTTTCAGCACGCCGGCCGGCTGGCCGCCCTCCTCGCTGACGTCGGCAATCGCTTCGAGCACGGTGGCCAGCGCGCCTTTGACCTGCTGCAAAAAGCGCTCGCCGCCTTCCGTCAGGGTCAGCTTGCGCGTGCTGCGCTGGAACAGCCGCAAGCCCAGGCTGGCCTCCAGGCGCGCCACGTTCTTGCTGACGGCGGCCGGCGTCAGCCCCAGGCGGCGCGCGGCCGCCGAAAAACTGCCGGCTTCGGCCGACAGCACGAATGACTGCAAATGATTGAGCGCTTCCATGCCGCCATTCTACCCGCTCGCTTGATACTGATGGTTGAAAGTGATTGTCGCCATTACCGGCTAGCGCACAATGAACAAGCGGCAGATACTGACTACTTCTTAGCCACTCTTAGAAAGCCCATCATGACTACCACTCAACACACCAGCCTGCCATTCACCGGCAAAACCGCATTTGTCACCGGCGGTTCGCGCGGCATCGGCGCGGCCATCGTGCGCCGCCTGGCACGCCAGGGCGCCCATGTCGTCTTCACGTATCAAAGTTCGGGCAATGAAGCCGAAGCGCTGGCCGCCGCCATCCGGGCAGACGGCGGCCAGGCGCAAGCGGTGAAAGCCGATGCGGCCGATGCACAAGCACTCGCCAGCGCCGTCCTTGATGCGGCCAAAGTGAGCGGCAAGCTCGACATCCTGGTCAATAACGCCGGTGTCTTCGTGCCCGGCGCCATCGACGATTTTTCACTGGAAGACTTCGACAAGACGCTGGCTGTGAACGTGCGTGCCGTGTTTGTCGCCATCAAGGCGGCCGTGCCGCTGATGCCGTCGGGCGGGCGCATCATCAATATCGGCAGCACCAATGCGCACCGCATGCCGTTTGCCGGCGCTGCTGCCTACGCCATGAGCAAGTCGGCACTGTCGGGCCTGACGCAAGGCCTGTCGCGCGACCTGGGCCCACGCGGCATCACCATCAACAACGTCGAACCAGGCCCGGTCGCCACCGACATGAATCCACCCACCGGCGACTTCGCCGACCTGATGCACGGCCTGATGGCCCTGCCCCGTCACGGCACCGCAGAAGAAATTGCCGGCATGGTGGCCTACCTGGCCAGCGAAGAAGCTGCGTTCGTGACCGGCGCCGGCCTGAAGATCGATGGCGGTTTCGCGGCCTAAGCGGAAGCCTTTTTCGACAGATGATCGCCGGCGCCCGCCTGCAGGCGCCAGCTGTCGATCATCCCCAGCAGGCTGACCACGGCCACCAGCACAAACGCCAGGCGAAATTCGGCGGCAGGCAGTTGCTTGATGCCGGCCGTCTGCGCCAGCCAGTGGCCCAGGCGCACACCCAGCGCGCCCAGCGCCACGCCCAGGCCCATCGCGACCTGGAAGGCGGTGCTGAACAGGGTGTTGGCGGCGGCCATGCGCGCCTGCGCCATGTCGGCAAAGGCGATGGTGTTGTAGGCCGTGAACTGCATCGAGCGCGTCAGGCCGCCGATAAACAGGACCAGGGCGATCAGCCAGATCGGCGTGGCATGCTCAAGAAACGCGCAGGCCAGCAAGGACAGCACATTGACGGCGCCATTGACCAGCAATACCGGCCTGAAGCCGAAGCGGCGCAGGATGCCGGTGGTGGCCGGTTTCATCATCAGGTTACCCGCAAACACGGCGATCACCAGCATGCCAGAATGAAAGGCGTTCAGGCCAAAGCCCACCTGGAACAGCAGCGGCAGCAAAAAGGGCACGGCGCCGATCGCCATGCGAAACAGCGAGCCACCGTAGATGGCGACGGCAAACGTCGGTGTAGCCAGCGTACGCAAGTCGATCAGCGGATGCCCGGCCTGGCGCAGATGGCGCACGGCCAGAAAGCCCAGCAGTGCGCCCAGCGCAAGGAACAGGCCCGCTGTGCTCCAGGGCGCATGGGGACGACTCAGTTCTTCCGCGGCCCAGGTCAGGCACAGCAGTGCGCCGCCCGCGTACAAAAAACCCGTGAGGTCGAAAGGCTTGCGTTCAAGCGTTTGGTGATCGGGGATCAGGCGCCAGGCAAAAAACAGTGCCAGCAGGCCCAAGGGCAAATTCAGATAAAAGATCCAGCGCCAGGAACTGTAGCTGGCAATGAAGCCACCCAGCGGCGGCCCCAATACGGGCGCCACCAGTGCCGGCCAGGTCAGCGTGGCGATCACGGAAATAAGCTTGTCCTTGGGCGTGCTTTTCAGCACCACCAGGCGCCCGACCGGCACCATCATGGCGCCGCCCACGCCTTGCAGCGCGCGCAGCAGCACGAATTCCAGCAAGCCGTTGGCCATGCCGCACAGGACGGACGCCAGCGTAAACAAGGCCAGCGCGGCCGCGAACACTTTACGGGCGCCGAAGCGCTCGGCCACCCAGCCGCTGATGGGGATAAACACACCGAGGGTCAGCAGATACGCACTGACGCCGATATTGAGGTCCAGCGGCGCCACGCCGAATGACCTGGCGATGTCGGGCACGGCGGTGGTGATCACCGTGCCGTCGAGGTTTTCCATGAAAAAGGCGCCGGCCACCAGCAGCGCGACCCAGCGAGCTTTGCGTGCTGCGTCGGGGTGATCGGATGGCGGCACCGCTTGAGCATTCATGGTGGGTCCTGAAAAGTCCAGGCGCCATTATCGCCGAATATGCCCGGCAAACCGCAGCGTCAGGCAGCTGGCGGCAGGCCGAACATCAGCGAGCGGTGGGCCGCCACGCCGGCCATCGCACCGTCGGCCACGGCAAACGCCACATTGCCGGCCGCGCGGCCCGCGTCGCCGCAGCAGAACACGCCGGCCACGCTGGTGGACTTCATCTCGTCGGTGCGCACCACCGGGCCCGTCAAGCCTTCATCGATTGCGCAGCCCAGCTGTCCGGCCAGCGGGCTGGACTGCCGCGTACTCGGCGCCACGAACAGGCCGGCCATGGCGTGCGTGCTGCCATCGGCCAGCACCACGTCGGCCAAGCCGGCTATGCGCAAAATGGGCCCGGATTCGACCGTGCTGCCGCGCCGCGCCAGTTCGGCCAGCTGCGCCGCATCGGGTTCGAACGCGCCATTGAGGAAAAACGTCACCGTGCCCCAGTCGGGCAGCATCAGCGCGTGGTGCATCGACAGCGGCCCGGTGGCGATCACGCCTATCCTGCCCTGATCAAGTTCGTAGCCGTGGCAATACGGGCAGTGAAACACGCTGGCGCCCCAGCGTTCACGCAGGCCCTCGATCGGTGGCAGTTCATCGACCACGCCGCTGGCCAGCACCAGGCGCATGGCCTGCACGGTGCTGCCATCGTCGAGCTGCACCGCGTATCCATCTGCGGTTGGCGAGGCCTGCAGCGCCCTGCCCTCGCGCCAGGTAACGGTGGAATACGCGAGCACCTGGCGCTTGCCTTCGGCGGCGATATCGCAGGGCGCGCGGCCATCCTGGGTCAGGAAACCGTGCGAGTGGCTGGCGTAGCGGTTGCGGCGCTGGCCGGCGTCGATCACCAGCACGCGTCGCCGCGCGCGGGCCAGCTGCATGGCGCAGGACAAGCCCGCGTAACTGCCGCCAACGATGATGACGTCATAGAGCGGTTGTGATTGTGCTGTGCTCATGGGTGGGTCTCCGGTAAGTGATCTCATGTAACTAATGATATTACATAAAACCATTTAACGCAAACAACTTGCAATATCAGAGAGAAACGCAAGCCTGCGCCGCCTTAGCCAGCCACGCCGCATCGACGGCGCCCAAGCGCGTTGTACAGACCTGATGCGCACCATTGAGCACCACCGTGTAGGGCAAGGCGCCCAGCGGATTGCCGAACTGGCGCAGCAGATCCTGGCGGCCCGGCGCCGCCAGTTGCAGATACGTCGCGCCGGCCTTGCGCGCAAACGTCGCCGCCCACTTGCGCTCATCGATGGCGACGCCGACAAAGCGCAAGCCGGGCAAGCGCTGCGACTGTGCTTGCAGCAGCGCCAGCTCCCGCACGCAAGGCAGGCAGTCGCTGGACCAGAAATTGAGCAGCACAGGGCCGGGCAAGGCGGCCAGGGCAGGCAGCTTCACGTCAGGCCCTGGCGCTGGCCCTGGCACTGCCAGCGCCAGGGCCGCTGCCAGCAATACCACGCTCACTGCTCCACCAGGCTGGCGTCATTGATGCGATAGTACAAACCCATCGAATCGCTTTTCAGCACCGTCATCTTGCCGCTCATGACCATCGGCGCGTAGCTGAATTTGACCGGCGTCCTGCTGTTGATTTCGACCACCCCTTCCGGTCCGGCTGGCAGGCAGAACGGGCAACTGGCCGAGGTCACCGTCAGCAGGAAATGCTTCTGCTTCTGCCCCGGCTGCAGAGGCATCATGAAACCTTGCACCTTGACTTCCGTCTGGTCCAGCGCCGTGATTTCATCCGTATATTTGGGCACCATGCGCCCACCTTTCGCCTTGACGGTAGTCGCCTTGGAAAGCAGGCTCCAGGGCAGTACGCCGGGAATATCTTCGAGTGGCGCAAAAAAGGACGGTGGCTGGTCGGCGCTGGCCGGCGTGGTGACTTTGGCTGCGTGCGTCGCGGCGTGAGCTGTAGCGGCGGCAAGCAGCAACATGACAAGCAATGATTTCATGGGGTTTCCTTCAAGAGTGTGCCAGGGTGGCGGCAATATCGGTGCGGTAGGCGCGCACGGCGGGGACTATCGAGGCGGCCAGGCCGACCAGCAAGGCGGCCGGCAGCAGCCACGCTTCCTGCGGGTCGATGCTCCAGGCCGACAGCGCCAGGTTTTGCTGGCCTGCCATCAGCACGCCCAAAAGGCCCACGCCTGCATGGCCCAGCAGCCAGCCCAGCACGGCGCCGCCCAGCGCCAGCGCCAGGCCCTGGGTCAGCAGAAGCAACAGCAGCTTGCGCGGCGGCGCGCCCAGCGCACGCAAAATGGCCAGATCCGTCTTGCGCTCTTCCAGCGCGTGGTACAGGGCGACAAACATCGACAGACAGGCCACCGCCAGCACAATGGCGGCGATCGCACGCAGCACGTCAGCGCCCACGCCGACCAGCTCGAACAGTTTGGCCGATTCCAGTGCCGGCTGCGCCGCCTGCAAGCGGGTCTGGCTGTTGACCCAGCGCGGCAGGCTGATGGCCGCCAGCGGCGAGGCATAGCGCACCAGCAGCGCCGTGACTTCATGCTCCGCTGCGTTGACATGTTCATGCGGCTCGTCCGGGTCGGTCTCGTGCACGCGCCATACCGAGGCCACCGGCGTGACGATCAGCCGGTCCAGCACCGTGCCGGTCGGCTGCAGGATGCCGACCACCGTGTACGGCGCATGGGCATGCACTTCGCCGCCCGCCACCAGGCCGTGCGAACCGGCAAAGCGGGCGCCCAGGGCCGCTTTTGTCCGCCTTGCCACTTCGGCCCCCAGCACTACCTGCATGCTTGCGCCGAACAGCACGCCGCTGGCGGCCTGACCGCCGTAGTGGCGGATATAGTCTGCCGTGCTGCCGACAATGCGGTAGCCCTGGTAGCTGTCGCCGAGCGCCAGCGGGATCGCCTCGGCCACCAGCGGGTTGGCGGCCATCTCAAGCTGCGCTGCGGCCGGGATATTGCCGGTCGGTATATCGATATGGTAGATCGACGACAGGATCAGCTGCAGCGGCGAACCCTTGGCCCCCACCACCATGTCGATGCCGTTGGCGTCCTTCATGGCGCCGTCTTCCAGCTGGCTGGAGGCGGACAGGATGAACGTCATCATCGCCACCCCGATCGCCATCAGCAGCAGATTCAGACAGGTTGCCAGCGGCTTGTGGCGCAGCGCGGCCAGCGCCATGGTCATGGCGTTCAGGCGGCGCATGGCAATTCCCCACGCGCCGGCAGGCGCAAGATGGCGGCACCGGGCAAGGCGGCAATCAGGCGCGCGTCATGACTGGCGATCAAGAGCGATGCGTTGGCATCCCTGGCCTGGTGCGCCAGCAGCGCCACCACCGTGGCGCAGGCAGCGTCATCGAGGTTGGCGGTCGGTTCGTCGGCCAGCAGCAAGCGCGGCTGGCCGAACATGGCGCGCGCGATCGCCACGCGCTGGCGCTGGCCGCCGCTCAATTGGTGCGGCATGGCGTGCGCCTTGTCCGCCAGGCCGAGGCCGGCCAGCAGCGCCTGGGCGCGCTCGACGTCGGCAGGCAAGCCGCGGGCATAAGCGGGCAGCAGCACGTTATCGCGCACGCACAGGCTGGCGACCAGCGCCAGTTGCTGCGGCAGCAAGCCGATATGGCGGCCACGCCAGGCATCGGCTTCGCGTGGCGCCAGGGCCGCCAGGTCGACGCCGTCGATGGCGATACGCCCGGTTTGCGGGCTCAGAATGGCGCCCAGCAGGTGCAGCAGGGTCGATTTGCCCGAGCCCGATGGCCCCAGCAACAGCGCATGTTGGCCGCGCGCCAGTTCAAAAAAGGGTATGGCGAGTACGGTCACACCGCCGTAGCGGTGCTCCAGTTGGGAGATGGTCAGCAAAATGGTCTCGATCAGCAATGACAACAAAGCCGCAGCGGCGACGTGCGCTGCGGACGTGGTAGAGGTATCAGGAGAAGGAGACCGGGCCGGGCGGCCCATGCGCATGCGGAATCAGGAAACTGCGCCGCACCGCGCTGGCAGGCGGCACTGCGGGAGAAAAAGTATAGCTGCCGGGCAGGCGCAGCGGCACCAGCACCGGCGGCGTGAATGGCTGGTCGGCCGGCGGAACGCTGGCGGCAAAGCAGCTGGCGCAATCGAGCGGGTGACTGTCGATGGCGTGATGGTGCTGGCCCAGGCCGAACAGCTGCAGCGCCAGCATGGCCATTACCAGCCATGCCAGCCACCGCTTGTACCAGGAACCGTTTGCAACCATAAGAACGGGCATGCCTAAAAACGCAATTGATTTGCGTATACTAGCATGCCCGGCAGTTGCGGTTTAGTCGGCTTGCACCGGCGCCACCGGCCTTAGCCCCTGGCCTTCTGCGCCGGGATAAACTGCTCGCGCACGGCCTTGGCCAGCAGGTCCGGCGGCAGCAGGCCCTGGCCCAGCAGGAAGTTATTGAAGGCCAGCCGGTCGAACTTCGCGCCCAGCGCCAGTTCCGTTTCCGCGCGCAGCTGCAGGATGCGCGTGTAGCCGTAGAAATAGCTGCCCGCCTGGCCGGGCGCGTTGAATGTATAGCGGTCCAGTTCCTGGCGCGCCATCGGTTTCGACAGCATGACTTCGTCGGTCAGAATGCGGCCCGCCTCTTCGCGCGTGACCTGGCCCAGGTTCAGCATCGGGTCAAGCATGGCGCGCGCCGCGCGCAGCATGCGGAACTGCAGCGCGATGAACTGGCCTTCGACCGGCTCGTAGGGAATCATCTCCGCTTCCGCATACAGCGCCCAGCCTTCCACGTTGACGCTGTTGAAGGCATACAGGCTGCGCGCCTGCGACACGCCGCGTTCGACCATGGCGCTGAACTGCAGCTCATGGCCGGGCCGGCCCTCGTGCGCGCTCAGGGTCCAGGCAGCGCCGGCAAAGTTGAAATCGTCATACGCCTCACCCTTGCCGCTGGCAGCCGGGTTACCGACCGGCAACACGAACTGGCCATGCTCGCCCGTATTGCCGATCAGCGGAGGCGGACGCATGTGCGGCGCCGGCTGGGCCGCCGATTCGGCCGGCGAGGCCAGGCGCATGGTCATCGCACGCGCGGGAATATCGACCACGCCCTGCTGGCGGATGCGTTTTTCCAGTTCGGTATTGACGCCCTTGTAATGGGCCTCCAGCTTGTCATTCGCAATCGCCGTGCTTTTCAGCGCGCGCAGCACCTGGCGGTAATCACTGCCATCAATGCCTTTCAGCTTCAGCCTGGCCGCCACCACCGGCGCCAGCGCCTGCATGGCGGCGCGCGTTTCCAGGTAGGCCACCTCGGCCCGCTCGACCAACGCACGCGGTTCAATATCGATGCCGACCTGCTTCAGGCGAAACGCATACTGCTCCGGCGCCATGCGGAAATCCGTGCGCGACAGCGGCAGCACCACTTCGCGCTCCCAGGCGGCATAGTCATTGAGCTGCTTTTCCAGCGCCGCCAGCGCGGGTTCGGCGCCGGCAATCTTCATGTCGGCAAACAGCTTGCGGATGCCGGCGATATACGTCGGCACATTCTCCAGCGACTGCTCGACCTGCAGCCGTACCGGCCCGGCCAGGCCAGGCTGGCCGATTTTTTCCGTGAAGCGCGCCCGCGCCTGCTCGGTAATCGGCGTGCTGCCCTTGAACTGGCCCACATAGCGCTGCAGCCGCTCCAGCGCCTTGGCGCGGCGCGCGGCCGGACGCTGTTCCTGCAGCAGGCTTTGCATGGAACCGAACACCATCTGCGGCACATCGATCCACGGCAAACTGTATTTCGCGTCGATCTGCGCACCGGCGATTTCCTGGTCGACCGCACCAAGCAGAATTTCCAGGTCCTGGCGGATGCGCTCGTCGCGCTCCAGTTCCAGCTGCAGTTGCAGCTTGCCGCGCGCCTGCTGCAGCGCCGCCACCTGGCGCGCGACGATATCCGGCCCCAGGTCGGCGGCCAGCCCATCATATTGCGACAGGCCCGTATCGGAGGCGTTTTCAGGCGAAAATGTCGCCTGCGCTTCGAGCACGATGGCGGCGTTGCGGTTGCTGGCCTCGACCCAGGCGGCGGAGGCGGCAGGGGCCGCGGTGGCCGCGATGGCGGGAATGAAAACGGTGGGGGAAAAAGCGGCGGCAAGCGCCAGCGTAAATACAGTCTGGCGCAATTTCGGGGATACGGACATCGGGGGCTTCCTTCCTGGCGGTCTCGGCGAACGAAACGGCCAGTATCGGCGAGCGCAGTAGCACTGTCAATGCAGGGAAAAGGCGGCCGGGCCGCCTCACCCCTTTCTTTTATCAGTACGCCAACCCGTAACCGAACTTGTACAGCGGCCGCGCCGTGTCGTATGGCACATCGGACTTCTGCACCTGCACTTCAGCCATTGATGATGGCAGCTCGAACGGCAGCTTACCCTGCGGCTTGGCCTTGCCCGTCAAGACGTCGAACAGCGCACCGTCGCTGACGCCGAAGTTGCCGATAATGGCGCTGGCCTTGTCCTGCACATTGCCGAGGATGGCCGGGCGATCCAGATAGACGGTGACCACGGTTTTCGGCGCCAGGCGGGCCGCGTTCTTGATCGCCTCGTAGTCGGCGTCGCCGTCGACGAAATTGAGGCGGCCTTCGTGCTGCATGCTGCCGAAGATGTAGTTCGGGTGCAGGATTTCATACGGCGCGGCCACGCGCAGCAGGGCCACATCGGCTTCCTGCGGGGTCGCTACCACGGTGTAGCCATGCTGGCGGGCGACGGCGGCGTCGATGCCGTACAAATACACCTTTTTGACAGTGGCGGCCAGCGGCAGAACTTTATCCTTGTTTTCCAGCAGCACCAGCGAACGGCGCTGGGCTTCCAGGCCCGCTTCGACGAAGTCGGCCTTGCCCACCGTGGCGGCGGCTTTTACGGTGTCGACAAACGGATGCTCGAACAGGCCCTGCCTGAATTTTTGCACCAGGATGCGGCGCGCCGAGGCGTTGATGCGCGCTTCCGTCAGCTGGCCGCGCTGTACCGCCTGGGTCAGGTAAGGCGCTTCCGTCACGCCGCCGAACTGGTCCATGCCGGCATTGACGGCCTTGACATAGCGCTCGGCCTTGGTGGCGTCTTCCATGCCCCAAGGCGTGCCGAAGCCTCTGAACGATGGCGCCACGCCCGGCGCGGTGCCGTTGCGGCAGTTGGCGTCGCAATCCGAGGTGATGCCCCAGTCGGACAGGATCACGCCTTCGAAGCCGTACTTTCCACGCAGCAGATCGGTCAGCATGGTCTTGCTGAAGCCGGCCGCCACCTGTTCCAGGGTGATGCCGTCGATGGTGATATTGCCGTCCGGCATGGCATATGTCGGCATCACGGAGGCGGCCTTGGCATTGAACGCGCCTTCGAACGGCTTCACGTGATAGGCGAAGTTATTGCCCGGGTAGGTCATGTAGCGGCCATAGTAGTTGTGGCCGTCAAAACCCTCTTTGGTCGCGCCATAGCCGACCCAATGCTTGACTACCGCCACCACGCTGCCGTCGTGCAGGCCGGTGTTGCCATCCTGGAAGCCTTCGATATAGTTCTGCACCATGCGCTTGGCCAGGTCGGCATCTTCGCCGAAGGTGCCGTTGATGCGCGACCAGCGCGGCTCGGTGGCCAGGTCCGCCTGCGGCGACAGCGCCTGCGTGATGCCGACGGACAGGTATTCCTGGCGCGCGATATCGCCGAAGCGGCGCACCAGCGCGTCGTCGCCAATCGCGGCCAGGCCGAGGGTTTCAGGCCACTGCGAAAAGCCGTTGGTAGAAGCGCTGGCACCCACCGTGTACTGGAAGTGATGGCGCGGATCGGTACTGATCGACACTGGAATGCCGTGGCGCGAGGTTTCGCTCAGCGCCTGCACCTTGTTGTACTGGGCCGCCATATTGGCCGAGTCGCCCGCCATGCGGGTGATAAAGGTGTTGACATACTGCTTGACGATCAGGTCCTGCAAGGCCGTCAGGTCATAGCCGCTGCCCTGGCCGATGCCGGTCGGGTCCGCCACCGTGGGCGCCGTGCCGTGCATCATCAGGCCGGCTTTTTCCTCTAACGTCATGCGAGCGATCAAGTCATCGGCGCGCGCCTCGGCGCTCAGGCGCCAATCCTCGTAAGGGTCGATCTTGCCGTTGCGGTTCATGTCCTTGAAAGTATAGCTGTCGACCTTGAGCAAATTGAAGGTGGTGGCGCCAATTACGGGCTGTGTGTAGCCGGGGCTGTCGTTATCGCTGCTGCCGCAGGCGGCGAGGGCAAGCGCGGCAAGGCCGCCGGCGACCGCGCGGGTCATCGGTTTGATAGTGCAGTTCATGGCAGTCTCCAGTATGTTTTTGTAGTGAGCGGGGCCGCATCGAGGCCGCCCCGAGCGCAATATAGCGTGTCATGCCAGCATGTTTTTGACCGCGCAGAACAGTGGTTATACCGGCGAGAACAATTTTCTGCATTGAGGTGCAACAACCAACTACCGCCAACAAAAATGCTAGTATTTGTGAAAAATTACTACAAACAAGTCCCTAGAGACTGGAGACAAGAGATGCAGAAAACCGACACCCGCACAGTGGCGCACCATATCGCGCGCCAGTGTGCACTGGCGCTGGAGGCCGATGGCCACGGCCCGGACGATTTCTTCCGCCATACCGGCATCACGCCAGCGCAGTTGCAGGACCCGGGCGGGCGCATCGACGCACAGCGCCACCGCCGCATGGTGGCCTACGCCCAGCAACTGCCGGCACACCGCGGCATGCTCGACATCGCGCCCGAGCACTGGTTTGCCAACTTCCCGGCAGTGGCGCAAGTGTGCTTCAACCGCCCCACCTTGCGCAGCGCGCTGCAGCAGATGCTGCACTTGCGCGGCCTGATCGGCGAATTCGATTTCATGCTGATGCGTGAAAATGACAGCCAGGTCGAAATCGAATACATTTCCGAATTCTGCACGCTGGGCGGCGCCATGCAGGCGCTGGCCAATTTCAAGATGCTGTCGCTGGTGGCGCGCGCCTATGACGACGGCACGCCGACCGCGTTTCATGTCGGGTTCCAGGGCAAGGCGCCGTGGTTTGCGCACGCCGTCGCCGAGTGCTTTGGCGCCAGCGCGCGCTTTGGCCAGGCGCGCAATACCTTGCGCTTCGACGCGCGCCTGCTCGACGCGCCCTGCGCGCATTTCAACCCGCTGCTGGCGCCGCACGCGCTGGAACAGGCCCAGGCCCAGTTGCACAAGCTGCGCGGCGCGCAGCTGTTTTCGGCCCGCGTGGAACAGGCCATCATCGACTTGCTGAGGCAAGGCAGCAGCGAGCTGGCCGACAGCGCCTCGCTGCTGCCTGCCCTGTGCGATGGCCTGGCGACGAACAGCTGGACCTTGCGGCGCCAGTTGCAGCAGGAAGCGACCACGTTTCGCGCGCTGGAACTGCGCGCCAAAAGCCGCGAATCGCGCCGCCTGCTGCGCGAAACGACCCTGAGCGTGGGCGAAATCAGCGACCGCCTGGGCTTTTCCTCGCAAAGCGCGTTCACCCGCTTCTTCAAGACCCAGTTTGCACTGCCGCCGGCGCGCTACCGGCAGGATACGGCCGGGGCCTGATCCTGAACCAGAGCCCGTTAGCGGCGCAATACGGCCAACAACCGGCTGCCCACCACAGAATGGCTTCCGGATGTTCGCCTCGCTTGCCTGACACTATGACGATGAGTCGGTATCGGCCCTGATGTCATACGCCAGCCGCGCCGCGTCGATTTCCTGGCGGTGGCCAAAGGCCCAGGCGCCCAGCGCGCTGATAGGGCCGAGCAAGGACCGGCCCAGGTCCGTCAGCGCATAGTCGACCCTGGGCGGCACGGTGGGAAACACCGTGCGCGTGACCAGGCCGTCGCGCTCCAGGCCACGCAGGGTCAGGGTCAGCATGCGCTGCGAGATGCCGTTGATGAGGCGGCGCATCTCATTGAAGCGCTTGGTGCCGTTACCCAGCAAGATCACCACCAGCACGCTCCACTTGTCGCCCACACGCGCCAGGATATCGGTGGCTGGCTGGCACGAGTGCGCCACGGCCGGGTAGCCGCCTGCTGCGCGCATGCGCTGCTCCAGCGCCGCGCCGCCTTCGGTTACATCCATGTGCCCGGGTATGGAAAAAGTGCCTTCTTGTGCGTTCAATTTTTTTTCATCACTATGAGCCTCAGGTACAAAATGATACCACCCTCAATCGACCCGACTACAAGGCTCCACATGAATATCCTGCATATCGATTCCAGCATCCTGGGCGACCATTCCACCACCCGTCAGCTGACAGCCGCCATCGCCGCCCGCCTGCAAGCGGCCGCGCCCGGCACGCAAGTCACTTACCGCGACCTGGCCTTTGATCCGCTGCCGCAATTTACGGCGGCCCTCAGCGCGACTGACGCCGCCGCGCTGTCCGCCGCACTGGAACAGGTACTGGCCGCCGACGTGATCGTGATAGGCGCGCCGCTGTACAACTTCAGCATCCCTTCGCAGCTGAAATCGTGGCTGGACGCGCTGGCCGTGCCGGGCAAGACGTTTCAGTATGGCGCCAGCGGCCCCGAAGGCTTGCTGGGCGCCAAGCGCGTGATCGTCGCTTCGGCACGCGGCGGTATCTACACGCCCGGCACGCCGATGGCCAGCCTGGACCACCAGGAAAATTACCTGAAAAGCTACTTCGGTTTCCTCGGCGTCAGCCAGTTGGAAATCGTGCGCGCCGAAGGCCTGAAGGTCAGCGACGAGGTGCGCGCGCAGGCCCTGGCGTCGGCGTTCGAGCAGATCGCTCAGCTGAAGGCAGCATAGGGAACCGGGCCATTGCCGTGGGGACTGGGCAGAAAAACGCAAGATGCGCTAAGCTCTAAAGCCCACCCTCATCACAAGGAACACCATGACCCTGATCGTCGTCGCCACCATCGATGCCCAAGCCGACCATATCGCCGCCGTGCGCGCCGCGCTGGAATCGGTCGTGCCGCCCAGCCGTCTCGAGAGCACCTGCCTGCGGTACGAGCTGCACCTGGACAATAAAATTCCCACCCGCTTTATCATGCTGGAAGAATGGGTTGACGAGGCAGCCTTGCGCGCGCATGAAGAAACGCCACATTTCAAGACGCTGGTCGCTGCCGTGGGCGACAAGGTCGTCAATATCAACGTGGCGGAACTGAGCAAGCTGGCGTAAGCGTCATCGCTGGCGTCAATCGCGCGCGCCAGCGGAAAGGTTGCCGTATAGAATGTGTCAACTTTTCTCCTGATACGCCATGACTACTCTCTCTATCCTGCGCAGCGCCACCACCGTGGCCACCCTGATGTTCAGCCCTGGCGCCTTTGCACAAGCGCCGATGCCCAATCTGGTGGGCGACTACGATCTCGCCTCGTCAACCACCGTACCGGCCAGCACCTGGGGCTATTCCAAGGGCCGCATTGCGGTCAAGCAGCTCGATGACAAGCATTTGCTGATCGTCCTGTCGTGCGAATGGAAACGCGAACCGAAGGCCGTTTGCGGCGATTATTTCTACGCCCAGTGGCGCGACGACGGCCTGTACCTGCAGGACATGAATACCTTCGCCATGCGCCTGTACTTCGATCCTGCCTCGCGCAAGCTGACGATTATTTCGCGCGGCGCCGACGCCAAGGCGAGTGTGCGCCACGACGTGTTCGCCGCTACCACCGCGCCGCTGACCGATGCAGCGCTGGTGCGGCGCATGAAACGCGAACTGGCCAATGCCGAGAGCAAGGAAAACCGCCGCGTCTTTGGCCCCTACAACAAGTGGGACTACAAAGAGAACCGCATCGAATTCCAGCAGCAAGCCGCCATCAAACCGTGAAGCGGCGCCAGTTGCTGCACCTGGCCGGTACCCTGCTGTGCTCGCCCGTGCTGGTGCGCGCTGCAGATACCGGCTTGACCGGCCCCGTGCGCAAGCGCATCCTGGCCACCATCGAAGTGGCCGCGCCCAGGGTGATCAACGTAGAGCACCTGGCGCTGATACGGCGCTTCAATATCGCCTGGTCGCCGGTGGAAAGCGGCGCGCCGATGCTGAACCCGGCGCAACCGCTGGGCGACGGCGATACCCTGTCGCTGGCGATGCAGATTACCGCCGGCAAGGATGCGGCGATGGCCGCGCAGCGCCTGATGGAGGCGGGGCAACTGCTGCCCCATTTCATGCAGATGGCGACACTCAAGCCGGGCAGCTATGCGCTGGACCAGGCCAGCTTTGCGTTTACCGAACGCCATCAGCTGCTGCTGCGCCGGCAATCGTGGCGCTCGCTGGAAATGCTGGGCCTGGGAGCCGAAGACTATCTGGGCGAAGGCTATTGGCCCACGCCGGCGGTCGACGGCAAGCGGCCGTATGGCGACTTCACGAATTATCCCGTTGAAATGGCGCAGGCACTGGGCTTGCCCGTGCGCAAGCAGCCTGACGGCACATTGACGGTCACGCCCGCGCTCGACAAGGAACTCGAAGCGCTGCACGAACAGACCATGCCGGCCATGCAGGTGTTCGTGCGGCATGCGGGCTTGATGCGCAATACCATCTAGCGCGCCTGCCTTCTGGCAGGTGTGCAAGAGATGACAAGCAGCTACGATGGCGGCACCCTCTTTGCGCAAGGAAGCACCGCCATGACCAGCCATCAACCCACCAATTCCCCGGCGCGCCACCCGATCGGCATTGCCCACGGCGTCACCTTCGACGTGGTGGCCTGGGGCCCGGCCATGGCCGAGGTCGACCTGAGCGTCGCCTGCATGTTCGAGCATGAAGTTGGCGACGCGCCCATCGCTGGCGGCCTGCTGGCCCTGGATCAGGCGCTGGGCGGCCAGTTGACACGGCTGCGCCGCGGCGGCGCCTTTCAAGCCCAGCCGATGGAAACCCTGCTGATCACCACGCCGCCGGCCGGCATGGCGCCGCGCGCGGTGCTCGTTATCGGCCTGGGCGAGCCTGGCTTGCTGACGTCGGACGTGCTGCGCCGTGCCACGCGGGTGGCCATGCGCGAGGCGATACGCCACGGCGCGCGCACGATGGCCTTTGCGCCCAGCGTGCTCGACGCCGGGCACACCGACAATGCTGCGCTCGATATGCCCGAAGTCATGCTGGACGGCATGCTGGGCGCGCTGGCCGCCGAGTTTTTGCTGGCCGAAACGGGCCTGGCGACCCGGCCGCTGCTGCAGCACTGCACCTTTGATGTCGGCGCCCCGCGCGTAGAGTCCGCCGCTCTGGCGTTTGCAGCGGCGTTTGCAAGGCTGCATGATGCCAAATAGCAAAATCAATCACAAGTGAGCCAACGAACGGTGGTTGGCCGCGACGTCCTCCATTCTTGATCGGGCCAGAACTTCGCCACGCATGCTTTCAAGAAAGGTCATACCATGGATGACAATACCAACCGCTCACGGCGCCATTTCGTTGGTGCCGCTGCCGGCGGCGCCCTCGCCTCCGTCGTCGCGCCAGCGATGGCGCAATCGAACTCTGCCCACCCTGCCGGACTGCCGCCCGATCCCGTTACCCAATATCCGCAACCGCCGTTTCCGGTCCAGCAGCAGCCCTGGCCCGGCTTGACGAGCAAGATGAATCCCCGCCCCGACCATGGCGAAACCAGCTACAAGGGTTCGGGCCGCCTGACGGGCCGGCGTGCCCTGATCACGGGTGGCGACTCTGGCATCGGCCGCGCCGCCGCCATCGCCTATGCGCGCGAAGGCGCAGACGTGGCAATCAACTACCTGCCGGCCGAAGAGGAAGACGCGCGCGAAGTGGCGCAGCTGATCCGCGCCGCCGGCCGCAAGGCCGTCACCATACCGGGCGACATCAAGGATGAAGCCTTCTGCCAGAAGCTGGTGGCCGAAGCGGCGCGCGCGCTGGGCGGCCTCGATATCCTCGTCAACAACGCGGCGCGCCAATTTTCGGTCGATTCCATCACCGACATGACCACCGCCCACTTCGATGAAACCTTCAAGACCAATGTGTACGCCATGTTCTGGATCACCAAGGCCGCCATTCCCTTGATGAAGCCAGGCTCGGCCATCATCAACACCGCGTCCGTGAATGCCTACGATCCCAGCGAAAACCTGCTCGACTATGCCGCCACCAAGGGCGCCATCATGATCTTCAGCAAGGGGCTGGCCAAGCAACTGGCCAGCAAGGGCATCCGCGTCAACGCCGTTGCACCGGGCCCCTTCTGGACCCCGCTGCAAGTGACCGGCGGCCAGCCGCCCGACAAGCTGCCAACCTTCGGCAAGGACACGCCGATGGGCCGCCCGGGCCAGCCGGCGGAACTGGCGGGCGTGTATGTGCTGCTGGCGTCAGGCGAATCGAGTTATGCGACGGGACAGGTGTATGCGGCCGTTGGCGGCAATGGCGGGCCTTGATTTTCCCGTCATGTCGGGCCGGACTGCAAGCCGCAGGCCGGCTCCTGCCCACTCATTTGAGTGGAAAGTGCGATCACCACTCGCCGCCTTCCAGCCGCACCGCCACCGTCGACAGCAAGGAGTGCAGCACCACCTCGATGCCGATCTCGGTAATAACGGTGCTGTAACGATAGGCGATGGTCACGCTCAGCCTTGCGGTGGTGTAGGCAATGGCGCCGGAGCCGGGACCGGTACAGGAGGCTCCTGCGGCACGGCCCGCCCATTCGATTCCTGCCCGCCGCCATCCTCGGCCGGCATGGCCAGCGGCGCGGCCGGCGCGCCGGCCTGCTCCATGTCGCCGCCCTCTTCCGTCGGCTCGTTTTCCGGCTCCATCGCTTCGATGCGGCGCGCTGGCGGTGGTGGCTTGCCGCCAGCGAAAATGGCGTCACGCGCCAGCTTGCCCGTGTCGAGCGCCGTCTTGAAGAAGTCGCCCACCACCAGCACGGCATTGTGGCCGCCCTGGCCCCAGTAGTTGCTGCGCATGGTGACGCGCGCGTCGTTGAAGCCGACCCAGGCGCCGCCCACCAGCTGCGGGTGCATCATGATGAACCAGCCATCGGCATTGTTTTGCGTGGTGCCGCTCTTGCCGGCCACGTCGGAGCGGATGCCGAAACGGTTGCGGATGGCCGTGCCGGTGCCGCGATCGATCACGCCGCGCATCATGTCGGTCAGGGTATCGGCCGATTCGATCTTCATCGCCTGGACCGGTTTATCCTCGCCGAAGCGGGCAATGACCTTGCCGTCGCGGTCGGTGATATGCGTGACCACATACGGCTTGCGCGCCTGGCCCTGGGCGGCGATGCTGGCGTACGCGTTGACCATTTCCAGCAAGGTGACGGGGCTGGTACCGAGCGCCAGCGATGGCACCGACTCAAGCTTGCTGTCACGCACGCCGAGCGCGCGCGCCAGCTTGATAATCGCTGGCAAGCCCACGTCCTGCATCACCTGCGCCGTAATGGTGTTCTTGGAGTACACCAGGCCTTCGCGCATGGTCATCTCGCGCCCGGTGGTGCCGCTCATGTCGGTCGGGCGCCACTTGGTGCCGTCGGCAGCCTTGATATCCATTACTTCGTCGCGGTAGATGTGTTCCGGGCTCAAGCCCTTTTCCAGCGCCGCGCCATACACGATGGGCTTGAAGGTGGAACCGGGCTGGCGCGCGGCCTGGGCTACGTGGTCGAACTGTTCGCGTGCAAAATCGCGGCTGCCGACCCAGGCGCGCAAGGCGCCTGTGGCCGGGTCCATTGCCACGAAACCGGCCTGCAAGCGGGTCTTCGACTTGCGCAAGGCAGACATAAAAGCGCGGTCGCCCTTCAGTTGCACCAAAGCCTGGTCGGCCGTCATGTCGGCCGTACCGCCGGTCGCCACCAGCTTGCGGTACTCGCCGGACTCCTTGACGAAGGCGTCAACCAGGGCCGGATGCGTTTTCCAGAAGTAATCGAACGGCACGCTACCCGACTGCATCGAGGCGTACATGCCGGTCGAGGTCGACGATGGCACGCCGGCGCGGCTCCATTCCACGTCGGCAATCGCCTGCAAGGCATTTGCCTGGCGCTCGACGGCACGCTCGGCCGCCTGCTGCAGGTCGCTGTCGAGCGTGGTGTGTACCACCAGGCCGTCCAGTTCCAGGTTGTAGTCGTTTTCGTCGGCCCATTCGATCAGCCATTTGCGTACATAGGCCGTGAAATGGCTGTCGGACTGCGCGCGTTCGCTCTGGCGCTCGAAGTGCAGCCGCAACGGCCGCTTGATCAGCTGCCTGTAGCGCTTCTCGTCGATCACCTCATGCTTGAGCATCTGGCCCAGCACCACGTTGCGGCGCTGCAGCGAGCGTTCCGGGTTGCCGACAGGATTGTAATAATTCGTGCCCTTGAGCATGCCGACCAGGGTTGCGCTTTCCAGGATATCGAGGCGCGCGGCCGGCTTGTCGAAATACGTGCGGGCCGCCATTTCGATGCCGAAGGTGTTGTACAGGAAAGGCACCGTGTTCAGATACGCTTCGAGGATTTCCGTCTTGCTGTAGGTGGCCTCGATTTTCAGGGCCGTGACCAGTTCCTTGAGCTTGCGATTGAGGTTGCGCGAGCGCCCTATTTCCGCCGGAAACATATTACGCGCCAGTTGCTGGGTAATCGTCGAACCACCTTGCGGGTCGCCGCTGATACTGTGGACGATGGCGCTGGCCAGGCGCCTGAAGTCAACGCCATGGTGGGCATAAAAACGGTGGTCTTCGGTGGCAATCAGGGCGCTGACCACATTCGGCGAGATCTGCTGCAAGGTGACGCGTTCCTGCAGGCCCTGATCGAAACGGGCCAGTTCCTCGCCGCCCGCGGCTACCATGGTGCTGGGCGCTGCCGTGCGCGCCTGGCGCAGGTCGTGGATGCTCGGCGTCAGTGGTATCAGCAGCAGCAGATAAGCCACCAGCAGCGCCAGCACGGCAAGGAAGGACCACAAGGCCATCACCAGCGCGCGCCGCCCGGCCGGCAAGGCCATCAGATAGGCATGGCCGCGCCCATACAGGGCCGCCAGGCGGGTTCCACCATGCCGACCAAGCCGCGCGGCCATATCCTTGCCGCGCGCCATCCATTGTTTTGCCTTTGCCCTTAACTGCTCCATGCTTTACCTGTTCCTTGCCTGTTGCCGGATAATCCGTTTCGGCAAGTATATAGAACGCGGGCACAGCCTGGCGGAATTTACAGGCGGAAAGCCTCTACGGTAACCTGGCCAGCATGGCGGGCAGCTCCCTGATCATCGCTTCGCGCGTGCGCAAGCCGGCCGACTGCTGGCCCGCTTGCTCATCTTGCACCAGCCGTGCAAACACAAACGTGCGTTCGCCCTTGCTGACCCAGCCGACAAACCAGCCATAGCCATGCGCTTCGTCAGCGGTGCCATCAGCCTTGCGCGGAAAGGCGGCGCCCGTCTTGCCATGCAACTGCCAGCCGCCGGGCAAGTCCGCCAGGCGCGTCAGGCTGGCTGTCTGGTCCATCGCCTCCCGGCTGACGGGGAGTTGATGATTGACCAGCTTGCGCAGGAAACCCAGTTGTTCGAGCGGCGAGATTTTCAGCGAGGAACTGATCCAGGAACGCTCCAGGCCGTTGTCCTTGCCGGGGTCGCCCGACACGTCCGCATTGCCATAGCCCAGCGAACGCGTGTATTTCTGGAAACGCGCCGCGCCGAGCGCCTGCGTGATCTGCTGCGAGTACCAGACGACGGAATACTGCATCCAGCGCGCCGGATCGGTATCCTGGCGCCAGGCGTCGCCGCCCCTGTCCACATACGTTTGCTTGTAAGGCAGGCGCGGCGCGTGCTGGTCCTTGAGGAAGCCGGCGTCATAGCCCATCAGGCTGAGCGCGATCTTGAAGGTCGACGCTGGCGTGACTCGGTCGATGCAGTTTCCTTCCTGCATCACCACCGTGCCGGAGGCGGCATCGGCGATGGCAGTACAGAGGGTGGCGGCCTGGGCCGTTGCGGACAGGCTGAAAGCCAGCGGTAAAAACGAGATCAGGGCAGAGCGAAATTTCATGGGCCTCCGGGATGCGTGCAGATGGCAAAGCGAAATTGTACCCACCTGCAGCCGCTCTTGCCAATGGCCGATGCCTCAGTCCCGTTCTTGCTGGCCGTCTGCCGGCGAGCGCTGCGGCTTCATGCGCTCTTCCTCGAGTTCACCCATGCCCATTTTTTCCTCGTCGAGCAGATCATGTTCGCGCCGTTCGCGCTCCACGTCCGCTTCGACCGCATCGCCGCCGTGGTCCAGGCCTGATTCGCCGTTCTTGTGTGCCATCGTCCATCTCCATTATCTGAATGAAAAGCAGTGTAGTCGGAAATTGGACAAGGGCAGCGTTCTTGTGGGCAGCAGGCAAGGTGCACGCCAAGCGTCAGGCTGCCTTGCGGAATGTCAGGTTGATGCGCTGCGCGCCCAGCAGCGCATGCTGGCCATCCTTCAGGGGCGCCACGCCGTGGTAGCGCAGGCGGTCGGCGCCGCCCCATACCACCACGTCGCCATGCACCAGCACGATGCGCGCGGCGTGGTCGGCGCGCAGCACACCGCCAAACAGGAAAGTGGCAGGCAGGCCCAGCGAGACGGAAACGATGGGCGCTGTCAGGTCGCATTCGTCCTTGTCCTGGTGCAGCGCCATGCGGGCGCCCGGCACATAGCGGTTGACCAGGCAGGCGTCGGGCATGAAACCGGGGTAGCCAGCCTTTGCTGCCGCCTCTTGCGCCAGTTGCAGAAACACCGGCGGCATGTCCGGCCACGGCGCGCTGCCGGCCGGATCTTGCCGCACATAGCGGTAGCCCCGCGTATCGGTCACCCAGCCAAGCTGGCCGCAATTGCTCATCGCCACCGACATGCGCAAGCCGCCCGGCGTGGCCATATGGCGCAACGGCGCTGCTTGCACGATGGCGTCAATCGCGACCAGCAGCTGAGTCACCCAGGGCAAGGCAAAACCGCGCAGCAGCACGGAGGCGGTACTGCCTGGCACCAGCGGCACGGGGCCGCTGGCGGCGAAATCATCATCGGCAAACAGGGACAGGTTCATGCCCTATTCTAGCGCGCCGTGAAAAAAGGCGCAGCGTCGGTTACAGTAGCGTCTACACTCACTTGACTGCACCTTACTTGGACTACTACGATGGATCATTACGCCGATTTGCTAGCCACCCTGGCGCAGCAGGAAGAAACCCTGCAGTTCGACCGCTTCGACAACGACACCGCGCTGGCCGTCGGCCTGTGGATCGTCGAGGAAGTGCGCAAGCGTGGCAAGGCCGTCACCGTCGATATCACGCGCAATGGCCAGGTGCTGTTCCACTATGCCATGAGCGGCGCCACCATCGACCAGGCCGACTGGATACGGCGCAAGAACAATACGGTGCAGCGCTTTGCGCGCAGCTCATACGCGATGGGTATTTCCTACAAAAACAAGGGCGCGACGTTCGAAGAAGTCGCCTACCTGGACAATGTGGAATATGCGGGCCACGGCGGCGCGTTTCCCTTGCTGATCCGTGGCGTGGGCATGGTCGGCACGGTCACCGTGTCGGGCCTGGCGCAGGCCGATGACCATGCGCTGGTGGTAGCGGCATTGCAGGCGCAGCTGGACGCGCACTGATCAAGGCAATCGCCTTGTGCACGCGATGCGCGCGCAGCAGGAAAAATCCGAATGGCAGGCCGTACAGTAAAAAGAGCAGGTAGACCATGGGATCGCCCCATGAGATGGCGCACAAGCTGCACATCACGAAGCTCGCCACCAGTTGAAACAGCAACTGCCCCCGCGAGGGCGCCACCACCTCGCCAGAGCCGTGATCGACCCAGCCGCGCAAGGTGCTCCAGTCGCCCTCCTTTTCGAGGATGGCCGTGACTTCCATGCCAGCTTCGATCGCCGGCCAGCCCGGCAGCCACAAGGAATAATGTCGGCTGGCGCCCGAGGCAAAGCCGAAATTCGTCGTTTTTCTTCCTCGACCGCTGAGGCGCTCGACACTGAAGACGCGGTCAATGGTGACGGTTGCTGGATGCAAGTGAAGGTTCCGGCGGGCGGTCAGGATGGGTTGATCAGCGAGCTTAGCACATGATCGGCCCAGTGTCCGTTGATTTTCAGGTAGCGCCTGGCCAGCCCTTCCCTTTCAAAACCCAGTCGCTGCAGCAAGGCGGCGCTCCTGACGTTGGCGGGCTGGTAATTTGCCATGATACGGTGCAGCCCGATGGACTGGAAGATGTGGGTAATCGCCGCTTGCAACGCTTCGGCCATATAGCCCCTGCCCTGATGCTCTGCTGATAGCGAAAAGCCGAGATGGCAGGCCTGGAACGGGCCGCGCACGATATTCGTGAAGCTGCACAGGCCGATCAATTCCGTGCTGCCCTGCCTTGCCAGCAACCAGTGTACCGCGCTGCCGCCGGCCAGGTGCTCGCGCATCTGGCGCAGTTGCAGTTCCACGTCATCGAGGGTGTAGAACGACGCGGCACGCAGCGGCTCCCATGAGCTCAGATGCATCCGGTTCGATAGCCGGTAACGCAACAGAGCCGGCCCGTCATCGGCAGCGGGCTGCGCCAGCACCAGGCGCTGCGTGCGTATCCGCTCTGTCATGCGATTACTTCGGTCTGGTCGACAGCGCCACGATCGCCACGCCGGCCGCCACGATCAGCGCATCCTCGATCAGGCCGCTACGGGTCTGGCCGATGCGCGCCATCGCCTCCTTGCGGCCCGCCAGGGTCAGGTAGGCCAGCGGCACGGCGGTAGCGACCGCGACGGCAGCACCGGTCTTTTCACGCCCTTCAGGCGCCAGCGCCGCGCCGGCAATGCCGGCACTCAACACGCGTGCCAGCAAGCCCAGGAACACCGTGCGGTCCGGCGCCGTCTTCATTTTGTCGCCGTACAATTCTGCCGCGCCCATCACCAGCGCACCGGCCTTGAACACGGGACGGTCGAGCAGCACCAGTTGGCCCGTCGTGTGGCGCCCGGCCAGGCGCGCGGCGGCGATAGTGGCCATCGGTGTCATGGAACGCGCGCTGGCAACAGCGCCGATCAGGATCGAGGAAAGCAGGCTGCGGATATTCATCTTGTGTACTCCTGTGCGTGGGATGTTGTCGCATCAAGGCTGCCGGTAACGGCCTCGTCATGCAAGATGGTTATTGTAGCCAGCTCTGCGTGTCGTGTCGCCACGCAGGGCTGGCGTTACAGGCAGGCCGGCGCCCATATGCAGCCAGGCATGAACGATGAGACAAAGTACGCGAGACAAGACCACACGACGACAGCGATCACCCGCAGCACCTTCTTCATCCATGAAGGCGGGAAATAGCTGGCCGCCAGCACGGCCAGCACCAGCGCCAGGAGCACAAGAAAGGTGTCCACTTGCCGCGACAAAGGCAGGTGCAACTGGTACTCCCAGTACATGAGCGCAATATGAACGGCCGGAACAAGAATGACTGCAAAGGCCAGTGCGGCCAGGTCGGCATGTCGATGGGTGTTACTGCCTTGCATGGCACCTCACGGTCGCCAGGGTTAGCGCCGCAGTGTAGCCTGCCATTGCCATTGCCATGATGGCAATGATGGCAATGATCACCATGCTCTGACATCAAATGCGCTGCCCGCCATCGATTGGAATCTCGGCGCCGGTAATATACGAGGCGCGCTCGCTGCACAGGAATTCCACCAGGTCGGCCACTTCGGCCGTGGTGCCCAGCCGGCGCAGCGGGATTTGCGTGTCGACGATATGCGAGGTACCGGGCGACAAGATCGCCGTATCGATTTCACCGGGTGCGATGGCGTTCACGCGCACGTTCATCGGCGCCATGTCGTTGGCCATTTCGCGCGTCAATGACGCCAGCGCCGCCTTGGAACTGGCGTAGGCCGAGCCGGCGAACGGG
This sequence comes from Janthinobacterium longum, assembly GCF_051380735.1. Taxonomy (NCBI): domain Bacteria; kingdom Pseudomonadati; phylum Pseudomonadota; class Betaproteobacteria; order Burkholderiales; family Oxalobacteraceae; genus Janthinobacterium; species Janthinobacterium longum. The sequence continues at coordinate 250,294 of NZ_JBNYXQ010000005.1, forward strand.
TGCACGCGATAGCCGGCGATCGAACACAGGTTGACCACCGCGCCGCGCGCATTCGACAGTTCCTGGGCAAAGCCGCGCGTCAGCGCCAGCGGCGCAAAAAAATTGGTGTTGTACATCGCCTGCCAGGTCTGCATGTCGGTCGTCAGGGAATTGACGCGCGAGCCGCCCGGCCCTTTCGGCGACACACCGGCGTTGTTGACCAGCGCGTGCAGCTTGCCGTCTGGCAGCATCGGGCGCAGCATGTCGACCATTTGGCCGATCTGGCTCAAATCCGACAAATCCATGCAAAAGTGCGTATTGTGTTCAGCGCTGCGCGGGCAGCCGAGTGGAATCGGGCTGCGCGAAACCGTGATCACGCGCCAGCCAAGGCTGCGGAAACGCTCGGCGACGGCGTGGCCGATGCCGCGGCTGGCGCCGGTGACGATGGCGGTTTTCTGTTCGATATCAGTCATCTTGTTCCTTTTCAGCTTCAGCTTCAGGTTCTGCGGCGGCCTGCTCCCTCTGCCGCACATACGCCAGCAATTGCGCGCCGCCGTCCAGGATGTCGCGCACCATCGCCTGCCGGGCCGCTTCGCCATCGCGTGCCTGCAGGGCGTCGAGGATGGCGCGGTGGTGGCCGACCCGCATGGTGGGCGTGAAGGCCGCATAGCCGGCGGCGATCAGCGGCGCGATCTGCATCCAAAGATGGTCGACAAAACGCTTCAATGTCGGCATGCAGGATGCCTGCGCCAGCCCCAGGTGGAAGGCCTGGTTGCACTGCAGGGCGCCAGCCAGGTCCTGGCGCGCGATGGCGTCTTCGTTGGCCTGCAACAGCTGCTCGAGTTGCGCCAGGGTCGCCGCGTCGGCATGCTGCGCCGCCATCGCCGCACCCAGTCCTTCGAGTTCCACCCGCAGGGCACGGATTTCCAGGTAGCGTGCTTCGCTCAACATGGGCACGCGAAAGTCGCGCGGCGAGCGCAGCACCAGCGCTTCTTCCTGCACCAGCTGCAGCATGGCATCACGCACCGGCGTGACGCTGGTGCCCAATTGCAGCGCCAGTTCGCGGATGCGCAGGCGGTCGTTGGGCCGGAAGCGCCCCGCCGCCAGCGCTTCGCGCAAGCGCGCATGCACCGATTTTCCCAGGTTGGCGTGCGACAATTGATCGAGCTGATAGGCCATGCAGTCCTTCATTAATTTATGATGCATCATACATCAATCTGTTTTCCCCTGCTGCTCCTGCCTTTCATGGATTAAAATCACTGGCCTAGACCACCCATGAAAACAGGATAAAACAAGATGACGGCAGTGAACGGCACTGAAACGACGGAACTCAAGCGCGGGCTGAAAAGCCGCCATATCCAGTTGATCGCCTTGGGCGGCGCGATCGGCACCGGCCTGTTCCTGGGCATCGCGCAAACCATCAAGATGGCTGGGCCCTCGGTGCTGCTCGGCTACGGCATTGCCGGCGTAATCGCCTTCCTGATCATGCGCCAGCTGGGCGAGATGGTGGTCGATGAACCGGTGGCTGGCTCCTTCAGCTATTTTGCCGACAAATACTGCGGCCACCTGCCCGGCTTTTTGTCGGGCTGGAATTACTGGGTGTTGTATGTGCTGGTCAGCATGGCCGAACTGACGGCCGTCGGCATCTATGTGCAGTACTGGTGGCCAGGCGTGCCGACCTGGGTCTCGGCGCTGGTTTTCTTCTGCGTGATTAACGCCATCAGCCTGCTGAACGTGAAGGCCTTCGGCGAGATGGAATTCTGGTTTGCACTGATCAAGGTGGTGGCGATTATCGGCATGATCGTCTTCGGCGCTTACCTGCTGGCGTCCGGCGACGCCGGCCCGCAGGCCTCGGTGGCCAATCTGTGGCAGCACGGCGGCTTTTTCCCGAACGGCTGGCAGGGCCTGGTGATGGCGATGGCCGTGATCATGTTCTCGTTCGGCGGCCTGGAGCTGGTCGGCATCACGGCAGCCGAAGCGGACGATCCCGGCACCACCATCCCGCGCGCCACCAACCAGGCCATCTACCGCATCCTGATCTTTTATATCGGCGCGCTCGGCATTTTGCTGTCGCTGTATCCGTGGCAGAATGTGGTCACCGGCGGCAGCCCTTTCGTGCTGATTTTCCACGCACTCGACAGCAACCTGGTGGCCACCGCCCTGAACGTGGTGGTGCTCACCGCCGCGCTTTCTGTGTACAACAGCGGCGTCTACTGCAACACGCGCATGCTGTTCGGCCTGGCGAAACAGGGCAATGCGCCGGGCGCGCTGCTGCACCTGAACCGCCGCGGCGTGCCACTGGTCGCCCTGGGCGTATCGGCGCTGGCGACCGGCATCTGCGTGGTGGTCAATTATTTCATGCCTGGCGAAGCGTTCGAAATGCTGATGGGACTGGTCGTGTCGGCCCTGATCATCAACTGGGCCATGATCAGCTGGATCCACCTGCGCTTTCGCGCGCAGAAAAAACTGGAAGGCAAGAGCACCGTGTTCCAGAGCCTGGGCTACCCGTATACCAACTACCTGTGCCTGGCGTTTTTGGCCGGCATCCTGGTGATCATGTTCCTGACCCCGGGGCTGCGTATTTCGGTGTACCTGATTCCCGTCTGGCTGGGTGCGCTGGGCATCGGTTACGCCATCAGGCAAAGCCGCGCCAAGGCCTGAACCTTACTTCCCCGCTGTCGCCGTCAGGAACACATCATCGTTCAGCGCCGACAGCATCTGCGTGCGCTGCTGGGCCTTTTGTTCCTGGTTCAGCTGCGCCTGGCCAGCCTGGTATGGACCCAGGGCGGCCACCAGGTCACGCATCAGCGCGTGCTGGCTCGGCGTGGTCAGGTCTGATTTGAGCTTGCCCATCTCATAGCGCTGCACGCGCGTCGACTGGCTTGAAGACTGCTCCAGGCTGGCCTTGGACAGCTTGCCGCCCTGGTAGGCGATGCTGGCCAGGCTGCTGGCCGTGTCCTCGATCTGGTGATACGTGTAGTTCTGCGACTCGGCGGCGCTGGTCAGGCGCAGCGAGGTGCCGGCCACCAGCGGCATGTGGAAGCTGGCGCTCAGGCTGGCGGTTTGCTGTTGCGAAATCGAACGGTCGTCATAGCTGCGTCCAGCCAGACTGGTGCGCTGCCCCACTTCATAATTGAACGCATCCTGCTCGGACAAGCGCATCGGGTTTTCCATCTTCGGCGTTTGCGATACCGATGCCGAAAAATCGGCCAGTCCCGTCAACATGGCGCGGTCTTGCGCCGCCAGCGCCCATTTGCCGGGAGTGGCTCCGCTGGTGGACAGCTTGGCCGCCTCGCCGACGGGGCTGTGCAAGGCGCTGAAGGTGTCCTTGAACAAGCCCATCAAGGCGCCGTCGGCATGGCCGCGCGTGGCCGCCTGGTCAAACTGGCTCATGTAGCTTTTCAGGGCGCGCGCCTGCTGTTCCGGTCCGCCCAGGCTGGCCGCCTGGCTGGCGTCGACCTTCACGTCCAGGCTGCCAGCCGCGCCGCTGAACGCGACCTTGCGCTGCGTGGCGTCAGCCTGGAACGACAAGGTCTGCACGCTGGGCGGCTGGGTATCGAGGCCCACCTGAGCGCGCAGATCGATCGAGGCCAGCTGCTTCGCATCGAACTGCATCAGGCCTGCCAGCCTGAGCTGCGGCGGGTCCTGCGCCATGCCGTCGATCGCTTCCTGGAAGGCTTTCGACAACTGGCCCAGCGCCCGCGTTTCGTCTTCCGTCAGTTCTCCACTGGCCGTCATCTGCACGGCCAGTGCATCGCCATCGCTGTCGAGCGACAGTTTCACTTCGACACCGCTTCTGGTGGTGATGCCCAGGCTGAACTTGTCGTCGCCCATGCCGTGCAAGGCACCCGAGACGCCGGTGGCAATGCCGGCGTAGGTTGCGGCCTGCGTGCCGTTTGGTGCACGCTGCGCCGTTTGCGACAACTGCGTCACGCCGCCCTTCAACTGGTCGAGCAAGGCGGCACCGAGGCCGCTGAAGCGTCCCGCGCCGGAACCGGCCGAAAAGTTTTTCGCCATCAGTTCGCTGACCTGGTCGCGCGAGGCACGCTCCCACTGTAGCGGCGCGGCAGCTGTCTGCGTGGCCCCCTGCGCAGCGGCGGCGCCGAGCGCAACAATGCTGGAAGACGTAGTGACTGGCAAGGAAGTAGTTTCCTCGCGGCTGGCAATGGCGGTGGCAGTGGCAGTGGCAGTGCCGCGCAGGGTGCCGGCATTCCAGCTTGCAATGGGAGAAATCGACGTCATGGCCGTTCTGCCTTGCTACTTTGATGAGAGTTTAAAAAATTAATAATTTTCATTTTTTGATAATTTTTTCGCCCGGCTGACACACGCGTGCCAAGCAGATTTGGCTATAACGGCAGGACAAACCAAAACATGAGACTGGCGGGCGGCATTCTATTATTGTCCCCGCCTTTGTACAAGCAATTGTACACAATTTAGTTATCTATTTGTAAATAATAATTTGGCAGCGATAATTAATAGATATTTTTAAAATTTTGAATTAATATATTCAGAACATGCCGCGCCGGTTAAATCGGCGGCAAGACACTGCCGTATTCCACAGTCGAAAGGAAAAACATGCAAGCCTATATCGCCAGCATATTTCATGTTGATTTTTCTTTTCGATTCGCGGCGAGCTGATCCATGCATGCAGAAGCTTCAGCAACCTCCCGGAGGCGTGATCGCGCCGCCCGTCTTTTCATTCCCCTCATTTGAAAGCGAAACCGCATGGATCCGATTTTAGGTAGTGTCATGCTGTGCCCATACATCTTTGCACCGCAAGGCTGGATGTTTTGCAGCGGCCAGACTCTCAATATCCAGACCAATGCCGCGCTGTACGCACTGATCGGCATCCAGTTTGGCGGCAATGGCCAGACCACCTTCAACCTGCCCGACCTGCGTGGCCGCATTCCGGTGGCGGTCAACAACACCGTCGCCCCCGACCGCATCGTCACCGCCCCCGTCAATGCCCAGGGCGTGCCGACCAGGCCAGGCGTGGTGGGCGATACCCTGGGCGCCAATGTGCGCCTGGTCAGCAGCGGCCCGGCAGGCTTCACGCTGACGCAAGCCAACCTGCCGGCGCACACCCATGTGGCCACCGTATCGAGCGGCTCGTCGACGGTCGACGTCACCTTGAGCGCCGCGCTCGACGAGGCCACCGATCCCGGGCCGTCGGTCGGCGGCTACCTGGCCACGGCGGCATCGGTGGGCGGCTCCGTCACCAATATGTACCTGCCCGCGCTGGGCACCAGCGGCAGCGTCACCCTGGCCAAGGCCAGCGGACAGGTCAGCTTCAGCCCGACTGTCAGCAATGCCATCACCGGCAACGGCCAGCCGGTCAACGCGCTGATCACGCTGACGGCGCAGAGCGCACCGACACCGCCTTTCCTGGCCATGCAATACATCATCGCCGTGGAGGGGGTTTTCCCGCAGCGTAACTAATATATGATTTTTATTGTTTACATATTTTCATATCGGCGATGTAAAGTGCATTGCATTTTTAAAATAACGCCGTAGTGCGAATTCCGGCATCATGTTTTTAAAATTGCATTAACATGTCCAGGCTGGATGCGTTTTAACGAAGCCGGCCTGGCCACATAATATCGAAGCTCTCATTAGAAAGGCAGCAACATGGATGCATTTATGGGTACCATTCTTGGCGTAGGTTTTCCTTTTCCTCCACGCGGCTGGATGACGTGCAACGGCCAACTGTTAAGCATTAATACCTATTCAGCCTTGTTTGCCTTGCTCGGCACGCAATATGGCGGCGACGGTGTCAACACCTTCGCCTTGCCCGATTTGCGCGGTCGCGTGGCGGCGGGCCAGAACCAGGCCAGCATGGCGGGCCGCATTCCTGGCGGCAATGGCGCCGCCGGCGGCACCGTCTCCAGCACCGTCATCGCGTCCGGCACCGGCTCCGCCACCGCCACCCTGACTGTCGCCAACCTGCCCGCCCACGACCATCCCGCGACGTTTACGGCCGGTGGTGGCGGCTCGCCCATTACGGTCGACATCAATGTCAGTACTGCCTATGCAAGCTCGGCGGAGCCGCTGACCAACGGTTACCTGGCCGCCGGCGCGACCGACGGCAGCAGCATACCGTTCCTGTACGCCGCCACCGGCCCGGTGGTCAAGCTCAATGCCGCCACCGCGACCGTGTCTGGCGGCGGCGGCAGCGGCACGGTCACCGTTGGCAATACCGGCAGCGGCACGCCCGTGGTGGCACCGGTCAACATCACCACCACCGGCAACGTCGCCACCGTGCCACCGTTCCAGACGATACAGTACATCATCTGCATCGATGGCATTTTCCCTAGCCGCAACTAAACCATGCGGCACGAGCCGGGGCGCGCCCCGGCTCCGCAGTGGTCACATCTGTTTAACATACCCTCTGACACACCCATCACTTCACCAGAGATAACATGGACCCACTCATCGGCACCATCATGCTGGCAGCATTCCCTTTCGCACCTAAGGGCTGGATGTTTTGCAATGGCCAGATACTCAACATCAATACCAACAACGCACTGTACGCGCTGCTGGGTGTGCAGTTCGGCGGCGACGGCAAGACCACCTTTGCCCTGCCCGACCTGCGCGGCCGCATTCCGGTAGCGCTGAACGATACGGTAGCGCCTGACCGCATCGTGACCGCCCCCGTCAATGCACAAGGCGCAACGACGCGGACGTCGCAAAATGGCGACACGCTGGGCACTAACGTGCGCCTCGTCAGCACCGGCCCCGCCAACATCACGCTGACGGTCGCCAACCTGCCGGCGCACACCCACGTGGCCACCGTGTCGTCGGGTTCGTCGACGGTCGACGTCACCTTGAGCGCCGCGCTGGACGAGGCCACCGATCCCGGACCGTCGGTAGGCGGCTACCTGGCCACCGCGGCATCGTCTGGCGGTTCCGTCACCAATATGTACCTGCCCGCGCTGGGCCCCAGCGGCGGCGTCGCGCTGGCCAAGGCCAGCGGACAGGTCAGCTTCAGCCCGACCGTCACCAACGCCCTCACCGGCAGCGGCACGCCGACCACCACGCCCGTCACGCTGACGGCGCAGAGCGCGCCGACGCCGCCCTTTATCGCGATGAATTACCTGATCGCCGTGGAAGGCTATTTCCCGATGCGCAATTAAAAATCAGCGCAACACCTCGCACGCCAGGCCCGGCGTGCTGCCCAGCTGATAGGAAAAGGCCAGCGTTTCCGATCCTGTCAGTTGCGGCTTGCCGGGCAGGTGCAGCGGCAGGTTCAGGCTGCAGTCATAATCGTGCAGCACGATCTTGCCATGCACCTGGATGCGCGTCAGCAGTTTCGGCGCGCGCGCCAGCGTCGCAGGCAGGCGGATGCTGGCGGCCGGCAGGGCACTTCCCTGCTCTTCCTGCCATGCCAGGATGCTGGCGGCATTGACTTCAAAGATGCGGCCCCAGTCGGCGCACGGCTCATCCATGGCGCGCCCCGGCTGGCCCAGGTGCACCGCGATGGCGGCAGGCACCAGCACCGCTTGCGGCGCCTGCACGAACAGATTGCGCATGATGGCCACCTGCGGTTCCTTGCCCAATGCCGTATTCATGGTTTCACTGACAATCACGTCCGGGGTTGCCTCCGGCGCGATGTGCCAGGTGGCCGCGTCGGCGCAGACGAATGCCGCCACGTGCGCGCCGTAACCGAGCCCTTCGATCAGCGCGCGCGCGTAATCGAGCGCTTCCTGGTGCACTTCGAGGATGGTGAACTGCACCTGCAGTGGCGAAAAAATCGCCATCAGCGGCAAGGCCAGCAAGGCAAACGGGCCGCAACCCGCATACAGCACCGATACCGGCCGTTCCGCATCGAGGGCGGCGTTGATGGCCGCCGCCAGGCCCTGGATAAAGGCGGCGCTGCGCAGCGGTTCGCGCGCGCACAGCGCCGCTTGCACCGGTGAAATCGCCCAGCCGCTGGGCAAGGTGCTTTCGCCCTCGGTCATGCGGTCCGAGCCCTCCATCGACAGATGCGAATGGCGCTCGACAAAGGCGCGCAATTGCCCGGTCTCGCCGATCAGCGAGCTCAGCGGACGTGCCGGATCGGCGATGGCGCGGGCGATCTGCACCAGTTCCGCCTGTTCTGCATCGCCCTCAAGGCCGCTCACGACAGCGACACCTGGTAGCACTGCTTGCCGACCTCGCTGGGCCTGGCCGGCAGCGGCGCCGAGATCGGCCACAGGTAAAGTTCCAGCCGGCCCTGCTGCTCGTGATCGAGGGTGTAATTGCCGTCTGCCAGCACCAGTTCGGCCGGACCCGCGAAAATCATGCTCAGCGGCGTGCGGAACTGCTCCGGCAAGCCGCGTCGCGGCAGTTCCTTCGCTTCGGTCAAGGTCAGAGGAACCACGCCGGCGGCGGTATGGGCCATGAAGACGCTGTCGACCAGCGGAGCGACCAGTTCAAGAGTGATGTTCATAGGAGAAATCCAGTAAATGTGATTGCAAGACGACGTAAACGTTGGCAGCATAGCAAATAGACAGCCATTTGAACCACCCCTTTTTTCGGAGCGCCGGTGTATTCCTTATCCTCCCCTTTCAACTTGCGCGAGTTCGATGCCGCCAGCGAAAGCGACCAGGCTTTTGTGCGCGCGCTATACCGCAGCAGCCGCGGCGATTTGCTGCAGATGCAGGCCGAAGCCGACTTCATCGAGCAACTGATCGCCATGCAGCAGCGCATGCACGACCAAGGCTATCGCCAGTCCTATCCGCAGGCGCGCCACCTGGTGATCGAACGCGACGGCGCGCCGATCGGCCGGCTGATCGTCAACCCCGGCGCGCAGGCGCTGCGCGTGGTCGACATCGCGCTGCTGCCGCAGGCGCAGGGACAGGGCGCGGGCAGCGCCGTGCTGGCCGGCCTGCAGGCGCATGCCGCCGCGCAGCAAGCGGCGGTGAACCTGGGCGTCAATCACGGCAACCTGGCCGCACGCCGCCTGTATGCGCGGCTCGGCTTTGTGGCCGACGGCGAAGACGCTATCGAGCAACAATTGCGCTGGAGCGCGCCATGACGGCGCCCAGCACGCATCTGCGCCTGCCGTTTCGCTTCGACGTGGCGCGCATGCAGCAAGAAATTGACCGTTTCCAAGCCACCGACTGGCTCGCGCATTTCAATACCGGCGCCTGTGAAAACGGCTGGAGCGTGCTGCCGCTGCGTTCGGCCGGCGGCGACGCGCGCCATATCATGTCGCTCGACGAGGTGGCGTATGCCGATACGCCGCACCTGGTGCAATGCCCGTATCTGCGGCAGGTAATCGCCAGCTTCGACTGCGAGGTCGGCGCCGCGCGCCTGATGGCGCTCGAAGCCGGCGCCGTGATCCGCGAACACCGCGACCCCGGCACCGCACTGGCCGACGGCGTGACGCGCATCCATGTCCCGATCCGGACCTCGCCGCAGGTGCTGTTCCGCATCGATGGCGAGCAGGTGCATTTCAGCGCCGGCCATGCCTGGTACATGGACGCCAGTTGCCGCCACGCCGTGGAAAACCGTGGTACGGCGCCACGCGTGCACCTGGTGATCGATTGCGTCACCAACGACTGGCTGGAACAGCTGTTCGCCGGCGCTGGCTTCGTGCCGAAGCCAGCGCCCAAGTACGGCGACGCCAGCATCAACGACGGCAATGTGCAGTACATCATCGCCAGCCTGCGCGCCACCGGCGAGCCGGCCGTGCTGGCGCAGGCCGAGCGGCTGGCCGCGATTTACCGCGGGGTGGCGGCATGAAGGCGCACAACGGTTTTGCGGCACAGGAGCGCCAGTTGACCAGGGGCGAACAAATTGCATGGCAGCCAGGCATGAACCTGCGCCACTGGTTCCCGCTGACGGCCAGCGCCGGGCCGGACGGTGGCGAGACGACGCTGGCCTGGCGCGACATGGCGCAGATCGCCTTTACCGACTCCTTCTTTGAAAACACCCTGGCGCGCCAGCAGCGCGACGAGCGCCGCGTCTGCCATACGCCGCTCGCGGCGCTGGCGCAGTTCACGCAGTGCAATAGCGTGCCGGCGCCTAACGCCTTTATCTTCCACGTCTCGCGCTGCGGCTCGACCCTGCTGACGCAATTATTGGCGTCGCTGCCGCAATGCATCGTCATGTCCGAGCCGCCCATCATCGACTCCGTGCTGCGCCTGCACCACGACCAGGGAGCGCCCGACGCCACCGTCGCCCTGCTGCGCCAGGTCATGTGCGCCATGGGCCAGCGCCGCACGGGCCAGGAAAAGCACTTTGTCATCAAGTTCGACTGCTGGCACATCCACAGCCTGGAGCTGCTACGCGCAGCCTTCCCCGACACGCCTTGTTTGTTCCTGTACCGCGAGCCGCAAGCGGTGCTGGCCTCGCACCAGCGCCAGCGCGGCCCGCAGATGGTGCCGGGCCTGATCCACCCCGCGCTGCTGCCCTTGCCGACTCGGCAGGTGGCGCCCGGCGACTTGGACGGATATACAGGCGTGGTGCTGGAAAGCTTTTTTACAGCAGCTCACCCGCATGCGGCGGCAGGAGAACTAAAACTGATTCATTACAGTCAATTGCCTGGCCTGCTGTTTTGCGGGCTGCTCGACAGCCTGAACATCGAGTGCACGCAACAACAACGCGATGCCATGCAGCAGCGCGCGCAGTTTCACTCCAAATACACAGGCAACGCCTATCACGGCGATCCGCAGGCGCAGCAAGCTGACCGACTGGCGCCGGTCACGGCGCAGATCGTATCAGCTTACCTGGCGCTGGATCGACTGCGCATCGAAAGCTGAGGCGCAGGGAGGCAAGCGTGCTGCGATGCCGATCGAAGCCATGCGCCAGGCCTGCAGGTCGTCAAGGCCGCAAAACAACCTTGCGGCATTCATCTTCCTTCTTGTCGAACATTTTGTAGCCGTCGACGGCCTGCGCCAGCGGCATGCGGTGCGAGATGATGATCTCGGGATTGAGCTTGCCCTCTTCGATAAAAGTGAGCAGCTCCGGCATGAATTTCTGCACATGCGTCTGCCCGGCTTTGACGCCGATGCCTTTTTCAAAAATGTCGCCGAACAGGAAGCCATGGATGAAACCGGCGTACAGGCCTGGAACGCTGATCATGCCGCCGCGTCGCACCGCCGCAATGCACTGGCGAAGCGCCTTGCCGCTGCTGCCTTCAAGCTTCAGCGCCGTCAGCGCGGTTTCCAGTGCACTGCCCTTGGCTTCGAAGCCGATCGCATCGATCACACCATCGACGCCGCGTGAATTGGTGTTCTCAATAATGAACTCGGCGGCATCGACATCATCGAAATTGATGGGAATCACGCCATACGCTTGGCGCGCAAATTCGAGCCGGTACGGATGATGGTCGACCATGAAGATTTTCTCTGCACCCAGCATGCGCGCCGAAGCAGCGGCCATCTGCCCGACAGGGCCGGCGCCGAAAATCGCCAGGCTCGAACCCTGCCCGATGCCTGCGTTCAATACCGCCTGGTAACCGGTGGGCAAAATATCGCTGAGGAACAAGACCTGCTCGTCTTCCAGCGTATCGGGGATCTTGATCGGCCCGACATTGGCGTTCGGTACGCGCACATATTCGGCTTGGCCGCCCGGCACACCGCCATACATATGACTGAAGCCGAACAGCGCGGCACCCGAGCGCAGGCTTTTCTTGTTCATGATAGTGCCACGATCCGGGTTGGTGGTTTCGCACGCCGAGTAAAGGTCCATGTCGCAAAAAAAACAGCTGCCACACGCAATCACGAACGGCACCACCACGCGGTCGCCGAGCGCCACCTTGGTCACGGCGGGTCCGGCGTCAACCACGATGCCCATGAATTCATGGCCCATGATATCGCCTTCTTTCATGCCGGGCACCTTGCCGCGATATAAATGCAGGTCCGAGCCGCAGATCGCGGTGGCGGTGATTTTCAGGATGATATCGTCCGGCCGTTGCAGGATCGGGTCGGGAACGGTATCGACCTTGACGTCGTGGGCGGAGTGATAGACGAGTGCACGCATGGATGTCTCCTGATTGGCTAAGAACTGACCATAGCGCCGGTTGACGACGTTGGCGGTCAGCGCGCAAGCTGCCTCGATGTAGGAAAAGCGCTCTCTCGCCGATCATAAACATGTAAAAAAAATTCAACATGGAAATGGCTGGTTCGATCAGGAATTAATCATCAAGTACGCCATCGTGTGCGGTAGAGCGGCCTACCTGTTCTTGAGTCAACGTCCTACATGTGTCGCTCATTTGCCTGCATACAATCGGATCTCACCGTTAAACTTTATTCAACTCCAGGAGAAATATCATGGCAAACAGCAAACAAGACGGCACGCAAAACAGGGCCAGCAGTAATCGTGGCTTTGCTGCCATGGACCCGATACAGCAGCGTGAAATCGCCGCAGAAGGTGGCCGCGCGGCCCATGCCTCGGGGAAGGCACACGAATTTACCTCGGAAGAAGCGCGCGCTGCCGGCGCGATGAGCCACAAGAACGATGGCAACCGGCAGAGCGTCCACGCCGCGCAAAGCACACCGGGTGGCGGCGGTTTGCGACCGAAGGCATCCGCTAATGGCAGGAAAAAGTAAACAGCAGCAGTCATTGCAATCACCCAGGGGGCGCACTTACGCGCCGCCTCATTCTTTGAGGAAAGAATCATGGCCACTTCATCCCAATCGGCAAATGCCAGTCAACAATCCCCCGACGCAGCAGACAATGCGCCCGACGCCATTGCACTGCTGACCCAGGACCATCAAAAGGTCAAGGAAATGTTCGAGCAATATGAAGCACTCAGCGACCGCTCGCTGGCCAGCAAACGCAAGCTGGCGCTGGCCATCTGCCTGGAGCTGACCAAACACGCCACCGCAGAAGAAGAAATTTTCTATCCGGCCGTGCGCGAAGCGAGCAGGAAGAATGCAGATCTGGTGGACGAGGCGACGGTCGAACACGCTTCGGCCAAGGATTTGATCGCCCAGATCGTGGCGATGGAACCTGGCGAGGATTTATATGACGCGAAGATCAAGGTGCTGTCCGAACAGATCGAACACCACGTGCAGGAAGAGGAAGAGGAGATGTTTCCGAAGGCGCGCGACGCCAGGCTCGACCTGCAGTCGCTGGGCGCTGAAATCGCTGCGCGCAAGGCGCAAATCGACTTGCCGGACATGCAAAGCCATTGAAGCATAGTCAAAAAAAAGGCCGGCGTGACCGTCGGCCTTGCGGCAATGCGGCCTGCAGGCCGCATTGTCTTTTGTTACATCAGATGCTGCCCAGCACCGTGTTCAGCGTGGCGCTCGGACGCATGACGGCGTCGGTTTTCACCGGATCAGGCATGTAGTAGCCGCCGATATCGGTAGGCACGCCTTGCGCCGCCAGCAGTTCTTCGACGATCTTCGACTCATTTTCGCTCAGGGCGGTGGCCAATGGCGTGAAATGGGCTTTCAGTTCGGCGTCGTCGTTCTGCGCAGCCAGTGCCTGCGCCCAGTACAGCGACAGGTAGAAATGGCTGCCGCGGTTGTCCAGCTCGCCGGTACGTGGCGATGGCGACTTGTTGTTGTCCAGCAGCTTGCCGGTCGCTTCGTCCAAGGTCTTGGCCAGGATTTTCGCCTTGGCGTTGCCGGTCTTGATGCCCATGTCCTCCAGCGATACGGCCAGCGCCAGGAACTCGCCCAGCGAATCCCAACGCAGGTGGTTTTCTTCCACCAGCTGCTTGACGTGTTTCGGCGCCGAACCGCCGGCGCCCGTTTCGTACATGCCGCCACCGGCCATCAACGGCACGATCGACAGCATCTTGGCCGAGGTACCCAGTTCCAGGATCGGGAACAGGTCGGTCAGGTAGTCGCGCAGGATGTTGCCGGTCACCGAGATGGTGTCCAGGCCACGTGCGACGCGCTCCAGGGTGAAGCGCATGGCACGCGTCTGCGACATGATCTGGATGTCCAGGCCGCTGGTGTCGTGGTCTTTCAGGTAGGCTTGCACCTTCTTGATGACTTCGTTTTCATGCGGACGGAAGGTGTCGAGCCAGAATACGGCAGGCATGCCCGAGTTGCGCGCGCGGGTGACGGCCAGCTTGACCCAGTCGCGGATCGGTGCGTCCTTGACCTGGCACATGCGCCAGATATCGCCCTCTTCCACGTTCTGCGACAGCAGTACTTCGCCGGTGGCGATATCGGTGATATTGGCCACGCCAGCTTCGGTCACTTCGAAGGTCTTGTCGTGCGAGCCGTATTCTTCGGCTTGCTGCGCCATCAGGCCCACGTTCGGCACGGTGCCCATGGTCTTCGGATCGAAGTTGCCATGCCATTTGCAAAAACCGATCATTTCCTGGTAGATGCGCGCGAAAGTCGATTCCGGCATCACGGCCTTGACGTCTTTCGGACGGCCATCGGCGCCCCACATCTTGCCGCCGATACGGATCATGGCCGGCATCGACGCGTCAACGATGATGTCGTTCGGCGAATGGAAGTTGGTAATGCCCTTGGCCGAATCGACCATCGCCAGTTCCGGACGGTTGGCGTGGCAGGCGTGCAGGTCCTTGAGGATCTCTTCCTTCTTCGACGCCGGCAGGGTCTCGATCTTGTCGTACAGATTGACCATGCCGTTGTTGACGTTCACGCCCAGTTCATCGAACAGCGCAGCGTGTTTCTCGAACGCATCTTTGTAGAAAATGCGTACGCAGTGGCCGAACACGATAGGGTGCGAGACCTTCATCATGGTCGCTTTCACGTGCAGCGAGAACATCACGCCGGTCTTGAACGCGTCGTCGATTTCTTTCTCGTAGAACTCCAGCAGCGCTTTCTTGCTCATGAACATGCTGTCGATGATTTCGCCGGCCAGCAGCGAGACCTTCGGTTTGAGCACGATGGTCTTGCCCGAATTGGTGACCAGTTCCATCTTGACGTCGCGCGCGGCGGCGATCGTCATCGATTTTTCACCGTGGTAGAAGTCGCCATGGTGCATATGCGACACGTGGGTACGCGACGCCTGGCTCCACTCGCCCATCGAATGCGGGTGCTTGCGGGCAAATTCTTTCACCGCTTTTGGTGCGCGGCGGTCGGAGTTACCTTCGCGCAGCACCGGATTGACCGAGCTGCCGACGCATTTGCCGTAGCGGGCCTTGAGGGCTTTTTCTTCATCGGTTTTCGCATCTTCCGGATAATCCGGCAGCTTGTAGCCGCGGCCTTGCAGTTCACGGATGCATGAAACCAGCTGGCCTACCGAGGCGCTGATGTTTGGCAGCTTGATGATGTTGGTGTCGGGGTTTTGCGTCAGGGCGCCCAGCTCGGCCAGGGTGTTCGGGACTTTCTGGTCGTCGGTGAGGTACTCGGGGAACTCAGCCAGCACGCGGGAGGCGACCGAAATATCACTGGCGACAACATCGACGCCGGCCGGCGCAGTGAACTTCTTGATGATCGGCAGCAGGGAATACGTCGCCAGCATGGGCGCTTCATCGGTCAGCGTGTAGATGATCTTGGATTTTTGTGTTGCCATGTTCAGTCCCTTGTATGCGGTGATGCTTGGTGGTTGACTTTCTTGATCCAAACACAGGGTGGTTGACCTTGCTTTGGACGGCTAGTGTAGCGGCGGTGACGCCGTGCTTGGCCCACCACGTATTTTAGACTGTCCTGCCGCCATTTGTGCACACGATGGCGAGGAATCTTATATAAGACAGCAAATTAGACGGCCAAGCCAGTACCCAAGCGCCAATTTCATGCAACAAAACGAAATTTCATCTCCTGAAATGCAATATTGACAATATCAACATGAAAACAAGCACGCGCTGGAATACTATTTCGGTAATATTTTCGATATTACACCCTGCAGCATTGCTGACTTCATTGATTCGGGAGAGAATGGATTGCTCAACACCAACCAAGGAAACGCGATGCGCGTGCGACATCTGTTGCTGTTCAGGCTGATGACAATCGCCGGCGCGATGCTCGCTGGCAAAGCCGTCGTGGCGCACGAGACGCATCCGCAGACCACGGATCACCACCGGCAGGTCGATGCGCTGTTCGCCCCTTGGGCCGGCGGCGCCCTGCCGGGATGCGCGCTGGGGATAGCGCGCGACGGCGCGCCCGACTATCTGCGCGGCTATGGCATGTCCAACCTGGAACATGACATTCCCATCACGTCGCGCTCGATTTTCCACATTGCCTCCGTGTCGAAGCAGTTCACAGCGTTTTCGATCGGACTGTTGGCGCAGGAAGGCAAGCTGGCGCTTGACGACGACATCCGGAAATACCTGCCGGAAATGCCCGACTATGGCAAGCCTGTCACGATCGCCCAACTCGTCCATCACACCGACGGTTTGCGCGAGCAGGGCCAACTGCTCAACCTGGCTGGCTGGCTGGCGAGGCGACGATTTGTACACGCAGGAAGATATCTTGTGGGTCCTGTCGCGGCAGCGCCACCTGAATTTCGACCCCGGCACGGAGGTCGTCTACGGCAACGCCGCCTATACCTTGCTGGCCGAGATCGTGCGGCGCGTCGCAGGCCAACCACTGCGGGGATTCGCCAACGAGCGCATCTTCAAGCCGCTCGGCATGACCGACACCCATTTCCACAACGATCACACCGAGCTCGTCCCACGCCGCACGGCGGCGTACAGTCCGCGCGCCGGGGGCGGCTGGAGCGTGAGCATTCCCCACATCGATCACTATGGATCGACCAGCTTGTTCAGCACCGTCGGCGATCTGCTCAAGTGGCAGCAAAACCTGCTTGACAACCGGGTCGGCGGCGCGGCGCTGGGAGCGTGGATGCGCACCTCGGGCATGTTGAATGAAGGCACACCGGTCGGCTACGGCGGCGGCCTGCGTCTGGGTGCGTATCGCGGCCTGCCGACGATCGGCCACGACGGTGCCGACGCCGGCTACCGCAGCGACGCCGTGCTGTTCCCGGATCAGCGGCTGGCCACGTCGCGCTGTGCAACGGCGCCACGATCGCGCCAACAGACCTGACGCGCAAGGTGGCGGAAATCTATCTGGGCAAACAGATGACGTCACCGGCCCTGCCCGCCGCCGCCCCCATGCCGGGCGCGGCAAGGGGCTGGGACGGCGTCTACTGGAGCGCGGCGACCGACGAGGTGGTGCGCCTGGAGTGGAAGGAAGGTACTTTACGGCAAGTCGGCGGGGCCGCGCTGGTGCCGACCGGCGCGGACGTGTTCCGCCCGGACGGGCTCGCACACGAGTGGCGCTTCACTGCACCGCCGGCCGGTTCCTCCGCCAGCCCCGAGCTGCGCATCCGCGACTTCTGGCCCTCCAGCAGGGTATTTTCCCGCGTAACGGAGCCGGCTCCCGACGCCGACGCATTGGCCGGGTTCGCCGGCCGCTATCGCAGCGACGAGACCGATATGCACTACACCGTACGAGTGGCCGAGGGCCGCGCACGCCTGTCCTGGGCGCGCCAGTATGACGTCGTACTGGAAGCGGTCGGCGGCAACCGCTTTGTCTCCTCGCTGGGCACGGTGACCTTTACCCAGGATGCGCGCGGCGTGGTCAATGGCTTGACGATCAGCAACCGCCGACTGCGCAAATTCCACGTGCCGCGCCTTGGCGACGGCGGCGAAGGAAGCCGCCAGCCGGAACCGCCATTGCAGGACTTCAGCCTTCGGTGACGGCCATGGCACGCTGCCAGGCCGGGCGCGCTTCGATGGCGCGCAAAAAGGCCTGCAGTTTGAGCCAGCGTGTGCCTTCCGGCTGTTTGACGGCAATGCTGACGGGGAAACTGAGCATAATGTCGGCGCCGGTCAAACTGTCACCGATAAAATGACCGGAAGGCTCGATGATGCTTTCCAGGTAGTCGAAATGGCTGGCCACCTCGCCATCGATGCGCCCGTGCAGCGGCGCGCCGCCCTCGCCAAGGCGCGACACATAAATGCGCAGCAGCAGCGGCAGCATGGCCGAGCCTTCGGCAAAGTGCATCAGCTGCAGATGGCGCAGCGCCTCGGGCGAACCGGCTGGCGGCAAAAACTGCCCTTGCTGTTCGCACAGGTATTGCACGATGGCGCCCGACTCCTCTATCAGCACGCCGTCCACTTCCAGCAGCGGCGACTTGCCCAGCGGATGGATGGCTTTCAATTCCGGCGGCGCGAAACGGGTCACGGCGTCGCGCTGGTAGCGCACGAGTTCATAGTCCAGTCCCAGTTCTTCGAGCAGCCAGACGATGCGCTGCGAGCGGCTTTGGTTCAGGTGATGTACGCGGATGGTCATGCTGGTCCTCGATCGGCAAAACCCTATCATAAAGCACGCCGAGCTTTATTCGGCGAACGTTTCGGCCAGCAAGTTGCGCAGCCACTGGTTGCCTGCATCCTGGGTATAGCGCCGGTGCCAGAAGATATTCGTTTGCAACGAAGGCAGTTCCAGCGGCGGACGTATATAGCCCAGGTCGAAGGGCGCGGCCGCGCGCTGCGCCAGCTTTTCGGGCACCGTCACCACCAGGTCAGTGCTGCTGACGATATACGGCACGGCCGTGAAATGCGGCACCTGGAAGCTGGTGGCGGCGCGTACGCCGGCCTTGTCCAGCAGCGCGTTGACCTTGTCGTAGGGGCTGTCCGACGAGGCCACGATCAAATGCTCAAACGCCAGGAAACGTTTCAGGGTCGGCTTGCCAAGTGCCAGCGCATGGCCTTTGCGGAACATCGTCACGTAGGCCTGCTCGAACAGCCGCCGCTGGTACAGCGCGCCCGAGACGTCATCAAAGGCGCCGATCGCCAGGTCGACGCGGCCCGCTTCCATTTCCGTCTTGATGTCGATGGCGCCCGCGCGCACGGTGCTGACCTGCACCTGCGGCGCCAGTTGGCGCAAAGTTTTGACCAGCGCCGGCATGAAATACACTTCGCCGACGTCGCTCATGGCCAGGCGAAAATGGCGCGCGCTGCTGCCGACGTCAAATGCCTGCGCTGGCCTGAAGGCCTCGGTGAGCGTGGCCAGTGCGCTGGCAACCGGCTCGGCCAGCAGTTGCGCATAGGGCGTGGGCTGCATGCCGTGCGCCGTGCGCACGAACAAGGCATCGTCGAAGGTGCGCCGCAGCCGCCCCAGCGCATTGCTGACGGCCGACTGGCTCAGGCTCAACCGCCTGGCGGCGTTTGAAATCTGGCGTTCGCGGTACACCTCGTGGAACACCACCAGCAGGTTCAGGTCGATAGTACGGATGTCCATCATGGCGATGCTTTCAAGCGGGAACTATTCATATTGTAAATACTCTGTATTCACTTATTTATCTCGTCAAATATTATCCCACGTTCTAGAGTGAGGCCTGCCATCAAACAGGAGACAAGATGAACCCATGCTACCAATCCGGCTTTGCCAATGAATTTGCCACCGAGGCCCTGCCCGGCGCCCTGCCCGCCCACCGCAACTCGCCGCAGCGCGCCGCCTACGGCCTGTATGCCGAGCAGGTGTCCGGCACGGCGTTCACCGCGCCGCGCAGCCACAACCGCCGCTCGTGGCTGTACCGCATCCGCCCGGCCGCCATGCACCGGCCATTCCAGCGTTTGTCGAACGGGCGCATTGCCACCGATTTCGAGCAGGTCGAAGCGCCGCCGAACCAGTTGCGCTGGGATCCGCTGCCCATGCCCGTTGAGGCCACCGATTTTATCGACGGCTGGGTGACCATGGCCGGCCACGGCTCGGCACAAGACCAGTCTGGCTGCGCCATCCACCTGTATGCGGCCAACCGCGACATGCAGGGCCGCTATTTTTATTCGGCCGACGGCGAGCTGCTGATCGTGCCGCAGCAGGGCCGCTTGCAGCTGCGCACCGAACTGGGTGTGATCGAACTCGAACCGCAGGAAATCGCCGTGATCCCGCGCGGCATCCGCTTCCAGGCCCTGCTGCCGGACGGCGAGGCGCGCGGCTATATCTGCGAAAACTACGGCGCCCTGCTGCGCCTGCCCGACCTGGGTCCGATCGGCTCGAACGGCCTGGCCAATCCGCGCGATTTCCTCACGCCCTGCGCCGCCTATGAAGACGTCGAAGGCGAGTTCGAACTGGTGGCCAAGTTCTGCGGCAATCTGTGGACGGCGAAGATCGGCCACTCGCCGCTCGACGTCGTCGCCTGGCACGGCAATTACGCGCCCTACAAATATGACTTGCGCCATTTCAACACCATTGGCTCGATCAGCCACGACCACCCCGACCCGTCGATCTTTTTGGTATTGCAAGCGCCCAGCGACACCCCCGGCGTCGATACGCTGGACTTCGTGATCTTCCCGCCGCGCTGGCTGGTGGCCGAAGACACCTTCCGCCCACCCTGGTTCCACCGCAACGTGGCCAGCGAATTCATGGGCCTGATCCACGGCCAGTACGACGCGAAATCCGCCGGCTTCCGCCCCGGCGGCGCCAGCCTGCACAACTGCATGAGCGGCCACGGCCCCGACGCGGCCACCTTCGACAAGGCCAGCAGCATCGACACCACGGTGCCGCAAAAGGTCGACAACACCATGGCCTTCATGTTCGAAACGCGCAGCGTGCTGTGCCCGACCGCCCACGCGCTGGCGTCGCCGCAATTGCAGTCTGACTACTTTGAATGCTGGATGGGCATCGGCAAGCATTTCGATCCATCCAGGCCGTAAGCGCCACTCGGCACGTGGAAGCCAATGTCGTTCGAGTCCGGGGCGTTGCCAGCCTATAATGGGCATCGATCGATCTGGAGACTTGAAATGAAAATTGGCCTGGCCATCATGTTGTTGAGTGGCGCATCCGCCCTGCCGCTTCCCGGCCTTGCCGCTGACAAGGGCGGCATGGCGTTCTCGCACAAGGACTGGGAATTGGCCTGCGACAATACCGGCACCTGCCGCGCCGCCGGTTACCAGGTCGACGGTGCCGAACCGGCCGTGTCGCTGCTGCTGGTGCGCGACGCCGGCGCAAAACAGGCGGTGAGCGCGAAGATCCAGCTGGGCTCCTACGCCGAGGGTGACGTTGCACTGGCCGCCAATGTCAGCCATCTGGTGATCAAATCGGGCGGACGCAAACTCGGCACAATCGACCTGGTGCCTGGCGCGCAGTCCAGCCCCCTGAACGGCGCAACGCTGGCTGTCATCATGCCGGCGCTGTTGCAGTCGTCCAGCGTGGTATTTTCCAGCGGCAAGCAGGACTGGACCTTGTCCACCGCCGGCGCCAGCGCCGTGCTGTTGAAAATGGACGAAGCGCAGGGCCGCATCGGCACGGTGGGCGCGCTGGTGCGCAAAGGCAGCAAGGGCGAAACCGGCGTGCTGCAGCCCACGGTGGCGCCAGTCGTCGTTGCCGCACCCATACCGCGTGAAAACAGGAAAGATCTGTTCCTGGAGCCGGCGCAGCGGGCCGAGATATTGCAAGCACTGCGCCAGGGTTCGAACCGTGACGAATGTCCCGACATGTATCCGTCGGCAGGCCAGGCGGCGGCCGGCGAACTTCGCGTGCATCGCTTGTCAGCCGACAAACTGCTGGCAGGCATGGTCTGCGAGACCTATGCCTACAACCAGTCCGTCAGTTTCTGGGTGATCAATTCCACCGCCCCGTTTGCACCGGTGGGCGTCGCTGTTGATGCCAGCGACTACAGCGGCGGTGAGATCTCGGCGTCGCAAAAAGGGCGCGGCCTGGGCGACTGCTGGAGTTCAAACGTGCACACATGGAATGGCAGGCAATTCGTCTGGACAAAAGAATCGACCACCGGCATGTGCCGGCTGGTCGCGCCAGGCGGCGCGTGGGATTTGCCAACCTATGTCACGACCGTGCGCAAAAGCGACGGCACGCGGCGTTGATTCAAAACTCTTCCCACTCGTCGGCGTTCGATGATACGGCTGCTTTCCGGCCCTTGCCGGTGTCGGCGCCAGCCTGCGGCGCGGCCTTGCGCTGCACGGCCACAACTGCCTTGCTGCTCGCCTTGCGTGGTGAGGCGGCAAGCGGGGCGGCAGCCTCGGGCCGCGCCGGTTGTGGCGCCACCGCGCCGCTGCCGGCACGCAGGCGGAACACGGCCACGGCCTGAGCCAGGCTTGCCGCCTGCACCTGCATCGATTCGGAAGCAGCGGCCGATTGCTCCACCAGCGCCGCGTTTTGCTGCGTCACCGCGTCCATCTGCATCACCGCCTGGTTGATCTGCTCGATGCCGTCGGTCTGCTCCGAACTGGCCGATGAAATTTCCGCCATGATATCGGTGACGCGCTGGACGCTGGTGAGGATCTCGCGCATGGTCTCGCCGGCGGTGTTGACCAGTTCACTGCCGCTGGCCACCTTCAAGGTCGAGGCACTGATCAGCACCTTGATTTCGCGTGCGGCCGAGGCCGACCGTTGCGCCAGGCTGCGCACTTCAGAGGCCACGACTGCAAAGCCACGACCCTCCTCGCCCGCCCGCGCTGCCTCGACTGCCGCGTTAAGCGCCAGGATATTGGTCTGGAATGCGATGCCGTCGATCACGCTGATGATGTCGGTAATCTTGGCCGAGGCCGCGTTGATCTCGTTCATTGTACCGGTGACCTGCTCGATGACCTGGCCGCCGCGCGCCGCCACCTCCGAGGCGCTGCGGGCCAGCACATTGGCCTGGCGCGCGTTCTCGGCGTTCTGTTTCGTGGTCGAGGTCAGCTCCTCCATCGATGAAGCTGTCTCTTCCAGCGAACTGGCCTGCTGTTCCGTGCGCGAAGACAAGTCCATGCTGCCAGACGCCACCTGCAGCGCGGCGGTAGCGATGGTTTCCGTTCCCGCCCGCACCGTGCCGACGGTGACCGCCAGGTTGTCGTTCATCGATTTAAGCGCCAGCAACAGCTGACCCATTTCATCATTGCCATGACCGTCGATCTCGCTGGTGAGATCGCCGGCAGCGACGGTGCGGGCTATGCCTAGCGCCCGGTTGGCCGGACGCGTGATCGAGATGGTGATCCAGTAGGCGATGCCTGCCGCCAGGGCCATCGCCAGCGCCCCAAGCCCCCAGGACAGCAGACGGCTTTCCTTGAACGTCGCGGCGGCGGCGGCAGCAGTACGCGCGCTCAGCTCTTTCTGGCGTACCGCCAGCGCATTGGTCGCTTGCTTGAGGTCGCGAAGAATCGGGCGCAAATCGCTGGCGAGAAAGGCGCGCGCCTCGTCGAGCCGGTTGGCCTGGATATGGCTGATGAGGCGGTCCTGGCCAGGCCGGTAGCGGTCGATATGGCCTTTCATCTGGCCCAGCAATTCGCGCGCATGCGGATCGCGCAAGCTACCATCGAGCATGGTGATGGCGCGCGCGTTGGCTTCCCTGGTCTGCATGATGTACTCGACTTGCGTCTTGCGATCGGCCGGATCGTCGCTGAGCATCATGTTGCGCAGGGAAATGGCTATCTCATTGATACCGACCAGCAGTTGTGTTGTGGCCTCGATTTTCGGCATTCTGTCATTAACAATTTCATCCGTGCCAGCATTTATACGCGCCATCATGGTATTGCTGATGACCACCATCAGCAGCAACAGCGCACACACCACGCCGAATCCCAGGCCCAAACGCATCCCTATCCGCATGTTCGACGCATTCATTTGACACTCTCCTGTATTTTTCCCCAGTTGGCGGCTGCGCTGGCATCATCATTATTGTTCCAGGCGCGTCAGGAAAACCATCGAAACATGCTCCGATGCTGCAAAAAAAACAGTTGACTTTTTGGCAGCTCACGTACATCCGCTGCCACGAACTCACACAATCGAGTTGCCATCAAGACCAGGTGTAGCCGCAAACACGGCGCTGATAAAATCGATGAACACGACAGCACGCCGGGGCAGCAAGCGCTGGGCGGCATACACCGCATTGAGCGGCATGCGCGGTGCCGCGTGCTCGCTCAGCAAGGCGCGCAACTTGCCGCTACGCAGCTCCCCGGCCACCGTCCACGACGGCAGGTAGGCAATGCCGATGTCCTGCAGCACCGCCTTGCGTATGCCTTCCAGGCTGTTCAGGCGCAAGCGGCCCTGCACCTGCACCTCGCCGCCCTTGAAAGGCCAGCCACCTGCGCCCGCCATCAAGGTGTAGATCAGGCACTGATGCTGCAGCAGATCGGCCGGTTGCTGTGGCACGCCATGTTTTTCCAGGTAGGTCGCGCTCGCCACGCAAATGCGCTCGGAGGTGCCGACACGGCGCGCCCGCAAGGAGCTGTCCTTCAGCACGCCTCCCCGAATGGCGATATCGACGCCTTGCGCAACCAGGTCGATGTAATCGTCGCCGAGCCTTAGCTCCACCTCGACGTCGGGATAGCGCCCGAGGAAGCCTGGCAGCGCGACGATGATTTTTTCCGTGCCCAGCGTTGGCGCGCAAGACACCCTCAACAAGCCATGGGGCTTTTGCTGGCCGCGCGCATCGGCGTCAGCCTGCGCGATCAGATCGAGCGCCTGGCGTGCCTGCGCGTAATAGCGCTGGCCTTCCGGCGTAGCGACCAGCTGGCGCGTGGAGCGATGGAGCAAGCGCGTATCGAGCGCCTTTTCAAGCGAGGCGATGTGCCGGCTGACGTTGGGCTGGCCTATGCCCAGTTCGCGCGCCACCGCCGAAAAGCTGCCCGTCTCGACAGCGCGCACCAGGCACTGCATCCACAGTAACTTATCCATTTTTAAATTCCCCGATGAGTATTCATGCAGCTGAAGCATAGCTGATATGCGCGCCGCCTGCCTTATCACGGGGCCGTTCGCGAGGCACACTGCATCCCTGCCCACACACCAGATCAAGGAAAAACATCATGAAACTCGCAGAAAAAGTCATCGTCATCACCGGCGGCAGTACTGGCATCGGCCTGGCTATCGCCAAACGTTTTGCAAGCGAAGGCGCGCACGTCTACATCACCGGCCGCCGCCAGGCCGAACTCGATGCCGCAGTGCAAGCCATCGGCGGCACGGCCGAAAGCTCCCGCGTCGATTCGGCCGACCTGGGCCAGCTGCAAGCGCTGTTCGACCGTGTGAAGGAAAAACACGGCAAGCTCGACGTGCTGGTCGCCAACGCCGGCGGCGGCTCCCTGCTGCCGCTGGGACAAATTACCGAGAAGCACTTCGACGATACCTTTGCACGCAACGTCAAAGGCACGCTGTTCACCGTACAGACCGCGCTGCCACTGCTGGGCATGGGCTCGTCGGTGATACTGACCGGCTCCACCGCAGCGAGTGGCGGCACCGAAGCGTTCAGCGTGTATGCTGCGTCAAAAGCGGCCGTGCGCGCCTTTGCCCGCAACTGGATCCTGGACCTGAAGGGCCGCGACATTCGCGTCAATACCCTGAGCCCCGGCCCGATCAAGACCCCGGGCCTGGTGGAACTGGTCGGCAACGACGCCGGCCAGCAGCAAGGCTTCCTCGACCACCTGGCATCCCTGATCCCGATGGGCCGTGTCGGCGACCCGGACGAGATCGCAAAGGCGGCGGTGTTCCTGGCCTCCGACGATGCGAGTTTTGTCAATGGGATCGAGCTGTTTGTGGATGGGGGCTTGCGGCAGATTTGATGGGGTGGCAAAAGTATCAGCTTGGCCAAGGATGGGTCGGACATGACACGCCTTGGTTGAGGTTTGCAGGACAACTACCTGCCTCACCGCGCGAAGCAAGCAGGAGCATTGATGTTAAAGTACCTGGCACACCATGCACCACTGCATTGGACACCTGTTTGAATACGACGCAGGAGAAAAAGCGACTATGTGGAACACCATCACGATCGAAGAACCGCCTGCGATACTGGCGAGCGAAGAAGAGATTGAAGCGTTCGAAGAGCGCATGCAGCTTGCGTTGCCAGCCGACCACCGGGAGTTTCTCAAAAAGTTCGGAGAAGGCGTCCTTTTCAACTATTTCCGTATCTTTGGTCTCGACAAAATAACAGCGGAAGCGAAAGACTTCCAGGATCGCTGGCAAGAATATTTTCTTTGGGAAGACCCTGGCAGCGCCCTGAAGATAGCTCAAATGGCGAACTGCGTCATTATCGGCGACAACTTCAACGGTGACGAACTGGTCGTATCGCACGATTATCCCGGCGAGGTCTTCTATTTCCCTCAAGACGAAGAGCAGATTCTGAGGCTGGGACCATCGCTTGAGGACGCACTTGTCAAGCTTGTACATCAACAGACCAGCGCAATCGAACAGTACCCGGAAGAGGAGCGAGAAGAGTGGGACCTGCGACCGGTATTCAATCGCGCAAGTTTTTGAATGGAAAGCTGGAGGGAAAGGTTACGCCAAGCACCAAAAGTGCGCTGCGCGGCCAGGGCTACTTCCATCATGTGCAGGCTGAGTTATCATGGATATGGTCACGGTCGACTTGCAATGAAAAACCGGACTCACATCTGACTCAACCATGAAAAAAGGGCTTGACGATTACTCGCAAGCCCTTTTCTTCTTATAAATTCTTGGTGGGAAGTGCAAGTTTCGAACTTGCGACCCCTGCAGTGTGAATGCAGTGCTCTACCCCTGAGCTAACCTCCCGAAGCGAGGCGTATTATTACATACGTCTTGCGCCATCTGCAAGGGCGCGGGCAAGAAATTGTGCGCCGGCCATTCTTTTCTGATCAAGCTGCAGGAGCTGTACTGACGGCGGTCCAGATGCACTGGCCTTTGACGGCCTTGTCGAGGCCGGCGATGGTGGCTTCGTGGGCGGCGATTTCGTCGGCGCTGGCGGCCTGGAAAATGACTTCGGCCAGCGGGACGATTTCCAGAACGGCGCCGTCGACGGGGGCTGCCACTTCTTCTTCCATGCTGAGGCTGTTCTGGCCGCGCGTCATGGCCAGGTAGACATCGGCCAGCAATTCCGAGTCGAGCAGCGCGCCGTGCAGTTTGCGGTGGGCGTTCGAGACGCCGTAGCGGTCGCACAGGGCGTCGAGCGAGTTGCGCTTGCCGGGGTGCATTTCCTTCGCTTGCACCAGGGTGTCGATCACGCCATGCACCTGTTCGTGCACGGGCGGCAGGTTCAGGCGCTTGAATTCGGCGTTCAGGAAGCCGATATCGAACGGGGCGTTGTGAATGATCAGTTCGGCACCGGCGATATAGGCGCGCAACTCCTCGGCGATTTCGGCGAACTTGGGTTTGTCGCTGAGGAATTCGGTGGTCAGGCCGTGGACTGCCAGCGCGCCCTCTTCCGAATCGCGTTCGGGATTGATGTAATGGTGAAAATTATTCCCGGTCAGCATGCGGTTGTTCAACTCGACCGCACCGATTTCCAGGATGCGATCACCCGTGCGCGGGTTCAGGCCGGTGGTTTCAGTATCGAGGACAATTTGACGCATGAGGCACTCACATAAAAGCAAAAAAGCGAAGGACGCAGTATAGCAAACCTGCGTCCTTGATTCAGGGCTGGCTGGCGACCTCGCAACGCTAGGTACGCACGGTTTCCACGCCCATGTTGGCCAGTTGATCAGCCCGCTCATTGCCCGGATGGCCGTTGTGGCCGCGTACCCAGCGCCATTCCACCTGATGCACGGCCTGGGCCGCATCGAGCGCCTGCCACAAGTCGACGTTCTTGACGGGCGCATTGGCGGCCGTCTTCCAGCCGCGCGCCTTCCAGCCGTGGATCCACTCGCTGATACCCTTTTGCACATACTGGCTATCGGTGTACATGACCACCTGGCATGGCCGCTTGAGCGCCGTCAGGGCTTCGATCACGGCCTGCAATTCCATGCGGTTGTTGGTCGTGTTCAGCTCGCCGCCGTAAATTTCCTTTTTGGCGCCATCGGCCACCATCAGCGCGCCCCAGCCGCCTGTGCCGGGGTTGCCCTTGCATGCGCCATCGGCATAAATTTCAACCTTCGTCTCAACCTTTGTTTCAACCTTATCCATGTTCCTGTTCCCGCCTTTTATTGGTAACCGGTATGACTGCGGGGGCCGTCGCCGGTTTTTTAGTCCACGCCGGACCGATCAAACGCATCCCTTTGACGCGCTTGATGGCCTGCACTATATACACTGCGCCCAGATATGGCCACCAGCGCGCGCCGGCCTTGTCCATATACGCGTGGCGGCGCAGCCATTTATCGGTCTTGCAGGCGGGCGCGTAACAACCGAAATGGCTGCGGCTCACGCCCATGTTCAGCAATTTCAGCCAGTCCTTCATGCGCGGCATGGAGATCAGCTCGCCTGCCCTGGGCAGGTAATGGCGGCCCGTCAGGCGGGCCAGGCCCTGGCGCGCGCCCCACAGGCTGGCCGGGTTGAAGCCGCAGATGATCAACTGGCCTTCCGGGATCAGTACACGCTCGACTTCGCGCAGCACCTGGTGCGGCTCGGCCGCAAACTCCAGCACATGCGGCAACACCACCAGGTCCAGGCTGTGCGAATCGAACGGCAGTTCATCAAAAGCGCAGACCAGCTTGAGTCCGCTGCCCTGCGGCTGGCTGGCAGGCAGGCGCGCATCGATCTGCCATTTGTTGGGCATGCGGCTGGCGGCCAGCGCGTCGAACTGTGGCAGGCCCAGCTGCACGGCGTTAAAGCCGAAAATATCGACCGTCAGGCTGTCCAGGCATTGCTGTTCCCATTGACGCACGTACACGCCGGCCGGCGTCTGCAACCAGCCGTCAAGCGCTATAATGGATTTTTCGGATGCCGCACTGTCCATTCAGTTTTCTCTCTTACACATGACCAACTCCCCTGAACACGCTTTATCGGTACTTGCCGTGCCCGCCTTTAACGACAATTACCTGTGGCTGATCCATGACGGCAAGCAAGCTGCCGTGGTCGACCCCGGCGACGCCAAACCCATCCTCGCAGCGCTCGCCGCGCATGGGTTGACGCTGTGCGCCATTCTACTGACGCACCACCATGCCGACCACACCGGTGGCGTGCCTGAATTGTTACAGCATTTCAGCGTTCCCGTCTTCGGCCCGCGCAACGAGGCTATCACAGACATCACGGAACAGCTGGCCGAAAATGATGTCGCCATTGTCGCCGAACTGGGCCTGTGCTTGAGCGTGATTGACGTGCCCGGCCATACCAAGGGCCATATCGCCTATGTGCGCCAGCGCGGCGAAACCAATGGCCCACCGTGGCTTTTCTCTGGCGACACCCTGTTTGCCGGCGGCTGCGGCCGCTTGTTCGAAGGCACGCCGGGCCAGATGGCCGACTCGCTGGGCAAACTGGCCGCCCTGCCCGACGACACGCTGGTGTATTGCGCCCACGAGTATACCCTGTCCAATCTGCGCTTTGCCAGCGCGGTCGAACCTGGCAACCTGGCGCTGCAGGAACGGCTGGCTGTCGATACGGAAAAACGCCAGCAGGGCTTGCCGACCGTGCCGTCCACCGTGGGCCTGGAAAAAGCCACCAATCCCTTTTTGCGCTACCGCGAACCGGCCATCCTGGCCAGCCTGAAAGTGGCCGGCAAGCTGGGGCATGACGCGTCGCCGGTGGAAGCGTTTGCAGCGCTGCGCATGTGGAAAAACAATTTTTAATTTGCCTCCCTAATGCCATACGTGAAAAATCCCGGCATGCCGGGATTTTTTCATGCTCGCTACCGTAACAATCAGATTTCTTCGTACAGCGGCAAAGTCAAAAATTCGGCAAACGATTCCGAGGTCGACATTTCTTCAAAAATCTGGCCGGCGCGGACATAAGTCGGGCCGTCGCCACCGGGCGCATCGCGTTGCACCTTGGCCAGTTCCTCCGGAATCATGGCGCGCACCATCTCGGCAGTGACCTTGCGGCCATCTTCCAGCACGCCCTTGCTGGAACGAATCCACTGCCACACTTGCGAACGGCTGATCTCTGCCGTGGCCGCGTCTTCCATCAAGTTATGAATCGGCACGCAACCATTGCCGGCCAGCCAGCTACCCAGGTAGTGGATGCCGACGTTGATGTTGTAGCGCAAGCCCGCTTCCGTAATCGGCGCTTCCGGCTGGAAGTTCAGCAGGTCGGCCGCCTTGACGTCGATGTCCGGGCGCTGCTTGTCGATCTGGTTCGGCTTGCTACCCAGCACCTTGGTAAACTCGCCCATGGCCAGCTCAACCAGGCCAGGGTGGGCGACCCAGCCGCCGTCGTAGCCGTCGGTGGCGTCGCGCGCCTTGTCGTTGCGCACGCCGCCCATGGCGACATCGTTCTTTTCCGGATCGTTCTTGATCGGGATCAAGGCTGCCATGCCGCCGATCGCAGGCGCACCACGTTTGTGACAGGTTTTCAGCAGCAGCAAGGCGTAAGCACGCATGAAGGGGGCGGTCATGGTGACCTTGGCACGGTCGGCCAGGCAGAAGTCCTTGTCGAGCTTGAATTTCTTGATGCACGAGAAGATGTAATCCCAGCGGCCCGCGTTCAGGCCCGAGCTGTGCTCTTTCAGTTCGTACAGGATTTCATCCATCTCGAAGGCGGCCAGGATGGTTTCGATCAGTACGGTGGCCTTGATGGTGCCTTGTGGCAGGCCCAGCTCGTTTTGCGTCATGACGAAAATATCGTTCCACAGGCGCGCCTCGAGGTGCGATTCCATCTTGGGCAGATAGAAATACGGACCGGCGCCGCGCGCCAGCTGTTCTTTGGCGTTATGGAACATGAACAGGGCGAAGTCAAAAATGCCGCCCGAAATGCGTTTGCCGTCGACCAGCACGTGTTTTTCATCGAGGTGCCAGCCGCGCGGACGCACCACCAGGGTGGCGATCTTGTCGTTGAGCTTGTACGACTTGCCGTTCTGCTCCAGCGAGATGGTCCTGCGCACGGCGTCGAACATATTGATCTGGCCCGTCAACTGGTTGTCCCAGTTGGGCGTGTTCGAGTCTTCAAAGTCGGTCATGTAGCTGTCGGCACCCGAATTGAAGGCGTTGATCACCATCTTGCGCTCGACCGGACCGGTAATTTCCACGCGGCGGCATTGCAGCGCTTGCGGAATCGGTGCGATCTTCCAGTCACCATCGCGGATATGCGCGGTATCTGGCAGAAAATCAGGACGCTCCCCTGCATCGAGGCGCCTGGCGCGCTCGACACGCACGGCCAGCAATTCCTGGCGGCGCGGCTCGAATGCGCGCGTCAGCTTTGCCACCAGCGCCAGCGCCTCTGGCGTCAGGATCTGTTCGTAACCAGGCTGGATCTCGCCCGTGATGTGCATGCCTTCGGGCAAAGCGATGGGGGATTGCGTCATGATGTTCTCCGTTATAAGTAAAAGTAATCTGGCCGGCAAAGTATAAGTTGTAGCGATGTTGTGGCACGGTCGTTTCGCGCGCTGTTGTTGTATAGTATATTCACTATAAGGCATGGAAACGAGATTAAAAATCACTTCATCCATGCGTTTTTGTCACAAGTGAAGGGGCATCATGGGACAGTTCCGGCAAATCTCCACCTTTGTGGAAGTCGTCGCAAGGGGCAGCTTGTCGGCCGCCGCGCGCGCCGAGGGCATTGCGCCGGCCATGATAGGGCGTCGCCTTGATGCACTCGAACAGCGCCTCGGCGTCAAGCTGCTGCAGCGCACCACGCGCAAGCTGGCCTTGACCAATGAAGGCGCGGCGTTTCTGGAAGACTGCCAGCGCATACTGGCCGAACTGGAAGAGGCGGAACTGGCGGTGGCCGAACGCAGCGTCAAGGCCAGCGGCCACCTGCTTATTTCGGCGCCGGCCGGCTTCGGCCGCCAGCATGTGGCGCCGCTGATCCCCTCTTTTCTTGCCGAGCACCGCGACGTAACGCTGGCGCTGAACCTGAACGATCGCTTGGTGGACCTGATCGGTGAAGGCATCGACGTGGCGATCCGCATTGCCAGCCTGTCCGATTCAACGCTGGTCAGCACCAAGCTGGCCGACAATCACCGGGTGGTGGTTGGCACGCCCGCTTACCTGAAGAAGGCCGGCGTGCCTCGCCTGCCCTCGGATCTGAGCAAGCATAACTGCCTGGCGATCAGCGGCGAAGGCAGCCAGCGCGGCTGGACTTTTCGCGAAAACGGCAAGAACGTGACTTTGAAAGTGTCGGGCAATATGGTCTGCAACGACGGCGAAGTGCTGCACGACTGGGCGCTGGCCAGCAAGGGCCTGGCCTGGCGATCGATGTGGGAAGTGGGTGCGGAGATCGAATCGGGGCAATTGATGACGGTGCTCGATCAGTTTGCTGCACCCGGCAACGATATTTATGCCGTCTTCGCGCAGCGCCGCCATCTACCCTTGCGCATCCGCGCGTTTGTCGATTTTTTGCGGAATAGCTACGCACAGCCGGATTACTGGCGCGAACGCGCAATTTGATACGGCAGTGATGCCAGTAAGGAGGTTGAGAAACCTCCAGGCGAAAAAAAATCCCCGGAGACCGAGGATTTCTTTATTTCGTTTGATCCAGCGTATTAGATTGGCTGAATGTTCGAAGCTTGCTTGCCTTTAGGGCCAGCAGTCACTTCAAAAGAAACACGTTGGTTCTCTTGCAGGGACTTGAAGCCGTTCGACTGGATAGCCGAGAAGTGAGCGAACAGATCTTCGCCGCCTTCATCAGGGGTAATAAAGCCGAAACCCTTCGAATCATTGAACCATTTTACGATGCCAGTTGCCATTACAATTTCCTATTTCAGTTAAGTTGGGCTTGCGCCCGTTATATCGTTTGAAGCAAGAAAGAAATGACAGACTAACTGCACTACTACCTCGAATCCAACGATGCCCAATTATACCAACAAAACTGGGAAAAAACACTTTTTTGCAAAATAAACTTGCGAGGCTGAAGTTGATAGTTAAAACAGCCAAAATCCCGGTCTTGCGGCGCCGCAGAAGCAGCGGCATGAACACACTATATCCTAATTCGCGCCGCGCACGCTTTGCGTTATATCAAATATATCATTTGAACTACACCCACCTAACATAGTCGCTCAGGCCGAAAAGTCGGTAGCGGCGGCATCATGGGCAGCCAAGCGCAGCAAGGCACTGACCTGCGTGCTCAGCAGCGGCCACTCTTCCAGCACGTTGCCCGGATGGTTCAACAGCTGGCGCACCAGCTGTTCCAGGCGCCGGCATTCCTGGCCCAAGGAGGCAAAGCCGAAGGTGCCGGCCGAGCCAGCCACCGCGTGCAAGGCACGGTGCAAGGCGGTCAGCGGTTCCAGGCGCGGCCCTTCCGTATCGCAGCGCGCCTGGGCAGCGGCGATCGCCTGCATCAGCGCCGGCAGGCTGGCCGCATATTTGTCATTCAGGGCGCGCAATCGGGCACGGAAATCGGGGTCGATCAAGGTTGCCATGTTGGTGACGCCTGTGAATGAATTATTTGGTACCGAAGATACGGTCGCCCGCATCGCCCAGGCCCGGCACGATATAAGCGTGCTCGTTCAGGTGCGAATCGAGCGCGGCGGCAAACATCCTGACGTTCGGATGGGCGTTCTGGAACACGGTCACGCCTTCCGGTGCGGCCACCAGCGCCAGGAAGATGATCTGCTCGTCGGGCACGCCACGCTTTTTCAGCACGTCGACGGCGTACACGGCCGAGTTACCGGTGGCAACCATCGGGTCGCACAGGATAAAGGTACGCTCACTCGGATCCGGCAGGCGCACCAGGTATTCCACCGGCATGTGGGTGGCCGGATCGCGGTACACGCCGATATGACCAACCCGCGCCGACGGCACCAGGTTCAGCAAGCCGTCGCTCATGCCGATGCCGGCGCGCAGGATAGGCACGATGGCCAGTTTCTTGCCGGCGATGACGGGCGCATCGACCGTCATCAGCGGGGTAGTGATTTCACGCGTGGTCAGCGGCAGGTCACGCGTGATTTCATAGCCCATCAGCAGCGTGATTTCCTTGAGCAGTTCGCGGAAGGTGCGCGTTGAGGTGTCGTGCTCGCGCATATGGCTCAGCTTGTGCTGGATCAGCGGATGGTCGGTGATGAACAGATTGGGAAAACGTGGGTCTTGTTTCATGTGCTTGTACTCTTTCGTCAAGCGCGGCGGCCACTGGCCCTGCCTGCGCATAGCTGTCGATGAATGATGTCTGACCGCATTATCACAGCCCCAAGCACTGCTGTGGCTGGAATTTTCGAAATAATTGCAGCAATCACGGGCACTGCAAGGAGCGCGCCAGGATGGCCGCACAATCAGTACCGGCGGGCAAGCGACCATAGGCGCCGCCCGGCGCCTGGGCCAGCCGCGAGGCGATAAACGCCGTGGCAACAAAGCATGGTGCGTGGCGCAGCAGCAAGGCTGCCTGCACCGCCAGCAAGATGCGCTCCGACAAACTGCGTGCGCCAAACTCGTCCGTATCACCCTGCTCCAGAACCTGCAGCAATTGCGCACGATAGGCAACGAAGACCGCATCCGCATCGCCAGCCAGCGCCAGTTCCGCCGCCAGTGCCGCACGTGCGGCCGGCGAGCGGGCCAGCGCGCGCAGCACGTCCAGGCACATCACATTGCCCGATCCTTCCCAGATCGAGTTGACAGGTAATTCGCGGTACAGGCGTGCCAGCGGCGCCTCCTCCACGTAGCCGGTGCCGCCCACCACTTCCATCGCCTCAAAGCCGAAGCCGGGCCCGCGCTTGCAGATCCAGTATTTGCCGGCCGGCGTCAGCACGCGCGCCAGCGCTGCCTGTTCCTGATTGTCTTTCTCGTCAAAGCAGCGCGCCAGGCGCAGCGCAAACACCGTGGCCGCTTCCGATTCCAGCGCCAGGTCGGCCAGCACGTTCTGCATCAACGGCTGTTCAGCCAGCGTCTTGCCAAAGGCCATGCGCTGGCGCGCGTGGTGCAGCGCCTGGCTGAAGGCAGCGCGCATCATGCCGGTGCTGCCCAGCACGCAATCGAGGCGCGTATGGCTGGCCATTTCGATGATAGTCGGTATGCCCCTGCCGGCCTCGCCGACCCGCCAGCCAAAGGCGCCGGCAAACTCCACTTCGGCAGAGGCATTCGAACGGTTGCCCAGCTTGTCTTTCAGGCGCTGCACACGAATGGCGTTGCGGCTGCCGTCGGGCAAGTATCGCGGCAGAAAGAAGCACGACAGGCCCGCAGTACCTTCCTGCGCCAGGATCAGATGGGCGTCGCTTTGCGGCGCCGAGAAAAACCACTTATGGCCGACGATGCGGCAAGCGTTGGGTGCCTCGTCGCCGAACAGCGCTTGTGCCTCCAGCACAGGCAGCGCTTCGGCGATGGTGGTATTGCTGCGCACATCGGAGCCGCCCTGCTTTTCCGTCATGCCCATGCCAATCAGCGCGCCGCGCTTTTGCTCGACCGGCAAGGAACGGGGATCATATTCACGGGAAAGGATTTTCGGCAGCCAGCGCTGCAGTATCTGCGGCAAACCCGTGGCCTGGCGCAGCGCCGGCACCGAGGCAAACGTCATTGTGACCGGACACTGCGCGCCGTTTTCCAGCTGCCCTACTAATATGTAGGCGGCGGCACGCGCCACATGGGCCCCGGTCCCGGTCCCGGTCCCGGTCCCGGCGTCCGACCACGGCGCCGCGTGCAGTCCGGCGCCTATCAGCACTTCCATCAGGCCATGCCAGGCCGGGTGGAATTCCACTTCGTCGATGCGCCGCCCGCTGCGGTCGAACTGATGCAATTGCGGGCCATGCACATTGGCCAGCAGCGCCAGCGCGATCAGCTCGGCACTTCCCAGCCGTTCACCCAAGGCATCGAGCCCGTTGGATGCTGCCTCACCGCCTTCGCGCCGCACCGCCTCCTGCAACGCCAGATCGCAGGCAAACAGGTTGATGTTCTCGAAAGGGGTAGCCTGGTTGAACACTTCATGCGTATTTTCCTGCAGATGGCAAGCATTCATGGCGGTTCCTCATTGCGGTTTGCTATCATGGCACACTGGTCTGGCAGGTGGCACGACATGGCGCCTGCCTGCTTGCGAGACTAGCGCAAAGGCATGGCCGCGGCAAGCGTGACGCCGGTGAGGCCATGCATTCAAGATGAACAACACTCTTTACATTACTTGAAGCAATGTTGCTCAATTTCATGTTTTTGCCTGGTTTTCAATGATACATTCCCTATAAATCGGGTTCCGGCGAGAAGGCCAGGCGATTGATCGCTGCCCTCCCGACAGGGTTCCCATTACCAGGCGTATTGCCTATGAGGCAGCGCGCCATGCGCAATGATTTTGCTTGCCGCAATGCGCATAGTTGGGCGGCAGCACTGATAAAGGTAAAACCAGCACGATGTTTTCCAGTACCCCATCCGCCGCCCACCGCGACACACGCCACGAACTGGACAACCTCATGGAAGAGGCAGGCGATATCGTGTTCCGGCTCGATGCGGACGGCCTGATCCTGTTTGCCAGCAAGCGCGCCGCCAACCTGTTCGCTGCACCGACCGGCCTGGTCGGGCATTTTCTGCCTTCACTGGCGGCCGAAGCATCGCGCGCCGCACTGCAGGCGGCCCTGCAAGACGCGCTCGAAGTACCGGGCCGGCTGGAAGTACGGCTGCACACGCCGGAACAGGAAATCTGGTTCGAGCTGCGTTTGTCGTCCTACGCCAACCATGCCGGCATGGTCGAATTGCTGGTGGTCGGGCGCGAGACCTCGGCCCAGCACAATACGGAAGAGCGGCTGCGCCATATGGCCACCCACGACGCCTTGACGGGCTTGCCGAACCGGCTGCTGCTGTCGGACCGCATCCGCATGGTGATTTCCCAGGCGGCACGCTCGGGTCAGGGTTTTTCGGTCGCCACCATCGGTCTCGACGGCTTCAAGAAGGTCAATGATGGCCTGGGCCACCCGGTTGGCGACGCCGTGCTGCGCCTGGCTGCGGCCCGCCTGCGCAAGACCCTGCGCGACAGCGATACCCTGGCGCGCGCCGGCGGCGATGAATTCGTCGCCGTACTGCCCGGCAGCGCCACCGATGCGCAGATCAAGCTCGTTACCGGCCGCTTGCTGGCCACCCTGCAGGCGCCGTTCGAAGTCGATGGCCACACGATCTACGTGGGCGCCTCGGTCGGCGTGTCGATTTATCCGCTGCACGCAGAAGACGAAGTACGCCTGGTCGTGCTGGCCGACGCGGCCATGTCGCGCGCCAAGGAAACCGGCAAGGCGCGCTGCCTGATCTACAGCCCACGCCTGAACGGCCCATCCGAACACGATATTTCGCTCGAAGCAGCGATGTTCCAGGCGGTGCGCGAAGGCGAATTTTTGCTGTATTACCAGCCCATTGTCGACGCGCGCACGCGCCAGATCCAGGGCTTCGAGACGCTGATGCGCTGGAAGCACCCGACACTGGGCCTGGTGCCGCCGGTGCGCTTTATCCCGATCGCCGAAGCCAATGGCCTGATCAACCTGCTGGGCGCCTGGGCGCTGAAAGCGGCCTGCGTACAACTGCGACAGTTTCAGGAGGTGGCGCGGCGCCACCTGTATATTTCGGTCAATATCAGCCCGCGCCAGTTCCGCAACGATAAATTCCTCGACGTGCTGGACGACGCGCTGGCTTTTTCCGGCCTGTCCGGCGAAAACCTGGTGCTGGAAATTACCGAAGGCACGCTGATGATCGACCCGGTGCACGCCGAGGCGATCCTGGTCAAGATGACGGAGCGCAACGCGCGCATCGCCATCGATGACTTCGGCACCGGCTACTCCTCGCTGGCCTATCTGAAACGCTTTCCCATTTCGGTGCTGAAGATAGACCGTACTTTCATCAAGGACTTGCCCGAATCGAGCAAGGACGCCGCCATCTGCAACACCATACTTGACCTGGCCAAGCACCTGAACCTGTCGGTAGTGGCGGAAGGCGTGGAAACTGAAGAACAAATGCATTTCATCGAATCACGCGGCTGCCATTATGTGCAGGGCTACCTGACCGGCAAACCGATGCCCGCCCACGCGGCTCTCGCGGCCTTGAGCGAAACAACCTATGCGGCGCTGGTGACAGCGACGCCTGCCCAGGAACCGCACGGAGGTGTGCAATGAACCCGGGCCACTACACGGCAGCCACCCAGCTCGGCAGGAACACGCTGGAACTGCTGTGGTCACGCACGCGCCAGCAGGGCGACATGCCCGGCTTTGCCAAGGCCATCAGCGCCATCCTGGGCGCCATGCGCGGCGAGGACGATCACGCATTCGACATGACGCAAACCGTGCTGTCGGACCCGGTCCTGACGCACAAGGTGCTGCGCCTGGCCAACAGCGGCATGTATTCGGCTTTTGGCCAGCGCGTCAACACCGTCTCGAAAGCGGTGCTGGTGCTGGGCCTGGACGCCATCGGCCACCTGGCGCTGGGCCTGAAACTGATCGAGGAATTGTCGCAGGCAAGGCCGGATTCGGTCAGCGCCCATGCCGAGATGGAAAAAGCGGTATTGGCCGGCATGGTGGCCCAGCAAGTGGCTACCAGCGCAGGCAGCCTGCAGGCCGAACAGGCGGTAGTGTGTTCGATGCTGCATACCCTGGGCCGCATGATGGTCACCTTTTACATGGCGGACTATTGGGCACGGCTGCAGGCGCACGACGGACCCGGCAACGAAGCGGCGGCGGCGCCGGAAATTCTCGGCTTGAGCCTGCCCGAAGTGGGCTATGCCACGGCCGCCCACTGGGGCTTGCCGCAGCACCTGATCGACGGCATGCGCCCGCTGGCGCCGATGCAGGCAGATGAAGTCGTAAGCAGCAGCGATTGGATGGCCGGCCTGTCAACCATGGCAGCGCGCTGCGCCGATTCGCTGTGGCACGACGACGCCAACGGCGCGGCCGAAGTCCATGCGCTGATCGACGACTATGCCGGCATGCTGGGCATGCAGCCTGAAGCCGTACTGGAAGCGGTGGAAAAAGCCAAGGTCATGGCGGCGGCCGACCTCACCATCGCACCACTGTCGAAGCCGATGGAGCGGCGTGCGCGCCAGTTGGCGTCAACGCGCTTGCGGGCCGAAGGCAACCGCATCCTGCTCGACGGCCTGGCCGACCTGCGTGGCGCCATCGGCACCGCCAATCCTGGCCAGATGGTGTCAATGGCGCTGGAAACCCTGCACCAGGGCTTTGATTTTTCGCGCTCGGTGGCGTTTGCGCGCAATCACAAGGAACAGCTTTACTCGGCGCGCATCTGCATGGGCGAAGGCGCGGCCGAGCTGCAGGACCTGATGGTGTTTGGCGATGTCTATGAGCCGAACGTATTCCATGCGGCCCTCAGTAGCGACCGCGTGATCTTCATCGACAACGCACGCGACCCGAAATTCGCCGCCAAGCTGCCGCCGTGGTGGAACAGTACCCTGTCCGAGGCACGCAGCTTCGTGGTGCTGCCGCTGTCGGCGAACGGCCACCCGACGGGATTTTTGTACGGCGACTGGGACGACAGTTTCCCGCCGATACAGCTGAACCAGACGGAGTTCAATCTGATTAACGATATACGGACCTTGCTGGTGCAGTCGGTGGAAATGCGGCACCAGCAGGAGTTGGCGGCGAACAAGGTGGCCTGATGCTGCTGGCTTTCACCCCAACGGCAAAATCTGGGGTCAGCCCCCCTCGCCCGCTAACAATGAACTCTGTGTTTGCGGCATTGAGGGTCTGATCCCGGCAGTAAAATTACCTCAACTTCGGCGTCGAAACAGTCACATCGCCGCACTGCGCGCGATGCATCAAAGCATGGTCGATCAGCACCAGCGCCAGCATCGCTTCGGCGATCGGCGTGGCGCGGATGCCGACACAGGGGTCGTGGCGGCCAAACGTTTCCACCATCACGGGATTGCCCTCTTTATCGATCGAACGGCGCGGCGTGCGGATCGACGAGGTCGGCTTGATGGCGATCGAGACGCTGATGTCCTGCCCCGTCGAAATACCGCCAAGCACGCCGCCGGCGTTATTGCCGACAAAGCCTTCCGGCGTCAGTTCGTCGCCATGCTCCGAACCTTTTTGCGCCACCGAATCGAAACCGGCGCCGATTTCCACGCCCTTGACCGCATTGATGCCCATCATCGCGTAGGCGATATCGGCATCGAGCTTGTCGTAGATCGGCTGGCCCAGGCCTACCGGCACGTTCTGTGCAATCACGTCGATACGGGCGCCGATGGAGTCGCCGTCGCGGCGCAACTGATCCATCGCCTGTTCCATGCTGGCGATCAGCGCGGCGTCATCGCTGGCAGCAAAGAAGGGGTTGGCGTGCACATGCTCCCACGACTGGAACGGCACCGCGATATTGCCCAGCTGGCTCATGCAGCCCCTGAAGGTGGTGCCGTATTGCTGCAGCAGCCACTTCTTGGCGATCGCTGCCGCACCTACCACTGGCGCCGTCAGGCGCGCCGAGGAACGGCCACCGCCGCGCGGGTCGCGCACGCCGTACTTGTGCCAGTAAGTGTAGTCGGCGTGGCCCGGGCGGAAGCTCTCGGCGATATTGCCGTAGTCCTTGCTGCGCTGGTCTTCATTGCGGATCAGCAGGGCGATCGGCGTGCCGGTGGTCACACCCTGATACACGCCCGACAGAATTTCCACCGTATCCGATTCCTGGCGCTGCGTCACGTGGCGCGAGGTGCCTGGCTTGCGGCGGTCCAGCTCGGGCTGGATATCGGCTTCGGACAATACCAGCCCGGGCGGACAGCCATCGATCACGCAGCCGATGGCAGGACCATGCGATTCGCCGAAAGTGGTAACAGTAAACAGCTTGCCAAAAGAGTTGCCGGACATAGTAGGGAATATGGAAGACTGGAAAACGCCATTCTACCAGCCCACGCCCCGCCCTGCCCCGGCTACAGCCTGGCCGCCACAAAGTTTCAGCAGAAAATGTGAAGCAACAGTTACAATCATGCAAAACTGAAAATATTGCCGCAATGATTAAGACTAAAAAAAAATTTTGCCTTGTTAAATCGCTATATACTTGGCTCAGGACAGCTGGAAAAATGGCCGGCCGCCGATGTCGCGCCCTGTGCTTGCCGATATGCCTACCTCACTGAGCTCTGGAGAAGTTAACTACATGCCCGCACCGATCACCCCCCTTGATGCCGACAAGGACGATCACGACGACCTGGTATTCCTTGACGAGCAGCCTGCCGCACCGGCCGATACCAGTGCACGCAGCGTATGGCGGGTGATGATCATCGACGACGATGAAGACGTCCATTCCACCACCACTTTTGCACTCGGCAACCTGGAAATGCAGCACCGACCGCTCGAGTTCGTGCATGCCTATTCGGCCGGCCAGGCGCGCGAATTGCTCAAGCATGAAAGCGATATTGCCGTCATCCTGCTCGACGTGGTGATGGAACAGGACGACGCCGGCCTGCATCTGGTGCGCCATATCCGCGAAACGCTGAAGATGAGCGATGTACGCATCATCCTGCGCACCGGCCAGCCCGGCTATGCGCCGGAAATCGACGCCATCCGCGATTTCGACATCAACGACTACAAGACCAAGTCCGAGCTGACCCGCATCAAGCTGTTTACCACCGTCACGGCAGCCATCCGTTCATACGAGCAGATCTGCTCCATCAGCAACAGCCGGCGCGGCCTGGACCGCATCGTGCATGCCAGCACCCAACTGATGGCGCTGCACGGCGTGCACAATTTCTCGGCCGGCGTGCTGGCGCAGGTGGCCGACCTGCTGCAGCTGCATGTCGATGGCGTGCTGTGCACCCAGGAAGTCAATGACAAGGGCAAGCGCAGCCTGCTGGTGTGCGCCCATGCGGGCTGCTTTTCCGGCATGCAGCACGGCGCCCTGTGCAGCGTGGAAAATCCGCGCATCGCCGCCGCCATCGAGCACGCGCTGATGCAGCGGCGCAATGTGTACGCGCACGATTACGCCACGCTGTATTTCGCCGGCAAGTCCAGCCGCGATTCGGCTGCCTACCTGCTGCTGCCGCGCCCCTTGACGGCGATCGAGGAAAGCCTGCTCGAGGTATTTTGCAGCAATGTCGCCGTCGGCCTGGACAATGTGGAGCTGGTAAGCCACCTGCATAACGCGGCGTTTTATGACCAGCTGTCGAAGTTGCCGAACCGAACCCGCCTGGTGGAAATCCTCGACGTGACGCTGGCCGGTCCGGCCCGCGACGACGCCACGCTATGCCTGGTCGATCTAGACCATTTTGCCGAAACCAACGATGCGCTGGGCCACAAGTTCGGCGACCTGCTGCTGGTGGCCGTCGCGGAGCGGCTGCAAACCAGGCTGGGCTCGCAGCTGACGGTGGCGCGCCTGGGCGGCGATATCTTTTGCGTGCTGGGCGACGCCATTCAGGTCAATCCGGCCCAGATCCTGGCCTTGTTCCAGACGCCGTTCAGCATCGACGGCCAGGACGTGCAACTGTCGGCCACCCTGGGCCTGGTGCGTCTGGGCGAACATGGCGGCACCGGCGCCGATGCGCTGAAGGACGCCGACATCGCGCTGAAACGCGCCAAGACCCAGCAGCGCGCCGGCCACTTCTATTTTTCGCGCAGCATGGGCATCGAGATCCGCGAGCGGGTGCGCATGATGCATGCGCTGCGCACCGGGTTTGCGCAAGGCCAGCTGTTTGTCGTCTACCAGCCGCAGATCGACCTGTCGACGCGCCGCCCGGTGGGCGCCGAAGCGCTGCTGCGCTGGCAGACGCCGGACGGCAAGTTCATCTCGCCCGACCGCTTTATCCCGATCGCCGAATATTCTGGCATCATCATCGACCTTGGCGAATGGGTGCTGCGCACCGCCTGCCATGAACTGGTGCGGTTGCGCGAGCAGGGCCACCGCAATTTCGTCATGTCGGTCAATGTGTCGCAGGTGCAGTTCCGCCATCCGCTGTTTCTCGACATGCTGCGCACCGCACTGGAAGACACGCAGGCGCCGCCCGAATTCATCGAGCTGGAAATCACCGAGTCGATGGCCATGGAAGAGCCGGACCTGCTGATCAAGATGCTGTGGCAGATCAAGCAGACGGGCGTGAGCATCGCCATCGACGACTTCGGCACGGGCTTTTCATCGCTGTCCTACCTGCAGCGGCTGCAGGTGGACCGGCTGAAGATCGACCGCGCTTTTGTGACGGAAATCACGGGATCGGCGCGCGGCAGCAGCATCGCCGAGATGGTGATACAGCTGGGCCGCAACCTGGGCCTGGCGGTGATCGCCGAAGGTGTGGAAGACGAGCGCCAGGCGCAGATCCTGCAGTCGCTCGGTTGTCCGATGGCCCAGGGCTTTTTGTTCGCGCGGCCGATGACGGCCGATGCGCTGGTCAGTTGGCTCAGCAATGACGCAATGCAGGGCGCTGCCTGACAGGGTCACTGTCCAGACGACAACGCCGGCAATGCCGGCGTTTTTCATGCTGTGCTGGACCAGGCGCTTCGCTCAGTCCGGCGTTTCGGCCGGCCAGTCGCGGATATACGCTTTCAGCATCTGGTTCTCGAAGCTTTGCGCTTCGAGCACGGCGCGCGCCACGTCATAGAAGGAAATCACGCCCAGCAGGGTCTTGGCGTTCATGACCGGCAGGTAGCGCGCATGCTTTTCCAGCATGATGCGGCGTACTTCATTCACTTCAGTATCGGGCGTCACGGTGATCGGGTGGTCATCCATATGCTTGCGCACGGTGCCGCCACCGATCTGGCCTGCGTTTTCGTGCAGCGCATTGAGCACTTCACGGAAAGTGAGCATGCCGACCAGGTCGCCAAATTCCATCACCACCAGCGAACCGATGTCTTTTTCCGCCATGGTATTGGCCGCATCGAGCAAAGGCTGGTCCGGCGTTACGGTATAAAGGATATTGCCCTTGACTTGGAGAATTTCAGATACTTTCATATTGGCCGTCCTGTCCGCGTGGTTGGTATTGTAATTGTTCTCGCCCTGTTTTGGGACTGTAGCCTATGCTTGCCGAAAAATCCAGCATTGCCGTCAATCAAATCGAGCACGAAACAATAAGCTCAGGCGCGGCGGCGGAACCAGCCGGCCAGCGATAGCCGTTCTCGCTGCGCCGGCAACACCTCATGCAGCATGTCGCCCGACAAAAATACCACCATCCGCCCCGCTTCGGGAAGGATGTCCACGCTGTCGCCGCCCTCAGGGTGCAAGCGCAAGGCGCCGCCCTGCCCCGGCAGCCAGTCGGCGTTCAGATAAATCACCACCGAAACGGTGCGCAGGTCGTCGTCGCGAAAGCGATCCAGGTGCGTGCGGTAAAACGCGCCAGGTGCATACAGGGCTAAATGGCTTTCGTACTCGTCCAGGCCAAGGAACAGTTCACGGTTCAGCTGCTGGCGCAGCACTTCCATCAGCGCCAGGTACTGGTCGCAGGCGGCAGACTGCCCCGCTTCCAGCCATGCGATGCTGTCGCCGCGTATGGCGCTGTGCACGTTTGGCGTGCGCCCGCTACCCACGCCTGCCGCCTTCATGCGCCCGGCGCGCTGCGCCAGCACGCATTGCGCCGCAAGTTCGCTGCTCAGTTCCGGCGACAGGAAGGCGTCATGCTGCGACCAGCCATGGTGCTGCAAGGCATCAAACAACGACGGCGGCAATCGGGACATATGGGCAGCTCTTTCCTGGTAACGGCGCAGCATCGTACCACTGCGCCGCGTGGACAGCCATAAAGACGTCAACACGAAAGGCCGCAGCCCATGCGCCCTGCACGGCCACTCTTTTGTTCCGCCAGGAATCGGGTTACGATCTGGGCAATAAAATAATGGCGGAGACATCATGAGCGGTGCTAAGTACCTGGGATTTGACACGCTTTCCCTGCATGCGGGCGCTGCGCCCGATCCGGCCACCGGCGCACGCGCCACGCCGATCCATTTTACGTCATCGTTTGCCTTCAAGAGCTCGGACCACGCCGCCTCGCTATTCAATATGGAGCGCGCCGGCCATGTGTATACGCGCATATCGAACCCCACCAACGCCGTGCTCGAAGAGCGCATTGCCGCCCTGGAAGGCGGCGTGGCCGGCATCGCCACGGCCAGCGGCCAGGCCGCCATGCACCTGGGCCTGTGCACGATTGCCGGCGCCGGCTCTCACGTAGTGGCCTCGCGCGCCCTGTACGGCGGCTCGCACAACCTGCTGGCGTATACCCTGAAACGCTTCGGCATCGACACGACCTTCGTCAACCCGCGCGACATCGACGCCTGGCGCGCCGCGATA
Organism: Janthinobacterium longum; assembly: GCF_051380735.1. NCBI lineage: Bacteria > Pseudomonadati > Pseudomonadota > Betaproteobacteria > Burkholderiales > Oxalobacteraceae > Janthinobacterium > Janthinobacterium longum. The sequence goes on from NZ_JBNYXQ010000005.1 coordinate 294,989, forward strand.
CGGCCCAATACCAAGGTGCTGTTTGCCGAAACGCTGGGCAACCCCGGCCTCGATGTGCTCAATATTGCCCAGGTGGCCGCGCTGGCGCATGAACACCATCTGCCGCTGATGCTGGACTCGACCTTTACCACGCCCTACCTGCTGCGTCCTTTTGACCACGGCGCCGACCTGGTGTTTCACTCGGCCACCAAGTTCCTGTGCGGCCACGGCACGGCCATCGGCGGCCTGCTGGTCGACGGCGGCACCTTTGACTGGCAGGCCGCCTACGACCGGACGGGCCGCTTTGCCGAACTGTGCGAACCGTATGAGGGCTTTCACGGCATGGTGTTCGCCGAAGAGTCAACCGTGGCGCCATTCGCCCTGCGCGCGCGGCGCGAAGGCCTGCGCGACTTCGGCGCCGTGATGAGTCCGCACAATGCGTTTGCCGTGCTGCAGGGCATCGAAACCCTGGGCCTGCGCATGGACCGCCATGTTGCCAACACGCGCAAGATTATCGATTTTCTGTTGACCAATCCGGCGGTGGAATCGGTGTCCTATCCCGAACTGGCCAGCCATCCCGATTACGAATTGGCCAAGACCCTGCTGCCGAAAGGCGCCGGCGCCGTATTTACCTTCAAGCTGCGCGGCGGCCGCGCGGCAGGCCAGCGCTTTGTCGACAGCCTGGCGATTTTTTCGCACCTGGCCAATGTGGGCGACGCCAGGTCGCTGGTGATCCACCCCGCCTCCACCACGCACTTGCGCGTGCCCAACGAGCAGCTCGAACAAGCCGGCATCACGCAGGGCACGATCAGGCTGTCGGTGGGGCTGGAAGACGCGGACGACCTGATCGGCGACCTGGCGCGCAGCCTGAAACTGTCGCAGAAAGGCGCCTGAGATGATCTTCACCATTGACGAGGCAAGCGCTTATTGCTACACGGGCGGCAAGGCGTTTGACGCGAGCCAGCCCACCGCCGTGTTTATCCACGGTGCGCAGAACGACCACTCCGTGTGGGCGCTGCAGACGCGCTATTTTGCCCACCACGGCTGGAACGTGCTGGCGGTCGACCTGCCCGGCCATGGCAGGAGCACAGGCACTGCAAAAACCACGGTGGAAGAAATGGTGCACTGGATACTGGCCATGCTCGATGCCGCCGGGGTAGCGCAAGCGATGCTGGTCGGCCACAGCATGGGTTCATTGATCGCGCTCGAAGCGGCATACCAGGCGCCCGCACGCGTCAGCCAGTTGGCGATGCTGGGCTCGACCTACCCGATGGCCGTCTCGCCGGCGCTGCTGGAGACGTCAAAAAACGACGAACAGGCGGCGATCGACATGGTCAACCTCTGGTCGCATTCCTCGATCGCACAAAAACCGTCCTTTCCCGGACCCGGCTTCTACGCCATGGGTGGCGCGCGCCGGCTCAAACAGCGCATTGCGGCCATCAATCCGGCGCATGTGTTCCATACCGATTTTTATTCCTGCAATGCGTATGCCAACGGCGAAGCGGCAGCCGCCTCGGTCACCTGCCCGACGCTGTTCATTTTCGGCGCGCGCGACATGATGACGCCGCCGAAATCGACCAGGCTGCTGACCAGCAGCATCGCGCACGGCAAGCTGGTGCAGGTCGACAGCGGCCATGAGCTGATGGCCGAGCAGCCCGACGCCGTGCTCGACGCCCTGTTTGCGTTTGCCGCCACCAAACCCGCTTTCTTAACGAAGACTCCATGATTTCCACTGCCGTCCTGTTCAGCACCCACCACCTTCCCGATCACCCGGATTTTGATATCGAGGCCATCGAAGGCCTGGCCGAATGGCGGCAAAGCACGCCGATGCTGTTCAAGCTGCTGATGGGCAGCGCTGCACAAGCGGTGACCTGGCCGCTGTATGACGACGGCGTGGAGCACGCCTGCGCGCTGGCTGCGACTATGGCACAGGCGCGCGCCAGCTGGCAGGCTTTGTCGGCGTTGATGGAAGCACCGCGCGACGCCGCCGCCATCGTTGCACGCAGCGCCATTGCCAGCTTGCTGGCCAACGGCGAACAGTGGCTGGTGCTCGATTGCGTGCAGCTGATCGACCACGATATCGGCACACCCGAGTTTGCGGCGCAACTGCAGGGAATCGCCGCTGAGGCGGCAGCGCTGCACGCGGCCCTGCTGCGCGGCGACCAGGCCGCCTTGCAAGCCTTGCTCAGCGTGGCGACCAGCACCGGCACAATCGGCTACTGGTGTTCCTCTGCCAGCGCCCACCTGGGCAATATTGAAGAGCGCGACATCGCCGAACTGCCGTTCCTGCAGCAGCTACGGGTGCATGCATGGGTGGCGGAAGCGCAGTGCTACGAAGTGAGCGCCGTCGGCGATATCGCAGTGCGTGGGCTGGTCACGCCTTACGGTCGCTGGATCGTTCCCTTGTCCATGCAGGCGGTCGAACTGGGCCACCACGATGCCGAGTCAGGCTGGATCACCTATGCGCCAGCGTCGCCAGCCGGCTGGCAGGGCCTGCTGGACCTGAACGGCAGCGTTGTGCTGCCGCCCGCCCCCGGCAAGCTCTATGTGATCAGTCCGCACCTGGCAGTCCGCCTGCGGGACGAGGGCGCCAGCAGCCTGCTGCACCTGCCCGATGGCGCGGTGGTGATGGAAGGCGTCGAGACCTGCGAGCGCAATGACGGCTTGCTGGAGTTCGAACGTCCAGGCCAGGATGACAACGAGCACAATCTGCTGGGCGTGATGGACGCGCATGGCGCGGTGGTGGTACCGCCCGTCTACAGTTCGGTACAGGACTTTGGCACGCGAAAAAAAATCGCCATCGTCAGCCAGCGCATCGCCGGCCGTTTCCTGTTTGGCCTGGTCAACAACAAGGGCGAGCCGCTGGCGCCCTGCCAGTACAGCTACATCGACAGCGCCACCACGTCATCGCCCCCGAAACTGCGCAAAAACCTGATCTACGCCATCGACGCGCAAGGCCTGGTGTGCATGCTGACCCTGGACGGCCAGCCTGCGTTCACGCCGAAGTACGCTCCCGCGCACCATCTGAGCGGTATCACGGCGCAAAGCGACTTCCTGTTCGTGATCAAGGACGCCATGGTATGGCGCATGGACTTCGCCGGCGAATTGCTGGCGCAGGTCGATACCCCGGATGGTTTCAGGGCCGATATCTCGGCGCAGCTGCACCAGGCCATGGGCTTGAACAGGGCAGCCCCTGTCGAGCGCGGCTGCTATACGCCGGCACAGTTGCTGGAACTGGCCGACCGCGACCAGCTGCGCGCCATCGCCGCCCTGTTGCTGCAGGGTGACGAGGCACTGGCGCAGCGCTGCGTGGACCTCACGCTGGAAGAACTGGAGGCAGGCGAGACTGAAGGAGAATTCGATGGCGACACGCCGGAAGCGGCCTGCCTGTTCCTGCTATGGTCCAACGCCGCCGATGTACTGGGCCTTGGTGCCACGCTGGACTGGAAGTCAAGCGAGGAAATCGCCGTCATCGGCCAGCATATCGCGGTGCCGGCGCTGCAGGACTTCACGTGGGACGGCGAGGAAGATGGTGGCAGTATCACCGAAGGTTTTGAGGCCATCGCGCAGCATCTGGCGCCGCACGGCTTAAATTTGGTCAATATGCACGACGGCGAGGACACGTATTGGCTGGCCGTGCTGCGCGCGCAGGACATGCCAGCGTTTGATGCCATCGCGCGGCAGTCGGCGCTCAATCCAAAGGTTTATTGAATCACTTGCAGCGTACTTCGCCAAAGTGCTTGGCCAGTGTCATGCCCAGGCCCTCTTCCACCGCACCTTCGACCTGCGCCGCCAGCCTGGCCGCTTCTTCGGCCGCTCCGATGTCGCGCTCGTCGGTGGAGCCGGCCGGATAGCCTGAATTGACGCGCATGCCGCCAAACACGAACAGGCGGTAGACGTCGCCCAGGGTAATGCGGTTGACGTTGCCCAGCAAGACCCAGTGGTCGGAACTGTCGGCCACCCGCTTGCCCCACTGCACGCGCACGGCCGCTTCCACGTTGACCCGGCCCACCCAGCCCTGCTCGACCATTTTGTCGAGCAGCTTTTCCATTTCATCGAAGCCCAGCCGCGTGCGGCTGCGGATCTCGGCTGCGCCCACCAGCGCCGAGTCGGCACAGTGGCAGGCCTGGTGCAGTACTTTCAATATCGCCACGGCGTCGACAAACTCGCTGCCGGGCGCCGCCTGGTACCACCAGCGTTCGTATTTCACCACCGGCAAGGCGGCCACCAGCAAGGCGCCCACCAGGGTAATCATCCAGCTGACGTAGATCCACACCAGGAACAGCGGCAGCGCCGCCAGTGCGCCATAGATGCGCGAATAGGTGGGGAAGTCCTGGATGAATTCGCCGAAACCGCGCTTGGCGACTTCAAACGCCAGCGCCGCCAGCAGGCCGCCCCAGGCGGCGTCACGCCACTCGACGTCGCGGTTCGGCACCGTCATGTACAACAAGGTGAAGGCCAGCATGGTCAGGCCGATCGACACCAGGGTGTAGAACACGGCGCCAAGGAAAACAGCATCGCCGACCAGGCCGCTGGTGGCCACGCTGGTGACCATGAATACGCGCGAGGTGACCGTCAGCGACACGCCGACCAGCAGCGGCCCCAGGGTGACAATCGCCCAGTACACCAGCAAGCGCTTGGTCCAGCGCCGTTCCCGGCGCACCCGCCAGATGCGGTTGAATACCCGCTCGATCAGATTCATCATCGCCACCGAGGTGAAAATCAGCGCGCCGGCGCCGATCGCCGACAAACGCGTGGCTTTCGAGGCAAACGTGGTCAGGTAGCCAAGGATGGTGTTAGAGATACCCTTGGGCATCACGCTCTGGATAAAATAATCTTCCAGTGCATGGCGGAAGGTATTGAACAGCGGAAAAGTGGTAAAGATTGCCAGCGCCAGGGTCAACAGGGGCACCAGCGCGAACACGGTGGCGAACGTCAGGCTGCCGGCCACTTGCGGCAAGCCTTCCTCGCGCACGCGGCGGCTGGCAAACAGCAGCAGGTCGCGCACTTCGGGCCACTGCACGCCACGCATGACGGCAATCCCGAAGCGCACGGTCTGCGACAGGTAGAGGAAGAAGGACTGTATGGTTTTTAAAAACATGTAATCGAAATCAGAACGGCGCCATGTCGGCTTCGTATCGGGCTGCAAAGCGCCCTATAATACCAATGATGAAGCCAACCAATCTGATTATTCTTGTCTTGTTCTACTCCCGCCACGGCGCCACGCGCCAACTGGCCGAACTGATTGCGCAAGGCGTGGAAAGCGTGCCCGGCTGCGATGCCCGGCTACGCACCGTGCCGGCCGTCTCCACGGTAGCCGAAGCCACTGCCCCCGAGGTCCCTGCGCAGGGCGCGCCGTATGTGGAACTGGAAGACCTGCAGCAATGCGCGGGCCTGGCGCTCGGCTCGCCCACGCGCTTCGGCAATATGGCCGCCGCCATGAAGTATTTCTGGGATGGGACGGCCAGCGACTGGCTGGCCGGCAGCCTGGCCGGCAAGCCGGCCTGCGTATTCACCTCCACCGGCAGCCTGCATGGCGGCCAGGAATCGACCCTGCTGTCGATGATGATCCCGCTGTTCCACCACGGCATGCTGGTGATGGGCCTGCCCTACACCCACCCCGAACTGATGACCACCTCCACCGGCGGCTCGCCGTATGGCGTCACGCACTGGTCCGGCATCGATGGCGACAAGGCCATCAGCGAGGACGAAAAACGCCTGGCCCTGGCGCTGGGCCGCCGCCTGGCCGAAAACGCCGTCAAGCTGGCGGGGGCGTGATGAACGGCGCGCTGCACAAGTATTTCCACTGGGGTGCGATCGCCAGCCTGGCCACCCTGGTCGTCTGGTGCGTGCTGTGGGAAACCGTGCTCGCGCCATTGAAACCGGGCGGCTCGTGGCTGGTGCTGAAAGCCGTGCCGCTCTTGATTCCGCTGTATGGTGTGATCAAGCGCGACGTCTACACCCTGCAATGGTCGTCGATGGTGATCCTGCTGTATTTCACCGAAGGCGTGGTGCGCGGCTACAGCGATACCAATCCGACCTCGGCCTTCATGGCCTGGGGCGAAGCGATCGTCGTCTGCGTGTATTTCTTCTGCGCCGTGCTGTATCTGCGCCCGTATAAAAAGGCCGCCAAGCGCATGGCCAGGGAATTGCTGGAAAAAGTCAACAAGGTGAGCACCAGAAAATGAGCGAGCAAAAATGAGCGACCGAGCCGATTTCCTTGATGCCTGCCGAACGCTGCTGGGCGCTGGCCATGTGCTGACCGATGCGCCCGAGATGGCGCCGTTTCTGACCGACTGGCGCGACCGCTTTACGGGCCAGGCGCTGGCCGTGCTGCGCCCTGCCACCGTGGAACAGGTGGCCGGCGTGCTGCGCGCCTGCAGCCGGTGGTCGGTCCCCGTGGTGCCGCAGGGTGGCAATACGGGCCTGGTACTGGGCAGCATTCCCGACGCTTCCGGCACGGCCGTGGTGCTGTCGCTGGCGCGCCTGAACAGCATCCGCCAGGTCGATCCCGTCAACCGTACCATCACGGTCGACGCCGGCTGCATCCTGCAAACCATCCAGGAAGCAGCTACCAGGGCCGGCTGCCTGTTCCCCCTGTCACTGGCGGCCGAAGGCAGTTGCACCATCGGCGGCAACCTGGCCACCAATGCCGGTGGCACGGCAGTGCTGCGCTACGGCAACACGCGCGAGCTGTGCCTGGGCCTGGAAGTGGTCACGCCACAAGGTGAAGTCTGGTCCGGCCTGCGCGGCCTGCGCAAGGACAATACCGGCTATGACCTGCGCGACCTGTATATCGGCGCCGAAGGTACACTGGGCGTGATCACGGGTGCGGTGATGAAACTGTACCCGCAGCCGAAAGCCTGCATCACGGCGCTGGCCGCGATGGCGTCGCCAGCCCACGCGCTGCGGCTGTTGAGCCTGATGCAGGACCATTGCGGCGCCAGCCTGACCGCTTTCGAGCTGATGTCGCGCTATTGCTTGCAACTGGTGGGCGAGCAGTTCCCACAACTGCCGCGCCCGTTTGCCGAGCCGCATGGCCAGTATGTGCTGCTGGAATTATCAAGCAGCCAGTCCGAAGCACACGCAATCGAGCTGCTGGAAGCGAGCATCGCATTGGCTCTGGAAGAAGAAATGATCGTTGACGCCGTGGTCGCCAGTTCGATGGCGCAAAGCGAAGGACTGTGGCAGTTGCGCGAGCATATTCCGCTGGCCCAGGCGCAGGCCGGCAAGAACATCAAGCACGATATTTCGCTGCCGATCTCCGTCATCGCCGACTTTATCGCCATCACCGACGCGGCTTTGGAGGCCGCCTTCCCCGGCTGCCAGCTGGTGTGTTTCGGCCACCTGGGCGACGGCAACCTGCACTACAACGTGGCGCCACCGGCCGGCATGACGGATAGTGACTTCCTGGCCAACCAGCACGCCATCAACCGCATCGTGCATGACCAGGTACACGCTTTTGGCGGCTCGATTTCGGCCGAACACGGCATCGGCGCGCTGAAAAAGGCCGACCTCGCCCACTATAAATCGCCGCTGGAACTGCAGCTGATGCGCGCCGTCAAACAGGCGCTGGACCCGCAGAACATCATGAATCCGGGGAAAATACTATGAAAGCGCTCGTCTTTTTGCTGCTCGCGGCAAGCGGCTGTGCCAGCGCGCAGACCGCCTACAAATGCGTACAGAACGGCCAGACCAGCTATAGCGAAACACCGTGCACGGCCGGCCAGTTGCAGATCATCGAGGTGCCGCCACCGCCTCCCGTCGTCGACAAGGGCGCCGCGACGCGCCAGCAACGGGTCGCCAGCCAGCTCGAATCGGCGCGCAAGCAGCGCGAGGCACGCGAAGACCAGGCCCGCGCACGTGGTGCGCAGCAGGCCGAGGTGCTTGAAAAACGCTGCGCCCAGCTGCGCCTGGAACAGAAATGGGCGGCCCAGGACGCCGTCGGCGCCGGTGACAAAACGCGTGAAGCGGCGCAGCTGAAAGTGCGGCGCGCCGGCGAAAAACTTGCCACTGAGTGCCTCCATTAATGCCTCCATTGAGCGCCCCCGCCGGCAGCACAACTTCTGCTTCGCGACGCTTGCTGTCACGCTGGCTGCTGCTGGGTGAATGGCGCGCCCATCCGGTGCGCGCGCTGGTCGCCATCCTGGCGATTGCCATCGGTGTTTCGCTGGGTTTTGCGATACACCTGATTAACGCGGCCGCCTTCAACGAGTTTTCCACTGCCGTTAAAAGTCTGTCGGGCCAGGCCGACGTGCAGGTGGCCGGGCGCGAAGCGCTGTTCGATGAAAGCATTTATCCATGGCTGGCGCAGCGCGAAGGCGTGGCCGTCGCCTCGCCGGTGCTGGAACTGCAGGCCGGCGTGGTCGATGGCGTGGACAGCAACGGCGGCCCGCTGCAGATACTGGCGCTTGACGTGTTTCGCGTCGGCTTTATTTCGCCCGACCTGATCGGCGCTGCTGGCGACGGCCAGCCGTTCGACACCCTGGCCGACGACGCCATCTTTCTGTCGCCGGCTGCGCTGCGCTGGCTCAATCTTGCCGAAGGCGGCAAGCTGGCCCTGCGCGCCGGCACCGGCAGCGTTTCACTGCGCGTAGCGGGGTCCCTGCAAAGGGCGCGCGCCGGCCAGCGCATCGCCGTGATGGATATCGGCGCGGCCCAGTGGCGCTTCAACAAACTGGGGCAACTGTCGCGCATCGACCTGAAACTGCGCAATGGCGTGAACCGCGACGCCTTCCAGGCAGCACTGGCGCGCGAACTGGAAGCGCAATATCCGGGGCGCTTTCGGGTCGGCCAACCCAACGACGATAACCAGAACAGCCGCAACAACAACCTCAGCCGCGCCTACCGGGTCAATCTGACTGTGCTGGCGCTGGTCGCCTTGTTCACCGGCGCCTTCCTGGTGTTTTCCACCCAGGCCTTGTCGGTGATACGCCGGCGCAGCCAGTTCGCGCTGCTGCGCGTGCTGGGCATGGAACGCGCAAGCCTGCTGCGCCAGGTGCTGCTGGAAGGCACCAGCCTGGGCGTGGTGGGCGCGGCGCTGGGCATCGCTGCCGGCTACGCCCTGGCGGCCGTGGCGCTGCGCTTTTTCGGTGGCGACCTGGGCGCCGGCTACTTTGCCGGCGTGCAGCCGCAGGTGCAATTCACGCCGGTTGCGGCGTTTGTGTATTTTGCGCTGGGACTGGGCGTGGCCTTGCTCGGCTGCGCGGCCCCGGCACTGGAAGCGGCGCGTGCGGCGCCCGCCATCGCATTGAAGTCGGGCAGCGAAGAAGCCGTCACCACGCGCCTGGCCAAGAGCTGGCCGGCGCTGGCTTGCCTGGGCGTCGCCGGCCTCTTGAGCCAGTTGCCGCCGGTTTTTGAGCTGCCCTTGTTCGGCTACCTGTCGATCGCCCTGCTACTGATCGGCGCAATTGCCTTGATGCCGCAACTGGCCGCGCTGGTATTTCGGTGGCTGCACCGCGCCTGGCTGCGCACGGCGATCAGCGGGCGCTCGCCGGTCATCAGCCTGACCCTGGCGCGCCTCGCCAATGCCTCGGGCCAGGCCGGCATTGCCCTTGGTGGCGTGCTGTCGAGTTTCAGCCTGATGGTGGCAATGGCCATCATGGTGTCGAGTTTCCGCGTCTCGGTCGACAACTGGCTGCTGCAGATCCTGCCGGCCGACGTGTATGCGCGCGCTGCCGCCACCGGCAGCACGGCAGGGCTAAATCCGCGCGAGCAAGACCTGATCGCCGCCCTGCCCGGCGTGGCCAGGGCCGACTTCCAGCGTGTGCGCAGCATGTCGCTGGCCGCTGACCGGCCCAATGTGGTGCTGATCGCGCGCCCCATCAACCGGCAAGACCCGGGCAAGAGCCTGGTGCTGGTCGGCGACAGCCTGCCGGTGCCCCCTGGTGCGACACCGGTCTGGCTGTCCGAGGCCGCCGCCGACCTGTACAACCACAAGGCCGGCCAGCAGATAGACCTGCCGCTGGCCGGCGGCCTGCACCGCTTCTTTATCGCCGGCGTCTGGCGTGACTACGCACGTTCCAGCGGTTCCATCCAGATGCCGCTCGACGCCTACCGCGCGATTACCAGGGACATGGATGTCAGCGACGCCGCTATCTGGCTGGACAAGGGTGTTTCCGCCTCCACGCTGAAGGAAAACCTGAAAACCCTGCCCTTTGGCGACAGCCTGGAAGTGTCGGAACCGTCGGCGATCCGTGCCCTGAGTCTGCAGATTTTTGATCGCAGCTTTGCCGTCACCTATCTGCTCGAGGCGATTGCGATCGTGATCGGCCTGTTTGGCGTGGCTGCCACGTTTTCCGCGCAGACCCTGGCGCGCGCGCGCGAGTTCGGCATGCTGCGCCATGTCGGTGTCACGCGCGGCCAGATCCTCGGCATCCTGGCGTTCGAAGGCGGCGCCCTGACGGCGCTGGGGATCGCTACCGGCTTTGTGCTGGGCCTGTTGATCAGCTTTGTGCTGGTGTTTATCGTCAATCCACAATCGTTCCACTGGACCATGCAGCTGCATCTGCCCTGGCCCTTGATCGCCACCGTCGCCGGCGCACTGCTGGTGGCCGCTGCCACCACGGCGCTGGTCTCGGGCCGCCAGGCGCTGTCCGGTGGCCCCATCCGCGCTGTCAGGGAGGACTGGTAATGCGCCGTTCATTGTTATTGCTTCCGGCCTTGGTCCTGGTACTGACCTCGCCGGCTCTGGCCGCGCCGCCGGCATACGCGCCCGTCACGCCGCTGGCCGCCGGCCAGTCCCTGAAGCTGCCGCACGACTTCGGCGCCCACCCGGCCTACAAGACGGAATGGTGGTATGCCACCGGCTGGGTGAAAACCGCCAGCGGCGAGCAACTGGGCTACCAAGTGACGTTTTTTCGCAGCGCCACCGCCTTTGACGCCGGCAACCCGAGCGCGTTTGCGCCCAAACAGTTGATCATCGGCCATGCAGCCTTGTCCGACCCGAAAGTGGGCAAGCTGCTGCACGACGAAAAAAGCGCGCGCGAGGGCTTCGGCCTGGCCTATGCCAAAGTTGGCGACACCGACGTCAAGCTCGACGACTGGCGCATGCGGCGCGACAAGGACGGCAGCTACCAGGTCAGCCTGGCGGCGCGCGACTTCAACCTGCAACTGCGGCTGGCGCCGACGCAAGCCCCGCTGCTGCAGGGTGAGAATGGTTTTTCGCGCAAGGGCCCCCTGCTGGCACAGTCCAGTTACTACTACAGCGTGCCGCAGCTCGCTACCAGCGGCACCATCGCCCGCACGGGCGGCAAGGCCGAAGCCGTGACGGGCACCACCTGGCTGGACCATGAGTGGTCAAGCCAGGTGCTCGACGAGAACGCCAGCGGCTGGAACTGGATAGGCGCCAACCTCGATGACGGTGGCGCCCTGATGGCCTTCCAGATCCGCAGCAAGACAGGTGCTAAACTATGGGCCCATGCCAGCTGGCGCGACGCCAGGGGCAAGGTGACGCAGTTTGCGCCGGGCGAGGTCGATTTCACGCCCACGCAGCTGTGGCGCTCGCCCCGCACCAAGGCCGAATACCCGGTCGCCACCGAGATCCGCACCGGCGCCACGCGCTGGCAGGTGACGCCGCTGCAGCCGGACCAGGAACTCGATTCGCGCCGCTCCACCGGCGCCGTCTACTGGGAAGGCGCGGTGACGGTCAGGCGCGATGGCCAGAGCGCCGGCCACGCCTACCTGGAAATGACCGGCTATGTGGCGCCGATGAAGCTTTAGAAATGCCAGGAAATGCCGGGGCCAGACCTGACAGCTCTTGCCCCGGATCAGGAATATGTAAATCAAAGCGAAAACCAATGACAACCAGCACCGAAGCAAGCAAGACACCCATCAGCACAGCACCCGCAGCAACAGGCAGCAGCCGCGAACTGAAAAAAGGCAGCCTGGCCGCCTTCAAGGGCCTGATGCCGTTCCTGACGCCCTACCGCAAGCAATTCATCCTGGCCGGCATCGCGCTGGTGGTGGCCGCCGCCTCCACGCTGGCGATTCCCGCCGCCTTCAAGCAGATGATAGACCTCGGCTTCGGCGGCGCGGCCGGCTCGAGCAGCATCAAGCACGTGGACCTGGTGTTCCTGGCGCTGTTCGGCGTGGCGTCGGTCCTGGCGCTGGCCACGGCAGCGCGTTTTTACACCGTCTCGTGGCTGGGCGAGCGGGTCACGGCCGATATCCGCAGTGCCGTGTACCGCCATGTGGTGACGCAAAGCCCCGAGTTCTTTGAAACCACGCAGACCGGCGAGGTGCTGTCACGCATTACCACCGACACCACCCTGATACAGGCCGTGGTCGGCACCAGCATCTCGATGGCGCTGCGCAACGTGCTGCTGTTCCTCGGCGGCCTGGTGATGCTGTTCGTCACCAGTGCCAAGCTGGCCGGCATCATCATCGGCCTGCTGATTTTGGTGATCGTGCCCATCATCGTGTTTGGCCGCAAGGTGCGCAAGTTGTCGCGCGACTCGCAGGACCGCATCGCCGACGCCTCGGCCATGGCCGGGGAAATCCTCAACGCGATGCCGACCGTGCAGGCGTTTACGCACGAAAAAATCGAATCGCAACGCTTCGGCGATTCGGTCGAAGGCGCTTTCATGACGGCCATGCGGCGTATCCGTGCGCGCGCCATGCTGACCATGATTGCGATCCTGCTGGTCTTCGGCGCCATCGTCTTTGTGTTGTGGCTGGGCGCGCGCGCCGTGCTCGACGGCTCGATGACGGGCGGCGACCTGGGCCAGTTCATCCTGTACGCGTCCATCGTGGCCGGCGCCATCGGTGCCTTGTCTGAAGTGATGGGCGAAGCCCAGCGCGCAGCCGGCGCCACCGAGCGCCTGCTCGAACTGATGGCCGTCAAATCGGAAATCGAGTCGCCGGCAACGCCTCTGGCGCTGCCGGCGCGGGCCGCGAATGGCGCCGCCCTGAGCCTCGATGACGTGATGTTTTCCTACCCGTCGCGCCCTGATACGGCCGCGCTCGACCATGTCAGCCTCGACATTCGCGCCGGCGAGACCGTCGCCGTGGTGGGCCCGTCGGGCGCCGGCAAGACCACCCTGTTCCAGCTGTTCTTGCGCTTTTACGATCCGCAAAGCGGCAGCATCCGTCTCGATGGCGTCGACATCAGGCAGCTCGACCTGCACACCCTGCGCGACGCGATCGGCATCGTGCCGCAAGATACGGTGATCTTCTCGGCAGACGCGATGGAAAATATCCGTTATGGCCGCGCCAATGCCAGCGACGACGAGGTGATTGCGGCGGCAAAAATGGCAGCCGCCCACGAATTCATCGAGCGCCTGCCGAATGGCTACAAATCGTTCCTGGGCGAGCGCGGCGTGCGCCTGTCCGGCGGCCAGCGCCAGCGCATCGCCATCGCGCGCGCACTGCTGAAAAACCCGCCGCTGCTGCTGCTCGACGAAGCAACCAGCGCGCTGGACGCCGAATCGGAACGCCTGGTGCAAAAGGCGCTGGAAGCGGCCATGCTGGGCCGCACTACCGTCATCATCGCGCACCGCCTGGCAACCGTGCAGCGCGCCGACCGCATTATCGTGATGGAAGACGGCAAGATCGTCGAGACCGGCACGCATGCCACGCTGGTCGCCCTCGGCGGCATCTACGCCAATCTGGCTGCGCTGCAGTTCCACAATGTGCAGCTCAGCTGAGGTTTGACATGAATGCCTTTTTTCACGCCAGTCTTGGCATTACCGATTTCTGGACTTTTTTGCTGGGCACGATCTTTATCGTGATACTGCCTGGTCCCAACTCGATGTATGTGCTGTCGGTGGCCGCCCAGCGCGGCGTGAAGCCGGCCTACCAGGGCGCGGGCGGCATCTTTCTCGGTGACCTGATCCTGATGGTGCTGTCGGCCTGCGGCGTGGCCTCCTTGCTGAAAGCCAGTCCGGCGCTGTTTTACGTGGTGAAGTATGTCGGTGCGGCCTACCTGGCCTGGATCGGCGTGCAGATGCTGCTGGGCTGCTGGCGCAAGCTGCGTGCAAAAGGATCGACGCAAACGGCCGCTGCAGTGCCGCTGGCGCCCAGGGAAAGCAATCCGTTTCGCAAGGCGCTGATCATCAGCCTGATGAACCCGAAGGCGATCCTGTTCTTTATCTCCTTCTTTATCCAGTTTGTCGATCCGAATTTCTCCGCGCCGGCGCTGTCGTTTGTCGGCCTGGGACTGACGTGCCAGGTGATCAGTTTTACCTACCTGACCGCCATTATCTTTCTCGGTGCGCGCCTGGCCGAGACTTTCCGCCGCCGTCGCCGCCTGTCGGCCGGCATGGGCGGCGGCGTGGGCGCCATGTTTATCGGCTTTGGCGCGAAACTGGCCACCGCCACCTTGTAAGTCACGGAGTTTTGCATGAACGATCTTGAACTGCGCCAGCGCTGCCACACCATCGTGCCGGGCCAGCGCCAGCCGACGCCGGCCGCTACTTTTGCCGCCATGGCCGCCTGGTGCGAAGCCAACGACGTGGCGCACGACACATATGGCGAAGGCGCGCTGATTGAGGCCTTCGAGCAAAAGATCGCTGCGCTGCTGGGCTTTGAATCAGCCGTGTTCTGCATCACCGGCACCATGACGCAGGTCACCGCCCTGCGCCTGGCCTGCCAGGACCGCGGCTCGCGCCTGGTGGCCCTGCACCCGACCTCGCATATCTTGCGCCACGAACGCGGCAACCATGAGCTGCTCGACCATTTCAAGGCGCTGTTGATTGGTGATGCGCACCGGCCCTGGACGGTGGACGACTTGCGTGCCGTGCCCGATGCGCTGGGGGCAGCGCAGGTGGAGTTGCCGATGCGTGAAATCGGCGGCCAATGCCCGTCCTGGGAGGAACTCAACGAGATCAAGCGCCACTGCCGCGAGCACAATATCCACCTGCATATGGATGGCGCGCGGCTGTGGGAAGCGCAGGCCGGTTTTGACCAGCCTTTGGCGTCGATATGCGACGGCTTCGATTCCGTCTATGTGTCGCTGTATAAAGGGATCGCGGGCCTCGGTGGCGCCGTGCTGGCCGGCAGCCCGTCCTTTGTTGCCAGGGCGCGCGCCTGGTTTCACCGCCAGGGCGGCAATATCGTGCACCGCACGCCGTATGTGGTGGCCGCCGCGATGCAGTTCGACGCGCGCCTCGCCGCCATGCCGCACTACTTTGCACGCACCGAGTGGCTGTATGCGCTGCTGAAGGATTATCCGGCGATCGCCGTCAATCCGGCCCGCCCGCAAGCCAATATGCTGCATCTGCATCTGCCCGTCTCGCGCGAACGGGCGCTTGCCATCCGCAACCAGGTGGCCGAAGAACACGGCATCTGGCTGTTCGGCCGCGCCAGCCACGGCGCCTTGCCCAACCATAGCGTGGTGGAATGGTATGTGGGGGATCAGTTGCTGGAGATGGCCGACGATACCGTGCGGCAGGCGCTGGAGTTGCTGGTAGCGAGTTTGGGGTCCGACCCGTTGGGTGTTGGGTCGGACCCCTGATTTTTGCTAATACGACGGAACAGTATTTTAAAATTACGGGCAATGCAACGGAAGGCTGGGGTCAGACCCGGCGGGTCTGACCCTGACTACGCTTAAAACTTGTAGTTATAAGCAACACCTAGCAACTGCATGCGTGTCTTGAACAGGCCCTTGGTGGTTTCCCCGTTGCCCGTACAACCGGTCGTCACTGGCGAACATTGATTCGTGTAGTTGACGGCGGCGTCCTTGAAGTCGATGAAGCTGTAGGCCAGGTCCAGCGAGGAATTGGCGTTCAGCTTCCAGTTGGCGCCGATCGAGTATTGCATGCGGTCGCTGTCCGGCAGGGCCGGGTGGCGCAGTTCGGCGCTGCGCACGGGCGCCTGATCGTGGGCGATACCGGCACGCAGCAGCAGGTTGTCGCTGTATTTGTAGTTGGTGCCCAGCGATACGCGGTAGGTGTCTTTCCACTGCTGGCGGATGCGCTCATCGCCTTCGGCCGTCGGCGGGAACTGAATGTCCAGGTTCTGCAGGCGCGAAGTGCGGGTCCAGGTGACGTCGCCCATCAGCGCCCATTTGTCATCCATCTGGTGAAAGCCGTTGACCGACAGGGTTTCCGGCGTGCGCAGTTCGACCAGTGCGCCCGAATTGACCTTGCGCGAGGCGGCAGCGATAAAGGCATTGACGGCCGCATTGTCCGACACCTGCGAGAAGTCCCACACGGTATTGCCCTTGAGCTTGTGCGAGATCGACGAGCGGTAGGCAATGCCGACACGCGTGCCCTGGTCCAGCTGGTACAGATAGCCCAGGTTGAAGCCGTAGCCCCAGTCGTCACCATCCATCTCGGCGTGGCCGTCCTTGGCGCCGCGCAGTGCCGCGCCAGCGGCCTGGGCTGCAGCCAGGCCTTGTGTACGCGCGATATTGGTGATAAAGGCTGTCGAGGCGGCCGGCGCATTCTGCGCCAGGAAGGCCACGGAACCTGGCACGTCGACCGCCTGGCCCAGTTCGGCCTTCATGTGTTCTGCGGTTACGCCAAAGCCGAAGGAATGGTGTTCATTGACCTTGAAGGACACCGACGGGTTCAGCGCAATGGCTTCGAGCTTGATATTGCTGATCGCGTAGCGGCCGCTCCACTCGTTGCCGTAATCGAGCTTGGCGCCATATGGCACGAACAGGCCGACACCGAGGGTCCACTGGTCGTTGATTTTCTTGCTGGCGTACAGGGCCGGCGCGAACACGGCGTCAGGTGCGTAATCCTTGGTGGTGCCGCCTGGCACGCGGTTGGTAAAGGTGCGCGAACCGGTGTCCTGGAAGGTCGAATGCGGCAGCACCAGGGTGCCGCCGCCGAGCAACTGCGTGCCTTCCAGGCGCGACAGGCCGGCCGGGTTGTAGAAAATGGTCGAGGCGTCGGATGCCTCGGCGCCATTGGCGTCTGCGCTACCCTGGCCGGACACGCTTTGCGAGCCGAAGCGGTAGCCCGATGCCTGGGCGGTGGTGGACAGGCCGGCCAGAGCGGCGGCGATGATCAGGGGCAGGTACGATGGTTTCAAGTGGGTCTCTCTTTATTTTTGCATGCTTGTTGTCTCGGGCATGGCAAGCGTGACACCGGTCACGCTCGCCATGCGCCAAGCATAGCCGAGATTTGAAAAAAAAGCGAACGATCGCTCTTTTTTATGAGGCGAGAGAGCAAGGCATGCGCGCACGCGCCGGATGATCGATCAGGAAACGCTTGAGCATCAGTTCAAGCATCTGTTCGGCGGGCACGGGGCGCGAGATGAAATAGCCCTGCACTTCATTGCATTGCAAGGCATGCAGCATGTCGAGCTGTTCGCGCGTTTCCACCCCTTCGGCCACCACGCTCATGCCCAGCGCGTGGGCCATCGAGACGATCGCGCGCACGAACACTTCGCCCTGGTCCGAGCGGCCCAGTTCCATGGTGAAGGCGCGGTCGATCTTCAGGCCGTCCATGGCAAACTTCTGCAGTTGCGACAGCGAGGAATAGCCGGTACCGAAATCGTCGACCAGCAGGCGCACGCCGAGCGCGCGGATCGCCGCCAACTGCTCCACCGCCCGGTTCTGTTCATCCATCATGGCCGACTCGGTGATTTCGACCTCGATCAGGCGCGCGTCGATGCCGTGGCGGGACAGCGCGGACGCCAGCACCTGGTGCACGTCACCGCGGCCAAACTGGCGCGCCGAGACGTTGATCGATACCGGCACCAGTTCCAGGCCATAGGTCTTCCAGCGCGCCATTTGCTGGCAGACTTTTTCGATCACCACTTCGCCCAGTTGCGAAATCAGGCCGCTGCTCTCGGCCACCGGGATGAATTCCAGCGGCGGCACCATGCCTTGCTGCGGGTGCTGCCAGCGCACCAGCGCCTCCATGCTGCACAGCTGCCCGCTCATGGTGTCGACGCGGGGCTGGTAGACCACCAGAAATTCATCCTGCTCCAGCGCCGTCACCAGGCTTTGTTCCAGTTCGCGGCGGTGGCGGATGGTTTCGAACAGGGCCGGCTGGAAGAAGCGGTGATGGCCCTTGCCGGCCGTCTTGACCGCATACATGGCGATGTCGGCGTTCTTCATCAGCACGTCGGTCTCGGCACCGTCGCGCGGATACATGCTGATGCCGATCGAGGCGCCCATCTTGTGGCGCTCCAGACCCAGGTAAAACGGTTCGTCGAAAGCAGTCGCGATGCGCTGCGCTACCTGCTCGGCGCGGCTGTCGTCCTCGACCGGATCGAGCAGCACCACGAATTCGTCGCCGCCCAGGCGCACCACATGGTCGCCAGGACGCAGCACGGCGTTCAGGCGCAGCGAGGCGGCACGCAATACCTTGTCGCCTTCAGCATGGCCTTGCGTGTCGTTGATATCTTTGAAACCGTCAAAGTCGATGAACAGCAACGCCAGCATATGGCCGCCCTGCGCCGCGCGGGCCAGCGCGCCGGGCAGGAACTGCTGCAGCCAGTAGCGGTTGGGCAGGCCCGTCAAACCGTCCTCGTTGGCCAGGCGCCGCAGGTCCTGCTCGTGCAGCTTGGCCGCGCTGATATCTTGCAAGGTAACGGCCAGCCGGTCGCCGCTGCGCACCAGGCGCCGGCGTATCCAGCGCAGCTTGAACGGGTTGCCGTCGGCCAGTTCGATCTCTTCTTCCGAAAAACCCGATGCCATGGCGGCCCGATAGCTGAGGATCAGGTCGCGGAAATACGGCTCGTGCGCGCGCGACTGCAAGCGCATGCCCAGCAGTTGCCCGCGGCGCACGCCAAAAAATTCGGCGCCCGGCTCGTTGCAGTCGACCAGCTCGAAATCAATGATGGTGCCGTCGGCGTCGCGCAGCGCGGCAATAATGTAAAAGCCGTCGCTGGTGCCTTCGGTGGCCATGCGGTAGGCGTTGCGCACGCCTTCGGACTGGTGGTGGCGCCAGGCCAGGCGCAGCGACAAGCCAGTAGCGATGCAGGTAAATGCCAGCAGCAGCAAGCTGACGGCCGACGCGATGCCAAGATAAATCGTGCGCGTTTCCTGGTACGGCTGCAACACCTGCGTGTCAGTCAAGGCCACCACAGCCGTAAACGGATAGGCTTTCAGTGCTTGCCAGCCCACATAGCGGCTTTGCGCATCGGCAAACGCGGTACGCCCCGGCGACTGCATGGCGCCGCTGTCGCCGTCGAGAAAACTGGTGTCGAGGAAGGCCGCGCCCTGCGGGGGCAGCACGGTGGCGCCCAGGCGCACGCTCAGCAATTCGCCCTCCTCGCCCACCATGGCCGACATGCCCAGCTTGCCGAAATTGACGCTGTCATAGAATTCAGAAAAATAATCGGAGTGAATCGAGATCAGCAGCACGCCGTCAAAATTGCCATCCGCATCTTCCAGGCGCCGTGTGAAATGCACCAGGGAACCTGCCTTGCCCTCGCCCATCTTGCCCAGCGCGATGCGCAAGGCACTGGAATTGCTGCGCCAGTGGCGCAACAGGAAGTCGCTGCGTTCACTGGTACGCAAACGCTGCACCGGCGCCGTGCTCGTCACGGCATGTCCCTTGCGGTCAAAGGCGGCAACGATGGCAAACTGCGGCATGGCGTACATGCCGCGCGTTTTCAGTTGCTCCAGGCTCAGCTTGCCGCCAGCATTTTCCCATTCATACTTGAGCTGCAAGGTCAGCTGGTCCAGCTGCTCGATGGTGCGCAGCAAGTACTGGCTGTAGGCCTTCGAGAGCGACGCCACATTGTCGAGCGCCTGCTGCTGCGCCACCTTCTTTTCCGCTTCAAGTTGCAGCATGGTGGCGGTCCACAGCACGGCGCACAAGGCCAGGCCCAGCAAGGGCCAGGCCAGGATCAGGCGAAGGTTGGCCTTCAGGAAGTCGGCCTTGCCCAGTTGCACCATCGATGTGTGCTGGCGATTGAAAAATTGTTGCAAGAACATGGTGCGGGGATCTGCCGTTTCTTTATTATTTCTTTATGGATATATAAGTTACCACAGAGCTATGCTTACAGCTAATTTAAGAGCGCCGTGGCAGCCTGGCGCCAGGAGAAACAGGCTGCTGCGTTACAATTACCGTCCTTACCGTTGGAGCGTACCATGCAGCAATATCAAGATTTGATCAAGACCGTCCTCGACACTGGCAGCTGGCAAGATAACCGTACCGGCATCCGCACCCTGAGCGTACCAGGCGCCATGATGCGTTTCGACCTGGCCGCCGGTTTTCCTGCCGTTACCACCAAGAAGCTGGCCTTCAAATCCGTAATCGGCGAATTGTGCGCCTTCCTGCGCGCCTCGCGCAATGCCGCCGAGTTCCGCGCGCTGGGCTGCAAGGTATGGGACCAGAACGCCAACGAAAACGCGCAATGGCTGACCAACCCCTACCGCGAAGGCGAAGACGACCTGGGCCCCGTGTACGGTGTGCAATGGCGCCAGTGGCCGGCCTATAAATTGCTGGATGCCAGTGCGACAGCGCAAATTGCCGACGCCCAGGGCAACGGCTTCAAGGTCGTCGCGCCAGTCAATGAGGACGGCGTGCAAAAAGTGCTGCTGTACAAGGCGGTCGATCAGCTGCGCGAGTGCCTGGACACCATCATGAACAATCCGGGCAGCCGCCGCATCCTGTTCCATGGCTGGAACCCGGCCGTGCTCGATGCCGTTGCCCTGCCCGCCTGCCATTTGCTGTACCAGTTCATCCCGAACGCCAGTACGCGTGAAATCTCGCTGTGCCTGTATGTGCGCAGCAACGATATTGGCCTGGGCACGCCGTTCAATATTGCCGAAGGTGCTGCCCTGCTGCACCTGGTGGCGCGCCTGACGGGTTACACGCCGCGCTGGTTCACATATTTCATCGGCGACGCGCATATTTATGAAAACCACCTCGACATGGTGCAGGAACAGCTGAAACGCGCGCCATTCCCTGCCCCCCGCTTTGTCATTTCCGACCGCGTGCCCGATTATGCACAGACCGGCAAGTACGAACCGGAATGGCTGGAAAAAATCGAGCCGTCCGATTTCTCGCTGGAAGGCTATGAACACCACGCGCCGATCAAGGCGGCGATGGCGGTCTGAACATCATACTGCAAGGCCCGGCGCAGTTTATTTGGGCAACTGGCTCGCCTTCCTTGCGCCAGCCTTTGACAGCTCCTGCATGATGGCCTGATCTTTTTTGTCGAGGGCTTCGTCCAGGGCAGTGGTATGCCAGGTCTCGTCGACATAATTCGGATCGACTTTTTGCGCCAGTAAAAACCGGACGTGATCCCGCTTTCCAAAGCGGGCTGCATACCACAGCAGATATCCGGTATTGCTTGCCTGGAAGTCGGCGCCATGGCGTACCAGCAGATCGAACACCTGCCTGGTGACCGGGTTCTCGATATCCTTGAACGCATTGGAGAAATTTTCAACCGAGAAAAAAGAATGCCTCGACTGTTTCAGGGAGAAGTGCAACGGCTCTCCCTTGGCAAGCACCCACTACAGCACGTTCAGACGTTGTTCCGTTGACAGTGTTTCACTGTAGACAGGTGCGTACACCACATCAGTCCAGTCTTGCTCCTGACCAGCCTCGGCGACAGGAAAACCCTTTGTTTCCAGTTGTTCGAGCAGATCGACCCTGCCTGCGCTGGCAAGGCTGACCATCAAGTCACGACTGTAGCGCCAGGTTTTTTCCCTGTCCGGTATCTGGTCGAAGTACCTGAAGAATTCGGCAGCCGTACCTGAACTGATGGCCTTGTCAGTTTTGGTGGTGGCGCTGGCATTGTATCGATACTCGGATAGCTGCTTTTTGGCAAACGATCTGATGTCATGCGATGACAGTAAGAGCGCACTTGCAGCCAGAATACCCAGCGCGATCCTTGTGCCATTCCTGTTGCTCCGGTACAGAAAAATCGCCAGGATGACGGTATGGACATGCAGAACGCATGCGATAACGAAGATAAAAAAGGCTATCAACGCGTCGCCATTGGGTCCACTGCCATCGCTGGCCATAGGAAACGTCTTGCGCATCAAAAACAGATAGACGATAGCAAGCAGGCAGCATAAAAATACACTCGTCTTGAAATACAATTTCATCATTTCACCGGGCCTGCGATCATGGAGTCAGGCAACATATTACAATAAAAATATTATTTGACCTGCTGGCAGACATGCCTATCACGTGCAGATAGCATTAACTTTATCGCACTATTTCCTGAATAGTCACTTTCCTTGTAAAATCATCCTTTGCTCATTTGCCGCAGCCAATGGCTGCCTGCAAACCGGACCGTTGGCAGACCAAAATAATCAGGAATACGATGGCGATCACACCTTTGGCAGCACTGCACCGCAAACTGTTCGACGAAACCGATGGCGTCAGGTTTTCTACCCTCAAGGACCGCCTGATCAAGAAGTTCGGCGAGACCGACCGCCTGGCGGTACTCGACATCCTGACGGCCTACGCGCGCGACGGCCAGCTGCTGCACTGGCGCAGCTCGCTGGTCAACGAGATCGTGAAACTGATGGTACCGCAGGAGCTGCCAGCATTTTTCAACTGGGCCGTGACCACGCCCGACCTGGCTTACTGGGGTATCGACGGTTTGCTGAAAAGCCAGGGCAAGGACGCTTATGACACTGTTGTCGCGCTGGCCCTTTCAAGCAGCTTGCGGCCCGAAGTGAGAGCCAAGGCAGTGAAAAGCCTTGCGGTGCTGAGCCGCCAGCCGTTTGATGCCGGCCTGTCGCCGGATCCGGGTCACTGGAAGGCCGAGAGCCTGCCGCTCGAAGAAGTGTTGGCCTGGCAACGCGCCGGCTACCCCGACGGCGGCGGCTTTGCGCCACCGGCCACACATCCTTCATTGGCCAAGCCACAGTCACCGCTCGACCGTGCGGCAGCGAAGCTGGAGAAAAAACTGGCCTTCGCACGCAAGCAAGACCAGGACCTGGCACGTCCAGCCAACTGGCTGGTGATTGCCGGCGGCGCCGACCTGGCCGCCATCGACGAGCGCTGGACCCTGCCCTCGCAGTACCGCGATTTCCTCGAACGTTTTTCGCCGCTGCGCGTGTATATCGAGAGCGAGGACTATTTCCAGGGCCTCAATCTGTATGGTGCAGCGGAACTGCTCAAGGCCCAGCACGGCTACTCTTGCAATCCGATCGACCAGCAAGCCATCACCGGCTGGCCCGCACATTACGTGGTGATTGCCGATGCGGGCGCCGATCCGTATTGCCTTGATCTGTCCGCCGTCACTGACGGCGACGCGCCCATCTATACGGCCGAACATGGCCGGGGAGCGTGGCAGTTCGAGCGCCATGCAGACAGCTTTGTCGCCTTCCTCGAAGAGATCGCCGCAGCCTGAGGCCGTTTAACCTGCTGCCCCGCCAGGGCCAGGACCACCTGGTCCACCCGGCCCGCGCCCGCCCGGCGGACCGAAGCGTGGCTCGCGCTCGCCTTCTTTCGCGGCCGAACTGGCGCCACCAAGCCGATACGACAGCCCCACGTAAATCATGCGCCCATCGAAACGGCGCGTGCTCGTTTCACGCAGCGAGGCGCTGTTGATCACGGTTTCCATCTTGTTGGTACTGAATACGTCCGTCACATTCATCACCAGGTTCAGCTGCGGCGTCAGCACATGGCGCCAGCTCATGTTGAGCGTGTTGTTCGGCGAGCGGTAGCCCTGGCCAGACAAGGTCTTGCCTTGCATCTGCAAGGCCAGTTGCACCTGGTTGGCGGGATTGAGCTGGTAGTTCAGGCGCGCGCGCCCGCTCAGGGAGTTGGCGGTACGCGTGCTGCTGTTGCCCAGGTCGTCCTGCGAGGTCTGCTGGCTGCGCGCCAGATTGCCGCTGGTATTGAGGGTCAGCGATGGTGTCAGCTTGCCCGACAGGCTGAATTCCAGTCCACTCGAATGGCTGCCGGCGCCGTTTTCGCGCGTGGTCAACAGCACATTGTCGCTGATGAAATAACGGTAGTCGACGATGGCATCCTTGTCACGCCGGTGATAGCCGCGCAAGCTGCTTTCCAGGCCGAACAATTTGGTCTCGTAGCCCACTTCGAAGGAATCGGTCTGGGTCGGGCGCAATTGCGGGTTGCCCGACGAGACATTGAATTCGTCGCGGTACACCACGTAGGGGTTCAGGTCGCCCGCATTGGGACGGCGAATGCGGTGCGCATAGGCAAAGCGCAGATTGCTCTCTTCGTTGACCTTGTAGGTGGCGAACAGGCTGGGAATATAGTTCACATAGTTGTTGCCGGCCTCGATGCCGCCCGTAATCTGGCGCACGTCCAGGTCGGTGTATTCGGCGCGCAGGCCGGCCAGCGCGCCCCAGCGCTCGGACAAACGCATCTGGTACGAACCGTACAATGCGATGGTGCGCTCGTCGAGTTCAAAACGATTGCTGCGCATGGCGTTGACCGTCTCGCCGAGGGTAAGCGGGTTGATGTCGGTATACAGCGTATCGAAACTGCTCTTGTTGTCGGCCACCTTGTAGCCCAGCTTGGCCGTGCCGCCGGCCAGCGGCCGCTCGTAGTCGCCAGTGAAGTCGACGATGCGGTTGCCCGTGTCGCTGTGCTGGCGCGCGCGGCTGTCGGCATCCATGCCGGTGGCGATCGCATAGACGTTGGCGTAGTCGCTGGTGTTTTCATTGTCCGAAGACGATACGCGCAAGTCGATTTTCAGCGTTTCGCCCGGCAGCTCACCCTTGTGGTCATAGCGGGCGCCCCAGCTGTAGTTACGGCTGTCGCCATTGCGCAAGGTGCTGCGCACATAGTCGACTATGGTGTTGCCGCTGCTGTCGCCATTGATATAGCGGTCGGTCGAGCGCGCGTCGTTGCTGCGCCCGTTGTACGACACGCTGGCGGCGAGCGTATCGCTGGGGTTCAGGTTGTAATTGACGGTGCCGTTGACACCGAGGGAATCATTGAGGCCATTGCTGACCGACTCCTGGCTGCTGGGCGCAAAGTCGCCGGTCTGGCGGTCGAGCCGCTCGCGGCTGGTCTCGCCGGTCGAGTTGCGCCCGTCGTGGCGGAAGTTGATGCCGCCCTGGAAGCCCCACGGGCCTTCGTTATAGCTGCCCGAAGTGGACGTGTTGTAGCGCCCGGCAATGCCGGCATTCGCATTGACGGTGGCAAAACCACCGGGCTTACGGTTGCGCCGCATCACCAGATTCAGGATCGGGCCGCCGCCGGCTTCGTTGCCGAACTGCGCGCCGGGATTGTTGATCACTTCCACCGACTCGATATCGTCGGCCGCCATCGCGTTCAGGGTCGCCCCGCGCGAGTCGCCCTGCAGCATGGCGGATGGCTTGCCGTCGATCAGTATCTGCACATTGCTGCTGCCGCGCAACGACACCGTGCCATCGGGATCGACCGCCACCGACGGCACGTTGTTGAGCGCATCAGCCGCCGTGCCATTGGTACTGCTGACATCGGACTTGACGTCATACACCTGGCGGTCGATGCGTCCGGTCGGGCGTTCGGCTGTGACGTCGACGGAGGGCGTGGTGTCGGTTGCCGGCTCTTTGGCAACCGGCACGGCTTTTGCAGGCACGGCGGCTGTCACCGCAGTCTGGGTCTGCGCCTGGACGGCGATATTGGCGGACAAAAGGCTGCCGCCAGCGAGGCAACAAAGTACGATTTTTTGCATGAACTGAAATAGTGGGTAAGAACACCAGGAATGGGATACTGCGCAGCACTTGCATGAAAGCTGCATCATTGACATCGATTTTAAGGGGGATCCCGGGTCAGGCGCAGCTTTAAGGAATCGCCATTTACTTTAATTTACAAATCTCGTGCCACTTGTGGACAGATGGCCTCACGACGCACCACAGTGTATCGGCATGTATCAATATGAGTGGCGATAACGCCGGCGCAGGTCGGGCCTGCGCCTGTCTTGCCTCGTGCGGCTCAGGCCAGCAAGCCATTCTGCCGCGCCAGCTTCAGCCAGCCCGGATACTCCGTCATCAACAAATCGTACAGCTCGCCGTCGCTATGCTCGTCAGGCGAGCTGACGGAAAAGTAGTTGGCGTTGTCAACCAGGCGGCCAGCAAGCTCATCGAGCTTTTCCAGGAAGGGAAAGTCGGAGTCGGCAAAGGCAGCCAGGAACTTGCTTTTCGATTTGCGGCCCTTGCCGATGCCCATGAACTGCCAGAAGATCGGCTCGTGGCTGGACCAGCGCAACTGCTTTTCCGTCGTCGCCTGGTCGCTGGTGCCGCCGTCGGTGACGAACATCACATAGATGGGCAGTTCGGCGCGCAAGGCACGCGTGCGCTCACCGCCGCGCGCGTCAGGGAAGTAAAAGGATCGGATCGCTTCCATCGCCCGCCCATAGCGCGTGTCGCCTTCGAGCGGATGATGGTCGATGGCGCGGCTGACATAGGTGGTGCAGTTGCGCAGGTCCATCGGCTCGGGTTGATGGACGTTCTTGCCGAACAGGAAAACGTCGATTTCTCCGTCGTCATCGAATTTGCAGCCCAGCGCCAGGATGCGCTCTGCGAACTGCTGCACCAGGCCATCGCGGTACAGCCGGCCCATGGAGCCGGAAATATCGAGGCACAGGCAAACCTTGGCGCGATGGTCAAGCAGACCCACTTTTTGCAGCGACACGCCGGCCTGCTTGACCAGGCTGACCAGTTGCGGCGCCTCGCGCTCGACTCTTTTTTCCAGGTTGATCTTGGCCCGCGCCACAGCGGAGACAGCGGCAGGCGCGGCAGCAGCCGGTGCCTGCTCAACCTCGCCACCAAAATGGCGCACCAGCGCGTCCAGGCCACCGTTGAAACCCTGGCCCACGGCCATAAAGCGCCATAGGCCATCCTTGCGGTACAGCTCGCCTAGCATGACGGCTTTTTCTTGCGCAAAGTCCTTGCCCGCAAAGGCAAAACGGGCAAATTCGCGGCCGGCGGCCAGCAGGCGCAGATAACCAGATTGCATCTGGGACATCACGCCGCCGCCATCGATGCTGGCTGTCAGCACCAGGCGATCGATGCTGGCAGGCAGGCGCGCCAGCTGGAAGGCAAACGCGGCGCCATCACCTTGACTGCCGGTTTTTGCTTCCACCGCGCCGCATGGCGTGCGCGGCTGGTTGAAAAAGGTCATGTAGCGGTCGTCCGACAGCTTGCCGGCCGCGTCCAACCCAAAGCAGGCAAAGTCGAGCGTCAAGCCCTGGGCCGAGGCACCGATTTCCAGCACGCCGTCGGGGGCGGATTGCGCCAGCGGCAAACGCTGGCCCTTGGACAAAGCTTCCATTGCATTCTCCTTCACACGATATAGCGGCGCGGATTGTCCGCGTTGTAGTCATCCTCGTCTTCCTTGTCTTCGCCCTTGAAGACGGCCGGACCATCGAAGGCCAGGGCCAGCGACTCACCCTGCCAGCGCAGCCACGGTGTCGCTTCGCTGTCAGGTTCGGAGGTCTTGCCGGAAGGCTCCAGCACGATGCTGTCGGCCGACACACGGGCCAGTCCGATGACATAGGTATAGATGCCGTCTTCGCCGGCTTTTTTTGACTGGCGGAAGTCAAACGCGCATTCGACCACCTGCTCGCCATACTCCATCACCATTTTCGGGCACATCGAGGCAACCGACACGGCGCCATTGGTGACGGCGGAATACACGCTGAACACCAGGCCCACCGTGCCGCCATAGAACTGCGCCAGGGCAGGATTGACTTCGACAATTTCCGTGGCCGGCTCGCAGCCAATGGCGCGGGTCACGTCGCCCAGGTGGCGCACGTAGGGCATGGCATCAAAACTGCCCGATTTTTCCGGCGCCTGGATGCAGCGCATGCGCCCGTCCGGCAACAATATGCCGACCCGCAAGTCCAGATCGTCGTTATCGTCGCTGCCATCGCCGTTATCGACCCAGGTGGCCTTGACGATCAGTTTTTTCGGCGCACCGGCGCCCTTGGCCAGCGACACTTTATGCGTCTGGCCCGGCTTGGTCAGCGAGATTTTCGACAGCGATACTGTTGGTGCCACCGGTTCCGCCTCAGCCTGCGCCACCTCGCCACCGAAGTGCGCCACCAGCGCATCAAGGCCGCCATTGAAACCCTGGCCCACGGCCATAAAGCGCCACTGCCCGTCCTTGCGGTAGAACTCACCCAGCATGACGGCCTTTTCATTGATGAAATCCTTGCCGGCATAGGCAAAACGCGCCAGCTCGCGCGCCCCATCGAGCAGGCGCAAATAGCCGCTGCCCAGTTGCGCCAGGGTGGCCATCCCATCAACGGCGGCCGTGATCACCAGCCGCTCGATGGCAGCGGGCAAGCGGTCCAACTCGAAATGGAAACCGGCAGCATCGCCTGCCACCGCCCGCACCTCGACCGCACCGCATGGCGTGCTCGGCTGGTTGAAAAAGGTCATGTAGCGGTCATCGGACAATTTACCCGAAGCATCGAGGCCGAAGCACGCATAATCGAGCGCCATGTCGTGCGCAGTGCCCTCGCCCGCAATACCGAGTTGCAAAACATTGCCCGTGACAAGGCCGGCCAGCGCCAGGCGCTGCCCTTTGATCAAAGTTTCCATGTAGCAGAGTAGAAGGTGAAAAGCAGGCGGGATCCGGGACGGCGCAGGCCATCCCGGCGAATTTACTACTTAAGCATTGATGCCGAAAGACACGGCCAGTGGGCCCAGGCCGCCCTTGAAACCCTGGCCGATGGCCTTGAATTTCCATTCGCTGCCGGCGCGGTAGATTTCACCGAAGATCATCGCCGCTTCCGTCGAGCCGTCTTCCGACAGGTCGTAGCGGGCGATTTCCTGGCCGTTGTCGCCGTTCAGGCAGCGGATATACGCCTTGCTGACCATGCCGAAGTTCTGCTTGCGGTTTTCCGCATCGTGGATGGTGACGGCCACGGCAATCTTGTCGACCTCGGCAGGCACGTTGGCCAGGTCGATGGCCACTTTTTCATCGTCGCCGTCGCCGCCGCCGGTGGTGTTGTCGCCGGCGTGCACGACGGAGCCATCGCTTGATTTGAGGTTGTTATAGAAAATGAAGTCGGCATCGGAACGGGCCTTGCCGTCTGTTTTCAACAGGAAGGCGCTGCCGTCCAGGTCGAAAGCCGCGCCATCGGTTGCGCGCGGGTCCCAGCCCAGACCGACCACGATTTTTTTCAGACCCGGAGCTTCCTTGCTCAGGTTGACATTGCCGCCTTTTTGCAAACTGATCGCCATAATGTGTCCTCTATTGAATAAACTGCAGTGGAATAATGAGATGCCAATTCGGTAAGAGCCATGAGCCTACCACAAACCAAATGCATGACAGACGCACACTTTTGAAAATAATGCCATGAAGAAGAATATTTGCGCCGCCACCCTGCAGCTTGATTTGCTGCCAGGTACCCTGTGCGACGAACGGATGTGGAGCAGCCTGGAGCAAGCTCTTGGCGACGGCTATATCCATAACCATCTGCCGTTGCACCAGTCGCGCACGCGTGCGGACATGCGCAAGCTGATCGCCACGCACAGCGCGCCGCAATCGCACCTGGTCGGCTTTTCGCTGGGCGCCTATCTGGCGCTGGAGCATGCGGTGACGTATCCTGAACGGATCGCCTCGCTGACCCTGATCGCCAATTCGGCCAAGGGTTTGCTACCGGACGAGATCGCCACCCGCAAGCGGGTGATCGCCATGCTGGAGCGAAATAGCTATGCCGGCATCACCCGCCAGCGCCTGCGCGAACTGCTGCACCCGGTTCACCTGGACGATATCGCGATCACCGGCCTGATCAGGCAGATGGCGCTGGACCTGGGCAAGGACGTGCTGATCGCGCAGTTCGCGCAGACCTTCGACCGCCCGGACCTGATGGCGCGCCTGCACCAGTTGCCCTTTCCGGTGCTGATCGTCGGTGCGCCTGGCGACCAGTTGGTCGACAGCGGCGATCTGGTCGCCATGGCCGCCAGACTGCCGTGCGCCACCTTGCATCTGCTGGAGGCACCGAGCGGCCATATGATCCCCCTGGAAGCGCCAGGGGAACTGGCGCACGCCATGCAGGACTTCCTCAATCTGTGGCATCTGGATGCACGGCGCCAATATCAACGATAATGGCGGCTATCGCGACTATCCACCAATCAACTGATTCAATGAGTACACTGACCATTATCGTCGCCACCGACCAGCAAGGCGGCATCGGCATCAATAACAGCTTGCCGTGGAAGCTGCCGGAAGACCTGGCCCATTTCAAGCGCATGACCACAGGCCACCCCATCATCATGGGCCGCAAGACGTTTGACTCGATCGGCCGGCCATTGCCGAACCGCCGCAATATCGTGATCACGCGCAATCATGAATGGCGCCATGAGGGCGTGGAAGCGGTCGGCTCGGTGGCCGAAGCGATCGCGCTGCTGGACGGCGCGCAAGGGTTTGTGATCGGCGGCGCGGAAATCTACCAGCAGTCGCTGGCGCTGACCGCGACGCTGATCATCACGGAAATCGGCAACACGTATGATTGCGACGCCTTTTTTCCCGAACTGGACCCGGCAGAGTGGCAGGAAACGTCGCGCGAGGCCCATGTGTCATCGGTTTCCGGCTTGCCGTATGCATTCGTGACCTTGCAGCGCCGGCCTTGAGAGCCTGTTTTTCGCTACGTCATACGGGCGTCACACGGCTAAGGCAGTCTGGCGCAAGGTTTTGCTAATTTCGTTATGATCTTTTTTCCCGCAGATGCTGCATTTCTGCGAGAATCCCGTTCTTATTTTTTTTCTGCGATTGCCTTGCCAACTGTTCGGCTGGCGGTCGCGCCCTAGTCCGCCCCTCCACACAAGTTCAGGGGCGGCTTGCTTTTTTGGAGACATGCATGAAATTTCGTTTCCCCATCGTCATTATTGACGAGGATTTCCGTTCTGAAAACACCTCCGGCCTGGGCATTCGCGCCCTTGCCGCCGCAATGGAAAAAGAAGGCATGGAAGTGCTGGGCGTGACCAGCTACGGCGATCTGTCGCAATTTGCCCAGCAACAATCGCGCGCGTCGGCCTTTGTGCTGTCGATCGACGATGAAGAATTCGGCGCCGGCTCGATCGAAGAGACCGACCATGCGCTCAAATCCCTGCGCGCGTTTGTCGAAGAAATCCGCCACAAGAACGCCGATATCCCGATCTACCTGTACGGCGAAACGCGCACCTCGCGCCATATCCCGAACGATATCCTGCGCGAGCTGCACGGCTTCATCCACATGTTCGAAGATACGCCGGAATTCGTTGCGCGCCATATCATCCGCGAAGCGAAAAGCTACCTCGACGGCCTGTCGCCGCCGTTCTTCCGCGCGCTGGTGCACTACGCCAATGACGGTTCGTACTCGTGGCATTGCCCCGGCCACTCGGGCGGCGTGGCGTTCCTGAAGTCCCCTATCGGCCAGATGTTCCACCAGTTTTTTGGTGAAAACATGCTGCGCGCCGACGTCTGCAACGCCGTCGAAGAGCTGGGCCAGCTGCTCGACCATACCGGGCCCGTCGCCGCTTCGGAACGCAACGCGGCGCGCATCTTCAATGCCGACCATTGCTATTTCGTTACCAACGGCACCTCGACCTCGAACAAGATGGTGTGGCACTCGACGGTAGCGCCCGGCGATATCGTGGTGGTGGACCGCAACTGCCACAAATCGATCCTGCATTCGATCATCATGTGCGGCGCAATTCCCGTGTTCCTGATGCCGACGCGCAATCACCTGGGCATTATCGGTCCGATACCACTGGCTGAATTCACGCCGGAAAGCATTGCCCGCAAGATCGAGGCGAACCCATTCGCGCGCGAAGCAAAAAACAAGAAACCACGCATTCTGACGATCACCCAGTCGACCTACGACGGCGTGATCTACAACGTCGAGACCTTGCGCGAAATGCTGGACGGCAAGATTGACACCCTGCACTTCGATGAAGCATGGCTGCCGCACGCCACCTTCCACGACTTCTACAAGAACATGCATGCGATCGGCAAGGACCGTCCGCGCGCCAAGGAATCGATGATCTTCTCGACCCAGTCGACGCACAAATTGCTCGCTGGCCTGTCGCAGGCTTCGCAAATCCTGGTGCGCGAATCGGAACAGGTCAAGCTGGACCAGGACGCCTTCAACGAGGCTTACCTGATGCACACCTCGACCTCGCCGCAGTATTCGATTATCGCTTCGTGCGACGTGGCGGCAGCCATGATGGAAGCGCCGGGCGGCACCGCGCTGGTGGAAGAATCTATCATGGAAGCGCTCGATTTCCGCCGCGCCATGAAAAAGATCGACCAGGAGTGGGGCCAGGACTGGTGGTTCCAGGTGTGGGGGCCGAGCAGCTTCAACGACGAAGGCATGGGCCAGCAGGAAGACTGGATGATACGTGCCGAGGACGACTGGCACGGTTTCGGCGACCTCGCTCCAGGCTTCAACATGCTCGACCCGATCAAGGCGACCATCGTCAACCCGGGCCTGTCGCTGGACGGCCAGTTCGGCGAGACCGGCATTCCGGCCTCGATCGTCACCAAATACCTGGCTGAACACGGCGTGATCATTGAAAAATGCGGCCTGTACTCGTTCTTTATCATGTTTACCATCGGCATTACCAAAGGCCGCTGGAACACCTTGCTGACGGCCTTGCAGCAATTCAAGGACGACTACGACAAGAACCAGCCGATGTGGCGCATCCTGCCGGAATTTGCGGCAGCCAACCCACGCTATGAAAAAATGGGCTTGCGCGACCTGTGCCAGCAGATCCATGATTTCTACAAGGCCTACGACGTGGCCCGTTTGACGACGGAAATGTATTTGTCCGACATGATCCCGGCCATGAAGCCGTCGGACGCGTTCGCCAAGATGGCGCACCGCGAAATCGAGCGCGTCGCCATCGACGAACTGGAAGGACGCATCACGTCCATCCTGCTGACGCCGTATCCACCGGGCATTCCACTGTTGATCCCGGGTGAACGCTTCAACAAGACCATCGTCGACTACCTGCGCTTTGCACGCGACTTCAACGAGCGCTTCCCCGGCTTCGAGACCGACGTGCACGGCCTGGTGAAACGCGAAGTCGATGGCAAGCGCGGTTACTTTGTCGACTGCGTACGCCAGGACGACTGATCTTTCACTGTCGTCGAGCTATGCCGCCCGGCCTGTGCCGGGCGGCATTTTTTTTGCGCGACTGCCTGGCAGCGCCATGTGGCGCTGTTGCGCCGCCATAACATCAGGTCACGGCAGGCGACTATAGTCGGCGCATGTCCATCCGCTCAGCCCTGTCGCCGTATTTTGAATTGTCGCGCTGCGGCGCGGGCGCCTCGCTGCGCCCCATGGAAGGCTTGCGTGGCCTGGCTGTCCTGCTGGTATTCATGGTGCATTATGTCAGCCTGAGCGCACCGTGGCGCAGCGGCGACACAACTCTGGCGGCCATCGCGAACAGCCTGCATACGGTGGGTAACGCCGGCGTCGACCTGTTCTTCGTGCTGAGCGGCTATCTGATCTACGGCTCGCTGCTGGCCCGTCCGCAAAAGCTGCACCACTTTCTGCGCCGGCGCGTGCGGCGCATCTATCCGGTCTACACCAGCGTGTTCACTGTGTACCTGCTGCTGTCGTGGGTGCTGCCGTCGCAAAACCGGATACCGGCGCCCTGGCCGGAGGCGCTGCGCTATCTTGCCAGCAATTTCTTCTTGCTCGGCGCGCTGGAGGACAATCCGCCACTGATCAGCGTGGCCTGGTCGCTCAGCTATGAAATGCTGTCTTACCTGCTGATCGCCTTGCTGATCAGCGCGCTGCATCTGCGGCGGCGCAGCCGTGCCTGGCGCTGCCTGTTTTTTGCCTCGACGGGCGTGGCCGCTGCCGTTGGCTTTGCCAGTTTTGGCGGTCCGGCGCGCATGCTGCTGTTTATCTCTGGCGTTTTCGTCCATGAAGCGATGGCGCAGGCCCCCAGCCGCGCGCCGGGCGCCCTGGCCGCCACCAGCGCAGTCATCGCTGCCTGGACTTTGCTGCTGTTGCCCTTGCCGCTATGGCTCAAACTGGCCGCCCTGTGCTGCGCCTTTTTCCTGTTGTGCCTCAGCTGTTTCCAGCGCCCGGGCAATGTGCTGGCACTGGCCTTGTGCTGGACGCCATTGCGCTGGCTGGGCAATATCAGTTACTCCTATTACCTGATCCATGGCCTCGCCCTGAAAGCCGGATTCATGGCGCTGGCACTGCTGGCCACGCCCGGCCCCCATGGCCTGGCGTTTTTCCTGCTGATGCTGGGCCCCATGCTGGCTGTCACCTTGCCGCCAGCGGTGCTGCTGTTTTTGTTGGTCGAGCGGCCCTGTTCGCTGGCGCCGCCAAGGCATGCCAACTGACATACCACATATCATGGCGTAAAAACCATGGTTGCCGGCGCTGCCAGTTGCGCTTTGATATTAGCTTTTCCAGCAAGCTTTTCTGGAAGACATTTTACGTCTCCAATATGCGACAAGAACTTTTAAGAAATCAAAATATTTCCTTCGAGAAAAATAATAAGTCCATCAAAAAGGCAAGACCTGCCCCTACAATGAACAGGACAGAATTATTTGCCCAACGGAAATTAAATGACCAGCCAAAATTTGCGCCGCTTGCTGATATCGTCCTTACTGAGCCTGCTTGCCGCCTGCGGTGGCGGCGGTGGTGGCGACAGCCAGTCACCATCGGCACAGGTGCCGGTGGTGACCACCCCGCCGCCAGCCACCGGCACGCCAACCGTGCCGGCCGATCCCGCTACGGTCACGCCGCCGGTGGTCGTGACGCCAACGACGCCCGCGCCGGCCCCGGTGGCGGCGCGCGTGTTTACCCGCAAGGAAGCCTCGCGCTTTCTTGCCCGCGCCACGTTCGGCCCGAACATGGCGGCCATCGACGCGCTGGCCGCCAGCAACAGCGACGCCTGGTTCGCCGAACAGTTTGCCAAGCCGCAAACCTTGCACCTGAGCTATATGGACAAGTTGATCGCGGCCCAGGTCGCTGCCAATGGCCCCCGGGTCGGCTTCACGGCGTTTTATGAAACCTTCTGGCAGCAGGCCATCCGCGGCGACGACCAGCTGCGCCAGCGCGTCGCCTTCGCCCTGTCGCAGATCTTCGTCATCTCGATGCAGAACGAAACCATCAGGCCGCTGGTACGCGGCACCTCCAGCTACTACGACATGCTGGGCCAGCATGCTTTCGGCAACTTCCGCAACCTGCTCGACGGCGTGGCGCGGCATCCGATGATGGGCATTTACCTGTCGCACATGCGCAACCAGAAAGAATCGGGCACGCGCACCCCCGATGAAAACTTCGCCCGTGAAGTGATGCAGTTATTTACCATCGGCCTGGTTCAGCTGAACCCGGACGGCAGCGTGAAAATGTCCGGCGGCAAACCGATCGACACCTATACGCGCGAAGACGTGGCGGGCCTGGCCAAGGTGTTTACGGGCCTGAGCTGGGCCGGCCCGGACCAGTCGAACGGCCGCTTCAACGGCAGCGTCGCCGATCCTGAACGCGACTCGAAACCGATGCAGATGTATGCGGCCTTCCATTCGACCAGTGAAAAGCGCTTTCTGGGACAGAGCATTTCCGGCACCACCAGTGGCGACGACGACATCAAGGTCGCGCTCGACACCCTGTTCAATCATCCGAACACGGCGCCGTTCTTCAGCCGCCAGCTGATCCAGCGCCTGGTCACCAGCAACCCCAGCGCGGCCTATATCGGCCGGGTCTCGGCCGTATTTGCCAACAATGGCAAGGGCGTGCGCGGCGACATGCAGGCCATCGTGCGCGCCGTGCTGCTCGACCAGGAGGCAGTGGCCATGGCCGGCAGCACCATGCGCACCGGCAAGCTGCGCGAACCCTTGCTGCGCCTGGCCAACTGGATGCGCGCGTTCGACGCCAAACCGGCCAACGGCATCTACAATATTTACTACCTGGACGACCCCTTGAGCGGCCTGGGGCAAAGTGCGCTCAATGCGCCGTCGGTCTTCAATTTCTACCGCCCTTCCTATGTGCCGCCCAACTCCGCCATCGCCAGCGCTGGCCTGGTGGCGCCTGAAATGCAGATCACCTCGGAGCCGTCGGTGACCGGCTATCTGAACTTCATGCAGGACGCGGTCAATGCCGGCGTCGGCGACGCGCGCCAGGTGAAACCCGACTACAGCAATGAACTGGCAGTCAGTGCCGACGCCAACGCGCTGGTCGACCGGGTTGACCTGTTGTTGATGAATGGCGCCATGTCGTCCAGGCTGCGCGGGCAGATCGTCGGTGCCGTCAACAGCATCGCCCTGCCTGCCGCCAGTTCCACCAATGGTACGCAGATCGCCAATCTGCAGTCCAACCGGGTCAAGCTGGCAATTTTCCTGGCCATGGCCTCGACCGATTACCTGGTGCAAAAGTAAAAGGACCATGTCATGACTATCAAGCTTCCGCACTTTTCCCGCCGCCACTTTCTCGGTTCCATGCTGACCCTGGCGGGCACCGGCGCCGCGCCGTTCGCGCTGAACCTGGCCGCCATGGGCAATGCCGCCGCCCAATCGAGCGGCGACTACAAGGCCATGGTGTGCCTGTTCCTGAACGGCGGCAACGACGCCTTCAATACCGTGCTTGCCACCGACAGCGCATCCTGGAATGAGTACCTGCGCGTGCGCAACACCGGCGGCAGCGACTCGATCCACCTGCCCGGCATCAGCGAAACGGGCGGCGTGCTGCCCGTCAATCCCGCTACTGCGCAGGCCGGCCGCAGCTTTGCCCTGCACCCTTCCCTCGGGCCGTTGAAGGAGTTGTTCGATGGTGGCCGCGCGGCCGTGGTGGCCAATGTCGGCACCCTGGTCCAGCCGACCACGCTGGCCCAGTACAAGGCGAAAAGCGTGGCGCTGCCGCCCAAGCTGTTTTCGCATAATGACCAGCAATCGACCTGGCAATCCGGCCAGCCCGAAGGCGCCAGCGTGGGCTGGGGCGGCCGCCTGGGCGACCTGGCGATGGCCGGCAACAGCAATGCCATGTTTACCACCATTTCGGCAGCCGGCAATACGGTCTTCCTCAGCGGCCAGCAGGTGCGCCAGTTCCAGGTCGGCCAGGCCGGCGCCGTGCCGATCCGCGGCATCAGCGCCAATCTGTTCGGCACCGCAGCCGGCACGAGCGCGCTGCAAGCCATCCTGGCCGACGCCGGCAGCGACCTGATCGAGCAGGAACAGAAGTCGGCGGTGCAGCGCGCCATATCCAGCCAGTCCATCCTCAGCGGCGCCATGCTGGCCGCCGGCCCCAGCGGCGTGCCCAATCCGAGCAGCTACATCAATCCGACCACTGGCGTGGCAGCCACCAATCCGCTGGCGGTGCAACTGCAGACGGTGGCGCGCATTATCGGCGGTCGCAGTGCTCTGGGGGCCAGGCGGCAGGTGTTTTACGTGACCCTGGGCGGCTTCGACACGCACGACCGGCAAAAGATACAGCAGGCCGATCTGATGGCCCGCCTGGCGCACGCGCTGGCCTATTTCGACACCACCCTGGCCGCCCTGCAGGGGACCGACCTGCGCCGCCAGGTCACTACCTTCACGGCCTCGGACTTCGGCCGCACCTTTACCAGCAATGGCGACGGCACCGACCACGGCTGGGGTGCGCACCATTTCGTGGTTGGCGGCGCCGTGCGCGGACGCGATATCTACGGCGCCTTTCCGGCCTCCGGCCTGGGCCATGCGCTCGACGTCGGTTCCGGCTCGCTGCTGCCGACCATCTCGGTCGACCAGTATGGCGCAACCCTGGCCAGATGGTTCGGCGTGCCGGACAGCCAGCTGGGCGAAGTGTTTCCCAACCTGGCCAATTTCAGCCAGCGCGACCTCGGTTTCATGACAGCCTAGCCATTGATGCCGACCATCAGCGTAACGACATAGCCGTCGCTGGGGTTGCCCGACACGCCGGCCATCTGCAAGCTGATGCCATCGCTGAAGACATTGTCGGTGGCATAGCTGATCTGTGACAGGTTGCGCACGCTGGAGGCGTAGCCGCTGGCCGTGTAAGCCTCGTTCAGGGTCGCCAGAGGGAACGTGAATTGCGACGTCTTGATGCGGTTGCTGGCCGCTGCTGCCTTGGCCAGGCTCGGGTAGACCTCGAAATGCACGTGCGGCATGCGTCCCGCATAGCAGCCGGGGAAGATCGTGGCAAACGACAGGCTACCGGTGCTGTCCGTTTCCTGCACCCCGCGCAGATAATTCTGCGCCGTGACGCCGCTCGAATACAGCGAGTACAGGCCGTCGCGGTCGCAATGCCATAGATAAATCGCGTAGCCGGCCAGGCTGGCGCAGCTGGCATTGGCGTTCACCAGCTGCAGCCTGATGGTCAAGGGCACGCCGGCCGCCACGCCGGTGGCGCCGTTGAAACTGCTGCGGATATCGCTGCGCACCACGCCCGACTGGTTCAGCACATTGATGATGCTGCCGCCATTGGTGTTGGTGCCGTCGGCCGGATAGGGGCCGCCGGTTTCTTCCGGGATTACCGCGCAGGTGCCTGCCGCCAGCGTGCTCGTTGCCGGCGTGGCTGTGGCGCCGGTCGATGCCGTAGCGCTGCCGCCAGAACCGCCGCAACTGATCATAGGCAAGGTGGCCGCGCCCGCCAGCACCCAGCGCAGCAGCCGGCGCCGTTCCAGCGCCCGACGCTGCATCACTTCAAGGTCGGACGCCAGGCCGAAATCATGTAAGCCCATACATACTCCATCAGGTGGGGCAAGCCGGCCAGCGCGGGGCTGAGGCTGGCGCACAGGCACACCAGGCGCAAGGCGTATCGGCCGATGCCCGTGTCGGCCATGCTGGCAGGCTTGCGGTTCATGGCCTGCTTGCCTGTTCGCCGTGCTGCGCCGTCCTGGCCTCTGCCTGCTGGCGCTGCTCCGGCGTCAGCACGGCCAGCAACTGCTGCTCCAGCCGCGCATGCTGCAGGCTGATCTTCGCCATCGCCTGCGCCGCGCCATTGGCCAGCGCCACGGCTTTCGCATCGTCATAGTGGTTCGACGAGGCCAGTTCACGCAGTTGCTCATGTGCCTTGAAGGCGATTTTTTGCTGTTCGCGCAGCAGCGGTGCCTGGGCGTAGGTGGCGGCAAAGACCTTGTCCTGCTGCGCTTCGCTCAGTTGCACGCCACGCAGGAATGGCGGCAAGCCAGCACCCGGCCCCTCCATGCGCAGACCCGGACCGGGACCGTGATCAAGACCGTGCTGGGCATGGGCGGCCAGCGGTGCGCCCAAGGCGGTGGCCAGTAGCAGCGACATCATGGCAGTTGCTTGTTTCATGCTTGAATTCCTCTCGTTTCAATAAGACTCGATTGTGCGGCGCTTGCGTGTAAAGCAACGTCAGTGCAAGGTAAAGACGTGTAAAGCAATGTGAAAAACTGTATAAAGGAAGCCATGTAAAAGCGCGTAAAACGCAGCAAAGGCCCAGGCCGTGGCTGCTATCATGGCCGGTCAACATCGCAAAGAATCAGGAAGACGCATACGCATGAGCAAGGTATTGTTAATCGACGACGACATCGAACTGGTCGGCATGTTCCAGGAATACCTGGAGCAGGAAGGTTTTGCAGCGAAAGCCGTGCATGACGGCGAACGAGGCGCTGCCGAAGCGCTGACGGGCCAGTACGCCATCGCCATCCTCGACGTGATGATGCCGCGCATGAATGGTCTGGAAACCTTGCGCCGCATCCGCGCCGGCAGCCGGCTGCCGATCCTGATGCTGACGGCGCGCGGCGACGATACCGACCGCATTGTCGGCCTGGAACTGGGCGCCGACGATTACGTCACCAAGCCCTGCACGCCGCGCGAACTGACGGCGCGCATCCGCGCCATCCTGCGCCGCTCGCAAGCCTTGCCGCATGACACCTCGGCCACCGCGCCCTTGACCGTTGGCAACCTGACGATGTGGCCGGAACAGCGGCGCGCTGCCTGGGCCGGGGTGCAGCTGGAACTGACGAGCACGGAATTCAATCTGCTGGAAGTGCTGGTGCGTAATGCCGGCAAACCGGTGAGCAAGAATCAATTGTCCGAACTGGGGCTGGGCCGGCCCATGGCCCGCTTCGACCGCAATATCGACGTGCACCTGAGCAGCCTGCGCCGCAAGCTCGGCAGCCTGGACGACGGCCGCTCCTGCCTGCAGACCGTGTACCGGCTCGGCTACCAGTTGATCAAGGAATAAGCGTGGGCCGCCTGTTCTGGAAGTTTTTCCTGTGCATCTTGCTCGCCCAGGTCGCCGCCACCATCGGCATCGGTGGTACTTTCTGGCTGAAAAGCCGCGCCGCCCAGCAGGCGCGGACGCAGGAAATCGACACCAGCCCGCCGGCGCAAATGGCCATCGAAGCGGCCACCGCCACCCTCGAAGCGGGCGGCAGCAAGGCACTGCAGCATTTCATCGGCAAGCTCGAGCGCATGCGCGTGATGGCTGTCGATGTCCACGGCCGCGAGCTGATGGGTCGTACCGTGCAGCCCGCCATGCTGAACAAGGCGCGTGCCTTGCTGCAACAGCAACAGCCGCGCGTCGTCGTGCGTGAAGCCACCGGCAGCGACGGCGTGCGCTATTTGCTGTTCCTGCCCTATTCCGAACATTTCCGCACGGCCGGCACTGACGCCGCGCGCGAAACCCTGAACGCGGTGAGCATGGCCGGCAACCGCATGCCGCCGGGGCTGCGCATGGACGTACCCGGCGCGCCAGCCGACATGAACGGCATGAAGCCGCCGCCAGGCCCGCGCATGGACAGCCCTTACCGTACCTTTATTCCGATTATCGCCGCCACCGTGGCCAGCCTGCTGTTTGCCTTCCTGCTGGCCTGGTATTTTTCGCGCCCGATCCGCGACCTGCGCGCCGCGTTCGAAGCGGCCTCCGGTGGCGACCTGGCGCCGCGCTTCCAGGCGGTCGCCAGGCGCCGCGACGAGCTGACCGACCTGGGCCGCGATTTCGACCGCATGACAGGCCGCTTGCGCAGCCTGATGGATAGCCAGACGCGGCTGTTGCACGATGTGTCGCACGAATTGCGCTCGCCGCTGGCGCGCCTGCAGGCCGCCATCGGCCTGGCCCACCAGCAGCCCGACAAGCTGGCCGCCTCGATGGACCGCATTGAGCGCGAAAGCGTGCGCATGGACAAGCTGGTCGGCGAACTGCTGACCCTGTCGCGCCTGGAAGCGGGCGCCGTCAACCCGCTCAACGAAGACTTCAGCATCGCCGATTTACTGCACGACATCGTCGAAGACGCCCGTTTCGAGGCCGAGGCCGACGCACGCCAGGTCGGCATCACCGTCAGCGGCGACGCCGATATCGCCAGCGCCATCGTCAACGGCCAGGCCGAATTGCTGGGGCGCGCGGTGGAAAACGTAGTGCGCAACGCCATCAAGCACAGCCCGGACGCCAGTGTTGTCAAAGTGGTGCTGTCGCGCCATGACGAGGGCCGGCAAGTGCATGTGAGCGTGCTGGACCATGGCCCCGGCGTGGCCGAGACCGACCTGTCCGCCATCTTCGAGCCGTTTTTCCGCGCCAGCAACACGCAGAAATCGACCGATGGCCATGGCCTGGGCCTGGCCATCGCCCAGCATGTAGTCAAGGGCCATGGCGGCTCGATCGCGGCGAGGAACCGCAGCAGCGGCGGCCTGTGCGTGGAGATACGCTTGCCCGCCAAACAGACGGGCTGACGTCAAGGCTTATGCCTGGGTGTCGATCACGCTGCCCAGGGTCGAGATGGCCGAGCGTGCAGGGCCGCTGGTATCGGTGCTGCTGGTATCCGTACTGCTGGCGGCCTTGCTGTCCTGCTTTTGCTGAGCCTGCTGGGCGGCAGTCGCCTGCAATTGTGCGATCAGCGCCTGCAGCAATTCTATCTGCTGCGCCAGCTCCTTCTGCATCTTTTTCGATGCTTCCGTCTGCTCCCCCTTCTGCGACGCCTTCAGATGCTCTTGCGCATCCGTAATCTGCTCTTGCAGTGCGGCGATCTGCTTGGCGCTGCTGGACCCGCTGCTGCTGGCCCCGCTGCTGCTGGCGACTGTAATTACCGCGCTGACCCCGCTACCCGAACTGATTGGCGATACCATGATGATTGTCTTTCGTCTGAATCGATACCCTCATTATCGCAAAGTTTCCTTTAGATAAACAGGCACAAGCGTAAGGGTAGGTAAAGACGGCCGGTGCAACTGCCCACTAACGACCTTGAAAACCGGCACACTGGCGTACTTCCCCTGCAACGACAGCCAGCCATGACGCCACTCCTGCCCACCCTGCACGACTTTTCTCCCCCTCTGCGCTTTGGCGTGCATGAGTATCCCATGCACCATCTGCGTGGCGGCACCTCGACCGGGCTGGTGCCGCACGCACGCAGCGTGCCGGATGACCCGCTATTGCGCGACGAATTGCTGCGCCACCTGATGGGGGTGCCGCAGTCGGGCCGGCGGCCGGGCAACCGGCAGGTCACGGGTCTGGGCTGCAGTTCCCCCACCAGCAACAAGGTATCGAAGCGCTGGCGATCCACCGGCATGAAATCGGACTCCGCAATACCAATACGGGGGTAGTGACTACCTCGCGCATGGCGCGACGGGCGGACGGCAGCTTTGTCGCTACGTCGATTCCCGGCGTGCAAGGCCAGTTTCCGGCCGTCGAACTGTTGGTGGCGGGCGGCAATATTGCGGTACGTTATTCAGCGCGGCTTACCGGCGCAGCGCGCAGATCCCTGCTGCGCGGCCATATGCCGCTGTACCAGGCCTCGCCTGCACTGGCGGCCTGGCTGGCGAAAAGGTAGCTTACGCCTTTGGCAGGGTCACGCCGCTTTGGCCCTGGTACTTGCCGTCGCGATCCTTGTACGAGGTTTCGCACACTTCATCGCTTTCAAAGAACAGCACTTGCGCGCAGCCTTCGCCGGCGTAGATTTTGGCCGGCAACGGTGTGGTGTTGGAAAACTCCAGCGTCACATAGCCTTCCCATTCTGGCTCGAATGGGGTCACGTTGACGATAATGCCGCAACGTGCGTAGGTCGACTTGCCCAGGCAGATCGTCAGCACGCTGCGTGGAATGCGGAAGTATTCGATGGTGCGGGCCAGCGCGAAGGAATTGGGCGGAATAATGCAGACATCGCTTTTCACGTCGACAAACGAGTTCGAATCGAAGTTTTTCGGATCGACAATCGTGCTGTTGATATTGGTGAAAATCTTGAACTCGTCGGCGCAGCGGATGTCATAGCCATACGACGAGGTGCCATACGAAATGACTTTGCGGCCATCGACGGCGCGCACCTGGTTAGGTTCGAACGGCTCGATCATGCCGGTTGACTCCGCCATGCGGCGTATCCATTTATCGCTTTTAATCGTCATCGCTGGGGCATCTTTCTAGAATATCGGAATGGCTGGATTTTACGCGAAAACCCGCCACCGTTGGCCCCCACGGCGCCGAAATTGATGGCTCAGGCCGGCCTGGCCAGCAGATCGGAAATCATTTCATGCACGACCTGCGCCGTCAGCTCGGGCGACTCCATCGGAAACAGATGGCCACCCGGCACTTGCCGGAAAAACCTGCCGACCAGTTTCCTGGTCGCCGCCAGCCCCGCCTGCCGGCACTCGACCGATTCAGTCCCCCCTATAAAACCGACCGGCACCGGCAAGCCTTCCTTCACCAGCTTGCCCACGTGGTGCGGCAAGCCCCGGTAAACCTCGGTTTCCACCTC
This sequence comes from Janthinobacterium longum, assembly GCF_051380735.1. Classification (NCBI taxonomy): domain Bacteria; kingdom Pseudomonadati; phylum Pseudomonadota; class Betaproteobacteria; order Burkholderiales; family Oxalobacteraceae; genus Janthinobacterium; species Janthinobacterium longum. Next base: position 338,403 of record NZ_JBNYXQ010000005.1, read on the forward strand.
ACGCGTAAAACGCAGCTGCACGCCGTCGGGATGGGGTGCGAGGCCGCTGGCAATATAGTCGCGCAGCACTTGCGGTGCCCAGATGGAAAACAGCTCCTTGGCGGCAAAATGGTCATGCGCCGCCTGCGCGTCGGGCCACACCTTACGGCGCCGGGCAGAAAAACGCGCCGGCGAATAGCGCTCGCCGATGGCCGTGTTCCTGGCCAGGCGCACGAACATGGCGCGCCAGCCGGCTACCACGGGCGAGTCGAGCAAGACCACGCAGCGCACCAGATCGGGCCTGGCCTTGGCCGCCATCACGCTCAGCATGCCGCCCAGCGAATGGCCGACCAGGATCACCGGTGCGCTGTAGCGGCGCTCGAGGTCATCAACCAGTTCGCGCACCAGCTCGGGCCAACCGGCCGTGACCGGGTAGCGCGGATCATGTCCATGCATGTCGAGCGCCTGCACCTGATAGTGCTCGCCCAACAGCGAAAACAGCTTGCGGTAGGTGCCGGCCGGGTAACTGTTGGCGTGGGAAAAATGGAGCTGCGGTAGTGTCATGATGTTCTTCAGGCAGGCTGGGCGATGGATGATTGTAATGGCAGGCCGGCCGGATGGATCAGAGTGCGCACTCTAACTGCGGCAAGGCTCTGGCCGCACCGGGCACGAACGTGGCCAGCACTGCGCCCAGTTCCGCGACCGAGTCCACCACGCAAAACGCGCCGTCGAAGGCGTAATGGCGGTTCATGTGGTTGCGCAAGATAATGCATTCCAGCCCGGCAGCATGCGCCGCCCGCAAGCCGCGCGGCGCATCCTCCACCGCCACGCACTCCCCGGCTGCCAGCCCCAGCCGTTGCAAGCCCAGCAGATAGCCATCGGGCGCCGGCTTGCTGGCGCCGTACGATTCGCGCGTCAGCACAAAATCAAACTGGTCTCGCAAGCCGCTGTGCGCATGGCTCAGTTCAAAATGTTCGCGGTAGGCGCTGGTCACCACGCCCATGCCCACATGCGGGCGCATGCAGTCCAGCAAGTTGCCCATGCCTGGCATAGCCAGTTGCCGCGCCTGGCGCAGCCGTTCAGCGAACAGCTGCTTGCGTTCCAGCCGCAGCCGCTCGACCAGCGCAATATCGTGCCCCTGTCCCAGCAGCAGATGCCAGGCGCCGTAATTATGGTCGAGGAACCAGTCGAAAAATTGCTTCGGCGTCAGGTCAATGCCGTAAGGCAGCAGCAGCTCGCGGTTGCTTTCGTAAAACAGCAGCTCGGTATTGACCAGCACGCCATCGTTATCCCACAGCACGCCGCGGATGGTTTTCATGGCGGTGTCTTACTTGAAAATATCGTAGGACAGTTTCACGATCAACATCACCAGCAGCACCAGGAACAGCACCCGCACAAAGGCGGCGCCACGGCGCACGGCGATCCAGGTACCGGTCAGCGCACCGAGGATATTGCACACCGCCATCGGCGCGGCCACCGCGTACACCACATGACCGGCAGGAATAAAAAATGCCAGCGCAGCGAGATTGGTAGCGATATTGACCAGTTTCGAGCACGCCGAGGCAAGGATAAAGTCGAAGCCGAACACACGGATAAACAGGAAAATCAGAAAGCTGCCCGTGCCCGGCCCGAACAGGCCATCATAAAAACCGATGGCGCCGCCGATCACCACCGCCAGGATGCGCTCGCGCGGCCCTACAGTGCGCGCTTCGCGCAGGCTGCCGAAATCCTTCTTGATGAACGTGTAGATCGCCATGATGATGATCAAGACCAGCACCATCGGCCGCACCACCTGCTGCGGCACATAGGAAACGGCGGCTGCGCCCAGGAATGACATCACGAAAGCGGCGGCCACGGCCGGCAGTACCAGCAGCCAGGGCACCTGTACCTTGCCGATAAACGAGCGCGCGGCAAAGGTGGTGCCGCAGGCCGACGCCAATTTATTGGTGCCGAGCAAGGATGCCGACGCCATGTTCGGCATCAGGTTGAACAGTGCCGGCAACTGAATCAACCCGCCCCCACCCACGGCGGCATCGATCAGGCCGGCAAAAAAGGCAAACAAACACAGCAGTGAAATGGTCAGCATGGCGGCAAGGTAAAGGATGGCAACAGGGCAAGTATAGGCCGCGCGGGTTTTTCTGGATGCAACTTCATATTGCGCAAAACGCAATCAGACGTAACGCTTGACGAAATGGGGTGCGCTGCGGTCTACTGGCCTTTTAGGCTGCGGGAAGCAGGCAATGTCGATCAAGCTGATGTGGGAAATCCGTGCTTTTTGCACGGTGGTGGAAAAACGCAGTTTCGTGCACGCGGCGCGCATGCTGGGCCGCTCGCCGTCGGCCGTCACGCGCGCCATCCAGTTCCTGGAAGACGCGATTGGCGCGGAATTGATCTTGCGTACGCAAAAGCAGTTCACATTGACCACCGCCGGCGAAACTTATTACGCCTCGGCCAGGCATTTGCTGGAAACCCAGGCCGAAGCGGAAGACCAGCTGGCTGAACTGAGCAACTCTCCGCAAGGCTGGGTGCGCATCTCCGCGCCCGAGATCCTGTCGCTGGGCTTCTTGCCGAAACTGGTGGCGCGGTTCTCGCGCGACTATCCGAATGTGTCGGTCGACATCCATTTCTCGGACAAATCGATCGACCCGATCCAGGAAAAGCTCGATTTCGCCATCCGTGGCGCCTTCCCCCAGTCCAGCGAACTGATCGGCTACGCCCTGTGGAACTACCGCCGCTATATGTACGCCGCCCCCGACTACGTCGAGCGCATGGGCCTGCCCGCCGAACCGGAAAACCTGGCCGCCCACGACATCATCATGCATTCGGCCCCGCGCATCCTGCGCGACTGGCATTTTGTTTCCACCGAACGCAATGTGCGCTACCAGGTCCAGCCGCGCTTTCGCTTTACTTCCGGCATCGCCACCTTCCAGGCCGCGCTGGAAGGCGCCGGCATCGCGCGACTGGCCAGCTGGCTGGCAGAACCGTCGGTGGCCAGCGGCAAGCTGGTGCGCGTTTGCCCCGCCTACCGGCTGACCTCGTCAAAGGAACTCGATCCCAGCATGCATGCGGTGTATGGCACCTCGCGCATGGCCAAGGGGGCGCGCTTGTTTCTGGAGCACGTCAAGAAACAGGGGCTGGAACTGCCTGATGCATGACAGCTCAGCCCCGGCAGCAGCCCCTTTCAACCAGCAGCGGAACAGGCTATGCCAGGCGGAACACGCTGACCACTGACGCCAGCTTGGCGGCCTGTTCCTGCAGCGCTGCTGCGGCAGCAGCAGCTTCTTCCACCAGGGCGGCGTTTTGCTGGGTCACGCTATCCATCTGGATGATGGCGCGGTTGACTTCCTCGATGCCAACGCTCTGCTCTTCGCCGGCCGCCGTGATTTCCGAGACTACGTCACTGACGCGGCGCACGCTGTCGACCACTTCTGCCATGGTCTTGCCGGCATGCTGGACCTGCGCCGTGCCGGCACTGACCTGGACCACCGAGTCGTCGATCAGCGCCTTGATTTCCTTGGCCGCCGCTGCACTGCGCTGGGCAAGGTTACGCACCTCGGATGCCACCACCGCAAAGCCGCGACCTTGCTCGCCGGCCCGGGCCGCCTCGACCGCCGCGTTCAGCGCCAAAATATTGGTCTGGAAAGCAATGCCGTCAATCACGCTGATAATGTCGACGATCTTGCGCGACGAGGCACTGATCGAGTCCATCGTGGTGATGACCTCGCCAACCACTTTGCCGCAATCGCCGGCCACGCTGGAAGCGGACAGCGAGAGCTGCTTGGCCTGCCGCGCGTTGTCGGCGTTTTGCTTGACGGTCGAAGTCAGCTCTTCCATTGCCGACGCAGTTTGCTCCAGCGAGCTTGCTTGTTCCTCGGTGCGGCTGGACAGGTCCAGATTGCCGCTGGCGATTTCGGCCGAGGCAATGGCGATGGTATCGGTGCCGCCGCGCACTTCGCCCACCACCTGCAGCAGGCTGCTGTTCATCGCCGCCAGCGCGGTCATCAGCTGGCCGGTCTCGTCGGCCCCGCCGCGCGAGATGGTCGCTGTCAGGTCGCCTGCGGCGACACGCTGCGCCACGCCCACGGCCTCGCGCAGCGGCAGCGCCACCGTGCGCGCAACAAAAATGGCCAGCGCCAGGCCAACCACGATCAGCACCGCCAGCATCACCAGGATCAGGCTGCGCGCCTGGCTGAACGTGGCGCTGGCCTGCTGGTCGGATGCCAGGCTGCCATCGTCGTTGATCTTGACCAGTGCTTCGAGCTGGTCGTTGACCTGGCGAAACTGCTTGTTCGATGCTCCGCGAAACAGCACGCGCGCCTCATCCTTCTTGCCTGCATGTGAAAGGCTCTTGAGTTCCTGGCTCAGGCGTTTGTACTCGTCCAGTGATTTCTGCAGTTCGGCATAAGTGCGCTTTTCTTCCGGCTCAGAGACCAGCGCGGCGTAATTGGCCTGTTGCTTGCCCAGCGTTTCAAGCCGGGTCGCCATCGACTTGTCGGTGGCGACCATGTCCGCCTCTTCGTTGAGCAGGATATGGGTCGCTTCGGAAATGCGATAGCGCGACAGCGAATTCTGGAGTTGGCCCAGATAGCGCACGGCTGGCAGCCAGTTGGTGGCAATATCGCTGGAGGCCTGGCTCACCTTGACCAGCTGGCTGATCGAAAACAGGCCGAGCACGCTGGTCAGGATAATCAATACAGAGAATGACACTATTAATTTTCTGGAAATATTAAAATTATTAAACCAGCCCATATCATGTCCCTTTTATTGTTTTCCACCAAGAAATTCATAATAACCAAGAAGATGAGCGATGTCGAACAAGACGGAAATATAAATGCAGATTGAAGTTCTTTGTGGTTTTCCCAGTAGTCATGCTTGACCCGATAAAATAAATAACTACTTATTAGTCATTATTTATTTTGAGGCCATCGACACGCTGTACCAATAACGTGGATAGGCATTCCGATACGACTCAATTGCCACGTCCTGCCCGAAATGCATGGTGATCGCACCTGCCACATCTGTTCTCAACCGTACGATGCCCATGTCGCCATAGCGTTGGTAGACCTGCGCCTTCGGGTGCTTGTAGCGGTTGCGATACCCCACCTGGAAGATCGCCAGCGACGGCTGGACCGTACTCAGGAAAGCTGGCGTTGACGATGTGCCACTGCCATGGTGCGGCGCCAGCAACACGTCGGCGGAAAGTTGTCCTGCCGAGCGTGCCAGTAATGCAGCTTCCTGCTCTGCCTCGATATCGCCGGCCAGCAATATCGCATGCTTGCCGGCGGTGATTTTCAAGGTGCAGCTGCGGGCGTTCGGTTTCAGGCTGATATCGTGATGGGCTTCGGCCAGCGGATGCAGCATGTCAAAATGCACGCCGTCCCAGGTCCAGCTCTGCCCTGCCTCGCAGCGCAGGTGCGGCCGGGACAGTCGCCGCTGGAAGTCCACAGCCGGGTGGCCATCGGGCAAGGACGATGACAGCCAGCCGACGGGCAGGTTTTCCAGCAGCGACAAGGCGCCGCCCGCATGGTCGATGTCGCTGTGCGAAATCATCAGGCCATCGAGCATGCCTATGCCCCGTGCGCGCAAGTAAGGCACGATGACGCGGCTGGCGCCGTCGGAATCAAGGCCATAGGCCGGGCCCGTGTCGTACAGCAAGCGGTGCTTGTGCGTTTCCACCAGCAGCGCCATGCCCTGGCCCACGTCGAAGGCGGTCACCCATAGCTGGCCGGGTGGCGGGGTCGATGGCATGGCCGTCAGCAGCGGAAGCCAGCTCAGCATGCCGGCCCAGCGGTGTGGCCAGCCGCGCGGCGCCAGCAACCACAGCGTACCAAAAACAGCCCAGCAAAAACTCCATGCCGGCGGTACCGGCGCGGTCCAGACGGCGAAGCGCCGTGCGCCCAGCCAGTCCAGCACCTGCGCCAGCATCTGTACGAGAAAATGCGCGAGCAGCAGTATCCAGTCGGACAACGGCGCGGGCAGCACGCTGCCCAGCAGCGACAAGGGCGTGACCAGCAGGCTGATGACAGGTATCGCCAGCGCATTGGCGACGGGCGACACCAGTGACACCTGCGCGAACAGCAGCATGGTGAGCGGCACCAGCCCCGCCGTCACCACATATTGCGTATGCGCGCCCAGCGCAAGCGCCATCTTTGCCCGCTGCCAGCGGCTGGCGTCCAACTCCGGGTGACTGGCCATGCGGCCCACCGTGGCGTACAAAATGGTGGCGACTGCCCCGAACGACAGCCAGAAGCCGGGCCATAGCACGGCCCACGGGTCGATCACCACCACCACGCCCAGGGCCAGGCACAGCACATGGGTAATGCTGGTGATGCGGCCCAGCCACAGGGCCAGCGCCACCACGGCCAGCATATACAAGGTGCGCTGGGCCGGCACGCCGAAACCGGCCAGCAACACATACAGCAAGGCGGCCACGACGCCAGCCAGCGCGGCCACTTTTTGCGCTGGCAGCAGCAAGGGCAGCTGGCGGCCGGTGAAAAACGAGCGCCGCCACAGGGCGCCGGCGGCCAGCGCGAACATGCCGGCGATCATGGTGATATGCAAACCCGAAATGGAAATAAGGTGGCTGACACCAGTGCGATTGAATACCTGCCAGTCCGACTGCGGTATCGCGCGCTGGTCACCGACCACCAGCGCCACGATCACGCCCGCACAGGGCTTGCCGTGCAGGCTGCGCATAATGCGCGCACGCAGCGCGGCGCGGCTGGCCTGCACCACATTGTTGAAACCGGGCACAAAGCTGTCGAGGCGCACATTTGGCGTGTCCATGCGCGGCGCCGGCCGCACATAGCCGGTGGCACGCACGCCCTGCTCGAGCAGCCACACTTCGTAGTCAAAACCCTGCGGATTCGCGTTGCCGTGCGGGCGCTGCAAACGCACCGTCAGTTGCCAGCGCTGGCCCGGCTGCACGTCGCCCACTTCATTGGTGATTTCATCACGAAAACCGGCATACCAAGATAGCGCGAGCAGCGGTGGCACCTCGGCGCCGACAGCCGTTTCAACGGCAAAATTGAAGCGCACGCCCTGCTGGAATCGATACGGCAGGCTGGCGACCGTACCCACCACGGTGATGTCGCGGCCTTCGTCGGCCAGCGCCAACTGCGGCGCCAGAGCCAGTTGCGCCAGCCACGCGGCCCAGTAAAAACCCAGTGCCAAGCCACAGACCAGCGCAGCCATCATTTTCACGACCGGGTGGCGCCGCCGCAGCAGCAGCAAGGCGCCCACACCAGCGACCAGTATCAGGGCCAAGGCCAGTAACAGGCCAGGTCGCTGCGGCAGGCGAGCTTGCGTCTGCAGCCATGCGGCGCCAAAGACAAAGGCAAGGAGATGGAGACGCATGATCAGTTTGCGGCGGTCATATAAACAGCGGGTCGCTTACTGTAGCCCTGTCGTCCAGGCGCCGGTTTGCGCCAAATCATCGCTGCCGGGCACGGTATAATCGCTGCTGCACCCTCGACACCCAGGCATTTCATGACTTCCTCCGCAACTCCAGGCCAGCCAGGCCACATCGCTAACGATTCATCAGACCTCGCCGAAGACCATCACGACGCCACCCTGGTCGCGGAACTGGGCGAACTGGCCGAACATGTACGGCTGGTGAAGATGGAAGGCCGCGTGTTCCTGCGCTTTTCGGGCGAGGTGCGGGCCGGCGAGCTGCGCGTGCCGTATGCGCTGGTGCCCGCGCAGGGCGTGCTGGCGCGGCCGGCCAAATGGCGCAAGATGGATCGCGAGGCCAAGCTGGCGCTGGTACGCGAGCGTGCCGGGCAAGCCGTGTATGACGAACTGCGCCAGCATGTGATCGATTTCGTGGCCGATATCGCCGGCCAGAGCGAAGATGTCGAAGCCGACCCGATGCTGTTCCTGCATACCCTGGCCGACATGCAGACGTCGGAGCCGGCCGGCATGGTGTTCGACCGCATTCGCCAGCGTTTCAACCATGCGATCGAGCGCCAGCAGGAAGAACAGTATGCCACGCGCACGCGCCAGAGCATCAACCTGGCCGAGTATCCGGCCTCGTTCGAGATGGCGCGCCGGTTGCCGCGCCGCTTTATCGCCCTGCTGGGGCCCACCAATTCGGGCAAGACGCACCGCGCGATGGAAGCACTGGTGAAAGCGAAAAGCGGCGTCTACCTGGCGCCGCTGCGGCTGCTGGCACTGGAAAACTACGAGCGCCTGCTGGAAGCGCGGCCGCACGGCAAACCGCTGGCCGTCAACCTGATCACGGGCGAAGAGCGGCGCACGGTCGACGACGCCACCCATGTGGCCAGCACGGTGGAAATGCTGGAGACGAAAACCGTGGTCGAGGTGGCCGTGATCGACGAGATCCAGATGCTGGCCGACCCGGACCGGGGCGCGGCCTGGACGGCGGCGGTGTGCGGCGCGCCGGCGCATACCGTCTACCTGGTGGGCGCACCGGAAGCGCGGCGCGCCATCGAGGCGCTGGCCGAACGGCTCGAATGCCCGCTGGAAGTGCACGTACTGAAGCGCATGGCGCCGCTGTCGATGGAGCCCACCGCCGTGCGCAAGGTGCGCAACCTGCGCCGTGGCGACGCGGTCATCGCGTTTTCGCGCCGCGAGGTGCTGATGTGGCGCGACATGATCACCGAAACCGGGCTGTCGGTGGCCACCGTGTATGGCAATCTGTCGCCCGAAGTACGGCGCGCGCAGGCGCAGCGCTTTCGCGACGGCACGGCCGATGTGGTGGTCGGTACCGATGCGCTGGCGATGGGCCTGAACATGCCGATCGCGCGCATCGTGATGACCACCAGCGTCAAGTACAACGGCCGCGAAGAGGAAGAGATTTCGGCCGCGCTGGCGCGCCAGATCGCCGGGCGTGCTGGCCGCTACGGCGTGCATGAAGAGGGGCTGGTGGCCGGCTACGACAATGAAACGCATGAAGTGATGCGCGCCCTGCTGAAGGAAAAACTGCACCCTCTGAGCACCAGCGGCTTTGCCGTGGCGCCGTCGCTCGAGCATTTGCACCGGATTTCGTCGGTGACGGGCGAGCAGTCGCTGTCAAAACTGCTGCGCCGCTTCATTCACAATAGCGACGTGCCGGACGGTTTTTTCTTCCCGCGCATTACCGAAGACCAGAAAGAACGCGCGCTGTGGCTCGACACCCTGCCGCTCTCCGTGGCCGACAAGTTCACGCTCTCCCTGGTGCCGATTTCAAGCAAGGTGCCGTCCTTGCAAACGGCGTGGGAACACTGGGCGAAGAATCTGTCGCTCGGCAAGACCTCTACCCTGCGCCAGCATACTTACGGCGGCGGCACGCAGAATTTGCAGCAGGTGGAAGACACCTGCCGCTATTACTCGGCGTATGCCTGGCTCAGCTACCGCCTGCCCGAATTCTTCCCCGACATCGAAGTGGCGCAAACTCTGTCGCGCGATGCGTCCGAACGGGTCGACTCCATCCTGCGTGCACACAATGCCGCGTCGCGCGGGCGCGCGGGCAAAAAGTTCAGATAGCCAGGTCGCTGTTCAGGGTTTGGCCGGTGCGGCGTAATGCAGCTTCAACACCAGCCCGTTATGATCGTCGGCCAGGTAGATGTCGCCGTCCTGGCCCTGCTTCACATCGACCGGCGCGCCCCTGCCCTGCTTGCCCTTGCGCTCCCAGTTGCCGATCAGCTCGACCGTTTTTCCCAACGGCGCGCCGGCTGCATCGGGCATCAGCGCCACCAGGCGGTGGCCATTGGCACGGTAGCCGTGGTAGCCGATAATCAGGCTGTTTTTGTAGATGGCGGGAAAACGGCTGGCCGTGTAAAAGGTCATGCCCAGTGGCGCCGCGTGACCGGGCAGCAGCCGCTGCGGCACGGTGTATCTGGCGGCGCAATCGGTGTTCGGATATTCGGGGCTGGCCACGTTGTTGTCGTAGCAATAGGGCCAGCCGTAATGCTGGCCCGCTTTGACGAGATTGAGTTCATCGTGCGGCAGGTTCTCGTCGCTTTTCAGTTGCGGCATGGCGGCCTGGATCGCGTCACGCGAATTTTCCGCCTGCCACAGGGCGCCGGTAGCCGGGTGAAAGGCCAGCGCCATCGAATTGCGCAAGCCGTGCACGTAGGTACTCCAGCTGCTGACGGTGCCGGCCGGCCAGGCCATCTTGTATTCGCGAATCGCCCCCAGCGCTTCCTTGCCTTCGCCACTGGCACACGGTTTGCTGGCGTCCGGCGCCTTGCTGTCCTTGCCTTCGCAATGGTCGGTGTTTGATCCCACGTTCACAAACAGATCGCCGGCCGGACTGAAGCGCATATTGGTCAGCGGATGCAGGCCCAGGCCCGGCAAGCGCGGCGTCTTTGCGGTGCCGCCGATCACGTCGGTGATGGTGGCCGGGTCGCGCAGGTCGAAGCGGAAGATGCGCCCTACCACGCCCACATACACCATGCCGTCCGGCCCCTGCACGATGCCGTTCGGGCGGTCGAGTTTGTCGAGCAACTGCTTGCGCTCGAACTTGCCGTCTGCCTGGCGCTTGAGCAGCCACAACTTGCCCTGGTTTGCCGCCCAGCCGGCCATGTCGGTGACCAGCACGTCGCCATTCGTCAGCGGCAGCACGCCGCGCGGAAACTTCATGCCGTCGCCCAGCACGCCGACGCAAAAACCGGCCGGCGTAGTCACATCCAGACGGGGCAAGCCGTCGCACAGATCGGCCGCCATGGCGGGTGCCGACAAACAGCTGGCCAGCGCCGCGGCAAGTATTTTCTTATTCATGTTAGCTTTCCATCAAGGGTAGGCGCGGCATCACCGCGCGGGCGTTGGCGCTGGTCTGCACCGCCACTTCGGCCAGGTCAATACCGCGCAGTTCGGCCAGCACGGCGCCGATGCGGGGCAGTTGTTCCGGGCTGTTGCGGCCAGGGTGTATCCAGGCAGGGGAAATATCGGGTGCATCGGTTTCCAGCACGATGGCGGACAGCGGCAAGTCGCTTGCCATGCTGCGTATCTGCAAGGCACGCGTAAAGGTCATGGCGCCGCCGAAACCGAGCTTGAAACCGAGGTCGATATAGCCTTGCGCCTGTTGAAAACTGCCGTTGAAGGCGTGCGCGATGCCGCCGTTGGGGCGGATCTGGCGCGCATGTTTGAGTACGATATCCTGCGAGCGGCGCACATGGGCCAGCACCGGCAGGTCGAAATCGCGGGCGATTTTCAGCTGCTCGCGCAAAAAGTGTTCCTGTTTGGCGCGCATCGCCGGTTCCTTCAGCATGGGAATAAAGAAGTCCAGGCCGATCTCGCCGATGGCGACAAAGCGCGGGTCCTGCATCGCTGCTGCCACGGCCTCGCGCAGCGCCAGCAAATCGTCCTCGGTGGCATGCGGCACGTAGATCGGGTGGATGCCCAGTGCATAGCAGCCGTTCGGCGCGGCGTGGGCCAGCTCGCGCACGATGGCAAAGTTCGCCATCTCGACGGCGGGAATCACGATCATCGCCACGCCCAGTTGCCCGGCGCGCTGCGCCACCGGCAGCGAGTCGGCGCCGAATTCATGGGCATCCAGGTGGCAATGGGTATCAATCCACAGCATGATGAGCCCTTAATATTGGTAAGGCTGCAGTCCTTCGTCGGTCAGGCGCAGCACGCGGTCGCAGCGCCTGGCCAGTTCGATATCGTGGGTGACGATCACGAATGCCGTGCCCAGGGTGCGCGACAGTTCGAGCATCAGATCAAAAATCTGTTCGGCCGTGGCGTGATCGAGGTTGCCGGTCGGCTCGTCGGCCAGCACGCAGGCCGGCTGCGTCACCAGAGCGCGGGCCAGCGCCACGCGCTGGCGTTCGCCGCCAGACAATTCACCGGGCGTATGCGTGACGCGCTTGGCCAGGTTGACGCGCGCCAGTATCTGCTGCGCCAGGTCGGTGGCCGGCGCACGCTTCATGCGCCGTATCATCAAAGGCATGGCGACGTTGTCCAGCGCCGAAAATTCCGGCAGCAGATGGTGGAACTGATAGACAAAACCGAGCGAGGCGTTGCGCAAGTCGCCGCGCGCCTTTTCGCTCAGGGTGGCGAAGTCTTTCCCCAGCAGGGAGACGCTGCCGCTGCTGGGCGTATCGAGGCCGCCCAGCAGATGCAGCAGGGTCGATTTGCCGGAACCGGAAGCGCCGACGATGGCCACGCGTTCGCCGCGATGGATATCGATATCGATGCCGGCCAGTACCTGCACCTTGTAGCTGCCCTGGGTAAACGTCTTGCCCAGGCCACGGCAGGAAAGCACCACTGGCGCGGCGGTCGGGGTAGACGGAACGGTATTTTTATTCAGATCGGTCATGGTCATGCTCTCAAGTTATTCGTAGCGCAGGGCTTCGGCCGGCTTCACGCGGGCGGCCCACCAGCTTGGATACAGGGTCGCCAGAAAGGCAAGCATCACGGCCAGCACGCCGATCTTCGTGACATCGGGCCAGCGCAGGTCGGACGGCACGGTGCTGATGAAGTAAATATCCTTGGACAGGAACTGCACGCCCAGCAGGTGTTCGATAAACGGCACGATGACGTCGATATTCATCGCCACCAGCACGCCGCCACCGACACCGAGTATCGTGCCCAAAATCCCCACCAGCGCGCCCTGTATCATGAAGATTTTCATGATCGATCCCGGCGAGGCACCGAGCGTGCGCAAAATGGCGATATCGGCCTGCTTGTCGGTCACCGTCATCACCAGCGTCGACACCAGGTTAAAGGCGGCCACCGCGATGATCAGGGTGAGGATAATGAACATCATGCGCTTTTCTGTCTGCACGGCGGCAAACCAGTTGGCGTTCAATTGCGACCAGTCGCGCATGCGCAGGTCGCCCGGCATGGATTTTTTCAATTCTTGCGCCACCTGCGGCGCGCGATTCATGTCCACCAGCCGCAGGCGCAGGCCGGATGGGCCTTCCAGGCGCAGCAGCCGCTGGCCGTCTTCGATATTGATAAAGGCCAGGCCGGCATCGAATTCATTATGGCCGGCCTGGAAGATGCCGCTGACGGTAAAGCTGCGCATGCGCGGCAGCACGCCGGCCGGCGTGACCTGGCCCTGGGCCAGCATCAGGGTGACTTTTTCGCCAAGGTTCACCCGCAGCGCGCGCGCCAGTTCGATGCCCAGCACGATATTGTAGGTGCCCGGCTGCAGCGCCTTGAAGCTGCCCATGCGGGTCTGGCCGGCCACGTCCGAGACATTCGGCTCTTCCTCGGGCAGCACGCCGCGCACGATGGCCGGGCGCAGTGCATCGTCGCGCAGCAGCATGCCCTGGGTTTCAACAAAAGGAGCAGCGCCCTTGACGGCAGGGTTCTTCAAGGCCTCGGCCTTTTCGGCGCGCCAGTCCGGCATGCTGCCGCTGTTGTCGAACACCTCGACATGGGCCAGCACCGACAGCATGCGGTCGGTAACTTCCTTCTGGAAGCCGTTCATGACGGACAGCACGACGATCAGGGCCGCCACGCCCAGGCCGATGCCGGCCATCGAGATCAGCGAAATAAAGGAGATAAAACTGTTGCGGCCACTGCGCTTGCCGGCCCGCGTGTAGCGCAGGCCAACCAGCCATTCAAAGGGAAGATTTTTTAACATGCTCATAGCTTCGTTAATTCCGGGGTCGGACCCGCTGGGTCCGACCCCAGCACTCTGTTGATCAGCCAATGTTACTTGTAATGCAGCAAAAGGCTGGGGTCAGACCCTACGGGTCTGACCCCCTTGCCACGCCAACTATTTATTCATACCGCAGCGCTTCGGCCGGCTTCACGCGCGCCGCGCGCCAGCTCGGGTAGACGGTCGCCACCAGCGCCAGGCCAAAGGCGATCAGGCCGATCTGCGCCACGTCCAGCCAGTGCAGGTCGGACGGCACGGCGCTGATCTGGTAGATCTCTTTTGAGATGAAGTGCAGGCCGAAAATGCCTTCGATAAACGGCACGATCACGCCGACGTTCAGCGCCAGCAGCACGCCGCCGGCCACGCCCAGGGCGCTCCCCAGCAGGCCTACCAGCGCGCCCTGGATCATGAAGATCTTCATGATGGAAAACGGCGAGGCGCCCAGCGTGCGCAAAATCGCGATATCGGCCTGCTTGTCGGTCACCGACATCACCAGCGTCGACACCAGGTTGAAGGCGGCCACCGCGATAATCATGCTGAGGATAATGAACATCATGTTTTTCTGGCTTTGCACCAGCGCATACCAGCTGGCGCTGGCGCGCGACCAGTCGCGCATCCACAGTTCGCCCGGCATCGATGCCTTCAGTTCGCGCGCCACCTGCGGCGCCTGGTTCATGTCATGCAGACGCAGACGCAGGCCGGAGGGGCCGTCGAGCATCAGCAGCTGTTCGGCGTCCTGCATGTTGACAAACGCCAGGCTGGCATCAAGCTCATTGTGGCCCGCTTCAAAAATGCCCGACACCTTCAGCGCGCGCATGCGCGGCATGACCATGCTGTTGAGGGAGTCGCCGGCGCGCGGTTCGCGTTCCAGCATCAGCGTCACGTTCTGGCCCACGGTCACGCCTAGCGCCTTGGCCAGGTCGATACCGAGCACGATATTCCAGGAGTCTGGCGTCAGGGAGCTGAACTGGCCCTGTTTCATCTGCCCTGCCACGCTGGAGACTTTGGCTTCCTGCAGCGGCAGCACGCCGCGCACCACCGATGGGCGCATGGTTTCGTCGTTGAGCAGCATGCCCTGGGTTTCCACGAACGGCGCCACGGCTTTGACCTGCTCATTGGCGTAGGCGGCTTTTTCCTGCTCCTGCCAGTTCGGCATGGCGCCGCGCGTGTCGAAGACTTCCACATGGGCCAGCACCGACATCAGCCGGTCGGTGACTTCCTTCTGGAAGCCGTTCATCACGGACAGCACCACGATCAGGGCCGCCACGCCCAGCGCGATGCCGGCCACCGAAATCATGGAAATAAAGGAGATAAAACTGTTGCGACCGCTGCGTTTGCCGGCGCGCGTGTAGCGCACGCCGACCTGCCACTCGTAAGGTAATTGTTTGATGATGCTCATTTGATACTTATGCGCTCCCGCGACAACGATGATATGCGAGCGCGCAGTGTGCCACATAATCATCATTTCATGCGTGAAACAAGCCACGCAGGCCCCGTTTTGCGGCTGTCAGACCGCCGGAAAACCGTCAGCCACCGGCCGCTGCGTCTTTTTCCAGTTGCAGCCGCGCTTTTTCGCAAGCTTTGGCGGAACTGAAAAAATGATCCCAGGCGTCGATGCCGGCCGCGTTCTGGTCGGCAAATTGCGTCTGTTTCGAGCCCATATAGTCTTTTTGATCGTACAGCCGCTTGAGTCGCTTGAATTTTTCAGGCATGGCCCTGGCCTTGCCGCAGGCTTGCGCAAAATGTTCGCCGCCATCATCGTACAGCGTGAAAATTGTCTTCGCTGCATCGGCTGGGACCGGGTCCGCCGCGCCCGCCAGCGACACTTGCGCCAGCAGAAACACACTCGTCGCCATCAATTTCAGTTTCATTGCATGCCTCATGCTTTTTTTCGCCAGTTGCGATTGTATCAATCCGGCGTAAAAATAGGCTATGTCACCATCAAGTGTGGGAAGGTTCCCATAGTGGCTTTGAGCAAGCTTTCCGGGGACAAAATTCTCCTGGCGTCGAGTATCCACCGCCAGCCCAGGTAACTGGGCAGAT
>NZ_JBNYXQ010000006.1:0-314457 GCF_051380735.1 Janthinobacterium longum
GCGGCAAGTAAAAAGGCAGTAGAGTCCATAACTGCCCGAAAGTTAACATTATTTGCCGCTGTTTACAATCTGTCTTGAATCGAAAGGCTTAACTTAACGGCATTAGGGTCTGACCCCGGATTTCAGCTTGCTTCCCCAATTGGCTGCAGACCGGTTATAATTATCCCCGGCGGGCCCCTGCGCATCGTGGCATGGCTAACCTGGTCAGGTCGGGAACGAAGCAGCCACGGCTATTAACCATGAGTGCCGCAGATCAGGCTCGCCTCCTTCGGGAAACAAATCGCAAAGCTGCCCCAGGGCAGCTTTTTTGTTTTGGCGATGCATTATGGTCATGCGATACAATTGCCGCCTTGGCTGGCCCGGCCATGAGGCTTGCGCCCGCAGCGCAGGATCACCGCAACATCGCATGGTAAAATCTCAGCATGTCCTATCAAGTCCTCGCCCGTAAATACCGCCCCAAGAATTTCGAGACGCTCGTCGGCCAGGAGCACGTCGTGCGCGCGCTGACGCATGCGCTGCACAGCGGCCGGCTGCATCACGCCTATCTGTTTACGGGCACGCGCGGGGTCGGCAAGACCACCTTGTCGCGTATCCTGGCCAAGTCGCTCAATTGCATCGGCCCGGATGGCACCGGCGGCATCACGGCCCAGCCTTGCGGTCAGTGCGAA
This sequence comes from Janthinobacterium longum, assembly GCF_051380735.1. NCBI lineage: Bacteria > Pseudomonadati > Pseudomonadota > Betaproteobacteria > Burkholderiales > Oxalobacteraceae > Janthinobacterium > Janthinobacterium longum. Next base: position 669 of record NZ_JBNYXQ010000006.1, read on the forward strand.
GCGTGCACGGCGATCGACGCGGGCCGCTTCGTTGACTATATAGAGATGGATGCGGCATCGAACCGCGGCGTCGATGAAATGGCGCAGCTGCTCGAGCAAGCGGTGTATGCACCCAGCAATGCGCGCTTCAAGGTCTATATGATCGATGAGGTGCACATGCTGACCAATCACGCATTCAATTCCATGCTGAAAACGCTGGAAGAGCCGCCCGAACATGTGAAGTTCATCCTGGCCACCACCGACCCGCAAAAGATACCGGTCACCGTGCTGTCGCGCTGCCTGCAGTTCAATCTCAAGCAGATGCCGCCCGGCCATATCATCAGCCACCTGGACTATATCCTGGGGCAAGAGGGCATCGCCTTCGAGCAGCCGGCCTTGCGCCTGCTGGCCCAGGGCGCACACGGTTCCATGCGCGACGCGCTGTCGCTGACCGACCAGGCGATCGCCTATGCGGCCGGCGAAGTGACGCTCGACGCCGTGCAAGGCATGCTCGGCGCGCTTGACCAATCCTATCTGGTGCGCTTGCTCAATGCACTGGCGAAACAGGACGGTGCGGACTTGCTGGCCGTGGCCGACGAGATGGCCTCGCGCAGCCTGTCGTACAACAATGCCCTGCAGGACCTCGGCACCTTGCTGCACCGGATCGCGCTGGCGCAAAGCGTGCCGGCCGCCGTGCCGCAGGACCTGCCCGAGTACGCCGATATCAATCGCCTGGCACAGGCTTTTGACGCGCAGGAAGTGCAGCTGTTCTACCAGATCGCGGTGCATGGCCGCAATGAACTGGGCCTGGCGCCCGATGAATATGCGGGCTTTTCCATGACCTTGCTGCGCATGCTGGCGTTTCGTCCCGGCATGGGCGGCGATCAGGGCTTGCCTGCTGCCGCGCCTGCCAGCGCACCAGTGAACCGTCCGGCCGCTGTTGCCGCCGCGCGTGCAGCAGCCCAGCCGGCGCCGCCGGCACGCGCTGCTGCCCACAGCGTGGCCAGCCATGCTGCCGTGACACCGCCGCCACCGCCAGCGGTCGTGGCCGCTGCGGCTGCAACGGTAGCGCGCAGTGAAGCGCCACCAGCACCACCAGCGCCACCTGCGCCGGTCGCAGCTGCTGCAGCGCCGGCAGCGCCGGTCAGCTCGGCTCGCGCCGCCATCAATGCGGCGCTCGAAGCGGCCCGCGCTGCATCGAAAGGCCGTCCCGGCAGCACAGCATCGGCACCGGCTTCCGCACCGAAAGCACCTGTCCCTGTTCCTGCGCCAGCCGCTGCACCAGCTGCACCAGTGCGCAGCCCGCCGGTCGCCGCCGCCAGGTCGCCCGCGCCGTGGGATGATGCGCCAGTGACGGAGGCGGTGAAGGTTACGGCCGTGGCCGTGCAGGAGGCGCCAGCATCGGCACCGCCGCCACCATCCGAGCCCGATGACGACCTGCCGCCGTGGGTCACCGAATTTTCCGACGACAGCGCCTCGGCCACCGTGCAAAGCGCACCGGCCCAGGCCAGCGGCGAGCAGCCCGCCGTGGTGATGCCGCAGCGCGCGCCCCGGCAGGCCGCACCCAGCGCGCCGTATGTGATCACGCCCGTGCCGGGCCTGGACTGGGATGGCAACTGGCCGGCCGTGGCGGCCGTGCTGCCGCTGCGCGGCGTGGCCCAGCAGCTGGCGTTGCAATCCGAGCTGATCGAATGCCTGCACGATGGCCACAGCACCACCTTCCGCCTGCGCGTGCCGATCGACACCTGGCGCAGCCCGGCCAACGTGGAAAAACTGGCCGCCGCCCTGGCCGAACGCTTTGGCCGCAAGGTCAATGTCGATACGGAACTGGGCGCCGTCTGGTACACGGCCAGTGCCGAAGCGCAGGCGCATCGCGAGGCCTGCCAGCGGCAAGCCGAAGAAACCATTGAAACCGACCCCTTTGTGCTCGATATGAAGCGTACATTCGACGCCTTCGTGGTGCCGGGGACGATTACACCTGCACCGGCCGGCACCGCGCCGACCCTGCATTGATTAACTTAATTAGATAATACGGAGCATTTCCCATGATGAAAAATCAACTGGCTGGCCTGATGAAGCAAGCGCAAGCAATGCAGGACAATATGAAAAAAGCCCAGGAACAACTGGCGCTGGTCGAAGTGGAAGGCCAGTCGGGCGCCGGCCTGGTGAAGATCGTGATGACCTGCAAGAGCGACGTCAAGCGCGTGTCGATCGACCCGTCGCTGCTGGCCGACGACAAGGACATGCTGGAAGACCTGGTTGCCGCCGCCTTCAACGACGCCGTGCGCAAGGCCGAAGCGACCTCCGCCGAAAAAATGGCAGGGCTGACGGGTGGCATGAATTTGCCAGCCGGCTTCAAAATGCCATTCTGATGACCAGCCGCATGCGTCTGATCAGTGCGGCCGGACAGGACTGATCCATGTCCAAGTCGCTGGAATTTCTGACCGAGGCGCTGCGGCGCCTGCCCGGCGTCGGCCCCAAGTCGGCGCAGCGCATGGCGTTTCATTTGTTGCAGCACGACCGGGAAGGCGCGTCCATGCTGTCGCGCGCCCTGTTCCAGGCCGTCGATGCCGTGCATCACTGCGCCCTGTGCAACACCTTTACCGAACATGAGATCTGCGAGAACTGCCTTGACGACGCGCGCGACAAGCGCTTGCTGTGCGTGGTGGAAACACCGGCCGACCAGCTGATGATCGAGCAGACGCTGACCTACAAGGGCTTGTATTTCGTGCTGATGGGACGGCTTTCGCCGCTCGACGGCATCGGCCCGAAAGATATCCATCTTGAAAAATTGCTGGGCCGCGCCAACGATGGCGTGGTCACGGAAGTGGTGCTGGCCACCAACTTCACCAATGAAGGCGAAGCAACCGCCCATTACATCAGCGAAATGCTCAAGGCACGCGGCCTGCGCGTGAGCCGCCTTGCGCGTGGCGTGCCGGTGGGCGGCGAACTCGAATACGTCGACGCGGGCACGATTGCGCGCGCAATGCTGGACCGCAGGGCGACATAAACCCATGGACAAGACGACTTCCACCGGACCCCTGGCCGGCATCAAGGTGCTGGAACTGGGCACCCTGATCGCCGGGCCATTCTGCGCCCGCATGCTGGCCGAATTCGGCGCCGACGTGATCAAGATCGAGTCGCCCGATGGCGGCGACCCTATCCGTTCCTGGCGCGTGCTGAAAGACGGCACCTCGCTGTGGTGGTCGGTGCAGGCGCGTAACAAGAAAAGCCTGACACTGAACCTGAAGGCAGCCGAGGGCAGGGCGATCGCGCGCCAGCTGGCGCTGGAAGCGGACATCATTATCGAGAACTATCGGCCCGGCGTGCTGGAAAAGTGGGATCTCGGCTACGAGCAGCTGAAGAAAGACAAGCCCTCCTTGATCATGGTGCGCCTGTCCGGTTTCGGCCAGACCGGCCCGATGAAAGACTTGCCCGGCTTTGGCGCGATCGGCGAAGCTATGGGCGGCCTGCGCTATGTATCCGGCTTTGCCGACCGCCCGCCGGTGCGCGTAGGGGTTTCCATCGGCGACTCGGTGGCGGCCCTGCATGGCGTGATCGGCGCCATGATGGCGCTGCGTCATCGCGACGTGACCGGTGGCCGTGACCGCGGCGAAGGCCAGATGGTCGACGTGGCGCTGTACGAAGCGGTGTTCAACATGATGGAATCCCTGGTGCCCGAATACGACCAGGCCGGTGTGGTGCGCGAACGCACGGGCGGCTCTTTGCCCGGCATCGTGCCGTCGAATACCTATACCACCGGGGACGGCGAAAATATCGTGATCGCCGGTAATGGCGACGCCATCTTCAAGCGCTTGATGCTGGCGATGGGCCGCATCGACATGGCCGGCGACCCGCAACTGGCGCGCAATGACGGGCGTGTCGTGCGCACGCAAGAAATCGACGACGCCATTGGCGCCTGGTGCGCTACCCACACCATCGATAGCGCGCTGGCCGTGCTGAAGGCGGCCGATGTGCCGGCCGGCAAAATTTATTCGGTGCGCGACATGATGAGCGACCCGCAGTTTCTCGCGCGCGAGATGTTCGAACAGCACCAGTTTGCCGACGGCACCCCCGTCAAGCTGCCGGCCATCACGCCCAAACTGTCGGCCACGCCGGGCAAGACGCAATGGCTGGGGCCGACCTTGGGCCAGCATAACGACGAGGTGCTGGCGTCGCTGGGGTTTGATGCGGCAAGGATTGCGCAATTGAAAGCGGACGGCGTTGTTTAATATAAAGAAGATTGTTCCCTTGCTGGCGGCGTCGCTGCTGCTGTCGGCTTGCGCCAGCATGCGTGCCGATGCGCCGATTGCCAGCCTGCGCCTGATCGGCGAGCAGCGAATTGCCTTGAAGCAGCCGTTCAATGGCACCCTGATCGGCGGCCTGTCGGGCATCGACTACGATGCCGCCAGCGGTGACTGGGTGCTGGAAAGCGATGACCGCTCGGAATTCAATCCGGCGCGGTTTTATCGCGCCAGCCTGAACTATGACAGCAACGGCTTTTCCGGCGTGACTTTCAATAGCGTGCATTTTTTCAAGCAGGCCAATGGTGGCAATTATCCGAACCTGGCGCACGCCAGGCTGGACCGTGGCGACCAGGTGCCCGATATCGAAACCATCCGTGTCGACCCGAAAGATGGCAGCCTGTGGTACGGCAGCGAAGGCAACCGCAAGGTCGGCCTTGATCCGTTTGTCGCGCACGCCAGCCGCGACGGCGGCTACCTGGCAACCTTGCCCACGCCGCCGATGTTCAAGGTCAGCAAGGAAGAGCTGGGTTCGCGCAATAACATGAGCTTCGAGGGACTGTCGTTTTCGGCCGATGGCAACAGCCTGTGGCTGGGCATGGAAGCGGCCCTCTACCAAGATGGCCCGCTGGCCACGCCCGAGCATGGCTCCGTGGTACGCATCACGCAGCTGGACCTTGCCGGCAAGGTGCTGGCACAGTATGCGTATGCTATCGAAGCGATTGCCACTGCGCCGGCGCCCGGGCGCGATGCGGACAATGGCGTGTCGGAAATCTTGGCCATCGACGATCACCGCCTGCTGATCGTCGAGCGGGCCGGGGTGGAGAATGCCAAGGGGCAGTACACCAACCATGTGCGCATCTACGAGATGGATGTGGCCGGCGCCACCGATATCAAGGGCCTGCCGGCACTAAAGGGCGCGAAGTACGTGCCGGCGCGCAAGCGTTTGCTGCTGGACCTGGAAAAGATCGGTTTGCCGCGGGTGGACAACCTGGAAGGCATCGCCTGGGGTCCGCGCCTGGCCAATGGCCGGCGCAGCCTGGTGATGGTGTCAGACGATAACTTCAACGCCCAGCAAGTCACGCAGCTCCTCGTCTTCGAAGTCTTGTAAGGCTTGCCGTGCTGGCGGGCGGATGCGCCTGCCGGGCCAGCATGGTCGTGATCGCATCGTGCGGCGACGGGTGGCCCAGGAAGTAGCCCTGGGCCATGTCGCAGCCGTATTGTTGCAGCATCAGCAACTGTTCGTCGGTTTCCACGCCTTCGGCCACCACCACCATTTTCAGGCCATGCGCCATGGCGATAATGGCGCGCGTAATGGCCGCGTTTTCCGCATCCTGCGGCAGGCCGGCGATAAAGCTGCGGTCGATTTTCAAGGCCCGCACATCGAAGCGTTTCAGGTAATTCATCGACGAGTAGCCGGTGCCGAAGTCGTCGATCGACAGGTAGACGCCGATGCCTCGCAGTTGCTCCAGGGTCACCATGGTGGCGCGCGCGTCGTCCATCAGCGTGCCTTCCGTCAGTTCCAGTTCCAGCAGGCGCGCGTCGAGGCCCGTATCGGCCAGCGCCGACAGCACGATCTGCATCAGGTTTTCATCCTTGAATTGCTTGGCCGACAGATTCACTGCCATGCGTATTGCCTGCCGGCCGCCTCGCTGCCATGCCTTGGCCTGGCTGCAGGCGGTGCGCAGCACCCATTCGCCGATGGGCACGATCAGCCCGGTTTCCTCCGCCAGCGGGATGAACTCGGTGGGCGAGATGATGCCGCGTTCCGGATGGCGCCAGCGCACCAGCGCTTCCACGCCGACGATCCGGGTGGTGGGCACGTCGATCTGCGGCTGGTACAGCAGGTACAGTTCGTTGTTCTGCAAGGCTTTCCTCAGGCCCACTTCCATCTTCACGTGGCTCATGATTTCCATCGTCAGCGAAGAACTGTAGAGCTTGGCGTTGTTCTTGCCGCAGCTCTTGGCGTGGTACATGGCGGTGTCGGCATATTTCAGCAGCGAATTGCAGTCTTCGCCGTCTTCCGGGTACAGCGAAATGCCGATGCTGGCGGTGACGAAAATTTCATGCGTGGCGATCATGAAGGGCCGTCGCATCGCTTCCTTGACCCGGTGCGCCACATTGAGCGCGTCTTCCACCCGTTCCAGGTCGGGGATCAGGATGGTGAATTCATCGCCGCCCAGGCGCGCCAGGTTGCTGCCACCCCACTGGCCATCGAGCTCATGTTCGGCGCGCAGCACCAGGTCACTGGGGCGGACGGTGTCGCGCAGCCGTTCGGAGACGATTTTCAGCAGATGGTCGCCGACGTCATGGCCCAGGGTATCGTTGACGCGCTTGAAAGCGTCCAGGTCCATGAACAGCACGGCAAATTTCTTGTCGTGCTCTTTCGAGCGCCGCAGTTCGCGTTCCAGCGTTTCCAGGAACGCTTGCCGGTTCGGGATGCCGGTCAGGCTGTCGCAATAGGCCAGGCGCCGTATCTGTTCTTCCGTGCGCTTGCGTTCGCTGATATCGCGCACCAGCCCCAGCACTTCGTCGGGACCGGTCGATACCAGTCGCGCCTCGAAGTGGCGCGTGCTGCCGGCATGCGTGAGCGTATAGTCGACCGAGCCGATATGCTGGGTCGCCAGCACCTTGTGCATCTGCTCGACCAGGCGCGCGGCAATTTCAACCGGCAGCACGTCGCTGATATGGCTGCCGACGCAGTGCTCCATGAAAAAGCCGGCGCTGGCGTCGTGGCCTCGTTCGTAGTCGAGATAATAGCCTTCGCGGTTGAGGCGGAAGAAAGTGTCGGGAATCGCCGCCAGCACGGCGCGGTTGTGCGCGTCGGCAATGCGCAGGCGGGCGATGGCGTCGCTGGCGCGCAGCACGTACAGCACGCGGTGGCCCAGGATCGGCCAGTTGATCGGCTTGGATATGAAATCGGTGGCGCCCGCTTCATAGGCATGCGTGACCGCTTCCAGTTCGTCGCCGCCGGTGACCATAATGATGGGCACGGTGCTATTGCCTTCCTGGCGGCGGATTTCGCGGCACACGCCGAAGCCGTCCATGGCCGGCATGTCGACGTCGAGCATGACCAGGTCGGGGCCTTTGAGCTTGTAGCTTGCCAGCGCCTGCGTGCCGTCTTCGGCTTCGATCACGTCCAGCCCCACTTGCGTGAGCATTTGCCGCATCAGCATGCGCATCACGGGGTCGTCGTCGGCCACCAGCACCAGGCCGCGTTTGGGGGAAAGAGGCGCTGTCATGTCATTCTTCCTTCACGAGGAGTCGGCCCAGGGCGTCGCGCACCGCCAGGAATTGCTGCTCCATGCTTTGCAGCAGCCTGGCCGCACCATCGGTGCTGCCGGCGCGGCCCAGTTTTTCCATCTCCTTGCACTGCAGCGCCAGCACGTCGGCACCGATGTTGGCGCTGCCGGACTTGAGGCTGTGTGCCACCCTGCGCATGGCCTCGGTATCGTGCGCGGCTATGGCGGTGCGCAAGCTGGCCAGCTGGCGCGGCGTATCGCCGATAAATGCGTTGATGACTTTTTCGAGCAGCGCATCGGCACCGTTGCCGGACAAGGCGCGGATATTGTCCAGTGCCTGCAGATTCAGTTCGGCCGGAGGTTCGGCAAGCACCACGCTGGCCGGCTGCGGCTTGAGCACCGGCGCTTCCATCGCCTCGTCCGCATGATGCACGGTGGCCGCGCGCGGCAGGGCGATCCAGCGTGCCACGGTGTTGGCCAGTTCCTGCTGGGTAAAAGGTTTGCTCAGGTAATCATCCATGCCGGCCGCCAGGCACGATTCGCGGTCGCCCTGCAGCGCGTTGGCGGTGATGGCCACGATCGGCAGCATGCGCGCGTGACTGGCCTGCTGTTCATGGCGGCGGATTTCTGCGGTGGCCGCAAAACCGTCCATCACCGGCATCTGGCAATCCATCAGCACCAGGTCGAACTCTTCGGCGCGGGCTGCCTGCAGCGCTTGCTCGCCGTTGTGGGCGCACACCACGTCCAGTCCCAGGCTGTCGAGCATGGCCAGCGTCACTTCGACGTTGACGGGATTGTCTTCGGCCAGCAGCACGCGGCGCCGCTGCCGGCGGCTCGCTTGCCTGGGAACATGCGGTGGATGGATGCGCAGGCTTTCGCTGGCGCGCGGCGGCGTGACGATGCAGTCGAACAGATCGCATTCGCGCGCCGGCTTGATCAGCTGGAAGGCGACGCACGCTTCGCGCCGCTGGACCGGATCAGCCGCATCGCGTTCGGTACTGAGCAGCAGCAGTTTCAGCTCGGCCAGCTGCGGGTCGCTCTTGATGGTGGCGGCCAGCGCCAGACCGCTGGTGCGCGGCAAGTCCATGTCGAGCAGGGCTACCGTGTAGGGCTGGCCGGCCTCGAGCGCAGCGTGCAGCCGGGCCAGGCAGTCGCCCGCCGAGCTGGCGCTGTCGCTGGCGATGTGCCAGCTGGCCATCTGGCGTTCCAGCACGGCGCGGCTGGCGGGTGTGTGGTCGACGATCAAGGCGCGTAGTCCTCGCGTGGTGTTCAGATTGAAAGATGGATCGTCACTGTCGACGCGCCGTTTATCGAAATTTACGTCGAACCAGAAGATGGAGCCTTGCGTTAAAGCATTATCGACACCGATTTTCCCGCCCATCAGCTCCACCAGTTGCTTCGAGATCGTCAGGCCCAGGCCGGTGCCGCCATGCTTGCGCGTGGTGGAACCATCGGCCTGCGAAAACGAATCGAAAATGCGCGAGCGCGCCTCGCTCGAGACGCCGATGCCGGTGTCGTGCACCTCGAAGCGCAGGCCCACGCTGGGATGGTCCTCGCGGCACACTGCCACTTTGACCGTGACCTTGCCCGTTTCGGTGAATTTGATGGCGTTACCCAGCAGGTTGACGATAATCTGGCGCAGCCGGTGCGGGTCGCCGCAGATGGCGATCGGAATATCGTTGGCGATATCGAATTCCAGGCAGATATTTTTCGCCTGTGCCTGCGGCATGAACACATGTTCTATATCGTCGAGCAGTTCGCGGAAATTGAAGCGGATATATTCAACTGTGAGTTTGCCCGCCTCGATCTTGGAAAAGTCGAGGATGTCGTTGATGATCACCAGCAAATTCTGCCCGGAACGCTGGACCATGCTGGTGTAGTGGCGCTGCTGGGGCGTGAGCGGGCTGGCCAGCAGCAATTCCGTCATGCCCAGCACGCCATTCATGGGGGTGCGGATTTCATGGCTCATGGTGGCCAGGAAGGCGCTTTTCGCCTGGCTCGCGGCCTCGGCCGCATCCTTGGCCTTTTCCAGTTGCGCCGTGCGCACGCCCACCTGCCGCTCCAGCTGCTCGCGGTAAGTGGCCAGGGTGCTGTCGCGGCTGTCGATCTGTGCCAGCATGTCATTGAAGCTGTCGATCAGCACGCCCAGCTCGTCGCTGCGCTGGTGGGCGATGCGGTGGCCATAGGTCTGGCTGTTCGACACTTTTTTTGCCGTCTCGATCAGCTTGGAAATCGGCTCGGCGATCAGGCTTTTGAAACGCCTGGCCAGTATCAGCGCCACCAGGAACGACAGCAAGGTGGCACCGCTGATGGCGCCCAGATGGCGCGCGATATCGCGCCACATCGGGTGTAGATCAGTTTCGATCATGATCGCGCCGATCACTTCGTCGTGGTGCAGTACGGGGCGGTACAGCCGCATCGAACGGGCCAGCGCGGCGCGCGCGCCCGGCATCATGGAAGAGTCCAGCAGCGCAGCCAACTGCTGCGGCGCCATCGCTTCGGCCGGCGCACTGGCCAGCCGCGGATAGTCGGCGCGATAGAGGGCAAACACCTTGCCGCGCCGGTCATACAGGGCCGCCTGCACGATCTCGTCGCGCGCCTGCAGGGCAGCCAGCAATTGCTGCGCCTGGGCTGTCTTGCCAGCGAGCATGGGTGCCGTACCGGCTGCGCCGATTACGCCGGCCAGCGACAGCAACTGGCCCCTCTCGTCTTCCTTGTGGCTGACCACGGCCGTGACGGCAAACGCCACGAACACCAGCAGCAGCGCACTGCCGGACGATAACACCGAGATCATGGTCAGTTTCTGGCTGATGCTGGCGCGTTGAAAATTGAACATGGACAGGAATATCCTTCGGGCAATTACTGCTGGTAATTACTGCTGGTAATTAATTAATTCTCATGGGAAAAATATAAGCGTGATGACAACCCGTCATGTTGACGTGGGTCTAAAGACACCGAGGGGAGGGGAACCAAATAAAAAAGGCCAGTCTGGAAGACTGGCCTTGATAAAACATCTAGTATCAGCAACAACCGCCGCGCTTGCCGGCGCCGCCGTAGCGTGCCTCCTGGCGTTCGCGGAAGAATTCCTCGTACGTCATCATCGGCTCGCCGGGATGGGTGACTTCCCGGTGCGCCACATAGGTATCGTACTCGGGCAGGCCGCACATCAGCCGCATGCTTTGCCCGAGATAGCGGCCTGCCTTGAGGAGCTCGTCGATCATTATGGCACCGTCGGCATGGCCTGGTACGGCGTTTCCCTGGTGCTCGGTTTGCTGTCGGCGCGCGCCCTCATGATGGTGCGGATGCCGAAGCACAGCACGCTGATCACCACGATCACGAAGAAGCCGGCCAGGCCTGCGTCCAGGTAGTCGTTGAAGATAATCTGCTGCATCTGCGCCACCGACTTGGCTGGCGCCAGCAACTGGCCGGCGTCAAGCGCGTTTGAATACTTGTCGGCATGGGCGAGGAAACCGACGCGTGGATTGGCGTCGAAAATCTTTTGCCAGCCAGCCGTCAGGGTGCATAGCAGCAGCCAGATGGTCGGCGTGATCGTCACCCACGCATACTGGCCGCGTTTCATCTTGAACAGCACGCAGGTGCCGAGGATCAGCGCAATTGCCGCCAGCATCTGGTTGGCGATGCCGAACAGCGGCCACAAGGTGTTGATGCCGCCCAGCGGATCGACCACGCCCTGGTACAGGAAGTAGCCCCAGGCTGCCACGCACAGTCCGGTGGCCAGCAGGTTGGCGATCACGTTTTCGGTCTGTTTCAGCGCTGGAACAAAACTGCCCAGCAAGTCTTGCAACATGAAGCGGCCGGCACGGGTGCCCGCATCGACGGCGGTCAGGATAAACAGCGCTTCGAACAGGATGGCGAAGTGGTACCAGAAGGCCATCATGGCCTTGCCGCCCATGGCGCCAGACAGGATTTGCGCCATGCCGACCGCCAGCGTCGGTGCGCCGCCGGCGCGCGAGATGATGGTGTGTTCGCCGACGTCCCTGGCCGTTTGGGTCAGCATTTCAGGCGTTACATAAAAGCCCCATTGCGAGATCGCCTGTGCGGCCGATTCTGCCGTGCTGCCGATCAGGGCGGCCGGGCTGTTCATGGCGAAATAAATGCCTGGCTCGATGGTCGAGGCGGCCACCAAAGCCATGATGGCAACGAACGACTCCATCAGCATGGCGCCATAGCCGATAAAGCGGGCATGGCTTTCGTTTTCTATCATCTTCGGCGTGGTGCCCGACGAGATCAGCGCATGGAAACCCGACACGGCGCCGCAGGCAATCGTGATGAACAGGAAGGGGAACAGATTGCCCGACCAGACCGGGCCGGAGCCGTCGATGAACTTGGTCATGGCCGGCATTTTCAGGTAAGGCGCGACGACGATAATGCCGATCGCCAGGCCCAGGATGGTGCCGATTTTCAGGAAAGTGGACAGGTAATCGCGCGGCGCCAGCAGCAGCCACACGGGCAGCACGGAAGCGATAAAGCCGTAGCCGATCAGCATCCACGTCAGTTCGGTGCCGGTAAAGGTAAACATGGCGCCCAGCACCGCGTGTTCCTGCACATACTGGCCGCCGATAATGGCCAGCATCAGCAAAATGAAACCGATCACCGACACTTCGCCGATGCGCCCGACACGGATAAAGCGCGAGTACACGCCCATGAACAGGGCAATCGGGATGGTCGCCATCACGGTAAAGCTGCCCCATGGCGAGCCGGTCAGCGCCTTGACGACGATCAGGGCCAGCACGGCCAGGATAATGACCATGATCATGAAGCAGCCGAGCAGGGCGATCATGCCGGGAATCTCGCCCAGCTCGGCCTTGATCAGGTCACCCAGCGAGCGGCCGTCGCGGCGCATGGAAATAAACAGCACGATAAAGTCCTGCACTGCGCCGGCAAATACCACGCCGGCCAGTATCCACAGCATGCCGGGCAGATAGCCCATTTGCGCGGCCAGCACCGGGCCGACCAGCGGACCGGCGCCGGCAATCGCCGCGAAGTGGTGGCCGAACAGCACGTATTTATTCGTGGGAACATGGTCGAGGCCATCGTTGTGCTTGAATGCCGGGGTCATTCGGCGTGCGTCCAGGCCCAGCACCTTGTCGGCGATAAACAGGCTGTAGAAACGGTAAGCGATCAGATACACGCAGACGGCGGCGATCACGATCCAGATGGCGCTGATCGGTTCGCCGCGTTGCAGGGCGACCACGCCCAATGACGCTGCGCCAGCCAGCGCAAGCGCTGCCCAGCCGAGCTGTTTGAAAATGCGGTTCATGCTTCCTCCAGAAATTTGACGGGCGCTGCACCCTGTGTCGGTTACCCTGTATTGCCCTGGTCATTGCCAGTTTGTTCAGTAAGCGCAGCTTATGCCGAGTATTCATCAATCGTATAATGCTGGCAAGCGCAGCACTACGCAGTAAGACTCAGTATTACTACGCAGAGCTGGCGGCATGGCGCCGCGTAAAATCGCCGTTTCGACTTTTCAATCCCGTTACCATTGCGCCAGGTCATGAAACTACGACAGAAAGTCATCTTCCTGGCCATCACGCCGCTGATACTGGCCATGTGCGCGATCGCCTTTGCCGTGCGCCACCAAGCATTGATCCTGGCCGAGCAGCAGCGCGCCACCATCGAGCAGGCCTACCTGGCCAGCAAGGAAGCCGAACTCAAACACTATGTGACGCTGGCCAGCCACTCGATTGCCAAACTGGTCAAGTCGGGCCGCAAGGACGCCGCCACCCAGGAAGAAGCCAAGCGCATCTTGGCCGCCCTCAGCTATGGTGACGACGGCTATTTCTTTATCTACGATTTACAGGGCAACTCTCTGATGCACCCGCGCCAGCCTGAGCTGGTAGGGCAGAACCTGTGGCAGTTGCGCGACGCCGACGGCAACCTGACCATCCAGCGTTTGATGCAGCGTGCCAGAAGTGGTGGCGGCTTCGAGCGCTATAACTGGGTCAAGCCGTCAAGCAACAAATCGGCGCCCAAGCTCGGCTATGTGATTTTGATGCCGGAATGGGGCTGGATGATGGGCACCGGCATCTATATGGACGATGTGGACCAGGCGCTGGCCAAGGTTGGCGCCCAGCAATTCGCCAATATCCGCTCGACCATGCTGTGGATCGCCGCCATCGCCATTCTCGGTGCGCTGGTGGTGGCCGGTTGTGGCCTGGTACTGAATATCCGCGAACTGCGCGTGGCCGACGCCAAGCTGAAAGTGCTGGCGCAGCGGGTGGTTGAGTCGCAGGAGGAAGAGCGGGCGCGGCTGTCGCGCGATCTGCATGACGGCATCAGCCAGTGGCTGGTGTCGATCAAGCTGCAGATCGAGGCCGGCATTGCGCGCCTGTCCGGCAATGCAGAGCAGCGAGCCCGTGCGCCGGCCACGTTTGAACGGGCCGCCGAGCAGCTGAACAAGGTGCTGGGCGAAGTGCGCCGCATTTCGCACAATCTGCGCCCGGCCATTCTTGACGACCTGGGCCTGGCGGCGGCACTGGACCATCTGGTGCACGAATACAATGACAGCAGCAGCGCCCAGGCCAGCTTTGCGGCCAGCCCGCCCGGTGCCGGCGAAGGCCTGCCGGACATGGTCAATACCGTATTGTTCCGCATCGCCCAGGAAGCGCTGACCAACAGCGAGCGCCATGCCGATGCCAGCGAGGTGATGGTCAGCCTGCGCGAAGCGAACGCTGCGCTCGAGCTGCGCATCGCCGACAATGGCGGCGGTTTCGACGCCGACGGCATCGCGCTGCACCCGCAGCGCGGCATCGGCCTGCGCAACATGACGGAACGCATGGAAGCCATCGGCGGCAGCCTGCATATCGCCTCGACACCGGGCGGCACGATGGTGCTGGCGCGCCTGCCCTTCAATCCACAACGGTGACGGAACAGACTGATGAATGAAACCATACGCATTTTGCTGGTCGACGATCACCCTTTGGTGCGCGACGGCTTGCGCGCGCGCCTGGAAGCGGTGCCGCATTTCGATGTGGTGGCCGAGGCCGGCGGCGCCGATGAAGCCTTGCAGCAGGCGCGCGCGCACCAGGTGGATCTGGTGCTGATGGACATCAATATGCGCGGCACCAACGGGATTGAAGCGACCGGCCTGTTCCAGCAGGCGTTTCCGCAGATTGCCGTACTGATCCTGTCCATGCACGACAAGCTTGAATACGTGTCGCAGGCGATTGCCGCCGGCGCGCGCGGCTATGTGCTGAAAGATGCGCCCGGCAAGGACATTGTTTTCGCCATCGAGACGGTAATGTCCGGCGGCATTTATTACAGCGCAGCGCTGGCGCGGCAGCTGTCACGCCCGCAAGTGCAAGACACCTTCCTGACCCTGCGCGAACAGCAGGTGCTGCAGCATATCGCCGGCGGCCAGTCGAACAAGCAGATCGCGCGCGACCTGGACCTGAGCGTGCGCACGGTGGAAACCCACCGCCTGAACATCAAGCGCAAGCTGGGCATCGAAGGGCAGGCCGAACTGATCAAGTACGCGGTCGAACATGCGCAGTTTGACGGCGGCGCCGCATGACGGTTGCCGCAAGCGGTCAATGCAGTTTCTCGTGGAAATATTATTTTTGAACATTTATTGCTGATTTAAAACTGTTTCATTTGTGAGATTCGGATAGAATGATTCTTGCTGTCTAACTGTCATGTCTCATGGCTTTATTGATAGACCGCCAGTTGATGAACACTTTTTGCCTTACCCACGCGAGATGATCGATGTCCACGTCTGAATCAAACCTGTTTCCTTTGGTGGGATTGCAGGCAGTTGCCAATGCACACAACGAGTGGGTCGCCGTCAGCTTCCATCTACCGCAGCAAGGCCCAGGGGCTTTGCTTGCCGCACTGGCCAGCGCCGACGTCTATGCGCACCTGGCGCCGCTGGACTGCATCATTCCTGTCACCGATCCACAGGGCGCTGACGCAGCACAGCTGGCGCTGCTGATGCCGCAGCTGGTGCCACAGCGCACCATCTTGCGCCTGAGCGCTGCCGCAGTGGCGAACAAGCAAGTACAACAAACCTGTTTGCAATGGCGCGAGGCCGGCTACCGCATCATGCTCGACGGCCCGGGCGCCGATGCCGTGATGGCGGGCCAGGTTGACGCGCGTGCGCTGTGCATCGATGCCGCATACGAACTGCCGGGCCTGCATCAACTGATGAGCTTGCCAGGCCCGCACCTGGCCTGCAATATTACCGATGCCAACAGCCTGGCCGGGCTGTCGGCGCTGGGCGTGAGCTGGTTTGCCGGCGACTATGCGCTGCGCAGCGCACGTGGCCACAGCGAAGCGGAAGACGGCACCGCACGCCGCCGCCTGCTGGCGCTGCTGGGTCTGCTGGCGCGCGACGCCGATGTGCAGGAACTTGAAGTGCCGCTGAAGCAAGACCCCGTACTGGCCTATCATTTGCTCAAACTGGTCAACTCGGCTGCCTTTGGTTTAACGGCGACGATCAGCAGCTTTCACCAGGCCATTACCCTGCTGGGCCGGCGCCAGCTGCAGCGCTGGCTGCAACTGCTGCTGTATGCGCGCCAGCAGGATGATGGCAAGATCAATCCCCTGCTGCCGCTGGCGGCCTTGCGTGCAGCGCAGATGGAGTCGCTGTGCCAGTTGCGCGGCGGCGACCGCGCGGCGCAGGACCTGGCCTTCATGACGGGCGTGTTTTCCCTGCTCGACACCTTGCTGGGCATGGACATGGCCGATATCATTGCCACCCTGAACCTGGACCCGGCCGTCAGCAGCGCCTTGCTTGAACGCAGCGGTGAACTGGGCGCCATGCTGGCCCTGGCCGAAAGCGGTGCCACGCCGGAGCCAGCGAGCCTGCTGCGGGCCGGCATCGATGACACAAGTTACTGGCGCAGCCTGCTGCAAGCCTACCAGTGGGCCATCACGGTGAGCCGGAACGTCTAGCATGACAATATTGCCGGTGTCGAATACCCTCAGTGATAGCGCCGCCTTGTGCGACGCCGTGGTACGCCTGCGCGGCGCGGCCCTGGTGACGGAACTGGGCCGCATCGCCGGCAGTGTGATGGGCAGCGCGCACGGCGAGTTCCTGCCGTCGGCCAGCGACAACACGCCGCCAGTGCTGCCTGGTCCCGCACCTTCCGCACTGTTGCAGGAAATCACTTTCGACGGCCACTGCTTCGGTCACTACCGGGTGGCCGGCAAGCACAGCTATGACGAGACTGACCGCCGCCAGCTGTCCAGCCTGGCGTCGCTGACGGCCGGCGTGCTGCAGGTGCACTCGCTGGCGCAGCGCTCCACGCATGCGTTTGCGCAGGTCGAAGCCCTGCTGGCGCAGCAGACGCAAATCCTCGACCAGCTGCATGAATCGGTGCTGACGATGGACTTGACTGGCTACATTACCAGCTGGAACAAGGGCGCCGAACGCCTGTTCGGCTACTCGTCGGTGGAAGCGGTGGGCCGCAACATCCTGTTTTTATATGACGACGAAGATACCGGTTTCCACGACGCCTTCCTGGAGCAGGGCGGGCGCCTGATGGAAGTGCGGCGCCGCAAAAAATCGGGCGAAGTCTTCTGGGCCAGCCTGTCGCTGTCGCCGCTGCGCGATCTGGACGAGCGCCCGGTCGGCCTGATCGCCTATCTGACCGACATTACCGAACGCAAGCTCGCCGAGGAGCGCCTGCACCACCTGGCCTATTACGACGCACTGACCAGCTTGCCGAACCGCACCCTGCTGACCAAGCTGGTGGACCAGGCCCTCTCCGTTGCCCAGCGCGGCAAGATGCTGGGCTGCATGCTGTTTATCGACCTGAACCGTTTCAAGCTGATCAACGACACCCTGGGCCGGCGCGTCGGCGATGAACTGCTGCGCCAGGTGTCCGTGCGTTTTCGCCACGTGCTGCGCGACCAGGACCTGGTGGCGCGCCTGAGCGGCGACGAGTTCGCCGTCGGCCTGTTCGACATCAGCCAGCATTTCGAAGCAAGCACAGTGGCGCAAAAGCTGCTGGGTTCCTTGGTGCAACCATTCCTGATCGAAGGCCACGACCTGCGCGTGGGCGCCAGCATCGGCATCAGCGTCTACCCGCAAGACGGCCACGACGCCGAAACCCTGCTGCGCCTGGCCGATATCGCCATGTACCGCGCCAAGCAGGACAGCGGCGGCGAAGCCGAAAGCGTGGCCTTCTACAGCCAGGACATGAACCTGGGCATGCAAGCGCGCATGCGCCTGGAAACCGGCCTGCGCCATGCTTTGGCCGAACAGCAACTGCTGCTGCACTACCAGCCCAAATACGCCCTGAGCAGCGGGCGCATGATCGGCGCCGAAGCGCTGGTGCGCTGGCGCCACCCCGTGCAAGGCATGATCCCGCCCGCCGAATTCATTCCGCTGGCCGAATCGACCGGCCTGGTGGTGCAAGTGGGCGAATGGGTACTGGAAGCGGCCTGCGCCCAGGCACAAGCGTGGAAGCAGGCCGGCCTGCCGCCTATCCGCATCGCCGTCAACGTCTCCGCCCGCGAATTCACCTCGGCCCTGCCGGCCCGGGTAGCCGCCACGCTGGAGCGCTACGGCCTGGAAGCAGCCTGGCTGGAACTGGAAATCACCGAAAGCACCCTGATGCACAACATCGAGCGCGTCATCGGCATCATGGACCGCATCACCGCGCTGGGCGTGGCCCTGTCGCTGGACGACTTCGGCACCGGCTACTCCAGCCTTTCATACCTGAAGCGCTTCCCGATCGATACCCTGAAAATCGACCGCTCTTTCACCACCGGCATCCCCTCCGACGCCAGCGACTGCGCGATTGCCACCACCATCATCAGCATCGCCCAGCAACTGCACCACAAGGTAATCGCCGAAGGCGTGGAAACAGCCGAGCAGATGGCCTTCCTGAAAAGCTCCGGCTGCGACGAAGTCCAAGGCTACCTCTTCTCGCGCCCGCTGGCAGCAGAAGACTTCGAGCGCGCGTTGCGCAAGAACTGGGACTTGTAAACATCACGCCATCTTCAGCACAGCCATTGGTAAGCCCGCCACCTTTATGTATAATGCAGGCTCCGGAAGCGTGGCCGAGTGGTTGAAGGCACTAGTCTTGAAAACTAGCGACGGGTTACACTGTTCGTGAGTTCGAATCTCACCGCTTCCGCCAGGAAATAAAGAAACCGCCTTCGGGCGGTTTTTTATTGCCTGTCGGAAGCGAGCAGGGCGCCTGCGCGCCCTGCGTGTGAGATTCGAAGGGCTGGGCGTATCTGCCCAGCCCGCCCCGAATCCTCCATCTGCTGCCGCTGCGCGGCAGCTTCGCGCGCCGTAGGCGCGCGTTCGTGGTCCTAATCAGGTTTCGACTGAGCTTGCTTCCACGGCGCTGTACACATCAGTCCGTGTCCGAATGGCGGACCTGACCCCGCGCCCTGCTTATGGCCGAAGACGCATGAGGACTGGCGCGGCGGGGCGGTTGGTGGGCTTGCGATTTGACGCGTTTTGACGCACTTTACGCTGTTTTTTCCTTGAGGTTACATGGCCTCAATGTTCGGCCTAAATCACGCGGTAGCTCAAGTGGTGCTTTTAAGCATCATGCATGATTTCCTCGCGCGTTCCTATTCGTAGAATAGTACTTCCTTCAAATTTTCCAGTTGGTATGTTTTCATGTTATCTTTGAGACAAATTAATAAGGAGAAAGTAATGATAAAAATTGGCACTGCGAATATCAGGGGGGCGCGTATTGGTGTCTCCTTGGGCGCAGGAACAAGTGACTTCGAGATTGGAGCACTCACCACTACCGATGTAGGTGTTGCTGTTGAAGTTCGTGACGCTCCCCGAGAAAGCCTGTTGAGTAGCCTTGGCTTGCCACCATCTACGCCACCGGAAGTTGTCATCGAAGCTTTGACGCTTTTAAAGGGTGTTCAGAGCGCACCTATCGAGAGACAGGTTTCAGCACTTAGAGGGTCACGGTTAGAGAGCATGCTTTCTGTAGGAGGTAACTTGGCATCCATCGTCAGCTTGCTCCTTCCATTGTTGCAAAAATAGTTGGTTAGCAAGCGCAATTTTTTAGTGAAGCAGGTATGTCGCAACGATTGGCGAAAAAATTTCTAAGTAGATATGGTTGTAGGTATGAAGTGAAGTAATCGCTCTATAGAGCTGATGGAGTATAGGTATTTGCATTACACCGCTTCCGCCAGGAAATAAAGAAACCGCCCTCGGGCGGTTTTTTATTGCCTGGCGGAAGCCAGCAGGGCGCCTGCGCGCCCTGCGTGTGAGATTCGAAGGGCTGGGCGTATCTGCCCAGCCCGCTCCGAATCCTCCATCTGCTGCCGCTGCGCGGCAGCTTCGCGCGCGCCGCGCGCGTTCGTGGTTCTGATCAGGTTTCGACTGAGCTCGCTTCCACGCCGCTGTACACATCTGTCCGTGTCCGAATGGCGGATCTGACCCCGCGCCCTGCTTTTGCCAATCAGCTTCTCGACTGAGCCAGCTTCCACGAGCTTCAAAGCATCAGTCCGTGTCTCAATGGCAGACCTGACCCTCCTGCGCTGCTCGCGCGCTGCTTCATGCCCGCCGCGCCGTCAACCACTGCCCCGGCGCCAGCGCCGCTGCTGCAACTCTGACCTCGCCGATATTGCCGAAGAAGCCGTCCGCCCTTGCGCCGTCCCACGAGCCGCCGCCCACCACCCAGGGCGAGCTTGCCGACAACGTTGCCAGCCCGACGACATTGCTGCTGTTGCGCAGCACCGGTGCGCCTTCGACATACATCACCGTGTCATGCGTGGCCGGGTCGTTGACGATGGCGATATGCACCCAGGTGCCGGCGATGATCTCGCCCGACCAGCTCGACAGCGCATCGCGCTTGCCGCTGACGTCCGGCACCACCTCCCACTGCACCTCGCGCAGGCTGGAAATGGCAAACAGCAGCGGCGGCGACTCCGGGTCGCCACCAATGAAGCCGGCCAGGTCGCCACGTTTGCCGTCGCGCGTCATGATGTTCATCCACGCGTGCTTTGTTTTGTCCCACGCCGGGTTGATCTTGACGAAAGCTTCGATCGTGTAGCCGGTCGTGGCGAACGTTTGCGCGTTGATCGGTGCCGACGGATCGGTAACAAAATAGCTGAGGCGCGGCACGTTCTTGTCGGTGTTGAGAAAACTGACCGACCCCGGCGCAGACGACAGCCGGTGGCGGTCACTGCTCCAGATTATGTCGCCCGCCTCGGCGCCAACGATGCCGCCCTTGTTGAGCCCATCGCGCGTCAGCGCATTGGCGCCGGTGACGTCGGCGATGCGCGCGCCTGGCGCCACGGCCGCGCCCTCGGCGCCGCCGAAGAAACGCCAGTGCGCCACAGTCGACGCCACTTTCGGATAATCGTCGGCGTCCTTCGGCGCCACCGGCTCCACCACGGCCGGCTCCGTGTAGCCCTTGAGCACCATCGCCCTGGCCTGGTCGACCAGTGACGACGCCACCGTCGCCTTGCCGGTGCCGAATGTGGGGTTGAAGCGCGCGAAGCGTTTGGCGAAATTGATGTTGATGGTGAATGCTTCCTTGGCCTCGGTGAGCACCGCGCGGTCGAAGCTGTTGCGCGTGTCGGCCGGTTTCATCGGCACCCATGGCGAGAACGACAGCACCTTGATCTGGTTGTTGGTCAGGTCGAATTCGTACAGGCGCATCAGGCCGTTGCCGCCCTGATAGTCCATCTGGTAATCGACTACCATTTCCTCGACCGGGTTGCCGAAGTTGTTGGTCTTGGTCAGGCGTGCGGCGCCGTGATGGTGGCCGTTGAGCGTGATGAAGATCTGGTCGTTATCGCGTATCAGTTTTTCCCACAGCATCTTGCCGTAGTCGGTTTCCAGCGGGCTGACGGCGTCCGCTGCGATGTTGAGCAACTGGTGGTTGACCAGTATCACCGGCAAGCTCGGGTTGTCGGCCATCACCTTGCGCGCCCAGGCAATAGCGGTGTCGGAGATGCGCCAGGACAGCGACAGCACCATGAACTTCTGCTCCTGCGCCGTGAAGATATGGTATTCGTGGAAGCCGGTCGTGTCGCGCCCGCCGAAAGTGGCCTGGCGCTGCGCGCGGCGAGTGTCGAACCATTGCAGATAGGGCTCGTTGGCCAGCACCCGTTGGGCATCGGTCCCCTTGCTCTGGTCGCCCTGGTAGTCGAGATCGTTGACAACGTCGTGGTTGCCGGCAAGTATGGAATAGGGCAGCTTGTTTACTTCCAGCACCTGCATCGCGCTGTCGGCTACCTTCCACTGCTCTGGTTTGCCAACCTGGTCGACCACATCGCCCAGATGGATCAGGAAAGGGATGTTCAGCGTCGCCGCGTTGCGCGCCACCCAGTTGGTCTGCGCGGCGAAAGGTTCATTGCCATAGTGGCGCTGGTATTGATTGCTTTCCGAGGAAGTCGCATAGCGCGAGTAAAACTGCGTATCGGGCAGCACGGCGACGGCGAAGCTCGAGATGAGGGTGCTCGGCGGCGCCACCACCACCGGTGGCGCGCTGCCGCTGTCGTCACTGCCGCCGCCACAGCCGGCCAGCAGGCCGCCGAGGGACAGCCCGGACGCAGATGCCAGTCCCATTTTCAGCAGCGTGCGCCGCTGCGCACTTTGCGTGTCAGCAATGTCGACAGGAGTGATGAAGGATGGTTTTTCGCCGGGCTGTTTCATGACTTGGTGCTCGCAAAAGAGAGAAGCAATCAGTCTATTGCCTGACCGTGACGAGTTCATGACAAGATGATAGTCACTATATCGCTGCGCACGGTGTCGAAATCGATTGCGCGTATCGAGGGCGAGGTGCCCGAGGACACAGTCATGCGCCGGGCCGACCGGTCAGGCCAATCAGGCCAATCAGATCCGTGGCTTGCCGAGCGAATTTGCCGGATATCCCCCAGGCAATTGCGTACATTTACGAGCGGGTGTCGGCAATGGTCGAGGATGCCTATGAAAGCTGCGCCACCTTGCTTAAATCTGCGGAAATACGTGGCCAGCCCTTCCCGAAAAAAGGTGTGGCTTCCACGCTGCGCAACGGCCAGCGAAGCTGACAGTTGCGCTATGGCCTGCTATGGACTCAAGGCCGACAGTGCACACAAAGGGTTCGCCTACGGTATCGGTATAGCCGACCCGCACATCAGCATTAAACTGCACAGTGAGCGTCGCTCGTTTTACGCAATGCCAGGCGACTTTTTGCTTTGCCAGAGCAGCCCGCAAGAATGCCGATTGCTCCGTGGCGACACTGACGGCTATTTTATTGTCTGGACAGGCATCGCCGGAAATGAGATTGAACTCGACACGCCATGGTGCCACGCGTACGGTGCCATACAGCACACCCAGTGTCCAGAAACCCTGGTAGTCATTGTTACGGCTGATGAATCTGGCAAGAATACCGGAGGCGCAATGCTTGAGGCGAGAACGAATTTTCATGTGTGGCCCTGGAAGGGCGAGCGCCCTTTAAGCCCATCCGCTTCGCGGAGCACTCCATCATATCACCACTGTGACCGCTGACAATCCTCCCATGGATTAAGGCAACTGGTCGCGCGTGAAGAGGATGGCAAGGCTCTCTGCGCCTTATTTGCCTCCCGCGCCTTATTTACCACCCGGCTTCCCGCTCAAATACAAATCACGTTCCTGTATCCAGCCCTTGGTACGTTTGCGTTCCGGACTGACATATTCGGCGTTGACCCAACCGGGCTGGGTCTCGAATACCCGCAGCGCGTTGCCGTCGACGGCATAGGCTTTGCGCCGATTCGCAGTCGACGGCTGGTCGTGAAAATAGGCTTTTTTCGCCGAGACGATCCGGATTGCTTGCCAGCTTCCCTGTTCGGCCAGCCTGAATGACACCGGTTCTGCGGCAAAGTGCTGTACGTTCCAGCAGCCGGGCGGGTCTTCTTTCAGTCTGGCGCTCACGGCGGGCTTGCCGTTTTCGCTGGTCGCCTGCATGGTGCCGGAAATGACGTTATCGGTGTCGCGGTCTGGCGGGAACCATGTGTCGATGTGGGTTGCCGGCTCGCTCACTTTGCCGCGCATGAAAAAGATGCAGCTGAACTGCCCAGCGCCAGTCGAACTTTCATAATAGGCGGTCAGGACGCCTTGCTTGTCGACGCCGACCAACAGGCCGTCGTAGTCGCCTGAAGTAATCGGGGCGGCGCTCGCCGGCATGACTGTCAATGCGGCGCTGGCCGCAAGTAGTAATAAGGCAGGGGAGTATGTGCGCAAGGTGCGTTTCTTTCTGATGCAAGGTTGATGGCTTGGTTGGTGCGCCATGGACACCCTGCGACTATAACGCTTTGGGCAAGAGCCAGGCGCGCAGGCTGGCGTGCTCTGGCGATTGCGCAGGTCTTCTATAATTGGCGCCATATCCCAACGCCAAAGCCATTCATGCCTGAAATTACCTTGAACTCGCGCTACCGCGCCACGCTCCTTGGGCTGGCCACCGGCGACGCGCTCGGCACCACCGTCGAATTTTCTCCGCGTGGCAGTTTTCGACCGCTCACCACCATGACCGGCGCCGGCCCCTTCAATTTAAAACCCGGCGAATGGACCGACGACACCTCGATGGCGCTGTGCCTTGCCGAAAGCCTGATCACCAAAAACGCATTCGACCCGGCCGATCAGATGGGCCGCTACCTGAACTGGTGGCAATGGGGCTATCTGAGCTCCACCGGCAGCTGTTTCGACATCGGCATGACAGTGCGCGCTGCGCTCGACAAGTTCGCCGACACCGGCAATCCGTACAGCGGCGACACCTCTCCGAACACGGCCGGCAACGGTTCGCTGATGCGCTTGGCGCCGGTGGTGCTGTTCGCCTTTCCCGATATCGACGCGGCGATAAAACTGGCCGCAGACAGTTCCCGCACCACCCACGGCGCACCGGAAGCGGTGGAAAGCTGCCAGCTGTTTGCAGCCCTGCTGTGCAGCGCGCTGATGGGAACCGGCAAGCAAGACCTGCTGGCCAGCATCACCTGGAAACCAACTGAGCCCAAGTTGAAAGAACTGGTCACCGGCAATTTCATCGTCAGGGAAGAGTCGCAGATCCGCGGCACCGGCTATTGCGTCGATTCGCTGGAAGCATCGCTGTGGTGCTTTTTCAATACCGGCAGTTTTGAAGAAGCCGTGCTGCGCGCCGCCAATCTTGGTGACGATGCCGACACGACCGCCGCGATCACCGGCCAGATCGCCGGCGCCTATTACGGCGTGGAAGCGATCCCGCCAGCGTGGCTGGCGCCGCTGGCGATGCGCGACGATATCGAAGAGATGGCGCTCAAGTTGCTGCAGCGGTCGCGCTAGTTTGCTTTGCGCAGCGTAATGCGCGTCAGTTCCGACGGCCGTCCCAGGCGCAACGCCAGCCCGGGCCACAGCGCGGTGCCGTTGTTGACGTAGAGCTGCATGCCGTCCACCTCGTACAGTCCTGACACGAAGCCGCCATTGGCCAGCGCGAACAGGCGGTCCAGGCCGGCGATCAGGCCGCCGTGTGTGTGGCCGGACAGTTGCACGTCGGCGCCCAGGGCGGCGGCGTGGCGTGCGTTCCTGGGCTGGTGATCGAGCAGCACCACTGCCGTGTTCGTTGGCGCGCCCTTGAGCGCCTGCGCCACGTCGGGAGCGGGCAAGCCCGTGTTCGGCGCCGTCACGTCGGTCACGCCGGCCAGTACCAGTTGCGCGCCACCGCGTTCGATTACGACATGGCTGTTGTCGAGGGCCGTCATTCCCAGGTCGGTGAAATACTGCATCCAGGCATCGTGGCCGAAGAAATATTCGTGATTGCCGGGAATCACATACACGCCATCTTTGGCATGCAGGCCGCGCAGCGGCGCCACATCCCCCGCACGGTCGCGGATGGCGCCGTCAATCATGTCGCCCGTGACGACGATCAGGTTGGCGTCCAGGCCGTTTGCGTCGGCGACCACCGCCCGCGTCCATGGGGCGTCGAACAGGCGGCTGATATGCATGTCGGTCAGTTGCACGATCTGGTAGCCGTCAAACTGCGCTGGCAGCTTTGCAATATGGATCTCGACCTCCTTCAGCGGCGGCACGCGGACGGCCTGGTGCACGCCGATGGCGGCCAGCACCATGGCGGCAGCAGCCAGGCCATAGCGCAGCCTGGGGGAAATTGCCAGGCGGCGCCAGCGCACCAGGCTGGCAACGAGCAGCAGCAGGTCGATCGCCAGCTGCAGTAGCGCCAGCAGCAGGATGGCGCTGAAGGCCCAGTTAAAGGCGATCACTATTGCTTTGGGAAATTCGGGCGAGAACACGCTGCCGGACGACAGCCGGCTGTACAAGTGATATTGCGAGGCGAGCAGCAGCACAACGGCCGCAGCCAACCGGGAGCGCACGGACCACGGCAGCGGCCACAGGAAACGCGCGATGACGAACAGGCAGGGCAGGGCGAACATCAGGTGAAATCGGATCATGGAGGTGAAGCTTCGTGTTGGCGAAGGGGCATTTAACCACGGCAGTGGCAATAAGGTGGCGGCACGGCTTGCGGCGATTGCCTCTTGCCGTCCCGTAACCGCCGTGTTTTCATATGATAGTATCGCCAGACTGTCCGGGCGTGTGCGCCACCGGCCTCCATACAGCATCTCATCTTGCGGCCAATGAAATCGATTTTATTTTGCACCAGCTATATCAGGAATGAACAGGCCTGGCAGGAACGTTATCAGCGCTGGCTCGATTACTACGAGGATGGCCCGATAGCGGCGTCCAAAAAGATCATGATCGACGATGGCTCGCCGTATTTGCCGCCGCCGGACCTGATCAAGACCGTGCCCTTTACTGCGCCGCTGTCGCTGTTCAATGACGACAAGGTGATCGTCCGCTTTGACAATAACCTGGGGCGGCAAAGCATGTCGGTCTATCCGGGCTGGTGGCGCAGCTTTCTGCATTCGGTGACCCTGGCCAGGGAGCTGGGCGCCGACAAGATTATCCATATCGAATCGGATGCCTATATATTGAGCCCGCGCCTGGCCGATTTCATCAACGGCATCGAGTCCGGCTGGCATGTGATGTGGAGCGAGTGCTACAGGTTTCCGGAAACGGCGATCCAGGTCGTCTGCAGCGATCAGTTCGAGATATTCGAGCAATTCAAGGCGCGCCAGCCGGATTTGAATTACGGCGACCTGGCGGAAAACCTGCTGCCATTTACCTCGGTCAACCGCCAGTTCAAGGGCGATCGCTATAGCGAGATCCGCAGGAATCGCGGTATGTTCCGTTCGAAGAAATTCGATGGCATTCCACTGTTTCAGGAATCCTTTTTCCGCGCGAAAATTCCGCTTGACGCCGATTTTGTCACCCAGGCGCTGATTTCCCAGCAATTCGCCTTCCGCAAGGACGACTGATCAGGGTATCAAAACATGGCCGGCGTCGTTCAGCAAGCGGACGGCGGCCGGCAGGTCCTGCGTCTTGAGCAGCAGATGGTCGCCGTCATGGGTAGAAACCACGAACACGCCCAGCCCGCCCAGCGACAAGGGCCGCACCACCGACAGCACGATGCCGGTCGCGCCGAAGGCAAACGGCCCCACGAAGCGCCAGCAGCTCCATTCCCTTTCCGATACCGTGCCCGGCGGCACGCGCTGCGCTGCGCAGACGATCGACAATTCATGCCCCGATCGGCTGATGCTGACAAAACCGTCGCCATCGGCCCAGGCCGGGATGGCCGACCTGGCGTCGAGGCGGCTGACGGCATATTCGCCCGCAGCGTGTTCCAGGGTAATGCTGTGCAGTTCGGTGTTCATCTGTTTTCCTTATTGGATGAAAAGCGAGGCGGCAATCGCCCACATGGTCACGGCGATCAGGCCGTCGAGCACGCGCCAGGCGCGTGGGTTGGCAAATACGGGCGCCAGCAGGCGCGCGCCCATCGCCAGGGCGCTGAACCACAGCACGGAGGCAGTCATGGCGCCGGCCGAGAACCAGGCGCGGCCGTGTTCGGGCTGTTGCGCGCCAATGGCGCCCAGCAGCACCACGGTATCGAGCCAGGCATGCGGGTTGAGCAGGCTGAGGGCGATGGCCGCGCGCAGGGCCGGGCCCGCTTCACTGACGGCGCTGCTGGCCGCCTGCAGCGCCTGATCGTGGCCGCGCCAGGCAGACCAGGCTGCGCGCCGCCCGTATTCGAGCAGGAACAGCGCGCCGCCGATGCGGATGGCGCCCAGCAGCCATGGCGTGGCGGCGACCAGCCGGCCAACACTGCCGGCGCCCAGACTGATCAACACAATGTCGCCCACGATGCAGGCGGCGGCGCACAACAGAACATGCTGGCGTTGTATGCCCTGCCGTAATAAAAACGCGTTCTGCGCGCCGATGGCCACGATCAAGCCGCCACCCATGGCCATGCCCTTGAAAAAACTGCCGCTCAACATTGCTGCTCCCCCGCAAAAGGTAACCAGCATAAAAGATGGCACAACATTAGTATAATGAATGTTATTCGTGATTCATTCGTAAAATTCATGGGGTGCTGGGTATGAGCGTGCTGGATTACCGGGGCCTGGCGGCCCTCGATGCGGTGGTGGAACAAGGCGGTTTCGAGCGGGCCGCTACCGCCTTGTCGATTACACAGTCGGCCGTCTCGCACCGGCTGCGCGCGCTGGAAGAGGCGACCGGCGAGCTGCTGGTGATTCGCAGCCAGCCGCCGCAAGCTACCGCGCGCGGCCATCGCCTGATTGCCCATTACCGGCAGGTGCTGCTGCTGGAAGCGGGATTGAATGCGCAAGCGCCCGAGCCGGCCGCCTTGCCGCAACTGGCCATCGCCTCGAATGCCGACAGCGCCGCCACCTGGCTGCTCGAAGCCCTGGCGTCGGTGCTGACCGAGCCTGCCTGCCGGGTCGATGTTCTGCTGGACGACCAGGACCAGACCCTGCGCCAGTTACGCGAGGGCAGGGTGGTCGGTTGCATCACCAGCTCGCCGGATGCGGTGGCCGGCACCTCGGTGGTGTCGCTGGGCATCATGTCGTATCGTTGCGTGGCTACGCCGGTGTTTGCACGGCGTTGGTTTCCCGACGGTCTTAACCCGCAGTCCGCAGCAAAGGCGCCGGCCGTGATCTACAACCGCAGCGACACCCTGCATGCGCGCTATCTGGCGCAGATGGGCTTGAACGAGAATGTGCCGCACAGCTACTTTCCCAGCTCGGAAGGGTTCGTGGCCTTTGTCCAGGCCGGGTTTGGTTATGGCATGGCGCCCGTGATTCAGGTGCGCGAGGAACTCGCTGACGGAAGGCTGCTCGATCTGGCACCGGGCACACAAGTGGACGTGGCCCTGTACTGGCACCGCTGGAATATCGAGACGGCGCTGACCAGGACGCTCAATGACGCCATCGTGGCAACAGCAGCGAAGTGGCTGCAGCAGGATCGGGCAAGCATCCTTTGATATCCTTGACCTGACTCAAGACCATCACAAGACACTGTTTGACCGTGCGCCAGGCCAGGCCTACAGTAATTGCTGTTGCTTCCAGCCCGGTGCCCGATCATGGCCAAACCTTTCCCCGTCAACCCGAAGAACCCCGAACGCATCTGCTGGGGCTGCGATAAATATTGCTCACCGGACGCCATGGCCTGCGGCAATGGCTCGGAGCGCACCCAGCATCCGGTTGAACTTTTCGGCGAGGGCTGGAATGAATGGGGGCTCAGTGCGCCTGAACCCGCAGTCAAGACGGACGATAGCGCCTGAGCCGGGCAGGTTCAATGCCCGGTCACAGGCAGGCTGCCATTGCGGCAGGCGAACGGGCTGATTACCGCTGGTCGAAGAAAAACTCCAGCACCTCATCGCCATGCGCATCCGTCTCGCCGGTCGCCGTCCAGCCCAGGTGGCGGTAAAAGCCCCAGGAGCGCGAGGCGGGATCGCTGGAGCAGCCGAGGAACAGCCGCTGATGGCCGTGCGCGCGCAAATCCTGCATCACCAGCGCCAGCAAGGTCTTGCCGGCGTTCATGCCTTCCACTTCCGGCAGCAGGGCCAGCACGACGATTTCGCCGGTGTCCAGGTCGCCAAAGCAATAGCCGGCCAGCTTGCCATTTGCGTGGCAGGTATGGCCAGCCAGCTTGCCCGATTGCATCAGCTCGGCCCACGAGGCGGCCGTGATGCCGAATTCGGCCAGGCGTTCCGCTGACACGGCGTTTTGCCGGGTCTGGCCGCGCACGGTGATAAAGGCGGCCGCGTCTTGCGCCTGCGCCACTTGAAATGTCAGGGTGGCGAGTTGTATCGGTATCGGCATGGGGTCTCTTGTTGGTTGTGCGCGCAACTGTACCCGTCTTCAACTGAACACTCAAGCCTTGCGCCGGCGTCTTAGAATGGTCGCCATCCATTAAACGCCACCAGACAAGGAGCTTGCATGACTGTATCCGCCGCATCCCTCAACGAAGCCGGCATCGACGCCTATAACGACGATAATTACGCCGAGGCCTACAAGCAGTTTTACGCGTCGGCCAGCATGGGCGACGCGGCCGGCAAGCATTTCCTGGCCAGCCTGTACTACCAGGGCCAGGGCGTGAAGCAAGACCTGGCGAAGGCGGTGGCGCTGTTCAAGGAGGCAGGCGAGGCCGGTTATCCGCCATCGCTGGCCAACCTGGCGCTGATGTATGCCAGTGGCGATGGCGTCGAGCAAGATGTGCAGCAGGCGCTGGTGTTCGGGCGCCAGGCGGCCGAGGCTGGCGATGGGCAGTCGCAATTCAACCTGGCGCAGGCGTATCGGCGCGGCGTCGATATCGCGCAGGATTTCGAGCAGGCTGCCTACTGGTACCGGGCGGCGGCCGAGTCCGGTTCCTTGTCGGCGCAGAATGAGTACGGCTTGCTGTATGCGCAAGGGCAGGGCGTGGAACTCGATTACGTGGAAGCGTATGCCTGGATCGCCATGCCGGCCGAGGCGGGCGACGAGCAATCCATCAAGAACCGCGACCAGTTGCTGGAAATCCTCACGCCCGCCCAGCTGGTAGAAGCGAAGGCGCTGGCGAAGGAATATGCCAGCCTGTACGGCAGCGATCCCTACTGATCATTGATCAATCAGGTTTGCGCGCGTCAACCTTGCTCAGCACGCCAGCGGCGTCGAGTGCATAGCTGTCGAAATCGTTGGCCAGGAACAAGGTGCCCGCATAGTGCAGGCACGCCTCCGCTTCCAGTTCGGCCATGCCGTCACGGTGATGGTAGCGCGCGCTGAAGTGCGTCAGTATCAGATTCGGCATGCCGCAGCTGGCGGCAAACTGGGCCACCCGCTGCACCGAACTGTGGGTCGGTCCCGGCCCCGCCTTGATCAGCATCGCTTCCGTGTAGGTGGCTTCATGTACCAGCAATTGCGCACCCTGACAGGCCTCTTGCAACAGGGCGGGCGTGTCATTGTCGCCACCCACCACGATGGCGGCCCGGTCTGTTTTCGTGATGCGAAAGTCGGTGCTTTGCAGTTGCCGGCCATTGTCCAGCACCACATCCTGGCCTGTTTGCAACTGCCCCCAGACGGGGCCGGACGGCACGCCGTGGGCCAGCAGTGCCGCCTTGTCCAGTGTTGACTTGCTCGTTTCAAGCGCGAAGCGAAAGCCGACGCTGGCCGCGCGGTGCGACAGCGGATGCTGGCTGATCGTCAGGCCCGTTTCCTGGTGCACGATTTGCGCGCTGTTGACGTCGACATGGATCAACGGGTAGGTCAGGAACAGTTCCGTATGCAGCAAGGTGGCGTCCAGCCAGGCGCGGATGGCCGGTGGCGCGATAATGATCAGGGGCCGCTTGCGCCCCGTCATCGAGGCACTGGCCAGCAGGCCCGGCAAGCCATAGCTGTGGTCGCCATGCACATGGGTGATGCAGATGCCGGCCAGGTCGTGCACCGACAAAGGCAGGCGCTGCAAGCGGTGCTGGGTGGCTTCGCCGCAATCGACCATCCACCAGTCGCGTCCGAGGGCCGGTTGCACGGCCAGCGAAGTGACGTTGCGGTAGCGGGTAGGCACGCCCGACGAGGTACCGAGAAAAGTCAGTTTGAACATGGCGCAATTATGCTTTACGCAAAGTGTTTTGTGCGTGATTACAACGAAACGTAACTGAACGTGCAATCTGCCATGCAAAATGTACAATCAATGAATACAGCAGACGGTGCCCGAGCATCGCATTGATACGCTACGCGTTGTAATCACCCACCCCCAAGGAGTACAGCATGCCCACCCCAACCAAGAAAATCCTCACCGTGCTGGCGCTGACCGCGCTGGTGGTGGCAACTGCTGCCGGATTCGGCGGCCTGTAACACGGCATCTTCTCAATATACGGACCCGGGCCGCGACTGTCCCGGGTTCCTGTCTGCTGCGTAATTACCCCTGCATTGTCCGTAGGAATCCCCTGCACGCGTTAGAATCACGCTTTCCCTTTCAATTCCCAACCACATGCAGCAAAGCCGCCACCTGTTTTTCCGCCTGGGCAGCCAATTTCTACGCTATGGCGCGATCGTTGCCGTCACCCTGTTGGCCGTGGGCATTGCCTCGGCCACCGATGTGCTGCTGATACGCCAGTTGCAAAATGTCGTCGACGCCATGCGTACCACCAGCGAACACATGTCGCCGGCCACCAGCGGCGTCATGGGCCTGTTGCAGGGCTGGGTCGACCGTTTCCTGCCAGCACAGGCGGGCCAGGTCGATTTATGGGTGATCCCGGCCACTATTCTGGGCCTGGCGATCATGCGCATGGTGTCGAGCTTTGCCGGCGACTACGGTTCGGTCTGGCTGTCGAGCCGGGTGCAGGCCGATCTGCGCGAGCAGATGTTTGCCACCATCATGCGCCTGCCCAGCCGCTTTTTTGACACCACCACCACCAGCCTGACGCAATCGCGCGTGGCCTTCGACGCCAGCCAGGTGTCGCAGGCGGGCCTGAACGTGCTCAATGTGGCGGTACGCGATTCGGTGGCCACCATCGGCTACCTGGTATTGCTGTTCAGCATAGACGTCAAGCTGGCGCTGTTCTGCATGGCCACCATGCCGATTATCGCCATCATCGTCACGCTGGCCGGACGCCGCATGCGCCACCTGAGCAAGAGCGCGCAGCAGGCGGTGGGCGAGCTGACCTCGGTGCTCGATGAAAGCATCGGCGGCCAGCGCGTGGTGAAAATCTTTGGCGGGCAGATGTACGAACAGGCGCGCTTTGTCGACGTCGTCAAGCGCAACCGCCAGCTGGCCGTCAAGCATGCTGCAACTTCCGCCATGAACTCGGGCATTATCATGATGCTGGTGGGCATTACCTTGTCGTCGGTGATTTATTTCGCCCTGCTGCGCGCGCAGAGCGGCGCCATTACGCCGGGCGCCTTTGTCGCGTTCATGGGCGCGCTGATGGCGATGCAGTCGCCGATCAAGAACCTGACCAAAATCAACGAACCCCTGCAGCGTGGCCTGGCTGCCGCCGAGTCCGTATTCGGCCTGATCGATACAGCGCTGGAACCCGATCCTGGCCAGGCGGCGCCGGTGGTGGTGCAGGGCAATCTGTCGCTGCAGAACGTCAACTTCCGCTACAACACGGACGACCCAGAGGCGCCGGTCGCTCTCAAGCATGTTTCGCTCGATATCAAGGCCGGCGAAACGGTGGCGCTGGTGGGTGGCTCCGGTGGCGGCAAGACGACCTTGCTGGGCCTGCTGCCGCGCTTCTATGATGTGAGCGGCGGCCAGATCCTGCTTGACGGGGTTGACCTGCGCGACTACCAGTTGCTGGCCCTGCGGCGCCAGTTTGCGCTGGTCAGCCAGGATGTGATTCTGTTCAACGACACGGTGGCGGCCAATATTGCCTATGGCGATCCGGCACCCGACCAGGCGCGTGTCGAAGCGGCTGCGCGCGCCGCTTATGCGCACGACTTCATCATGCAGATGCCGCAGGGTTATGCAACACCTGCCGGCCAGAACGGCTCGCGCTTTTCCGGCGGCCAGCGCCAGCGCCTGGCAATCGCGCGCGCCCTGTACAAGGACGCGCCGATTCTGCTGCTGGACGAAGCGACCAGCGCACTGGACACGGAATCGGAACGGCAAGTGCAGGCGGCGCTGGAAGTGCTGATGCGCAACCGCACCACCATCGTTATCGCCCACCGCCTGTCGACCATAGAAAGCGCCGACCGCATCGTCGTGATGCAGGGCGGGCAATTGGTCGAGTCCGGCAGCCATGCGGCCCTGCTGGCCAGCGGCGGCGCCTATGCGCGCCTGCATGCGAGCCAGCTGTCGCGCGAGCCGGTGCTGCCGGCAGCGGCGACGCAAGGGGAAGGCAGTCATGGAGCTTGATGAAAAACAGGCGCGCAGCCTGGCGCTGCAAAACCTGCGCGTGCTGATGCGCGCGGCGCAGCGCCATTCGATGCAGATCGAAAAGCAGTGTGGCGTGTCCGGCGCGCAATTGTGGGTGATGCAGGAGGTGTTCGACCAGCCCGGCCTGCGCATCGGCGAACTGGCGCTTAAAATGTCGATCCACCAGACTACTGCCAGCAACCTGGTCGATGCACTGGTGAAAAAATCGCATCTGCGCAAGGCGCGCGACCAGCCCGATCAACGAGTGGTAACCCTGCACCTGACCGATAGCGGCCAGGCCGTGATTGCCGGCGCGCCACAGCCGGCGCGCGGCTTGCTGCCCAGTGCGCTGGGCCGGCTTGACGCTGACAGCCTGCTGCAACTGAACACGGGCCTGGCGGCCTTGCTGGCGGTGGTGTCACCGGCCGACCGCCAGGCGGGCCTGCAGCCACTGGCGTTTACGATGTAGCTGGCGCGTCCGGTTGGGCTGGCGCCGGCACGGGCGTCCTGGGCAGGCGCTGCAGTTGCAGCTGCGCCAGCGCGCCATACAGCGGTTCGCTCAGCACGCGCGACACGGTGCTGGCAACCACCGCGCACGCCATCAGGCTCAGCACCATGCCGTGGCCGTCGACCATTTCCATCACAATAATAAACGCCGTCAATGGCGCTTGCGTGGCGGCCGCCAGGAAGCCCACCATGCCCAGCGCGATCAGGGCCGGCGCATGCGGGTAGTGCAGCAATAGCGCAACATCGTGGCCGATGCCCGCGCCGATCGCCAGCGACGGAGCAAAAATGCCGGCCGGCACGCCCGACCAGACCGTCAGCCAGGTCGCCACATACTTGAAGGCAACAAAGGCGGCCGGCACATCGGCCGCGCCGTCGAGCATGGCGCGCGTGGCCACGGTGCCGCTGCCGAAGGTGGCGCCATGGCTGGCCACGCCGATCGCCGCCACCACCAGGCCGCAGGCGGCGGCGAACAGTACTGGCCGGCCATGGCGCCAGGCCGATAATTTGCCCAAGGGATTGCCGCGCGTGGAAGCGAGCAGCAAGCGCGCGAACAGGCCGCCGGCCACGCCGGCCACCAAAGTGACCAGCAAGCCCGGCAGGGCCAGCGCCAGCCCGATCGGGCCCGGGTGGATCACCCCGAAGTGGGTGGCGTTGCCGTGGATGGAGACCGCCATCATGCCGGCCAGCACGATGCCGGCGACGATCAGGCCGCTGTTGCGCTGTTCTGGCGAGCGCGACAATTCTTCGATGGCGAACATCACGCCGGCCAGCGGTGTATTGAAGGCGGCGGCGATACCGGCCGCGCCTCCGGCCACCAGCAGGGAATGGGGCGACACCGACGACTGGCGCGGCAGCCAGCGCCGCGCGGCCAGCATTACGCCGGCGGCGATCTGCACCGAGGGCCCTTCGCGGCCCAGCGAGAGCCCGCCCAGCATGCCACCGGCCGTCAGAGCAATCTTGGCGGCCGACAGTTTCAACGATACATACAGCGAACGCTGGCCGGCACCCACCGACGGGTCCAGCGCGGCCATCACCTGCGGAATGCCGGAGCCGGCTGCACCGATCGCGTAGCGCCGCGTCAGCCATACCAGCACTGCGGCGCACAGCGGTGTCCACAGCAGGGTGAACCACCAGGCTTTGGCATTGAAAAAGTGAAACAGATCGAGCGCCTCTTCCGCCAGCCAGGTAAAACCGACCACCACCAGGCCGGCGATGGCCGCCATGCCGACTACCACCGCGCGCGACCACCACAGGCGCGGGTCGGCAAATTCATGCTTGAAGGCAGAAGGAATATCGTGCAAGTGCTTCATGGTGGCAAATCCGGGAGGGGGTGACGCGTGGCGTCGGGAGGATTGCCATTATAGCGATATATTTGCTTCAATGTATCTCGTCAGCGTATTTCGTGGCGTGTACGAAACAGGCCTACACAAACAGATCGCGCCGCGCGCTCTGGCTGATGGCCAGCGTGGCCGGGTGGCTCAGGCGGCGCTCGGTGGTGATCGCGTAGACCTGCTCGACCAGGCTGTCGACCCGGCCCAGCGCCACAACATTGTATTGCTCGCACACCTGGTGCGCGATTACGGTGGGGGCAAAGAACAGGCCGGCACCGGACTGGCCGAAGGCGTTCATCATGGCGCTGTCGTCGAATTCGCCGACGATGCGCGGGTGCAAATTGTTTTCGCTGAGCCACTGCAGCAGGCGGGCGTAGATGGCGAAGTCTTCGCCGGGCAGCAACAGCGGCGCGCGGTGCAGGCAGCGCGGAAAATCGCCGGAGAGGGTGGTGGACAGGGCCTTGGTGCCGAGCAGCGTCATGCCGCTTTCGCCGAGCAAATGGTTAAAGCCGCGCACGCTCAGGTGGGCCGGCATGGGGCGGTCGGCAATGATCAGGTCGAGCCGGTGCACGGCCAGGTCGGCCAGCAGGCTGGCCAGGCGGCCTTCGCGGCAAATAATGCGCAGCGGTTCGGCCAGGCCAAGGGCCGGCTCCACCAGGCGGCAGGCGATCAGTTTCGACACCGAATCGGCGCAACCGACGCGAAAGGTGGTGGTCGTGGTGCGCGACTGGTCGCGCACGATTTCCAGCAGCTCGTCGCCGGTGCTGAATATCTCTTCGGCGTGGGAAAGAATGCGCCGGCCCGTATCGGTCAGCTCCAGGCTGCGCCCTGCGCGGCGAAACAGTTCCACGCCCAGCGTATCGGCAAACTCGCTGAGCTGGCCCGAGATCGATTGCGGCGTCAGGTGCAGCTGCTCGGCCGCGCGCGCAATGCTGCCGGTTTTCGCGACCATCCAGAAATACCGCAAGTGTTTGAAGTTCAAGTTAGACATGGTTGGCTTCCTGGAGATTTATATATCGTTTTTTTCGATGTATCGTTCAATTATATTCGATTTGTTCGATGTTGTAATTCACCCTATGATGGCTGCTCATGTGTTTTCATGTATTTATTTGAGGAGAAACATCATGTGTTTCAGTATTGATCAATTTAACCAGGGAGGCCAACCATGAACGGTTTGGAAAGCATTGCAACCGCGCCCATGTGGGCCGGTTTTATCGCCTTCGTGCTGGTGATGCTGGCGCTCGATCTGTTTGTCTTCGGCGGTAACAAGGCACACAAGGTCGGCGTCAAGGAAGCGGCCATCTGGTCGCTGGTATGGGTCAGCCTGGCGCTGCTCTTCAACGGTGGCTTGTGGTGGTATTTGAACGGCACGGTCGGCGCCGAGATTGCCAACCAGAAGGCGCTGGAGTTTTTCTCCGGCTATCTGATTGAAAAGGCCTTGTCGGTCGATAACGTGTTCGTGTTCCTGCTGATCTTCACGGCTTTTCAGGTGCCGATCCAGTATCAGCGCCGCGTGTTGATCTACGGGGTGCTCGGTGCGATCGTGATGCGGGCGGTCATGATACTGGCCGGTGCCTGGGTGGTCAGCGAGTTCAGCTGGGTGCTGTATCTGTTCGGCGCTTTCCTGTTGATTACCGGTGTGCGCATGCTGGTGGCGGCCGATTCCGAGCCGGATGTGGCGAACAATCCGGTGCTGCGCCTTGCCCGCCGCCACTTGCGGGTGGCTGACGGCGACCACGGCGAGAAGTTCATGGTGGTCAAGGATGGCTTGCGTTATGTCACGCCGCTGTTCCTGGTGCTGATCCTGATCGAGGTGACGGACCTGATTTTCGCGGTCGATTCGATCCCGGCAATTTTCGCCATCACGACCGACCCGTTTATCGTCTTCACGTCGAACCTGTTTGCGATCATGGGATTGCGGGCCTTGTACTTCCTGCTGGTCGATGTGGCTGACCGTTTCCATCTGCTCAAGTTTGGCCTGGCGATGGTGCTGGTGTTTATCGGCGCAAAAATGCTGATCATGCCGTGGTACCACGTGCCGGTCGAAGCATCGTTGCTGGTGGTGGCTGTGCTGATCGCCGCGAGTTGCCTGGCCAGCGTGTTTATACCGAAGAAAGAAGACAAGTAATCTTTTCTGCAGCGCCCGCCACGGCGGGCGCCTAGCTCCAACAACCATGAATGGAAACAAACTATGCGTAGCTACCCAAAAAACAGTCCCCAGGCAGCCGGCCGTATTCTGGCCCTGATGATGATCGTCGACGGCAACCTGGACAGTTCCGAACTGCAAGCGCTGGACCGCAGCAAGATCCTCGACCATATAGAACTGGAAACAAGTCAGTTCCAGAGCCTGCTGCAAGACTTGTGCGATGACATGCTGACCTCGACCTTGCACGGTTCGGTACAACTGAGCAATACGGTGATCGACAGCCTGCTGGAAGAAATCACCGATCCCGACCTGCGCCGCAAGCTGCTGCAAACGATGTGGAAGATCGCCGACGCCGACGACTGGCTGGCCGATGGCGAAGCGGTATTGCTGGCGCGTGCCGGCACGGCCTGGTCGTCAGAGACGAACTTCCGCGCACACACGGCAGCTTAAGTGCGGTGTCCCATGGCAATCACGGCAGCGCCGGACAGCGCCAGGCCCACGCCGGCAATATCGGTCCAGGCCGGCGTGACGCCGTCCACCAGCCACAGCCAGGCCAGCGCGGTGGCGATATAGATGGCGCCATAAGTGGCGTAGACCCGGCCGCTGGCGGCCGGATGCAAGGTCAGCAGCCACACGAATACCAGCAGGCTGATGCCGGCCGGCAGCAGCAGCCAGGCGTTGCCCTTGTTGCTCAACCACAGCATCGGCAGGTAGCAACCCAGCAGTTCGGCCACGGCCGTGACGGTAAATAGTCCGAAGGTGCGGGCCAGGCTGGCCCACTCGATGCTTGTTTGCATGGGATGTCGATCTCAAGGGTTAATATTGCTCCTGCATGGACTGCCGGGCTGCCCGATTGTACGATGGCCCGTGCCGCATGATTAAAATCGAGGAGACCGACATGTCAGACGACCAGACTCCGCGTGCTTTGCTGCACGCCATGTTCAACGCCGCGATTGCCGCAGCCCAGCCAGCGCACTGCGTGGTGCCACACTTGCCGGCCGTACCGACAGGCCGCTTGATCGTGATCGGCGCCGGCAAGGCCTCGGCCGCCATGGCGCAAGCCGTGGAGCAGCACTGGCCCGGTGAATTGTCGGGCCTGGTGGTCACGCGCTATGGTTATGGCGTGCCCTGCGAACGCATCGAGATCGCCGAAGCGGCGCATCCGGTACCGGACGCGGCCGGCATGCAGGCCGCGCAGCGCATGCTGGCGCTGGTGGGCAATCTGAGCTGTGATGACACCGTGCTGTGCCTGATTTCCGGCGGCGGCTCATCATTGCTGGCCCTGCCATTGGCAGGCATCACGCTGGCAGAAAAACAGGACCTGAACCGCGCCTTGCTCGCTTGTGGCGCCAGCATCGGCGAGATCAACTGCGTGCGGCGCCATTTATCCCTCATCAAGGGCGGCAGGCTGGCCGCCGCCTGCCATCCGGCGCAGCTGCTGACGTTGGCAATTTCCGACGTGCCGGGCGACAAGCCAGGCGATATCGCCTCCGGCCCCACGGTGGCCGACGCCACCACCTGCCAGGACGCGCTCGCTATCGTGCGCCGCTATGGCATCAGCTTGCCGGCCAGCATACGCGAGGCTTTGGCAAGCGGACGCGGCGAATCTGTCAAACCCGGCGACCCGCGCCTGGCCAATTCCACCATCAAACTGATCGCCACGCCGCAAATGGCGCTGGAGGCGGCGGCCGCAGTGGCGCGCGCGGCCGGCGTGACACCGTATATCCTGGGCGACAGCCTGGAAGGCGAGGCGAGGGATGTGGGCAAGGTCATGGCCGGCATCGCCCAGCAGGTGGCGCGGCGCGGCCAGCCCTTCGCCACGCCGTGCGTGCTGCTGTCGGGCGGCGAAACCACCGTCACCGTGCGCGGCGATGGCAGCGGCGGGCGCAATGTGGAATTCCTGCTGTCGCTGGGTATCGCGCTTGACGGTGAAGCCCATGTCCATGCGCTGGCGGGCGATACCGACGGCGTCGATGGCCAGGCGGAAATCGCCGGCGCTTGGCTGGCGCCCGACACCTTGCAGCGCGCGTGGGCGCTGGGCATGCGTCCGCGCGACAGCCTCGACAATAACGATGGCCACGGCTTTTTCCAGACGCTGGGCGACAGCGTGATCACGGGCCCGACTTTGACCAATGTAAATGATTTCCGCGCCATCCTGATTACGGCTGCCGGAGCGTAATACTGGCGTTGTTCTATTGTGTGCTTGCAACTAAATCAAGTTGCTATGATGGCATATCAAAAAGGACACCCCATGAAAAAATCACTGTTTTCCCTGCTCGCTTGCGCCGGCCTGCTGAGCTTGACCTTTTCTGCCATCGCAGCCGACCAGCCGGCGTCCTCGCTGCCCGGGCATTATTATCTGCAGGGCGTGACCGAAGTCGGCTCCGAATTGCTGCTGAAAGAAGATGGCAAGTTCGAATGGATGCTGGCCTACGGCAATGTCGACCAGCAAGCCAGCGGCGACTGGAGCGTAGCCGGCAAGGAAGTGACACTGCGAGCGGCCAGTCCCGGCAAGGCACCGCAGTTTCGCGTGTTTGACGAAGAGGAAATGCGGATACGCAAACCGGCCGCAGCGGGGCAGTGGGTGGCCATCGTCGGCTTTCCCCAGCTGGGGCCGATGGCCGGCGTGGAAGTGAAATTCGAAGCAAAAAGCGGCAAGACGGCCACCGCCGTCAGCTTGCAGAATGGCGATGCCATCGTCAAGATGCCGTCATCGGAAGAATGGGTACGGGCCGGCCTGCGCCTGGAAGGCGCCAAGGAGGAGTACCAGTGGCTGCCGGTGCCGGCCGGGCGTGCGCGTGAACGCATTGCCGCGTTTGCCGTTACCGACCGCCAGTGGCTGATGAAGCCGGCGTTCCAGAAGCTGACCTTGCGCGTGGTCGAAGGCGGTCTGCAAGTGAGTGATTCAGAAAACGGCCTGGCCAGGGGCGTGTATGCCAAGCAGTCGGCCCAGTAAGCGGCCGGCCGGTTTGCATCAAAAGCCTTCCAGCACGATCTTGCCACGCGCGGTATTGCTCTCCAGCATGGTGTGCGCGCGCTTCAGGTTGGCCGCGTCAATCTTGCCGTAACGTTCGGCCAGCGTGGTGCGGATGGTGCCGGCGTCCACCAGTTGCGCCAGTTCTTCCAGCAGTTCGTGCTGCTTGAGCATGTCGTCGGTCTGGAACAGCGAGCGGGTAAACATCAGTTCCCAGTGCAGCGACACGCTCTTGGTCTTGAGCATGCGCACGTCGATCTGCTCGGGGTCGTCGATCAGGGCGAACTTGCCTTGCGGCGCGATCAGTTCGACGATCTGCTCGAAATGCCTGTCGGTCTGGTTCAGGCTGATCACATAGTCGACCTGCGGCAGGCCCAGGCGGGTGATCCCGGCAGCCAGTGGCTGGCTGTGATCGATCACATGGTGGGCGCCCAGTTGTTTTACCCAATCTGACGTTTCCTGGCGCGAGGCGGTGCCGATAATCGTCAAGCCGGTCAGCTGGCGCGCCAGTTGCACCAGAATGGAGCCGA
This sequence comes from Janthinobacterium longum, assembly GCF_051380735.1. Lineage (NCBI taxonomy): Bacteria > Pseudomonadati > Pseudomonadota > Betaproteobacteria > Burkholderiales > Oxalobacteraceae > Janthinobacterium > Janthinobacterium longum. The sequence goes on from NZ_JBNYXQ010000006.1 coordinate 41,765, forward strand.
CGCCGCCGGCCGCGCCGATCACCAGCAGAGACTTGCCGCAGGCAGCCGTGTCACGACTGATCTGCAGGCGGTCGAACAGCAATTCCCAGGCGGTAATGGCGGTCAGCGGCAGCGCGGCGGCCGGGCCGAAGTCGAGGCTGGCCGGCATATGGCCGACGATGCGCTCGTCGACCAGCTGGAACTCGCTGTTGCTGCCGGGACGGTTGATGGCGCCCGCATACCAGACCTTGTCGCCGACCTGGAACAGGGTAACGTCCGGCCCGATGGCGGTGACCACGCCGCTTGCATCCCAGCCCAGCACTTCCGGCTGGCCGTCTTTCGGCTGGCGGTTCCTGCGTATCTTGGTGTCGACCGGATTGACGGACACGGCGTGCACGGCCACCAGCAGGTCGCGCCCGGTGGCGACAGGCGTGGGCAGTTCGATGTCGAGCAGGGCCTGGTCGTCGGTGATGGGCAGGCTGTGATGGTAGGCGATGGCTTTCATGGCGGTCCTTGAAGAGTGGAGATACCGTATGATGGTGATTTTCCTGCCCGGGAAAAAGAGGGCAGGTAGCGAAACACTTTCAAAGGAATGCTGAAAATTGCTGCGCCTTGATGATTTGCAGGTATTTGTCTGCACGGCCGACCGCGGCAGCCTGTCGGCAGGTGCGCGCGAGATCGGTATTTCACCGGCCTTGGCCAGCGCCGCCGTCAAGCGCCTGGAAGGGGAATTGGGCTTGCGCTTGTTCGTGCGCACCACGCGGTCGCTGAGCCTGACGGCCGAAGGCACGCAATATATCGAGCATGCGCGCGAAGCGCTGCGACTGCTGCGCGCGGGCAGCGATGCACTGGCGGCGGGCAAGGACAGTTTCGGCGGAACCTTGAAAATAGCCATGCCGTCGGACTTGGGGCGCAATCTGCTGCTGGGCTGGCTCGATGCCTTCCAGCTGCGCCATCCCAAGCTGCAGTACCAGATCAAAGTCAGCGACCGCCTGGCCGATATGGTGCGCCAGCAGGTTGACGTCGCCATACGCTATGGCGAGCAGGATGATTCTTCGCTGATCGCCATGCCGATCGCACCGGCCAATCACCGCGTGCTGGTGGCGTCGCCCGCGTATCTGCGCGCGCACGGCCCACTTTCCACACTGGACGACTTGCAGCACCACAACTGCCTGCGCTTCGCGCTCGAAGACGGCTTGCACGACCGCTGGACTTTTTATCGCCTGCCGCAGCGAGAACAGATCAGTGTGCAGGTGAGCGGCAACCGCAGCGCCGACGATGCCGACCTGGTGCGCCGCTGGGCCGTGGCAGGGCTCGGCGTGGCCTATAAATCGCGGCTCGATGTGCATGCAGACCTGGCGGCTGGCCGTTTGCAGGCGCTGCTGCCCGAGGTGGCTGGCGAAGCGGCGCCCTTGCACCTGGTGTGCATGCACCGCGCGCAGGTGACGCCTCTGGTGCTGCAGTTGCGCGACTTTCTAAGAGAGCAATGTTCCTTGCCAAGTTAGTCCCAAGTTCATCCTCAGTTAATCATCAATCATTACAACTCGTTGCAAATGGCAATGATGCTGCGGTGGAAGGGCGCGTAAGCTGGGCCCCTGATCAAACCGCTTGAGGAATGGCCATGCGACAGAAACTACTGACGATTTTGCTTGCGGGTGCAGTATTGGGCGGGTGCGCCAGCACTACCGTGCAACCCGGGCAGCCTCCTGCAGCGCAAGCGCTGGCGATGCAGCAGCGCGTAACGTGGGGCATCAATGCCGGCAGCGTGCGCCAGCTGCAGCAACAAGGCTGGGACCGCTATCTGCAGGCACAGCTGCATCCGGGCAAGGCTGTTCTGCCGCCCGCCATCCAGGCGCAGATCGATACAATGACCATCAGCCAGACGCCGATGGATCAATTGGTGATGGGCATCGAACAGCGCCGCAAGGATGCCAGTGCGGTGGTCGACGATATGGCCAAGCAGCAGGCACAGAAAGACTACCAGCAGGAACTGAACCGCCTGGCACGCCAGGCGGCCACCCGTTCGCTGCTGCTGGACGTGTATTCGCCAAATCAATTGCAGCAGCAAATGAGCTGGTTCTGGCTCAACCATTTCAGCGTGCACGAAGGCAAGCACAACCTGCGCGCCATGGTCGGCGATTACGAGATGAATGCCATCGCGCCCCATGCGCTGGGCAAGTTCCGCGATCTTCTTGCCGCCACCGTGCACCATCCGGCCATGCTGCGTTACCTGGACAATGAAGCAAACGCGGCCAACCGCATCAATGAAAACTACGCGCGCGAACTGATGGAATTACACACGCTGGGCGTGAATGGCGGCTACAGCCAGAAGGACGTGCAGGAGCTGGCGCGCATCCTGACTGGTGTCGGCGTCAACCTGGGTGCGGACACGCCGAAGGTCAAGCCGGCGCTGCAGGCTCAATATGTACGACGTGGCCTGTTCGAATTCAATCCTAACCGCCACGATTATGGCGACAAGCAATTTTTGGGACAAACCGTCAAGGGACGCGGTTTGGCCGAGCTCGATGAAGCGCTGGACCGTTTAAGTCGCAGTCCGGCCACGGCGCGCTTTATCAGCGGCAAGCTGGCCCAGTATTTTGTCGGCGATACGCCGCCTGAGGCGCTGGTGGCCAGCATGGCGCAAACGTTCCAGCAGACCGACGGCGATATCGCCGGCGTGCTGCAGACCATGTTTGCCAGCGACGCTTTCAAGCAATCGCTGGGCCGCAAGTTCAAGGACCCGATGCACTATGTGGTGTCGGCCGTGCGCCTGTCTTATGACGACAAGCCGATCCTGAACGCCGCGCCGATGCTGGGCTGGCTGTCTCGCATGGGCCAGTCTTTATATGAACGCCAGACACCCGACGGCTATCCTTTGCAAGATACCGCCTGGGCCAGCCCGGGGCAGATGACGACGCGTTTTGATATCGCCCGTACCATCGCCTCGGGCAGCGCCGGCCTGTTCAAGACTGACGGCCCGCAACCGCTGGAAAAACCGGCTTTTCCGCAACTGGCCAGCGCCGTGTATTTCCAGAGCATCGAGCCGACCCTGAGCGCCGCCACGCGCCAGGCCTTGCAGCAGGCCGGTACACCGCAGGAGTGGAATACCTTCCTGTTGTCTTCGCCAGAAATGATGCACCGCTAACCGGGAGAACCCCCATGAACCGTCGTGACTTGTTGAAAGCGCTGGCCGCCGCTCCCTTGTTCGGTGCCGCCGGCAGCCTGATGGCGGCGCCCGCCACCGATGCCAGATTGCTGTTTGTGTTCCTGCGTGGCGGCTATGACGCCAATAACTTGCTGGTGCCTGTCGGCAGTGATTTTTACTATGCGTCGCGGCCGAATATCGCCATCGCCAAGCCGGGCGCGGAAAACGGTGCGCTGCCGCTGAACGGCGACTGGGCCTTGCATCCGGCCCTGCGCGACAGCATCTACCCGCTGTACACAAGCGGCGACGCGGCCTTTATTGCGTTTGCCGGCACCACGGATTTGTCGCGCAGCCATTTCGAGACCCAGGACAGCATTGAACTGGGCCAGGACCTGGCAGGGCGGCGCGATTTCCGTTCAGGCTTCCTGAACCGGCTGGCGCAGACCTTGAACGCAAAGGGTGCGATTGCCTTCACGGACCAGTTGCCGCTGATTTTCCAGGGTGGCTTGCAGGTGCCGAACATGGCGCTGCGCTCGGTCGGCAAGTCCGGCATCGATGCGCGCCAGAGCCAGATTATTGCCGCCATGTACAAAGGAACATCGTTGCAAGGGCCGGTCAGCGAAGGCTTCGTGGTACGCGACGATGTGGCCAAGGGGCTGATCGGCGAAATGACGGAAGCGAACCGCAACGCCATCAGCGCCAAGGGCTTCGAACTGGAAGCACAGCGCATCGCGCGGCTGATGAAAGATAAATACAACCTCGGCTTTGTCGATGTGGGCGGCTGGGATACCCATGTAGGGCAGGGCGCGGCCAGCGGCTACCTCGCGGGGCGCTTCGAAGAACTGGGACGGGGCCTGGCCGCTTATGCGCAGGAAATGGGCGAAGGCTGGAGCAATACCGTGGTGGTGGTGGTCAGTGAATTTGGCCGTACTTTCCGCGAAAACGGCAACCGTGGCACTGATCATGGTCACGGCAGCGTGTTCTGGGTGCTCGGTGGCAGCATCCATGGCAAGCAGGTGGTGGGTGAGCAGGTGGCGATCACGCAAGCGAACCTGTTCCAGAACCGCGACATGCCGGTGCTCAATGAATATCGCGCCGTGCTCGGTGGCTTGCTGCAGCGCACCTTCGGTTTAAATACCGCCCAGCTGAACCAGGTGTTTGCGGGCGTGAAACCGTTGGACCTGGGGCTGGTGTAGCCTGTGTCCATGCAGCTGGCTCCGTGTTACGCTACGGCTGCGCAATCGGCGCGTAGATAATCCCGGCCTCCCGCGCAGGCGGCGCCGGGCGGAATGGAGCAGTATGGTTGATCCCCGGCGCGACCTGGTCGGCGCAGCTTTTTCCCTGGTGCTGATTGCACTGGCGGCGTTCGTGATGCAGCGCTTTTTCCTGCCGCTGGTATGGGCCGGCATTTTATGCGTGGCGACCTGGCCGCTGTATGCGCGTTTGCGCAACGCGCTGGGGCAGCGGCAGATCCTGGCGGCGGCGCTGCTGACGCTGGCTTTCGCCTGCATCTTCATTATTCCCGTCATGCTGGGCGTGGCACAGGCGGCGCGCGAAGTGCCGGTGCTGGCCGATTTTCTCATGCGCGCCAATGCCGACGGCTTGCCCGTGCCTGGCTGGGTGGCCAGCATTCCGCTGGCTGGCAACGCCATCAACGACTGGTGGCAAGTTACCCTGAACCAGCCCCATGGCCTGGCCCATGTGCTGTCGGGCAGCACCATGGGCGGTTTTCATTCTGCGCGCGACCTGGTAAAAATCCTCGGTGCCGACATGTTGCACCGGCTGGTCGACTTCGGCCTGGCCTTCTTGTGCCTGTTTTTCTTCTACAAGGATGGCGAAGCGCTGACTCGCCAGATCACCCGCATCGGCAGCCACTATTTGCAAGCAGAACGCTGGAGCCGCTATTCGCAGAAAGTGCCGACCGCCATCCGCGCCACCGTCAACGGCCTGGTGCTGGTCGGCCTGGCCGAAGGCGTGCTGATCGGCATCGCCTATGCGCTTGCCGGCCTGCCTTCGCCGGCCCTGTGGGCGTTTGCCACCGGCGTGCTGGCGATTATTCCCTTCGGCGCACCACTGGCCTATATTGGCGCGGCCGCATTGCTGGTGATACAGGGCAGTGTACCGGGCGCCATCGGTGTTGCCGCCTGGGGCACCATGGTGCTGTTTGTGGCCGATCATTTTGTGCGCCCCGGCATGATAGGCAACGCTACGCGGCTGCCGTTTCTGGCCGTTTTGTTCGGTATCCTGGGCGGCGTGGAAACGCTGGGCCTGGTGGGCTTGTTTATAGGCCCCGTAGTTATGGTGCTGTTTGTTACTTTATGGGATGAAGCTTATGTTTCGGGTGAGACTGGTATGCCGGTTAATTAAGCTGTCTGACGCACTGCATTGAATGGCGTAAGGCGTAAAAGAGTAAAAGCCTAAAGACGTACAAACGTACAAACGTAAAAATGGCGGGCAGAGACGCGAGCTTGGCCCGAGAAGCCTGTGCGGGCGACTGGGGCTTTAAAATATTTTGCTTCTGTGCTTGTGGCCTGGCTTGCTGCTGGCGCAAGCCACACCTGCCAGCCGGCCGCGCCGCCACGCACACGGTAATGAGGGGGTGGCCGGCGCATGAACGCTGGCCAGTACCGGTGTGCGGCGGGCGAGCCGGGTGGGAACTGTCGCCAGTTCCTAGTGCGCCTTGGACAGGATGAGGAGCCAGCGGCGCATCAGCAGCACTTCAACATAGCCCGGTTCGATGCCCGTGCCGCACTCGATCAAAGGATTGACGGTATAAAAACGCTTGCGAAAGTCGCGACAAACGAGGATTTCGCGCTTGCCCATGCGAACCAGGAAGGAGCTTGGGGCGTATTCCAGGCCGAAGCGTGAGCCAAAACCGCTATTCAATGTTGCCATGACAATTCCTTTGAGGGAGATGTGTTGAACGAGTCATCAGAATAGCACAACTACTGTATGAAAACACAGTAACTGTATGGATAAACAGTATATTTTTTTGGCTGTGGTTTTTTTGATCATGCCGCACAACACAAGGAGAATGTAGTTTGCCTCACAACAATGACACGAGCATGACCACTACCTGGGGAAGCCGGCTGCGCCGTTTTGTCGAGGCGCGGCTGTCGCCCGAGGGCGAGCTGGGTTTGCATATGACAGTGGGCGTGGTGCTGATGCTGATCGCCATCGTGGTGTTCCATGAAATCGCCGAGGCGGTCATGGGCATGGAACAGATCACTGTGATCGACCAGCAGGTGGCGCACTGGTTCAACCAGAATGCTGTGCCCTGGATCACCTGGTGTTTGCTGGTGATCACGCACCTGCATGGCGTGATCGGCGCGATTACCCTCGCTTGCCTGCTGGCATGGTATCTGCACCGCAAAGGGGCCACCTACTGGCTGTTCACCCTGGTCATTACCATGCCGGGCGTCATGATACTCAACGTTTTGTTAAAGTATCTATTCGGACGCGCGCGGCCCAGTTTCGACGAGCCACTGCTCGCCGCGCTGAGTACTTACAGCTTTCCCAGTGGCCATACGGCCACTGCCACGGCGCTGTATGGTTTGCTCGGTGCCTACCTGGTGTGCCAGCTTGACCATCGGCAATGGCGCCGGCGTATCGTCATCGCGCTGGCGGCGTTTTTGATGGCGGCGCTGGTGGGTTTCAGCCGTATCTACCTGGGGGCGCACTACCTGAGCGATGTGCTGGCGGCGATGGCTGAAAGCTTTGGCTGGCTGGCGATCTGTATCGCGGGCGTGTCGACCCTGCGCCGCCGCCGTCATATTCGTCAAACGAAATAACAAGGGGGAATATTCTGGTTACCAAGGTCGCAGTCATTATCAACGCCGGCGCCGGTTGCGGTTACGCATCAGACTGGGCACAGCAACTGGAAGCGACTTTCGCCGGCGTCGGCCTCGACGCCGCCATTACCCTGGCCGCCAGCGGCGAGGAAATGATCGCCACCGCCGAAAAGGCCATCAAGGACGGCGCACCCATCGTGGTCGCTGGCGGCGGCGACGGCACCATCAATGCGGTGGCCTCGGTGGTGGTCGGCAGCGGTACGCCATTTGGCGTGCTGCCACTGGGCACGCTCAATCATTTCGCCAAGGATTTGAATATTCCGCTCGACCTCGACGCGGCCATCGCCAACGTGGCGCAGGGCGTGCTGCACAAGGTTGACGTGGGCGAAGTCAATGGCCGCATCTTTCTGAACAACTCCAGCCTGGGCCTGTACCCGGACATCGTGCGCGACCGCGAAAAGCAGCAGCGGCGGCTGGGACGTGGCAAGTGGCTGGCCTTCAGCTGGGCCCTGCTGGCGGCGCTGCGCCGCTATCCCTTCCTCAACGTGCAGCTGGGCCTGAACGGCAAGATGCATGCGCGGCGTACGCCCTTTGTATTTATCGGCAATAACGAATACCGGATGGAAGGCTTGAATATCGGCGAGCGCGAGCGTCTGGACGCTGGCAAGCTCAGCCTGTACGTGGCGCAGCGCCCGGGCCGCCTGGGTCTGCTCAAGCTGGCGCTGCATGCGCTGTTCGGCAAGCTGAGCCAGGCCAGGGATTTCGATATCGTCACCACCACCGAGGTGGAAATCGCCACCCGCCGTCACCGCCTGCGGGTGGCCACCGATGGCGAAGTGACAGTCATGAATACGCCGCTGCAATACCGCATCCGTCCGGCCGCGCTCGAGGTGCTTGTGCCCCGACCTGTGCCGGCGTCAGTACCCGCATCCGTAGAGGAGAATTGAATTGCGCACCATCATCCATTTATCCGACCTGCACTTCGGCAAGGTCGACCAGGCCCTGCTGGCGCCGTTGCGCAAACTGATCGATCAGCTCGAACCGCACGTGGTGGTGGTGTCGGGGGATTTGAGCCAGCGCGCGCGCAGCGCCGAATTCCAGGCCGCACGCGGCTACCTGGACAGTTTGCCGGGGCCGCAGATCGTGGTACCAGGCAACCACGACGTGCCGCTGTACAATATTTTCAGCCGCTTTTTGACGCCGCTGGTGAAATACCAGCGCTATGTGACAGATGATTTGTCGCCCGAGTATGTCGACGATGAAATCGCCGTACTGGGCATCAATACGGCCCGTTCATTGACCTTCAAGGACGGCCGCATCAGCGATGAACAGATCGCCGCCCTGCGCACGCGCATGGCAGCCTTGCCGCAAGGCCTGACGCGTATCATTGTCACGCACCACCCGTTCGACCTGCCCGACAATTTCGACAAGGACGACCTGGTCGACCGCGCGCCGCAGGCACTGCAGATGTTTTCCGAATGCGGCGTCGACCTGCTGCTGGCCGGTCACCTGCACGCCAGCGTGGCCGGTAACACGGCGCAGCGCTACAAGATCGACGGCTACGCGGCGCTGATGGTGCAGGCCGGCACGGCCACCTCCACGCGCGGCCGGGGCGAATCGAACTCGTTCAATGTGATCCTGATCGAAGACAGCGCGATCCGCGTCGAGCGCTACAGCTGGAATGAAGCAACCGCCGACTTCGAGAAAGTCAGCACCGAGGCGTTCCAGCGCACAGGCGGGGTGTGGGCCAGCATGCGGCCGCTGTAAAGCCTGCTATACCTGCCTAATGCAGCACGTCGCACGGCACATTGCTGACGAAATAACTCATCCAGACGCCCCTGGCGGCGGCCTGGTTGTCGGTGAAAAAGCGCTGTTTGCGCGTATCGAAAAAAAATGGTCCGACAAAGATCAGGCCGTCTTGCGTTTCGTCCAGATGGGAAAAATCGATGCTGCCGTCAAATACCACCGGCGAGCGATACACGCGCTGCGGTTGGGCAAGGTCGGTAATGCGCACATAGCCTTTTTCAAACAGCGTAAAAATACCGGCCGCCGACACCGCTTCGATCTTGTAGCGTCCTGAAGCAGTGAGGACAGGGGCAGTACCGGCGCGGTGGATAATGCTCCAGGCGGAAACGGCTACGCTGGCGCCGGCCAGCAAGCCCAGCACCAGCATGACGCTGCACAGCCACTTGATCGTACGCCTCACGACCAGCGCGCCTACAGCCAGTAGTGCATGAACTGGGCCGCCCACTCTTTCACTCGGTCCGTCACCGGCCGCGACTCCCATTTTGACTTGGTAATTTCTTCCGAATCGCGCAAGTCTTCCTGGAAGGCGTTTTCCATTTCGCGCCCAAAACTGTCGCCCAGCACCACCACGTTCAATTCGCTGTTATGCATGAAGCTGCGCATGTCGATATTGGTCGAGCCGACGGTCGACCAGGCGCCATCGATGACGGCGGTCTTGGCGTGCAGCACGGCCAGCTTCAAATGGTAGATGCGCACGCCACCGGCCAGCAACTGGTCGTACAAGGCATGTCCTGCATGGAACACCAGGCCGCTGTCTGACACGCCCGGCAAGACTACCTTGACATCCACGCCGCGTTTGGCGGCCGCCGTCAGGGCGTCCACGGTTTGCTTGTCCGGCACGAAATAGGCCGAGGTGATATGGATGCTTTTTTTCGCTTCCTGGATGGCCAGGATATACGCCTTGTAGATTTCGTAGCCGCCGCCCGGTTCGCTGGCCACCACGCGTACCAGCTTGTCGCCGACTTCGGCCAGCATTGGGAAGTATTCGGCATCGGGCAGGTCAGCCTGGTCCTGCTGGGCCCAGGTGCGGATAAACAGCCACTGGAAGGCGGCCGCAGCCGGACCTTCGATTTTCACATGGGTGTCGCGCCAGCCCACGTCGTTCTTGTCCGATGGCTTGTATTTGGAGCGGAACAGCGAGCTTTTCGCATAGGTATTGCTGATATTGATGCCGCCCGTAAACGCCATCTTGCCATCGACAATCAGCACCTTGCGGTGGTCGCGGTTGTTGATCTTCCAGTCTTCGCCCTTGAGCTTGGCCGGATTGACGGGGTTGAACGCCACCAGGTGGATGCCGGCTGCGCGCATGCGCTCAAAGAAGGCCTGCGGCACGCCCAGGGTGCCCACGCTGTCATAGATGATGTTGACGGTCACGCCCGATTGCTGCTTTTCGATCAGGGTGTCGGCAAATTTCAGGCCCATCGGATCCTGGTCGAAAATATAGGTTTCCAGATTGATGGTTGACTTCGCTTCGGTGATGGCTTTCAGCATTTCCTTCATGGTCTGCGGACCATCGAACAGCAAGGTCACCTTGTTGCCCTTGATCAGCGGCACGCCGGTGGCCGCTTCTTCCAGCGCGGCCTGGGTCTTCAGGTCCATGCCGGACTTTGCCCAGCGCTTGTTGAGCAGCGCTGCGCGGCTGTTGACATTGAGCAGGGCGCCCTTGCCGTTGACGATCTTGGGCGCGGCTACCGGTTCCAGATCGGTATTGAGGTTCTTGACATCGGGCAGCGAGGCGCATGCAGCCAGGGTCCAGCACAGCAGGAGAGCAGTAAGACAGGGCTGCAGACGCTTCGCAGTCATTTTTGGCCTTTTATCGGTAAGGGGTCTTGCACTTCATCGGCCAGGGCCAATGGGGGCGGGTTTTTGGAACCAAAGAAAAAAACGATAGGCGACTTCAAAAAACGCTTGCCGAGTATCTTCAACAACTGCAGGCCATGCTTGAAACGCACCTGGCGCGAACGCAGCGCCACCCACAGCGCCAGGCCAAAGCTGACCAGCAAGTTGGTCGTGCCGATGGCAAAGATACCGGACAGTGACTTGACGGCCAGTTGCCAGCTCATATTGTGGTCGAGTCCGACCAAAGCTGTCGCAAAGTTTGCCGCCGAGAATGTAATGTGGCGAATATCGATCGGCAGGCCGATCAAAAACCCCAGGGTGCCAATGGTGCCCAGCAGGATACCGAAATAAAAGTTACCCATCAGTCCGCCCAGATTATTTTCCAGGTACAGGCCCAGCCGGACCAGCCGGTCCTGGCCGATCACCCGGCCCAGGCCGCGCAATTGCGCGATGCGCTGGGCCCAGCGCGTGTACAGCGCCTGATTGTCATAGTAGCCTGAGATCAAGCCTGCCACGAACAGGCAGACGCCGGCGATCATGGCGTAGAAAATGGCCGGACTGCCGATCGGATCGATGTCATGCAACAGGTGCATGGCCTTTTCGGGCGACACCAGATGGTGGCCGGTGATGGCATGGTAGCCCAGTGCGATCAGCCAGGCGGTGGGTATTGCCGTGGCGATATTGCCCAGCACCGCCATATTCTGCGTGCGGAACACTTTGTTGATCAGATCGGCCATGCTGTCGAGGTCGATATTGCGGCCGTCCTTGCTGTGCAGCCCGGCGGCGATGCGCGAGGCCGTCATGGCTGGCTGCTTGGTGGCCACCGTAAAGTGCAACAAATGGATGAACATGAAGCCGATCGAATAATTCATGCTGAACATGAAGGCTTCGACCAGCGGCGCCGAGCGCAAATACGACATCAGGATCTTGAACAGCGCCATGAAACCGATAATCACGCCAGCGCCAGCCGACGACAGGAACATGGCCGTCATTTCGCGCCGGTTTTCGGCAATATAGTGTTCACCGGTGCGGCTGGCGTTTTCCGTCACGTTACGGGCCAGCAAGTCGATATTGTCGGTAAACAGGTCGCTGACCTTGTACTTGTGGTTGTGTGCACGTATCAATTCCAGCGCCAGCGCCACCGCGCCGGCGCGGCGGCGGCTGACCGGCCGCGCGTCGAGCAGGTCGGGCGTGGCGTCAAGCGTAATGGCGGCGATGTCGACATTGATCGAGCCGGGCAGTTCGCCACTGGTGTCGACCAGGAACAGCAGCTTGCGCAGCCGGTCGATGCTTTGCGACAGCGCGACCAGCAGATAGGTCAGTGGAATACTGGTGCCCTGGTACAGCGCCTTCTTGCGGATCTTGGCGATCACGGCGTCGCACTGGTCCAGCATCACCAGCAAGTGGCGGGCATCCTCGATATGGTCCAGGTTGCCTTGCAGCAGCTTTGTATAGGCGTCAAGGTAGGCATTCACTTCCGTGTTCTGCACCACGAATGGCGACTGGAACACTTCGATCTCGGTGTGAAACCGGGTCAGTTCCGGTTCCAGTCCCATGGCGCAGACCCGGTAGGACAGGGTGCTGATGGCGTCGAGTATGCCAGGCAGCATGATATTGCCGTCACCCACGGCCAGCTCGACTTCTTCGGCCGTCAGCACGTCAAGCAGCTCCAGCCATTCGGTGGCCGGCACATTGCTGATCCACTGATGATCGGTTTCCAGGTACAGCACCTGGTCGAGCGCGTCGCTCAGATACTCGTCGCCCAATGCCGGGGGCAGCATGCGGTAGGCAATGCGGCGTTTCAATTCGGTAAAAAAGCCGCTGTTCGACAGCACGCCGATATCGGTGTACAGGCTGGCGTGGCGGCGCGCGGCCAGCACGCGCAGCACGTATTCGTGCAGGGCGCGGGCCTGGGCCGGATTTCCTTTGAGCAGTTGGCGCAAGGTGCGCACATTGGCGATGGCGGTTGCGCTGTCCTGGGGGCGCTTGGGACGCAATGAATTAAATAGTTCCACCAGCAAATCGATATTGCTGGTGTAGGGATCAATGCGTTCGAGGATAGCTAGCATGCAGAAAAACGGGTGGGCCGCTGTCAGTAAAACCAGTAGTGTACCTTCTGCGCAAGATCATGTAACGTGCGGCAGCGAACGCAGACAATGGCGAACCCGGCAGAAGCAAGGGTTTGTTGTTTTGCAATCAGCGTTAATGAATAGCAATTTGGTGTTGTTGCCAGCTGACGACGCCGAGCATTTGCTTTCTGTTGTACATCGCACAGATTACTTGCGTAAAAACGGGGATAAGGTAATAGTGGTTCAGACACGCGAGCGCGTGCGCGGATCGGTAGCGGCAAAGCTTACCTGACATTACCGGGATAGTGATCATGAAGACCTCGTACCTTGCGCTTGTGTTGATGGGATCGTGGGCCACTGCGGGCGGGCCACTCGTGCTGTGCGCGCAGGCCGAAACGAGCAGCGTGCCTGGCAACGCCACCAGCGGCGCGACCATCTACGGCATGCTGGACGCCGGCGTCGTGGCAGAGCACGGTTGTGCAAGCAACTGCGGCGCTACCCGCGTGTCCGGCGGCGTCGCCTCCGGTTCGCGCCTGGGCGTACAGGGCCGCGAAGCGCTGGGTAACGAGGTGGCCGCCGTGTATGCGCTCGAAGCTGGCATCCAGAACGACACGGGGCAATCGGAAGAAGGCCGATTGTTCGGTCGCCAGGCCTATGTCGGGCTTGACAGCCGTCTTGGCGCGCTGACCCTGGGCCGCCAGTACAATCTGCAATATGTCACCCTGACCGACGTGGCCGACCCGTTCAAGGGCGGCATGGCCGGCAGTGCCAGCAACCTGGCCGGTTATGGCGTGAAACGCTATGACAACACCGTCAAATATGTCTCGCCCGCCTTGCGTGGCGTCAGCGCCGCAGCGATCTACAGCTTTGGCGAATCGCCGTACAGCCGCGCCCAAAACCGCGCCTATGGCGCCACGCTGGGCTATTCGGCCGGCGCCGTGAATGTCAGCGTGTCGCACCAGCGCAAGAATAATTTCATCGAGGCCGAAGGCACCGTGCCGGCGATCGACATGTCGGCCCGCAATACACTAATCGCTGCCAACCTGGACCTGGGCCCGGCCACCGCGTTTGCTGCGGTTGGCGTCAACAAGGGCTATGGCAGCTCGCCGTGGGACCCCAGCAGTGCCTACAGCTCGCTGGCGCTGTCGATGTCGTCGTCGGACAGCCGCGACACCTTGCTGGGCGTATCGGTGCCGGTGGGCGGCTTCAATCTGCTGGCCTCGTACGTGCGCAAGGATGACCGCGATCTGACAAATCGCGACGCCAACCAGATGGCGCTCGGTCTCACGTACACGCTGTCAAAACGCAGCGACTTCTACGCGTCGTATGCCAAAATCCACAACAAAAATGGCGCGCGCTATACGGTGGGCAATGCCAGCGACAGCGGCCGCAGCGACGCCGCCTTCAACCTAGGTTTCCGTCACGGCTTCTGAGCCGCCGGTGGAACGGGGCAGGTTGCGCCCAGCCACTTGCCGGTGCTGGCCACATTCACCTGTTCCGGCGTGCCGCGCGCATTGGTCGTCGCATTCAATTGCATGCTGAACGCCTGGTCGCCCTGGAAGCTCACCTTGCCGGTGCCGCTGGACTTCGGGTTGGCGCAGGTAAACGAGACGTTCATGCCGCCAGGCACGGCCACATTGTTCGACTTGCAGTCGCCTGGCTGGCCTGTGGGAATTTGCTGGCGCGCCGCCATTTCCGGCGTGACACAGGCCGTTACCCGCACGGCGCCATCGGCACCGACGGTCGGCATGGCCATGCCGCGGCTGGCGGCCATCGCTTCGAGCTGCTGGCGCTGGTCTGGCGGCAAGTTGCCCAACTGCTGCAGCACCATGTTCATGGCGCTGTCGGTGGCGATATCGGGCGAAGCCATCTTGCTGTCGATTTGCCACAGGCCGGGCTTGATCGGGGGCGGGGCGTCCTTGGCATGCGCCTGCAGGGCAAACAGGGCGCAGGCGGCAAGCGACAAGCGGGATAAGAAAAGATGCATGGTGGGGTCTCCGGTAAAGGCAAACCCCAGCATACGCGATGGCAGGCGGCGCACGCTTGCCGCCTTGTTACAAACTGTGATTACAGGCTGTGGTCGGGCTCGATGCGGCGCACGTCGACGCAGGCAATGCGGCGCTCGTCCGCTTCCAGGATCTCGTAGCGCAGGTCGTTCAGTTCCAGCACTTCGCCAACGGCCGGCATGTTTTCGAAGTGCGCCAGCAGGAAACCGGCCAGCGAGTTGTATTCACCGTCTTCGCTGACCAGCGTTTCCATCTCGAACACTTGCTCCAGGTAATGCAGGTCGGTTGCGCCATCGATGCGCCAGTGGCCCGGACCCAGCAATTCCACGTCGGGCTGTTCGTCCTCATCCGGAAATTCACCGGCAATCGCCTCCAGGATGTCGATCGGCGTCAGTACGCCCTGCACGGTGCCGAACTCGTCGACCACCAGCACCAGTTGGCCGCGCGAGCGGCGCAGCGTTTCCATCGCTTTCAGCACGCCGGCCGCTTCCGGCACCACGATCGCTTCGCGCATGCTGGCCGGGTCGATCTTGCCGTGCGACACCAGGTCTTCGATCAGGTCCTTGCTGCGCGCCAGGCCCACCACATTGTCGAGGTCGTCATTGCAGACAGGAATCATGCTGTGCGGCGTTTCGCGCAGCAAGGTCAGCATCTTCTCGCTGCTGTCGTTCAGGTTGACCCACGATACGTCGCCACGCGGCGTCATCACCGAGCGGATCGAGCGCTCGCCCAGAGTCAGCACGCCGCTGACCATATTGCGCTCTTCGACGCCAAACGCCGACATGTCCGGTGTTTCCTGGACTTCATCTTCCTGCACCGTTTCGCGGCCCTTGCGGCCGCCCAGCAGGCTCAGCACGGCTTGCGCAGTACGGTCGCGCAGCGGCGTGGTCGATTGCAGTTTCAGGAAATTGCGGCGCGCCAGCTGGTTGAAGAACTCGATCACCACCGAGAAACCGATGGCCGCATACAGATAGCCCTTCGGAATATGGAAGCCCAGGCCTTCGGCGATCAGCGACAGGCCTATCATCAGCAGGAAGCTCAGGCACAACACCACCACGGTCGGATGCGCGTTCACGAAGCGCGTCAGCGCCTTCGAGGCCAGCATCATGACGCCGATGGAAATGATGACTGCCGCCATCATCACGCCCAGGTGCTCGACCATGCCGACCGCCGTGATC
Organism: Janthinobacterium longum; assembly: GCF_051380735.1. Lineage (NCBI taxonomy): Bacteria > Pseudomonadati > Pseudomonadota > Betaproteobacteria > Burkholderiales > Oxalobacteraceae > Janthinobacterium > Janthinobacterium longum. The sequence goes on from NZ_JBNYXQ010000006.1 coordinate 57,578, forward strand.
ACCGCGTCGAGCGAGAACACGGCGTCGAGCACGACGATCTGCGCCACCACCAGGCCGAAGCCCGCGTAGACCTTGGAGCCGGTGGCGGCGTGCGTTACGCCTTCGAGGCGTTCATGCAATTCGGTGGTGGCCTTGAACAGCAGGAACAGGCCGCCGACCAGGAGGATCAGGTCGCGTCCCGAAAACGTAAATTGCCACACCGAAAAGAGCGGCGCGGTCAGGGTCACCAGCCAGGAAATCAGCGACAGCAGGCCCAGGCGCATCACCAGCGCCAGGGTCAGGCCCAGCACGCGGGCCTTGTCACGCTGGTGCGGCGGCAGTTTCTCGGCCAGGATGGCGATAAAAATCAGGTTGTCGATACCGAGCACGATTTCCAGTACGACCAGCGTCAGCAGGCCGACCCAGATTGTCGGGTCAAATAACCATTCCATTATGTCTTACCTTGTAAAGTCAAAAAGTTTCAAGCTTGCCCGGCGACAGGGTTGCCCCGGGCGTGAGTGTGAGCCATGCATCAGCTGCGAACGCGTGGCGGGCGCGTGGCCTGCCATACGTCCGCTTCGGCAAGTGTGCCGGGTCCCGCCTGCCAGATGATGGCGCAAAAAGGAATTGCCTGGCGAAATGCAGGATAGAGCGTGATGGGGTCGTTGTCGCACTCTTCGGCGTCGCAGCTGTCGGCGGCGGCGTCGGACGATGTATCGGCATGGGCGTGGGTGTCAGGACAATCGACGCTGGCCGCATGCAGGTCGGCGTGCTGGAATGGGGAAGGGCTGGCGTACGCCATGCTGGCGAAAGCCTGGGGTAAAGCGGTGAAGACAAAAAGGCAAAGCAGGACGAGAGCTCGTCTCATATACAGGCAGATAGTTCTGGAGCGGTCGAGTATAGCACGCCATTATTTCAGCGCCATGACTGCGCCACTTGCGTAATTGATAATAATGTCGTAAATTGCGTAAGAGTAACATTTTCATTGTGCGGTGAAGACGCAGCACTGCGCCGTGACAACTGTTGCCCTTGTCGTTTGTTGTTGATGGTTTTTTCCACTAACGCAGTGTTACCAGGATCATGCTTTGAAACCAATTACCGCTCTCTTGCTTGCCGCCGGCATCTTGTCCCCCTCCTTCGTGCTGGCCGCCACACCGGCGCCATCCGTCAAAACCCAGAAAGCCGGTACGCCGGCGGCGGCGGTGAAAGTCACCTCGGTCGAAGGCATTACCGAATACAAGCTGGCCAACGGCTTGCGCGTGCTGCTGTTTCCTGACGCCAGCAAACCGACCCTGACCACCAATATCGTCTACATGGTCGGCTCGCGCCATGAAAACTACGGCGAGACCGGCATGGCGCACTTGCTGGAACACTTGCTGTTCAAGCCCAGCGCCAATTTCGGGATCAAGAAGGGCAGCAAAACCCCGGTCGAGATACTCAATTCGACCGGTGCCCAGTTCAATGGCACCACGTGGTTTGACCGCACCAATTACTACGCCACTTTCCCGGCCAATGACGACAACCTGCGCCAGATGCTGGCGATGGAAGCGGACCGCATGGTCAATGCCGCGATCGACCAGAACGACTTGTGGAACCCGAAGACCAACAAGGGTGAGATGACGGTAGTGCGCAACGAGTTCGAGATGGGCGAGAGCAATCCGCTGCGCGTGACCAGCCAGCGCATCCAGGCAGTGGCTTTCGACTGGCACAACTACGGCAAGTCGACCATCGGCGCGCGTTCCGATATCGAGCAGGTCAATATCCCGCGCCTGCGTGCCTTTTATCACAAGTACTACCAGCCCGATAACGCCGTGCTGATGGTGGCCGGCCGCTTCGACGAAGCCAAGGTCCTGAAACAGATCAACGAGCTGTTCGGCAAGATTCCGAAACCGACGCGCGTGATCGAGCCGACCTACACTGCCGAGCCGGTGCAGGATGGCGAGCGTTCGGTGACGGTGCGCCGCAGCGGCGGCACGCAACTGGTAGGCGTGGGCTACCACGTGGCGCCAGCCGGCAATCCGGAATCGGTTGCTATCGATGTGCTGGGCGAGGTATTGACCAGCGCGCCGGCCGGCCGCCTGCACAAGGCGCTGGTGGAAACCAAGCTGGCCAGCAAGATCATCAACAATTCCTTCAGCACCCTGGAACCGGGCTACAACCTGTTCGGCGCGCAGGTGCCCAAGGACGGCGATCTGGACGCGGCGCAGGCGGCCATGCTGAAGGTGCTCGAAGGCCTGAAGTCGCAGCCACTGACAGACGCCGAAGTGGCGCGCGCCAAGCAGAACCTGGCCAAGCAGATCGAACTGGCCTCGTCGGACACGGCCAGCCTGACCATCGCGCTGACCGAATCGCTGGCCTCCGGCGACTGGCGCCTGTTCTTCCTGCAACGCGACCAGCTCGACAAGGTGACCACCGCGCAGGTGCAGGCAGCCGCCGAAAAGTACCTGAAGAGCTCGAACCGCACCGTGGGCCGCTTTATTCCGACCGACGCGCCGGACCGCACCACGGTACCGGCGTATGCCGACGTGGCGCCGCAGCTGGCCGGCTATACGGGCCGCGCGGTGGGGGCGCAAGGCGAAGTATTCGACCCCAGCCCCGACAATGTGGAAGCGCGCACGCAGCGCTTCACCTTGTCGAATGGCATGAAGGGCGCTTTCCTGCCGAAGAAAACCAAGGGCGGCACGGTCAGTGTGGTGCTGAAATTGAACCTGGGCAGTGCCGACAGCCTGGCCGGCAAATCGGCCATCGGCAGCTACACGGCCAATCTGCTGTCGCGCGGCACCGATAAACTCTCGCGCCAGGAAGTCAAAGATAAATTCGATCAGCTTGGCATGCAGTTCAATGTCAGCGGCGGCGCCGAAGGCGTGACGGCATTCCTGATGGGCAAGCGCGAGAACCTGCCGGCCGCCATGGACCTGCTGGCGCAAGTGCTGCAAAAGCCGGCCCTGTCCGAAACGGAATTCCTGGAATTGCAGCGTGAACGTGTTGGCCGTGCCGAGCAGGAAATGCCCGAGCCGCAACCGCTGGCCGTCAATGCCTTCCGTCGCCTGATCGACGCCACGCCGGCCGGCCATGTACGCCACGTCGACACGCTGCCGGTTGAATTGCTCGCCTGGAAAGGCGTCAAGGTTGCCGATGTGAAGGCCTTCCATGCCAGTTATTATGGTGCTTCCAGCGCTACCGTGGCTGTCGTCGGCGACTTCGACGCGCCGGCCCTGCAGGCACAAGTGACCAGCCTGTACGGCAACTGGAAGGCGCAGCAGCCGTACGTGCGCATTGCTGACGCGGTCAAGCCCGCCAGTGGCGAAAAGATCAGCCTGGAAACGCCGGACAAGGCCAACAGCGTGCTGTTCGCCATCGCGCCGATCCCCCTGAAAGATGACGCCGTCGCTTATCCGGCGCTGGTGATCGCCAATCACATGTTCGGTGGCGGCGCGCTGCGCAGCCGACTGGCCGACCGCATCCGCCAGAAGGAAGGTCTGTCGTACGGCGTCGGTTCGCAACTGAACGTACCTGTGCATGAACCCGCCGGCTACTGGATGGCCTACGCCATCAGTGCACCGCAAAATACCGTCAAGGTAGAAGCGGCGCTGCGCGAGGAAATCGCCAAGGTGCTGGCCGAAGGCTTTACGGAAGCGGAATTGGTCGAAGCGAAAAAAGGCTGGCTGCAATCGGAGGAAGTAAGCCGCACCCAGGACGGCCCACTGGCGCGCGAGCTGTCGAGCTATCTGTCGGATGGCCGTACCATGGCCTATGACAAGAACCTGGAAGCGAAAGTGACGGCGCTTACGCTGGCGCAGGTGAACCAGAGCCTGCGCGACTACCTGAAGCCGGAAGCGGTATCTATAGTGACGGCCGGTGACTTTGCCAAGGTGGCAAAAGAGTCTGGCGCGAAGGCGGCGACCGCGAAATAAACCTTTGCACGTAAAAAAACAGCCGGGCCATGTGGATGGTCCGGCTGTTTTTATTGGTGCTGCGGAAAATTAACGTGGCGCTAATTCAGCCACATAAATTTCCACGCGGCGATTGCGTGCGCGGCCGCTGTCGTCGGAGTTCGACGCGATCGGTTCACGCGCGCCACGGCCTTCGACCACGACGCGGGTCGGCGAGACACCGCGCATCGACAGGTAGTCGCGCGTGTGCGCCGCGCGTTCGACCGACAGCGGCTCGTTGATCGAGGCGCTGCCCGTGCTGTCCGTATGGCCGATGATGCTCACGGTGGTGCTCGGGTTGTCGTTCAGTGTCGCGGCGAAACGATCAAGGATGGGGCGGAAGTTGCCCTTGATATCGGCGCGGTTGGTGTCGAACGAAATATCGCTCGGGATTTCCATTTTCAGGCGGTTGTCTGCCGTCTGCGTCACTTGCACGCCGGTGCCTTGCGTTGCTTGTTCCATCGTGCGCTTCTGGTTTTCCATGCGGTTCGACCAGATATTGCCAACCACGGCGCCAGCGGCCGCGCCCAGCAGGGCGCCGCCAGCGGTGCGGCCGCTGCTGCCGCCGCCGGTGGTGCCGCCAATCAGGGCGCCGAGGCCTGCGCCGATACCGGCGCCAGTGGCCGTACCGCGTTGTGTGGAGGACATGTCGGCACAGCCGGAAACGGCGACCGTCAGGGCCAGCATGGCGATCACCGATTTGGCGCCTGCGCGAGGTTTGAATGAATTCATGGAGTTTCTCCTGGAGTTGCTTGATATTGTTATGGACGTATCCGGGGGATTACCCGCACACGTTACTGCAAAAAGACAGGTCTTGCCAGTGGCAGCGCAGATGCAAAGACGGCGCCCGTTTTCACGAGCGCCGCCGCCAGCGTCAAGCCGAGCCGGCTGCAGCCTCTACAGGCCGCGCCCGCTAATCAGACGCAACAGGATCATGATCACTGCAACGACCAACAGAATATGGATAAAACCGCCGATGGTGTAGGACGTAACCAGGCCCAACAGCCAGAGAATAATGAGTACTACTGCGATTGTGTAGAGCATGATGTGTCCTCCGTGAGTAATATGTGGATGAAAGCAAGGTGATATCACCTGCGCTGCCATCAGTTTTTTGCCATTTGCGTTGCTGCCGGAGTGACACTCCTTACAACACGCTGATGTCATGATGCATTGTCTACTTTGCTGCCGAAACTATCTGTACGCTGTCGTACATAACTACGACTTATTTGCATTTCCTTGCAGATTGGCATGTTCTGCTTGCGCCATGCCTGGTAGCCAGGCCAGCATGCCGGCCATGCCGACGGCGCCGGCCAGGCAACTGAGCATACCGCCCGTCAACAGCAGCATCACGCCGAACACGGGTGCAGCAGCACCGCCGGGCGCCAGATCCAGTGCGCAAAAGCCCAGTATCGTCGCCAGCATGCCGCCGCCGATAAAGCCCAGCCATATTTTGTTGTCAGCCTTGTTATTGTCCATGTCCGTCTCCTTTGATGGGTGACTCGATAAATTTCCTAAGTGCATCATCTCCTGTAGTCACGATCGCATCTGTGCGCGAACGAACATGATCAAAAGAAAACGCCCGGACTGGCCGGGCGTGTGTTCAATTCGCAACGAGAAAGGCGATCTTAGCCGGCGCGCAGGCCGCCATTGACCACGCGCACGCGGTCGCCCTGGCGCCAGTTCGGCTCGGCGCTCTGGTGCACGGTGCGGGTTTTGCCATTGTCCAGGCGCACCACGATGTTATAGCTGCGGGTCGAGCGTACGCTGCCTTCGATCTGGTTGCCGGCGACAGCACCGCCGACGGCGCCGAGGACCGTGGCCAGCTGCTTGCCATGGCCGCCGCCCACCTGGTTGCCCAACAGGCCGCCAACGACGGCGCCGCCAGCAGCGCCGACGCCGCTGCCCGAGGCGCGCGTATTTATTTCATTGATCGCTTCGATCACGCCACAGTTGTTGCATACCTTGGGGGCCGGTGCCGGTTCGGCCGCGTATTGCTCGGGCTCAGGCTGTGGCTGCGGCCGCTGTACCGGCGCTGGCTGCTGGGGCAGGGCGGCCAGCGGCTTGGCGCTCGCTGGCGGCGCGACCGTTTGCAAGCTGGCCAGCTGTTCGCTGGAGGCGGCACTGCTCAAAGGCTGGGTTTCGCGGCTGTCCGAGGTGGGCAGCCAGCCCATCAGGGCCGCCGTGCCGACGCCACAAAACAGCAGTACCGCAACAGCGGCGGCGATGATAAGGGGATGCAAGGATTTGGTCGTAGTGCTCATGTAATGCTCCTGTATTAACTGAATGAATCTTGATGGGTGGCTCCGGGAGGGCCTGGCCTGAATCTTGTTATTGATTTGAAAGCCGAGTGTGCGGTGCTACGTGATTCGCTTCCGTGCGTCACCGTACATACATGGTCAAGGTGGCCCCGTAGGCTAGGTAAAAATTATGTCGAGTTGTAACGACACAAAGGAAAAGGCAATGCCATCAATGACCGCTACCATTAACCTGCCCCGCGATGCAGGCCGCTCCGCAATGGCTGTGGCCGCTGCAGGCAATCGCCTGCTGGCCAGCCTGCCGGAGTCCGACCTCAAGCATCTGTCGGCGCGGTTCGATAACGTCAGGGTCGAGGTCGGCGACGTGCTGTACGAACCGGGCCAAGTGATCAGCCATATTTATTTCCCGGGCGACTGCCTCATTTCGCTGCTGGCAGTGGCCGAAGGCCGCATGACGCTTGAAGTGGGTTCGGTTGGCCGCGAAGGCGTGCTGGGCGCATCTGTTGCGCTCGGGCATGAACAGGCGCAGGTGCGCGCCATTGTCCAGCGTTCCGGCAGCGCCAGCCGCATATCGCGCGCCGATTTCTGCGCCGAGTTTGCCCAGCTCGAATCCCTGCAGCGCTTGCTGTACCGCTACACCGACACCTTGCTGGCGCAGGCGATACAAATTGCCGTCTGCAGCCGTTTCCACGTGCTTGAAGCGCGGCTGGCTCGTTCGCTGCTGATCACGCGTGACCGCTTGCAGTCTGAAAAATTTCACCTGACCCACGAATTCCTGGCCCATACCCTCGGTGTGCGCCGTGTCGGCGTTACCAAGGCGGCCAGCGCGCTGCAGCAGCAGAAACTGATTACCTACAGCCGCGGCAATATCGAGATCCTTGATTCAGCGGGGCTGGAAGCGGTCTCCTGTCGTTGCTACGAACTGGTCAAGGACACGGGCACGGCCGGCATGGCCAATGTGTTTGTCTGAATCTTTGCGGCAGCCTTGCGTACAGATGCGAGGCGTAAAAAAAGCGGGGCGGCTACCGAAGTAGCCGCCCCGCTTTTTATTGCCTGCAATTACTTGGGCTTGACCTGGTTACCGATCACGCCGCCGACGGCTGCGCCGCCAACTGCGCCAACAGCGCTGCCGCCGGTCAGTACGGAACCGGCAACGGCGCCGATGCCTGCGCCGACAGCGGTGTTTTTATCCTGGCCGGACATATTGGCGCAAGCGGTCAGGCTCAGCACCAGAGCGGCGAGGGAAGTGGTAGCGGCGAGTTTTTTAAACGTTTGCATGGTAGATCTCCTTTAGATTCGGTCTGTTGGCGCCGGCGTGCGGCAGCCGGTAAATCATGTGCGCCAATCATTGTTCAAGCACAGATACAGAATAGGATTTCAAACAGATAAGTTCTGTTCGGCAACGCACATAGGGGCGTAACAAATGTAAGGCGCTACAGCTTGTCCTCAGCGTGCAATTGCCCGCTCGCCGGTCTTCGGCAGCGGTGCCTTGCGTGCGCGCTGCTTGCCAGGCGGCGGCGCCACCGGTTTGCTGCCAGCCTGGCTCAGCAGGGTTGCGCACTCGCTCTGTTCGCCAGGTCCGGCATTGACTAGCGGCAGCAGGGCTGCAAACGGCGCCACCGCCGCCAGTGCCAGTGCGCCACCGGCGCGCAAGGCCAGCACGCCCTTGTCGACACTGACATCAGGATCGCTGAAAGTGCCTTTTACATACAGCGGCGCGCGCAGCGAGAAGATGCGCACGCCCTTGCTGTCCGGCCGCAAGGTCAGGTCCAGCCGTTCATTGTCCAGGTTGATGGTGCCGTCGACATGCAAGGTGGCGTCGTCCGTGTCGACAATGAACTGGCGCGTCTGCATCAGGCCATGGGTGACGCCGAAATCGGCTGCCAGGCAGTTGAGCCTGACCTGTTTGTCGCCCGAAAGTTTGGCCAGCACCACGCTGCCGATATTGAGGCCCATTTCCTCCAGCAGCAATTTGCTGATGCTGCCGCCATTGATCAGTGCCTTGACCTCGCCATTCGAGTTGCCCAGCAAGCTGGCCACCGAGTTGCCGGTGGCGCTCAAGGCGGCGTCGCCATTGATCTGGCCCACGCTGGCCTGCAGTGGTTCGAGCTTCGGGAACAGCTGCTTGATCTGCATGCGGCGCGCGCTTGCTTTCAGTTCGGCAGCGATGCGCCCGGGCACAGTCTTGCCGCTGCCGTCCATCCGGATCTGTGACACCAGCGTGCCACCGGCGATATTGAAATTGAGCGGGCTCAGCGACAGCACGCTGTCTTTCAACACGATGTGCGTGTCGACCTGGCTGATCGGCAAGTCGGCGTCACGGGTGATCTTGTCGACCGTATAGCGCACGTCGGCGTCCAGGCTGGTCCAGCGCTCGGTTTTGAATGCCTGTACCGGCAACACGCGCCCGGCTGGCTGCACCTGGCGTTCTCCACGCTGCTCCTTGCTGGCACGGTTGTCTGCACCCACCAGCGGACCGAGGTCGCTGAACTGCAGCAGGCGCGAGTGCACGTTGCCGGCCAGGAAATTGCGTGGCTTGCGCTCCGAGAATGTCATCTTGCCACTGATATCACTTGAGCCCACCTTGCCGCTGAATTTGTCATAGACCCAGTCGCCACCGCCGCGCTTGAGTACACCCGTCAGCCTTCCTTGCGTGCTGAACGGTGGCGTTTCCGGTAGCAGCACGCCTGTCAGCGAATACAGCTGCGCCATGCTGGGGCCGCTTATTTTCAGCAGCACGTCGAGTGCCGCCAGTTCGGTCGGGCGCGTCAGGGTGCCAACGATGGCCAGGGTGGTGCCTGCCGAATGCATCTCGGCCTGCAAGGGGAATGGCGTGCCCTGCTGCTGCAGCGACAGCACGCCACCGGCCTTGCCACTGCCTCTCACGGGTGCGCCGCGATAGGTGCCGCCCACGCTCCAGGCGATGCCGTAGCGGGCATCGGCGATGGTGTCGACATCGGCCTTCAGCGTGGTATTGGTGACGCCATCGCTGAGATACACCGTGCCCTTGCTGAAGACCACGCTTTGCAGGTCGAACTGCCAGTTTGAGCCGGGGTTCTGCTTTTCAAATGTCCAGTTGTTATTGCCATCCTTGCTGCGCAGCAGGCGCACCGTCGGGCTGTCGAAGCGCAGTTGCGGGATCACGATCTTTTTATCCAGCAGGGCCAGCGGATTGAGCGAAAAGGCAAGCTGGCTGACGCTGGCCGCATCCGGATGGCCAGGCTCGGCCGTGATGCCGGCCGGATTACCCATGCGTACCTGTTGCGCCTGCAAATGTGGCCATGGCAAATAGTCGCGCCAGCCGTGCTTCGTCGCAGGCTGTTGCCAGGTCAGCGACAGGTCGCCGTCGATCACGAGAGGGCGGCCCAGGGCTTCGCTGGTGCGCGCACTGAGCCAGGGTTTGGCGCGGTTCCAGTCCGCATTCATCAGCACGACGACGGCGACGACCGGTACGGTGAGCAGCAGGCCGGCGGTGACGAGAACGATTTTTGCGCGGCGCGACTTGGGTAGTGACAGGTGAGGCATGGAGCATTCTTTCTGGGTGGATCAGGGCGGTAGCGCAGGGCGCAGCGATATGCGCGATGCTACAGCAAAGCGGCGCCCAATACGCTCGTTTGTACGCTGGCGCACCTTGCAGGGGTGACTATTGTCGCTTTCTTACGCTATGTGCGGCAGCGAACTGATAGCGTTGTCGGCAGGGGCTATAACGTCATACATCAGGCGCCGCTTCATGCATCAGCGTGGCGCCGTAGCACCAGTTTTGATGCTCCCCAAAGTTACCCGATTCATGTTCTCCAGGAGAAAAAAAATGACAAACCGAGATCTTTTCAAATCCCCCCTGACCGCACTGGCTGCCTGCGCTACCGCCGTCGTGCTGATGACCGGCTGCGCCAGCCAGAAAACCCCGGCCACGGCCGACGTGGCCGTTTCGCGCGCCGCACTGGACAACGCTGCCAGCTCTGGCGCCGCCGAACTGGCGCCGGACGAAATGCGTTCGGCCCGCGAAAAAATGATGCGCGCCAACCAGGCACTGAAAGACCATGACTACAAGCTGGCACGCGAACTGGCCGACCAGGCGCAAGCCGATGCCAAGCTGGCGCAAAGCAAGGCTAATTCGACCAAGGCGACCACCGCCGCTGACGAAATCAACGAGAACCTGCGCGTCATGCGCGAAGAACTCAACCGCGCCAACATGCAAGCTCCCCAACAATAAGAACAGGAACCACACATCATGAAAAAAGCTACCTACACTACCCTTCCAGGCCTGCTGGCCATGGCTGCACTGCTTGCAGCCTGCAGCTCCGCACCGACCACCACCAGCCTGCTCGACCAGACCCGCGGCGACTATATGGCTGCGCAGTCGAACCCGATGGTGTCGACCTATGCGCCACGCGAATGGCGTGACGCCAGCGCCGCGCTGGAAGCGGCGAACGCTGCCGCCACGCGCCAGGACGACAAGGAGCAGGTCGACAAGCTGGCTTATCTGGCCAAGCAAAAAATCGCCACCGCACAAGAAGTCGCCAAGCAGAAAGCTGCCGAGGCTGATGTAGCCAACGCCGGCAAGCAGCGCGACGAACTGCGCCTCGAAGCGCGCACCCAGCAGGCTGACCAGGCTACCGCCCGCGCCCAAGCTGCGCAGGCAGCTGCCGAAGCAGCCAAGGCACAGGCACAGAACGCCGAAATGGCAACCCGCGATGCACAGGCTCGCGCTGCTGCACTGGAAGTGCAACTGGCTGACCTGGCCGCCAAGAAAACCGAACGCGGCATGATCATCACCCTGGGTGATGTGCTGTTTGGCACCGACAAGGCCGACCTGACCTCGAACGGCATCAACACTGCCAACAAGCTGGCCGAAGTGCTGAAAAACAATCCACAACGCACCGTGCTGATCGAAGGCTTTACCGATAGCACCGGCAGCGCCGCGCATAACCTGGAACTGTCGCAACGCCGTGCCGAGTCCGTGCGTAACGCTTTGCTGGGCCAGGGCATCGCCCGCGACCGCATCGCCACGCGCGGCTATGGCGTCGCATACCCTGCGGCGGGCAACGATACCGCAGCGAATCGCCAGTTGAATCGCCGCGTGGAAATCGTGCTGTCGGAAGACAACACGGCCATTCCCGCCCGTCGTTAATCTGAACTGATTGGTGTCACGCGCTGCAAGGGGCAGGCGCCCTTTGCAGCGGCAGTACCAAGGCAGCGCCGGCCGTGTATGGCCGGCGGATACCCACGCTAGAATTGAGAGGAAAATTATGTCCGATACTTCAGTTGCCACTCCTTCGGGAATCGATACAGCCGCCATTCGCGCCGCCGCCCGCAATCTGGACGATGGCGCCGTCACGGAAGGCTACCAGGCCAATCGCCAGGAAGTGATCAATATGTTGAATGGCGCGCTGGCGACCGAGCTGGTGTGCATTGCACGCTACAAGCGTCATTACTACACCGTGAGCGGACGTGATAACGGCACCATCAAGGCCGAGTTCCTCGAACATGCCGAGCAGGAACAGGAACACGCAGACTGGCTGGCCGAACGCATCGTTCAATTGAACGGCAAACCAGATTTTAATCCGGCAACATTGCTTGAGCGTAGCCATGCCGAGTATGATGATTCCGACGACGTGCAAAGCATGGTCAGGGCCAACCTGATCGCCGAGCGCGTGGCGATCGAGTCATACCGCCAGATGATCGTTACTATCGGCGACACGGATCCGACCACGCGTCAGTTGCTCGTCAAGATCATGGCCGTCGAAGAAGAGCACGCCGATGACATGCGCGATCTGATGGAATAAACAGTTATTATTACTATAATTGCTACAAAAGTTACATTCAACCACTGCAAGGAGATTAACCATGTTGGAAAACAATATTACTACCGTCAATAACGATGTCAAAACCCTGGTAAAAGATGCCCAGGCTTTGTTCAGCGCCGCTGCCGCGCTGACCGGCGAAAAAGCCGACGAAGTGCGCGTCAAGGGCATGAAAACCCTCGATGCTGCCCTGGTCAAGGCACAGGAAGCCCAAGCCGCCGCCATCGTGTCGGCCAAGGAAATCGCTGCGCAGGCTGATGGCTATGTGAAAGAAAACCCATGGCGCACAGTGGCCCTGGCCGCTGGCGTCGGCGTACTGATCGGCTTTATCCTGGGCCGCAAGTAATCAAGTCAGGAGCGATATGGACAAGTCTGCTTCGTCTCACCAGGGGCCAGGACTGATCGGCTCGATCGCCGGCCTGGCCAGGAACGCAGTCGGACTGATGTTGTCACGGCTGGAACTGGCAAGCATCGAATTGTCGGAAGTGCGCAACCATCTGCTGCAACTGGTTGTCATTTTCGCTCTGGCGATGGTGGCAGGCCTGTTTGCCATCGCTTATGGCAGCGTGCTGGTGGTCTTCCTCGCCTGGGATAGCCTGGGCTGGAAGATACTGCTGATCATGACGGCGGTATTCTTGCTGCTCGCTTGCGTGCTCGTCATGTATGCGCGCGCGATGCTACGTCAAGGCAAGCTTTCTCTGCCAGCCACCATGGCTGAATTGAAAGCCGACCGCGACATGCTGATCTAGTACCATCTGGCAAGGCCCGCACGGAATCGCTTCCCTGCGGGCCTTGCCTTTGCCATGCTGCCCAAGGAGGAACACTCATGTCGGAACACGACAAAATGACGATGCAAGCGGCGCGCAAGCGGCAATTGATTGCCGAAGGCGAACTGTACCGCGTGAGCATCGTGCATGCCCGCGCCAATGTGGGCCACGCGCTGCGCCCCGAAACCATATTGCAGGGTGTGGTGCAGACGGTCAGCGGCTTTGCCGGCCACCGCTTCGAGTCATTGCTGGCACCAGGCGGCTTCCGCCTGCAAAGCCTGATGCCTTACGCGATGACGGCCCTGTCATTCATCGGCCGCAAAAAGCTGGTCAAGCCGGCGCTGGTGCTGGTGGCCGTCGCTGCCGTCGCCACAGGCTGGCTGCGCCGCAAACACTGAGCCGCAACCGCCATCGCAGTGCTGAACGCCGTCATTGACGGCGTTTTTTTCAAGCGCATGCCCCTCTGCGGCTGTGCACGCAATCCCTTACAATGCATCACGGTGCACTCTTGCACGCCAGAGCCTGGAGCTATCTTGACGACCATGACCAATCCCTTGAATCCCGCGCGCATGCGCATCGTGCTGGTGTTGCAGGGCGGCGGTGCCCTGGGAGCCTACCAGGCCGGTGTCTATCAGGCGCTGCACGAGCATGCACTGGCGCCGGACTGGGTGGTGGGCACCTCGATCGGCGCCATCAATGCCGCCATCCTGGCCGGCAACAAGCATGAAGACCGCCTGGTCAGGCTGAAGGAGTTCTGGCGGCGTGTGTCGCACCGCGACAGCATCGACATGACGCGGGTCGGCGATGTGCAGCGTCGCTCGAATATCTGGCTGGCCACGCTCGACACCGTGCTGCGTGGCGTGCCCGGCTTTTTCAAACCACGCCTGTTCAGCCTGTTCTCGGCCGGCGTGGCCGTGCCACCCGAAGAAGCGAGCTATTACGACACCAGCGAGCTGACCAGTACCCTGGAAGAACTGGTTGATTTCGATTACCTGAACCAGCCCGGCGGCATGCGGCTGTCGGTCAATGCCCTGCGCGTGAAATGCGGCAGCCTGCACAGTTTCGACAGCCAGCACCAGCGTCTGGAAGTCAACCATATCCGTGCCAGCGGCGCCTTGCCGCCTGGTTTTGCCGGCGTGCGCGTCGATGGCGATTTGTATTGGGACGGCGGCCTGTATTCGAATACACCGCTGGAAACCGTGCTTGACGACACGCCGCACGTCGACACCCTGGTCTTCATGGTCGACTTGTGGAGTTCGGAAGGGCCGGAGCCGACCACCCTGGATGAAGTGCAGACGCGGCAAAAAGACGTCACTTTTGCGTCGCGCTCGAAGCGCCATATCGAAGACTACGTCAACACGCATACCCTGCAGCACAAGCTGCGCGAGCTGTACGCCAGGCTGCCCGATACGTTTGATAACCGCCAGCAGGCAGCCGAGCTGGCCGCGCTTGGCGGCGCCAGCACCATGCACATCGTGCGCCTGCCGTACGCGGGTCGCGACTGGCACATGGCGGCCAAGGACATCAATTTTTCAAAAGGCTCGATCGATTGGCGCTGGGAGCAGGGCTACCAGGATGGCTTGCGGGCCGTCAAGGCAGCCGGTTGGCTGGCGTTCGTCAAGGAAGATACGCCGCTGGTGGTGCATGAATTGCCCCCGTACGAACGCAGCACGGCCTGACACTTACTGCGGGTGGGCTGCCTTGCGCAGCGCCTGTGCATTGGCCATGTCCTGGCGGTAAGTATCCTGCGCTGCTTTCAGGCAAGCGCTGCGATCTGCGGCGGCCTCCTGGCGGCAGGCTTTTTTCGCTTCGTTCAGGGCAGCGCCGATTTCCTTGTGCAAAGTGCGCAGCTGGGCTTGCGGCGTGCTGTCGGCCTGGTACCAGCGGGCCGGGTCACCCGCTTGCGCCATGCCGGTCAGTGGCGCGGTTTGCGCCAGGGCCAATGAAGCCAGGCAGGAAAGCAGCAGGGCGGCCAAAGGGGTGGCGACAGGTTTGTACATGGTAGTTCCTCTCAGAATGAAAAAAGGCGCCGTAGCGCCTCTTTGTTACAGCCTGCCTGTCAGCAGCAGCAGGATCAGGATCACGACGATCAGACCGGCAACGCCACTGGGGCCATAACCCCAGCTGCGGCTGTGTGGCCAGGTCGGCAGCACGCCGATCAGCGCCAAAATCAAAATGACCAGAATAATGGTGCCCATGGTAACTCCCTGTATTTTTTAGTTGTAAGTGCGCGAGGCCTGACGGCCATCGCGCGATGATCAAAAACGATTAATAGCGGTAGACGCGGCCGTCGATGACGCGTACGCGGTTGCCCGGGTTCAGGTCATAGATGCTGTCTTGCACCACACTGCGGTATTGGCCGTTGTCCAGGCGAACATTGATCTGGTAGTTCTGTGCCTGTTGCTGGCGGCCTTCGACCTGGTTGCCTACTACGCCACCGGCAACGGCGCCGGCAACCGTGGCGGCGGTGCGGCCGCTGCCCGAACCGATATTGCTGCCCAACAGGGCGCCGGCAATGCCGCCGACAACGGCGCCTGCGCCGCTGGTCTGGGCCCGGCCCTGGACTGGCTGGATCGAATCGATGGTGCCATAGGTGGCCGATTCAGGTTGCGAACCATTGTAGTTTTGCGATGGAGCGGTGCTGGCGCAACCACTGAGTACGGCGGTCGCGGCAATCATCAGTGCAGCCAAGGTGGCATTGGTTTTCATTTTATTCTCCTGACGTTGTAAAAGTGCATGGAGCCATCTTAGGCAGCGACCATGCTGCGGTCTGTACGCTGGCGCACGTACTTATTCGGCGCCAGTTTTCCATGCGCAGGCATGGTCAAATTGCTTTTCTGTTGTTATTTGGCCCATCTTTGCCCATTGGCGTTAAATTCGCCAAGTTGTGTACGCCAGCGTACAGAGCGGCGCAATCGATCCACGTAAAACGGTAGTCATGCCACGCAGATAGGCAAAAGATCATTTACCAGGGAGCATCATATGAATAAGAAAAACATCAGCAAGACCTTCGCCGCAGTTATCGTCGGTATCGCTTGTGCAGCATGGGGCAGCGCCGCCATGGCCGCCACGCCGGAAGCCAAGGCTGCCTACAAAAGCGCCAACGAACAAGCGGGTGTCAATTACAAGGCAGCTCACGCCGAGTGCGAAAAAATCACTGGCAATCCGAAAGATGTCTGCATCGCCGAAGCGAAAGCCGTACGTGCCTACGACGAAGCGGTAGCCCAGGCGCAATACACGAATACCCTGCGCGCCTACACCAAGGCCCGCGTCAAGATTGCCGATGCCAACTATGACGTCGACCTCAAGCGCTGCGATGCGCTGACCGGCAACGACAAGGATGTCTGCGTCAAGCTGGCCAAGTCGACCAAGGTCGCCGCCCTGGCCGATGCCAAGGCAGACAAGAAAGTCATCGAAGCGCGCAGCGATGCGCGTGAAGACAAAAGAAAAGCCGAGTACAAGGTTGCCACTGAGAAGTGCGAAGCATTGGCCGGCGCAGCCAAAGACGAATGTGTGAAGGCTGCAAAAACTCAGTTCGGCTATTAAGCGCACGATAAACCTGTTGCCCTTCGCGACAGTTTCTCGAGCACTTTGAAGTCGGCTGAACTGTTAAAAAAAGCTCATTTTGAGCGCCCTGATTGACCACTCCTAAAAGGAAAATACCATGAAATTCACCAAATCTATCGCTACCGGCCTGTTCGTCGCTTCCCTGTTCGCCGTTGCTGGCTGCGCTTCGACCCCAACCAAAGAAGGTACGGGCGAATACGTGGACGATGCACTGGTCACCACCAAAGTCAAAGCCAGCATCATCAACGAGCCAACCCTGAAAGCCACCGAAATCAACGTGGAAACCTTCAAAGGCGTGGTTCAGCTGAGCGGCTTCGTTGCCCAGCCAGGTGATGCTGCCAAAGCCGGCGAAATCGCCCGCGGCGTCAAAGGCGTGAAATCGGTCAAGAACGATATCCGCGTCAAGTAATCGCCAGTCCCGCCAAAGCGCCTGCCATCGTGGCAGGCGCTTTGGCTATCCACAGAACGTAGCGGGAGTCTCATGAGCCACCGAGCCGATATCCCTTCCAAGTCGGTTGATGCCGGTATCAAAGAGCCTGCCGCACTGCCTTCCGTGGAGCATCCCGACCCTGCCTTGCGCCTGCCGCTGCATGTCAATGCGCGTGGCCTGGCGCTCGGCATTATCGCCACTGTGAGTTTCGTCTATGCGCTGCAGTGGGCGCAAAAATTTCTGATTCCAGTTATCTTCGGCATCTTCATTGCCTATACCCTCAATCCGCTCGTCGCCTGGCTGGAAAAAATCCGCTTGCCGCGCGCTATCGGCGCTACCGTGGTCACGGCATTGATCCTGTTCGGCTCCATCGTCGTGATCGAACGCGTGCAGGGTGAATTCGAATCCATCGTTGAAGAGTTGCCGGCCGCCACGCACAAGCTGGGACGGCTGATCGCCGCCAAGGCGGGCGGCAAGGAAAGCACGTTTCAAAAGATGCAGGCCGTGGCCAACGAAATCGAGCAGGTGGCCGCCGGCGCCGAAGCACGCCGCAATGTACGCCGCGCCGCCGCTGCCGAAGGCCCGAATTTCAAGATCATGGACTGGGTCTGGGCCGGCTCGCTGGGCCTGATGGGGTTTGTCAGCCAGGCCACCATGGTCATCTTCCTGGTGTTCTTTTTGCTGCTGTCGGGTGACACCTTCAAACGCAAGCTGGTCAAGCTGACCGGCCCGTCGCTGAGCCGGAAAAAAGTCACCGTCCATATCCTCGAAGACATCAATACTTCGATCCAGAATTATATGTTCATGCTGCTGGTGACCAATGTGCTGCTGGCGCTGCTGATGTGGATAGTGCTGCACCTGATCGGCCTGGAAAACGCGGGCGCCTGGGCCATCATGGCCGGCTTGCTGCACATCATTCCCTATTTTGGCCCTTTGCTGATCACGATAGCCACCGGACTGGTGGCCTTTTTGCAGTTCGAATCGCTGGAGATGGTCTTGCTGGTGATGGCCACCTCGCTCGGCATCGCCACCCTGGTCGGCACCTTTGTCACCACCTGGATGACCGGGCGCATCGCCCGCATGAATCCGACGGCGGTATTCGTCAGCCTGCTGTTCTGGGGCTGGCTGTGGGGTGTATGGGGCTTGCTGCTGGGTGTACCCATCATCGTCATCGTCAAGGTGGTAGCCGAGCGCGTGCAGGGGATGGAAATCGTGGCGGAGTTGCTGGGGGAATAAACTGCCTCGTATTCGCAAAGACGGCACACGAGGGTGCCGTTTTGCATGGAGCTGCTTTTCACATCACGATTGGTGCCGCTTTAACACTTTCGTCACCAAATCGCCGTCTTCCGTTTTCGGTGCATGTTTCATGCTGCCCAGTTGCAAGGTGAACTGGCGCGTGAATTCTGCACCAAGGAAAAAGATCTGCGCCGAATAATAGATCCAGATCAGCAGGGCCACCAGCGAGCCGGCCGCACCATAGCTGCTGGCCACGCCGCTGTTACCGATGTACACGCCGATTGCATACTTACCCAATGCAAACATGAAGGCCGTACCCAGCGCGCCTATCATCACATCGCGCCAGGACAGGCGCACGCGTGGCAGCATTTTGTAGATGACGGCAAACAGGCAGGCGATGACGGCAAATCCCAGCAGGTTGGAGATAACGGAAAACAGCACGGCAGCGTCTTTCCAGTGGCCTTCCCAGTAATTTTCCAGAATCGCCATGGCCGCGCTGATTACCAGCGATACCATCAGCAGGAATGCCAGCACCAGCACCAGGCCAAACGACAGCAGGCGCGTTCTTATCATGTCCCAGGCGCCGGCTTCCTTCAGGGGTGGCACTTGCCAGATCTCGTCAAGACTGGCCTTCAGTTCAGCAAATACGCTGGTGGCGCCGAACAGCAGCAGGGCGCCGGCGATCAGCGTGGCAATGCGGCCCTGGTCGTGGTTCTGGGCGCCGGCCAGCACCAGCTGGATCGCTTCGGCGCCTTGCGTGCCCAGCAAGCCTTGCAGCTGGGACATCAGTTCGCCGCGGGCGGCGGCAGGGCCATAGAAAAAGCCGGCGATGGCAATCACCAGTACCAGAATGGGGGCAACGGAGAACAGGGTGTAATAGGCGAGGGCGGCACCCTTGCTGGACGCGCGGTGTTCCAGCCACTCGGTGACGGAGCAGACGATCACGTTGCGCATCGTCTTGCCCAGCGGCGCCAACCTGGCCAGGCGGGGATTGCGGCTAGAAATAGTCATGCGTGGCTTTCAATGGAAAAAAGGGGCCGCAGCCCCTTTTTTTTGATCAGTGGCGTACCACTAAAAAACGTGATTATCGTACGCGGCGCTCGATCGTGATTTGCTCAACTTCAACGCGACGGTTCGGTTCCAGGCACTTGATCAGGTCAGCACGTTTCTTGTTATCGCAAGTAACGACTGGATTGGTCGAGCCCTTGCCTTCGGCGCTCAGGCGGTTCGAAGCAATACCTTTGTTCACCAGGTAAACCTTGACTGCGTCAGCACGTTGCTGCGACAGTTTCTGGTTGTACTTGGCCGAACCGATACGGTCGGCGTAGCCGCTGATGACAACATTGTTGACATCCGGTGCTGCCGTCAGCACGCGAGCGATTTCGTCCAGTTTGGTCTGGGTCGGTGCCAGTTTGGCGCTGTCGAACGCAAACAGTTCGGTGGCGGCCATTGTTACTTTTTCAAAGCGTGGTGCTGGCGGCGGTGGTGGTGGCGGTGGAACCACGACAACTTCTTCACGCACTGGCGGCGGTGGCGGCGCTGGTTGTGCAGCGACTGGCGGCTTGTCGAAAGCGTAGTTCAGGCCGACGTTGACATACCAGTTGCTCGATTTGCTTTCCGGGAAGGTGTTGCCGCGCAGGAAGCCATGCACATTGCGCACATCCAATTGGGTCGACCACTGGTCGGTCAGCTTGCTCTGGAAACCCAGGCCCAGGTTGGCGTATGGGGAGCTTTTGCTGCGTTCGCCCAGAGGACCATTGTCCTTGTCGCGCTGCATGCCGGCGCCGACTACGACGAATGGTGCAAAGCCAGGATTACGGTTGAAGAAGTACAGGCCATCGACGCCCAGCGTATTTTGCTGGTAGCGGTTGCCGTTGTCTTTCGAGCGTGTATAGGTGGTGCCGAATTGCACGTCCCAGTCAGGCGAAACAGGCTTGCCAAAACGCAGGCCAGCGCCGTAGCCGGTTTTGTCGGAAGAGAAACTCGAATCTGGTTTCGAAGCATTAATGCTTGGTTGAATGTACCAGGAAGGATTGATTTCCTGAGCCTGTGCGCCGATGGACGAGCACAATACGGCGGCGGCAACGGCGATTTTTTTTAGATTATTCACAAGTAACTCCAAACGTTAATAAAGATTTTTCTTAAGACATCAAGCGGCTAGATGGTCTGTACTGTACTGCCACAACAATTCCAGATGCGCATGTTTTGTTTGAGATGCACTGCTGTTGGATTGGAGAATACGTTTCCAAGTTCAACCGGTCGGTGCGTTACCGCACAAAGGATTGTTGTATCTCAATGGTGTTGCAAAATCGAGACAAATACAACATTTTTATGCACTAAATTGTTTATTTTTTTAGGTGGGCACCCGGTCGGCGCGCGCCGCTTGCGCTGCCAGCCCAACGAATCCCACCGGCAACAGTATTTGGCAAGGCGGTGCTTGGTCAGCCTTTCAGGTGGGCCGCAGGCGTTGGCAAGGCATGACTGACGATGCGGGCAGAGGTTGGTTGCCTTTTCATCGACCTCGTGTTTATCGTTTGCGCATGGCCGACCACGCGCTCGGCTTGGGATCTGCCAGCCGCTTGTCGACCAGGCCAGGTGCCAGCCACAACAGCAATAGCCACGTCATAAACGACAGCAAGCGTTGCAGTCCTCCAGCGCATAGCGAGAAAATGACGAACCATGCCAGCGAGTAGCTGCGTGGCACTTGCTCTATCTGGAAAAGGAAAGATGTGGCAAGGACTGCCAGCATCATCACGGGAAGTGCAAACCACCATTTGCGTTCGATCGGAGACATGGTTTCCTCGGAAAAGTTGTCCCCGATACTAACGCGGTGCCAGTAATGTTGGCAATAACTACAGTAGATTATTGCATGGTTGCGGGCGTGGTCGGCGGCACCGCCGGCATCGGTGCATTTGGCGTGGCCGGAATGGCTGGCGGCGTCAGGGGGGCCGGTACCGGCTGGGTGTTCGGCTTGGCCGGCGTGGGTGCCGGGTGGCGCTTGTTAGCATGCTTGATCCTGGCAGGACGCTCGTGCTGACGCATTTTGCTGCCTGGCACAGGCTTGCCTTTATTGTCGAGCTTGTCGGACTGGTCCGATTGCTGGCCCGGATCGGCCTGGTTATTGACGTGGTTGCCGGTCTGGTTCACATTGGTGGTCGATTGGGCTTGTACCCAGGCGCCACCGACGGTCATCAGGGTGGCGGAAAGCAAAAGAGCGGCGGTTTTCATGGTGCGTGTCCTGTGGTGAATATGATGCCGCATTGTCCCATGCGAGACGAGGCCGGCAAGTAGGAGCGCGCCTCATCGTCTTGTGGGCAATTGCCTGATATCACTTTTGTGCAAGCCATCGTGCCGCTTGCCATCGCCCGCGGCGATGGCACCGTGGACACCCAGCGCTTATTTGCCTGGCATCGGTGGCGGCGGAGGTGGTGGTGCTACGCCCGTATTGCTGCTCGAGCCTTTCTTGTCAGCGTCGTTTTGCATATTCGGTGGTGGCGGCGGCATCGGCGTGCCCTGTTTGTTGGGGTTGCTGTGCGCTTCGGACTGTACCTTTTTGGTCGGTTTCCTGGCGTTTTTCTTTTCCCGTTTGTCCAGTTCGCCCGCAGGATCCACGATTTTTTCCGCTTCGCCATTTTGTGGCGTGCTGGTGCTGTCACGCACTGGGGCATTGACCGGTGGCTTGGTGTTCGACTGGGCTTGCACCAGGGACGCCGCGCCGGCCAGCAGGGCGGCAAACATCAGTGAGGATGGTTTCATGAAAAACTCCTTTTGATACGAATTAAAGAGTATTCATTTTGTCACCGCGAGCGATCACGGCAAGTAGGAGTACGCCGCTCGCCGCTGTGGGCGCATGGCTGGCAAGCATGCAGGCATCAGCGAAACTGCTCGGTAGAAATATCGAAACGCTTGAGCTTGTCGTACAGGGTTTTTTTCGGAATATTCAGCGCTGTCGCCGCCTCGATCACATTGCCGTTATGGCGCCGCAATGCCTCCTCGATAATCGAGATCTCGAACGCGTCGACCTGCTCGGCCAGCGAGGCTTCGCGGCAGCCGGCCGGGCTCAGGGTATCGTCCAGCAAGCCGAGCACGAAGCGATCGGCAACATTGTGCAGTTCGCGCACATTGCCGGCCCAGCGCTGCGCCATCAGGGAGCCCAGCAGTTCGCCGCTGACCAGGGCCGCGGGCTGGCCATAGCGCAAGGCCGCCTGCAGCACGAAAAATTCGAACAGCAGCGGGATATCTTCGCGCCGGTTGCGCAGGGCAGGCAAGGTGAGGCTGGCGACATTCAGGCGGTAATACAGGTCGGCGCGAAACTTGCCCTGCTCGGCCAGCAGATGCAAGTCTTCCTTGGCAGCGGCGATCACGCGAAAGTTCACCGAAATGAGCTTGTTCGAACCGAGGCGTTCGACTTGGCGTTCCTGCAGCACGCGCAGCAATTTGACCTGCAGCGCCAGCGGCATGCTTTCGATTTCATCAAGGAACAGGGTGCCGCCGTTCGCGTATTCGATCTTGCCGATGCGCTGGCGCTGGGCGCCCGTAAAGGCGCCTTCCTCGTGGCCGAACAGTTCGGACTCGAAAATGGATTCGGGCAGGGCGCCGCAGTTGATGGCGACAAACGGGTGGTCGCGCCGCTCGCTGAAGTCGTGCAGGCAGCGCGCGATCAGCTCCTTGCCGGTGCCGGTTTCGCCCAGGATGATGATGTCGGCCGATTTCGGCGCCAGGTTCAGCACCAGCTGGCGCACCTTGGCCATGGCCGGGCTGCGCCCGACGATGCGCGCCTCGATGCCGACACGCTGCTCGAGCTGGCGCCGCAAGTTCATGTTTTCCAGCACCAGGTGGCGCTTGTCGAGCGCGCGCCGGCAGACTTCCACCAGCAAGTCGGCCGAGAACGGTTTTTCGATAAAGTCGTAGGCGCCACGGCGCATGGCGCCGACCGCCATCGACACGTCGCCGTGGCCGGTGACCAGGATCACCGGCAGGCTGGCGTCCTGCGCGACGGCGATATCGAGCAAGCGGAGGCCATCGATGCCGGGCAGCTTGATGTCGCTGAGCAAAATGCCGGCAAATTCCGGTACCAGGTAAGGCAGGGCTTCCTCGGCCGTGGCCACCGCCGTCACTTGCAGTCCGGCCAGTTCCAGCGACTGGCGCGCACCCTTGCGCACCACGGCGTCGTCTTCCACCAGCAGCACTTGCATGCCGTCGAAGTTGTTCTCATGCATCCGTCTCGTCCTTGATCTTGTTTTGCTGTCGCGTCAGCGTGATTGTAAACTGCGCGCCGCCCCCTTCGGCCCTGGAGCGGTTGCGTACGGCCAGCGCGCCGCCGGCCGCGCGCACGATGCCGGCGCTGATCGACAGCCCCAGCCCCAGGCCATGTTCCTTGGTGGTATAGAAGGGATCGAAAATACGGTCCAGCGAGGCCAGCGCAATGCCGGGGCCATTGTCAGTCACATGGATCACGGCCAGCGCGCCTTCGCTGCGCACCTGCAGCCAGATCTGCACCGCTTCGGTCTCGGGTACGGCGTCCATGGCGTTGGTGATCAGGTTGCTCAATACCTGTTCCAGGCCGATGGCGTTGCACAGCACAATGATTTCTTCTTCGGGCCAGCTTTCATGCAGGGTCAAGCGTTGCGAGTTCTTGCGCGTGCGTACTTGCAGCATGGTTTGCGCAAACGCCTGGCGCACCGATACCGGTTTGCGCGCATCGTCGCTGCGCCGCGCAAAGCCCTTCAGTTGCGAGGTGACATAACCAAGGCGCTTGACCAGGTCGGAAATGGTCGACAGGTTGTCGAGCGCGTCATCGATGCGCCCGCGCGCCAGCAACACCCTGGCGTTGTCGGAAAAAGTCTGCAGGGCCGCCAGCGGCTGGTTCAGCTCATGTGTGACGCCAGCCGCCATCTGGCCGATGGCGGCCAGCTTGCCGCTTTGCACCAGTTCGGCCTGGGCGTAGCGCAGGGTCTGCTCGGCCCGTTCGCGCTCGGCCACCTCCGCCTGCAGCCGGCCATTCGCATGCAGCAGGTCGGCCGTGCGCTGCGACACCTTGATTTCCAGCTGCTCATAGGCCAGCGCCAGGGTTTGCTGGGCCTTGAGCTTGTCGGCAATCCGGCGCCGGCGCTGGCGCGCATACAGCAGGGCCAGCATCAGCAGAGCCCAGCCCAGCGCTGCGGCGATGGCGGCGTTGCGGGCGGCCTCGTCAACCTGGTCGAGTTCGGCCAGCACCGTGATCTGCCAGCGCAATGGACCCAGCGGCCGATTGACGGCCAGATAGTCGGCCTTGGCCGGTAAGGCCGGCAGTTGGTCGCTTGGCGCATGTTCCAGTGTCATCACGCTGGCGCCATCGGCGAACTGGCGCTGTACACGGTGCGGCAGGATGGGCAGGTTTTCCTGCAAGAACTGGCGTTGCGCGCTGATATCCTGCCTGGCCGCTGCCGACAGGGCCGCCAGGGTATTGAATTTGAACGACGGCGTGCTGGCCAGGATGATCACGCCATTGGCATCCTTGACCCAGATCTGCTCGCCTGCGCCCGGCGAGCGCCACGATTGCTCGATCCAGTCCAGGTTGACCTTGGCGGCGACAATGCCGATGATGCGCCCGTCGCGCAGCACCGGCTGTGAAATGAAATAGCCGGCCTCGAAGGTGGAGGCGCCGATGCCGTAAAACCTGCCAATGCCGCCTGCGATGGCATTCTTGAAATACGGCCGGAAGCCATAGTTGACGCCGACATAGGAACTGGCGTCCTGCCAGTTGCTCGACGCCAGGGTGGTGCCGTTTGCGTCCAGCACATACACGGCAAAGGCGCCGGCACGGCGGTTGATGTCGACCAGGTAAGCGTTCAGTTCGCTGACCTTGTCTGGCGTCGGCTGCTCGATCAGCTGCGCCACGGCCTCGCTTTGGGCAACCGCCAGCGGCAGGAATTCATATTTGTCGAGCGCGCCGCCGATCGACGCCGCATACAGTTCGGCGCGCGTGTCGAGGGTGCGGTGCAATTCGTCGAGCTGGCGCTGCTGCACCCAGGCATGGGTGGACCAGGTCAGCGCCACCAGCGAGATCAGCGAGGCGCTGGCAAGCAGGGCGCCTGCCGGGGGGTTCAGCCACTTCACTAGTCTGCCGTGCTCGCCATTGTCTCTGCGTTATGGTGCCGTTGCTGCTCCTCCATCACCATCTCGCCCAGCATGCGTTTGATGCGGTTGAACTCGGGGTCGCTCGGGTCGCGCGGACGCGGCAGGTCGATCGCCACGTCGCGCTTGATGGTGCCGGGACGGTAGGTCATGACGATGGTGCGGTCGGCCAGGTAGATCGATTCCTCGATCGAGTGCGTGACGAACACGATGGTGGTGCCGAAAACTTTCCAGATTTTCAGCAACTCATCCTGCAAATTGCGGCGGGTCAGGGCATCGAGTGCGCCGAACGGTTCATCCATCAGCATGATGGGCGAATCGAGGGCCAGCACGCGCGCAATCGCCACGCGCTGGCGCATGCCGCCCGACAGGTCTTTCGGAAAGCGCAGGCGAAATTCCGTCAGGCCCAGCATGTTGAGCAGCATGTCGACCCGTTCGCGGATCTCGGCAGGCGACTTGCCGGCGATTTCCAGGCCAAAGGCGATATTGCTTTCAATCGACATCCACGGAAACAGCGCGTATTCCTGGAATACCATGCCGCGATCGGGACCAGGCTGCGTGATCAGCTTGCCGCCGGCCAGGAGCTGGCCGGAAGTGGGCTGCGCAAAACCGGCCAGCGCGTTGAGCAGGGTCGACTTGCCGCAGCCCGAAGGACCCAGGAGGCAAATGAACTCGCCGCTGGCGATATCGAGGTTGATGTCCTTCAAGGCGATCACGTCGCTGCCGCCGGTGGTGAAGATCTTGTTGACTGCTTTGATATTGATGGTGGTCATGGTGCTACCTCTTTAGTGTTCCAGGCCGCGGTGCCACTGCAGCAGATGATTGTTCAGGGCATTCATGGCGATATCGATGGCCAGGCCAAACAGGCCGATGGTAAACATGCCGGCGATAATCTTGTCGGACCAGAAGTATTCGCGCGCTTCCAGGATACGGAAGCCCAGGCCGCTATTGACCGCAATCATTTCTGCCACGATCACGACGATAAAGGCCGTGCCCATGCCGATGCGCGCACCGGCCAGGATATACGGTGTGGCGGCCGGCAAGATCACGCGACGAAACATCGTCATCTGGCTGGCGCCCAGGTTGCGGGCGGCGCGGATATAAATACCGTCCACCTGGCGCACGCCGGCGATGGTGTTCATCAGCACGGGGAAGAAGGAACCGATGCTGATCAGGAAGAAGGCGGGCGGGTTGCCCAGGCCGAACCACAGGATCGCCAGCGGAATATAGGCGATTGGCGGGATCGGGCGCAGCACCTGCACCAGCGGGTCGAACAGCTTGTAGATGGTCTTGTTGGTACCCATCAACAGGCCCAGCGGCAGTGCCAGGCCGGCGCCGATGGCAAAGCCGCCCAGCACGCGCGACAGGCTGGCCCAGGCGTCATGCGGCAATTCGCCCGAGAACATCCACACCAGGTAGTTGCCGGCCTCGGGCGTGTAGGCTTGCGTCGGTATCAGGTATTCATACCATTTCACCACCACCGCCACCGGCGACGGCAGGATCTGCGGATTGATCCAGCCGAAAGTGGACAGGGCTTGCCAGAACAGCAGCACGGCCACCGGCACGATGGAACCGTGCACGAGGCGTTTCATCATTTCCAGATTCATCGTCAGTCTTCCCGGGTTAGCGTGGTGCGTAGGATTTCTTGGCTTTTTCCAGCAGGTCGAGCTTGACCCAGTCGCGGGCGACAGGTGGCTTGGCCATGCGGCCGACGCCGAACTTCACCATGTAGTCGGTAGTCAGCTGCACATGGCTCTGGGTAATGTCTTCCGTAAAGATGGCGTTGTCGATGGCGTCGCGGTAGTCCTCGCTGGTGATCTGGTTCTTGAACATCGATTCACGCACGTATTTTTCCGCCAGTTTCGGGTCGGCCAGGAAAGCGCGGGTAGCGGCCACGAAGCAATCCATGAAGCGCTGTGCCACGGCCGGCTTTTCCTTGTACATTTTTTCCGTCATCACCAGCGCGCGCACCGGCTCGCCCAGCGGTGTGTCGTAAGGCTTGATAATGGCAGTGCCATATTTCTTGTGGATGGCCTGGGTCGAATAAGGTTCCGACTGGCTCATGACGTCGATATCCTTGGTAAGCAATGCCTGGTTCAGGTCGGGATAGCCCATGTAGAGGATCTGCACATCCTTGCCCGGCTTGTCGGACCAGCTCAGCTTGGCCTTGGTCAGCTCGGCGAACAGCAGGATTTCCTGCGGGCCACCGCGCGTGACGCCGACTTTCTTGCCTTTCAGGTCGGCAATGCCCTTGATATTGAGGTCGGGGCGGCCGACGATCTGCACTCCGCCCTTGGCGAAACCGCCCACCAAATACACCGGCAAGCCGGTGGCACGGCCCGTGATGGCCGCTTCCAGCGCACTGGCCGAGACGTCGATCTCGCCGGCGATCATGGCCGGCACGATGTCGAGGCCCTTGGCGAAGATGCGTTCCTCGATCTTCAGGTCATATTTGGGGGCGATTTCTTTCATGTAGGCGACCGCGCCGTAGTGGGCGAACTTCAGGTTGCCCAAGCGCACCAGGTCGGCGGCGTGTACCGACAGCGGGAATTGCGCGGCCAGCGCGACGGCGACGGCCAAGGCTTTGGTATTGAAAAAGGATGAAAAAGACGAAATTCGGGCAGGGTGGGTCATGCTGTCTCCATTAGATGATGGTGTTTTACGGGCCACTCTGACGGCGGCCATGGAAAACATAAGAGCATCTTCCGTGCCAGTGAAACGTATTTTTCAGGGAATGGCAAGTGATTGTTTCTAAACGTTAAATTGTGGCGCGCACAAAACGTTTGCCGGGTGGTTTCCGGTTTTCCGCACGCATGGCGGGAAAACCGTGCGGCCTGCCGCACGGATCAATGAGGAGTTGAGGCAAATCAATACGGGATAGCTGAACCTGCGGCGTGGAATCGGCGCCAGGCATAAAAAAACGCGTTGGATCGAAGACCGCAACGCGTAATTCCCCCGAGGAGTGGGGGCGCACCGCGCCGGGGCTGTGATGTTGTTGCTGCGCGGCGCCTGAGGAAACGACAGCTTGCGTCGTGTTGATTACTTCGCTGGTGGCGTGGCTGGTGGCACGGCCGGCGTGGTGGCTGGGTCGGTCAAGGGCGCTGGGGTAGTGCCTGGCGCCATTTCAGGCGTGGTGGCAGGCGCGGCCGGCTCGACCGGGGTTGTTGCTACCGCAGGTGCGGTGGCGGGCGGCGCGGCTTCCGGCACGGGGGCATCGGCAGGTTTCTTGCACGCGGAGAGACTGATCAGGGCAGCAGCGGCCAGCAGATAAGGCATTTTCATCATCATGATTCCTTTGCAAAGTAAGGTTGGGAGATGCCGGCTGGGGCCGTCCATCTTTCAACAGCGCTGCAACAGATGGTCATGCCCGGCATCGATCTTGGGCGCCAGGTAGTGGAATGGATACTTGCCTGACGATCAGCTTGAGTTTATGTTAAGGCAATTTTCCCTTCTGTTCGCCATCGCACGTTAGGCAAGGAATGAAAGTGCAATACTGGATTCGGCACTGCAATGCAGCCGCCGCAACAAAAATATTAGTGCCCTGCGGAAATATTTTTACTTTTCTTGATCTGACTGCCCGTTAATGTTCGTTAACGCACAGACCAAGACGGTCCAAGCAGGCATTCTGCGGTCAGACGTCTGGAATTAGTGATTTCTTGGAATACACCAAGTACTCAGCAATTCAGGCTACCGGCAATCGTTTAAAGGAGTATTCAAATGCATGCAATGACCCAGTCTCACGTGAAGAGCGAAATGAAGGCAGCGCACCAGGAACTTCGTGGTACCCAAAAGGGTTCCTCAATGGCAATGGTAGAGCGTGCGGCCCCGATTCCCCCGGAGCGCATGAACCCGATTTCCATGGCTCCCATCGAGCGCGTACGTTCTACTTCGGCTACGCTGCGCCGGATTGAAAACATGCAAAAGCTGATCGGCGAATTGTCGATGCACGAAATGCTGGCTGATGAAATCGCCTGGTTCCTCAAATTCTCGCCGTCGGGCGCACGCAAATACATCCGCGACCTGCGCGAAGCGGGCGTGATCGAACTGGCACGCTATATTGAAGGCACCGCCACCTATCTGGGCAAGGCCGTGTACCAGCTGACTCCTGACCCTGAGCGCGTGCGTGCCTTCCTGGCCGCCATCGTTCAGCCTAAACGTGAAGGCGCGCCACCGCGCAAGGACCGTCCAGGCCTGCGCGAGCAAAGCATGGCAGGTAGCGGTCGTCATTTCCATATACTGGCCGACGATACCCATTACGCCATCCGCGTCAACCGTGGCCCGGTAACCCGCGATCCGCTGGTGGCCGCCCTGTTCGGCATGCCGCAGCAAAAAAGCGAATAAGGTTCTGTCGGGTTGGCCTGCGGGCCAGCTGGCAGCGTAATGAGAGTCACTTTGATTCTCAGCCTTATTCAGTTTGAACACCAGGAAAGCCGGGTTGCGACCCGGCTTTTCGCATGGTGCCGGTGGTATGTGCAGCGATTGAAAAGATCGCAATCAACCCCATCTTGGCTGGACTGCCTCAACCAGGAGTTCCTGCCGTGCCCGATTTCACCTGCCTGTCTTCCCTCTGTCCTGCCCGGGTGCCAGCATGAACCCCTTGCTGTGGATCGCCCTGGTCACCATCGGCATCGTGCTGTCGCTGTGGTTCCCCCGCTGGCGGCTGAAGCGCGCCCTGTCGCGTCCGCTGCCGCCCGAGGGCCTGGCTATCCTGCAAAACAATATTCCCGTGTATCGCCATATGCCGGCGCCGCTGCAGCAACAGTTGCGCCGGCTGGTGGTGCAGTTCCTGTATCAAAAGAAGTTTGTCGGCTGCGGCGCCCTGGAGATCACCGACGAGATGCGCTACACCATCGCCGGCCAGGCCTGCTTGCTGCTGCTGAACCGCGATACGCTGGTCTATCCCGAGCTCGATACCATCCTGGTGTACCCGAACGAGTTCGTCGTCACGCGCAATGAGGTGGGGCCGGGCGGAGTGGTTACGCCTTCGGCAAATGGCTTGCTGGGCGAATCATGGGGCGATGGCCGGGTGGTGCTGGCCTGGGACCATGTGCAGCGGGGCGCTGCGGACTGGACCGACGGCCAGAACGTGGTACTGCATGAGTTCGCCCACCAGCTCGACAGCGAATCGGGTGCCGCCAATGGCGCACCGTACTTGCCGAACGTTACCAGCTACCGCAGCTGGGCCACGGTGCTGTCGCGCGACTTCGACAATTTGCGCCACGACGCCATTTATCACCAGCATAGTGTGATGGATCATTACGGCGCCACCAATCCGGCCGAGTTCTTCGCTGTCGCCACCGAAACGTTCTTTGAAAAACCGTACCAGATGGCCGAGCATCACGCCGAGCTGTATGCCGAGTTTCTCAAGTTTTACAAGGTCGACCCGCGCGACTGGGCCGAACCGCCAACAGAACCCGAGCACATGCACTCGCCGTTTCCTATGCAGTCTCCTGATTACGCGCCACAATGGTAGGGCCGCGCTTCAGGCCTTGAACTCGGCCACCAGGAAATCGATAAACACGCGCATCCTGGCCGGCAGGTTGCGAGCGCTCAGGTAGTACAGATACAGGTCGGCCGAGGGCAGGGTGTAGCCAGGCATCACCTCCCTGAGCCGCCCGCTGTCCAGGTATTTCGCCACGTCCCACTCCGAGCGCTGCACGATGCCGTGGCCGTCCAGGGCCCAGTTCAGCACGATATCGCCGTCGTTGCTCGACACCGCGCCGCGCACCTTCACCAGTTCCACCGAGCGCCCTTTCTGCAGGCGCCAGGTGCCGTACACATCGTCATTCTGCCGGTGCAAAATACAGCGGTGGCGGTGCAGCTCTTCCGGCGTCTGCGGCTCCCCGGCCTGCTTCAGGTAGGCCGGCGAAGCGCACAGAAAACGCCGGTTGCCCATCAGTTTCCTGGCCGTCAATCGCGTGTCGGGCAATTCGCCGAAGCGTATCGCCACGTCATACGCTTCTTCCACCAGGCTGATCGGCCGGTCCGTCAGGTGCAGTTCCACTTCCACTTCCGGGTAAGCATGGGCAAAGCGCGAGACGATGGGTGCGATGCGGGTGCGGCCAAAACCGGGCGTGCCATTGACCCTCAGCAAACCTTTCGGCGCGGCGCGTCCGCTGGAAACGGACTCCTCCATGTCGCGGATCTGGTGCAGTATCCGTGCTGCCTGGGCCAGGTACAGCTCGCCCTCGTTGGTCAGGCTGATACGGCGCGTGGTGCGATTGACCAGGCGCACGCCAAGGCGCTGTTCCAGCAGGCTCAGGCGTTTTGTGATGGCCGGTGGCGTGACACCGAGTTCGCGCGCGGTGGCCGCCATGTTGCCCAGCCTGGCCAACAACACGAAAAACGCCAGGTCGGGCGCAGTGTCGATCTTCATTTCAAGTGAATAATGGTTTTAATTAAGGTGAATTATATGCGTACAGTTCAAGAGTAAGCTCTGTTTTACTTTGACAGGAGGCACACGCATGAAAATCGTTGAAATACGCGAAAAAACCGTACCTATCAGTTACCCCATCCGCAACGCCTATATCGACTTCAGCAAGATGACCCTGAGCCTGGTCGCCGTGGTGACCGACGTGATGCGCGACGGCAAGCCGGTGATCGGCTACGGCTTCAATTCCAACGGCCGCTACGGCCAGGGCACGCTGATGCGCGAACGTTTTATTCCGCGCATCCTGGAAGCGGACCCGGCCAGCCTTGTCGACGAGGCTGGCACCAATCTTGATCCGCACAAGATATGGAACTGCATGTTCACCAATGAAAAACCGGGCGGCCACGGCGAGCGCTCGGTGGCGATCGGCACCATCGACATGGCGGTGTGGGATGCGGTGGCCAAGATCGAAGGCAAGCCGCTGTTCCAGTTGCTGGCCGACCGCTACGGCAACGGCACGCCGGACCGCCATATCTTCGTGTATGCGGCCGGCGGCTATTACTACCCGGGCCAGAACCACGACAAGCTCAAGGACGAGATGCGCAGCTATATCGACCGCGGCTATACGGTGGTGAAGAAAAAGATCGGTGGCGCCGACCTTGACGAAGACTTGCGCCGCATCGATTCCGTGCTCAGCGTGTTGCAGGATGGCCAGAAACTGGCGGTCGACGCGAATGGCCGCTTCGACCTCGATACGGCCGTGAAATACGCCAAAGCCCTCTCGCAATACGATTTGTTCTGGTACGAGGAACCCGGCGATCCGCTCGACTTCGAGCTGCAGGCCACGCTGCGCAACTATTATAAAAATCCGCTGGCCACCGGCGAAGATCTGTTTTCGATGCAGGATGCGCGCAACCTGATACGCTACGGTGGCATGCGCGCCGACCGCGACTGGCTGCAGTTCGACTGCGCGCTCAGCTACGGCCTGGTGGAATATCTGCGCACCCTGGACATGCTGAAGGAACACGGCTGGTCGGCCAGGCGCTGCATCCCGCACGGCGGCCACCAGATGTCGCTCAATATCGCGGCCGGCCTGGGACTGGGCGGCAATGAATCGTATCCGGACCTGTTCCAGCCCTATGGTGGTTTTCCGGACGGCGTGAAGGTCGACAACGGCCACATCCTGCTGCCGGATTTGCCGGGCATCGGCTTCGAGGGCAAGGCGGATCTGTATCGCGAGATGGTCAGGCTGGCGTAAGGAGCTTCCTCTTCCTGGCGCCAGTTGATGTCTGGACAGTGTGCGCAAGCGTACGGTCCCCATCGGGCAACGGGCGCACGCTATGCAAGGTGGCGCCGTTGCGCCAAGTTCATCGACTAGCGACCAGGAGAACCATCATGTCACGCATCCTTGCAGGTCATTTCCAGTTACAGGACCAGGTCGACGCTGCGCGCGCGGCGCTGGTCCTGGCGGGCTTTGCCGACAGCCGCATCAGTGCTTTTTTCGTCAACCAGCCGGGCCAGCACGATCTGCATGAACTCGGTGGCGACCGCGACATGTCGCCGGGCGCGAAGGAAACTCCGGAAGGCCTGGCCGAAGGGGCAGCCGTTGGCGCAGCGGTGGGCGCCGGCGTGGGGGCAGCGGCGGTCATGGTGGCTGGGCCGATCGGGCCAGTGGTCGGTGCGCTGGTCGGCGCCCATGTGGGTTCGCTGTACAGCTTTAACAAAATGAAAGGCGCCGGCGAATCGGAACAGGTGGAACCTGGCGAAGGCAGCCCGCATGAAAACCAGCGCCGGCCGCGCCAGCCCGGCATGCTGATCGCAGTTGCCGTCGAGGGCGACGCGGAAAGCGAACAGGCGCTGGCCACGCTGCGCCAGCTGGGCGCACAGGATATCGAACAGGCTGAAGGCAATATCGTCAACGGCGATTGGGAAGACTTCGACCCGCTCAGCATCCCCGTGCGCGTGGCTTGACGCGCCATGCGCGCAAACATGCGTGCGCCGGCGCCTTGATCCCTGTTACTATTAATCGCACAAATAGTGCCGACAGGGAGGGTTCCCATGCGCCATCGTTGCCTGGATCACCGTTGCTGTCCGCCATCTTGCCAGTTGTACGCTAACGAGTATGGATAGGGGCGCGTCATGACACAAGCATGGTTCATTCTCACCCGGCCCGACGGGCGCGACATCAGTGCCCCCACGCCGACTCAGCTGGCCGAAGCACTGGAGCAGGTGTATCGCGGGGGCAGTCCTGGTCCCGACGGCGGCCCTGCCAGCGCCATGCTGCGTTTTGGCTACGACGACGGCCTGATGTACCAGGTAGAGGTGGCTAGCGGTGGCGAAGTCACTTTCGAGGAATGGTCGGACCGTGATTGCGAGATCGCCTTGGCTACCCCTCGCCGCATGACGGCGCTGCGCCAGGATGATGCGCTGCAGCTGTGGCAATGGCTGGCGCAGCGACAGGTGGCCAAGATCCGCGCGCAGACCTGGCATTCCGGGGATTGAAGCTGTCAGTGCGCCATCAGCACCGGTACCGTCATGCTTTGCAACACCGTGCGCGTGACGCCGCCGAGGATGGTTTCGCGCAGCCGCGAATGGCCGTAGGCGCCCATCACCAGCAAGTCGGCCGACAGCTCGGACACTTGCGCCAGCAAGGCTTCGCCGATATCGCCGCGCCGCGTGGCGCCGCCATCGAGCAGCAACAGTTTTGCCTGCACGCCATGGCGGGCCAGGTATTGCAGCAGGTCGGCGCCAGGATGGTCGCCATGCTCGGCCGCATGCCGCTGGGCGTCGAACACGGCCACATGCACCTGGCCGGCCCGTTGCAACAGCGGCAGGGCGGCGCTGACGGCGCGGCTGGCTTCCTTGCTGCCATTCCATGACAACAGCACATTGCGCGCGGCAGCCGGCGACTGTGGCTGCGCCAGTGGCATCGCATGCGGCACGATCAGCACCGGCGTGCCCGAATGCAGCAGTACATAGGCGGGGAAATCGCGCATCACCGACGGCGACTTGTCGGCCGCGTTGTATTGACTGATCACCACCAGGTCCGCATAGCGCGCCAGCATGCTGATGCCGCCGGCCGCTTCGTCGTCTACCACGCGCTGCTCGTACGAGGCCACGCCCAGGCTGCTGGCCTGCTGTTCGAAACCGTCAAGCGCGCGGGCCGCTCGCTCGCGCAGGAAATTGAGGTGCAGCGACAAATTTGGATCGGCGTCCAGGTCGGGCTGGTGCTGGTACAGCAGACGCGACACGCCCGTCAGGGCCACGCCTGTCAGGTGGCCACCGCAGGCTTGCGCCACGCTGGCTGCCAGTGCAATGCGGGCAGCGCGCCCGGCGCCGTCATCGATATGGAGCAACACGGTTTTATAAGTCATGAGCCGGCCTTTCAATCAGAACTGAGCTCCATTCTGGCACAGACACCGGGCCGGCCTGCGCACGGCTGTACCGGGCTGTGTGCAAGCAAGGTTCCCGCCACGCTATCGTTTGCCAGCTACCTGTCGCCAGCGACTGCCTGCAACTGCTCACGCACCGTCGCCAGCGTCGACAGCACGCGTTCCGGACTGCGCGCCAGCACGGCGCGCCCCAGGTTCAGCAAGCCCGTTGCCAGGCTGATCCAGTGGCTGACGTTCTCGTTGTGGGCGATGCGCTGGCGCACAGTATCGAGCAAGCCGCTCAGCTGGCTTTGGGCCGTATCGAGCCCGGTGATGATGTGGCCGGCGGCATCGGCATACAGCGCATTGGCTTGCTGGCGCAGCGCCACTTCCAGCGCGAACACGGCTTGCGCCTGGGCCTGGGTAATGCCGGCCGTGCCCAGGCTGGCGCGCTTGCGGATGGCGCGCATGACGGCGTCGTGCAAGGTGTCGGCCGCCTGCGACAGGCTGTCGCCCAGTTGCTCCACCTGCATGGCGCTGCCGAGGGCGGCTTCACGGTGCTCGTGCTGATTCATGGCAGCCCTCCCAGGCCGGCCAGGCGTGCATGTTCCTGCGCCAGCGCCAGCAGTTGCTGTCGTGCCAGGGTATGGCGCAGGCCGTAGAGCCGATATTCGTCGACCTTGCTTTGTTGCACAGTTTTCGCCAGCACCGCCAGCAGGCGCTGCGATGGCGTATCGGTGAAAGCGATATCGGTTTCCAGCAGGCCCAGCACGATATCGCGTTCATTGTCGCCGGCCTTGTCGTACAGCCGCAGCAAACTTGTCAGGGCCGAGACCAGGGTTTGCAACGCAGCGTCGCCATCGTGCATCAGCTGGCCCAGCATCTGGCGGTGCTGCGCTTCGCCGTGCATGCGTGCCAGCAGCCGCAGCAAGATGGTGTACGCGTTGGCCGCGCGCTCATCGATGCCGGTATCGGGCCAGGCGCGTATCGTCACGCTGGCTGCATTGATCTCGCCAGTGTAGGCAAAACGGTCTGTACGCGCCAGTTGGCCCAGGCCTTGCAGGTATTGCGCTACGCCCAGCTGTATCAGCATGACGTCCGCATACATGGCGCGGCGCTGCCGGTCCAGCTGCTTTTCACGGGCGTCCTGTTGCTCGTCCAGGTAGGGGCGCAGCCGGTCATAGCTTTCGCGATAACGCAGCGCCAGTTCGCCAAACGCCTGCAGGGCTTTGGCGTCGTCGGCCAGCGCCAGCACTTGTTGCGTGGCGGGAAGCGGTGGGGAGGATGTGGCGCAGCCGCCCAGCAGCAGGCATAGCGTAAAGAGCAGACGAGACATGATGGCGGACGGGAAAGGAAAACACCGATTGTCGGCCCGGCCAGCGTGACTGATATTGCGATCAAGCAATCTTGTAGACGAAAAAAAATGCGCTCGCAACGATGTTGCAGAGCGCATTTTTCAGTCAGCAAGACAAGGTCTTAGCGGCCGCGGCCGCCTGAACGATGGTTTGCTGTCGAACGCGGTGCATTGCCGGAACGGCCGCCACCACCGCCGCCCGATGGGCCGGCGCTGCGTGGCTTGGCGCCGCTGCCGCCGGTTTTGACACGCACCACGGCGCCGGCTGGCGCGCGGCTGTTGTTGCGGTGACCACCGGTACCGCTGCGCAATTGCACAGGCTGGGCGCGGGCGTTCAGGTCCGGCTCGAAGCCTTCGATGACTTCACGCGGCAGGGTTTGCTTGATCAGCTTTTCGATGTCTTTCAACATTTCGTGCTCATCCACGCAGACCAGCGACACGGCTTCGCCCTTGGCGCCGGCACGGCCGGTACGGCCGATACGGTGCACATAATCTTCCGGAATGTTCGGCAGATCGTAGTTGACGACGTGCGGCAACTGGTCGATATCGATACCGCGCGCGGCGATGTCGGTGGCCACCAGCACTTGCAGCGTGCCATCCTTGAATTCGCTCAAGGCACGGGTACGGGCCGACTGGCTCTTGTTGCCGTGGATCGCCAGCGCGCCGATGCCGTCCGCGCCCAGTTGCTCGACCAGCTTGTTGGCGCCGTGCTTGGTGCGGGTAAATACCAGCACCTGCGTCCAGTTGTTCGACTTGATCAGGTAGGACAGCATCGGGTGTTTCTTGTCGCGGTCAACCGGATGGATCTTCTGCTTGATCACTTCGACCGTCGAATTGCGGCGCGCCACTTCGATCATGGCCGGCTTGTTCAGCAGGCCATCGGCCAGGGCCTTGATTTCTTCCGAAAAAGTGGCCGAGAACAGCAGGTTCTGGCGTTTTGGCGGCAACACGGCCAGCACTTTCTTGATGTCGCGGATAAAGCCCATGTCCAGCATGCGGTCGGCTTCGTCGAGGATCAGGATTTCCACTTTCGACAGGTTGACCGTGCCCTGGCCCATATGGTCCAGCAGGCGGCCAGGCGTGGCGACCAGGATGTCGACGCCATGTTTGAGCTGCTTGATTTGCGGGTTGATGCCGACGCCGCCGAAGATCACGGTCGAGTTCAGCTTGGTGTACTTGCCGTAGGTGCGCACGCTTTCTTCGACCTGGGCCGCCAGTTCGCGCGTCGGCGCCAGGATCAGCGCGCGGATCGGACGCGTCGAGGTGTTGCTGGTAATGGCCGCGCCATTGGCGTCGGTCGACAGGCGGTGCAGCACGGGCAGGGTAAAGCCGGCAGTCTTGCCGGTACCGGTCTGTGCGCCGGCCAGCAGGTCGCCGCCAGCCAATACGGCGGGAATCGCCTGGGTCTGGATCGGGGTCGGTACGGTGTAGCCGTGTTCGGTAACGGCACGAACGATAGCGTCGGACAATCCGAGGGAGGAAAAGGACATGGTAACTTTATTGTGAGATCGGCCTGTCGCCATCGGGAGGCGCCAGTCGCAGGCAATCAGATTAGGGTCGAAAGACAGCGGCAAGGGGACTGGTCATTTGTGCCGCATGCGCGAAGTATAACAGCATGCAGAAAAAGCGCTGTAACTGATTCAGATCAAGGGCGCGCGGCAGGCGTAAAAAAACCGGCCGCAGCCGGTCTCTTCCTGGACAGGAGGCTGATCAGGCAAACGGCGCCAGCAAGCTGACCATCTGGCCAAACACTTTCGGGCTGGCGGCGATCACGTCGCCCTTGTACAGGTAGTCCGACTCGCCGGAAAATTCACCGACGATGCCGCCCGATTCGGTGATCATCAGGGCGCCGGCGGCGATGTCCCATGGCTTCAGGCCTTTCTGATAGAAGCCGTCCAGGCGGCCGCAAGCGACATACGCCAGGTCCAGCGCGGCCGAGCCGGCGCTGCGCACACCCTGGCTGCGTTCGCCCATGATGGCGTACATTTTCAGGTATTCGTCGAGCGCGCGCGGGCCGGCGCCGTGGCCGGTGCCCAGCATGGCGTTGGCAACGCGGTCCAGTTTGGTCACGCGGATGCGTTTTTCATTCAGGAAGGCGCCGGCGCCTTTGCTGGCCGTAAACAGGTCGTTGCGCACCGGGTCGTAGATCACGGCTTGCGTGACGATGCCGCGCTGGGCCAGTGCCAGCGAGATGCAGTATTGCGGGAAGCCGTGGATAAAGTTGGTGGTGCCATCGATCGGGTCGATGATCCACTGGAATTCATTCTCGTCGTGCGAGTTGGCGGAAGCGCCCGATTCCTCACCCAGGAACGCGTGGTCCGGGTAGGCTTTGGACAGCACCTCGATAATGGCCTGTTCGGCCGCCTGGTCGACGTCGGTGACGAAATCGTTATGTTGTTTTTCCGTGACGACGACGCGGTCTAGGTCGAAAGACGCGCGGTTGATGACGGTGGCGGCGCGGCGGGCGGCCTTGATGGCCGTATTGAGCATTGGGTGCATGTGAGCTTCCGTTAAAAGCACGCGAGCGCCCGGCAGTACCGGTTTGTACTGGAGCGCAGGAGTGCAAGAATGAATTAAAGAGCAAAGCGGTGGCGACGTGCTTGAAATGTTGGCCTGGCGTCAGCGTTGTGTGACGTTTTGTTCCGGCATTTCCTGTATCGATACCGCGCAATGGCGCTATTTTAAATGAATCTGCCCGAAATCAATACGTCTGTTTTCAAACCCCCGAAATTTGTCGTCGCCGGGCTGCCACTGCGGCGCCCTGGCGTGGGTCAGTAGCGCATGGCCGGCATGCCACTGGCAGCAATCAACGCCAGCGTGATCGGACCGGCCGCCCCGAGCAGCGTGCCGGCCACCGCGCCGCTGCTCCACCACAGGGTTTTGCGGCGCGCCAGCAGCAGGCACACTACCATGTATGCCAGCATGGCCAGCACGTATAGCGGCATGATGCCCAATGCGTTCAGTTCCATCTGGCAGGGCCCACTATAGTCTCTCAGGTACCAGCAGATGACGCTCCAGGCGGCCACGATCAGCAGCGAAACGAGCATGCCGTTGCCGAAGCGGCGCCAGGGGCTGACAGGGTTTTTGGGTTTGTTGGACATCAGAATTCCTTGCTTGTGGACGAGGGCTTGAAAGGCCTGTGCCGTGCTTCGGCGGAAAGGCCGACTTCATATCATACAGCGCAAAAGCGAGCTCGGGCAGCAGCTCTCTCGCCGTGCAAAAACTGCGCTTGTCCTCCTTTGCCGCCTGGCCGGCGATGACAGGTTAAAATTCCGGCTTGTGGGGCGACGTCGCTGTCATCCCTTGTTTATCGCTACTGCACAAATGACCGTTGACATGACCCTGCCCGAGACCGACCTTTCCCTGTTCAAACGCCTGCGCTTTATCCTCGTCGAGACCAGCCGTTCCGGCAATATCGGCGCCGTCGCGCGGGCCATGAAAACCATGGGCTTTTCCGACCTGGTGCTGGTCAATCCGCGCTTTGCCGACGCCCTCGTCGACCCGGAAGCGGTGGCCTTTGCCAGCGGCGCGCAGGATATCCTGGCCGGCGCGCGCATTGTCGGCTCGATTGCCGAAGCGCTCGAAGGCTGCAACTATGCCGCTGCCGTTTCGGCCCGACTGCGCGAATTTTCGCCGCCGGTGACCGCGCCGCGCGCGATCGCCTTTCAACTGGCCGCCGGCACCGAGCTGCGTGCCGCCGTGATTTTCGGCAACGAGCGTTTCGGCCTGCCCAACGAGATCGTCGAGCAGTGCAATGTCCTGATCAATATCCCCGCCAATCCCGAATACTCTTCGCTGAACCTGTCGCAGGCGGCGCAGGTAGTGGCCTATGAATGCCGGGTGGCCGCCTTGGGCGACGAGCAGGCCGCCAGCCCGGTCGGCTTTCATGGCGACGCGGCCAGCCTGGCCCAGGTCGACGGCATGTATGCGCACTTGCAGGAAGCGCTGGTGGCCATCGATTTTCTCGACGCTGATAATCCGAAAAAGCTGATGCCGCGCCTGAAACGCCTGTTTTCGCGCACCGGGCTGGAAACGGAGGAAGTCAATATCCTGCGCGGCATCGCGCGCCATATCCTGGTGATGGCGAAAAAGCCGCGATGATCGAAATGCGGCTGCTGCGCCAGTTTATCGCGGAGGCGCAGTTAGACTGGCGGCTCTAGTTTTTGCGCGCAGGGGCCAGCGCCCTTGACGTACACTGGCTGCCAGATACGTGGTCAACAAGGGACGGGTGGCGATGCGACGCAGATCGTTTTTCAAATGGGGCCTGGCTGGCGCCTGCACGCTGGCAGCTGGGGGCATCGCTTACCGGCTGGGGCGAACACCAGCGCCGGCGCAGCGTTTTGTGCTCGATGGCGAAGCGCGCGCGGCACTGGCCGCCATCGTGCCCGTCATGCTGGGCAGTGCGCTGGCGCCGGGCGCAGTTTCGCTGCCGCTGGCGCGCGCCATCGATGGCGTGCGCACCGCCATCCTGGGGTTGCCGCTGGCGCAGCAGGGCGAGGTGCAGGACCTGTTTGGTCTGCTGGCGCTGGCGCCGGCGCGCCGCCTTGTGGCCGGTGTCAAAGGCAACTGGAGCCAGGCCGATCCTGGCCAGGTGGCGGCGTTTCTGCACAGCTGGCGCTTTCACCGGCTTGCCACCTTGCAGACGGCCTACCTGGCGCTGCATGATCTGATCCTGGGCGCCTGGTATGGCGACAGCGCCAGCTGGGCCGCCATCGGCTATCCGGGGCCGCTGGCCGAACTGTCATGAAAGCGCAAGCATGAGTTCTCCGATACCCGATCCTGTCGTTGCCGGCCTGGCTGCCGGCTGGCAGGTCACCGATGCGTCCACTTTGCAGGCAGATCGCACGCTGGAAGCCGATGTGGTGATTGTCGGCAGCGGCGCCGGCGGCGGCATCACGGCAGAACTGCTGGCGCTGGCCGGTTTGCAGGTGCTGATCGTGGAGGAGGGCGGCCTCAAGTCGTCCAGCGACTTCAAGATGCGCGAAGCCGACGCCTACCCTGCGCTGTACCAGGAATCGGCGGCGCGCAAGACGCGCGACAAGGCGATCAATATCCTGCAGGGGCGTACTGTTGGCGGCTCGACCACCGTCAACTGGACCTCGAGCTTTCGCACCCCGCCCGGCACGCTGGCACACTGGCGCAGCCAGCATGGCCTGGCCGGCTATACGGAAGAATCGCTGGCGCCCTGGTTCGCGATGGTCGAGCGCCGCTTGCATATAAGTGACTGGCCAGTGCCGCCGAATGAAAACAACGATTTGCTGCGGCGCGGTGCGCGCAAGCTGGGTATTCCGACTGCCGCCATCCGGCGCAATGTAAATGGTTGCTGGAACCTCGGTTACTGCGGCATGGGCTGCCCCACCAATGCCAAGCAGTCCATGCTGGTGACGACGATTCCCGCGGCGCTTTCCCTGGGGGCGCGCCTGGTCACGCATGCGCGGGCGCAGCGCTTCACGTTCAAGGGCGAACGCGTCGACAGCATGCAGGTGACGGCGCTCGACGCGTCCGGACTGGTGCCGACCGGCATCACGCTGACTTTGCGTGCCAAACACTTCGTGCTGGCTGGCGGCGCCATCAATACACCGGCGCTGCTGCTGCGCTCGCAAGCGCCCGATCCGTACAAGCTGCTGGGCCGGCGCACCTTTCTGCACCCAACGGTTATTTCCGCCGCGCTGTTCACGCAACGGGTCGACGCCTATGCCGGCGCGCCGCAAACGATTTATTCCGATCATTTTCTGGGCACCCAGGCCATCGACGGGGCTATCGGCTACAAGCTTGAAGCGCCACCTTTGCATCCGCTGCTGATGGCCACCACCATGGGCGGCTTTGGCGAGGCACATGCCCGGACCATGCGCGAGTTTGCGCATGTGCATGGCTTGCTGGCGCTGCTGCGCGACGGTTTTCATGAAGAAGCGGCAGGCGGTACGGTCGGCATCGACGCCAGCGGCGCACCGGTGCTCGACTATCCGCTCACACCGTTTATCTGGGACGGCGTGCGCCGCGCA
This sequence comes from Janthinobacterium longum, assembly GCF_051380735.1. Lineage (NCBI taxonomy): Bacteria > Pseudomonadati > Pseudomonadota > Betaproteobacteria > Burkholderiales > Oxalobacteraceae > Janthinobacterium > Janthinobacterium longum. Next base: position 99,761 of record NZ_JBNYXQ010000006.1, read on the forward strand.
CTGCTTGCCATGGCCGAGATCCAGTTTGCCGCCGGCGCGCGCAGCGTGTATCCGGTGCATGAAATGGCCGGCCACTACACGTCCTGGGCACAGGCGCGCCAGGCCATCGAGGGCTTGCCTTTCAAGCCGCTGCTGGCGCGCGTGGTATCGGCCCATGTGATGGGCGGCTGTGCCATGTCCGACGATGAACACCTCGGTGTATGCGATGCGCATGGGCGCTACCGGGGCCTGGTCAATTTGTCGGTGCATGACGGTTCGCTGTTCCCCACCTCGATCGGCGCCAATCCGCAACTGTCGATCTATGCACTGGCCGCGCGCCTGGCCAGCGCCCTGGCGCAACAGCTGACGGGCAAGCCGGCGCCGGGATTGAGGACGGACGCATGATCGCACGCGCCTTGCGCTGGCTGATGCTGGTGCAGTTGCTGGCCATGCTGGGCGTCGCGTGGCTGCTGCTGCAAGCGGGCGTCAGCCAGCCGGCGGTAGCGCTGCTGCTGGCGCTGGCCGCCGTGCTGGCGGTGCGCTTGCTGATCGTGGCACGCAACTTCTGGCACAGCCGGCGTTTTGGCGGCGCCCCGGTCTCGCATGGGGTCGCGGCGGCGGGCGCGGCGCGGCTGTTTCTTGCTGAGTTCGGCGCCAATCTGCGTACTTCGTCATGGGGCATGCTGTACCCGCGTCTCAGTGCTGTGCCGTCGCCCGGCCGCGGCCTCTTGCCGGTGCTGCTGGTCCATGGCTATGTCTGCAACCGCGGCTTCTGGGCCCCGTTGAGCCGCAGGCTGGCGCAGGCCGGCGTGCCGCATGGGGCGGTCGACCTGGAACCGGTTAACGCCGGTATCGACGATTTCGTGCCGCTGGTGGCGCGCGCCGTCGACGAGCTGCTGGCGCAAACGGGCGCGCAGCAAGTGCTTATCGTCGCGCACAGCATGGGCGGCCTGGTGGCCCGTGCATTCCTGCGCCAGCATGGCACGCGGCAGGTGGCGCGCGTGATCACCCTGGGCACGCCGCACCACGGTACGGCGCTGGCCAACCTGGCGCCGGGTAGCAATGCGCGCCAGATGAGCCGGCCCGGCGGCCAGCCGAACGCCTGGCTGGCGCAACTGGACGCGCACGAGTCGCCGCAGACGCGTGCGCTGATCACCTCGATTTACTCGCATCACGACAATATCGTCGCGCCGCAGGATTCGGCGCGGCTGCCCGGCGCGCGCAATAGCGCTTATGCCGGCCTGGGCCATGTGGCACTGGCATCGGATGCACGGGTAATGTGCCAGGTATTGTCGGAAGTAGCTATCGCATCGAAAGCCGGCGCTGCCATTTTCGCTTCTTGTTGAAGTGCTAATTATTCACTTTTTATCACACTGGCGAAGCTGTCGCTTCTGACACTATTGTTGCCAAATTTTAATAGCGTTTCGCTCATAAATTACTGTTTTCCAGGTGCGTACTGGTTTAAGCTGACAGGTGGCGTAGCGGCCGATGGGGCGGCTGGAGGCGGTGCCTGTCGAATAATTCCGGGGATATCCGCGCGCTGTTGTAGGATCAATGTGTCACGCAAATTGGCGTTGTGCGCAAGAGCGCACGGACGACAGGCGGGCTTGGGGGTATTTATAGTGAAACGTTACCTGGGTGGGAGTGCCAATTGTCCGCACGTATCCTGATTATTGAAGATAACGCCACCAATATGGAATTGATGGTGTATCTGCTGCGTGCCTTCGGCTACACGCCGCTGGCTGCCTACGATGGCGAGGAGGGCGTGCGCATGGCGCGCAGCGAAGTGCCTGACCTGATCATCTGCGATGTGCATTTGCCCAAGCTCGATGGCTACGGCGTGGTGGCTGAACTGAAGAAGGACCCGGTACTGCGCAAGATTCCCGCGCTGGCCGTCACCGCGCTGGCGATGGTGGGTGACCGCGAGCGCCTGCTTGAAGCGGGCTTCAACGGCTATATCGGCAAGCCGATCGAACCGGACCTGTTCGTGGCGGAGCTGGAATCTTTTTTACCCGGGGCGCCGTCGACGCCAGCTAAAAACGACATTTCCACTATTCTGATTGTTGACGATCATGTGCTCAACCGCGAGTTCCTGACAGCACTGCTGGGCTACAGCGGCCATCGCCTGCTGGAAGCGGCGAATGGCGCCGAGGGGCTCGAAATAATGCGTACCGAGCGGCCGGACCTGATCATCTCCGACATCCTTATGCCCAATATGGATGGCTATGAATTCGTCACGCGCGTGCATGAAAACCCCGCGCTGGCCGACGTGCCCATCATTTTCTACACGGCTACCTACCGTGAACAGGAAGCCATCCTGCTGGCGCAAGCCTGCGGCGTGCGCTGGGTGTTGCCAAAGCCGTCCGACCCCGAAGTGATCGTGCGCACAGTCAACGAAGCGCTGGGCCTGGTGGTGCCGGCGCCACTCGACAGCAGCAAGGCGCGGCTGGCCGACGCGGCCGAGCCGAGCAAGCTGGCCGGCATCGAACAGCATGTCAGCGGCTACCTCGACGAACTCGAATCGAGCAGCAAGCAGATCTCGCAGCTGGCCAGCGATGGCGCGGCACCCGTGCCGGAAGACCTGGCGATCATGAGCGAGCGCCTGTCGCGTTCCTTGTCCAGCCTGCAGGCGGTCAGCCTGCGCCTGACTTCCCTGATCGAACTGGGCATGGACCTGGGTGCCGAACGCGATCCGCGCGCGCTGATCGCGGCCGGCTGCAAGGTGGCGCAGAATATCTGCGTGGCGCGCTATGCCTGCATCGGCGTGCTGGAGGAAGGGGCCGACAAGCTCAGTTATTTTTCCTCGTGCGGCGCAGAAGAAAACATCGGGGACATCGCCACCGCACCGCGCATGGGCGTGCTGTCGCGTTTGCTGGAACTGCCACCACCGTATCGCGTCAATGGCCTGGAAGGCGACCCCGCCGCGCTGGGCCTGCCCGACACGCATCCGCCCGTGCATTCCTTTCTCGGCGTGGCGATCGCCTCGCGCGAGCGCGTGCATGGCTGGCTGTACCTGGTTGATAAATTGGGCGCGCACGAGTTTTCCGAAGTCGACGAGCGCGTCGCCGCCACGGTGGCCGCGCAGATCGCGGTGGCCTACGACAATCTGCTGCTGTACGACGAAATCAAGCGCCATCACGAACAACTGACCCTCGACATGGCGGCCCGCATCCGCCTCGACGAAGACCTGCGCCGCTTCCGCCTGGCGATGGACGCTACCGCCGACGCCATCTTCCTGATCGACCGCGCCGTCGCCTGCTTTGTCGACGTCAACCAGACGGCCTGCCGCATGCTGGGCTTCGAGCGCGAAGACTTCCTGCAGGTGGGCCCCGGCCGCGCGTACGACGGCCCGTCGCAGCTGGGCGAGCTGTATGACAAACTGCTGGCCGGCGACCAGGGGGCGCCGATGGCCGAACTGCAGCTGCACCGCAAGGACGGCTCGCCGCTGTCGGTCGAAGTGCAGCGGCGCACCCTGCGCTCGGGCCAGAGCTGGATCCTGGTAGCGGTGGCGCGCGACATCACCGAACGCAAGGAAACCGAGCAGCGCCTGCTGAAACTGGCCCATTTCGATACGCTAACGGGCCTGCCCAACCGCAGCCAGTTCTACGATTCGCTCACGCACGCGCTGATCCAGGCGCAGGAGCATGAATGGTACGTGGCGGTGCTGTTTCTAGATATCGACCGCTTCAAGAACGTCAACGACACCCTGGGCCACACCATCGGCGACGAACTGCTGCGCCAGTTTTCCAGCCGCCTGGTCGATTGCCTGCGCGTGCGCGACACCATCGGCCGCTTCGGTGGCGACGAGTTCGCCGCCATTTTGATACTGCCCGATGGCGCCCAGCATTCGGTGGCGGTGGTCGACAAGATCCGTGAAGCGATGCGCAAGCCGTTCGACCTGCATGGCCATGAGGTGACGGTCACGGTCAGCATCGGCATCGCCGTTTTTCCCGACGACGCGACTGACGCCGACACGCTGATCCAGTACGCCGACACGGCCATGTACCGCGCCAAGGAAGCGGGGCGCGACGCCTTCCGTTTCTTTACAGCCGAAATGAACGCCCAGTCGATGGCCCGCCTGGACATGGAAAACGCCCTGCGGCGCGCCATCAACAACGACGAATTCGTGCTGTTCTTCCAGCCCAAGGTGCACATCAGCTCGGGCCGTGTCAGCGGCGCCGAAGTGCTGATACGCTGGCGCCGCCCCGGCCACGGCATGGTGTCGCCGGCCGTGTTCATTCCGCTGCTGGAGGAAACCGGACTGATCGTGCGGGTTGGCAACTGGGTGATCGACCAGGCCTGCCGCGCGATCGCCGACTGGTGTTCCAGCAGCATCGGTCCGGTGCACCTGTCGGTGAATGTGTCGGGTATCCAGTTCTTTGTCGGCGGGCTGGAGGAAGAAGTGTTGCGCGCCATTCGCAAGCACGATATCGCCCCCGATCTGCTGGAGCTGGAATTGACGGAAAGCTCATTGATGTCAAACGCCGAGGAAACCATTACCGTGCTGCGCAACCTGAAGGCGCTGGGCGTGCAGATTTCCATCGACGATTTCGGCACCGGTTATTCCAGCCTGGCGTATTTGAAGCGTTTTCCCATCGACAAACTCAAGATCGATATCGCCTTTGTGCGCGAAGTCACCAGCAACCCGGACGACGCGGCCATCGTGCTGGCCATTATCAGCATGGCCCACAGCATGAAGCTGCAGGTAATCGCCGAAGGTGTGGAAAACGATGCCCAGCTGGCCTATCTGCGCCGGCATGGCTGCGATGAAATGCAGGGCTATTATTTCAGCCGTCCCGTACCCCAGGATGAGTTCGAACAGATGCTGATGGGTGGCAAGCTGCTGCAGGCGCCGCGCGACGCCGGCAACGAAGAACAGCAGACCCTCCTGATCGTCGACGACGACGTCTTCATGCTCGACGTGCTGAGCGACTTCCTGGCCCAGGACGGCTACCGCATCCTGACGGCGCAGACGGCCGCCGAAGGCTTCGACATCCTGGCGCGCCACCAGGTGCAGGTGATTTTGTGCGACCAGTGCATGCCGGCCATGAGCGGTACCGAATTCATGGAGCGGGTCAAGCAGTTGTGCCCCAATACCTTCCGCATCATGCTGTCGGCCTACGCCGACCTGGCGCCCATCATGGCGGCGATTAACCGCGGCGCCGTCGACCGTTTCTATACCAAGCCCTGGAAGGGTGCGGTGCTGCGCGAAAACATCCGCGAAGGCTTCCGCCTGCATGGTCTTCTGCACGGTGCGGGCCAGGCGGCCGCCTGAGCTGCCTGCTTTTGGGTGTGCTGGCGCACAGAACGGCGCATTGAGTCACCCGCATTTGTTCCTGGCCTCTAGAATCAACAGCAAGGCCTTACATCACACGGGAGCGGACAATGACAAAAAAATTGAAGCACGATACCTCCGACAGCATGCAGGCCTCGGCGCGGCAGATATGGCAGGCCAGCCTCGGTGCGTTTGCGCGCGCACAGGAAGAGGGCGGGCGCGTGCTGGCCAGCCTGGCCCATGACGGCGCACCATTGCCGCCAGGCGCAGAGGCGGCCTTGATGCCGGGCGGCGCCGCGCAAGACCGCCTTGAACAGGTGTTCGAAGAGCGCGTGGCGCGCGCGCTGTCGACTATCGGCGTACCGACCGAGGCCGCACTGGCGGCGCTGCGCGTACAGGTGGAAGAACTGCAGCGCCAGGTGGCAAGCTTGTCGGCCGGCGCCGCCAGGCCCGTCAAAAAAGTGGCTTCCAAGAAAAAGATTGCAGCGCCCGGCAGGCAGGTCAAGAAGACGTCCTAGCCCCGGCGCGCGGTGTTTCATGGCGGCTATCTTCGGTGGTATGCTTGGGGCAGAACAAAGAGAGATTGCCCGCCATGCTACAAAAAGCACCACGTCGTACCCGCGAACGCATCCTGGAATTGTCGCTGCGCCTGTTTAACGAGTTTGGTGAACCGAATATCACCACCACCGTGATTGCGGAAGAGATGAACATCTCGCCCGGCAACCTGTACTACCACTTCCGCAACAAGGACGATATTGTCAATTCGATCTTCGTCCAGTTCGAGGCAGAGATTGAACGCATACTGACGGTGCCGAGCGGGCGCCGTTCGAATATCGAGGACGTCTGGCTATACCTGCACCTGATGTTCGAACTGATCTGGCGCTACCGCTTTTTCTACCGCGACCTGAACGACTTGCTGTCGCGCAACCGCAAGCTGGAACTGCAGTTCAAGCTGATCCTCGCGCACAAGATCAAGGTGGCCACCCAGCTGTGCGAAGACTTGCGCAGCGAGCAGTCGCTGGTCGCCTCGGACATGGAAATCGGCGCCATGGCAACCAATATGGTGGTTGTCGCCACCTATTGGCTGTCGTATGAATATGTGCGCAATCCGCGCAAGTACAGCGAGCAGCAATCAGTGTCCGACGCGCTGGCGCGTGGCTGCTACCAGGTGCTGTCGCTGATCGGCCCCTATCTGCGCGATGAAACCCATCTGCTGTTCCGTAAGCTGTCGGAGCAATACCTGACTACACTGCAAGACGGTGGGCGGCTGACCGACAGCGTGATTTGATCAAGGAGACCGTGATGGCCTGGAAACAATTTCCGTATCCCGACAATGCTTATGTCTACACACCCTTGTCGCTGGAAACGGCCTGGCAGCGCCTGCATGCAGGCGACGCCGAGCCGTTTCCAGCGCAGGCGGCGCTGGTGCAGGCCTGGATTGCCTATCATGCTGGCGACTTCGAGCGCGCGGCGAAGCTGGGCCTGGCCGTGGGCGTGCCCGGCTACAGCGTGGCGCACAAGGCCACCTGCATGCACGCCACCCATCTGGAGCTTGACGAGAGCGCCAGGCTGGCGCTGTTCGAGGAAGTGGCCGAGCGCTGCGAACGCCAGCAGGCAGAGCAGCCAGACAATCCGGCCGGCTTCTACTGGCATGCCTACAGCCTGGGCCGCTATGCACTGGGCATTTCTGTGGTCAAGGCGCTCGCGCAGGGCATGGGCGCCAAGGTGCGCAACAGCCTGAACCGCACCGTGACCCTGGCGCCGCTGCATGCCGATGTGCATATTGCCTTCGGCATCTATCACACGGAAATTATCGACAAGGTGGGCGCCCTGATCGGTGGCCTCAGCTATGGCGCCAGCAAGGAGGATGGTTTTCAGCACTTCAGGACGGCGCTGGCCCTGAACCCCGCCTCGGCCTCTGCGCGCAGCGAATATGCGCGTGCCTTGACCATGCTCGAAGGAAATAAGAAACTGGCCGAAGCGATGGCCTTGTATGAACAGGCCGCCGAGTGCGTGGCGGTCGATGCGAAAGAGCGCCTTGAAGTCGAGGCAGCTATTGATGAACTGAAGAAATGAGGGTCCTGTGATCAAGGCTTTATGTGTGTACTGTGGCGCCAATGCCGGCGTCTCGCCTCAATATGCGGTGGCGGCGCGCGAACTGGCGCGCGTGCTGGTGTCGGAAAATATCGCGCTCGTGTATGGCGGCGGCAATGTGGGCCTGATGGGCGTGATTGCCGATGAAGTGCTGCGCCTGGGCGGCGAAGTGACGGGCGTGATCCCCACCGCCCTGGTGGAACGCGAAGTGGGCCATACGGGCCTGACGCGCCAGTTCGTGGTAAAGGACATGCATGAGCGCAAGGCCATGATGGCCAGCCTGTCCGACGCTTTTATCGCCATGCCGGGCGGTTACGGCACCCTTGAAGAACTGTTTGAAATGCTGACCTGGGCCCAGTTGGGCATCCACGCCAAGCCGATCGGTTTGCTTAATGTTGACCATTTTTATGACGGTTTGATCAGTTTTGTGCAAAACGGCCGCGAACAGGGATTTATCCGCCCGCAACATGCCGCCTTCCTCAATGCCGATGATGATGCGGCCGCGCTGGTGCAGCGCCTGAAAGACTGCGCACCGTGATCGCGTCGCTGTGCCGTAGGCCAGCCATGTACCGCGCAGCGCATGGTTCGTTTATTTCTTGATGGAAAATCAAGCGATCATCACCGTACTACAGCAGGGATAAAGTTGTAAAAATGGCACATTGGCATGTTATTTTGAAAATTAAAATGATTTCAAGACAAGAATGTGTTCTACTGACGGTTATCAAGCAAGCAGTGCCGTTTTACTGCCTTGCCGGCGCCCTCAACAATGGCGCCATTTCCCGTTGTCGGCCATGACCTTGCCGCTTTATTTATCATAGGTAAACATTTTGAACAATCTGATGATTTTGCGCAGCGCGGCTTTCGTTGCCTGGTTCGGCGCCGGCGCCGCCCAGGCCCAGCAACCGGTCATCACTTTCAACGCGCTGGAGCGTTCCGGCTTCGGTACCACCGTGTTCGATTCGTACAGCGAAGCGGGCTATAAATTCGACAATAACTTTTTTTATGCCTTGAATTCGCCCGGCCAGGACACGATCGCCTACGCCGGTTCGGCTGGCCTGACAGCTGCGGCCCTTTCGACCACCACCATGACGCGCGCAGACGGCGCAGCCTTCTCGCTCGACAAGATCAGCCTGGCCAATTATGTCAGCCTGCTGCCCGGTGCCTACGATGTGACCTTCGTCGGCACCAAGGCTGGTGGCGGCACCGTCAGCCAGACTTTCACCGTAGACAGCAGCAATAACTTCAACAACAGCTTCAGCAACTACACCTTTACCGGCTTCAGCAAGCTGGTGTCGGCCTCGTGGCAGGAAGGCTTGTTGCACACTTATCAGGTCGATAATATCCGCGCCAGTGTCAGTGCCGTGCCCGAGCCTGGCACTTATGCGATGCTGCTGGCCGGCCTGGGTTTGCTGGGTTTTATGTGCCGCCGTAAAATGCCGTCTGGGCACGGCAAGCTCTGACTTATTTGAAGGCGCAAGGCGTAAGAACGTAAAATGGCGGGCCGGAGATGCGAGCCCGAGAAAATGCCTGTGCGGGCGACTGGGCCTTTAATCCGTTTTGCAGGTTTACTGGTGGGGTAGGGGCGCTAACTTAGCAGCATTAGCTGCAAGCGGCCTTTTTTACGACCACAAGCGCTGGCCGGATAGATCGAGCTGGGTCAGATACAGGCGCACGTCAAATTCATACTGGTGGTACTGCGGTTCCATATAAGTGCACAGCTTGTAGAAGGCTTTGTCGTGCTGTTTTTCCTTCACGTGCGCCAGTTCATGCACGGCGATCATGCGCAAAAATTCCAGCGGCACTTCCTTGAACATGGTAGCCACGCGGATTTCGTGCTTGGCTTTCAGCTTGCCGCCCTGCACCCTGGAAATCGACGTATGCAAGCCCAGCGCATGCTGGATCACATGGATCTTGCTGTCGAACGCGACCTTGTTGATCGGTTCGGCGTTGCGCAGGAATTCATTCTTCAGGTCTTGCACGTACTGGTACAGCGCCTTGTCGTTGCGCACATCGTGCGCTTGCGGATAGCGCTTTGTCAGCACCTCGCCCAGCTTGTCCTGAGCGATCAGTTGCTGCACTTGCGATTGCGTTTGCTCGGAATAGGCGCTCAGGTATTTCAGGGCAGGCATCAGGAGGAGGGGGCGGATCGGTCGAGGCGAGAATGTACCACACTGTGCCGGTCGTCACAGCGATGGCACTCCCGCCCATGCCAGCCGGCGCCGCCTCGGCGTCAGCGCTCGTCCTCGTCCTTGCCGCCTTGCCGGCTCGATTTTTGTGGCGTCCTGCTGCGGCTACCGTCGTTGTCGCGATTGGCCGATTGACGGCTTTCGCCGCCTTTGCGGCCGATCTCGGCCATGTGCTCGCGGTTGCGGCTGACGGCCTCACCCCCTTTTTGTCCTGCCCGGCGTGCTTCTTCCGAGTCGAATTCGTGGGCCGTGCCTTTCTGGTGCGCGGCCTGGCCACCCTTGCTGGCGATTTCGCGCTGCTGTGCTTCGCTCATGGCGGCGAAGCCCCGCTTGCTGCCACCTTTCTGGCTGTTGCCAGGGTTGCTGTCTTGCTCGTTGCCGGTTTCATTACCTTGCTTGCTGGCCATGCTGTTCTCCTTGCTGTCGGTGCTTGCGGTAGTGGTGGAAATAATATCCGGCAGCGCCGGATACGCGTTCAGTTCAAGCAAGGAGATAGACGCTGCGAATGATGGCAAGTTCCATACCGGCGCCGTGTTTTCGGCCCGGCAGGCCGACGCAAGCGTAAAAAAAAACGGCGGATTTGCGGCAGATCAAGGGATGCGTCGAACAAGCACCTTCTGGAATATGCTCGGAAAGTGGCCCAGCCGTGCGACAATACCGGCCTCGCGGCAGTGCGGCCCAGCGCCGTTCGCCACCGCCTTCGCGATTGTCGCGAAGGCTCACAGACTACTTACAGACCTGCTTTTTCGCGACCATGACGCATCCTGAATACATCCTGACCCTGTCCTGCCTGGACCAGCGCGGCATCGTGCACCGCGTGTCCGGCTTCCTGGCCGAGCATGGCTGCAACATCATCGATTCAGCCCAGTTCGGCGACCAGGAGTCGCAGCTGTTTTTCATGCGCGTGCATTTTGCGCTGGAAGATCCGGCCATCAGCGACAGCGTGCTGCGGGCCGACTTCGAGGCTCTGTCGCAGGTCATGCAGCTCGGTGGCAAGTTCCACGGGCAACTGCACGACGCGCACGCCAAGCCGCGCGTGATGCTGATGGTGTCAAAGATCGGCCACTGCCTGAACGATTTGCTGTTCCGCTACAAGAGCGGCTTGCTGAATGTGGAAATTCCCGCCATCGTATCGAACCACATGGAGTTCTACCAGCTGGCGGCCAGCTACAATATTCCCTTCCACCACCTGCCGCTGGCGGCCGGTGCGCCGGAGTCGGCCAAGCTGGCGCAGGAAGCGAAGATCGTCGAACTGCTCGACGCCCACCAGATCGACCTGGTGGTGCTGGCGCGCTACATGCAGATCCTGTCGCCGGGCCTGTGCCAGGCGCTGGACGGCCGCGCGATCAATATCCATCACTCCTTCCTGCCCAGCTTCAAGGGCGCCAAGCCGTATGCGCAGGCGCATCACCGCGGCGTCAAGCTGATCGGCGCGACGGCCCATTTCGTCACCGGCGACCTGGACGAAGGCCCGATCATCGAACAGGACGTGGAACGGGTCGACCATGCGATGGATGCCGAAACGCTGACGGCGATCGGCCGCGACGTCGAGTGCGTGGTGCTGGCACGTGCCGTGAAGTGGTTCGTGGAACACCGCATCCTGAAAAATGGCAACAAGACCGTCGTCTTCCGCTGATCTCCAACTTTCCTGACCCAGACACAATGGCACTCAAAGCAACAATCTTCAAAGCCGATCTGCAGATCGCCGACATGGACCGCAATTACTACCAGGGGCATGCGCTGACCCTGGCCCGCCATCCGTCGGAAACCGACGAGCGCATGATGGTGCGCCTGCTGGCGTTCGCCATCCATGCCGACGAGGCGCTGACCTTTACCAAGGGTCTGTTTGATACGGAGGAGCCGGACTTGTGGCAGAAGGACCTGACAGGCGCCATCCAATTGTGGATTGAAGTGGGCCAGCCTGACGAAAAGCGCATCCTGAAGGCATGCGGGCGCTCCGAGCAGGTGATCGTCTACAGCTATGGCGCGACCAGCCATATCTGGTGGAAGCAGATCGCCAACAAGCTGGAACGGGCAAAAAACCTGACCGTCATCAACCTGCCGTCCGATGCGGCGCAGGACATGAGCAAGCTGGCCCAGCGCAACATGCAGCTGCAGTGCACGATACAGGATGGACAGATCTGGCTTACCGACAGCGTGAACACGGTACTGATCGAGCGCGAAGCGGTGAAGCCGGCACGTTGATCGTTCAGTTGGGGGCGCTGCCGAGGCGCTTGATGCTGCCCGAGCGCCGCATGCTGCGGCTGATCTGCGGGTCGCCGTAATAGCTGACCTCGCCCGAGCCGCCGATGCTGATGGTCAGGTTTTCTTTTGCCCACACTTCCGCTTCGCCCGAGCCGCCTATGCTTACTTGTACGTCTTTGGCGTCCAGATGGCCAGCATCGATATTGCCGGAGCCGCCGATTGATGCCGTCAGTTGTTCCGTCTTGCCGCTGGCCTTGAAGTCGCCGCTGCCGCCGATGGCGATCGACACGTTGCGCGCATCGAGCTGGCTCGCATTGATTGAGCCGGAGCCGCCCACGTCGAAACGCAGTTTTTCGCCGCGCAGGCCGCTGGCGTTGATGGTGCCCGAGCCACCCACGCTGAGCCGCTCGACCTGGCGCGCATGCACCACGATGGTCAGGGCGGTCGGGTGCAGATTGCTGCTGCGCCTGGCCGGGCGGATGCGCAGCGTGCCGTTTTCCACCGCCGTTTCGATCAGCGGCAGGATATTGTCGTCCGCTTCAATGGTGATGCTGTCGGTATTGCCGATGCGCAGTTCCACCGTACCCGGCACGTTCAATGCCACGCCATTGAAACTGGCCACTTCGCGTACCTGCTTTTGCAGCTTGCCACTGCCCTTGACGCTGTTGCCGGCAATCCAGTCCATCGGTGACGCCAGGGCTGGCGCGGCAGGCGTTGCCAGGGCGAAGACGCTGGCGGCCAGCAGTACGGCGGTGGTAGCGCGGCGCGCCGGAAAGAGGATCGGTGTCATGGCTGTTCCTTGTTCAAAGATATGGCTGCATGGTAAGGCAGCATGCGCACCTGGCCCAGCAAGCTGCGACAGACTGCACCTTGAAAGGCACAGAATGCAGGCTGTGGCGACAGGAGGGCATGAGGTATCATGCCGGTATTGCATATAGAACGAGCACTGGAATGACATGTTGATTATTACCATCAAACAAGGCAAGGAAAAAAGCCTGCTGGGCCAATCGTGGATCTACGCCTCCGCGATCGACAAGGTCGAAGGCAAGCCGCAGGAAAAAATGAAGCCGGGCTCGACCGCCATCGTGCAAAGTTCATCGCGCCAGTTCATTGCCCGCGCCGCCTACAATTCGAAGTCGCAGATCCGCGCGCGCATCTGGAGTTTCAAGGAAGACGAGCCGGTCGATCACGCGCTGATCAAGCGCAGGGTCAAGGCTGCCATCGAAAAGCGCTTGCCGGCTATCAGGAAAGCAGGCGAGAACCAGCTCCTGACACTGATTAAGGGCGAGGACGAGGGCCTGCCTGGCCTGGTGGTGCAGTTGTTTGGCGGCGCGCAGGGCTATCTGATCTGCGAATTCAACGCCGGTGGCGTCGATGCGTGGAAAGTGGCCATCGTGCAATCGCTGATGGCCTCGACCGGCTGCCCGAATGTGTACGAGCGCTGCGACGAGCTGCTGCGCAAGGGCGAAGGCTTGCTGTTGATCGACGGCGCCCTGGCCGGCGAAGAACCACCCGATGAAGTCATGCTGACCGACAACGGCGTGCGCTATGCGCTGGACCTGAAGACTGGCCACAAAAGCAAGTTTCGCTGATGGCCGGGGTCAGACCCGACGGGTCTGACCCCAGATTTGCGTTGCGTACTCTGTCACTCCAATGGCACGCTGCGATACCGGTTGACCTCCCGCGCCGTCACCGCCGGCGCATGATTGCCCCAGCTGGCGCGCAGATGGCTGACCACGGCCGCCACTTCCCCATCATTCAATACCGGGCCGTACGGCGGCATGCCCCAGGGGCGGGGATTGCCGGCCGTGCCCGGCGCGAAACCGCCGTTCAGCACGATGCGAATCGCATTCACGGGCGAGTCCGTCAGCAAGGCCCGGTTGCCGGCCAGCGGCGGATAGCCGGGTGGCAGGCCTTTGCCGTCTGCCTGGTGGCAACTGGCGCAGTGGGTTTCATACAGCCTGGCGCCTTGCGCCAGTTGCCTGGTTGCCGCGTCCGAGGTGTCGCGCGGCGCCGCTTGCACGCGCGGCCGGGTATCGGGCAGGCTTTTCAGGTACACCGCCATGGCCCGCACGTCCGCCACCTCCAGATGTTGCAGGCTTTGCCGCACCACCTCGGCCATCGGGCCAAAGACGGTGGCGCGCGGCGACACGCCCGTGTGCAGCAGTTCCACGATATGCTCTGTTTCCCAGTCGCCCAGGCCCGCTTCCGCGTTCGAAGTCAGCGAGGGCGCGTACCAGCCCAGCATGGGGATCAGGCCGCCCGATAAGCCTTCTTCGCTGCCGCCGAGGGTGGTGCGGCTGCTATGGCAGGCGCTGCAGTGGCCCAGGCCCTGCACCAGGTAGGCGCCACGGTTCCACTCCACGCTTTGCGCCTGCTCATCCTGGTACACGGCCGGCTTGAAATACAACGCGCGCCAGGCCGCCAGCGCGATCTGCTGGTTGTAGGGAAAGCGCAGCGTGTGCGGCAGATTGGCCTGCCGCTGCGGCGTTACGCTTTGCAAATAGGTGTACAGGGCGTCGCTGTCTTCGCGCCTTACCCTGGTGTAATTGGTATAAGGAAAAGCCGGATACAGCAGGCGGCCATCTTTCGATTTGCCGTTGTGCATGGCGCGCCAGAAATCATCTGCACTCCAGGCGCCGATGCCGGTCGCCTGGTCTGGCGTGATATTGGGCGAGATCACATTGCCGAACGGCGTGGACAGCGCCCGACCACCCGCATATTGCACCCCGCCACGGGTAGTGTGGCAGGCCATGCAGTCGCCGGCCCTGGCCAGGTAGGCGCCACGCGCGACCAGCTGCTCCTGGCTGAGCTTGCCCGGTTTTGCCGGAGGTCCCATATCGTCGGCCGGCCACAGCAGCATTTTTGCGCCCACGCCCGCGATCAACAGCACAGCCAGTGCCATCAGCGACTTTCTCATGATGCTACCCCGGCGGTGGAACCTGGCACGCTGCCGCAGTGCAGTGGCAAGGGCAGGGTGATGGTGGTTGCCGGGCGCGCATTCGCGTCGGCCGCCTGCGTGCCCAGCCAGGCCGATACCGCGCCGACGTCGGCGTCGGACAGGCGAGCGGCGACCAGCGCCATGCAGTCGGGTGCATGGGCGCGGCGCACGCCGTTCTTCCAGGCGCCAAACTGGGCGTTGACATAGTCGCGCGGCAAGCCCGGCAAACCCGGGATGGCGGGCGCCACGCCGGCCAGTTGCTGGCCGTGGCAACTGATGCAGGCCGGGATTTTTTTCACGCTGTCGCCGGCAAGCACCAGTTGCCTGCCGCGCGCAAGAGCGCTGGCGCCTGCCGTGCTGGCCTGGCTTGGCGGCGGCGCGGGGTGTTGCTGCGAAAAATAGTCGGCGATTTCCTTGAGGTAGGCGTCCGGCAGGTGCTCGACCATATAGGTCATCATCGGGTAGCGGCGCCGGCCGTCACGGAAGTTGACCAGCTGGTTATACAGATAGCCGGCCGGCTTGCCGGCGATGCGGGGAAAGAAAGCGTCGTGGCGTTCCTCCTGCGCATGGCAGGCGGTGCAGGCCTTGATGCGCTGGGCCAGGGTGTCGGGCACCGACGTCGGGGCAGCCACCGCCAGCGTGCTCGCCAGGCTGGCCATCGCCATGCACAGCCTTGAAAAAGGTCGCCGCATATTATCCACTCGCTCTTGATTGAGTTGCCCAGCATATACCGGGCGCGTTGATTGCGATAGTATCAAGTGTGCCGCAAGTGCATGGCGAGCGGATGACTCGACCATGCTGTTTCGGCTGGCTGGAAATAATGCCGGAAACAGGGGGCAAAAGCGGCTCTTGGTTGTTCCAAAAAGCAATATTGCTGCTATATTGATGGATCTATAACTATGAATGGGAATGGCAATGGACAGCTCGCAAGGTGACGTACTTCACAAGCAGGATACGACGATGGGCATCCTGTCGCATATCGCCGGTTTGTTTACCAGTTGGGTCGGACCGCTGATCATTTTCCTGATCAAAAAGGGCAACGGGGATAAATTTTCGACCGACAATGCGCGCGAGGCGCTGAACTTTCAGATCACCTTGCTGCTGTGGTATTTCGTGTGTTTTATCCTGTCCTTCGTGCTGATCGGCCTGTTCATGTTCTGGCTGGTTGCACTGGGTAACCTGGTGTTGTCGATTGTTGCCGCTGTCAAGGCCAGCGAAGGCACCGTCTACCGTTACCCGCTGACCATCCGCCTGATCAACTGACAGCTTCTGCCGGCGGCAGCGTGGCGCGCGGCATTTTTTGCGGCGTCACCTTGCCACCGGTGGCAATCCAGCGGCGGTACACGCGCAGGGCCACCTGCGCGTCGTCGGCCGCGTACAGGATCTGCTTGTCTGACAGGCGGGCCGAAGCCCAGTTGGTGGTGGAGATTTTTTTCGACTTTTGCAGATGCAGGCCGAAGAACTTCGCCACCGCCGTCTTGGCGCCCAGGTCGTTGCGCTGGCCGCCACGCAGGGCCACTGACAGGTCGAGCACGCCGGCTGGCGCAATGCCCAGCTTGTTGCGCAAGCGCTTGACGTCGTCGGACAGGCCGAAACCGACTTTCAAGGTGCTGGTCGATTCAAGGATGGCTTTCAGCTCCGCCAGGGCCGGCGTTGCCTGCGACCCCACTTGGAACAGATATGCGATGTCGTCGGTGGCCAGCTGGATCAGGTGCGGCCCGGTCGACGATTCGCCCTTGACGAAGGTCGGCTTCGATTCGGTGTCGAAACCGATCGCGTCGGTCGCCAGCAAGGCCGCCATGGCAGCCTGCGCTTCGTCGGCGGTGCGCACCAGGCGCACGTCTTCGAGGCGGATGCCCTGGTAGGGCGGCAAGGCGGGAGCTGGCGGCTGCAGTGGCGCGCAGGCGTTATCCATGAAGCCGGATCAACCTTTGCGCGAGAACTTCGCGGTCAGCAAATTGAGCTTTTCCAGACGCAGGCGATTGGCTTCTTCGGCTGCAGCCGCTTCGCGCTCGGCCTTCTTGCGATCGGCTTCTTTCTTGAAGCGCTGCTGCAATACTTGCGTGGCGTGTTCGCGGTGGGTGGCGGTGACTTCCGCGCCGGCCTTGCCGTCGAGGTCGTAGCGCACCTTGGCTTTTTCCATCACGCGCAGGTAGCGCAGCGAACCGGTGTGGATACCGAGCGCCGTACGCATCAGCTTGCGGTCCAGGTCCGGCAGGCGGGCCAGGATCTGTTTGTCGATACCGATCGACAAGGGCAGGCAATCGCGGAACGGCGGGAATTGTTCCTGGAACTGCTTGAGCAGCGCACGCGCCGTCAGGGCGGCCGGCGCCGGTGCGGCTGTCGGGGCTGCTGTTACAGCCTCCGGTACAGGCGCAGGTGCTGCTGCGTCCGCTTGCGTGTCAGGAGTGGTGGCTTGCTGGTCTGGCGTGGAGCTGGTCATCGACATCGTGGGGTTAGGCTATAAAAGGGGAGCATAGCACGCGCCACAGGCGAGTGCATTGTCTTTTTTGGCAACTTGGGACGCATTTGACATGCATCCTCGTAATGAAGACAAGCGCAAAAATGGTTAAATGTGTATAATGTCGGCTTGCGCTGATGACTGCGCCGGGTTTTTTACGGAGCAAATCAGATGCACAGAGGATAAGAGCAGTCCATGGTGGCCTTGATATCTGGCCGGTTGGCAGCAGATAGTGTGCTTGTCATATCCGGCTTATCGGCATTCATCCATGATCTTGCTCTCCGCTGTGTCTTCACTGAACAACAACAAGCCCGTTCTGGTACGGGCTTTTTTTCATTCCGCAATGTACATCGCTTGTTTATCTGACCTGGCTTCGGCCTCGCCGTCCGTCCCGCCGCTGTTGCAGGACGCGCGGGCTTTGAACGTTCCGATACCCAGGCGCCGCTGCCGCTAGACGGCAGCCGCAACAATACGCTCCATCGAGTCCGGTTTCGCAGGCTTAGGTGGAATCATTCACTTCGCGCCGACACCATCTGGTCTCGCATTAAGAGATATCTCATGAAGAATACGCCAAAAACTTTAACGTTGTCTGTCAAGGCGCCACGCCCGGCCTCCGCGCAACTAGCCGTTCCAAAAACGACTCTATCTTACTTCATCGATAATGCGCAAGCGAATCCGGAAGCGACCGTGGTCACGCCGACCGTGGTGACGGTCGTCAAGAAGAGCCGTTCGCGCCTGGCCGCCGTGCCGCCTCTTGATGTTGCTGCGGAAACACCACTGGCTGCCGAGCTGCCAGCGCAAGTGAGCGCTACCGCCGACGTTGCGCCGGCCAAAGTGCCGGGCGAAAAAATCGCGCCGGCCGTGAAAGCGGCTGCCGCGCCGCGCAAGGTCAGCGAAAGCGCCGCCACCAACAAGGTGGTGACGGCCGCCCGCTCGAAAGTCGTGCGCGCCAAGGTTGAACCGGCACCCGTCACCATCATCAGCGGCACGCAGGTGGTCAGCAAGACCACCGACGCCGACGCCCTGGCCGCCATCGATACCTCGAACTACTTCCTGCCGACGGTCAAGGTACCGGGCCGCCGTGGCCGCAAACCGAGCGAATTTACGCCGGAAAACGACGAAGTGGCAGCACTGAACGCGGTCGAGCGCGCCGAACTGAAAGCCGTCTCGAAAGCGCGCGACCGCAAGGCCAAGGGTGGCGTTGCCGACGCGCTGGGCGATCCGGAAGCGTCGGCTGCCGACCTGGAGCGGCGCCGCAAGCAGATCACCGGCCTCATCAACATGGGCAAGGAACGCGGTTTCCTGACCTATGCCGAGATCAATGACCAACTGCCGGAAAACATCATCGATCCGGAAGCGATCGAGGGCATTATCGCCACCTTCAACGACATGGGCATCGCCGTCTACGAGCGCGCCCCTGACGCGGAAAGCCTGTTGTTGACCGACAACGTCGCCACCGTCACCAGCGACGACGAAGTCGAGGCTGCTGCTGCTACCGCGCTGTCGACGGTCGATTCCGACTTCGGTCGCACCACCGACCCGGTGCGCATGTACATGCGTGAAATGGGCGCCGTGGCGCTGCTGACGCGCGAAGGCGAGATCGAGATTGCCAAGCGCATCGAAGGCGGCCTGAAAGACATGATCCAGGCGATTTCCGCCTGCCCGACCACCATCGGCGAAATTGTCGCCCTGTCGCAGAAAATCGCGCGTGACGAGATCAAGGTCGATGAGGTGGTCGACGGCTTTGTCGACCTGAACGAAAGCAATGCCCCGGCGCCGGCCGCCGTGGTGGTGCCTGCCGCCGCCACTGGCGACGACGAGGAAGAGGAAGAAGAAGCGGAAGAAGAAGACGGCGACGCCAATGGCGGCGCGGCCGGTTTCTCGAGCGAACAGCTGGCGCAGCTGAAAAAGAATGCGCTGGAGAAATTCAACGTCATCTCGGCCCAGTACGAGAAGATGCGCAAGGCGCCCGAAGGCTACAACTCGAAAGTTTACGTCAAGGCGCAGGAAGCGATTTCGCAGGAACTGCTGGGTATCCGCTTTACCGCCAAGGTGGTTGAAAAGCTGTGCGACACCCTGCGCGGCCAGATGGAAGAAGTGCGCCATATCGAGCGCGCCGTGCTGGAGCTGTGCGTGAACAAATGCGGCATGCCGCGCGCCCACTTCATCAAGGTGTTCCCGGGCAACGAGACGGACTTGGAATGGGTCGACCGCGAAGTCGATTGCAAGTATCCGTACAGCGCCATCCTGAGCCGTAACGTGCCGGCCGTGAAAGAGCTGCAAAAGAAAATGATCGACCTGCAAGCCCGCGTGGCCTTGCCGCTGGCCGACCTGCGCAAGATCAACAAGCAGATGGCCGCCGGCGAAAAACGTGCGCGTCACGCAAAACGTGAAATGACGGTCGCCAACTTGCGCCTGGTGATTTCGATCGCCAAGAAATACATCAACCGCGGCCTGCAGTTCCTCGACCTGATCCAGGAAGGCAATATAGGCCTGCTGAAAGCGGTCGACAAGTTCGAATACCGTCGCGGCTACAAGTTCTCGACCTATGCCACCTGGTGGATACGCCAGGCCATCACGCGTTCGATCGCCGACATGGCCCGCACCATCCGCGTGCCCGTGCACATGATCGAAACGATCAACAAGATGAACCGTATCTCGCGCCAGATCATGCAGGAAACCGGCAGCGAGCCGGACCTGGCGACCCTGGCCGTCAAGATGGAAATGCCGGAAAACAAGGTGCGCGAAATCATGAAGATTGCCAAAGAGCCTATTTCCATGGAAACGCCGATGGGTGAAGATGGCGATTCGCAGCTGGGCGACTTTATCGAAGACAACACGACGCTGGCCCCGCTGGACGCCGCGCTGCACGCCTCGATGCGCAACGTGATCAAGGAAGTGCTGGACTCCCTGACCCCGCGCGAAGCGAAAGTGTTGCGCATGCGTTATGGCGTGGAAATGTCGAACGACCACACGCTGGAAGAAGTGGGCAAGCAGTTCGACGTCACGCGCGAGCGTATCCGCCAGATCGAAGCGAAAGCCATGAGCAAGCTGCGCCAGCCTTCGCGTTCGGACAAGTTGAAAACGTTCCTGACGCAGAACTAAGCATCAGGCAATTCAGTAAAAGGAGGTCAGTTCACAATCTGGCCTCCTTTTTTTCGCCTCGCCAAAGTCAGGCCACTATTTCTTCCACGGTGTCTGGCCGGCGGCGCTGGCTTTTGCGAACACCTGCTGTTCGTAGTCGAGGTAGGCGTGCAGCATGGGGCGGTAGGTCGCTTCGGCAATTTGCGGCGACAGGCCGTTCTGCTGCGCCAATGCCATCGCCTTGTGCACCACGGCTTCGGCGCGTGCCGGCACTTCGACGTGGGTGGGGTCTGGTTTGAAGCGCGCCGCCTCGTGCACATAGCGGCCACGCTCTGCCATCAGGCGCACGATGTCGTGATCGATGCGGTCGATATTGGCGCGCACTTCGTCCAGGCTCTGGCAGCAGGCGCCGTTGTTGACCGTGGGGCTGCCCCATGGCGCAGGCGGCGCCGACGGGGCCGCTGCGGGCTCCTGGGAGTAGCTTGAATTGGTCAGCAGAAGGAAAACAGTCACAAGGGGTAATCGCATGCGTCGCTCCGGTTGGGATGAGGGCGGTTGCCTTCATCGGTGGGGCGAGTCTACCGGCTTTTCCAGGTAGCCCTGGTCCTGAAGATGTAATAAACGCAGGACCGTAATCGGCAACTATGCCAGGACTTTACTGCCAACCAACAAGTGGGTCCGGATTGCGTGTGGCGCCAACAACTTGTGGCATGCAATCACGGATAAGGCAAGCGGATCTCCAGGGTCGTACCCTGGCCGGGGCCGCTGGTGATGGCAATCGTGCCACCCAGCGCATGCATTCTTTCACGCATGTTTTTCAGGCCGAACGCGGCGCGCTTGCCGTCGTCGCCCGGCTGCATGCCGATGCCGTCATCGCTGATGCACACCGCCACCTGGCTGGCGCATTGCCCCAGCGTTACTTCGACAGTACGGGCGCGTGCATGGCGCAGGCTGTTCAACAGGGATTCCTCGATCACGCGAAACAGCGCCGCAGTCTTGCGCCGGTCCAGTCCTTGACCGGTATCGGGATTGTCCAGCGTCAGGTGGTAGCACCCGTCACCGAGGGTGTGCATTTGCCGTACCAGCCATTCGACGGCCGGTACCAGTCCCAGTTCCAGGGTGCTTGGGTACAGGTCGTTGATGATTTCGCGCACGGCGGCAATGCTGGCGTCGATGGCGGCGAGCGCACGCTGCGTGTGGCGCCGCAGTCGCGCATGTTTTTCACCGGTGCGTGCATGCAGCAGGCTGGCATCGATCTTCAGCACCATCAGGCTTTGCCCCAGGTCGTCGTGGATGTCGAGCGCGATACGGCGCCGTTCGGCTTCCTTGATGCTTTCCTGGTGGTCCGACAGTTCGCGCAGCTGCAGCAGCGACAGGCGCAGCGCCTCTTCATTGCGCCGGTGTTCGGTGATGTCGATGCCCATGCCGATGATCATTTGCGGCTGTCCGTGTTCGTCGAAGAGAGCCTTTTTGTGCGTCTGTACCTGCCGGTATTGCTGCAGGTGGGAATTCCACAGCATGTCTTCGCGCACCACCACGCGACGCTGCGCAAATGCCTGGCGGTCGTCTTCGCGAAAGCCCTGCAACTGTTCCGGCGTGTAATAGCACTCTTCCGTGCGCGCCGTCAGTTCGTCCAGTGCGATGCCCCATTGCTGTTCGCAAGCTTCGTTCATCAGTATCACCTTCGACTCGGCCGTTTTCAGGAACAGGGCCAGCGGCAGCATGGCGATAATCTCCCGCAAGCGTGTTTCGCTGCACAGCAAGGCTTGCTCTGCCTGCCGGCGCACCGCAACCTCCCCGGCCAGTTGCGCGTTGGCCTCCTGCAACTGCGCCGTGCGCAGCGCAATGCGCTGTTCCAGCCCCGCATGCGCCGCCACCAGTGCCTGCTGGGCCAGGTGATGGGCGGTCACATCGGTCGCTATCGTCAGCGAACCGCACAGCCTGCCATGTGCGTCCAGCAGGCGCTTGCCGCCGACCATGGCCCAGGCCGTGGCGCCATCGGCTCGCTGATATTGAAGCAGGCGCGCCGGTCCTGGCAGGTCGGTGCGCAGCATGGGGCACAGCCGTTGCAAGGTCGGCACATTGAAAAAATCGCTGACATGGCGTCCCACCAGTTGCGCTTCGGTCAGTCCCAGCATCTCGCCCATGCGCCGGTTGGCGGCAACGATGCGACCGCTGGCGTCGGTTTCCCAGGCGCCATCCTGTATCGATTCGCTCAGTTCGCGGTGGCGCGCGCTGCTCGCCCTTGACTGGCGGCGCAACAGAACAATGTACACGCCTGCGGCCAGCACCAGGCCGGCCATGGCAAGGATCGCGATGCATGCTGCCTGCAACAGGTGAAACGACGGATATGCCATCGGTGCCTTTGGGTGTCTGTTGCCAGGCCCGCTTGCTGCTGCGACTCGGCAGACTGAATTGTTGAAACATATTGTAATGCTTTACTTGCATTGCTATAAGAATAATTTCCATGTTGCACCGGTAGTGTCGGTAATTGCCACGCCGCAATAATGCCGGGCTCGCTTTCGCATACAATCGACAGCACTGCTGTATCACTGCTATCCTTTGGAGCATACTGGTCATGAAGATATGGAAGGCGCAACCCCGCGCGATTACAATGCTGACAATACTTTCCGGCCTGGCCGGCGCTGGCCATGCGGCGCCGCAAGCTGGCGTGCACGATGCGCTGGATCAGCCACTGGGCCTGCTGCCTGGCCAGGATTTTCGCCTTGCCAACGGCCAGTGCACCGATTGCCCGACCATTCCTCAAGCGCTGTTCTATTTCCGCGATCAGGTCATCGCCGTGCCCCGGCCGGGAAAAACCGTTTCCGGCCACTCGACTGTGTTGCGCGGCAAGGAAGATGTGCGCGCCTGGGCCGCCAGCAATGAGGCAGGGCGGCTGGCTTATCCCGGCGTGGTCTGGCTGGGTGCGCCGCAGTTGTTGCCGCAAGCGACTTTCTCGCCCGATGGTGCCAGCCTGCAGTTGCCTGGCGGCGCCGTGCTGCCATCGCGGCTGGCGCCGAAAATTCCCACCAACCTGTCGTATTTCGACGCCAGTTCACGCGCTTTTTTCGACGGCAAATCGGTGCGCGTGCGCGGCAGCCTGGAACCGGCCCAAGGCCAGCAGCGCGCCACGTACACGGCGCGCACCATCTGGCCGAACGACTTCGTGATCAACGCGACAAAGGTCGAAGCGCTGAACGGCAATGACGGCTTGGTCGACTATGTGCGGGCGCATGATGGTGGCGCGAAAAGCGCCTATTCGAACCAGCTCGTGTGGCAGCGCGAGCAGGGCGCGGCCAGCCAGTGGCAGGGCAAGCCAGTGCTTGCCGTGATGCTCAACGGCGCCCAGGGCGATGATGACGAGGCTTACGGCGGCCATTTTGCGATTGCTACCGGCACCATGGGACCGCGCGGCGAATTTGCCGACTGGATCGTGAACAATTTCTATGGCCTCGACGCCTATGGCGAAAAGGGCATCCTGGCCGCTTCGGTACCGATGGATAATTACCTGGCCGACCTGAACAGCGGGCAATCGTATTACCGGCCTTCCTACATGCTGGTCGCCGTGCTGAACAATGCGCGCACGGCCGTGGCCTACCAGGGCGGCGTGCAGCGCCTGTACAACCAATATTACCGTCACGATATCATTTACGACGGCGCGCTCAGTAACTGCGCCGGCCTGAGCATGGATGTGTTCGATGCGCTCGGCTGGAAGATTCCTGCGCGCGGCCCGACCCACGCCCTGATGGCGCTGGCAGGCTATCCCTACAAGGCAATCAGCAAACTGAGCTTGAAGGAGGGCCGCAAGGCCTATGATTACCTGAGCGAGGAGCAGACGCGCTTGTATCCGGCGGTGGCGTTTGACGCTGCCGGGCAGGACCTGTTGCAGCTGGTCAGCGGCACGACCAAGCGTGCCCTGACGCCGTTCGAGCAGCAACTGCGCAGCGATGTGGAGGCGCTGATACTGGTGCGCATACCGCAGTTCCCGTCCAGCCGCGCCTTCGGCTCGGCGCCGGTGTTTTCCTATGATGAATACATGGCGCACACACCGGCCGACCCGGCCGACTGGAAGATCGTGCCGGTGCAGCCGCGGCCTTTTCCAGCTGCCTTGCGCGATGGCCTGGCCAGCGAGCCGGTACAGCGCAGCCTGATGCCTTGGCCGGTGGCGCTGGCTGGTGTCACGCTGCTGGCGGCGCTTTGCGGCACGGTTCTGCTGGTGCGGCGGCTGATGCGCCGGCGCTCAGGCCGGCGCTCACAGGCGACTGTCTAGCCCGTATTGCGCAGGCCCGCCGCCACGCCGTTGATCGACAACTGGATGCCACGGTGCACGCGCTCGTCGACCTTGTTCTCGTTTGACAAGGCGCGGTGGCGCTTGATCAGTTCCACTTGCAAGTGGTTCAGCGGATCGAGGTAGGCGAAGCGGTTCTGGATCGAGCGCGCCAGCAGCGGATTGCCGGCCAGGCGTTCCGTGTTGCCGGTGATCAGTTCCAGGCATTGCAAGGTGTTGCCATGCTCTTCCGTAATGCGCTTGTAGATACGTTCGCGCAATGCATGGTCGGCCACCAGTTCCGCATAGCGCGAGGCGATCGCCAGGTCGGTCTTGGCCAGCACCATGTCCATGTTCGACAGCAGGGTGGCAAAGAAGGGCCATTCGGCGTACATGCTGCGCAAGGTAGTGATTCGCTCGTCTTTCGAACCTTCTGCCTGGTTGATCCAGGCGCCAATCGCGCTGCCGAAGCCGAACCAGCCCGGCAGCAGCAAGCGACACTGGCCCCATGAAAAACCCCAGGGAATCGCGCGCAGGTCTTCGATGCGCTGGTTGGCCTTGCGCGAGGCCGGCCGCGAACCGAGGTTCAGTTCGGCGATTTCGGCGATAGGCGTGGCGGCAAAGAAATACTCGGTAAAGCCCGGCGTCTCGTACACCAGCTGGCGATACGCCTTGTAGGCCAGGTTCGACAGTTCCGCCATCACGGTTTCAAAGCGCGCCAGCTGCCTGGTCTGCTGCGGGTTTTCTGCCTGCGGCGCCAGGCTCGCTTCCAGCGTGGCGGCGACCAGCAACTCCAGGTTGCGCCGGCCGATTTCCGCATTCGAAAACTTCGAGGCGATAATCTCGCCCTGTTCCGTCAGCCTGATCTGGCCGTTGACGGTGCCCGGTGGCTGGGCCAGGATGGCTTCGTAGCTGGGTCCGCCGCCACGGCCCACCGTGCCGCCCCGGCCGTGGAACAGGCGCAGCTTGACTCCCGCCTGCCTGAAGTTGGCCACCAGCGCCAGTTCGGCCTTGTACAGCTCCCAGTTTGAGGTCAGGAAGCCGCCGTCCTTGTTCGAGTCGGAATAGCCGAGCATGACTTCCTGCAATTTCCCCTGCTTTTCGATCAATTGCCTGACCAGCGGCAGCGCCATGGCGCGGCTCATGATGCCGGCTGCGCGCTGCAGGTCGGGAATGGTTTCAAACAGCGGGATGACCATCAGCTCGCTGCTGGCGCCGCCGCTGGCATCGATTTTCAGCAGCCCGGTTTCCTTCTGCAGCAGCATCACTTCGAGCAGGTCGGACACGGTTTCCGTATGCGAAATGATGTAGTTGCGGATCGCCCGTGCGCCGTAGCGCGCACGGATATCGCGCGCCGCGCGCAAAATCGCCAGCTCCGAATCAGTCACTTCGCTGTAGCTGATGAATGGCGAATACAGCAGGCGCGGCTGGGCCAGTTCACCCAGCAGCAGCGCTTCCCTGGCGTCCTCGTCCAGCGCGCAGTAATCGCTTTCCAAGCCGCTTTTGGCAAACAGGTCGGCCAGCACTTTTTCGTGCACGTCCGAGGTTTGCCGCATATCGAGCGAGGCGAGGTGGAAGCCGAAGATGTCGGCCGCGCGCGCCAGGGTGGCCAGGCGCGGGCGGGCCAATGCCGCGCCGTGATTCGCTTCCAGCGAGTCGATGATCACCCGCAGGTCGGCCACGAAAGCGCCAGCGTCGGCGTAGGGTGCGGCGGCGCCCACTTCCTTGCGCAGGATATTGGTCGCGCCCAGCGAACGGGCGGTGGCGGCCAGCCGCGCATAGATGCCGATCAGGGCGCGTCGGTACGGCTCGTCGCTGCGGTGCGGCGAAGCGTCGGGTGATTGCTCTGCCAGCGCCTGCAGTTGCGTGCTCACGCCCACCATCAGGGTCGACACCGACAGTTCGGCGCCCAGCGCGTGCACTTCGTCGAGATAGAAATCGAGGATGGTGGTGGCATGGCGCGCCAGCGCGTGCTGCATGGTGCCGGCGTTGACGTTCGGATTGCCGTCGCGGTCGCCGCCGATCCAGCTGCCCATCTGCACGTAGGCCGCGTCGATCGGCGTGACGGCGCCGTCAGGACTCGGGTATTCGGCGGCGATATCGTCCTCGATATCGTCGTACAGGGCCGGCAGTTCGCGCAGGAAGGTGATGCGATAGTAGGACAGGGCGTTTTCGATCTCGTCGGCCACCGTCAGCTTGGAGTAGCGCAGCATGCGCGTTTGCCACAAGGTCGCCACGCGCGAACGCAGCAGCTGCATGTTGGCCAGGCGTTCTTTTGGCGTTTGCGGCGTGTCGCGTTCGGCCAGCAGGCGCGCGATGTCGTGCTCGGCGTCGAGTATGCTCTTGCGCTGTACTTCGGTCGGGTGGGCCGTCAGCACGGGGGCGATCAGGGCATCCTGGAAAAACCTGTCGACGGTGGCACGCGGCACGCCGGCGGCATGCAGTTTTTTCAGCGCAAAGCCGATGCTGCCCTTTTGCGCTGGCGAACCGGCCAGCAGGTGGGCGCGGCGGCGGCGGATACGGTGCTGGTCCTCGGCGATATTGGCCAGGTGCGAAAAATAGGAAAACGCACGCACCACGGAATTGGTCTGTTCGCGCGTCAGCTGCTTGAGCATGGCGTCCAGTTCCAGGGCGGCCTCGGCGTCTTCTTCGCGGCGAAAGCGCACCGAGGTCTGGCGGATGGTTTCCACCACGTTGAAGACGGCGTCGCCTTCCTGTTCGCGCAGCACGTCGCCCAGCAGGCGGCCCAGCAGGCGTATGTCTTCTTTCAGTGGCGCGTCCTTGTCCGGGCTGGAGGCGGTGTCGGTTTCTGCTGCACTGGCTTCATTGAGCATATTTAAGTACCAAAGTAGGTGTCAAAGAAAAGAAACGGCAACTGCGCCGGGCGTTCAGCCACAGCGGGGAGGGGGGCGCATGATAAAATTTATGATCTTGAACATGGCGTGTGACTGGTTTTGCCGTATAGGCAAAGCAATAATAATTATAGCGATGCCGCGCGCGATCCCGACAAAACAGTGGCATTGCCAGCGGCGAAACAACAACGACAGCGAAAGAACTTGTGTTGAAATCATCCGAAATGTCCCCTGAATCAAATGTTCCGGCCAGGCTGATCATCGCCTCGCGCGAAAGCCGCCTCGCCATGTGGCAAGCCGAGCATGTGCGTTCGCGCCTGGCCGCGCTGTATCCGCAGTGTAGCGTCGAAATCCTCGGCATGACCACGCGCGGCGACCAGATCCTGGACCGGGCGCTGTCCAAGGTCGGCGGCAAGGGCCTGTTCGTCAAGGAACTGGAAGTGGCGATGGACGAAGGCCGCGCCGACCTGGCCGTGCATTCATTGAAGGATGTGCCGATGGAACTGCCCGAAGGCTACAGCCTGGCCGCCATCCTCGAGCGCGAAGATCCGCGCGACGCGTTTGTGTCGAACGACTACGCCAGCCTGGACGCGCTGCCGCACGGCGCCGTGGTCGGCACCAGCAGCCTGCGCCGCCAGGCACTGATCGCGGCGCGCTATCCGCACCTGACCATCCTGCCGCTGCGCGGCAATCTCGACACGCGCCTGGGCAAGCTTGATCGCGGCGACTACGCTGCAATTATCCTGGCCGCCGCCGGCCTGAAGCGCCTGGGCCTGGAAGAGCGCATCCGCGCCGTGCTCGACCCCGAATACAGCCTGCCGGCCGCCGGCCAGGGCGCGATGGCGATCGAGATCAGGAGCGAGCGCACGGACGGCGTCGACCTGTTCGCCTTGCTGGCGCCATTGAACCATCAGGCTACCTTCCAGGCCGTCACGGCCGAGCGCAAGGTGTCAAAAATTTTTGGCGGCAGCTGCCAGATTCCACTGGCCGCGTTTGCCACCGTCGATGGCGGCCAGATGCGCCTGCGCGCCATGGTCGCCACGCCAGACGGCGCACGCATGGCCAGCGCCGACGTGAATGGCCCGGCTGACGCACCCGAGCAACTGGGCCAGGCCGTGGCAGAATTGCTGCACGCGCAGGACGCGGCCGCCATTCTCGCCTCGTGCGCGGTGACTCCCGACCAGCACGAAGGCCTGGCGCCGCATGCCTGACCCTGCAACGGTGGTGATCACGCGGCCCGCGCAACAAGCCGCGCCGCTGGCCGCCAGCATTGCCGCACTCGGGCTGCCTGTGCAGTTGCTGCCCTTGCTGGAAATCCACGCGCTCGACGGGCAGGCAGAATGCGCGCACCTGAAGCGCGTACTGGCGCGCCTCGCCGACTACGACCTGGTGGCCTTTGTCTCGCCGAATGCCATCGACTGCGTGTTTGCCCACTTGCCCGCCTGGCCTGCCGGCGTGGCGCTGGCGGTGGTGGGCGAGGGCAGCCGAACGGCACTGGCGGCGCATGGTGTGCATGACGCCAATGCCACGATCACCAGCCCGGGCGTGCATGCGCGCAGCGATTCCGAACACTTGCTGCTGGCACTCGATTTGCCGGCCCTGCGCGGCAAGCGCGTGCTGATCGTGCGCGGCGACGGCGGCCGCGATTTCCTGGCCGATGGCTTGCGCGCGGCCGGTGCCGAGGTTGACTTCCTGACCGCTTACCGGCGCGCCGTGCCCAGGCTCACGCCAGGCTTGCGGGCGACCCTGGAACAGCTGTTGCAGCATAATAATGACTGGATCATCACCAGCTCGGAAGCGCTGCGCGGCTTGCTGTCCTTGCTGGCTGAAATGGACCAGGGAATTGATAGAGAAACGGCGTTTGTTGTAAAAATGAAACAGCAGCATTTGATCGTGCCGCATGCCCGTATTGCGCAGTCTGCGGCCGAGCTGGGCTTTGCCCGTGTGACCTTGACAGGATCTGGCGACGCAGGCGTGCTCGCCGCGTTACAATCACGACCATGAACGAAATGCCTACACACTCTGAACCGACTCCAACGCCTGGCAGCGCCGTCTTGACGACGCCTCTGGCGGCCGATCAACCGGGGGCCGCTCCTTATGGCCGCGCACCGACTCTGCTGGAGCAGCTGCAAAAGCCGATGAGCATCGCCGTCATCGTGCTGGCCGTGCTGCTCGCGGCACAAAGCTGGTCGAGCAGCAAGCAGATCCGCAACCTGCGCGAAGAAGTGGCCAAGCGCCTGCAAAAGGGCGACATCAGCAACGCCGAAACGGGCGTGATCGCGCGTAATGTGCAGGAAAGCAACAAGGAACTGGAAATCAAGGTCGGCGCGCTGGAAAACCGCCAGAGTGAAACGCAAAGCCAGCAACTGGCGCTGGAGCAGCTGTATAACGACCTGTCGAAGAACCGTGACGAATGGGCCCTGACGGAAATCGAGCAAGTGCTGTCGACCGCCAGCCAGCAGCTTCAGCTGGCCGGCAACGTGCCGGGCGCGCTGATCGCGCTGCAAAATGCCGACCGCAGCCTGTCGCGCTCGGACAAGCCGCAATTCATCACCATCCGCCGTGCCATCGGCCGCGACATGGAAAAACTGAAGGCCTTGCCGAGTGTCGATTCGACCGGCGTGGCGCTACGCCTCGATACCGTGATCGCGCAGATCGACGCCTTGCCGATGCTGTCCGACGAAACGCCGGCGCTGCCTGCCGCGCCGGAAAAGCCCGGCAAGCCAGCGCAGGCACAGGTGCGTAATGCGGCCGGCAAGCTGGTGGGGCCACCGGCGCCCGAACCGCTGCTGCAGCAAGTGCGCAATGGCTGGAATACCTGGAGCGGCGACATGTGGAACGACGTGCGCCAGTTGATCCGCATCCGCCGCGTCGATACGCCGGAAGCGTTGATGCTGTCGCCGACGCAATCGTACTTTTTGCGCGAAAACATCAAGCTGCGCTTGCTGAACGCGCGCATGGCGCTGCTGTCGCGCAACGAGACGGCGTTCAGGAACGATCTGATCGCGGCACAGGATGGCCTGGCCAAGTATTTTGACACGCGTGCGCGCGCCACGCAGACGGCGCAAAGCTTGCTGCGCCAGGTGCAGGCCAGCAACCTGACCATCGAAATGCCGACCTTGTCCGACAGCCTGACCGCTGTACGCAACTACAAAGCGAAGTCCTGAGCCCATGCGTCTATTTCTCTGGTTACTCGCCCTGATGGCCGCGGCGATCGGTATCGCCGTGACGGCCCGTTTCAACCCAGGCAATGTGGTGTTGTTCTACCCGCCTTACCGCATCGATTTGTCGCTGAACTTTTTCGTGCTGGCGCAGGTGACCCTGTTCGCTGTGCTGTACTTCCTGCTGAGGGCTTTGCGCGCCACCGTGCGCATGCCGGCCGAAGTGGCAGCCTACCGTTTGCGCAAGCGTGAACGCGACGGCAACAAGGGCTTGCGCGAAGCCTTGAAAGCACTGTTCGAAGGCCGCTTCGGCCATGCCGAAAAAGCCGCCCTGCGCGCCGCCGAACTGGAAGAAAACGCCGGCCTGGCGGCGCTGATCGGCGCACGCGCCGCGCACCGCATGCGCCAGTCCGAGCGCCGCGACAGCTGGCTGGCCCGGGTCGAAGGTGACGCTACCCTCAAAACCGCGCGCCTGATGACGGTCACCGAATTACTGGTCGACGACCACCAGCCGGAAGCCGCGCTGGCTGCCGTGCGCGAACTGAACGCCAGCGGCACGCGCCATATCCACGCGCTGCAATGGTCCCTGAAAGCCGAGCAGCAGGCGAAGAACTGGCCCGAAGTGCTGCGCCTCGTGCGCTCGCTTGACAAGCACCGTGCACTGCATCCGGCGCTGTCGTCGCGCCTGCGCGAACTGGCGTATGAGCACTTGCTGTCTGACCGTACGCATGACGCCGAGTCCTTGATGCGGGTCTGGTCGACTGTGCCGACCAGTGACAGGGTCAAGCCCTATATCGCCTGCCGTGCCGCCACCGCCCTGAACGCGCGCGGCCTGCACGACGAAGCGCGCCTGGTGTGCGAAGAGTCCCTGGGCGCCGACTGGGACGACCGCGTGGTGCGCATCTATCGCGAAGCGGCCGCGCCTTACGGCACGCCGGCCCTGATGCTGCAGATCGAGCACTGCGAACAGTGGCTGAAACAGCGTCCGCTGGACGCCGAGCTGGCGCTGACCCTCGGTTCGCTGTGCCTGAAACAGAAACTATGGGGCAAGGCCCAGCGCCATCTGGAGCAGGCCCTGTCCGACGCCAGCGATTCGCGCATGGTGCGCGACGCCCACCTCAAACTGGCGCAGATGCATGAAGCCCTGCAGCAGAATGAGCAGGCGGCCGCGCATTATCGGCAGTGTGCACTGGCAACCATTTTGTAAACCAGTGCGCCAACAAAAAACCCGTGTTGCGACGGGTTTTTTTTGGTCTTGCGGACCGGATCAGAATTTGAAATTGGCCGTCAGCAGCGCATTGCGCGGGTCGCCATACACGCCCGTGCCATACGAACCCATGCCCGGCATGTAGGTTTTGTCGAGCACGTTGTTGACGTTTAGCGCCAATGACAGGCGCGGACCCACCTGGTAGCGCGCCATCAGGCCCACCACCGCGTAGCTCGGCTGCGTGGCGCGCCAGCGGGCGGCCGTTGACAGCTGGTAGTACGTCTCGCTTTGCCAGGTCATGGAGCCGCCGACGGTCCAGCCGGCGGTCAGGGTCCAGGCGGTGCTCAGCTTGAACAGATGCTTCGGCTGGTTGGTATTGACTGCGCTCAGTGTCAGGTTGGGCTGCGGCGGAATATGCGAGGTGCGCAGTGTATAGCCGCCGGCCAGATTCCACGCCGGCGTGACCTGGCCCGACATTTCCAGTTCCAAGCCTTTGCTGGTGACGCCGGCGATGGGCCTGTAGATTTCGCCGCCGGTGATGCTGTTGATGCCCTGGTACTGTGGTGCATTGTCCTGCTCGATCTTGAAGATAGCCGCGCTGGCGTTGATTTTGCCATCGAGCCATTCGCCTTTCACGCCTGCTTCCATGCTCTTTCCCGTCAGCGGATCGAGGGAGCTGTCGCTGGCGTCCTTGTAATAGGTTTGCGGCTTGAAGATGTCGGTGTAGCTGGCATACAGTGACCAGGTGCTGTTCAAGTCATACACTACGCCCGCATACGGCACCACTTTCGCGCTTTCGTTCAGGTTGTCCGAGACGGACCGCACGCCGGCCACCGATACCTGGTAGTCGTACAGCTTGTACCAGCTGGTGCGCGCGCCCAGGATCACCGACAAATCATCGCCAGGGCGCAGGCGCACGGCCCCCGACACGCCTTTTTCGGTGATCGTGGTGTCGCGGTCGGCACGTCTGGTTTGCGCTGGCAGGCTCAGCACGCCATCCCACAGCCGGTAGTCGGGCACCGCCACCAGGCTGCTGGTGTACAGCTGGGCATCCTTGTTCTGGCGCGAATAGCCGGCGCCCAGCATCAGCTCATGCTGGCGGCCGAACAGGGTGAACGGGCCGGTGGCGGCCAGATTGGCGCTGTCAGTGCTCGCCTGGGTTGGCAGCGGGCCACCGAGAAGGCGTATGCCGGCGCCGGTTTGCTGGTTCATGTAGCCGTTGTAGGCCGAGCCGTACAAGACGTCCTTCGATTGTTTCAGGTGGCTGGCGGCGGCGTCCAGCTGCCAGCCATTGTCGAACGCGTGCTTGACGGTGGCAAAGGTGTTGGTGCTGTCGTTGTCCCAGTACGACCAGCGCGCGGCCGGGTTCAGCGAGCGGCGAAAGTGCGTCTGCGAGCCGTCGCTGTAGAACAGCGGCAAATGGCCGAAGGTGGCGCCGTCGGCACGGCTCTGCATGTAGTCGACGCCCAGGCTCACGGTGGTGCGCGGCGCCAGGTCGGCCTCGACGATGGCGTACAGGCTGCGCGTGTCGCGCTGGTAGTAGTCGATATACGAGCCAGCATTTTGCGCGGCGGCCACCACGCGGCCACGCAGGCTGCCACTGGCGTTCAAGGGGCCGGACACATCGGCCACGCCGCGGTATTTGTTCCACGAACCGATGCTGCCATTTGCCGAGGCCGCAAATTCATCGGTCGGGCGCTTGCGTACCAGGTTGATGGTGGCCGACGGGTTGCCGGCACCCGTCAGCAGGCCGGTCGCGCCTTTCACCACTTCGACCCGGTCATAGACTGCGCTGTCGCCGATAGCGGTGGTGTACTGGTTCGAGCTATCGAGGGTATTGGGCATGCCATCGAACTGGAAGTTTTCAATGGTGTAGCCGCGCGCATAAAAAGTGGCGCGCTCGCTGTCGTTGCGCCCGACGGTGACGCCAACGACCTTTTCCAGGATGTCGGGAACGCTGTTCAGGGCCTGGTCGTCCATCTGCTGGCGCGTGACGATACTGACCGACTGCGGCGTCTCGCGCATCGACAGGCCCATGCGGGTGGCCGTGGCCATCACCGGGGTGGTGTAGCTGCCACTGTTTTCTGTAACGTTGGGGACATCGGCACGCGCGGTGACGCTGACCGGCGCCAGCGTCTGTTCGCCGCCCGCCACGCGGCGCAGTGTATAGCCGCGATTGCCCTGGTCAACCACTTCCAGACCGCTGCCGGCCAACAGTGCGGCAAAGCCGGAGCCTGGCGTATGCGTGCCTTGCAAGCCCGGCGAGGTGCGCCCGCTGACCAGCGCCGGGTCATACGTCAATGCCACGCCCGCCGAGGTAGCGAACAGGTTCAGCGCCGAGACCAGCGGGCCGGCTGCGATCCGGTAGGGCCTGGCAGTGTCCGCCGCCGGGGCGGCGATGGCGACGGCCGGCAGCGACAGCGTCATCGCCATCAAGGCGCCACGCATGGCGATGGCAAGGGGAAGAAGAGTGCAGCGGTGATCAAGCATGATGGGCCCAGGTGATTGAATGACAGGTGGTTGGTGTTGCTTCTGTCTTGTAGGCCGCACGAAAAATAAAAAGATGAAAATTTTTCTGATTTTTTTTCAGGCCGCTTCCAGGGTTACCCAGTAGCGCGTCAGGCTGCGCAGACGCAGTGGGAACGATTGAACCAGCAACAGCAGCGCGCGGTCGGTGTCCGCCAGCGGAAATACGCCGGAAACACGCAGCTGTGCCACTGTTGCATCGCACATCAGGTGGCCACGGCGGTAGCGGCCCAGTTCGGCCACTACTTCGGCCAGGCTGCGGTCGTTGACCAGCAGGTTGCCGGTGTGCCACAGGCCGGCGCTTTCGTCGGCCTGTTCCGGGGCCGCGATGGCGCTGGCCGTCAGGCGCGCCTGCTGTCCGGTGCGCACAATCACGGCCTTGCCTGGCGACTGCGCGGCGCGCAGCTCGACGGCGTCGTCCAGTACGGCCACTTGCGTGTGATCGTCGAACTGGCGCACGGTAAAGCGGGTGCCCAGGGCGCGCGCAGCTCCGTGCCTGGTCTCGATGATAAATGGGCGCGTGTCGACCGGCGCGGCGTGGCCTTGCCGATGGCGGGCCGTCTCGACCAAGATTTCACCGGCCAGCAGCCGCACGCGCCGCGTCTGGAGATCGAAGCGCACGTCGATCGCACTGCCGGTATTCAAGGTCAAAAGCGAGCCATCGGCCAGCGCTATCGGCCTTTGTTGTCCGATGCCGGTGCTGTAGTCGGCCAGCAGGGGCTGCACCAGGCCATGTTGCTCTGCCTTCTGCCAGGACAGGTAGCCGAGCGTGCCGCTGCCTGCCAGCAGCAGCACGCTGCGCAGCACTTGGCGGCGTGCCTGGCCGCCGGAAGCCAGCCTGGCGCGCAGCACCGGGGAAGCGATGCCGGCCGGCGCCTGCTGCAAGGTGGCGCGCATCGCTTCGATGCGCTGCCAGGCGTGCTGGTGTGCCGGATGCGCTGCATGCCAGCGCAGCCATGCCTGCTGCTCGGCCTCGCCCGCGCTGCCCGAACACAGGCGCGCATACCAGGCCACGGCTTGTTTGCGCACGGCCGCGTCGTCGCGCGGCGGCGCCGTTATCAGTTCACTGAGCTCACTCATGGCGCCAGCGGATCGCAGTGTTCGACGCAGTGCTCAATGGCGGTGCACATGTAATTGCTGACCGTGCGTTTGGTCACGCCCAATTGCTGCGCGATCTGCTCGTAGGTCAGGCCGTCGAGCTGCGACAGCAAAAATGCTTGCCGCACGACCGGCTTCAGGCCATCGAGCATGGTGTCGATGGCAACCAGCGCCTCGAGCACGATGGCGCGCGCCTCAAGCGACGGCGCATGCGCTTGCGGCAGGGCGGCCAGGGCGTCGAGATAAGCGCGTTCGATATCCTTGTGGCGGAAAAAGTCGGCCATCAGGCCACGCGCGATGGTGCCCAAGTAGGCACGCGGCGCCAGCAGCCTCGGGGTGTCGCGGCGTGCCAGCACGCGCAGGAATGTGTCGTGTGCCAGGTCAGCGGCGTCAAGGGCATTGCCCATCTTGCGGCGCAGCCAGCCTTGCAGCCAGCTGTGATGGTCGTTGTACAGGGCGGTGACGTCCACTTGTGGAAGAACAGGAACGGAAGACACGGTGATTTTAGATAATAATGGTTCTCATTTACAAATCATAGCATTGTCGGGCTATCGGCGCCACTGTTGCAAAGTCGCTTGACAAAATAGCCATTTGGAGGCTGCTGCATCGCACAAGGAGCGTGTACTTCGCTATAATTGCGCGGTTAAAACACTGTCAGCACACACGAGGAAACCCCATGAGCTTGAATAAAGTGCCTTCGGGCCGCGATTTGCCGAACGACTTCAACGTGATCATCGAAATCCCGATGAACGCCGATCCGATCAAATATGAAGTGGACAAGGAATCGGGCGCGATTTTCGTCGACCGTTTCATGGGTACCGCCATGCACTACCCGTGCAACTACGGCTATGTGCCGAACACCCTGTCGCCGGACGGCGATCCGGTCGACGTGCTGGTCATCACCCCGTTCCCGCTGTTCCCTGGCGTGGTTGTGCGCTGCCGTCCTATCGGCGTGCTGAAAATGACCGACGAGTCGGGCGAAGATGCCAAAGTGCTGGCCGTGCCAGTCGACAAGGTCCTGTCGATCTACAGCCACTGGCAGAAGCCGGAAGACTTGAACGAACTGCGCCTGCGCCAGATCCAGCATTTCTTCGAGCACTACAAAGACCTGGAAAAAGGCAAATGGGTCAAGATCGACGGCTGGTACGGCGCCGACGAAGCCCGCGCTGAGATCCTGAACGGCGTTGCTGCTTACAAGAAAGAAACGGAAGGCAGCGCTTCGTAAGCGTCGCCATGCAATAAAAAATGCCCCCGTGCCAGCTTTGGCACGGGGGCATTTTTATTGGTGCAGGGCGCTCAGTGCGCGGCGATCACGCCCATTTGCAGCAGCGCCAGCACAAACACGCCCAGCACGATGCGGTAGGCAACAAAAGGCCAGTAGCCGCGGCTGCTGACGATGCGCAAAAACACCACGATCACGCCATAGCCGACAAAAAATGCAATGATCGTGGCCAGCAGGGTCGGGCCGGGCGCGACCGGGCCGGCCAGTGCCGAATGCCAGCTTTTATACAGCTGGTAAAAGCCCGACGCCAGCACGGCAGGGATGGCCAGCAGAAAAGAATAGCGGGCCGCAGCTTCGCGCGTGT
The DNA here is from genome assembly GCF_051380735.1 of Janthinobacterium longum. NCBI lineage: Bacteria > Pseudomonadati > Pseudomonadota > Betaproteobacteria > Burkholderiales > Oxalobacteraceae > Janthinobacterium > Janthinobacterium longum. The sequence continues at coordinate 136,683 of NZ_JBNYXQ010000006.1, forward strand.
AGCCCATCATCAGGCCGGCCGTAATCGTGCCGCCCGAGCGCGATACGCCCGGGATCAGCGCCATCGCCTGGGCGAAGCCGAAGATGATGCCGTCGCGCCAGCGCATGCGCGACAGCGGCAGCTCTTGGCGGCCATATCGGTCTGCCGCGCCCAGTATCAGGCCGAACACGATCAGCATGATGGCCGTCAGGTAGAGGTTGCGCAGATAGGTTTCGATGGCGTGCTGGAAGGCCAGTCCCAGGATGGCGATCGGCAGCGAGCCGATAATCACCAGCCAGCCCAGGCGCACGTCAGGATGGCTTTTCGCCGTCGCACTGGCGCCGCTGAAGGGCAGGGCGCCGAACCAGGCCAGGGCGATGCGCAGGATATCCTTGCGGAAGTAAATCAGCACGGCCAGTTCGGTGCCGATCTGGGTAATCGCGGTAAACGCCGCACCCGGGTCGGCGCCGGATGGTAAAAACGGGCCGATAATGCGCAGATGGGCGCTGGACGACACGGGCAGGAATTCGGTCAGCCCCTGGATCAGGCCCAGCAGGGCAGCCTCCCACCAGCCGATCATGCTGAAACTCCACGGCGCGCGTTGCGGCGGCCGGTCAAATTAAAAATTTGCAATTGCATTCACCAAAAAGAAAGTTGAGCGGAGCGGCCAACAAGGACCTGCAGGGCGGACAGTGCACGCCAGTTGCAGGCGTGACTTTTTCCAGCTTACCACAGCCGTATTACTTGTAAAACAGGCGGTTTCAGCCGCGGAACGGGCTGTGCTCGTTCAACTCGTCCAGGTAGGCATCGATGCCGCCCCGTTCCCGCTCCAGGAAGCGCTGTACGGCGTCAGCGAATGCCGGGTGGGCCAGCCAGTGGGCCGACCAGGTCTTTTGCGGCAGGAAGCCGCGCGCCATCTTGTGTTCGCCTTGGGCGCCGCCTTCGAAGGTGGCGATGCCCTGTGCGATGCAAAATTCCAGCGGCTGGTAATAGGCCGTCTCGAAATGCAGGCAAGGCACGTGTTCCAGTGCGCCCCAGTAGCGGCCATATAAAGTATCGCTGGTGTGGATGACCAGCGAGGCGGCAATCGCCCGGCCCTCGCGTTCGGCCACCACCAGCAATATATTTTCCGGCATGGCCGCGCCGATGCGCTCAAAGAATTCCAGGCTCAGGTACGGTGAGGACCGGTGTTCGGCATAGGTATTGCTGTAGCAGCGGTGAAAGAATTGCCACAGGGCCGGCGTGATGTCGCTGCCGCGCACCTGGCGCATGGTCACGCCCGCTTCCGCCACCTTGCGCCGTTCGGCACGGATATTCTTGCGTTTCTTGTGCTCGAGGGTGGCCAGGAACTGCTCGAAATTCGCATAGCCGGGATTGAGCCAGTGAAACTGCACGCCGCTGCGCAGCAGAAAACCGGCCTCTTCGAGCTGGCGCGCTTCGGCTTCGGGTGGAAACAGGATATGCGTGGACGAGACCTGGCTGGCTTGCTGCTGGGCCTGCAGAAAGGCCAGCAGGGCCGCGCGCGCCTCGCTGTCGCGCGCCAGCAGACGCGTGCCGCTGACGGGTGTAAAGGGGATGGCCGACAGCAGTTTCGGATAGTATTCGAGGCCGTGCTGCTGGTAGGCATCGGCCCAGGCCCAGTCGAACACATACTCGCCGTAGGAATGCAGCTTGACATACAGCGGCAGGGCGGCGGCCAGGGTCTCGCCCTGCCACAGCACCAGGAACTGCGGCTGCCAGCCGGATTCGGCACTGGCACAGCCCGATTCGTGCATGGCATGCAAAAAAGCGTACGACAGGAAAGGATTGGCTTCGGCTTGCAGGGCCAAGAGCGAGGACCATGCCGGCTCGCCAATTTCAGCCAGGGTAGAGACGATAGCCGTGCGATAATTCATTGTTGTGGTTTGCATTCATCACTCTCGGGTTGCTGGCATCGACCTGCATACCCCCGGGGCTGGCCCCGTCTTTGTTAATAAAACGAAATATCCAATATCATGACAGTCAAAGTCGCAATTGCTCAAATGAATAGTACGGTCGGCGACCTGGCCGGCAACCGCGCCAAAATCGTCGACCTGGCCCGCCGCGCCCATGCTGCTGGCGCCGATATCGTCTTGACGCCCGAACTGTCGCTGGTCGGCTATCCACCGGAAGATTTGTTGCTGCGCAATGCATTCTACGCAAAAACCCGACAAACGTTTGCGGCGCTGGCGCAAGACCTGGCGCAGTTCCCCGACCTGCATGTGGTCGTCGGCTTGCCGCTGCAAGATGACGGCAGCCTGGTGCGCCATAACGCCGCTTCGGTGCTGGTCAACGGCCAGGTGCTGGGCACCTACTGCAAGCACGATTTACCGAACACCACCGTGTTTGACGAAAAGCGTTATTTTTCATCGAGCGACCAGGCTTTTGTGTTTGCCGTCAAGGGCGTGCGCTTCGGCATTAATATCTGTGAAGACACTTGGTTCGCCCACGCCCCCGAGCGTGCGCGCGCGGCGGGTGCCCAGGTGCTGCTGGTGCCGAACGGCTCGCCCTACCATATGAACAAGCAGCATCTGCGCTATGAAACCATGCGCCAGTATGTGTGTGCGCAAGGCATGTCGCTGGTCTACGCGAATCTGGTCGGCGGCCAGGACGAGCTGATCTTCGACGGCGATTCGTTTGTAATGGACGCCGATGGCGTGATTTGCGCCCAATTGCGCCACTTCGAGGAAGACCTGCAGATCGTCGAATTCGATGGCGCCAGCCCCGTGCCGCAGCCGGTCGCTGCACCCCTGTCGACCGAAGCCCAGGTGTATCAGGCGCTGGTGCTGGGCGTGCGCGACTATATAGTCAAGAACGGCTTTCCCGGCGTGCTGATCGGCATGTCGGGCGGTGTCGATTCGGCGCTGACCCTGGCGATTGCCGTCGATGCGCTGGGCGCCGACAAAGTGCGCGCCGTCATGATGCCGTCGCAGTTTACGGCCGATATTTCGTGGATCGATTCGCGCGACATGGTAAAACGCCTCAATGTGCGCTACGATGAAATTCCGATCAAGCAAACCTTCGACGCCTTCCGCGCTACCCTGGCTGAAGAATTCGCCGGCTTGGCCGAAGACGCGACGGAAGAGAACATCCAGGCGCGCATCCGCGGCACCCTGCTGATGGCGCTGTCGAACAAGCATGGCAGTATCGTGTTGACGACCGGTAACAAGAGCGAGATGGCGGTAGGCTATTGCACGTTATATGGTGACATGGCGGGCGGCTTTGCGGTGATCAAGGATATTGCCAAGACCCTGGTTTATCGCCTGTGCGCCTGGCGCAACGGTGTGTCAGACGTGATTCCCGAGCGCATCCTGACGCGCGGGCCGTCGGCCGAACTGCGCGCCGACCAGCTGGACCAGGACTCGCTGCCGCCATACGACATACTCGACGGCATCATGCAACTGTACATGGAAGAGAACCGGCCGATCGCCGAGATTATCGAAGCCGGTTATCCACCGGCCGACGTGACCCGCATCACGCGCCTGATCAAGATCAATGAATACAAGCGGCGCCAGTCGCCGGTCGGCATCCGCGTCACGCACCGTGGCTTTGGCCGCGACTGGCGCTATCCGATTACCTCGAAATTCTTTGAATAAGATGGAGCTTGCTTTCACCCAACTGCTGAAAGGCCGGGGTCAGACCCGGCGGGTCTGACCCCAGATTTCCGCTGCGTTCACATGAGCGTCCGCGAATGAATAGCTGCTCAATCAACAAATTGTCGCATCATTATGTTTAAGAACCGGAGAAAGACATGAAACAGATTACCGCCATCATCAAACCATTCAAGCTCGACGAAGTACGCGAAGCCCTGGCCGATGTGAATGTGACGGGTTTGACCGTGACGGAAGTAAAAGGCTTTGGCCGCCAGAAGGGTCACACCGAGTTGTACCGTGGCGCCGAGTACGTGGTCGACTTCCTGCCCAAGGTCAAGGTGGAAGTGGTGGTTGACGACAGCGTGACCGAGCAGGTGGTCGACGCCATTATCAAGGCCGCCCGCACCGGCAAGATCGGCGATGGCAAGATTTTCGTGCGCAATATCGAACAGGTCATCCGTATCCGCACCGGAGAAACGGGCCCGGAAGCGGTATAAGCTTGCCTTGCATGGGGTGCTGGTGTCAGCGCCCCAACCGCATGTCAAATTTCCAGCTGATCAGCCGCATGATCGTAATGCCGCTGGCGCTGGTCCACAGCGCAAAGTCGTGCGCGACGCCAAAATGCTTCTGCAGCAGATAGGCCCAGCAGCCGATAAAGGCGCAGATCGCATACGGTTTGCCATCACGAAACACCATCGGCACTTCATTGCACACGATATCGCGCATCACGCCGCCAAAAATCCCCGTAATCACCCCCATCATCGAGGCAATAAACAGTGGCATGCCCGCGCGCATGGCTTCGGCCACGCCGGCAACCGCAAACATGCCCAGGCCAATTGCGTCGGCCACCACGATCAGCCGTTCGGAGACGATTTGCCGCAGATGCTGGATCAGCGGTGCAGCGGTGAGCGCCAGCACGAAGATCAGGATCGCGTATTCCTGGTGCGAAACCCAGAACAGTGGCCGCTTGTCGAGCAGGATATCGCGCAGCGTGCCGCCGCCAAACGCCGTAATAAAGGCCACCACGAACACCCCGACCAAATCCATGCGCTTGCGGCGCGCCTCGATAAAGCCGGAAAACGCACCTACCAGAATGGCGATCACTTCGATCAGTTTGATCAGTGATCCGGGCGGCAGTTGGGGTGGCATCATTGGGCGGCGGCCGGACTATTGCCCGGCAAAAAATAATAGCCACAGGTTAACATGACACGGCCCCGAGTGGTGACAAACGGGGCCGTGTTTTAAAGCAACTATTGACGAAGGAGGGTAGCGCTAGCGCACCACCTGCAGCGCCGCGGCCAGCAGCACCGTCAGCGCGCCGTCGCCGCCTTCCGAGCGGCGCGACTGGCAAAAGGCGATTACTTCCGGCTTTTGCACCAGCCAGCTGTGCACCATCGACTTGAGTACGGGTTCCTGTCCTTTCGAACCGAAACCCTTGCCGTGGATCACGCGCACGCAGCGCAGCTTGCGCCGTGTCGCATGGGCCAGGAAAGCGCCGATGGCGTCGCGCGCGTCATCGCGGCGCAAGCCATGCAAGTCCAGTTCATCCTGGACAGGCCAATGGCCCTTGCGCATTTTTTTCACCACGTCCGGTCCCACGCCAGGCGCCGCATAATTGACGGCCGGATCGTTTTCCAGGTAATGATCGACTTCGAACAGGTCCGACAGCGACTCGCGCAGCACGGCCGCATCGTCTTCCTCGCGGCTCAGTTTGCGCGCCGGCTGGGCTGACGTCATGGCTGGCGTTTTCGGCAGCGCCGGCACGTAGCGGTCCGACTCAGGCAGACGCTTGACGCCGCCGATGCTGGCCTTGAACAGATTGCCTTCCACCGCCTGCACTTGCGCCTTTTTTGCCCGCTCGGCTAGTTCCGCCGCGCGCGCTTCGGCCTGCTCCTTGAGCTGCTTGCTGACAGCTTTCAGGTCGGCAAAGTCTTTCATCGACGCCACCAGCTTACTCCTGGCCTTCCAGGTAGCGCTGCGCGTCCAGTGCCGCCATGCAACCGGTGCCGGCGCTGGTGATGGCCTGGCGGTAGATATGGTCCTGCACATCGCCAGCGGCAAACACGCCCGGCGCGCTGGTGGCGGTGGCCATGCCTTCCAGGCCGGTTTTCGTCTTGATGTAGCCGTTGTGCATGTCGAGCTGGCCTTCGAAGATGCTGGTGTTCGGCTTGTGGCCAATGGCGATAAACACGCCGTGCACATTCAACGCTTCGACCTTGCCATCGATGGTCGACTTGATGTTCAGGCCTGTCACGCCGCCTTCGTTGCCGGTTACTTCGTCCAGCGTATGGTTGTACTTCAGCACGATCTTGCCTTCGGCAACCTTGGCGTTCAGGCGGTCGATCAGGATCGCCTCGGCGCGGAACTTGTCGCGGCGGTGGATCAGCGTGACTTTATCGGCTATATTCGACAGGTACAGCGCTTCTTCGACGGCCGTATTGCCGCCGCCGACGACTGCCACTTCCTGGTTGCGGTAGAAGAAACCGTCACAGGTGGCGCAGGCCGACACGCCTTTGCCCATAAAGGCCGCTTCCGAAGGCAGGCCCAGGTATTGCGCCGACGCGCCGGTGGCAATAATCAGGGTGTCGCAGGTGTATTCGTGGCTGTCGCCTTTCAGGCGGATCGGCTTTTCATTCAGGAACGTCGTATGGATATGGTCAAACACGATTTCCGTGTTGAAGCGCTCGGCGTGCTGCAGCAAGCGCTGCATCAGGTCCGGGCCTTGCACGCCCATCGGGTCACCGGGCCAGTTTTCCACGTCGGTAGTGGTCATCAACTGGCCGCCCTGTTCCACGCCGGTGACCAGCATCGGTTTCAGGTTGGCACGCGCGGCATAGACGGCGGCGCTGTAGCCGGCAGGGCCGGAGCCAAGGATCAGAACGCGGGCGTGTTTGGTAGTGGTCATGATGGGGGCTTCTCTCTGTATGGGATCTATCCGAATTGGGGGCATTCACGTCAAGAACAAGGCAGTGTTGTGCTTGCGCAAGCTATCGCCGGATTATAGACCAAGCCGTCCACACAGACGAATCGTGGGGTCGTCTCGCACGCATATGGCTTAGAATACAGCCTATGATGGGGTATTCCATTAAAGAAACACTTATAGAACACATATCACCTTGCAGCGCTTCCCAGAATGACTAAACCAGCCCAGGCCAACCAGAACAGTTATACCCGCAAGCCGGTCGAGCGCCGCCCGTTGCCCAACCGGCTGGTACGGCTGCTGTCCGAGGCGCGCTGGTTCGCGTTTGCCGCCTTCGCCCTGTATTTCGTGCTGATACTGGCCAGCTTCAACAAGCTCGATCCGGGCTGGTCGCACGCCACTTCGGTCGACAAGGTGGCCAATCTCGGTGGCAAGCTGGGCGCGACCCTGTCCGACCTGCTGTTATATATCTTCGGTTTTTCCGCCTGGTGGTGGTGCGTGTGGCTGCTGCGCACGGTGTGGAACGGTTATCACCGCCTGAGCCGCCGCTTTCTGCTCGAACAGGAAGATGACGTCGAGCGCGAACACCATGTCGAGATGCTGATACGCATCGTCGGCTTTTCCATCATGCTGATCGGCAGCATGGGCCTGGAATACCTGCGCATGGCGAAAAGCCTGCACGTGCAGCTGCCGCGCGAACCCGGCGGCGTGCTGGGCCAGCTGGTGGGCCACTCCAGCCATGTCGCCTTTGGATTCACCGGCGCGACCTTGCTGTTGCTGCTGCTGTTTGCCCTCGGCTTCAGCCTGTTCTTCCATGTTTCCTGGTTGCAGGTGGCCGAGCGCATAGGCGCTGCCATCGAAGACAGTTTCAACTGGTTCGTGCTGCGCTACCGCGACCGCGAAGATCGTCGCCAGGGCGAAGTGGCCGCCGTGCGCCGCGACGAAGTAGTGGTGATCGAACGGGCCAAGCACGTGGAAAAACACGTCGCTGCGCCGCCGGTGAAAATCGAGCCGCAGGTGGTGGCCGTGGTGAAATCCGAACGCGTGGAAAAAGAACGCCAGGCCTATCTGTTCGAGGGTTTGGGCGACGGCAAGCTGCCGCCCTTGTCACTGCTCGACGAAGCGCCGGCGGTGGTGGAAACCGTGTCGGTGGAAACGCTGGAATTTACCAGCCGCCTGATCGAAAAGAAATTGTCCGATTTTGGCGTCGACGCCAAAGTAGTGGCCGCTTACCCCGGCCCGGTCGTCACGCGCTACGAGATCGAACCGGCCACTGGCGTGAAGGGCAGTCAGATCGTCGGCCTGGCGCGCGACCTGGCCCGTTCGCTGTCGCTGACTTCGATCCGGGTGGTGGAAACCATTCCCGGCAAAAACTACATGGCGCTGGAACTGCCGAACAGCAAGCGCCAGATCGTGCGCCTGACGGAAATTCTCGGCTCCAAGGTCTACAACGATGGCGTGTCGAGCCTGACGATTGCGCTGGGCAAGGATATCGCCGGCAAGCCGGTGGTGGCCGATCTGGCCAAGATGCCGCACTTGCTGGTGGCCGGTACTACCGGTTCCGGTAAATCGGTGGGCATCAATGCCACCATTCTGTCCTTGTTGTACAAGTCCGATCCGCACGACGTGCGCTTGATCCTGATCGACCCGAAGATGCTGGAAATGTCGGTCTACGAAGGCATTCCCCATCTGCTGGCGCCGGTGGTCACCGATATGCGCCAGGCCGGCCACGCGCTGAACTGGGCCGTCAACGAGATGGAACGCCGCTACAAGCTGATGAGCAAGATGGGGGTGCGTAACCTGGCCGGCTACAATACCAAGATTGCCGACGCCGCCAAGCGCGAAGAACATATTCCGAATCCGTTCAGCCTGACGCCCGATTCGCCGGAACCTCTGGAAAAACTGCCGACCATTGTCATTATCATCGACGAGCTGGCCGACCTGATGATGGTGGTCGGTAAAAAAGTCGAGGAATTGATCGCCCGTATCGCGCAAAAGGCGCGCGCGGCCGGCCTGCACTTGATTCTGGCGACGCAGCGCCCATCTGTAGATGTCATCACGGGCCTGATCAAGGCGAATATACCGACCCGTATCGCGTTCCAGGTGTCGTCCAAGATCGACTCGCGCACCATTCTCGACCAGATGGGCGCGGAAGCGCTGCTGGGCATGGGCGACATGCTGTACATGCCGCCCGGCACCGGTTTGCCGATGCGCGTGCACGGCGCGTTTGTGTCCGATGAAGAGGTGCACCGCGTGGTCAGCCATTTGAAGTTGCAGGGCGAGCCGAACTATGTCGAGGGCATCCTTGAAGGCGGCACCCTGGAAGGCGAAGGCGGCGAGGCCGGCGCCGCGCCGGGCGAGGGCGGCGGCGAGGCCGATGCCCTGTACGACCAGGCGGTGCAAGTCGTATTGAAGAACCGCCGCGCCTCGATTTCGCTGGTGCAGCGCCATTTGCGCATCGGCTACAATCGCGCGGCCCGTTTGCTCGAGCAGATGGAGCAAAGCGGTGTTGTCTCAACCATGCAGTCCAATGGCAACCGGGAAATCCTGGTGCCGGCGGCAAGTGCCGAACCAGGATAAAAAGAATGACCAAACACACTATCGCAACAAAATTTCTTATTGGTGCCACCAGCCTTGCCTGCGGCTTGCTGTTCGCGGCCAGCGCCTCGGCCAGCGCGCTGGAGCAGTTCAAGAGCTTCGCTGCCGGCACCAAGTCGGCCAAGGGCGAGTTCGTGCAGCGGCAAGTAAAAAAAGCGGACGCGGGCGGCAAGGCGAAAGTCTCCACCCCGGCCAGCGGCACCTTTGAATTCGCCCGTCCGGGCAAGTTTATCTGGACCTATCTGAAACCGTACGAGCAACTGCTGCAAGCCGATGGCGAGCAACTGTATATCTACGACAAGGACCTGAGCCAGGTCACCATCAAGAAACTGGGTGACGCGCTCGGTTCCTCGCCGGCCGCCATCCTGTTCGGCAGCAACGACCTGGAAAAGAATTTCACGCTGGCCGAAGCGGGCACGCGCGACGGCCTGGAGTGGCTGAAGGCGACGCCGAAAGCCAAGGACACGACGTTTGACGAAATCAATATCGGTCTGCGCAACGGCGTGCCCGAAGCGATGGAACTGCGCGACTCGTTCGGCCAGACCTCTATCCTGTCGTTCAAGAACTTCCAGAAGAATCCGTTGCTGGCCGCCAATCACTTTAAATTTGTCATGCCCAAGGGGGCGGACGTGATTAACAATTAAGCTCGTTTGCGTTAGTCGCGCTTGCTTGTCGACCGGCCTCGCAGCGATGCGGGGCTTTTGCATTTTTTACTGGACATCATCATGGCGGATCTGTTTTCCACCGAACCACGCCAGCCGCTGGCCGAAGCGCTGCGCCCGAAAATCCTGACCGAAGTCATCGGCCAGACCCATCTGCTGGGCGTGGGCAAACCGCTGCGCCTGGCTTTCGAAGCGGGCAAGGCCCATTCGATGATACTGTGGGGCCCACCTGGCGTGGGCAAGACCACCCTGGCGCGGCTGATGGCAAACGCTTTCGACAGCGAATTCATTGCCCTGTCGGCCGTGTTTGCCGGCGTCAAGGATATCCGCGCGGCGATGGACCAGGCCCGCAACAGCCTGGACCAGTTCGGCAAGCATACCTTGCTGTTTGTTGACGAGATTCATCGCTTCAACAAGTCGCAGCAGGACGCCTTGCTGCCTTTCGTGGAATCGGGCCTGGTGACGTTTATCGGCGCCACCACCGAAAACCCCAGTTTCGAGGTCAACTCGGCGCTGCTGTCGCGCGCACAAGTGTATGTGTTGAAATCGCTGACGGAAGACGAGCTCAAGCTGCTGTTGGCCAAGGCGCAGGCGAGCGCGCTGTCGCACCTGGTGTTCGAGGACGCGGCCGTCGACACGCTGATCGGCTATGCCGACGGTGATGCGCGCCGCTTTTTGAATTTGCTGGAGCAGGCCGACACTGCCGCCAGTTCGACCGGTACCACGACAATCGATGCGGCTTTTGTCGACAATGCATTGACGTTGAACTCGCGCCGCTTCGACAAGGGCGGCGACAATTTCTACGACCAGATCTCGGCCCTGCACAAGTCGGTGCGCGGTTCGAACCCGGATGCTGCCCTGTACTGGTTCTGCCGCATGATCGACGGTGGTGCCGATCCACGCTATCTGTCACGCCGCATCGTGCGCATGGCCTGGGAAGATATTGGCCTGGCCGACCCGCGTGCGCTGACCATGGTCAACGACGCAGCCGAAACCTATGAACGGCTCGGTTCGCCCGAAGGCGAGCTGGCGTTGGGGCAGGCGGTGATCTACCTGGCGATTGCCGCGAAAAGCAATGCCGGCTACAACGCTTTCAACCAGGCCATGGCCTTTGTCAAGAAAGACAAGTCGAAAGAGGTGCCGGTGCATTTGCGCAATGCACCCACCAAGCTGATGAAGGAGCTGGGCTACGGCCACGCTTATCGCTACGCACATGACGAGCCCGACGCGTATGCAGCCGGCGAAACCTATTTTCCGGACGGCATGATGGAGCCGGGCTGGTACAAGCCCGTGCCGCGCGGCATGGAAAGCAAGATCGCCGACAAGCTGGCATGGCTGCGCGAGCTGGACCGCAAAGCCGGCAAGCTCTGAGCGTCGTTCCACGCTTCAATCCTGCATTTTTACCGTTCGCGCCGCGTTTTTCGCCGCTGGTCGCAATCCGGTGGTGTTGCAGGTGTTCGCTGGCTAAAGTACCACCATACCAGCAGCACTTGACAACAACCCACACCACCAGGAGCCACATCATGAACGCACTGAAAAACATGGAAATCGCCTTTGTCGCCGCCGCCGTCCTGGCTATCGGTGCCAGCTTCGCCACCGCCGATGCACGTTCGGTCAGCGTCAGCGCCGACTCGGCCGTAGTGGCCCATGCGGTCGACACGTCGATGCCGGTAGTGACCGTCAGCGCCCGCCGCCTGAGCGCCGCCGAGAAAGCCGCCTTTATCTGATGCTGGTGGCCGGCAGGCCGGCCAGTGCAAAACTCGCAATCAAACGAACGGGTCTTGGTACAATGTGTGCTTCCTTATATCAGCACCGCCACGCACCCCATGATAGATATCCAATTACTCCGTAAAGACATCGCCAACGTTGCCGCCCGCCTGGCGACGCGCAAGTTCCAGCTCGACGTGGCAGGTTTTACCGCCCTCGAAGCCGAGCGCAAGGCGATACAGACACGTACCGAAGAGTTGCAGGGCAAGCGCAATGCGCTGTCCAAGCAGATCGGCATGTTGAAGGGCAAGGGCGAAGACACCTCGGCCGTGATGGCGCAAGTGGCTGGCCTGGGCGACGAATTGAAAGCCGATGAAACGGCGCTGGCGCAGGTGCAAGCCAGGCTGAGCGAATTCATTATGGCCGTGCCTAACCTGCCGCACGAATCGGCGCCGCTCGGCGAAGACGAAGCGGGCAACGTGGAAGTGCGCAAGCTCGGCACGCCACGCACGTTCGACTTTGAAGTGAAAGACCATGTCGACGTCGGCGCCGCGCTGGGCCTCGACTTCGAAGTGGCGACCAAGTTGACCGGCTCGCGCTTCTCCGTCATGAAAGGCGGCATCGCCCGTTTGCACCGCGCGCTGGCGCAGTTCATGCTCAATACCCACGTCGACGAGCATGGCTACACCGAATGCTATACCCCGTACATGGTCAACGCCGACTCGCTGCGCGGCACCGGCCAGTTGCCTAAATTCGAAGCCGATCTGTTCTCGGTGAAAAAAGGCGGCGTGGAAGGCGAGGGTGAGACCTTCTACCTGATCCCGACTTCGGAAGTGACCTTGACCAATATCGCCCGCGACGAGATCTTGCCGCTGGACCAGCTGCCCTTGAAAATGACGGCGCACACGCCATGCTTCCGCTCGGAAGCGGGCAGCTACGGCCGCGACACGCGCGGCATGATCCGCCAGCACCAGTTCGACAAGGTGGAAATGGTGCAGGTGGTCCATCCCGATACCTCGTATGACGTGCTGGACGAAATGGTCGGCCACGCCGAAACCATCTTGCAGCGCCTGGGCCTGCCATACCGCGTGATGTCGCTGTGCACCGGCGACATGGGCTTTACCGCCGCCAAGACCTTCGACCTGGAAGTATGGCTGCCGGCGCAGAATACCTACCGCGAAATTTCCTCGCTGTCGAACTGCGAAGCCTTCCAGGCGCGTCGCATGCAGGCGCGTTTCCGCAACGCAGCCGGCAAACCCGAACTGGCCCACACCCTGAACGGCTCCGGCCTGGCAGTCGGCCGCACCCTGGTCGCGATACTGGAAAACTACCAGCAAGCCGACGGCAGCGTCGAGATCCCGCCGGTGCTGCGCCCGTACATGGGCGGCCTGACCCACCTGAAGGCCTAAAAAGTCCTTCCCTTTTCTGTGCCGGCTGCTATAATCTTGCCTTCTCGCAGCAATGCAAGAAAAGACCGCAAGCAATGCGCAGTACCTGGAGAGGTGGCAGAGTGGTCGAATGTACTTGACTCGAAATCAAGCGTACGTTAAATCGTACCGTGGGTTCGAATCCCACCCTCTCCGCCAGAACAAATAAAAGAAGCTCCCGCAAGGGAGCTTTTTTTATTTGTGCCGGCGCAGAGGAGCACGCCCCCTGCGGGGCGTGCGCGTGGGATTCGAAGCCTTGCGCGTACTCGCGCAAGGCTCTCCGAATCGTCCATTCAGGTTTAAAAAATCCCCAAAGCGCGCCAGCGTAAAGGGATTTTTAGTAGTAAAACAAATATCCTCCACTCCCCCCTTCCATTTCCCTCCCACCCTCTATATAATCTTGCCTTCTCGCAGCAATGCTTGAAAAGACCGCAGCGCAAGCAATACCTGGAGAGGTGGCAGAGTGGTCGAATGTACTTGACTCGAAATCAAGCGTACGTTAAATCGTACCGTGGGTTCGAATCCCACCCTCTCCGCCAGAACAAATAAAAGAAGCTCCCGCAAGGGAGCTTTTTTTATTTGTTCTGGCGAAGAGGAGCACGCCCCCGGCGGGGCGTGCGCGTGGGATTCGAAGGGCTGGGCGTACTCGCCCAGCCCTTCGAATCGCCCATTCAGGTTTTAAAAACCGCCCAAAGCGCGCAGCGCAAGGCGGTTCCTACTCCAGCATCCACTGCAACCAAGCCACCCCCGCTATGGTAATCTACTCCCGGTTTCCTTCTCCCATCCCCGACCCACAAGCAAAAGCAATGAGCCAATTCTGGAGCCCCATCGTCACCCAGCTGACCCCTTACGTCCCCGGCGAGCAGCCCAAACTCCCCGGCCTGATCAAACTGAACACCAACGAAAACCCCTACGGTCCGTCGCCACAAGTGATCGCCGCCTTGAAAGAAGCGGCCACTGACAGCCTGCGCCTGTATCCCGACCCTACCGCCAGCGAACTGAAGCAGACTTTGGCCGGCTACCACGGCGTGACCAGCGCCGAAGTGTTCGTCGGCAATGGCTCCGACGAAGTGCTGGCGCTGGCCTTCATGGCCCTGCTCAAACACGACGCGCCGCTGCTGTTTCCGGACATCAGCTACAGTTTTTATCCCGTGTATTGCAAGCTGTACGGCATCGACTACCGCACCGTGCCGCTGGACAACACCATGCGCATCCGCCCGGAAGATTACAGCGGACCGTGCGGCGCCATTATCTTCCCGAACCCGAATGCGCCTACCGGCGTTGACCTGCCGCTGGCCGGCGTCGAGTCGATGCTGCTCGCGCATCCTGATGCGGTGGTGGTGGTCGACGAAGCGTATGTGGATTTCGGCGGCGAGAGCGCCATCAAGCTGGTGCAGCATTACCCGAATCTGCTGGTGGTGCAGACGCTGTCGAAATCGCGTTCGCTGGCCGGCCTGCGCGTCGGTTTCGCCATCGGCCACCCGGACCTGATCGAGGCGCTCGAGCGCGTCAAGAACAGCTTCAATTCCTATCCGCTGGACCGGCTGGCGCTGGCTGGCGCCGTCGCTTCGTTCCGCGACGAAGCGTATTTCCAGCAGACGCGCACTGCCGTGATCGACAGCCGTACCCAGCTGACCCAGGAGTTGACTGCACTGGGCTTCGAGGTGCTGCCTTCGGTGGCCAACTTCGTGTTTGCCCGCCACCCGCAGCACGATGCGGCGCAGCTGGCGGCCGGCCTGCGCGCGCGCTCGGTGATCGTGCGCCATTTCAATGCGCCGCGCATCAGCCAGTACCTGCGCATCAGCATCGGCAATCGGCAAGAGTGCGCGGCCTTGCTGGGCGCCTTGCGCAGCCTGGTGTGACAGGTTCAAAGAATGGAAGTTGTGCCACAATCGATGAATTCTTTCATCCATAACAATCGATAACAAGGGGACGGACAATATGGCAAAAGTGGCATTCATCGGCCTGGGCGTGATGGGTTTTCCCATGGCTGGCCATCTGGCGGCGGGCGGGCATGACGTTACTGTCTACAACCGCAACCCGGCGCGAGCGCAAGCCTGGCTGGAACAGCACCGGGGCAGCAGCGCACCGACGCCGGCCGAAGCGGCCGCAGGCGCCGAGTTCGTCTTCACCTGCATCGGCAATGACAACGATCTGTACCAGGTGATCCTGGAAGAGAGCGGCTTGCTGTCCGGCATGGCGCCAGGAAGCATCCTGGTCGACCATACGACGGCGTCTGCCGAAGCGGCGCGCACCCTCCATGCGGCAGCAAAAGAGAAGGGCGTGTTCTTCCTCGACGCCCCCGTCTCGGGCGGCCAGGCGGGCGCTGAAAACGGCAAGCTGACGGTGATGGCGGGTGGCGATATGGAAGCGTATGCGCGTGCCGAAGCGGTGATTGGCTTGTTCTCGCGTGCCGTGACTTACATGGGGCCATCGGGTTCGGGCCAGTTGACCAAGATGGTCAACCAGATCTGCATCGCCGGCCTGGTGCAAGCGCTCAGCGAAGGCATTGCCTTTGCCGAGAACGCGGGCCTCGACGCGGCGCTGGTGGTGGACGTGATTTCCAAGGGTGCAGCGCAGTCCTGGCAGATGGAAAACCGCGGCAAGACCATGATCGAGCGCAAATTCGACTTCGGCTTTGCCGTTGACCTGATGCGCAAGGACCTGGGCATCTGTCTGGCCGAAGCCAAGCGCAACGGCAGCGACCTGCCCGTGACCACGCTCACCGACCAGTTCTATGCAGAAGTACAGCAGGCTGGCGGCAACCGCTTTGATACGTCCAGCCTGATCACGCGCCTGGGCAGGAAGTAGGCATTCCTAGCAATATGGCGGCGCTGCCGTTATATTGCAGCTTCTTTCCCAAATCTCATCCTTGCTGGAGCCAAAAGTGCCTCGCCAATTCGCCCTTACCTGCTAACGCTGACGAACTGCCCTTTGCAGCATCGGTTGGCGCGTTGACGCTCCCGATTGCCGCGACACTTTTTGCGCTGAACATACTCCACGCCCGCCCCCGTCGTCAGCACCCCTGACCCTGCAAAGGACACGCTCTCGTGAACACGGCGTGTGACGCCATGTACCTGCAATCCTTACCGTTATTGAAATACCCGCGCACGCCGCATCGGGAAGGCTCGCGCCCGCAGCCGGGCGACGATGCTTCCGACCAGATGCCGTTGAAGCGTCTGGCCGGCAAGTACGTCGTCATCGAAGAAAAAATCGATGGCGCCAACGGCCAGCCCGGCCATTCGCGCAAGGGCGCGCTCGACGCTCGCATCGCGCTGTGGGATTACGCGGTGCCGTTTGCCGTGCGCGAAGCCATCTGTCGCCTGATCCAGGTGCACCAGGTACCGTTTTTCGCGCTGGAAACCTCGCGCCGTGGCGCGACGCCCGAATTTACCGTGCGCGAACTGTCGTGGCAGGTCGATATCGGCTTGCTGGCGATGCTGGCCGGGGCCGATATCCGCGGCCGCATCTGTCCCGACCCGCAGCGTGTGCTGGACGCGATCGAACTGTTTCGCGAGCTGTCGCGCGAAGAGGGCTGTTATGACCGGCCGCGCGCCTTTGCCGACGACCATACGCGCGTGAAGTACTTTCGCGGCGCCCAGGCCCACTGGACTATCCGCTGTTCCAGCAGCCGGGCTCGCGGGTGATCGTGATGTCGGGCCTGCCGCCGTCGGGCAAGAATACCTGGGTGGCGAAGCACCATCCGCAACTGCCGGTGGTGTCGTTCGACGATGGGCGCCAGGCGCTGGGCCTGCGCCACGGCAAGAACGAAAGGCAAGTGGGCGATTATGCCCAAGAGCGCGCGCGAACTGCTGCGCCGCAATGGCCAGCGCGATACGTCCCTGAGTAGCAAGAAGCTGCAAGCGATGTTGTGGAACTGGGAAATTCCACTGCCGCAGCAGGCACACCTGGTCCGCCCATGAAGTGGCTTGAGGCGGTGTTGCGTGCGTTGATGTCGTAAGGCAGCAACGGTTTCAGGATTTTCTGGAACATTCTGCGGTGAATTTTTTTCAGTGAAACCTGGCCTGAATGGCAATTGACTTCCAGCGCGCGCCGGCAACGATCTTGCATGCCATGGCCGGATTGTCAGGTGCATTGCCTGCAAGGCGATGTAATTGTATCTTTCCCCGCAGTCTTTTCCATTAATTGTTAAATAATGATCGGATTAATATTTTAAATAGGATGAAAAAAAATTCAATACGCGATAGATAATATAAAACGGTGTTTTAAGGTTTATTTATAAATATTTCAAAACCGGATTTTTTGATGCTGAAACTGGCAGATTGCCATGCTGTGACCCTGTGCGAAGCAGGATGGTGATTATTTGAGATTAATTCTTTATGGAAAATGTGTAAGCTAACTGTACCAGATCTCATGCACTTGAAAATGATTCATTTATGAAAATCTTTGCTTGAAGTAAATATGGATAGTCCATTTTTAAATTGAAAATTTAAAGCTATATAAATTATAAAATTATTATATGGCAATATTGCTGCCCCGTTGTTTAAGTGATTATGTGATTATGTGATCGAGAGGATTCTTTTGCGCTCCAAACTTCTACCCCTGACCTTGTTGCTGTTGATCCAGAATGCGTACGCCGTCGATCCGCCCAGCGCTGGCAGTCAGTTGCAGCAGATCCCGGTCGCCCCGCAGTTGCCGAAAGCGGCGCCCGCCATCCGCGTGCAGCGCGGCGATGTGCCGGCCGCCAGCGTCGGTGACAGCACCCGCATCAAGGTAGAGCGTTTGCAGATCGCCGCGCCGCCGGTATTCGCGGAACGCGAACTGGTCGCCGCCAGCGGCTTCGTGCCGGGCAGCGAGCTGACCCTGGCCGAACTGCGCGGCATGGCCAACAAGATTGCCAGCTATTACCAGACGCGTGGCTACTTCCTGGCGCAGGCGTTTTTGCCGGCGCAGGACATCAAGGATGGCGTGGTGCAGATTGGCGTGTTGCCGGGCCAGTACGGGAAAGTACAGCTGCGTAACAAGAGCAATCTGTCCGACCGCCTGGCCAGCAGCATCCTCGCTGGCCTGGACGGTGAAGTGATCGCCACCACGCCGCTCGAGCGCCGTTTGCTGCTGCTGTCCGACCTGCCGGGCGTGCAGGTCAGCTCGACCCTGGCGCCGGGCGCCTCCCTGGGCGCTTCCGACCTGATTGTCGACGTGGTGCCGGGCTCGCGCTTTAACGGCAGTGTTGATATCGACAACCAGGGCAACCGCTACACGGGCCGCAACCGCATTGGCGGGACGCTCAACATCAATGAACTGGCCGGCATCGGCGACGTCGCCACCGTGCGCGCCTTCACCTCGACTGACGGCCTGAACTATGTTCGCGCAGCCTACCAGGGCCAGGCCGGCCTGCTGCGCCTGGGCGCGGCCTATACCTATATGGATTACAAGCTGGGCAAGGAGTTCGCCGTGCTGGAGGCCAAGGGTACGGCAAACATCACCAGTGTGTACGGCAGCTATCCCTTGATACGCACACGCGCCGGCAACCTGTATGCGCAAGTGAACTACGACAGCAAGGATTTCCAGGACAAGACCGAGTCGACCGGCACCGTCAACGACAAGACTGCCAAGGTCTGGATGCTCAATCTGAATGGTGACAGCAAAGACAGCGTGGGTGGCGGCGGCGCCAACAATTATTCGCTGACTTATACCACCGGCAAGATCGATATCGAAACGCCGGTGGCGCGGCTGATTGATGCACTGACGGTGCAATCGAACGGCAGCTTTCACAAGCTGGGCCTGACTGCATCGCGCCTGCAAAGCCTGGGCGAGGAAACTAGTTTCTTCGCGATCGTCAACGCGCAGACGTCGTCGAAAAACCTCGATGTATCGGAAAAAATGGGCCTGGGCGGCGTCGGCGGCGTGCGCGCCTATCCGGGCGGCGAGGCGTATGGCGACCAGGGCTATGTCTTGAGCCTGGAACTGCGGCACAACCTGCCGGCCTTCACCGCCGTGGCGGGCCAGCTGCAACTGGTCGGTTTTGCCGACACGGGTACCGTCAAGCTCAATCGCAATCAATGGAGTGCCGGCGAGAACCGCCGCACCCTGAGTGGCGCCGGCGTTGGCCTCTCCTGGACCGGCGCCAACGCCTTGCTGATCAAGGCGTATTACGCGCACAAGCTGGGCAATGCCAGGGCCACGTCGGCCCCCGATTCCGCCGGCCGCTTCTGGTTGCAAGCCGTAAAGTACTTCTAAGCAATAACAAATAACGATCACCCGAACGATCACCCATCAGGACCCGCCATGAACCGCATCTACCGCTCCATCTGGAACCAGGCCACCGGCGCCTACGCAGCCGTTTCCGAAAACGTCAAATCGGCCGGCAAGCGCTCGATGCCCGGCAGCGCCGGCGGCGGCGCGCATTTTGCCTTGAAGAGCATGGCGGCGGCGCTGATGCTGGGCTACGGCAGCCTGGCGCTGGCCGGACCCACGGGCGGCACGGTGGTGGCGGGCCAGGCGAACATCGGCGGCGCGCCGGGTGCGACGGTGATCAATCAGGGCAGCCAGAATGCGGTGATTAACTGGGCCCAGTTCAATATCGGCAAGGGCGAATCGGTGCAATTCGTGCAGCCCAACAGCAACGCGGTGGCACTGAACCGGGTGCTGGGCAATGATGGCACGACCATCCTCGGCAATCTGTCGGCCAATGGCAAGGTGTTTATCGTCAACCCGAACGGCATCCTGTTTGGCCAGGGCGCGTCGGTCAATACGGCCGGCCTGGTGGCCTCCACGCTCGATATCAATAACGCCGACTTTATGGCCGGCAATTACAAATTTGCCGGCAACGGCTCCGGCCGTGTGTTGAACCAGGGTTCGATCAGCGCGCCGGGCGGCTATGTGGCCTTGCTGGGTGCCAATGTGTCGAACGAAGGCACCATCAATGCGCGCCTGGGTTCGGTTGCCCTGGCGGCCGGCCAGGCGATTACCTTGGACGTGGCCGGCGACGGCTTGCTGAATGTGGCGGTGGACCGCGGTGCGGTGGGCGCGCTGGTGCAGAACGGCGGGCTGATCCAGGCCGATGGCGGCAGCGTGGTGTTGACGGCCCAGGCCGCCGGCAACCTGCTTAAAACCGTGGTCAACAACACTGGCGTGATCGAAGCGCACACCATCGATACGCGCAGCGGCACCATCAAATTGCTGGGCGACATGCAGAGCGGCACCGTGAACGCCGCCGGCACGCTGGACGCCAGCGCGCCAGTTGGCGGCAACGGCGGCTTTGTCGACACCTCGGCCGCGCATGTGAAACTCGATGACGCGTTGAAGGTCACGACGGCCTCAAGCAACGGCCTGACCGGCACCTGGCTGATCGACCCGACCGACTACACCATCGCGGCCACCGGCGGCGACCAGACTGGCGCGTTTTATACCAATGCGCTCAAGAGCACCAGCGTCCAGATTCAGAGCGTCGCGGGCGGCAACGGCACACTGGGCAACATCAACGTCAACGACACGATTTCATGGTCGGCCAACCAGCTGAAGATGACGGCGCAAAACAATATCAACATCAACCAGCCGCTGCGCGGCTCCGGCACGGCCAGCCTGGCACTGGAATATGGCCAGGCTAACGTGGCATCCGGCAACACGAGCAAGTACAACGTCAAGGCCGAGATCGACCTGCCGTCGGGACAGAATTTCAGCACCAAATTGGGCAGCGATGGCACGCTGACCAACTACACGGTGATCAACAGTCTGGGCGCGGCCGGCAGCATTACCGCCACTGACTTGCAAGGCATTAATGGCGACCGGACGATCAACTATGTGCTCGGTTCGAATATCGATGCCAGCGCTACCTCGGCCTGGAATGGCGGCCTGGGCTTTACGCCCATCGGCACTGCCGTGTCACAATTTTCAGGCCAGTTCGACGGCCTGGGCCATGTCATCAACGGCTTGAACATCACCAACACCGCAAGTTCTGGCGTTGCCGCACTGTTCGGCACGACCAGCACGACGGCAAGCTTGCGCAATCTGGGCTTGTCGAATGGTGCCATCACCAGCAATGTTGCCACTGGTAGTTATGGCCAGGCAGCGGCACTGGTCGGCACCAATAATGGCATCGTCAGCAATGTTTTTGTCAGCAGCGGTACGGTATCGGCCGTAAGCAGGACGCATGCCGGCGGCCTGGTGGCACTCAATCAAGGCACCATTGCCGACAGCTACAACAACGGCTCGGTGAACCTGAACACGAACAGTTACAGTGGCTGGCTGGGCGGCCTGGTGGGCTATACCAATGCCAGCAGCAATATTATCAACAGCTATAACAGCGGCAGCGTGACCGGGCTGATGCTGGCGGCGGGGCTGGTTGCCAACAACTTTGGCAGCATCACCAACAGTTTCAATTCCGGCGTGGTATCAGGCAAAAACGATGTTGGCGGCCTGGTCGTCCACAATCGCGCAGGCGGTGTCATCAGCAGCAGCTACAACACCGGCGCCGTGTCGGGCGGTGCATTCGTGGGCGGCCTGGCGGCGATCACTTACACCATTAGCGGCGCCACACCCGCTTCCCTGATCACCAACAGTTATTCGACGGGGACAGTCTCGGCCCTGGGCCTGGGCGTTGTTTCCTCGACCAATACCGGCACCGGTGGCCTGGTCGGCATGAACAAGGGCCAGATCGCTGACAGTTACGTGACCGGCGCGGTCAGCGGCGCCAACGGGGCGCAGCCAGGAACGCTCAGCGGGGTGGGTGGCGTGGCGGGCGTGATCGGCGCAGGCGGCAGTCTCACCAGGGTGTATTCGTCCGGCTTGGTGGGCCTGAAGTCCGGCGCTACCGGCACCGTGGGCGGCGTGGTCGGCCTGATCAGCGTCAATACCGGTTCGGTCACCGACGGGTATTACAATACGACCCTGAATCCGGCGGTGGCAAATGTTGTCGGCACCAATACCATCGGCGGGACGGTCAACGGGGGCGGGGGCCTGACGTCGACGCAAATGCAAACCGGATCGAGTTTTGGCGGCTTCAATTTCACGACCACGCCTGGTGCAACCGGCAATAACTGGGTCATGGTCGATATCGATGGCACGCTCAACAACGCGGGTAACGTGCTGGGCGCCACCGGGCCGATGGCGGCGGCCGAGTACAACCTCACGATCAAAACGCCGCATCAATTGCAATTGATGGCGATGAACCTGGCCGGCAACTACACGCTGGGCATGGATGTCAACGCGGCCGGCACCGGCACCGGCAGCGATGTGTGGAACGGCGGCACCTTCATTCCGGTCGGCACCAGCACGGCGGCGCCGTTCACCGGTACCCTGGACGGCGCCGGCCATGTCATTTCCGGCCTGGTCATCAACCGTCCCAGCGACAGTTACGGCGGCCTGTTCGGCGCGACGTCAGGCACCGCGATCGTGCGCAATGTCGGCCTGGAAGGCGGCAGCATCACCGGCAAGGATGCTACCGGCGCGCTGGTCGGCAACAATGCCGGCATTGTCAGCGGCAATTACAGCACCGCGAGCGTGACCGGCTTGACCGACGTCGGCGGCTTGGTCGGCAGCAATAGCGGCACTATCAGCAACAGCTATGCCTCCGGCGCGGTGAGCGGCGGGACTGATGTGGGTGGCCTGGTTGGCCTGAACTCCGGTACCTTGAGCAATAATTACGCCACCGGCGCCGTCTCCGGCAGCGCCAGCGCGGGCGGCCTGGTGGGCGCAAATAGTGGCGGCACCGCCACCGGCAACTTCTGGGATACCACTACGACGGGCCAGGCCACCAGCGCCACCGGCACCGGCTTGAACACCGCGCAAATGAAGCTGCTGGCGACCTACAGCGGGGCGTCGTGGGATCTGGCTGGCGCGTGGATCGTCTACGACACCAATACGTACCCACTGCTGCGCGCCTTCATGACGCCGCTGCAGGTCAACTTTGCCGCGAACAACAGCAAGACCTATGATGGCACGAGCACCTTTACGGCCTCTGGCGTTACCGCCAGCAGACCTGGCGCCTATGCATCGCTGTTGGGGACCTTGAGTGCCGGTACGGCGGGCAACGCCGTCAATGCCGGCACCTACGCCATCACGGCTGGCGGCCTGTACTCGGGCCAGCGCGGTTATATCATCAGTTACGGCGCAGGCAATGTGACCATCGACAAGAGGACGGTGACCGTGAGCGGCATGATGGCCAGCGCCAAGATCTATGACGGCAATACCACGGCCAGCTTGACGGGCGGTACCTTGAATGGCCTGGTGGTCGGGGAAACTGTGAGCTTCTCCGGCCAGGCCGGCGCATTTGCCGACCAGAACGCTGGCACCGGCAAGAGCGTGACCGTCAGCGGCATCACGCTGGTCGACGGTGCTAACCTGGCCAGTAATTATTCGGTAAGCAATCCGACTGGCATCACGGGCAACATCACGCCCAAGGCGCTGACAGTCACGAGCGCGACGGCTGGCGACAAAGTCTATGACGGCAACACCAAGGCCACGGTCAGCGGCGGCGCACTGAGCGGCTTGGTCGGCTCGGAAACCCTGGCGCTGTCCGGCCTGTCGGGCGTGTTCGCCGACAAGAACGCCGCTATCGGCAAGGTGGTCACGGTCAGCGGCGCCACGCTGGCCGACGGCACCGGCCTGGCCAGCAACTATACGGTCAGCAACCCGAGTGGCGTAACGGCCAATATCACCCAGGCCACCATCAATACGGTAAGCAACATCGTGGCCGACAGCAAAGTGTATGACGGTTCAACCTCCGCCACCGTCAGCAACGTCGGCGCCACCTTTGCCGGTATGGTCAATGGCGACGTCTTGAGCGTCAGCGCCACTTCGGCCGCGTTTGCCGACAAGAACGTCGGCAACGGCAAGACCGTCACCGCCAGCGGCCTCACGCTGGGCGGCACAGACGCGGCCAACTACAACCTGACCGCTGGCAGCGGCAGCGGCAGCGGCGCCATCACGCCCAAGGCATTGACAGTGTCCGGCGCCGTGGCTGGCAATAAAACCTATGACGGGACTACTGCGGCGGCGGTCACCGGCGGTACGTTAAGCGGCTTGATCAGCGGCGAATCCGTCAACCTGGGCGCGCTGTCGGGCACTTTTGCCGACCAGAACGCCGGCAACGCCAAGGCCGTGACGGTAACCGGCGGTGCTCTATCCGACGGCGCCAATGGGCTGGCCAGCAATTACACGGTGGGCAGCGTGACAGGACTTTCCGCCAACATTACGCAAAAAGCCCTGACGATCAGCGGCGTCAGCGTCGCCAGCAAAAGCTATGACGGCAACACCAAAGCCACCATTTCGGGCGGTACCCTGAATGGCCTGGTGACCGGCGAAACCCTGAACCTGTCCGGCCAGAGCGGTACCTTCAACGACAAGAACGCGGGCAACGGCAAGGCCGTGACGGTGACCGGCGCCACTCTGGGCGATGCCTCCGGCCTGGCCAGCAATTACACGGTCAGCAACGCCACCGGCGCGACCGGCAATATCACGCGCAAGACACTGACGGTGACCGGCGCGACAACAAGCGACAAGGTCTACGATGGCAGCACGGGAGCCACCGTCAGCGGCGGCGCCTTGTCCGGGCTGGTCACCGGGGAAACGCTGGGTTTGGGCAGCCTGGCCGGCATCTTCGGCAGCAGGAATGTGGGTAGTGGCAAGGCCGTGACGATCGTGGCGGCCCCGCTCAGCGATGGCACGGGCGGCGGCCTGGCCAGTAATTACACGGTCGGCGTGTCGTCGGCGGGCACCGCCAGCATCACGCCCAAAGCGCTGACAGTGACCGGCATGACCGCCGGCAATAAGGTCTATGACGGCAATACCACGGTCAACCTGACGGGCGGCAGCCTGAGCGGGCTGGTGGTCGGCGAAGCCGTGGGCTTCCAGGGCCAGGCCGGCGCGTTTGCCGACAAGAATGCCGGTACCGGCAAGAGCGTGACCGTCAGCGGCATCACGCTGGTAGATGGCGCCAACCTGGCCAGCAATTACTCCGTCAGCAATCCGACCGGCATCACGGCAGACATCACGCCCAAGGCGCTGACGATCAGCGGCGTGTCGGCCAGCAACCGGGTCTATAACGGCGGCGTCAATGCGACCCTCGGTGGCTCGGCCGTGCTGGGCGGCCTGGTTGGTTCGGAAACCTTTGACGTGACGGGCATGAGCGGCGTCTTTGCGGACAAGAATGCCGGTACCGGCAAGGCCGTCACCATCAGCGGCGCGACCCTCGGCAACGGCGCCAATGGCGGCGTGGTCGGCAACTATACGGTCAGCAATCCGACTGGCGTGACGGCCGATATCACCCAGGCGGCGATCAGCAGCGTGACCAATATCGTGGCCGACAGCAAGGTCTATGATGGCAACACCAAGGCCACCGTCAGCGCCACCGGCGCCACCTTCAACGGCATGGTCGGTGGCGACAGCCTGTCGATCAGCGCCACCAGCGCCACGTTTGCCGACAAGAATGCCGGCACCGGCAAGACGGTGGCCGTCAGCGGCATCTCTCTGGGCGGCCTTGACGCGGCCAACTACAACCTGACCAGCACCACCGGCAGCGGCACCGGCGCCATCACGCCCAAAGCGCTGACGATTACCGGCATGTCGGCCGTGAATAAAGTCTATGACGGCAACACCAAGGCGACCTTGTCGGGTGGCTCGATCAGCGGCCTGGTGGGCTCGGAAACCCTGGGCGTGACGGGTTTGAGCGCCTCTTTTGACGACAAGAACGCCGGCACCGGCAAGACGGTGACGGCGACCGGTTCGACCCTGGTCAACGGCGGCAACGGCGGCCTGGCGGCCAACTACACGATCAGCAATCCGACCGGCCTGGTCGCCAATATCACGCCGAAAGCGCTGACGGTATCGGGCGTGACGGCCGGTACACGCGTTTATGACGGCACCACGGCAGCAACCCTGGCCGGTGGCAGCTTGAGCGGCCTGGTCAGCGGCGAAGCGCTGGTGGTCGCGGGCGGCTCGGGCGTGTTCGGCGACAAGAACGTCGGCAATGGCAAGGCGGTGACGGTCTCCGGCATCGGTCTGGCCGACGGCACGAACGGCCTGGCGTCCAATTACACGGTCAGCAATCCGACCGGCGTGACGGGCAGCATTACGCAAAAAGCGCTGACGGTATCGGGCACCCTGCTGGCATCGGACAAAACCTATGACGGCAACACCACCGCCAGCATCTCGGGCGGAACACTGAGTGGCTTTGTCGGCACCGAAACGGTGGACCTGTCCGGCCTGTCCGGGACGTTCTCGGACAAGAACGCCGGTAGCGGCAAGACCGTAACGGTCAGCGGCGGCGCCCTGGCCAACGGCACCAATGGCGGCTTGGCCAGCAATTATTCGGTCAGCGTCGGCGGTAGCACGACCGCCAGCATCACGCAAAAAGCCTTGAGCATCATCGGCGTGGCGGCCGCCAACAAGGTCTATGACAGTACCACCAAGGCAACCGTCACCGGCGGCACCCTGAACGGCCTGGTCGGCTCGGAAACCCTGGGCCTGTCCGGCCTGTCGGGCGTCTTCGGCGACAAGAACGCCGGCACCGGCAAGGCCGTGACGGTCAGCGGCGCACAACTGGCCGACGGCACTGGCCTGGCCAGCAACTACACAGTCAGCAACCCGACCACCGTGACGGCCAATATCAACCAGGCCACCATCAATACAGTCAGCAATATCGTGGCCGACAGCAAGGTGTATGACGCCAACACCAAGGCGACCGTCACCAACGCCGGCGCCACCTTTGCCGGCCTGTTCAGTGGCGACACCTTGAGCGTCAGCGCCACCTCGGCCACGTTTGCCGACAAGAACGCCGGCAGCGGCAAGACGGTCACTGCCAGCGGCCTGATCCTTGGCGGCACGGACGCCGGCAACTACAACCTGACCGCTAGCAGCGGCACCGGTACCGGCGCTATCATGCCGAAGGCGCTGACGATTACCGGCATGTCGGCCGTCAATAAAGTCTACGACGGCAATACCAAGGCGACCTTGTCGGGTGGCTCGATCAGCGGCCTGGTCGGTTCGGAAACGCTGGGCGTGACTGGCTTGAGCGCCTCTTTTGACGACAAGAACGCCGGTACCGGCAAGACGGTGACGGCGACCGGTTCGACCTTGGTCAATGGCGGCAACGGCGGCCTGGCGGCCAACTACACGATCAGCAATCCGACTGGCCTGGTCGCCAATATCACGCCGAAAGCGTTGACGGTATCGGGCGTGACGGCTGGCAACAAGGTGTATGACGGCAATACGACGGCAACCCTGGCTGGCGGCACGCTGAGCGGCCTGGTCAGCGGTGAAACGCTGGTCGTCAGCGGCGGCACGGGCGTGTTCGCCGACAAGAATGCGGGCAATGGCAAGGTGGTGACGGTTAATGGCGTAGGCCTGCTTGATGGCACTGGCCTAGCCAGCAATTACAGCGTGACCAACCCGCCCAATGTCACCGCCAGCATCACGCCGAAAGCATTGACGGTGACCGGTGTAACGGCGGGTAACAAGACCTATGACGGTGACGCCACGGCAATCTTGTCTGGCGGTACCTTGAATGGCCTGGTGAACGATGAAACCCTGAGCCTGTCGGGCCAGAGCGGCACGTTCAGCGACAAGAACGCGGGCAATGGCAAGACGGTAACGGTCAGTGGCGCAATCCTTGGCAATGCGGGTTCGGGTAGCACTGCTGGCCTGGCCAGCAACTACACGGCCAGCAATGCGACCGGCGTGACGGCCAATATCGCGCAGAGAGTATTGACGGTCAGTGGCGCCACGGCGGGCAACAAGGAATACGATGGCAACACCAAGGCGACCTTGTCGGGCGGCACGCTGGACGGCCTGGTGATTGGTGAAAGCCTGACCTTGGCGGCGGCATTTGTCGACAAGGACGCGGCGTTTGGTAAGGCCGTGACGGTCAGTCTCAACGATGGCAGTGGCCTGGCGAACAATTACGCACTTGGCAATCCAAGCGGGCTGACGGCAAATATCGATCAAAAAGCGCTGACGGTGACGGGTGTCACGGCAGGCAACAAGACCTATGACGGTAGCGACAAGGCAACCTTGACCGGTGGTGTCTTGAATGGCCTGGTCGGCACGGAAACCTTGAGCCTGTCGGGCCAGAGCGGCGTCTTCAGCGACAAGAATGCGGGTAGCAACAAGGACGTGACGGTCAGCGGCGCCACTTTGGGCGATGCGGGCTCGGGCGCCACGGCGGGCCTGGCCAGCAACTACACGGTCAGCAACCCGACCGGCTTGACGGCCAGCATTACGGCCAAGGCCCTGACGGTGTCAGGCCAGCTGGCCAGTAACAAGGTCTATGACGGCAATACGGCAGCCAGCCTGTCAGGCGGCGCCTTGAGTGGCCTGGTGGCGGGTGAAACGCTGGGCTTTGGCGGCCAGAGCGCCGTGTTCAGCGACAAGAACGCGGCCAACGGCAAAAGCGTGACGGTGAGCGGTACCACCCTGATCGATACCAGCACTGGCCTGGCCAGCAACTACACTGTCAGCAATCCGACCGGGTTGACGGCCAGCATTACGCCAAAAGCCCTGACGGTGGCAGGCCAGCTGGCCAGTAACAAGGTCTATGACGGCAATACGGCAGCCAGCCTGTCAGGCGGCGCCTTGAGTGGCCTGGTGGCGGGTGAAACGCTGGGCTTTGGCGGCCAGAGCGCCGTGTTCAGCGACAAGAACGCGGCCACCGCCAAGGCGGTGACCGTAACGGGTACCACCCTGGTTGACACCGCCAGCGGCCTGGCCAGCAACTATACGGTCAGCAATCCGACCGGCGTGACGGCCAGCATCACGGCCAAGGCCTTGACAGTCACGGGGCAACTTGCCGGCAATAAAGTCTATGACGGCAATGCACAAGCCAGCCTGTCCGGTGGCGCCCTGAGTGGCCTGGTGGCTGGTGAAACCTTGGGCTTTGGCGGCCAGAGCGCCGTGTTCAGCGACAAGAACGCGGCCAACGGCAAAAGCGTGACGGTGAGCGGTACCACCCTGATCGATACCAGCACTGGCCTGGCCAGCAACTACACTGTCAGCAATCCGACCGGGTTGACGGCCAGCATTACGCCAAAAGCCCTGACCGTGGCAGGTCAGCTGGCTGGTAACAAGGTCTACGACGGCAATACGGCAGCCAGCCTGTCAGGCGGCGCCTTGAGTGGCCTGGTGGCGGGTGAAACGCTGGGCTTTGGCGGCCAGAGCGCCGTGTTCAGCGACAAGAACGCTGCCAATGGCAAAACCGTGACGGTGAGCGGCACCACCTTGGTCGATACCAGCACTGGCCTGGCCAGCAACTACACGGTCAGCAATCCGACCGGCCTGACGGCCAGCATCACGGCCAAGGCCTTGACGGTCACCGGCCAGTTGGCGGGCAATAAGGTCTACGATGGCAATACCGTCGCCAGCCTGTCCGGCGGCGCCCTGAGTGGCCTGGTCGGCAGCGAGACCTTGGGCTTTGGTGGCCAGACGGCAGTGTTCAGCGACAAGAACGCGGCCACCGCCAAAGCGGTGACGGTTACGGGTACCACCCTGATCGACACCAGCACTGGCCTGGCCAGCAACTACACGGTCAGCAATCCGACCGGCCTGACGGCCAGCATTACGCCCAAAGCCCTGACGGTGGCCGGCCAACTGGCTGGCAACAAGGTCTACGACGGCAATACGGCGGCGCAGTTGTCGGGCGGCGTGCTGGTGGGCCTGGTGGCGGGCGAAAGCCTCGGCCTGGTCGGCCAGGTGGCGACCTTTGCCGACAAGAACGCGGCTACTGCCAAGGCGGTGACGGTGACGGGTACGACCCTGGTCGATACCAGCACCGGACTGGCCAGCAACTACACGGTCAGCAATCCGACCGGCTTGACGGCCAGCATTACCCCTGCCAGCCTGCTGGTGCGCGCCACGGGCGCTGCATCGCGCGTGTATGACACCACGACCAACGCCAGCGTGACCCTTGGCGACAATCGTATTGCCGGCGACGTGCTGACCATCAGCAATAGCGGCGCCAGCTTTGCCGACAAGAACGCTGGCGCCAACAAGACGGTGACGGTGAACGGTATTGCCCTCAGCGGTACGGACGCAGGCAACTACACGGTCAACACCACGGCGACCACTACCGCCAGCATCACGCAGGCGGCGTTGGGTGTCAGAGTGAACAATGCCGAGAAAGACCAGGGTCTTGCCAATCCGGCCTTTACCGCCAGCTATACGGGTTTTATCGGCAGCGATACGCTGGCAAACGAGGTCAGCGGCAACCTGGCGTTCAGCACGCCGGCCACCACCGGTTCGCCATCGGGCAGCTATCTGGTGTCGGCCGACGGCCAGTCCTCGACCAATTATGTGTTGACCTATACGCCCGGTGTGCTGACGGTCAAGCCGACCGAAGCGCTTGCCAGCGCGGTGGCCAGCGTGATCGGGGCGGTCAATGTGGCGCCGTCGCAGGGCAATATGGTGCAGGCCGATATGGTCGCGACAGGGCAGAAGGTGGACAGCAAGGTGGAGGCTGTGGCTGTGGCAAAAGGCGAGCCGGAGCAGAACACTGGCACCGGCACCAGCACCGGCAGCGATGTGGTCAATACGCCGGTGGCGCAGGTGACGTCAACTGTTACCACCAACGTCTTGCCAGGTTTGCGCCTGAGCGTGGTCGATACGGGCCTGCGCTTGCCAGTGCAGGGCGGCGACACCAGCCTGGAAAGCCAGTAACCCCGAGGCAATCTGGCTGTAGTAAAGCCGCTTCGGGCTGCAGCCGAAGCGGCTTTTTTTGCTGCATTGCGCTGCTGCATTCCTCTATAATCGACAGGTCATCCCACTCGGCAGGACTGCAATGATCCCCAATTTTATCGGCGTGACCGGCTTGCCGCGCGCGGGTTCCACCTTGATGTGCCAGTTGCTGGCGCAGCATCCGGATTTGCACAGCGAAGGCAACAGTTCCCCTGTCTGCACTGCGCTGCAGAATATGCGGCGCCAGATCAGCGATGATCCATTTTTCCTGTCCCAGCTCGATACCGGTTTCGACGCCAGTTATGCCCATCTGAAGACGGCGATGCAAGGCTTCTTGCGTGGCTGGTACCAGGATTGCGGCAAGCTGGGCGTGGTCGACAAGAACCGCGCCTGGCTGCATGCGGTGGAAATGTTGTTGCAACTGGCGCCGGAAGCGAAGCTGATCGTCTGCGTGCGCGAACTGGGGCAGGTGTATGGTTCGGTCGAAGCCCAGCACCAGCGTACCATTCTGCTTGACTTCATCGATCACCTGGCCGATTACGACCGGCTGGGCCGCGCCGACATACTGTTCGCCAAAGACCGCACCATCGGTTCGCCCCTGAGTGCCTTGCAGGCGGTGCTGGATTTGCCTTTGGCGGTGCAGCAAAAGCTGTATGTGGTGCGCTTCGAGGATTTGATGGCGCGGCCAGTCGAATGCATGTCGCATCTGTATGCCTGGCTGGGATTGGCGCCGTTCAAGATCGATCCGGACAATCTGCGCATGGGCCTGCGCGAAAGCGACAGTCATTACCGCATGAAATATACGCACCGGCAGTTTGCCAGCATCCGCGCGCCGCAGCAGCATGCGATACCGCCGCGTATCCAGCAGCATATCGAAAGCGCCTGTGGCTGGTTTTACGAGATGTATTATCCGCGCGCCACCGCAAAAGGCTGACATCAGGCAAAAAAAAGGCGGAACCGAAGTTCCGCCCTTGTGCCCTCAATTAAAGCTTAGAACCAGGCTTCAACCTGGAAGCCGTACGAGGTGCCGCTGGTATTGTTGTTGTAGATCGGGCCGCCATTGTTGGCTGCGTTGACCGATGCCGTGGCCGCATTGTTCCATTTGCCGTAGCTGACAAAGGCGCGCAGTTCCGGACGCGACCACAGGCCAGGACCTGCCGAAATCGCCGGTGCGATGGTGATTTTCGTCAGGCGCTTGGTCGGGCCATTCGATTGCGTCACGCGGTCCGTGCCCAGTTCGCCAATCAGCTTGAAGTTGTTGGTGAATGCGTACACAGGGCGTACGCCGGCCGAAGTCCAGGTCGACGAACCGGCAGCGTTCGACTCGTCTTTTTGCCACAGGGCGACGAATTCCATGCCGAAGTTGGTCATCGGCTGGATCGCCAGATCATTGAATACGCGCGTGCGCTTGACGTCCGAACCGAACGAGGTGTCGCCTGCGGCGCCGAACTGGGCACCCTTGCCAACGCCAGGACCGACGCCGTACTGCACGCCGAAGGTATTGGCGCCGCCCAGGACTTTACCTTGACGGTGGAATGCCGACAGCTGCCAGCCATTGTGTTTTTCGCCGAAAGCGTCGTTGTCCTTGCCTTCGCCGATGATGTAGGTGGCGGCCAGGTCCAGCGTGCCGTTGGTGTTGACCGGAATTTCACCGTAGATGAAGTTCTGGCGCACGGCCGACTTGGTGCTGACGATGCCGGTTGGCGACACGCTGTTGATGTCGTTGTCCTTGAAGAAGGCATACGAGAACTTGCCAGGACCGGCAGGAATGCGGTCCAGGCCGGCACCGGTACCGTTCATGTTGATGTACTGCAGATCCAGCATGTGGATGTCAGGACGGTAGTAGAAACGTTTGCCGACCCAGGCCGTGCCGCCGTTCAGGAAGTCCAGTCCCTGGGCTTCGACGTAAGCTTTGACGATGCCGACCTTGTTGTCGCCGAAGTCGGAGTTTGGTGCAAAAGCGTTGACCCAGACGGTGGCCATGTAGGTCACGTCGCCGGATTTTGCGATGGCTTTGGTGTAGCCGAATTCCGTGTAGGCGTCGCACTCATTGCCCAGACGATATTTCATGGTATTGCCACCCAGGCCGAAGCAGCCTTGTGAGCCGCCGTCACTGGACGTGTTGCTGCCGGCGCCAGCGCGCAGGTAGCCGTGGAAGCCTTCGGAATCGGTTGGGTACATCGGGTCGGCCAGGGCCGAGCCGCTGGCCATGGCCAGCAAGGCGAGGGTAAGGGCGGCCGGCAGGGATTTCAGTGCAGTACGATTCATGCTGTCTCCAAGGTCACTATGTTGAACGACGCAGGGAAGCCCTGGTGCGTTGCGCGGTCTCATGCCGCAGAACAAAGTCTAGCAGCGCTTTTTTTCCGACCCTGATACAAAAGCTACAAGTGTTGATACTTTCTTTCAGAGTGTTGTTTTTTGAAAATCACGATACTCTTGTGCATTGACAAGCTGCAAAAGAGTATTGAATTGCGGTTTTGGAGTATCAGAAAGTATCAAAGTCCGGTGATACATTGTGGTCGTGATGCCAACGAAGACTTGTTTCTGGCATCACCAACGACAAAAAACACTGGAGACAAACATGAAACGTATCGCCATTGCCGCGCTGTGCGCCGGCGCCTTCGCCATCAGCACTTCGGCCGCTGCCGCCACCGACCTCGTCATCGCGACCGTCAACAACGGTCACATGATCGAAATGCAAAAGCTCAGCAAGTTCTTCGAGCAGGCCAATCCCGATATCAAACTGAAATGGGTGACCCTGGAAGAGGGCATCCTGCGCCAGCGCATGACGACCGATATCGCCACCAAGGGCGGCCAGTTCGACGTGATGACCATCGGCCTGTATGAAACACCGATATGGGGCAAGAAAAACTGGCTGATTCCGATCAAGCCTGACGCAAAATACGATATTGACGACCTGCTGCCATCGATCCGCGAAGGCCTGTCCGGCGACGGCAAGCTGTGCGCCTCGCCGTTCTATGGCGAAAGCTCGATGATCATGTACCGCAGCGACCTGGTGAAAAAAGCCGGCATGACGATCGAAGACCGCCCGAGCTGGAACCAGTTGCGCGACGTGGCGGCCAAGATCCACGATCCTGCCAACGGCGTGTACGGCATCTGCCTGCGCGGCAAACCGGGCTGGGGCGACAATATGGCGCTCATTACCACCATGGCCAACTCGTTCGGCGGCCAATTGTTCGACATGAAATGGAAGCCGCAATTTACCAGCAAACCGTGGAAAGACGCGGTTACCATGTATGTCGACCTGATGAAAAAATACGGCCCGCCGGGCGCGGCCGCCAACAGCTTCAATGAAAACCTGGCGCTGTTCAACCAGGGCAAGTGCGGTATCTGGATCGACGCCACCATCGCTGCGTCGTTCATCACCGACCCGAAACAGAGCAAGGTCGCCGACAAGGTCGCGTTTGCGCAGTCGCCGGTCGGCACCACCGAGCGCGGCGCCAACTGGCTGTGGATCTGGTCGCTGGCAATTCCGGCCAGCACCAAGCACGTGAATGAAGCACAACGCTTCATCAACTGGGCCACTTCGCCCGACTATATCAAGCTGGTCGCCAGGGAAACGAGCTGGGCCAACGTGCCGACCGGCACGCGCAAATCGACCTATGCCAACCCCGAGTTCCAGAAAGTGGCGAAATTTGCCGCCGCCGAAGGCAAGGCGCTCACCACCACCCGCAATGTGCAAAGCACCTTGCTGCCATCGCCTTACGTCGGTGTGCAATTTGCCTCCATCCCCGAATTCCAGGTGATCGGCGTGGCAGCCGGGCAGCAGATGGCTGCCGCCCTGCTGGGCAAGGTCACGGTAGACCAGGCGCTGGAGCAGTCGCAGCAGACCGCTGAACGCGAGATGCGCAAGGGCGGCTACTACAAATAAGATCGTATCTGTCTTGTAGTTAGCCTTGTAAAACAGGTGAGGTGACAGCTCAGGCGCAACTCTGGGCTTTCACCTCCCACGCCCCAAGAGAACGCCCATGAAACGCATAATCCCCCGGACCTTGCTGACGCCGGCAGTCGTTGCTGTCTCCGTCATTTCCGTCATTCCCCTGCTGATCACGCTGTATTACGCCTTTGTGCGTTATTCCATGCTCGATCCGAGCGGCCATCCTTTCCATGGCCTGGACAATTTCCATTTCTTCTTTACCGATGCCGCCTTTTTGCCGGCATTGCAAAATACCTTCACCCTGCTGTTTTCCGTGATGCTGATCACGGTGCTGCTGGGCGCAGCTCTGGGCCTGCTGATCAATGAAGCGTTCCCGGGGCGCGCCATCGTGCGCGTGCTGCTGATTTCACCGTTCCTGGTGATGCCGGCAGTCAATGCCCTGATGTGGAAGAACATGCTGCTCAATCCCATCTACGGCCTGTTCGCACAGATCAGCATTTTCTTTGGCGTCGCGCCCATCGACTGGCTGTCCGCTCACCCGCTCGTGTCGATCATCATGATGGTGTCGTGGCAGTGGCTGCCATTTGCCTGCCTGATCTTCATGACGGCGCTGCAGTCGATGGACCGTGAACAGCTCGAAGCGGCGCGCATGGACGGCGCCAACTACCTGCAGCAGCTGCGCTACCTCTACATTCCTCACCTGGGGCGGGCAGTATCGGTGGTGCTGATGATCGAGATGATCTTCCTGCTGTCGGTATTTGCCGAAATCTTTACCACCACGGGCGGCGGTCCCGGCTTCGATACCACCACCATTACTTTCATGATTTACCAGCAGGCACTGCTGTCGTACGACGTCGGCGCCGCTTCCGCCGGTGCGCTGTTCGCCGTGCTGATCGCTAACATTGCCGCCTTCTTCCTGATGCGCGTCATCGGCAAGAATCTGTCGAAATAAGGAGACCACCATGCACAATAAATTTGCTTTGTATGGCCGCACGGTGGCTGCCTGGCTGTTCGCGCTGCTGCTGTTCTTTCCCATCTTCTGGCTGGGACTGATGGCCTTCAAGACGGAAGGGCAAGCCATTTCCACGCCGCCGCTGCTGTTCTTTACGCCCACCCTGGACAGCTTTCGCGAAGTGCTGGCGCGCGACAATTACTTTGGCTACGCCTGGAACTCGCTGTTTACCAGCGTGGTCTCGACCGCCATCGGCCTGTTGATCGCGATTCCTGCCGCCTACTCGATGGCGTTTTTCCCCACCGGCGGCACCATCGGCCTGCTGAAATTCATGCTCAGCTCGCGTTACATGCCCGGCGTGGGCGCCTTGATGCCGATCTATATCTGCTATCAGTACTTCGGCCTGCTCGACACGCGCATCGGCCTGACCATCATGTTCATGCTGATGAATTTGCCCATCATGATCTGGCTGCTGTACACCAGCATGAAGGAGCTGCCGCGCGAAATCCTCGAAGCGTCGCGCATGGACGGCGCTACCGTATGGGACGAATTTCGCCACGTGGTGCTGCCGCTGTCGGTGGGCGGCATCGCTTCGACCGCGCTGGTGTGCATGGTGTGGTCGTGGAACGAATCGTTCTGGTCGCTGAACCTGGGCGCGTCGAACGCCGGCACCCTGGCCTGGCTGATCGCCTCGTATTCCAGCCCCGAAGGCCTGTTCTGGGCCAAATTGTCAGCCGCTTCGCTGATGGCAATCGCGCCCATCATGGCCCTCGGATGGTTCTGCCAGAAGCAGTTAGTACAGGGCATGACCTTCGGCGCAGTCAAATAACTACAGAATAGAGACACATACCATGCCTTATCTTCAACTGAGCAATATCGAAAAATTCTTCGGCGAGCACCGTGCCATCAAGGGCATCGACCTGGAAATCAGGCAGGGCGAGTTCGTCGTCTTTGTCGGGCCTTCGGGCTGCGGCAAGTCGACCCTGCTGCGCCTGATTGCCGGCCTGGAACCGATCGACAGCGGCAAGCTGTCGCTCGACGGGCGCGACATCACCAACCTGCCTTCGTCCAAGCGCGACCTGGCGATGGTGTTCCAGTCGTATGCGCTGTACCCGCACATGACGGTGTTCCAGAACATGTCGTTCGCACTGAAACTGGCCGGTGTCGATCCGAAGATCATCCGCGAAAAAGTCGACAAGGCGGCCGCCATCCTCGACCTGGGCCGCTACCTGGAACGCACGCCGAAAGAGCTGTCCGGTGGCCAGCGCCAGCGCGTGGCGATCGGCCGTGCCATCGTGCGCGACCCGAAAGTGTTCCTGTTCGACGAGCCGCTGTCGAACCTCGACGCGGCGCTGCGCGTGCAGACCCGCATCGAGATCGCCAAGCTGCACCGTGAACTGGGCGCCACCACCATCTATGTCACGCACGACCAGGTCGAGGCGATGACTCTGGCCGACCGCGTGGTGGTGCTGCGCGACGGCCAGATCGAGCAGCATGGCTCGCCCTTGGCTCTGTATGACCGGCCGGCCAACCGCTTCGTCGCCCAGTTCATCGGCACGCCGAGCATGAACGTGGTGCCGGCCGGCGCCGCGCCGCAATTGCTGGCGCAGGCGGGCAGCGCGGCGCAGGCCGACGGTTTTGTCGGCATCCGCCCCGAGCATGTGCACCTGGGTGCGGCCCAGCCGGGCAGCGTGCCCGTCACCGTCGAGCTGGTCGAGTCGCTGGGGGTGGAAACTTTGACCTATGTACGCCTGGCCAACAACGTGCAGGTGGTGTCGCGTGGCGCCGAGCGCAGCAGCCTGCAACCTGGCCAGCAGACGCAGCTGACGTTCGAACCGGGATTTGTCCATTATTTTGACCGCGACGGCAAAACCTATGCCGGCGCGAAAGGAGTCTGATCATGCATGCCATCGCCTTGAAACAAGCTACGCTGGCCCAGCTGCCGCCAGCCATCCAGGTGCCGGCCTACGCGCGCGACACGCTCACCCCCGCCATCGTGCATGTCGGCGTGGGCGGCTTTTACCGCGCCCACCAGGCCGTCTATCTTGACGACCTGCTGGCCCTGCCGGGCCATGCGCAGTGGGGCTATTGCGGCGTGGGCTTGCTGGCACACGACGCGGCCATGCGCGACGCCATGCAGTCGCAGGACGGCCTGTACACGGTCATCGAACGCAGCGCGCAAGGCGATACGGCGCGCGTGATCGGCTGCGTGGCCGAGTACCTGTATGCACCGGACAATCCCCAGGCGGTGCTGGAAAAACTGGCCGACCCCGCCACCCGCATCGTGTCGCTGACGATTACCGAAGGCGGCTACTACGTCAATCAGGGCAGCGGCGAATTCGACGCCGGCCACCCCGACATTGTGCATGAATTGGCCAACCCGCAAGCTCCGCGCTGCTCGTTTGGCTACCTGCTGGCCGCGTTGCGCATGCGCCGGGAGCGCGGCCTGGTGCCATTCACCATCATGTCCTGCGATAACCTGCAAAACAATGGCGACGTCACGCGCACCATGCTGCTGGCGTTTGCGCGCCTGGTCGATGGCGAGCTGGCTGGCTGGATAGCCGCCGGCTGCGCTTTCCCGAACAGCATGGTCGACCGCATCACGCCGGCCACTACCGATGAACACCGCGCGCTGGTACGCGACGCGTTCGGCATTATCGATGCCTGGCCGGTGGTGTGCGAGCCATTTCGCCAGTGGGTGATCGAAGACGCATTCCCGCACGGCCGTCCGGCCTGGGAACTGGTAGGCGCGCAGATGACGCACGACGTGCTGCCGTATGAAAAAATGAAGCTGCGCCTGCTCAACGCCAGCCACCAGGCGCTGTGCTATATCGGCATGCTGCTCGGCTACACCTATGCGCATGAGGCGATGGCGGACGCCGGTATCCGGAAACTGGTGCGGCGCATGATGGACGTCGAAGTCACGCCGCTGCTGGAAGAAGTCGAAGGCATCGACCTGGCCGGCTACAAGGACACCCTGATCGAGCGCTTTTCGAATCCGGCCGTGCGCGACCAACTGGCGCGCATCGGCACCGAAGGCTCGGCGCGCATCCCGAAATTCGTGCTGCCTTCCGTGCGCGAAGCGTTGGCGCAGGGCGGCCCGATCGAGCTGCTGGCGTTCACGGTGGCCTGCTGGTTCCGCTATCTGGAAGGCCATGACGACAACGGTGTCGACATGCCGCTCAACGATCCGCATGGCTTGCGCTTGCGCGAACTGGCCCTGCAAGGTGGTGCGGACGCAGCAGCGCTGCTGTCCCTGCGCGAGCTGTTTGGCGAGCTGTCCGACACGCCGGCGTTTGTCGAGGCGGTCAGCCTGTCGCTGGCGGGGCTGTACAACCTTGGCGCGCGTCGCGCGCTCGACCAGCTCGTCGCCTGAGGCAGCGGCCATGCGCACCACGCCTGAAAAGGCCGGGTACCGGCTGGCGCAGATGGAGCACGAGCAGCAGCGCGATGCCACGCCGGGTTTCGAGCCAAAAGGCAGCTACGGCTTCATTCGCTACCTGGAGCACGGTTTTCCGAACCCGCTGGTGCGCTGGCATTACCACGAAGAATACGAGCTGCACCTGATCGTCGAAAGCTCGGGCAAGGTCTTCGTCGGCGACTATATCGGCCAGTTTGCGCCTGGTCACCTGGTGCTGACGGGGCCGCGTGTGCCGCACAACTGGGTCTCGCTCGATACGCCGCCCGAAGGGGTGGTGCTGCGCGACATGGTGATCCAGTTCGCCCATCCGCCGCTGGCCGCGATGGCGGCCGTGATGCCCGAGCTGAAAGACCTCTTTCCGCTGCTGCAGCGGGCCTTGCACGGCATCGAGTTCTTCAACGTCAGCGAGCTGTCGCTGCGGCGCTTTCAGCGCATCCGCGACAGCAGCGGCCTGCCACGCCTGATCGAGTTCCTGACACTGCTCGGTGAACTGGCGCAGACCAGCCACTACCAGCTGCTGTCGACGATACCGATGCAGTCGAGTGACGACGACGCCGCGCTGGCGCGCATCAGTTCGGCCATCAATTACATCGTCCACAATTACAGCAGCCAGTTCTCGCTGAAGGAACTGGCCGAACAGGTGGACATGCCGGAGCGGACCTTTTCGCGCTTTTTTCGCAGCGCCACCGGCAACAGCTTTACCGATTTCGTCAACCGCCTGCGCATCAACAAGGCCTGCCAGCTGCTGATGGAGACCGAACATTACGTCAGCAATATCTGCTACGAGGCCGGTTTCAACAACGTGGCCAACTTCAACCGCCGTTTCCTGGAACTGAAAGGCATGACGCCAAAGGAATTTCGCCAGCAGGCGCTGGGCCGCTTCGGTGAACAGGGGTAGCGACTTCGCTGCCGTTTTGCGGTACATTGCATCACTGGCAGCTGACCATAAAAAAACGAGACCGGCATGGAACAGACATGGCTGAAAGAGGCGCAACGCGAGATCGAGCGCAAGCCGCCCGAACTGGAGCGCGAAAGCTACGACGGCATCATCAACTACCTGGAACACGGCTATCCCAGCTCGCGCGTGCGCTGGCACTGCCATGAAGAATACGAGCTGCACCTGATCGTCGCCACCAGCGGGCGCCTGTTCGTCGGCGACTATATCGGCGAATTCTCGCCCGGCCATCTGGTGCTGACGGGCCCGCGCCTGCCGCACAACTGGATCTCGACCGCCGTGCCCGAAGGTGGCGTGCCGTTGCGCGACATGATCGTGCAGTTTTCGCACGCGCCGCTGGCTGGCGCGGCG
Organism: Janthinobacterium longum; assembly: GCF_051380735.1. Classification (NCBI taxonomy): domain Bacteria; kingdom Pseudomonadati; phylum Pseudomonadota; class Betaproteobacteria; order Burkholderiales; family Oxalobacteraceae; genus Janthinobacterium; species Janthinobacterium longum. Next base: position 176,789 of record NZ_JBNYXQ010000006.1, read on the forward strand.
CGCATGATTCCCGAATTGCGCGAACTGCTGCCGCTGCTGGAGCGCTCCAGCTATGGTGTGGAGTTTTTCGACATGGGCGTGCAGGCCGAGCAATACCTGGCGCGCATCCGCGCCACCCATGGCGCCGAGCGTTTCGGCCACTTCGTGCAACTGATGGTGGCACTGGCGCGCACCGCCAATTACCGATTGCTGTCGACCGCCTCCCTGCGTTCGTACGACGATGACGCCACGCTGGCCAAGGTCAATGCGGTGCTCAACTACATCACGGAAAACTACCGTGAGCCGATTTCGGCGGAAATGCTGGCCGAACAGGTGGGCATGTCGCTGAGTAAATTCTCGCGCTTTTTCCGCAAGGCGACCGGTAACAGCTTTACCGACTTTATCAACCGCCTGCGCATCAACAAGGCCTGCCAGCTGCTGATGGATACCGACCAGTATGTGTCCAACGTCTGCTATGACGTGGGCTTCCAGAATGTGGCCAATTTCAACCGCCGCTTTTTGCAGGTCAAGGGCGTCACGCCGAAACAGTTCCGGCGCCAGGCCGATGGCCGCTTTGGCGGTATCGGCGGGCCGCCCGATGAGTCTGTCGCATCTGCGCATCTTTCTTGATTATGCTGTCATACGCTTGTCATTTCGACACTGTAGGCTTCCCGGTTCTGATCCAACCAACCCTGAGGAAGCCGATGAACCACACCCTGAACACTCTCCCGAAACTGAGCCTGCTGGCGCTTGCCGCCGGCCTGTGCCTGGCCGCCTGCGGCGGCAGCGACAGTCATGACGAAGCCGCCAAGCCGGTTGCCATGACCGGGGTGTTCCTCGATGGCGCCGTCGAAGGCCTCGACTACGTGGCCGGCAGCGCTGCAAAAGCCAGTACCAATGCCAAGGGCGAATTCGTCTGCAACGCGGGCGATAGCGTCACTTTCAGCGCCGGTGGCGTGGTGCTGGGCTCAACCTTGTGCAATCCCGTCGTCACGCCGTTGACCCTGGCGGCCAGCACCAGCGTGGCCGACGACAAGGTCGTCAACCGCCTGCTGGCGCTGCAGTTGCTGGACGACGACAGCGATCCGTCGAACGGCATCAGGATCACCACCGACGTCAAGACGGCACTGGCCGGCAAGACGCTGGATTTTTCCGCTACGCCAGCCGTCTTCAACAAGGCGCTGGCCGCGCAGCTCGCTGGCCTGGGCGCCAAATTTGCAGCACGCACGGTCGACACCGAACGCCGCGCGCTGGTGCGCGAGCATTTTGAAGACACGCTGGCGTCGAAAGTGGGTACGCCCCTCAACGAGGCACTGACGCAAACCACGCCGCTGGGCGAAGTGAAGGTGACGGTCACGCGCTACCAGATCCAGGCGGCCAGCAGTTTCTACGTGCCGTACGAAGGGACGAATGCGAAGGTCAAGAGCGACTTTCCGGGCGGCTTTTTGCCATCGTATGGCTCCGGCCTGGCCTTCAAGGGCACGGCAGCCAATGGCGACCTGGAATTCTATGGCCTGACGGACCGCGGCCCGAACGGCGACGGTCCTCTGGTACCGGACCCGAACGTCAAGGGCGCCACCATCGGCAGCAAGATCTTCCCGTCGCCGAGTTTTACGCCCGCGTTTGGCGTGATCACGGTGGGCAAGAACGGCGCCGTGCTGGCGTCTTCCACGCCGATCAAGGTCAGCGCCAGCGTCAACACCTCGGGCTTGCCGGTGCCGGTGGGCGCGGTCGGCAATTCGGCCGAGATCCCGGTGATGGACGCGATGAAATATGATCCGGCCAGCAAGGCCGTCTTCAACGCAGGCGGCCTCGATTCGGAAGCCATCGTGGTTGACAAGAAGCGCAATGCGCTGTGGGTCTCCGACGAATACGGTCCCTTTATCATCAAGCTCGATGCCGCCACCGGCGTGATCCAGGCCAAATATGAACCGGGCAAGGGCTTGCCGGTGCTGTTCGCCAAGCGCCGCGCCAACCGCGGCATGGAAGGCATGACGCTCGACACCTCCAACGACAAGCTGTATGCCTTTTTGCAAAGCCCGCTGACGGACGGCAGCGCCACCTACGCGGTGACGAAAAAAGTCGAACTGATCGAACGCTATGCACGCTTTACGCGCTGGATCGAATTCGACCCGGCGCTTGGCACCAGCGGCAAAATGTTCGCCTATCCGCTCGATGCGGCAGACTACCAGGACGGGCGCACCGGCAACGCCAAGCTGGGCGACATGGTGGCGCTTGGTGGCGGCAAGTTCCTCGTCATCGAGCAGGGCGCCGCACCGTCGGGCAAGGTGTTCAATAAACTGATGCTTGTCGACCTGAGCGCGGCCACCGATATTTCGGGCGCTGCCTTCAACGCCACCAGCTCGGATCTGGAAAAGAGCAGCATGGCCGGTGCCGCCGTCAATGGCGCCGATTGGTCACAGGTAAAAGCGATGAAGAAAACCTTGCTGCTGGACCTGAACGCGATCGGCTGGGCGGCAGAAAAAGCCGAAGGATTGACACTGATTGACGGTTCGACGATAGCGCTGTCCAACGACAATGACTTCGGCATGAAAACCAAAGTGTTTGATGCGAACGGTGTGGAAGTGGAGGGCGCCGATGTCACCAAGTGCACGGTGGACGCGAATGGCGTGATCGTCACCGGCAACGCAGCAGGCTGCAATGCCGCCAATACCATCCGCGTGGCGCGCGGCGACGACCGCGAGCGCCCTGCAAGGCTGTGGATAGTGAAGTTTGCAAAGGCGCTCAGCAGTTATTAAACCTGGCGGCAAAGAGCTGGGGTCAGACCCGACGGGTCTGACCCCAGTTTTTATATCCGGGCTGTGGTAACGCTAACGGCGCTCAAAGCCGGGCTTATTTCTTGGTATAGGTATTCAACCAGTCCAATACCGTGTGATGCCACAGCAGCGAGTTCGCCGGCTTCAAGACCCAGTGATTCTCGTCCGGGAACACCAGCAATTTGCTCGGCACGTTCTGGCGCTGCAGCGCGGTAAAGGTGCCCAGGCCCTGGGTGGTCGGGATGCGGAAGTCCAGGTCGCCCTGGACCACCAGCATCGGCGTTTTCCAGTTCTTCACGTAGTTGACGGGATTGAACTGCTCGTGCTTGGCGGCGGCATCGTAGTAAGTGCCGCCGTTTTCCCACTCGTTGAACCACAGTTCTTCCGTCGCGTAGTACATGGCGCGGTTGTCGAACACGCCGTCGTGGTTGACCAGGCACTTGAAGCCGTCCGGCCAGTTGCCGGCGATCCAGTTCATCATGTAGCCGCCATACGAGGCGCCCAGCGCGCAGCTGCGTTCGCGGTCCAGCCAGGCGAATTTCTGCGTGGCCGCCTCCAGGCCCTTTTGCAGGTCGACCAGCGGCTTGCCGCCCCAGTCGCCGCTGATTGAATCGGTGAACTTCTGGCCGTAGCCAGTCGAACCGTGGAAGTCGATAAAGACGGTGGCGTAGCCGGCGCCTGCATACACCTGCGGATTCCAGCGGTAGCTCCAGCTGTTGCCGAAGCTGCCTTGCGGGCCACCGTGTACCAAAAAGGCGATCGGATATTTTTCGCCGGCCTTGGCGTTCCATGGCTTCATCACATGGCCATAGACGGTTTCACCATTCGCGCCGGCAAACGAAAACTGCTCGTATTCGCCGAAACGCACGTCGGCCAGCGCGGCCGCATTCTGCCTGGTCAGCTGCACCATCGGTGCGCTTTCCGACCTGGCGTAGAGTTTGCGCTGGTACAGCTGCGCGCCCGAAGCCAGGTTGGCCTGGGTCAGCACGATGGTGTTGCCGCGCACGTCGAATTCGCCGACCGCGCCCTTGCCGGTCAGGGCCGCGACCTTGCCGCTGGCGGCATCGATATGGAACAAGCGGTGCTGGCCCACGTCATCGGCGGTGACCAGCAGGGCCTTGCCGTCCGGCGTCCAGCGGAAGTCGGCGACCGAGCGGTCCCAGTCGTCGGCCACGGTGCGCTTCGTGCCAGTGGCAACATCCATCAGCACCAGATGAAAACGGTCTGCCTCGAAACCAGGCTTGGTCATGGCCACGTAGGCCAGCGTGCGGCCGTCCGGCGAGTAAGTGGCTTTCGCATCCCAGGCCGGGTTGTCGGCGGTCAGGTTGCGCGGCGCTTCACCGCCGGTGGCGGGGATGGTGTAGACATCGAAGTTGGTTGACCACGATTCCGTGCGGCCGGCCACGCGCACCGAAAATGCCACTGTCTTGCCGTCCGGGCTGAAATGGTATTCGCCGTTATCGCCGAACGGTTTCGATGGCGCATCGCCGTCCAGCGAGCCGGAAAGGCTGACCGGCGTAGCGCTGACCTTGCCGCTGGCATCAATGGGCGCCGAATACAGCACGTTGCGGCGGCCATCGGCCCAGGTGTCCCAGTGGCGCACGAACAGCTGGTCGTAGACCATGCCGGTAGCCTTGTTCTTCGCTTTTTCATCGAGGCGCTGCTTGCTGCAGGCGATGTTCGCGCAATCGAGGAACACGCCCATGCTGAAGGCCAGGCGGTCGCCTTGCGGCGACAGGCGGTAGGTGTCGACGTCCAGCGCCAGGTCGGTGACTTTCGACGCTTCGCCACCGTTCAGGGGCAACTGCCACACTTGCGACGAACCCGAGCGGCTTGAGAGGAAGTAGATGGCGTCGCCCTTGGGCGACCATTGCGGATCGCTGGCGCTGGCTTCGCCGCGCGTGAGCTGGCGCGGCGCGGCGTTCGGCGCGCGCAGGTCGATCATCCACAGCTGCGTGTTGCCGCGGTTTTTGTCGAGATTGGTGCTGCGCACGGTGTAGACTACGCGCGTGGCGTCCGGCGACAGCACCGGGCTGCCGACACGTTCCATGGCGACCATGTCTTCGACGGTAAAACCGCGCGGCGCGGCCAGCGCCGGGATGGCGGCGGTGGTGGCCATGGCGGCACTGAATGCTCCCAAGAGCAGCAGACGTAACTTCATTCAAACTCCCGTTATGTTCAAGATCGATCTGGCCGGCTGTCGCGCCGGCAGCCCGACATCATAGCAACAAAGCGCGGCGTTGCGCCGCAGTTGACCACTGGTGGCCAATGGCTGTCTACCTCCTGTTGATGCGCAATAGTTTCGAATCGGAACGTGTTTCAGCACGATGGCGGTTAAACTACGTTTCCTTTTTTATATGAGTAACGAGCCATGCGTCCGACGACCTTTGCCTTCACCCTTGCCACCGCGTTTGCCGCCGGTTTTGTGCATGCCGCCACCATCCCGACCCTGCAACAGATACAGGCCGCCGTCGATGCGGGCGTGGCGAAAACACAGTCCAGCATGCCGATCGCCGTCAAGGTCACTAGCCTGTCGGGCTGCCTGCCGTCGCCGGAAGTGAAAGATGAAACCGTCTGCCTGGTGAGCATGAGCGCCGGCATGCGCGATGGCTACATGGTGCTGCCGCTGCGCCAGAAGGGCGGCAACTGGGTCGGTGTCGAGCGCAAGAACGCCCAGTTTCCCGGACCGGCGCCGGCCGAAGCCATGGCGCTGGTACGCGCCTGGGCCAGCGATGAAATGGCCAGGGACCCGGAGGCGGCCAAGGACAAGCAACTGCAGGAAGCGGCCACCTCCATGCAGGTCAAGTCGCTGGACAATTGCGAAATCAAGCGCAAGACCGGCTACCTGGCGTGCGATAGCGTGTTGAGCGTGCCGAACCGTGACGACATCAAGACCGAATTAACGTTCATGCTGGAAAGCACTGGCTGGCGCTACGTGCCGCGCTGACGTCACGGTCCATCCATTTATCCCGGGCACGGCGCCACCGTACGCCGTCCCCGCCCATAAGTCCCAGGCACTACCTTCTGTCACAGCGCCCGTCCGGGCCTGTACCTTATCTTTTCCGACATATCGAGCTTGCCGTGAGTGTCTGCAAGCACGCAGCACACAGCACGCTGTGCCAGGCAAGAATTTTTGCCATTTAAAATAAAATAATATTATAAAAAAACCAAAATTCAATATATATAAAAGTTTTGTATAAATATTGGTAGTTATGCAAAAAATAATATATGTATTTAATTCGTTTAATTTAGTGCACTATATCGACAAGAGAAAGCAGATCAGCGGCAGCCAGTTCAGGCGTAACTGCGCCGCAGCCTCTGGTCCATAAGTATTCTATTTTATTGGTAATAAAATACTAAAATAGTGATGCCAGGCAGGCAGCATAGCCTGGCATCACTCCGTTGCTAGCTTACCCGTCACCGTGCGGGCTAACCCGAGGATGTGACCATGCGACTCAATCTTCCTGTCAGCGATACCGAGATCAACCTGAGCGACACCGAGACCATCGTTTCGACTACTGACTTGCAGGGCAATATTACTTACGCCAATCCCTACTTCATTGCCGTCAGCGGCTACACGGCCGAGGAATTGATGGGGGCGCCGCAAAACATCCTGCGCCATCCCGACATGCCGGTCGAAGCGTTTGCCGACTTCTGGGCCACCATCCGTTCGGGCCGCTCGTGGAGCGGCATGGTGAAAAATCGCTGCAAGAACGGCGACTTTTACTGGGTGCTGGCCAACGTCACGCCAGTGGTCGAGGACGGCGCGGCGATCGGCTACATGTCCGTGCGTACCAAGCCCACGCGCCAGCAGGTGGCGCAGGCGGCGGCCCTGTATGCGCGTATCAAGGCGGGCCAGGCCGGCGGCATGGCGATCAGCCAGGGTGCGGCCGTGCGCACGGGCTGGCTGGCGAAAATCGTGGGCTTGCGCGATATGGCGCTCGGCAAGCGCGTAGCGTGGAACCTGGGGCTGCTCAGCCTGGCCTTGCTGCTGCAACTGGCCTGGCATGCCGAGGTGTTTCCCGACTCGGCCGGACCCTGGCTGACGGCCGTGTCGGTGGTGGCGCTGCTGGCGACACTGTATTTCTGGAACGTTTTGCACCGTACCGTGCTGCTGCCCCTGCAGCAGGCACGCCAGGCCTGCGACGTGATGGCCGGCGGCGACCTGACGGGCGAAATCGAGACCACGCGGCGCGACGAAATGGGGCAGCTGCTGCGCTCCTTGCGCCAGCTGCGCGTGAACCTGCACTCCATCGTCGGCGATGTGCGCGGCAATTTTCTGCGCATCAGCATGGCCAGCCAGGAGATTGCAGCGGGCAATATGGACTTGTCGGGCCGCACCGAGGCGCAGGCGTCGGCCCTGGAGCAGACGGCATCAAGCATGGAGCAGCTGGCGGCCACCGTGCAGCAAAACAGCGGCAACGCCGAACAGGCCAGCACCATGGCCGGCAAGGTGCATGGCCTGGCGGGGCGCGGCGGGGAGATTGTCGGCCAGGTGGTCACGATGATGGACCAGATCAACGCCTCGTCGAAAAAAATCGGCGACATTACCGGCATCATCGAAGGCATCGCGTTTCAAACCAATATCCTGGCCCTGAACGCGGCCGTGGAGGCGGCGCGCGCCGGCGACCAGGGGCGCGGCTTTGCGGTGGTGGCCGGCGAAGTGCGCAGCCTGGCGCAGCGTTCGGCGGCGGCCGCCACCGAGATCAAGCAGCTCATTACCGCTTCCTTGCAGCAGGTGCAGGAGGGCACGCGGCTGGCCGCGCAGGCCGGTGCCAGCAGCCAGGAAATGCTGGTCGCGGTGCAGGGCGTGCACGGCATCATGGGCGAAATCGCCTCGGCCTCGCGCGAGCAAAGCCACGGCATCGGCCAGGTCAACCGGGCCGTCACGCAAATGGATGAAGTGACACAGCAGAACGCGGCGCTGGTGGAGGAATCGGCGGCCGCATCGAGTTCGCTGCAGGGCCAGGCGCAGCAGCTGGAACAGGCGATGGCGCTGTTCCGGCTCGAGCGGCGCGGTGCTGCAACAGTCGCTCGGACCGTGCCAGGAACGGCACGGCGGGCACCAGGAAGGCCAGCGGCGGGCACCACGGTGGCAATTGCGCCGGCAGTGCGCAGTCGGCACACAGCGGGGCAAGCCGCAATACCGGCGCCGGATTGACCGGCAGGCTGATTTCACCGTCCCGGCAGGCCGGGCTGCCGGGAGCAGGCGGACGGCGCCGCCTGCGCTGTTCCTTGGACGATTTACTGCATGTGCCAGCCGTGGCTGACCACGATCGATTGGCCACTGAGGGCATTCGACGGAAATGCCGCCAGGAACACGGCCGTTTGCGCCACGTCCTGGGTAGTGGTGAATTCGCCGTCGATGGTGTCTTTCAGCATGACTTTCTTGATCACGTCTTCTTCGCTGATATTCAGCTGGGCCGCCTGTTCCGGGATCTGCTTGTCGACCAGCGGGGTGCGCACGAAGCCGGGGCAGATCACGTTGGCGCGGATGCCGTCTTTCGCGCCTTCCTTGGCAACCACCTTGGCCAGGCCCACCAGGCCGTGCTTGGCCGCCACGTAGGCGCTTTTGAAGGGAGAGCCTTCGTGCGAGTGCACCGAACCCATGTAGATGATGGCGCCGCCGCGGCCACCCTTGATCATGGCCCGCATGCAGGCGCGGGTGGTGAGGAAGGCGCCGTCCATATGGATCGCCAGCATCTTTTTCCATTGATCGAACGGGTAGTCGACCACCGGGCTGATGATCTGGATGCCGGCATTGCTGATCAAAATGTCGATGCCGCCGAAATGCGCCACGGCGTCGGCCACGCCCTTGTCGACCTGTTCTTCGCTCGACACATCCATGGCGACGGCAAACGCCTCGCCGCCGGCCTGCATGATTTCATCGGCGGTCTTGCTGGCGGCATCAAGCGCCAGGTCGGCGATCACGATCTTCGCGCCTTGTTTTGCGTATTCAATGGCCATTTCCTTGCCGATGCCGCTGGCGGCGCCGGTAATCAGTGCGACTTTGTCCTTGAGTTGCATTATTCATCCTTTGCAGTGCAGGTTGGAGTAGAGAACTAGACTTGCCGCTGCCAGTATAGCCAGAATTGGCAAGCGCGATCATTCACGCGCATCAAGCCGCGCCTGCAAGCGCCAGGCGCCCGGATTGGTGCCGGCCCAGGCGCGAAACGCGTGGTTGAAGGCGCTTTGTTCCTGGTAGCCGAGCAAAAAGGCGATATCGACCAGCGACAGCTGGGGCTGGCGCAGATAATCGCAGGCCTGGCGATAGCGCACCTGGTCCAGCTGGGCCTGGAAACTGGTGCCCGCGTCGCTGAGCTTCCTTTGCAGGGTGCGCGGCGTCATCGCCAGTTCGCCGGCCACGCCGGCCAGGCGCACCGCGCCCTGGCGCAGGCCGGCTGCGATGGCTTGCCGAACCTGCGCTTCGATGCCGATGATGGTGCCCTGAATGCCACAGCGTTGTGCCAGCAACTGTTCGGCATGCTGGCGCAGCAAGGGATACAGGCGGGTGTCGGCGTTCGGCACCGGCCAGTCCAGTACCTGCGCGTCCATGGTGGAGGTGTTGGCGTCTGCCTTGAAGCGCGGCAGGCTGCCCAGTACGCGCACATATTCGTCGCGGTGGCTGGCATGGCGCAGCAGGGCCTGGCCGCCGCCATCGTGGGCAAACGCCAGTTCGCCGGGCGGCAGTGGCCTGCCTGCCAGCCAGTCGCCACACACGCGGATGCCTGCAAACACGCTGTCGACCAGGTGCCGGCTTGCTTGCGGGTAGTGGCTGATCCAGCGGTAATGAAAGCAGTCGCCGTCGCGCCGCAGCGACGAGCGGCCCAGATCGTGCGCCAGCACTTCATAGCGCGCCGTCTGTTCCAGCGCCTGGCCGACGCTGGCGCAACTGAGCAGCACCAGGCCATAGGCGCTGTACGTGCCCATGCGCACGCGCTCGCCCACGTGCAGGCCGAAATGCGCGTCGCCAGCCAGCATGGCGCCGGCGTCGAGCAATCGCACATAGGCGGAGGCGGGCAGGGTGGCCGGCAGCGGCGACAGGCTGTTTTCCGGCAGCCCTGCGGCGCTGGCCAGAGTGATGCTGTCGATGCCGTGCGCGCCGGCCGCTTCCAGCAGCGGCTGGACATAGGCTGCGGTGACGCTGTCAGTGCCTGGCATGATGGAACAATGCGATTGTCATGAAAAACCGATACCTCCTGATGGTGGCAGCCTATGCTGGCTGTCAGACAGTATATCTTGGGAGGCAGGCGATGCGACGCTGGTTCCCGCATCGCGCCTGGCGGACCATCCCTTGATTGATATGTCGCCGGCCTTGCGTTTGCGCCATGTGCTGGGGCAAAGCCTGCCCGACTGGTTCAGGCTGCGTCATGGCCGCATCGGCGCGGTGCCCGATGGCGTGGCCTTTCCCGACAGCGCCGAAGCTGTACGCGCCTTGCTGGCGCACGCACACACATACGGCATCATCATTATTGCCCACGGCGGCGGCACCAGCGTGGCGGGCCATTTGACCGTGCCTGGCGGTGACCAGCCGGTGCTGTCGCTCAGTTTGCAACGCCTGTGCACACTGCAGGGCCTGGACCGCGAGGCGCCACTGGCCACCTTTGGCGTCGGCGTGTTCGGCCCCGACCTGGAAGCGCAATTGCGCGCGCATGGCTACACGCTCGGCCTGAATGAAAGCGACGTGATCGCCGCCTTTTCCGGCGCGCGCCCCGTGATCGGCAGCGGCGCACTTGACCCGTCGAAGGAAGGGCGCGAACATGCACTGCGGCTGGAAGACGGGCGGATTTGCGCAAGCTGCCGATTTTTGCTCTGTTCGCGCCTCTGTCGGGCAGCGCGCAGGCGCTGTGCGATGCCGCCAGCGGCGGCGAGCTGGCGATGGGGTGGAATGACGCGCGCTGGGAGCAGGAGCAAACGCGCTACCTGGCCCTGTGGCGGAGCCATTACAGCGTGCCAGGGCAATCACACAAAGGAGAACATGATCGAGGAGAACAATATTAATACAATGCTGTTTGGCCTACCCCTGGCTTTGGGTGGCGCCCGCATTACTTACGACAGCCTGTCGCAGCTGGACCTGACGCAGCCGGTGGCCGCCATCGTGGATGACCTGGGCGAAGATCTGCTGCAGATTTGCTGTGCCAATGGCGATATCGTCGATGTCGGCTGGTATCCGGCCTGGAATGAACGGGGCAGCCTGCACGTGGTGACGGTGCGGAGGCAGGACTGGGAAACACCGGTCTTCAGCGCGAGGCCTGCGCTGCAGCCGCAAGCGTTGTTGCAGGCGCTGCGCGCTGCGCTGGCTCACGCAGGCTGGCCATGAGCGCCATGCCGCATGCTGGCGCGTATCTGCTGGCCATCGACAACGGCACGCAAAGCGTGCGCGCGCTGCTGTTCGACATGCAGGGTAACCTGGCGGCCCAGGCGCAGGTCTTCCTGGAGCCGTATTTTTCCACGCATCCCGGCTGAGCCGAACATGACGCCGACGGCTACTGGCAAGCCGTGTGCGAGGCGTGCCAGCAACTGTGGCGCACCAGTTCCATCGAGCGTTCGCAGGTCGCCGGCGTGGCCGTCACCACCCAGCGCGGCCCGCCCTCACCTGGCTGGACCAGCGCCAGACGCGGCAGGTGCCGCCACTGGCGCCGTGGTGGCGGCGGCGTTTTGTCTCGCGCGCTTAGATGGCACCATCCGTTACTTTCGCCGCGAGGCCGAGATCAACTGGATCGCGGCGCACCAGCCCGATGTCTGGCGGCGCACGCACAAATTCCTGCTTCTGTCGGGCTATTTGAATTACCGCCTGTGTGGCCAGTTCATCGACTCGACCGGCTCCATGGGCTTGATGCTGCAGCCGTACTGGAGTCCCGGCATCAAGGTGCCGGGGCCGGAAGCGAAGGGTGCCATGATTGGCTTTGGCGATGTGCATACGCGCGCCCATATGTACCGCGCCATCCTGGAAGGCCTGGCCTACGCGCTGCGCGAAGGCAAGGAGCGCATCGAGAAAAAGAGTGGCGTGCCGATTACCGCATTGCGCGTGGCTGGCGGCGGTTCGCAAAGCGACGCGGCGATGCAGCTGACAGCCGATATTTTCGGCATGCCTGCTGCCCGCGCCCATACGTGAAGGTCATCCTCGACGGCGTGCCGAAGGGATTTGCAAAATACCGCCAGGGTTCGATCTTTATCGAACCTGAACTGATCCGGCAGATAGAAGTAAACAAGGGCGCCCATACCAGCTTGTACGGCAATGGCGGCTTTGGCGGCGTAATTACGGTCGACACCAAGGATGCGAAAGACATGCTTGGAGGCGATGCCAGACTGGGCGCCTTCGTCAAGTATTCACGCCACAGCAACAATGCGGAAGACGATGTCACAGTCGCCGCGTATGGCCGCACCGAAGACGGCCGCTTCGACGTGATGGCGTTTTCCACCCAGCGCAAGTCGGACGACCTGCGCAAACCGGACGGCAAGCCGTTTCGCTTTTCCGCCATCGATGCGCCATCGAACCTGCTCAAGCTCAATTTACGTTTGACGCCCGAACAGCTGCTGACCCTGACCGCGATGAAGAGCGGCAGCACCGGTTGGGGTCCGTGCGCGGCCATGGGCGAGGATGTGTCGACGCCGACCGAAGCGGAAATCAGGCGCTACGGCCTGGACGAAGCGTGGCAGCGCAAGGCGGTTTGCCGCGACCAGGATGATGACACCTATTCCGTCAAATGGCAGTATGCACCGCAAGACAATCCCTGGGTCAGGCTGACGGCCACGGCCGGCTATTCGCATACCGACCAGCACGACCAGCGCCTGCCTTCGGCCTCGCTCGGCTCCTACCTGGGTTCGCTGGGCAATAAAAGCTGGGCTTCGTATGTCGACCGTATCGCGGAACTGCGCAATGAAAGCGTGTTTGCCACCGGCGCGGTATCGCACCTGCTGATGACGGGCGTGCAATGGCACAAGAATGTGCGCGACACGCTGATGTACTACCCGTCGTTGACGGCGCTGAAAGACCCGGGCTATCACTACGGCTATTTCCAGCCCTACTACATGCCGTCCGGGCGCCAGGAAACGCGCGGCCTGTATTTGCAGGACGCGATGACGTATGGCGACGTGACCCTGACGGCGGCCCTGCGCCATGACCGCGTGCTGTCCGAAGGCGTGCCGAACGTGGCCTCGCGTTACAACAGCGCCTTGCCGGCTGCCGGCCATGATTTCAGCGAAAAAACCCATGCAGACTGGTCGCCGCGCCTGGGCCTGTTCTGGAAGGCCAGCAGCGCGCTGGCGCTGTTCGGTGATGTGAGCCGTACCTGGCGCGCGCCGACCATCGACGAGATGTATTCGAATGAATATTATGTGTCGGCCCGCCTGGGTTCCAGCACGCCGGGCACCAGCCGCGATTTGGCTGTCGAACGCGTGACGGCCGCGCGCATCGGCGTGATGCTGCACCGCCAGGGATTGTTACAGCAGCGCGACGATGCGCAATTGCGTGTGACGGCTTACCGTAACCGGGTCGAAGACAATATCGGCCCGCGCCTGGGGATACTGGTCGAAGGCTATGTGCCGGGCAGCGGCATGGGCTTGCCGCCGGGCTTGTCTTCTTACCGTAATCTTGCCGGCTTGCGTACCGAGGGCGTCGAGGTGGAGTCGTATTACAACTCGCCGCGTTTGTTCGCCAGTGCCTCGTTGTCGTCGCAGTTCGGGTCGCGCCGGGGAACTCATCGCGATCCGTGGGGCAAGAATGAACCTGTTTCGACGGTGGCGCCGGACAAGCTGATGACGGGGTTGGGTTGACGGTTTCCTGGTCTTGGCTCGACGGTGGGATGGCAGGGCAGGTTTGTCGCCAGGCAGGATAGAGTATTGTCGGTGGGTAATGTTTACCGGTTGCCACCGTCGAAGGGGTACGCGCTGCACACCTTGTTTGCGTCGTGGAATGGCAGCAACGGGATGTGGCGGGGGACGGAAGTGCGGCTTACCGTTGATAATGTCTTGAACCGTTCACATGTCCTACTTGAGCGAAGCAGTGACGGGGGGGGCACGTAATGCCAAGCTGAGCGTGTCCCGCAAGTTCTGATACGCGGTGAACAAAAGCGTGCCACCGGGAGCCCTGGTTTTGTCAGCGCAGCACCAGCGCCTTGACGGTCTCCCACGCCGTACTGCCCGATCTGGTGGCACGCACCCGGTTGCGGCCTTCTTCCTTGGCCACATACAGTGCGCGGTCTGCGGCGACAAACAGGGTTTCGCGGGTGTCGAGTTGATGAGGGCGGATGGTGGCGACGCCGATGCTGACGGTGATCCAGGCCGAGGTAGGTGATTGCGGGTGGGGCAGGTGCAGCCCTTCGATGTGGGCGCGGATGGTTTCGGCCAGGTCCATTGCGTTTTCAGCTTCGGTTTCCGAAAAAAGTACCACGAATTCCTCGCCGCCGTAGCGCGCCGCCAGGTCGCCCGCGCGGCAGGCGTGGGAGTCGATCGCTTGCGCCACTTGCTGCAAGCAGCTGTCGCCGGCCGGGTGGCCCAGGCTGTCGTTGTACAGCTTGAAATGGTCGACGTCGAGCACCACCAGCGACAGCACGCTGCCGTTGCGTACACTGCGTTGCCATTCTTTTTCCAGGAAGTTGTCAAAATGGCGGCGGTTGGCGATTTTCGTCAGCGGGTCGAGGTAGGCGGCGCGCTGCAGCGCGTCTTCCGACTGCTTGTGATGGGTGATGTCGTGCAGCAGGCCGATATACAGTGGCTGGCGCAGATACATCGGCGTCAGCGTCAAATCCATGCACAGCGTGTGGCCAGCACGGTGGCGGATCGCCACTTCGCGCGTGCCGTGATTATGGGCGGTGTCCGGGTTGGCCGCATGCATGGCGAAATAATCGAGGTATTCCTGCGTCACCATGGGGCTGAGCAGGTCGGCGATCGACAGGCCCGCCAGTTCGTTTTCGCGGTAGCCCAGGTATTGGTCGCAGGCCGGGTTGGTGTACTGGATGCGGCCGTCCGCCTCGATGATCAGCAGGCCTTCGGCCATGTGGGTGACGATGGTGCGCAGGCGCTCGGCCTGTTCTTCCTGGGTTTCACTGTTGCTGCGGATCTGCAGCTGGGCGCGTACGCGAGCGCACACCTCGGCCATGCGCAGCGGCTTGGCAATATAGTCGACGGCCCCAATGTCGAAGCCGGCCACCACGTCGTCAGTGTCGGTGCTGGCGCTCATGAAGATAATTGGGATGCGTTGCGTGAGGGGATGCTGCTTGAGCTGGTGGCAGGTTTCGAAGCCATCCATGTCGGGCATCATCACGTCGAGCAGGATCAGGTCGGGTTGGGCGCGCTGGGCAATAGCGAGTGCTCGCTCGCCAGACAGGGCGACGTACACCTGGTAGCCCTGCTCGCTCATCAGTTTGCGCAGCAGTTCCAAGTTGGCCGGCGCATCATCGACAATCAATATTGCGGCCACGCGCCGTTGTGAACATGCCATGCTGCCTGGACTCATTGCTGCCGGCCTCTATCTGATGGGGAGCACAGGCCAGCAATGCCAAAGTAATCTGACCCGATCTTGAAGTTACACTTTGATACAGATCATACCTCTTCGGCAATTTGTTTGGTGAAAAATCTAAGCTTTATGTTGTGGAAAGCATTGCAATAATCATATCCCGCCACGTGGACAGCGCGGCGGGAAGGTCGCGACGTGGCTTACAGCTTCGCTGCAATGAGCTTGCCCAGGATGGCGATTCCTTCACGGATACGCTCGGGCGGCACCGTCACAAACGACAGGCGCAGGGTGTTGGTCTCGGGCGTATTGGCGTAGAAGGGTGCGCCGGGCACGAAGGCCACCTTGTTGGCGATCGCTTCGTCGAGCAGTGCCATCGCATCAATGTGTTTCGGCAAGGTGACCCAGATAAACATGCCGCCTTCGGGGCGGGTCCACGTTACGCCGGCCGGGAAGTGCTCTTGCAGCGCGTGCAACATGGCCTGGCACTGGTCGCCATATAGTGTCCGGATCTTCGGAATATGCTGCTCCAGGAAGCCGTCCCTGATCACTTCATGCACCACCATCTGCGTCAGCTGCGAGGTGTGCAGGTCGGCTGCCTGCTTGGCCAGTTCCAGGCGGCGCACCAGGGGCGGCGGCGCCACCACATAGCCCAGGCGGATGCCCGGCGTGAGCACTTTCGAGAACGAACCCATGTAGATGACGCCGTGCGGGTTCATGTTCAACATTTTCGGATACGGCTCGCCGCTGTAGCTGAGCGCCCCGTACGGATCGTCTTCGATCAGCGGCAGGCCGTGGCGGGCGCAGGTTTCCACCAGTTCCACGCGGCGCGCCACGGACAGGCTGCGCCCGGTCGGATTCTGGAAGTTCGGCAGCGCATACAGCAAGCGTGCGCCGTCGGCGACCGGATCGACCGAAGACGGCACCAGGCCTTCGTCATCGGTGTCGACCGACATGAATTGCGGGCGGTACACGGAAAACGCCTGCAGCGCGCCCAGATAACTGGGGGTTTCAACCAGCACGCGGCTGCCTTCGTCGATCAGGACCTTGCCCAGCAAGTCCAGTGCCTGTTGCGAGCCTGACGTCATGAGGACCTGTTCCGGCGCGATGCTGCTGCCGCCGGTGGACAGGGAATCGGCGATCCACTGGCGCAGCGGCAGGTAGCCGTCGGTCGGGCCGTATTGCAGTGCCACCTTGCCGTTGTTCGACAGCACCTTGTCGAAGGCCACTTTCATTTCATCAACCGGGAAGGTGGCTGGTGAGGGCAGGCCGCCGGCAAACGAAATGATCTCGGGGCGCTGCGTGATCTTCAGAATCTCGCGGATGAAGGAGCTTTGCAACTGCGCGGCACGTTCGGCAAAACGCCACTGTATCGTATTTGAATTGTCAATTTTCATGCGGGATCTCATAAAGAAAGTGCCGTGCAACAGGCGCGGCCTGGGTAAAGACGCTTGTGGCGGCTTGAAAAAAGCGGCACCGGATAAGCGCCGCCCTGAATCGTGTCAGCAGGCATTGTACGACGGGTCTGCCGTCGTGCCCAGCGCAGCCTTTTCGTACTTGTAATACTGCTCATCGTCGGCGATACCCGGGCCTTTCACGTGGGAGAAGTCCTACATGAACAGAGCAGGAACGGAGGGCAGAAAAGGCAGCGCCAAGTTAAAATAAAAACACGAAAATTAATAAAATATTACTTCACGGAAGCGACCCATGGTACACCCCAGTTCTCCGTTCAATTCTTTTTGGCAGGGTGGTTACGAAGGCGCGGACCATGTCAATCATGACGGACGCGCGCTGGACCTGAACCATCTTACCGGCCATCTGCAGCGTGCCGGCGAGGACTACGCGCTGCTGGGCCAGTTCGGCATTCGCACCGTGCGCGAGACCATCGGCTGGCGCCTAGCCGAGCGCGATGGCGTGTTCGATTTTTCCTTTCTCGATGCGCGTCTGCAGGCAGCACGCGAGCAGCGTCTGCAGATATGCTGGACCTTTTGCCACTATGGCTGGCCGCCGGAGGTCGATGTGTATGGCCCTGACTTCGTGCCGCGCTTTGCCCGCTTCTGCCGTGCTGCGGCACAGTACCTGGCACCGTTTGCCGGGCCTGAACCCATCTATTCTCCGATCAACGAAATCTCGTTCAGCAGTTGGGGCCTGTCGGTACATATGTTCGCCTGCCTGAACCGTTACGACGAACGTGCTGCCACCGAAGGCAAGCGCCAGTTGGTGCGCGCCACGCTGGCCGGCTGCGATGCGATATGGGAGGTGACGCCGGGTGCGCGCATGCTGCACTGCGACCCCTTGATCAATGTGATTGCACCACCTGGCCAGCCGGAATGGGCGCAGCAGGCTGCCGGCTGGCACGACGCCCAGTTCGAGGCGTGGGACATGCTGTGCGGCCGGCGCGAACCAGAACTGGGGGGGGCGGAGCGTTATCTCGACCTGGTCGGCGCCAACTACTACGACACCAACCAGTGGGAAGGCGGCACCAATGCCCGGTTGTGGTGGCACCTGGCCGATCCGCGCCGCCAGCCGCTGCACAAGCTGCTGGCCGTACTGCACCAGCGCTACCACCGTCCGCTGCTGCTGGCCGAGACCAGCCATGTCGGTAGTGGGCGTGGCGCTTGGATACGCGAGATGGCGGCCGAGGCGGCGCTGGCGCTCCAGCACGGCGCGCAGGTGCTGGGCGTGTGCCTGTATCCGATCATCGACCGTCCCGACTGGCACAACGAACATCATTGGCATCGCAGCGGTCTGTGGGACCTGGACCGAGATGGTCCAGATCCGCTGAAGCGCGTGTTGGT
Organism: Janthinobacterium longum; assembly: GCF_051380735.1. NCBI lineage: Bacteria > Pseudomonadati > Pseudomonadota > Betaproteobacteria > Burkholderiales > Oxalobacteraceae > Janthinobacterium > Janthinobacterium longum. The sequence goes on from NZ_JBNYXQ010000006.1 coordinate 194,797, forward strand.
GGCGCCTTACGCCGCTGCCCTCAGGCAGGCGCAGCGGCTGACCGACAAGCTGCCTATCACAACAGTCAATAGCAACCTCCCGCAAGGGAAAAACAAGGAGAGCATCGTGGAAACCGTCATCGTTTTTTGTCACCTGCGCTGGGAGTTCGTCTACCAACGGCCACAGCAATTGTTGACCCGCCTAGCGCGCCATTACAAAGTCATGTTTGTGGAGGAGCCGGTGTACGATGCGGGCCTGGCCAGCATGCACAGCTATACCCCGGTGCCCAACCTGACCGTGTATCAACCGCACACGCCGATCCACGCAGCCGGTTTTCATGACGACCAGATTCCAGTCTTACAGTCGCTGCTCGACGGTCTGGTGCCCGATGGCGTCACGCCCATCGTCTGGTTCTACACGCCGATGGCGTTGCCGCTGCTGGCGCAAGTGCACCCGTCGCTGGTCGTGTACGACTGCATGGACGAATTGTCCGCGTTTAATAATCCCCCCAAGCAGCTGCTGCAGCGTGAAAGCGCTTTGCTCGGCATCGCCGACCTGGTATTTACGGGAGGCCCCAGCCTGTATGAAGCCAAGCGCACGCGCCATGCGAATGTGCATTGCTTCCCCAGCAGCGTCGACGTGATCCACTTCGAGCAGGCGCTCGACCGCACGAATGCCCATCCGCTGCAGCAAAATATCGCCCGTCCGCGCCTCGGCTTTTATGGCGTGATCGATGAGCGCTTCGACGCCGGTCTGATCGCGGCCGTGGCCGACGCGCATCCGGAATGGCAAGTGGTGCTGATCGGCCCCGTCGTCAAGATCGATCCGGCCAGCCTGCCGCAGCGCGCCAATATCCATTATCTGGGCCAGCAGGCTTACCAGGCGCTGCCGCAATTCCTGGCCGGCTGGGATGTCTGTCTGCTGCCGTTTGCACTCAATGAATCGACGCGCTTCATCAGCCCGACCAAGGTGCTCGAATATATGGCGGCCGAACTGCCGATCGTCAGTACGGCGATTACCGACGTCGAGCAGCCATATGGCGATATCGTCGCCATCGGCCACGACCAGTCGCAATTCATCGCGCATTGCGAAGCGGCGCTGGCGCAATCGTCGGCACAGGCACTCATCATGGCCGGGCGCATGCGCGACATCGTCAGCAAGACCTCGTGGGATGCCACAGCCGACACCATGTGCACGCTGATCGACAGCAGCGCGCGCGCAACGACAGCCCGCGCTGCCGTGGCCGCGCCTGCCTTGGCCGAGAACTATGGCGTGGCGGGCAAGATCAATCCACTGCGCATGCCGTCGCCTGCCACCGATATCGGCTGCCTGATTATCGGCGGCGGCCCGACCGGGTTGTCGGCTGCCTACCATGGTGATGCTGATACGGTGCTGCTGGAGCGTAATGCCAGCGTCGGCGGCTGGTGCCGTTCGATCGAAGATGCCGGATTTACGTTTGACTACGCTGGCCACATCATGTTCTCGAACGACCCGTATGTGCTCAAGCTGTACGATATTTTGCTGGGCGACAACCAGCACTGGCAGATGCGCGAAGCGTGGGTCTACAGCAAGCAGGTATTCACGCGCTATCCATTCCAGGGTGCACTGTACGGCTTGCCGCCCGACGTGATCAAGGAGTGCATCGTCGGCGCCATCGACGCCCGCTACGGCAATACGGTTACCGCCGTCAGTGATGCGGCGCCCACCTGTGCCGCCAATACGGTGGAAGACTGCTGCGCCGACGGTACAGTGGATGCGGCCAACGCCAGCGCCGTGGCGCGCCCGCAAAAGACGCAAAGCTTCGAGGACTTCATTTACAAAGTATGGGGCGCTGGCATCGCCAAGCACTTTGCGATTCCGTACAACAAGAAGATCTGGACGGTGCCGCTGGCCGAGATGGAAACCTCGTGGCTGGGCGGCCGGGTGCCGCTGCCTGACTTGGGCGAAATCATCGACGGCGCGCTGCAGCCGGTGGCCAAGCCGCAGGGACCGAACTCGCGCTTCGGCTATCCGCTCAAGGGTGGTTTCCAGGCGCTGGTGTCGGGCTTTTTGCCGCATATCCGCGGCAAGGTCGAACTGAACGCCGACGTAACGCAAGTGCTGCCGGCCAAACATATGGTGGCGCTGGCAGATGGCCGCCGCTTCAAGTACGACCAACTGATCAGCACCATGCCCTTGCCGGAGCTGGTCAAGCTGATCGGACCGGAAGCGCCGGAAGAGGTGAGGGCGGCCGCGCGCGGCCTGCGCCATATCTCGATTCGCTGCGTCAATATCGGCATCGCCCGCACTGGCGTCACCGACAAGCACTGGATCTACTATCCGGAAGACAGCATTTTCCACCGCATCTTTGTGCAGGGTAACGCCAGCCCCGAGTGCAATGCGCCGGGCGGCTTCGGCTTTACCTGCGAGATTTCCTACTCGCCATGGAAACCGCTGCCGATGGACGGCGACGCGCTGATACAGCGCTGCATCGACGATTGCATCGCGGTCGGCATGATGAAGGCCGATGACAAGGTGCTGGTCGCCAACCAGGTCGACATGCCATATGCCTATGTCGTGTACGACCATCAGCGCGCGCACAATGTGGCCACCGTGCGCGCCTGGATGGAGCGGCATGACATCGTGCTGGCCGGCCGCTACAGCGAGTGGGAATATTACAATTCGGACCATGCTTTCCTTGCGGGCAAGAAGGCGGCGGAAAAAGTGCAGGCTGCACGCGGCAGTGCCAGTGGCAGTGGCGGCATGACGCAGGTAACGGCATCGTAACCAGCCGTGAAAATGCAGCCCGGTCAAGACATTGACCGGGCTGTTTTTATTTCAGCTTGCGCCCGGCCGCCACCACGGCGATCACGGCGCAGGCAAACAGCAGGCTGTCGAGCGCCAGCGGTTCGCCAAGCAGCACGGCCGCGCCCAGCAAAGTCAGGAAAGGCTGCAGCAGCTGCGTCTGGCCCACTCTTGCCACGCCGCCCAGCGCCATGCCGCGATACCAGAAGAAAAAGCCGATAAACATGGAAAACACCGAAATATACGCGAAGCCCAGCCAGGCTTGCGTGCCGGCCTGCGCCAGCACGGCACGCTGCGGCCAGCCCAGCCACAGCACCACCGGCAGCACGACGGGGGCCGCCAGCACCAGCGCCCAGCAGATCACCTGCTGGCCCGGCATCGCTTGCGCCAGGCGGCCGCCTTCCGCATAGCCGAGCGCGGCCAGCAGCACGGCGGCGAACATCAGCCAGTCCGCCACCTGAAAGCTGCCGCCGCCCTGGCGCAGCGCGAACGCCACCACCAGCGCCGTACCCGTCACCGCCATCAGCCAGAAGCCGGCGGACGGGCGTTCCTTGCTGCGCAGCGCTGCAAACACGGCCGTGGCCAATGGCAAGATGCCGACCAGCACCGCCCCGTGGGAGGCTGGCAGGCTGCGCATGGCAAGCGAGGTCAGCCAGGGAAAGCCCACCACGCAGCCGGCCGCCACCAGCGCCAGAGGCAACCACTGCGCGCGCGTCGGCAGCGGCGCGCGGCGCCGCCACAGCCACAGCGCCGCCAGACAGGCGGCCACCAGCGCGCGGCCCAGCGCGACAAACACGGCCGGCATTTCCGCCACGGCCAGGCCTGTCATCGGCAGGGTCAGGCTGAACAGGGCGACGGCGGTCAAGCCCAGCAGCAGGCCTTTGCGGTCGTCGCCCACGCGGGGCAGGGTGGTGTTGAGGATGCTTGTCGGCGGCATGGTTTTTCCTGCTTGAAAAGTGAAAGTCAGTGCTATGCTAGGCTTGATAGCAGTACAGTACAAATACACTTTGCCGCATAATTTTCCATACTGTGATGGTTACATGAGCAATACACCGGATGCCTTTCACAATTTGCTCACGCGCGGCTCTGGCGAAACCTTGATCGACCAGATCGTGCGCTTGCTGGCCGCGCGCATCGACGACAAGCTGCTGCGCGGCGGCGCGCGCATGCCGTCGATCCGCCAGTGCGCGGCCAGCATGAACGTCTCTTGCGCTACCATCGTCGCCAGCTACGACAAGCTGGTGGCGCGCGACTATCTTGAGTCGCGGCGCGGCGCCGGCTTTTACGTGCGCGAGCGCGCGGCGCTGCATACGCCGCTGCCGCCATCAGCGCCGGCACCCGGCGCGCCCGAGCCGATGGATGTAGTCTGGCTGATCCGCAATATGTTCCGCCAGGCGCCTGCTCATCCGGCGCCCGGTTCGGGCATGCTGCCGCCGGAATGGCTGGACGGCGAACTGGTGGCGCGCGCGCTGCGTGACGTCAGCCGCCAGCCGGGTGCGGCAATGATCAGCTATGGGCTGCCGCAGGGCTTCCTGCCGCTGCGCCAGCAACTGCAGATCAAGCTGGCCGGCCTGGAAATCGCGTGCCCGCCCGAGCAGCTCGTCACTACCGTGGGCGTGATGCAGGCGCTGGACCTGGTGGCGCGCGAATTCGCCCGTCCCGGCGACACCATCTTTGTCGACGACCCGGCCTACTGGCTGATGTTTGGCGCCTTTGCCGCCATGGGCATGCAGGTGATCGGCATCCCGCGTTTGAAAGACGGCCCCGATATCGCCGTGCTCGAGCAACTGGCGGCGCTGCACCGTCCCAGGCTGTATGTGATCAATTCGGTGCTGCACAATCCCAGCTCCACCTCCTTGTCCGCCGCCAAGGCGTTCCAGGTGCTGCGCCTGGCCGAACTGCACGATTTCCTGGTGGTCGAAGACGATATCTATTGCGACATGCAGGCCGCTGCGGCCACGCGCCTGGCCGCGCTGGACCAGTTGCGCCGCGTGATCTACCTCGGTGGTTTTTCAAAAAGCCTGGCGGCCAACCTGCGCGTGGGCTTTATCGCTACCTCGCCAGAGCGCGCGCAGCGCCTGGCCGACCGCAAGATGCTGGCAACACTCACCACCAGCGATATCGGCGAGCGCGTGGTCTACAAGATTTTGTCGCAGGGCCTGTACCGCAAGCATGCCGAACGGCTGCGCGCACGGCTCGACAAGGTGCGCGACAGCACGTATCGCCGCATGGAGCGTGCCGGCTTGCACTTCGAGCCGGCGCAAGCGGGCATGTTCGTCTGGGCCGATGCGGGCCGCGACACCAATATGCTGGCCGAACAGGCGCTGGCCGAAGGCCTGGTGCTGGGTCCCGGCAGCCTGTTTTCGCCGCGCCAGTTGCCGTCGACCCATATGCGCCTGAACTTGGCGACGGTGCAGCAAGAGCGAGTGTGGGATTTTTTTGATCGCACGCTTGGGGCCTGAAGCGCAAAAAATTTGCATGTTGGCATCTTGAAATCGCCGGCAACATCTCCAAGTAGGCCGCACTCGTCCCATTCACAAGACTATGAGGTAAACATGGCTGTCTCCGAAAAGCAAACACTGGGTTTCCAGACCGAAGTCAAGCAGATGCTGCATCTGATGATCCATTCGCTGTATTCGAACAAGGAAATCTTCCTGCGCGAACTGATCTCGAACGCCTCCGACGCGGCCGACAAGCTGCGCTTCGAAGCGATCGACAATGACGCCCTCTATGGCAACGATCACGAGCTGAAAATCAAGGTCAGCTTCGACAAGCAGGCGCGCACCATCACCATTTCCGACAACGGCATCGGCATGACCCGTGACGAGGCGATCTCGCACCTGGGCACCATCGCCAAGTCGGGCACCAAGGAATTCTTCGGCAAATTGTCGGGCGACCAGCAGCAGGATGCGGCCCTGATCGGCCAGTTCGGCGTGGGCTTCTATTCGGGCTTTATCGTGGCCGACAAGATCACTGTCGAAACCCGCCGCGCCGGCGCGGACGCAGCGCAAGGCGTGCGCTGGGAGTCGGCCGGTGAGGGCGATTACAGCATCGAGACCATCGAAAAAACCGCGCGCGGCACAGATATCATCCTGCACCTGCGCGAAGGTGAAGATGAATTGCTGTCGAGCTGGAAGATCAAATCCATCATCCGCAAGTACTCGGACCATATCTCGCTGCCGATCGTGATGCAGAAAGAAGAGTGGGACGACGAGAAGAAGGAAACCGTCGTCAAGGACGATCTCGAGACCGTCAACCAGGCCAGCGCCCTGTGGGCCCGCAGCAAGGCCGAGATCACGCCGGAGCAGTATGACGAGTTCTACAAGCATGTCTCGCACGATTTCCAGGCGCCACTGACGCACACGCACAACCGCGTGGAAGGGCGCAGCGAATACACGCAACTGCTGTACATCCCGGCCAAGGCGCCGTTCGACATGTGGGACCGCAACAAGCGCGGCGGCATCAAGCTGTACGTCAAGCGCGTCTTCATCATGGACGACGCCGAGCAACTGATGCCGACCTACCTGCGTTTTGTCAAAGGCGTGATCGATTCGTCCGACCTGCCGCTGAACGTGTCGCGTGAAATCCTGCAGGAGTCGCGCGACGTGAAGGTCATCCGCGAAGGCTCGACCAAGCGCGTGCTGGGCATGCTGGAAGAACTGGCGAATGCCGACGAGCAGGAAAAGAAAGACAAGTACGCCACGTTCTGGAAGGAATTCGGCCAGGTGCTGAAAGAGGGCATCGGCGAAGACGCGGCCAACAAGGAACGCCTGGCCAAGCTGCTGCGTTTCGCCTCGACCACCAACGACAGCGACGAGCAGATCACCGCATTTGCCGATTACGTGGCGCGCATGAAGGAAGGCCAGGACAAGATCTATTATGTCACGGCCGACAATTACGCCGCCGCGAAAAACAGCCCGCACCTGGAAATCTTCCGCAAGAAGGGTGTCGAAGTGCTGCTGCTGACCGACCGCGTCGATGAATGGATGCTGTCGTTTATCCAGGACTTCGAAGGCAAGGAACTGGTCTCTGTCGCCAAGGGCGGCCTGGACCTGGGCGCGCTGGAAGACGAAGCGGAAAAGAAAGAGCACGAAGAAACCGAAACCTCGTACGCCGAGCTGGTCGGCAAGATGAAGACCGCCTTGAGCGACAAGGCCAAGGACGTGCGCGTGACGTTCCGCCTGACCGATTCGCCGGCATGCCTGGTGGCCGACGAGAATGAACTGTCGGGCAACCTGCTGCGCATGCTGAAAGCGGCCGGCCAGAGCGCGCCGGAATCGAAGCCTATCCTGGAGATCAACCCGAACCACCCGCTGGTGACGCGCCTCAAATATGAAGACGCGGAAGGCGGCAAGTTCGGCGACTGGGCCAATATCCTGTTCGACCAGGCCTTGCTGGCCGAAGGCGGTTCGCTGGCCGATCCGGCCAGTTTCGTGAAACGCCTGAACGAATTGCTGCTCAATTCGGCGAAATAAGCACGCGCCGCACCGAGGCGGCGGATGGAATGAAGCCGGTCCTTTCCCATGAAAGGGCCGGCTTTTTTCACCTGGCGCGCCTGTCAGCCAGACAATGCCGGTTTGCTCACCATCAGCGCGCAGATGACCAGGAACACCATCACCTTGATCAGCAGCCAGGTCTTCAGCCTGGCCTCTGGCAGCCCCATGTCATTTTCAAGCTTGCTCTCCTCGCGGTCGGCCCAGAGATGGTCGATGGCTTGCGCGCCGATAAACAGCGCCAGCGACAGCCGCATCCAGCCGGTCTGCAGCCAGGCCCATTGCTGCTGGTACAGCAGTATCATGCCGGCCAGCAGCAAGATCCATCCGGCGATGCCGATCTGCTGGTGCAACAGGTGCAAGGTGGCGCGGCCGGCATGATTGCGCAGGAGGTGCAGCAGGCGTGGCGCCAGCAACAGGGGGCCGACAAAGGCGATGGCGGCGACAAGGTGCAGTATCAACAGCAATTGGTAGGTATTCATGGCTCTCTCATGGTGGCGGGGCGCTTGCCCCGGGAAGGTTTAGAATACGGGCAGACATCCACATTCACTACTCGCATTCATGGCCCATCCCGTCGTCGCCGCAGCCCACGAAGAACCGCGCAAGCGCCCGTCGCAGGCCAGGTCGATTGCCGCCGTCGCGGCGATGGTGGAGGCAGCGGCTCGCATTGTCGAGACACGGGGCTGGGCGGCGCTGACCACCAACCATGTGGCCGAGCGCGCCGGCTTCAGCATTGGCTCCCTGTATCAGTACTTCCCGTCGAAACAGGCGCTGCTGGCCGAACTGCTGCGCCGCGAGCGTGCGCAGCTCTTGCATGAGGTGCGGTGCGCCAGCGAGACAGAACCCGACCTGGCATTGGCGGTCAAGCAGTGCATAGCCGCAGCGTTGCGGCACCAGTTCGGCCGGCCGGCACTGGCGCTGGCGCTGGAGTATCTGCCGTCATCGCAGGGCATGCACGAGGAAGATGATGTTCTGCGGCAGGCACTGTGCGGCCAGCTGGCGACCATGCTGGCGCGCCATGGCGTGCCTGGCAGCGTGACGGCAGCTGCCGACATGGTCGCGCTGTGCCGGGGCATCATCGATGCTGCTGCGCTGCGCGGCGAAACCGACACGGCGGCGCTAGTGCCACGTTTGTGGCGCCCCGTCCAGGCACTCCTTCGCACCGCCGCGTGACCGCAGTGAGGCATTGCTTGCCAGTCTGCCGTGTCTCTGCTTGCCGCTGCCATGCTAGAATCGCCGACGTGCCAAGCGTGGCCGCATTCACGGGTAGACCCTGGGCAGACAGAATCATGAACATTTTATCGACTTATCGCCGCCTGGCCGGCATGCTGTTATGGGCCGCTTGCGCGGTCATGCCGGCGCTTGCGACGGCCAAAGCTGCACCACCGGCCAAGCCGCCGGCGGTGCAGCTGATCGTGCTGCCGGCCGGTCCCTTGCCGCGCCTGAGCGAAGAGCCGCAGGTGCGCGCCGCGCTGTTCGAATTTTTCGGCTATGCGCGCGGCAGCTATACCGATGACGATGCGCTGCTGCTTGAACAGGCGGTGGAAGCGATCAGCGAGCGGCGCGACGCCACCCGCACGGTGTTGCCGGACGGACGCCAGTTGCTGGCCTCCATGAACGACCGCAAGCAGGGCCGCGAGCGGGGCGCAATGCTGCTCGACAGGCGCGGCGCCCTGATCGCTTTTGGCCTGGTCAACGGCCATTGCCGCCTGCAGGGCCAGCCGCTGGCCAAGGTCTGCAAGCCCGATCCGCAAGCCGTGCTGACGGTATTTCACCGCAAGGGCATGCTGGTCGACGAGGCAGCCCCGCTGCTGGCCTGGGCCAGGCAACTGCCGCCGATGCTGGCGCTGATCGCTGCCGATGACGAAGCTGGCGGCGACGGCCAAAAAATCGCCACGGTGGAATACGTGCTGGCGCAGCCGATGCTGCCGGGCTGGAACCGCTCGCAGCTGCCGTCCGGCTTTCCATCGGCCTTGCTGCCGCTGTTGCCCGATAAATCGACGGTGCTCACGTCGGCCGGTGGCGGCGTGTTTTCCTATCCCTTGTTGCTGAAGGGGAAAAAACAGAACAATGTGCTCGACGAAGCGGAAGGCAGGCCACCGCGCGACCTGGAAGTGGCGCTGCGCAGCTATGACAGCTTCGACAGCGTGGTCGAGCAGTACCGCAAGACCATCAAGGGTGCCAGATTGCAGCGCAACGAGCGCACCGCCTACCTGCACGGCGACCTGGGGCAGGGCAGCTACCGCGTGTATATCCGCAATACGGGGTATGACGGCGTGATGATCGACGTCGCGCTGTGGCAGAAAAAGCTGGTGGCGGGGCAGTAGCTCAGAACGGCAGTCGTTCGCTGGTGTAGCCTGCTTGCGCCAGCTGCGCCGCAATTTCTTCATCGCGTTTTATTTTGCCCGTTCTGAAGCGCATATGGGTCAATGATGCAGGCAAACCTTGGGCCCGCAGCGCATCGATATCGAGGCCGGTTTCCGACACGATCAGTTGGCGCAGCGTCCGCAGAGTGCTCAAGCCGGTCAGCTGCACCAGGCCCTTGCATGTCAGCAGGTGCAGCTGTTCCAGCAGCCCGTTGCCAGCCACGTTCAGCTGCGCCAGTTTGATCTGGTCCTCCACCCACAGCTGGCGCAACAGGGGAAAGCGGCCCAGGTCGCCCAGCTCTGCCATGCCACGTACCCGTATCACTTCCAGACTGCTCAATTTTGGCGCGTCGATCTCGCTGATCGACTCGCGTCCACCGAGCTGCAGGCGCAACTGCTCCAGCCTGGCGATGCCCGACATGAAGTCGAGTGCCACCTTGTTTTTCATCCGGTACAGCGACAATTGCGTCAGAGCCGGCAGGCTGGCCAGCATTTCGATCCGCGTCGCATGGCCTTCAATGGAAAGCGAGGACAGTTGCGTGTAATGGCGCAGCGGCGCCAGGTCGATATTGTTTTTGGCGCTCTCGCCCAGTTGCAGGTATTCCAGGCCATGCAGGTTTTCCAACTGCAGGATATCTGTTTGAGCCAGCGCGTGGACGCCCAGGCTCAGGCGCTTGAGATGGTGCAGTTCGCCCAGCGTCTCCAGGTGCAGGGCATTGCGGTGGCAGTCGATCGACAGGCTGGCCACATGCGGCAGCGCGCGCAAAATGCGTGCATCGAAGACCCTGGGGTCATAGCCGTAGATGCGGACGGTCAGCGCCGCGCCATGGCTGGCGGCAAGCGCATCGAGTTCAGGCAGCAGCGGTGCCGGTTCACCCAGGGTATCGAACTGCACCAGCACTTGCCGGCCGGCGACAATCGCCGCTCCGATGGCGCCAGCGTCGAGCTGTCGCGGATTTTGTATCGTCAGCGTGGTCTTTTCCATCATGATTGTCCAAACACGAAAACTATCTTCGGGATCGGGGCGCCTTGCGGCCCCGGCCAGGTTTTGCCGGTCAGAGCTCGGTGCGCAGCGCGAACAGTTCCGGAAACAGCACCACGTCGAGCATTTTGCGCAGGTAGCTCACGCCGGCCGTGCCGCCGGTGCCGGTCTTGAAGCCGATAATGCGCTCGACGGTGGTGACATGGCGGAAGCGCCAGAAGCGGAACGCGGTTTCCAGGTCGACCAGCTTTTCGGCCAGCTCGTACAGGGCCCAGTACTTCGACGGCTCACGGTACACCGCCAGCCACGCCGCTTTCACGGAGTCGTCGCTGGCGGTGGGCAAGGTCCAGTCGGCGTTCAGGCGGGACTCCGAAATCGGCAGGCCATGGCGCGCCAGCAGCTTGACCGACTCGTCGTAGACGGAGGGCGCACGCAGCGCGGCGTCCAGCACGGCGTACGGTTCGGGCGCGGTGGTATGCACGTTCAGCAGCGCCGCGTTCTTGTTGCCGAGGATGAATTCGATCTCGCGGTACTGGTAGGACTGGAAGCCCGACGAGGCGCCCAGATAGGGCCGGATGGCCGTGTATTCGGGCGGCGTCATGGTCGCCAGCACATCCCAGGCGTGCACCAGTTGATCCATGATGCGCGCCACCCTGGCCAGCATTTTGAAAGCGGGTGGCAGGTCGCCGCTTTGCAGGTTGGCACGCACGGCGTGCATTTCGTGCAGCATCAGCTTCATCCACAGTTCGCTGGTCTGGTGCTGGACGATGAACAGCATCTCGTTGTGGTTGGGCGACAGCGGATGCTGGGCCGTCAGGATGCGGTCCAGCGCCAGGTAGTCGCCATAGCTCATCGACTCGCTGAAATCCATCTGCGCGCCGTGCCATTGGCTGTCGCCGGCCTGGGCGTGCATCGGGCAGCCGCTGCTTGCTGGTTGGTCATTCATGTGCTGGTCTCGGTTTGCAAAAATCAGGTTACCGCATCGCGGCGGGCATCGACATCGTAGGCTTGCGTATCGAGGATCTCGCGCAGGATCTCGACCGCATCCCACACCTCGGCAAAGCTGGTGTACAGCGGCGTAAAGCCGAAGCGCATGATGGCCGGCTCACGGTAGTCGCCGATCACGCCGCGCGCGATCAGGGCCTGCATCACGGCATAGCCATGCGGGTGCGTGAAGCTGGCCTGGCTGCCGCGCCGCGCATGCTCGCGCGGCGTCACCAGGCCCAGCGGATGGCTGGCGCAGCGCTGCTCCACCAGCGCGATAAACAGGTCGGTCAGCGCCAGCGACTTGGCGCGGATGGCGGCCATGGAGGTTTGTGCAAAGATGTCGAGACCGCATTCGACCAGCGCCAGCGAGACGATGGGCTGGGTGCCGCACAGCGCGCGCGCGATGCCGTCGGCCGGCACAAAGGTCGGGGCCATGGCAAATGGTGCGCCGTGGCCCCACCAGCCGGACAGTGGCTGGCGGAAGGCCGCCTGGTGCCTTTTCGGCACCCAGATAAAGGCCGGCGCGCCGGGGCCGCCGTTCAGGTATTTGTAGGTGCAGCCGACGGCCAGGTCGGCGCCATCGGCGTTCAGGTCCAGTGGCACGGCGCCGGCCGAGTGGGCCAGGTCCCACAGCGCCAGCGTGCCCTGCGCATGGCAGTGGGCGCTGACGGCTGCCATGTCGTGCTGGTAGCCGCTGCGGTAGTTCACATGGGTCAGCATGGCGCATGCGCAGTCGCCATCGATCGCCTGCGCCAGTTCGGCCGGGTCGTCGACCAGCCGCAGCGCATAGCCGCGATCGAGCCAGGCCGCCAGGCCTTGCGCCATATACAGGTCGGTCGGGAAATTGCTGCGTTCGCTGACGATAATGCGGCGTGCGGCGCAGGCAGGGTCTGGGTCCGACGCCTGCATCTGCAGCGCGGCGGCCAGCGCCTTGAACAGGTTGACCGAGGTCGTGTCGGTAATGACCACCTCGCCATCAACTGCGCCCAGCAGCGGCGCCAAACGGTTGCCCAGGCGTTGCGGCAGGTCGAACCAGCCGTTGCTGTTCCAGCTGCGGATCAGGTCCACACCCCATTCGGCTTCGATCACCTGCCGCGCCCTGGCCAAGGCCGCTTTCGGACGGGCGCCGAGCGAGTTGCCGTCGAGGTAAATCACGCCTGCCGGCAGCTCGAACTGGGCGCGCAGCGGCGCCAGCGCGTCGTCGTGGTCGAGTGCAATGCAATCTTGTCGGGAAATCATGGTTGCTTTCATGTCGATACTTGTCTTGGTTGCATGTGATCGGCTCGGCAAAACGTACCGAACGGGAACGGCAGTGTAGCAAGTCTTGGCTGCCATGCACTATTTTCCTGCCTGAAACCAGCATCAAAAGAACGGTTTCCCCGGGCATGCCGAAGAAATTTCGCTTTTTTTCAAAATATTTTCAAAAGGCCCTAAAGTTTCCATGGCAAGCGTCGTAAAAGAATACAGAAGAAGAGGTAAAAAATTTTTTCAGGATTTTTAAAAAAAGTCCTCAAGTTCTCGGCGCCGCTGCCGTTACAAGCAGTATGGACGTTTTGATACAAGTCAAGCCGTTGTAAAAAAGCGATAGTCGTTTCCTTGCAGAAAGTCATCACACTTGATTGTTGAGCGCTCTTTTTTACACGCTTTTACAGGCGTGCCGGCATGATCGTACCGTGTTTGTAAGACAAACACCTACGGTCTCATCCTCTATTGTCCGGCCAAAAATACAGCGCCGCACCTCTATGCCGTTTTCTGTTGCTCCCTCAGAATGTATCTCACTGGAAACACGAAGTGCTCCAGTTGAAGAATTTAACGGATTGAGGAGATGGAAATGACTGCTAACGACATGATGGCTGAGATTCGCGATGCTAACCTGAGCTACTTGATGCTGGCCCAGCAGATGATCCGCGCCGACAAGGTCACGGCCATCTTCCGTCTTGGTGTGTCGGCGGAAATCGCTGAGCTGATCGAAGGCATGAGCAATGCCCAGATCCTGAAACTGGCTGGCGGCAACATGATGCTGGCGCGCTTCCGCTTCGATGACGGCGCCATCCTGGGCATGTTGACCAACTATAATAAAGACCGCTCGCTGGCCCAGTCGCACGCTGCCATCCTGATGGCCGGGCAGGGTGTTGAAGAAATCGTGTAAACTGTACCCGGAGTCAATCAGACGGGAGCAGTAGCATGGCCAAGAAAAGTGTCGTCTCGGAAGCACAGGAAATACGGCTTGCGATCGAGTTGATACAACTGGGCGCCCGCCTGCAGTTGCTGGAAACCGAAGTATCGCTGTCGCGCGAACGCCTGCTGAACCTGTACAAGGAGTTGAAAGGGGTATCGCCACCGAAAGGCATGCTGCCATTCTCGACCGACTGGTTTATCACCTGGCAGCCGAACATCCACTCCTCGCTGTTCATCAATATCCACCACTTCCTCGTGGAACACGCCGGCGCCACCGGCATCGAAGCCGTCATGAAGGCTTACAAGCTCTACCTCGAACAAATGCCGCCCGAACCGGGCGAAGAGCCGTTGCTGTCGCTGACGCGCGCCTGGACACTGGTGCGTTTTTTCAGCAGCAAGATGCTGGCCATGGCCACCTGCGGCAAGTGCGGCGGCAAGTTCGTCGTCAACTGCCTCGACCTGAACGCCGACTATGTGTGCGGCCTGTGCCATATGCCTTCGCGCGCCGGCAAGACCAAGAAGGCGCGCGACGAAGCGATTGCGGCGCCGCCCGGTAATGCCGGCTGAGGCTGTCGTGTCAGACAAAGTCGGGATCGTTTTCCACCGCCAACCCTGCCGTTTTCACCACTGTTTCCAATAACTCCAGCGCCATGCTGCAACAAATCCTGCGCGCACCCGCGCTCAAGGCCGTCCTGATCCAGGCGCTGGCCTTCCCCCTGATGCTGGGCCTGGTGTTTCTGCTGGCGCGCGCCGGGGTCGGTATGACCTTGCTGTCGGTGGCTCTGCTGCAGGGCGTGCTGGCGGCGCTGATCACGTGGCGCGCCAGGCTGGCGCGCTGGTGGTGCGCGATTGGCCTGCTGTTCGCGCCGGCACTCTTGGCGGCCAGTGCGCTGGAATTGCCGCCGCTGTTATTCCTGCTGGTATTCATTTTTTTGCTGGGGCTGTACTGGTCCACCTTTCGCACGCAAGTGCCGTTTTATCCTTCAGGGCCGTCCGTGTGGCGAGAAGTGGCGCGCCTGATCGCCGATCGTCCGGGCGTGAAACTGATCGATATCGGCAGCGGCTTGGGTGGCTTGGTGCTGGACCTGGCGCAGCGCCGGCCAGACGGGCAGTTTTGCGGCATCGAACTGGCACCGCTGCCATGGCTGGCGAGCAGGCTGCGTGCGCGCCTGAAGGGCAGCCGTGCGCGGTTTGTGCGCGGCGACTACGCGGCGCTTGATTTTGCCCACTACGATGTGGTGTTTGCCTACCTGTCGCCGGCCGTGATGACGGCGCTGTGGTTGCAGGCCGAAAAGCAAATGTTGCCCGGCAGTATGCTTCTTAGTTACGAATTCAGGATCGCCGCACGCGCACCCGATAAGACCATTGCCGCCACAGAGCGGGGCCCTTTACTTTACGTATGGTTCTTTTAGGCAATTGTCTGCGTTATTTGCTTGCCGACAGGACAATCTCACGTTATTGTAGTTCCACACGGCACTTTGCTGGATGTGACTTGAAATGGCGGCCGTTTCTATCTACTTCCGGTTATCGCCGCAGCAGCGTGCCATGGTAGCTAGTCTTCATGCAAGCTTGCCAGAATACTACGGGTAAGCATACCCGGCAACCTTGGGAGTCACAGCACTTGTTAGTCATAATCGGATACATCATCGTTTGCGCCTCGGTTTTTGGCGGCTTCGCGATGGCGGGCGGTCACCTGGCATCACTGTTCCAGCCACTGGAACTGCTGATGATCGGCGGCGCAGCGCTGGGCGCTTTTTTTGTCGGCAACAATGGCAAGGCCATCAAGGCGACCATGGCCGCCTTGCCCAGCCTGTTCAAGGGGTCACGCTATACCAAAGACCTGTACATGGAGCTGATGTCGCTGCTGTTCGAAGTGCTCAGCAAGGTGCGCAAGGAAGGGCTGATGTCGATTGAAGGCGATATTGACAGCCCGCAGGAAAGCCCGCTGTTTTCCAAGTATCCGGCGGTGCTGGCCGACCACCATATCGTTGAATTCATGACCGATTATCTGCGCCTGATGGTGTCGGGCAATATGGACGCCTTCCAGATCGAAAACCTGATGGACAATGAAATCGAGACCCATCACCACGAGGGGGCCGTGCCGGCCCACGTTATCGCCAAGCTCGGCGACGGCTTGCCAGCCTTCGGTATCGTTGCCGCCGTGATGGGCGTGGTGCACACGATGGAGTCGGTCGGTATTCCGCCGGCCGAGCTGGGTATCCTGATCGCGAAAGCGCTGGTCGGCACCTTCCTCGGCATTCTGCTGGCCTACGGCTTTGTCGGTCCGCTGGCCAGTCTGCTTGAACAGAAACTTGACGAGTCGAGCAAGATGTACCAGTGCGTGAAAGTGACCCTGCTGGCCAGCCTGAACGGCTATGCACCGGCGCTGGCGGTGGAGTTTGGCCGCAAGGTGCTGTTTTCGACGGAACGCCCGACCTTCAACGAGCTTGAAGACCACATC
Organism: Janthinobacterium longum; assembly: GCF_051380735.1. Lineage (NCBI taxonomy): Bacteria > Pseudomonadati > Pseudomonadota > Betaproteobacteria > Burkholderiales > Oxalobacteraceae > Janthinobacterium > Janthinobacterium longum. Next base: position 211,028 of record NZ_JBNYXQ010000006.1, read on the forward strand.
AAGAAATCGAAAACGAAGTAAGCAGTGAGGTCAGGTTTGCACATCATGAGTTTATCGCAGCACAGGAAAGGGGGACGCCATGGCCGATGAAGGCATGCGCCCGATTATCGTCAAGCGCATCAAGAAGGTGGCCGGTGGCCATCATGGTGGCGCATGGAAGATCGCGTACGCCGACTTCGTGACGGCCATGATGGCCTTCTTCCTGCTGATGTGGTTGCTCGGCTCGACCTCGAAGGGCGACCTGAACGGCATTTCCGAGTTCTTCAAGACGCCACTGAAAGTGGCGATGGCGGGCGGCTCCGGCAGCGGAGAAAGCAATTCCGTGATCCAGGGCGGCGGCCAGGACCTGTCACGCCAGGATGGCGAGGTACGCAAGGCGCAGGCAGAGCAGCAGCGCAAATCGTTCGACCTCAATTCGGCCAAGGCCGCGCTCGAGCGTGAAGAAGGCAAGCGCCTGCAGGCCTTGAAGGCGCGCATCGAGGCCACCATCGACGCCAATCCGCTGCTGAAAAAATACAAGAACCAACTGCTGCTCGATATCACCAGCGAAGGCCTGCGCATCCAGATCGTCGACGAACAGAATCGCCCGATGTTTGCGCTGGCCAACGCCAACCTGCAGCCGTACACCAAGGAAATCCTGCATGCGATTGGCTTTGTGCTGAACGAAGTGCCGAACCGCATCGGCCTGTCCGGCCATACCGATTCGACGCCCTACATGAGCGACGCCGGCTACAGCAACTGGGAATTGTCGGCTGACCGCGCCAACGCCTCGCGGCGCGAGCTGGTGATCGGCGGCATGAAGGAAGAAAAAGTGCTGCGCGTGGTGGGCCTGGGTTCGGCCGCCAACCTGGACAAGCTCGATCCCTTCAATCCGATCAACCGCCGCATCAGCATCATCGTCATGAACAAGCGCACGGAAGAAAATGTCCTGCGCGACGGCGCCGCGATCGAACTGCCGGTGAACGATGCGGCCGCCGCCATCTCTTCGGGGCTGGCGGCAGGTGCAGCACCTGCACCTGCGGCAGCAAAGAAATAGGAATGCATGGACAGTGTGCGCATCGTAGCAAAACAATGAGATCTCTATGACAAGAAAGAAAATACTTGGCTCGCATGTGAAGCGCCTGTTGTCCGGCGTGTCGGACCATGGCCGCAAGCATTTGACGGAGGTGGAAACCGACCTGATGCAGACCGGCATCTTGCTGGAAGAGGCAATCGAGAAACTCTCCTTCAACTTCATGGCCATCCATGCGGCGGTGGCGGCGCAGCAGGACACGATTGCCTTGCTGCTCGAGGGCGGCGTGCCGCCCGCCGAGCAGCGTGAAAAGCTGCTGGCGCTGCAGGACGAGGTGGGCGGTTACGTGAATGCCGCCATCACCAGCATGCAGTTCCAGGACATGACGAGCCAGCTGATCGACCGTACCCTGAAACGCGTTACGGGCTTGCGCGAGTTTCTCGGCACGCTGGGCTCGCACGGCGCGGAAATGCTGCCGGAAAGCGATAACGAGGAAATCGTCGCCTTGCTTGGGCGCGTCAGCATGGCGCTGGCGATACAAAGCCTGGAACTGCGCAGCGTGCTGCGCAAGGCTGTCAGCCAGCAGCATCTGGAAAGTGGCGACATCGAGCTGTTCTAGCACTTGTGCGGAATACTTGCGGTTGCATGGATCAATTCAATAAATAACCCGGGCGGAAAGCCCGGAAAAAGTGGGAGCAAAGATGGCCAAGACGATACTTGCAGTGGACGATTCGAGCTCATTGCGCCAGATGGTGGCGTTCAGCCTGAAAGCCGCCGGTTACCAGGTGGTAGAGGCCGTGGACGGCCAGGACGGGCTGGAAAAAGCCAAGCTGCAAAGCGTGGACCTGGTGCTGACGGACCAGAACATGCCACGCATGGATGGACTGGAACTGATCAAGCTGCTGCGCGAGCTGCCCTCTTACCAGAAGGTGCCCATCCTGATGCTGACGACCGAGTCGTCCGATGAAATGAAGTCGAAAGGCCGCGCCGCCGGCGCCAATGGCTGGCTGGTCAAACCCTTCGATCCGCAGCGCCTGATCGAAGTGGTCAAGAAGGTGATCGGCTGATGCCAGCCGCGCAGCACAACGATGCAATTGACGGAGTCACCCTATGACCATCGATATTAGCCAGTTTTTCCAGGTCTTTTTCGATGAGGCCGAGGAACTGCTGGCTGAAATGGAACGGCTGCTGCTGGCCGTCGATATTGCGGCGCCCGACGCCGAAGACCTGAATGCTGTTTTCCGTACCGCCCATTCGATCAAGGGCGGCGCGTCGACGTTTGGCCTGTCCGACATGACCGAGGTGACGCACATTCTCGAGTCCCTGCTCGACCGTATCCGTCAGGGCCAGATGGCCCTGACGGCCGAACACGTCGACGCCTTTCTGGCGGCCAAGGATATTCTCAAGATGCAGCTCGACGGCCATCGCCTCGGTTCCGTCGTGGACCAGGATGCCGTCGCCAATGTGCGCATGATGCTGCAGTCGTTTGCACAGGATGTGCCGATGGCGGCCCTGACGCCGGTCGCACCAGCCTTTCACACGACCGAAAAGGCTGCGGTCAGCCACGCCGGCGGCCACCGCTTCCGCCTTGAATTGCCGAAGATGGAGCAGCGCGAAGTCGATGCGCTGGCGGCCGAACTGGGCTTGCTGGGCGATGTCGCGGTGACGCTGCTGCCCGACGCGCGCAGCTCGCTGGAAGTGACGACCCATGAAAGCCTCGACGATATCCTGGCGATCTGCTCGTTTGTGCTGAACCCGGACGACATGGTGATCACCCAGGCGCCGCCGCTGAAACCTGGCGAAATGTCCACTGCGCAGGCGGCACGCGCGGCCAGGGAAGCGGCGCAAGGCTATGGCTTTTTCGATCCCTTGCCAGATGCGCCGGGCGCGGTGAAAACCGAGGCCGAGCAGGGTTACGGCTTCTTCCAGCCGCTCGAGGACATCCGCGCCGCCGCCGGCGTGCAGACCGATGCCGAACGCGGCTACGGTTTTTTCCAGCCGCTGGAACAGATACGTGCCAATGCAGCCAGCGTGGCGCCAGTCGCTGCCACGCCGGTATTGGCTGCGGCCGATGCTGAAGTCGAGAAAAAGCCGGCCAGGAAAGAGGGCGACAAGGCGGGCGCCGAATCGTCGTCGATCCGCGTCTCTATCGAAAAGGTCGATCAGCTGATCAACCTGGTGGGCGAACTGGTGATTACGCAGGCAATGATCGAACAGCGCGCCGGCGCGCTCGATCCGATGCTGCATGAAAAACTGCTCGACAGCGTGGCGCACCTGACGCGCAATACGCGCGACTTGCAGGAAGCGGTGATGTCGATCCGCATGATGCCGATGGATTTCGTGTTTTCGCGCTTTCCGCGCATGGTGCGCGACTTGGCCGGAAAATTGGGCAAGAAGGTCGATTTCATCACCAATGGCGCGGCGACCGAGCTGGACAAAGGCCTGATCGAGCGCATCGTCGACCCCTTGACGCACCTGGTGCGCAACAGCATCGACCATGGCGTGGAAATGCCGGCCGCCCGCGTGGCCGCCGGCAAGACCGAAGCGGGCCGGTTATTCCTGTCGGCCAGCCACCAGGGCGGCAATATCATTATCGAAGTATCGGACGATGGCGCCGGGCTGAACCGCGAACGTATCCTGGCCAAGGCGCAGCAGCAGGGCATGGACGTGTCGGACAGCATGACCGACGCCGAAGTGTGGCAGCTGATTTTCGCGCCCGGATTTTCCACCGCCGAAGCGGTCACCGATGTATCGGGCCGCGGCGTGGGCATGGATGTGGTCAAGCGCAATATCAGCGCCATGGGCGGCGTGGTCGATATTCGCTCGGCCAAGGGCTTTGGCACCACCATTTCGATCTCGCTGCCATTGACGCTGGCGATCCTGGACGGCATGTCGATCCGGGTCGGCGAGGAAGTGTATATTTTGCCGCTGGGCTTTGTGATCGAATCGCTGCAGCCTGCCGTCGAGGACGTCAAGGATATCGCTGGGCGCGGCCAGGTGGTCAAGGTACGCGGCGAATACCTGCCTTTGATTCCTTTGTTCCAGATGTTCGACATCGCGCCGCGCTTTACCAGTCCCTCCGAGGGCATCTGCGTGATCCTTGAAACGGAAGGGCACAAGGCCGCGCTGTTTGTCGACGATCTGGTCGGCCAGCAACAGGTGGTGGTGAAAAACCTCGAATCGAATTACCGCAAAGTGGTCGGCATCTCCGGTGCCACCATCCTGGGCGATGGCGGCGTATCCTTGATACTCGACGTTGCCGCCCTGATCCGCTCTTCGCGCCAGTTGGCCGACGAGTCCCATATTTTTTCGTAATACCGTCATTACAGATAGGAACTCACCATGTCAGATAATCAGCAACTATCCGCCAGCAAAACCAGCGACGGCAAGGACATCGCCGGCCGTGAATTCCTGGCCTTCACCCTAGGCTCGGAAGAGTACGGCATCGATATCCTGAAAGTCCAGGAAATCCGCGGCTACGAAGCGGTGACCCGGATTGCCAACGCGCCCGAATTCATCAAGGGTGTGATCAACCTGCGCGGCATTATCATTCCGGTAGTCGACATGCGCATCAAGTTCAAGCTGGGCACGCCTGTGTACGACCAGTTCACGGTGGTGATCATCCTGAACATCGGTGGCCGCATCGTCGGCATGGTGGTCGACAGCGTCTCCGACGTGACCACGTTGACACCCGAGCAGGTAAAACCGGCGCCGGAAATGGGCACCGCCTTCTCGACCGACTACATGATCGGCCTGGGCACCATCGACGAGCGCATGCTGATCCTGGTCGACATCGACAAGCTGATGTCGAGCAGCGAAATGGGTTTGATCGACAAGCTGGCCGCTTGATTTGCAGGCGTCGTTCCATTGCAGCAGAAAACTGGGGTCAGACCCGCCGGGTCTGACCCCGGCATTTGCCGGCAGGCCGCAAGGTTCATAGAGACCAGGCCACGGCACGGCGTGACACGACTATCGTGCGCACCGTCATCAAACATAGGGGGAGACTGTCATGGGTTTGCGCAATTTCAAGATAGGTACACGGTTGGGGCTGGGTTTTGGATGCATCCTGGCGATCCTGGTGATTGTCGTGGTGGCGGCCACGGCGCTCAATTACCGCAACAAGGCCCAGCTGCTGTCGGGGCTGGAACTGGCCAGCGAAAAGGACAAGCAGGCGTCGACCATGAAAAGCGCGATGCTGGAAATGGGCATCGCCATGCGCAATATCGGCTTGCAGGGCGACGTTGGCCTGATGCAGGCGGAAGAAGGCAAGGTGCGCGAGCAGCGCAAGCAGTACGATGGCGCACGCGACAAGCTGGGCAAGCTGGGCCTGTCCGATGCCGAAAAGGCGCTGGTGGCGAATATTTCGACGCTGGACCGCGAAGTCGACAGCGCCTTCAAGGAAGCGATGGGGCAGGTGCTGGCGTTTAACAGCGAAGGCGGCGCCAAGGTGATTGCCAACCGCATCGATCCCCTGAACCGCAAGATGCTGGCCAATATAAACCAGCTGCTGCAGTTGCAGCAGGCCAGCGAACAGCGCTTCATGGCCGGTTCGCTGGCCGATGACAAGCAGTTGATGCTGGTGCTGCTGGTGCTGGGCGGCGCGGCGGTGGCGCTGGGCGCCTGGTGTGCGGTGTTCATCACGCGCTCGATTACCCTGCCACTGTCGGGTGCGGTGGCGGTGGCGCAAAAGGTGGCGGCGGGCGAACTGAGCTCGCACGTGGTGGTCGAAGGCAAGGACGAAACGAGCGACCTGCAGCAGGCCCTGAAGGACATGAACGAAAGCCTGGTGCGCACGGTCAGCGACGTGCGCCAGGGCACGCAGACGATCACGATTGCCTCGCGCGAGATTGCCAGCGGCAATGCCGACCTGTCGGCACGTACCGAAACGCAGGCCAGTTCGCTGGAAGAGACGGCGTCGTCGATGGAAGAGCTGACGTCGACGGTGAAACAGAACGCCGACAATGCGCGCCAGGCGAACCAGCTGGCCGTGTCGGCCTCGTCGGTAGCGCAGCAGGGCGGCAACGTGGTGGCGCAGGTGGTCGACACCATGGGTTCGATCAAGGACAGTTCGCGCAAGATCGTCGACATTATCGGCGTCATCGACAGCATTGCGTTCCAGACCAATATCCTGGCCTTGAATGCAGCGGTGGAGGCGGCGCGGGCCGGCGAGCAGGGCCGCGGTTTTGCGGTGGTGGCGTCGGAAGTACGCAACCTGGCGCAACGCTCGGCTGGCGCAGCGAAAGAGATCAAGGGCCTGATCGGCGACTCGGTCGACAAGGTCGATGCAGGCAGCCGGCTGGTCGATGAAGCCGGCCAGACCATGGGCCTGATCGTCACCTCGATCCGCCAGGTGGCAGATATCATGGGCGAGATCACGGCGGCGACGCAGGAGCAAAGCCATGGCATCGAGGAAATCAACCAGGCCATCGCGCAGATGGACCAGATGACGCAGCAGAACGCGGCGCTGGTCGAGGAAGCGGCGGCGGCAGCCGAAAGCATGCAGGACCAGGCACAGCGCCTGGCCGACGCCGTCAGCATCTTCAAGCTGGGCAGCGAAGGCGACGCGCTGGTGGCCAGCGCCGCTGTCACCGCGGCATCGGGGCCAGCGCCACGTGCGGCGCTGAAGGTGGCCCAGGCCAAGGTAGTGGCGCCAGCGCCAGCGGCAAAAAGGGTGACGCCGCCGCCGGCCAAAAAGCTGGCGGCAGCCAGCGGCGACGACTGGGAAGAGTTCTGATTCTGGTCATTGCCATGGCCTGGTCCCGCTCGTAGCAGTTGCAAAGGCATTGTTCAAAGCAGTCATAGAAGAGGTAATCAACAAATGCCGCAAACAAAAACGGATTCGGTCAAGGAATTTGACTTTACGGGCAAGGATTTCGAACGGGTCCGCGCCATGATCTACAAGCGGGCCGGCATCGCGCTGGCCGACAGCAAGCAGGAAATGGTCTACAGCCGCCTGGCGCGCCGCTTGCGCGCGACCGGCATCTCGTCGTTCGTGCGCTACCTGGACGACCTGGAAGCGGGCCGCATGGCCGACGAGTGGGAGGCGTTCACCAACGCACTGACCACCAATCTGACCTCGTTCTTTCGCGAAGAGCATCATTTTCCGCTGCTGGCCGAGCATGTGAAAAAGCTCAAGGGCCCGATCACCATCTGGTGTTCGGCCGCCTCCACCGGCGAGGAGCCGTATTCGATCGCCATGACGGTGTGCGAGGCCTTCAATACGCTTACGCCGCCGGTGACCATCATCGCCACTGACATCGACACCAATGTATTGGCCACGGCTGCCAGCGGCGTCTATAACCTGGACCGGCTCGACAAGATGTCGGCCGAACGCTCGCGCCGCTTCTTCTTGCGCGGCAAGGGCGACCGCGAAGGCCAGGTGAGGGTGCGTCCTGAATTGCGCCAGATGATCACCTTCAAGCCGCTCAACCTGCTGGCCGACGGCTGGCCGTTGACGGGGCAGTTCGACGTGATCTTCTGCCGCAATGTGATGATCTATTTCGACAAGGCGACGCAGCGCAAGATCTTGTCGCGCTTCGTGCCGCTGATGAAACCTGACGCCCTGCTGTTCGCGGGCCACTCGGAAAATTTCCTGTACGTGTCGGAGTCCTTGAAATTGCGTGGCAAGACGGTGTATGAGCTGGACCTGTCGCGCAGCACCGCACCCAAAGCATCGTCGCAACGTACCTGAGATTAGCCATGAGCCTCGCACCCAACGAACAATTCGCCACCAACGTCTATTTTGACCGGACGTTCAACTGCGACGCCGCCAAGATACTGCCTGGCGAGTACTACTTCACCAACAAGGATATGCTGATCGTCACCGTACTCGGCTCCTGCGTGTCGGCCTGCATCCGCGACCGCGTCACGGGCCTGGGCGGCATGAACCACTTCATGCTGCCGGACGGCGGCAGCGACACCAACAGCCCGATCTCGGCCTCGATGCGCTATGGCACCTACGCCATGGAGATACTGATCAACGACCTGCTGAAAGCGGGCGCCAGGCGCGAGAACATGGAAGCGAAAGTGTTCGGCGGCGGCGCCGTGCTGCGCGGCTTCACGGCGATCAATGTCGGCGAGCGCAATGCGGCCTTCGTCATCAACTATCTGAAGGCGGAAAAGATGCGCGTGGTGGCCGAAGACCTGAACGACATCCATCCGCGCAAGGTGTATTTCTTCCCGCGCAGCGGCAAGGTTCTGGTAAAAAAACTGATGCAGTCGCATAACGACACCCTGGTGCGCCGCGAACTCGATTACGCCAGCCGCCTGAAAGTCGCTCCGGTGGGCGGATCGGTCGATTTGTTCTGATAAAGATCATGAGTAAAGGCCGGTACGGCCTGGAAGGAAAATAAATGAAGATCAAGGTACTGATCGTGGATGACTCGGCGCTGATCCGCAGCGTGATGGCGGAAATCGTCAACAGCCAGCCCGATATGGAAGTGGTGGGCACGGCGCCTGATCCACTGGTGGCGCGCGAACTGATCAAGCAGACCAACCCGGACGTGCTGACGCTGGACGTCGAGATGCCGAAGATGGATGGCCTGGATTTCCTGGAAAAACTGATGCGCTTGCGGCCGATGCCGGTATTGATGGTGTCGTCGCTGACCGAGCGCGGCTCGGAAATCACCATGCGCGCGCTGGAACTGGGCGCCGTCGACTTCGTCACCAAACCGAAAATTTCGATCCAGAGCGGCATGCGCGAGTACACCGAGATGATTGCCGACAAGATCCGCGCCGCCTCCAAGGCGCGCATCCGTGCCCGCACCATCGCGCCGGCTGGCGCAGCGGCGGCACCGGGCACGGCGCCCTTGCCTGTGCTGCGCAATCCGCTGCTGTCGTCGGAAAAACTGATCATCGTCGGCGCGTCAACCGGCGGTACCGAGGCGATCCGTGAATTCTTGATGCAGATGCCGTCGGATTGCCCCGGCATCCTGATCACCCAGCATATGCCGGAAGGTTTTACGCGCTCGTTTGCGCGCCGCCTCGATTCGCTGTGCAAGATCTCGGTGCAGGAAGCGGCCGGCGGCGAAAGGGTGCTGCCTGGCCATGCGTATATCGCGCCCGGCCACTCGCACCTGACATTGACGCGCAGCGGCGCAAACTACATGACCAAGATCGACCAGGGCGAGCCCGTCAATCGCCACCGCCCGTCGGTGGACGTGCTGTTCCGCTCGGCCGCCCAGTTCGCCGGCAAGAATGCGGTCGGCGTGATCCTGACCGGCATGGGCAAGGATGGCGCACAAGGGATGCTGGAGATGAAGGCCGCAGGAGCGTATAATTTCGCACAGGATGAAGCCAGTTGCGTGGTGTTCGGCATGCCGCGCGAAGCGATCGCCGTCGGTGCCACGCATGAGGTTGGCGCCCTGACGGCCTTGCCTGGCATGGTGCTTGGATACCTGGCAGCGCACGGCATGCGCGCTTTGCGCGTGTAAGCCACGTTTCCTATGATGGATGGCAAGTTTTTTCGCTTAAAAGCAACGAAAATGCTATCCTATGACTTGCTGCCGTAGTGTCGACCATAATGTCGGCATTCATGTCGATATTATTAACAAACCGCTACAGAAACAACGGAGTGATTCATGGCTGATCCAAAGATGAAATTTTTAGTCGTTGACGATTTTTCGACGATGCGCCGCATTGTCCGGAATCTGTTGAAAGAACTGGGTTATGCCAACGTCGACGAGGCAGAAGACGGTGTGATGGGCCTGGCCAAGCTGCGCGCGGAATCGTACGATTTCGTCGTGTCGGACTGGAACATGCCTAACATGGACGGCCTGACCATGCTCCAGCATATCCGTGCCGATCCGGCACTGGCCAAGCTGCCGGTGCTGATGGTGACGGCTGAAGCCAAAAAGGAAAACATCATCGCTGCCGCGCAAGCGGGCGCCAGCGGCTACGTCGTCAAGCCATTCACGGCCGCGACGCTCGATGAAAAGCTGAACAAGATTTTCGAAAAGCTGGAAAAAGCCGGCGCCTGATCAGGCCTGCTTGCTCCAATAAAAAAGCTGCCAGTGTGAACTGGCAGCTTTTTTTCGTTGGCGTCAAGCAAAAGCGGGGGGCAGACCCTCAATGCCGCAAACTCAGAGTTCATTGCTGGCGGGCGAGGGGGTCTGACCCCAGCAGTCAGATTTCCAGATTGTCGATCAGCCGCGTCTGCCCCAGCTTTGCCGCTGCCAGCACCACCAGCGGTTCACCGGCTGCCAGTTCGGCTGCATCGGGCGCCTGCAGGTTGGCGCGCTTGCGCACCGAGATATAGTCGGACTTCCAGCCACGGCCGTCGAGCAGGCGCATGGCGGCCTGTTCCAGTTCCGTCACGGACAGGTTGCCCTTGCGTACTTCCTCCGCCACAAAGTTGAGGCCCTTGTACAGCTCGGGTGCTTCGGCACGCTCGCTGTCGGACAAATACATATTGCGCGACGACAGCGCCAGACCGTCTTCGGCGCGGTATGTTTCGGCGGCGATGATTTCGGTCGGCATCGCCAGCTGGCGCGCCATATTGCGGATGATCATCAACTGCTGGTAGTCCTTCTTGCCGAACACGGCAGCGCGCGGCTGCACGCAGGAAAACAGTTTGGTGACCACCGTGCAGACGCCTTCGAAGAAGCCGGGGCGGAACTCGCCTTCCAGGGTGTTGCCCAGGCCCTCAGGCGGGCGCACGCGGTATTCCTGCGGTTCCGGATACAGTTCCTTCTCGGTCGGCGCAAACAGCACGTAGACCCCTTCCTTTTCCAGCTTGGCGACATCGGCGGCCATGGTGCGCGGATATTTTTCGAAGTCTTCGTTCGGGCCGAACTGCAGGCGGTTGACGAAAATCGAGGCCACCACCGGGTCACCATGCTTGCGCGCCAGGCGCATCAGCGACAAATGGCCTTCATGCAGATTGCCCATGGTGGGCACAAAGGCCGTGCGCAGCTGTCCGCTGAGCTGGTCGCGCAATTCATCGATATCGGAAATAATTTTCATTGCATGCTTTCGCTAAAACCCCGACGTACGGTGGTCGGTGACAAAGGGTGATGATATCAGGCTGGCGAATAGGCCAGCCGGACGTAAATGGGCGCAAACGGTTCGGCTTGCGTAATTTCGATCAGGGTTTCCTTGGCCAGCTCCAGCAGGGCCACGAAGTTGACTACCACCACTGGCACGCCGCCGCCAATATCGAACAGGTCGCCAAACTCGACGAAACGCGTACTTTGCAAGCGACGCAGGATGGCCGTCATGTGCTCGCGCACCGACAATTCCTGGCGGCTGATGCGGTGATGCTGGGTCAGCTTGGCGCGTTTCAGCACGTCGAGCCAGGCTTGCTGCAGGTCCACCGGCTCGACCTCGGGCCAGGTCGGCGTCAAGCTTTGCTCGATGAAGATTTGGGTGCGCACGAAGTCGCGTTCGAACTGGGGAATGGTGTTCAGGTCATACGCGGCGAGCTTGATCTGCTCGTATTCGAGCAGGCGGCGCACCAGTTCGGCACGCGGGTCGCCGCCGTCTTCCTCGGCCTCGCTCTTGCGCGAGGGCAGCAGCATGCGCGACTTGATCTCGATCAGCATGGCCGCCATCAGCAAATACTCGGCCGCCAGTTCCAGGTTGCGCACGCGGATCTGGTCGACGTATTTCAGGTATTGCAGGGTGACCTGCGCCATCGGAATATCGAGAATATTGAAGTTCTGCTTGCGGATCAGGTACAGCAGCAAGTCTAGCGGGCCTTCGAAGGCTTCGAGGAAGATTTCCAGCGCGTCCGGCGGGATATATAAATCCGTCGGCATGCGCAGCAGCGGCTCGCCATACAGGCGGGCGATGGCCAGCGGATCGGGGGCGGGCGGCGCGGTGACGGCGGCCACGTCAGGCACAGCGGTGCCTGGCGCGTCCGCCGGATCTTCAGGCAACATCGTGCCGGTTCCAGCGGTGGCTGTTAGTTCTTGTTCTGGTACACGTAAGCTTGCTGCTTGACGGCCGAGGCCATCTGGCGATTCTGCTCGTCAAGGCTGACAGGCGGCTTGTCCCACAGCAAAGCACGGCCGGCACGCTGGCCTTCTTCGATGCCCGGATTCTTCGCTTTCAGTTCGGCGATGAACAGGGTGTGGTCCGAAACGTAGTTCATGTGTTTTGCAGGCAGTTTCATGGTGTTTTCTGTATAAAAAGTCAGCAGGCCACATTTTACCGCGCCGGGGAGCGCGGTGGGACATTCTGTCGCCTGGGCTGTAGTGGAAATATCTAAAATCAATACCGCAGCATGCGCCGCATGACCGAGGGAGGTGGCTCTGCCGGGTTGGCGTGCGAATATTCCAGTTCTTCGGCCAGCTCGAAACCGAAGGCGGCATAAAAATCGATCAGCTTGCCCTGGTCCAGCCGCACGGCCAGCCGCAACTCCTCGGCCTGGCACGACAATGCATGGTGGATTACGGCCTCCAGCAGATGCTGCGAGCAGTGGTTGCCGCGCCAGGCCGGCAGGATGCCCATGCGCGAGATTTCCCAGATAGCCGGTTCGCTGTCGAGCGGCATATAGCGCAAGGAACCGGCCGGCATGTCGTCGATCAGCAAAATGAAACCACCACCGCTGCGCAAGGCCCGCGCCACCTGCTCCGGTGTTTCATGGTGGCCGCTGGACGAGGCGGCAACCTTGCCGGCCCAGGCCGCGCGGGTCAGCCCGGCGATCAGTGCCGCATCTTCATCGCCAGCTTCGCGCACCACGATTTTCATGATTGCAGTCCCGCTCGATTAACGGATGCGCATGCCAGGTTCGGCACCTGGCCACGGATTCAGGATATAGATGCCCGGATTGGCTTTTTCATCGGCGGCAGAAGCTGCCATCACCATGCCCTCGGAGACGCCAAACTTCATCTTGCGCGGCGCCAGGTTGGCCACCAGCACGGTCAGCTTGCCGACCAGCTCTTCCGGCTTGTAGGCCGAGCGGATGCCCGAGAACACATTGCGCAAGCGGCCTTCGCCGGCGTCCAGGGTCAAACGCAGCAGCTTGTCGGAACCGTCGACCAGTTCGCAGTTGACGATTCTGGCGATGCGCAGGTCGACCTTCAGGAAGTCGTCGATCTTGATCTCGGGTGCCAGTTCCTCGATGGCCGAGGCCGGCGTGCTGGCCACCAGGGCCGGGGCCGCTGGCGCAGCATCGTTGGCCGCACCGGCTGCCGGGGCGGCCACGACCGCTTGCGGCGCATCGAACAGCGCTTCGATCATCTTGGCATCCATGCGCGTCATCAAGTGGCTGTAGGCGCCGATGGTGCGGCCCAGCATGCTGTGCGAGACGGCGTCACCGAATACCTGCGTGTCGGCCCAGGTGAATTGTGCGTCGTTGAGGAAAGACGCCACGTTTTTCGCCACGCCCGGCAATACCGGCGACAGCATGATGGTCAGCTGGCGGAACAGGATCAGCGCGGTGGTGCACACATCGTGCAGCTCGGCGGTTTTTTCCGCGTCCTTGGCCAGTATCCAAGGCTTGTTTTCATCGACATACTGGTTGGTGATGTCGGCAATTTCCATGATCTCGCGCAGCGCCTTGCCGAATTCGCGGTTCTCGAAGTGCTGGGCAATGCTGGCCTGGCGTTCGATGACGACGCCGTTGACGTCCTGCGTCAGCGCACGGTTGATCCAGGTCTGTGCGCCTTCCGACAGGCTTGCTGCCAGTTTGCCGTCGAAACGCTTGGCGATAAAGCCGGCGCAGCGGCTGGCGATATTCACGTATTTGCCGATCAAATCGCTATTGACGCGGGCGACGAAATCTTCGCCGTTGAAGTCGAGGTCTTCCACCTTTGAATTCAATTTGAAAGCGATGTAGTAGCGCAGCCATTCCGGGTTCATGCCCAGGTCCAGGTAGCGCAGCGGCGAGATGCCGGTGCCGCGCGACTTCGACATTTTTTCGTTATTGACCGTCAGGAAGCCATGTACATTGACTTTCAGTTTGTCGATCACCGGGTGATTGGCAAATTTCAGCATGGCGGGCCAGAACAGCAGGTGAAAGGAAACGATGTCCTTGCCGATAAAGTGAATCTGTTCGGTGGTCGGATCGTTCAAAAAGCCCTCGAAATCGATGCCTTTCTTGTCGCAATAATTTTTCAGGCTGGCCAGGTAGCCGACCGGCGCATCCATCCACACATAGAAGTACTTGCCCGGTGCATCGGGAATCGGGATGCCGAAGTAGGGCGCGTCGCGCGAGATATCCCAGTCGGCCAGTTTTTCACCGGCGTCGCCGAGCCATTCGCTGACCTTGTTGACCATTTCAGGCTGCAAACGGCCTGGCGTGTTCAGCCAATCTTTCAGGAATTCAAAGCAGCGCGGGTCCGACAGCTTGAAGAAATACTGTTCGGACGGCTTCATCACCGGCGTGGCATTGGTAAACACAGAGAACGGGTTGACCAGGTCGGTCGGCTGATAGGCTGCGCCGCATACTTCGCAATTGTCGCCGTACTGGTTCTTGGCGCCGCATTTCGGGCATTCGCCCTTGATGTTGCGGTCTGCCAGGAACATGCCTTTTACCGGATCGAAGAAGCGGTCAACGGTTTTCGTGACGATCAGGCCCGTGTCGCGCAATTTGCGGTAGAGCGATTGCGACAGATCGACGTTTTCCGGCGAGTCGGTGGAGTACCAGTTGTCAAAGGCGATATGGAAGCCGTCCAGGTACTGGGCGCGGCCGGCAGCGATATTGGCGACGAACTGCTGCGGCGTGATGCCTTCCTTTTCGGCGGCGATCATGATCGGCGTGCCATGCGTATCGTCGGCACCCACGAAGTGCACTTCACGGCCGGCGTCGCCATCGCGTTGCATTCGCTGGAACCGGACCCAGATATCAGCCTGGATATATTCCATGATGTGGCCAATGTGAAAAGCGGCGTTTGCGTAAGGCAGGGCAGTAGTGACGAACAGCTTGCGAGTCATGATTGATGCACTTTTGGGTTGGATAAACAGACATTTTAACAGCGGAAACGCAATATGAGCAGATGCCGCGCCATTGCGTGGCGGTTTTGTCCACGTCGCGCCCTGCGAATTTGCGCTAGACTGCGCGTATTACATATGGAGTATTTACATGAGCATCACGGTAGAAGACGTCAAGGCAGCCCTGGCGCAAGTTATTGATCCGAACACCCATAAAGATTTCGTTTCCAGCAAAACCGTCAGGAACCTGAAAGTCGACAACGGTGACGAGGGTACCGATGTTTCACTCGATATCGAACTCGGTTACCCGGCGAAAAGCCAGATCGACCTGATCCGCAAGTCCGTGCTGGCTGCGCTGCGCGTGCTGCCGGGCGTGGGCAATGTCAGCGTCGGCGTATCGTCGAAAATCATTTCACACACGGTGCAGCGCGGCTTGAAGCCGATGAGCAATGTGAAGAACATTATCGCGGTCGCTTCCGGCAAGGGCGGCGTGGGCAAGTCGACCACCGCTGTCAACCTGGCGCTGGCCCTGGCGGCCGAAGGCGCCACGGTCGGCATGCTGGACGCCGATATCTACGGCCCGTCGCAGCCGATGATGCTGGGCATTAGCGGCCAGCCGAAAACGCTGGACGGCAAGAGCATGGAGCCGATGGAAAACCATGGCCTGCAAGTATCGTCGATCGGCTTCATGATCGATCCGGACGAACCGATGGTGTGGCGTGGCCCGATGGTCACCCAGGCCTTGCAGCAGTTGCTGGACCAGACCAACTGGCGCGACCTCGATTACCTGATCGTCGACATGCCGCCAGGCACCGGCGACATCCAGCTGACCCTGTCGCAAAAAGTGCCGGTCACCGGCGCCGTGATCGTCACCACGCCGCAGGACATCGCCCTGCTCGACGCACGCAAGGGTTTGAAGATGTTCGAAAAAGTCGGCATCCCTATCCTCGGTGTAGTGGAAAACATGAGCACGCATATCTGCTCGAACTGCGGCCATGCGGAAGAAATCTTCGGCGCCGGCGGCGGCGCGAAAATGTGCGCGGACTTCGGCGTGGAATTTCTCGGCGCCTTGCCGCTGACCATGGCGATCCGCCAGCAGACCGATTCGGGCACCCCTACCGTGGTGGCCGAACCGGACGGCCCGGTAGCCGTGATCTACAAGCAGATCGCCCGCACCATCGCCATCAAGGTGGCGGAAAAGGCGAAGGACATGACCAACAAGTTCCCGAACATTGTCATTAAAAACGACTAGTTGTTGGCTTACTTGTACAACAGAAGCAAGATCTGGGGTCAGACCCGACGGGACTCGGCGTCCCCGTCTGACCCCGGCCCTCCGCTGATACGTCGAGAACTCAAAAAATGCCGCGCTGCCAAGACGCGGCATTTTTTTCGTCTGAGTAAAACAAGCTCGCCATGGCATCTTTACCTGAATTTACATATAATAATAAGAATCATTCTCAACTACGTAAAGATGCTTCATGCCTTGCTTCCTGCCCGCACCCCGTCCCATCGCCTTTGCCGCCCGCCTGTTTTGCCTGACTGTTACCACCACCTTGCTGTGCCAGCCGGCGCTGGCTGATGAGAGCGCTGACGCGGTACCGGCCGACATCCAGACCGTGCATGTCGCCAGCACGCGCGAAGAGAACGCAGGCTTTGGCGCCACGCGCGCCAGCAGCACGACCACCAAGTCCGACCTGTCGCTGTTCGAGACGGCGCAGTCGATTTCCGTGCTGACGCGCGACCTGCTCGATTCGCGCCAGGTCACCACCCTGAACGAAGCGATCCAGAGTTCGGCCGGCGTGTCGTCGGGCAGCTGGGGCAAGCGGGGCTGGGACGATTTTTCCATTCGCGGCCAGCGGGCGTCGGAATCGATCTATGTCGATGGCCTGAAACTGAACCAGTCCAACTACGTGGCCCAGGACGTGTCCGGCGTCGAGTCGATCGAAATCCTCAAAGGCCCTGCCTCGATCAATTTTGGCCTGGTGCAGCCTGGCGGCATGGTCAATATGGTCAGCAAGCGCCCGCGCGCGGAAAGCTTCAACCAGGCTGGCCTGGCCGTGGGCAGCTACCACTACAAGCAGGCCACGTTCGACCTGGGCCGGCCTTTGAGCGACAGCGGCAAGGCGGCTTTCCGACTCAATGGCCTGTGGTCCGATACCGACGACCAGACCGACCAGGTCTGGTTCAAGAACCAGTACCTGGCGCCGTCGCTGTCGCTGGACCTGGGCGCCAATACCGACTTCACGATACTCGGTTCCTACACGCGCCGCGAGTACCTGCGCACCCAGGGCGCACCTGTGAAAGGCACTTTGCTGCCGAATCGTAACGGCCCGCTCAAGCGCGAGCTATTCTATGGCGAACCGGGTTTCGGCCCGTATGACTCGTCGCAGAAGCAAGTCGGCTACAGCCTGGTGCATCGTTTCGAGAATGGCTGGAGAGTGGCGCAGAATTTCCGCTGGCAGACCATGTCGATGGATGGCCGCTTCGTGTCGCTGTCCAGCTTGTCTGCCAACGAATTGCTGCAAAGCCGTTCGGCGCAGTTGCAGGATGTCGACGGCAATAACCGCGCCCTCGATACCAACGCCTCGCGCACGTTTGCGCTGGGCGGCATGGCGCATGACGTGATGTTCGGCCTGGACCTGAACAACGACCGCGTGCGCTACGCCAACCAGGTGTGCCGCATTGCCGCGCTCAATGTGCTCAATCCCGTCTACAACACGGCCGTCGCCTGCCCGCCGGCCAGCCGCCTGACCAACACCACCGTGTCGTCGACGGGCCTGTACCTGCGCGACCAGATCAAGCTCAATGACAGCTGGCGATTGAACCTGGCAGTGCGCCACGACCGCGCGCGCAACCGCGAATTGAACGAGCTGACGGGCGTCACGCAGCGCCAGCAGACCTCGTCCAACACCGGCAATGTGGCGCTGTCGTATGTTCTCACGCCCAATATCATCCCTTACGTCAGCTATGCGACCTCTTTTTTGCCTGTCAGCGGCAGCGACTTCTTCGGCGTGCAGTTCAAGCCGGAAGAAGGGCGCCAGGCAGAACTGGGCAGCAAGTTCCAGTTCGCCGGCGGGCGCATCAACGGCGCCGTCGCTTTGTATGACCTGACGCGCACCAACGTCACCACGGCCGATCCGGACCCGGCGCATATCGCCATCCTGTCGAGTGCCCAGGTGCAGACGGGCGAGCAGCGCACGCGCGGCTTCGAAGCCGAGATCAGCGCCGACCTGCGCAATGGCTGGAGCGTGCAGAGCGCCTTGACCGTGCTCGACGCGCGCGTCACCGAGGACAATGGCGGCACGGTTGGCCGGCGCCTGCTCAATACGCCGCGCCAGAGCGCCAATGTATGGGCCAACTACCGCTTCCGTGGCGGCGTGATGGACTGCTGGACGGCGGGCCTGGGTGCGCGCTACGAAGCGCCCAAGACCGGGCCATCGGTCAGCTACACGGTGCCCAGCTACACTGTGGCGGACGCCAGCCTCGCTTACCAGGGCCGTGGCTACCGGCTCAGCCTGAACGTGAAAAACCTGTTCGACAAGGCGTACTACGCGGGCGTGCTGAACGCCAATGTGCTGCCGCTGGGCGACCCGCGCGTGGCCTCGCTCAAGGCCGTGTTTGACTTTTGAACAGTACTGAACGAGCATGGCAGCGTCCCCGGTCCCGGTGTGCGCGCTGTCATGCTGATGTCATGCTCTTGTCATCATGGTTCTGTATGCTGCCGGGCGGGCCGCGGCGTGAACGCCGCGCATATCAATCAGCCATCGACCTACTCCATGACACTCACGATTTCCCTGACACGCAAGATAGTGCCTGCCTTGTTGCTGGCGGCATTCTCCGTACATGCTGCGCCCGCGCCCCAAAAGCCTGCCGCGCAACCCAAGCTGGTGGTCGTGCTGGTGGTCGACGGCCTGCCGCAAGAGCAGGTGATCCGCTACAGCGACCAGTTCGGCCAGGGCGGCTTCCGCCGCCTGCTTGAGCAGGGCGCCTGGTTCAGCGACGCGCACCAGGCGCACGGCATCACGGTGACCGCCATCGGCCACTCGGCCGTGCTGACCGGCGCCTATCCTTACCAGCATGGCGTGATCGGCAATAACTGGATCGATCCCGTTACCAAGCAGTCGGTCTACTGCACCGAAGACAGCGCGCACAAATATATCGGTGAAGAGACGAAGCCTGACGACGGCACCTCGCCGGCCAGGCTGCGCGTCTCCACCCTGGGCGACGAGCTGCGCTACGCCACCGGCGACAAGTCCAAGGTCGTTACCGTATCGGGCAAGGACCGTGGCGCCATCCTGCTGGCCGGCAAAACCGGTACCGCCTATATGTACATGGAAAAGACCGGCAACTTCGCCAGCTCCACCTACTACATGCAGCAGCATCCGCAATGGGTGCAGCGCTACCAGGCGGCCAAGCCGCAGGACCGCTACTACGGCAAGAGCTGGACCCCGCTGCTGGCCGATTCTGCCTATGTCAATGACGCGCGCGACGATATCGTTCCGGCCAAGCCGGGCGCGCGCAATACCTTCCCGTTCAGTTATTACAGCGATAGCGGCAGCCTTGATGGCGACTACTACAGCCGTCTCAAGTCCGGTCCCTTCCTCGACGAGCTGACCCTGGAATTTGCGCGCGCCGCCGTCGATGGCGAGCAGCTGGGCCGCAATCCGGCCGGCGTGCCGGACATCCTGGGCGTGAGCCTGTCGGCGCACGATTACGTCAACCACGCCTACGGCCCGGAAAGCAGGATGTCGCACGACCATCTGCAGCGCCTGGACCGCATGCTGGCAGGCTTTTTTGCTGACCTCGATAAAAAGGTCGGCATGGACAATGTGCTGGTGGTGCTGACGGCCGACCACGGCTTTGCCAACGTGCCCGAATTTAGCGAGACGCGCGGCATTCCCGCCAAACGCATCGATGGCGCACAGCTGGTGGCGTCGCTGAACCAGCATCTGGCAAGCGCGCTGGGCGTCGACAAGCTGGTCACCACGCATTCAATGCCGAATATCTACCTGGACTACGCGCTGGCGGAAAAAAACGGCATCAGCCGCATCAAGCTGGAAGAGGAAGCCAGCCGCTACCTGCTGCAGCAAGATGGCCTGGCGCAGGTGTACACGCGCACGCAGATGGAAACGGGGGCGGTGGCGACCCGCATGGACACGCTGATGCGCCGTGCCTGGAACCGCCAGTTGTCGGGCGACCTGATGGTGGTGACGAAACCGGCCTGGTACTTCGGCAAGGGCGTGGGCGGCACCTCGCACGGTTCGCCTTATACCTATGACACCAATGTGCCGCTGATGGTCTACGGCCCGCGCTGGGTCAAGCCGGGCGCGTATGGCCAATATGCGGAAGTGGTCGATATCGCGCCGACCCTGGCCCATGTGCTGCGCGTGCGTCAGCCGTCGGCGTCGGAAGGGCGGGTGTTGACGGAGGCGGTGCGGTAAAACCAACCGCAATCCCGGATTCCGCAGGTCGAATTCGCGGCGAAGCCGCGTAATTCAACAACTTTGTCGCTGCGGGCGGCAGCGCTGTTGGGTTGAGCTTGCTAATCAGTCCTACGGAGTTTCACAGTTCAATGCATTTAGCTGCAATGCGACCCATATCAATAAGTATATTATTCTTTCGGCGCATAGTGAAATTTACTTTTCACTATGAGGTCGTCAATGAATATTGTATTAGTAAAATTTTATAGCTTGATATTATTATCGTCTCTGTTGCAAGGATGCATCGTGCCGCAGTTTGATCATGCATCATTTGATAACTATTATGCCGTGCCTTTGGATGCCGAGAAACCTTGGCTAAGTCTGAGTAATGGGCTTGAATTACATGCTTATAGCAGATGCAGTGATGCTGAAATGCAGCCAAAATGTGATATGCCGGGTTTTTTGGTCGTGGATCGTGCGCAGAAGCCCGATTGGAGCAAGATAGGCAGCTTCGATGTGAGCGTATGGCACCCTGGTAAACTTAAACCGATATTGTCTGCCCATGCCAATACAACATATCGCGTAATTGGCGTCGACGAAGGAAAGTTCGGAAAAATATATTTACTGCGGTCTGGATTTGTTAAGCGCGATAGTCATCCATTGAAAGTGAATAGTGCTGGGATTGTTGAAATTAATCTATATTCTAATGCACCATGTAGAGTTGATGATCCTGTGCCTCGCCTTGTTGTATTTGACGACGAAAATATATGGATTTTTGCGGAAAATGACTCGGGTTGCCGAAGCGATCTGCCGGCTGGATTTTCTCCGCGTAGTATATTTAATTTTGACGGCGGCGATCAGTTCGATGTTATTTTGCGTACACCAATGATGCTGTTTTACATTAGCGGCAGTCTGGTGGGCCAATCAGATTTTGGTCAGCCCCGTATGGTTTTACGTGATGTCGAGCTGCCGAAGGGTAGCACACGTAGGGCCATGCGCTTGTCCGAGGTCGTCCAGCCAATGAGCACGATGTTTCGGCTTGAACTCAGCCCGGCACTGCCGATATTATCTGTGCCAGATCATCCCAATTTTTATTGTCATTATTCAGACACCATTATTGGCTTCAGATTGGTTTGGGCCGGCGAGAACGCAAAACCAAGTTTTAAATATTGTCGCCCGTATCATGGGAAATAAATTCAACTCTCGTGTTACAGCAACCGGTCTATCGGCAGCAGCGACAAAATCGACACCCCCATGCGCTTCCATACGCTGGTACCGGGCTCGGTGTCGTAGCGCGTGATGGCGCCACTGGCGTCGCGCGCGATCCAGTACAGTTCCCCGTCGTCGCCCAGCAGCACCTGGTAGGCGCGCTGGGGGATGGTGCTGCGCATGGCCTGGCCCAGCTTGCTGGCCAGCGCATGGCTGTCGATGACCAGGCCCATTTCGGTATTCAGGTCGATCGAGCGCGGGTCGAAATTGAAGGAGCCGACAAAGATTCGCTGGTCGTCGACGGCAAAGGTTTTCGCATGCAGGCTCGAGGCCGAGCTGCCGAAGCGGCCCGTCTTTTCACGCGCGTCGCCCTTATCCCACGAACGGCGTGATTCATACAGGGTCACGCCTGCTTCAAGCAGCGGTTTGCGCCACTTGGCGTAGCCCGCATGCACGGCCGCCACGTCGGTCGCTTCCAGTGCATTGGTCAGGATGCGCACGTTCACGCCTTCTTTTGCCAGCTCGGCAAACGCCTGCGTGCCCGATTTGCCGGGTACGAAATACGGCGAGACCAGATCGAGCTCTTTCTCCGGCACGCCCAGCAGTGTTTTAAGCTTGGCCGCCACGCCGGAGCCGGGACGCGCCTTGTCCAGCACCTTGGCCGGATCGTCGCTGACCAGGCGCGTGGGCGCCCATTCGAACGGCAACTGGCGCTCTATCAGTTGCTGCACGAAGGGCGAGGTGCGCATCGCCAGCACATATTGCGCTGCCGCCTGTGTGTCGTCGATGCGGTCCGCTTCGCGGGCGATCTCGCCGGCGTCACCTGCGGCCGGTCGCTTGATCAGCAAGGTGGCCGGGTAGGCCGAAGGGCTGTTCCAGTAGCGGTCGAAGTCGTTCGACACGGCGCCCACCACGGTGCCGATCACCAGCACGTCGAGATCGGCGAACAGCACGTCGCCGGCGGCGCCGAAATATTCGTCACCCACATTGCGCCCGCCAACGATGGTGGCCTGGTTATCGGCCGTGAACGATTTATTGTGCATGCGCCGGTTCAGGCGCGAAAAATCGGTCAGGAAACCCAGTGCGCGCGGCGAGCGCAGGGCAAAGGGATTGAACAGGCGGATTTCCAGGTTCGGCTGCCTGGCCAGCAAAGCCAGGGTGTCGTCAAGTCCGGACGTATTGTTATCGTCCAGCAGCAGTCGCACGCGCACGCCGCGTTCTGCCGCCTGCCGCAAGGAGTCGAACAGCAGGGTGCCGGTGATGTCCTTGTGCCAGATGTAATACTGCACGTCGAGCGTGCGCTGGGCGGCGGCGGCCAGCAGGGCACGTGCGGCAAACGCATCGCGCCCGTCGGATAGTGCATAGATTCCCGAGACCCCCGGATGCTGGGCGGCCAGCGGCATGATGGCCTGCGCCAGCCTGGTGTCGGCCATGTCGGTCAGGGTGATGCTGTGCGTGCGGTCCGCCAGCGAAGGAAGGTCGGCGCAGCCACCGAGCAGAAGGGACAGCAGCAGCGTGAAACACAGTGCCTTGATGCGGCGCGAGGGCAGGGCAATACGGGTCATGGCGCTCTTTTCTACGGGGTTGCCCGATGGTAGCAGAAGAGCGCCGTGCCCGAGGTATTACACAGCTTCGAGCGCGATCAGTTCGGCCACCGTCTGGCGGCGGCGGATGAGCCGGGACGCGTCATCATCGACCAGGTATTCGGCCGCATGCGGACGGCTATTGTAGTTCGACGACATTGACGCGCCATACGCGCCCGCGCCTTCGAACACCACATAGTCGCCCACCGTTGCCGCCGGCAGCAAACGGGTTTCCACCACGCCGCCATCGCGCTGGGTAAACACGTCGCCCGATTCGCACAGCGGGCCGCCGACCACGGTGTCGCGCTGCTCATCGAGTGCGCGGCCGTCATGCGCGATCACCGTCATCGCATGGTAGCTGCCGTACATGGCGGGGCGCATCAGTTCATTGAAGCCGGTATCGAGCAGGGTGAAATGATTGCCGCCCATTTGCTTGGTGGCGCGCACTTCCGCCACCAGCAGGCCGGCGTCAGCCACCAGGAAGCGGCCCGGTTCGATCTCCAGGTGGACCGGGTGGCCCAGGTGCGCTTCAATTTGCTTGCGGGCCGCGTCCCACAGCTGGAAGTAGTGATCGGTATCGACCGGCTGCTCGCCGTCGCGGTAGGGCACGGACAGGCCGCCGCCGGTGGAAATGGCTTCGATATCGTGGCCCATGTTTTTCACCAGGCCGACCATGGTGCCGCAGACGGTTTCCAGGTGGCTGTAGTCGACGCCGGAGCCGATATGCATGTGCAGGCCCACCAGGTGCAAACCATGGGTGCGGATCACGGCCAGTGCTTCCGGCAGCTCTTCATGCCAGATGCCGTGCTTGCTGTTTTCGCCGCCCGTATTGGTCTTGTTGCTGTGGCCATGGCCAAAACCGGGATTGATGCGCAGCCAGACGCGGTGGCCCGGCGATACAGGGCCCAGCTGGCGCAGCATGTCGATCGAGCCGCAATTGACTTCGATCTTCGCTTCCACCACGCGCGCCAGGGTGGCGCGGTCGAACAGGTCGCAGGTAAACACCACGCCGGCCGCGCCATAGCTTTGCGCCGGCGTGTAGCCGGCCTGCAGCGCGCGTTCAATCTCGCCCAGCGAGACGGCGTCCACATGCACGCCCGCCTCGCGCATCAGGCTCAACAGGTGGATGTTCGAGTTGGCTTTCTGGGCAAAGCGCACGGTGTCGAACTGCGCCAGTTGCCTGATGCGCGCGCGTATGGTGGCCGCGTCATAGACCCACAGGGGCGTGCCGTGCTGCTGGGCGAGTTGGGCGAGGGTCTGGTCGTTGACGGGCTTCATCGTGCGCTTTCGTGTGAGGGATCAATAGCATCATCATCACGGTTTATCGCGCTAACATAAAATATCCATTTGGGGCGGCCTTATTCATTTATGATATGGCTTATGTCCATCTCCCTGCGCCATATCGAAGTTTTCCGTGCCATCATGACCACCGGCAGCGTGACTGCCGCCGCCGCCATGCTCCATACCTCGCAGCCCACCGTCAGCCGCGAGCTGGCACGGCTGGAATACCTGACCGGCTTGAGCCTGTTCGAACGGGAACGCGGCCGGCTGCGTCCCACCGCGCAGGCCCTGCAGCTGTTCGAGGAAGTGCAGCGCGCCTATTTCGGCCTGGAGCGCATCGTCAGCACGGCCACCGCTCTGCGCCAGTTCGACCAAGGCCAGCTGTCGATCGCCTGCCTGCCGGTGTTTTCGCAGTCGCTGCTGCCGCAGGCCTGCAAATCGTTCGTGGCAGATTTTCCGAACGTCAGCATCAGCATCACGCCGCAGGAGTCGCCGCTGCTGGAAGAATGGCTGTCGGCTCAGCGCCATGATTTCGGCCTGACGGAAGTGGACAATGCGCCGCCCGGCACGCTGCTGGCCAAGCTGATGTCGGTCGATGAAGTGTGCGTGCTGCCCGATGGCCATGCCCTGGCCGGCAAGGCTATCCTGGCGCCGCTGGACTTTGCGGGGCTGCCGTTTATCAGCCTGGCGGCGGTCGACCCTTATCGCCAGCAGATCGATGCCATCTTTGCCCAGGCCGGCGTCGAGCGGCGCATGGCGCTCGATACGCACAGCGCGGCGTCGGTCTGCGCCATGGTGCGCGAGGGCGTGGGCCTGGCCATCGTCAATCCGCTGACGGCGCTCGATTTTGCCGGCCACGGTTTGCAGATACGCCGTTTTGACGTGTCGCTGCCGTTCACCGTGAATATCGTCAAGCCGCTGCACCGGCCCTTGTCGCAGCTGGTCGCCCTGTTCGAACAGGCCTTGCATGCCCAGGCGGACGAGGTGAAAAGACGATTGCTGCAGTTGTAGCCTGCTGGTGGAGCGTCGGCGGCCAACAGAGTAAAATGGCGTTTTACTTCATTTGGCCTGATGACTTCGATGACCACAACCGTTACTCCCGTCCGCACCCGTTTTGCTCCCAGCCCGACCGGCTATCTGCACCTGGGCGGCGCCCGCACCGCTTTATACAGCTGGGCCTATGCCCGCCACTTTGGCGGCACTTTCGTGCTGCGTATCGAAGACACGGACCTGGAGCGCTCCACGCCGGAAGCCGTGCAAGCCATCATCGAAGGCATGAAATGGCTGGGCCTGGACCACGACGAAGGTCCCTTCTACCAGATGCAGCGCATGGACCGCTACCGCGAAGTGGTGGCGCAGATGCTGGCCGAAGGTACTGCGTATCACTGCTACTCGTCGCCGGAAGAAGTCGAAGCCATGCGCGAGCGCATGCGCGCCGCCGGTGAAAAGCCGCGCTACGACGGCACCTGGCGCCCGGAACCGGGCAAGACCCTGCCGGCCATTCCTGCCGACCGCAAGCCCGTGGTGCGCTTCAAGAATCCGCTCGATGGCGACGTTACCTGGGACGATGTGGTCAAGGGCACCATCACGATCTCGAACCGCGAACTGGACGACCTGGTGATCGCGCGCCCGGACGGCACGCCGACCTATAACTTCTGTGTCGCCGTCGACGACTGGGACATGCAGATCACCCACGTGATCCGCGGCGACGACCATGTCAACAACACCCCGCGCCAGATCAATATCCTGCGTGCCATCGGCGCACCGCTGCCGCTGTACGGCCACCTGCCGATGATACTGGGCGCGGACGGCGAGAAGCTGTCGAAGCGCCATGGCGCCGTCAGCGTGATGGATTACCCGGCGCAGGGCTTCCTGCCAGAGGCCATGCTGAACTACCTGGCGCGTTTGGGCTGGAGCCACGGCGACGATGAAGTGTTCTCGACCGCGCAGTTCTGCGAGTGGTTCAACCTGAACCACCTGTCGAAATCGGCGGCCCAGTTCAACAATGAAAAGCTGGCCTGGCTGAACAACCACTACATCAAGCAGGCCGATAACGCCCGCCTGGCCGAATTGGCCCGCCCGCAAATGGTGGCTGCTGGCGCCGTCTTCGAAGGCGCGCCCGAGCTGGCGCTGGTATTAGGCATGATGAAAGAGCGCGCCAATACCATCAATGAGCTGGCAAGCGCTTCGATGCTGTTCTTCCGCGAACCGCAGCCCGAAGCGGCGCTGGTTGCGCAGCACATTACCGACGCCATCAAGCCGGTGCTGGCGCAGTTTGCCGAGCGCATCGCCACGGTGGAGTGGAACAAGGAGGCCGTGGCTGTCATGATCAAGGAAGTTCTGGCCGCCAACACCATCAAGATGCCGCTGCTGGCCATGCCTTTGCGTTTGATCCTGACCGGTCAATTGCAGACGCCGGCCATCGACCAGGTGGTGGTGGTGTTTGGCCGCGAGACCGTGCTGGCGCGCCTGGCGAAGTGGTTGTAAGCGCCGCTGTCAGATAAAGCTGGAATGACGGTGCGAAAAACCGTGGCCTGTGAAAACTGTGTCATGGGCGAAAAAGGGTATTTGCAGAGTGAAACTTCTTTGCTATACTCTTGTTTCTGCACCAACGGGGGTATAGCTCAGCTGGGAGAGCGCTTGCATGGCATGCAAGAGGTCAGCGGTTCGATCCCGCTTACCTCCACCAGCAGCAAAACAGTGTCACGTTTTGTTAGTCGTTAAAGCGGTGCAGTAGCTGTAGAAGTTCCGAGGTCCCCATCGTCTAGAGGCCTAGGACATCACCCTTTCACGGTGAGTACAGGGGTTCGAATCCCCTTGGGGACGCCAGGTAGTTGTGTTATAGTAGTGGCAGTTGTTTGTACTGATTGTTGCAAGTTCAGGCCGGTAAAAAATCGGTTCTGGATGGAAAGCAAGTAGTGGAACAAAGTCGCCAAGTGCGGCTTTTATTATTTCTGCGCCCGGGGGGTATAGCTCAGCTGGGAGAGCGCTTGCATGGCATGCAAGAGGTCAGCGGTTCGATCCCGCTTACCTCCACCAATAGCGCAGAAGTAAAGCAGCAAAAGTAGTTCCGCGGTCCCCATCGTCTAGAGGCCTAGGACATCACCCTTTCACGGTGAGTACAGGGGTTCGAATCCCCTTGGGGACGCCAGTTCGGTCTGGTGTTTTTGTAGCAAAGAGTAGCAGCAGTTTCTGCGCACGGGGGGTATAGCTCAGCTGGGAGAGCGCTTGCATGGCATGCAAGAGGTCAGCGGTTCGATCCCGCTTACCTCCACCAATAGCGCAGAATGTACACAGTAATCAAAGTCGCCTGGAGCGGCTTTTTTTACGTCCGCAGATTTATCGCCATACCCATGAAGGGGGTGTGGCGTAGGTCGGATTAGCGGCACGCGTAATCCGACAATGCCGCCGCTCTAAGTCAACATCCGATTCCCATAGGGAAATACTTAAAATAAGCTGCAAAATAAAATCCCCGCCAGTTGATTTCGTGAGCCACCCCATGCTATACTTCGCGCACGCTTTTTTGAGGGGCCAAGCAAGGCCTTCAACGAAGAGTCCGCTGAGAGTAAAGCCAGCACAGGTCCCCATCGTCTAGAGGCCTAGGACATCACCCTTTCACGGTGAGTACAGGGGTTCGAATCCCCTTGGGGACGCCAGGATTTTTAGTTGTAAAGTAACTGCAGTGCTGAACGGGCCTGACAAGTCAGGCTTTTTTTGTTTCTGCAATATTGTTGTAGTACAGGGTCAGGATGCGTAGCAGAGCATTCAGGACAGATTTCTGTCCCCATCGTCTAGAGGCCTAGGACATCACCCTTTCACGGTGAGTACAGGGGTTCGAATCCCCTTGGGGACGCCAGATTCGAGTAGCAAGCAAGGCCGGATGCAGCGCACCGCATCCAGGACAGAGTTTTTGTCCCCATCGTCTAGAGGCCTAGGACATCACCCTTTCACGGTGAGTACAGGGGTTCGAATCCCCTTGGGGACGCCAGACCGGCTGATTCAGCCAACAAAAAAGCCGCCTGGTAACAGCGCGGCTTTTTTGTTTTCACGAGAACTTTCCTGCGCCTTCCATCCCGATACTATAATCATTATGCCGATGACTGGCACTGATGCCGACACCGGCTTGACGCACCTACAGAGAACTGCTCATGAAGATCGATACCGTTCGATTGGAGAACTACCGTCGTTATCGCGACCTGAAAATCAATTTTCATGCGCACTTCAATGTGCTCGCTGGGATCAACGGTAGCGGCAAGACGACGATACTCAATGCCATCTGCGAAACCTTTACGGGCTTCACGCAATTTCTTCAGGTTAAAAGTCCCGATATCCTGAAAGATACCGCTCTCGCGCGCTTGCAGCCCATTGCGAATGGCCATCAGATTCGCTTTGAACCTCAGTATCCATTGAAGGTGCAGATGTGGGGTGAGGTATTCGAGCAACTGGCCCATTGGGGTGTGAAAAAAGAGTCGCCTGTCGCGCCGGCGCAGCTTGATGAGCAGGTCGCAGGAGAAGGGCGTACGAGGAATGACTTCGAATCACTCTCCAGCATCTTCCCTGCGTACCTGAGAAGAGATTTCAGCCGTGAGCTTATGGCTGGCGAATCTCAACAGACACTGCCTCTGCTCTTGTTCTATCGTGCCAGGCGAAGCTGGGACCAAGGCCAGCCCGATGAGCTGCACGCCGCGCAAGAGCGCAACTCGCGTTTCGATGCCTACAGCAGTTGGTGGGATGCTTCGCTCGACGCATCGTCCTTGCAGAACTGGGTGATTGGAAAATGCCTGGAGCGCTATCAAAAATCGTCCGAGTCCGGCATCGCTTTCGATGCGATTGATGATGACGAACTTGCCCTGGTCAATGGTGCTTTGGCAGCCGTGCTTCCTGGTTACAAGGGTCTGCGTTATGACATGAAGCAGCGAACCTTGTTTTTGGAAAAAAATGATGCTTTTGAGCCTGCTTCGCCATTTTCCAACCTCAGCGATGGACAGAAGGCCGTGGTCGGCTTGCTGGTCGATATTGCGCGTCGACTTTGCCTGCTCAATCCGCATTTGGGCGATGCCGTCATCCGCGATACGCCAGGGGTGATCCTGATTGATGAACTCGACATGCACCTGCATCCGCGCTGGCAACGTGATCTCACGCGTGGATTGCAGCAGGCATTTCCAGCCTTGCAGTTTATCGTATCGAGTCATTCACCCCAGGTACTGGGAGAATTGCAGCCCGAGCAAATCATTTTGCTCAATGCCGAAGCAACGGCACATCCGGAGGCAAGCTACGGGCTCGATTCAAGCAAGATACTGGAAGAGGTGATGGACGCCCCCATGCGTGCGGAGTCGATTGAAGAAAAGTTGACTCAGTTATTCGCAGCGCTGGCGCGCAATGAACTGGTCGTGGCGCGCGAACACATTGCCACATTGTCTGCACTTGCACCCAACCTGCCCGAAGTCGGACGCGCTGAAGCGATTATCAGTCGCAAGGAAATCATTGGGCGATGAAATACGTAGGCAGGCACCGCCAGCATTCGAGCAATGGAAGGTCCAGGGTGACGAAGGATGGGCGCCTGCCTATGGCGATTTGCGGCAGCCCGAAAAGGGTGAGCTGCATGTTGCGTTACTGAAAGAGCAGGGCTGGGTATGCTGCTACTGTGGGCGGCGCGTTGACAAGACTGACAGTCATATCGAGCACTATCGGCCGCAAAACAGCTATCCAGCGCTGGACCTCGATTACACCAACTTGTTTTGCTCTTGTAATACGCTTGTCGAGCCGCGTTTTCCGCTGCACTGTGGTCAAGCGAAAGGCGGAAAATTCGATGAGGTGCGGCACATCGCACCATCCGATCCCGGCTGCGAGCAACGTTTTCTCTATGCCGCCGATGGCCAGATATTGCCGGCAGCGCCGGACGATAGCAGTGCAATCTACATGATACGGTTGCTCGCGCTCGATGGAAGATACCTGCGTAATCGACGTCAGGGCGTATTGGAAGGCTTGTTTCCTGATGACTTTTTCCTGACTGTTGACGAGCTGCTGCATATTTGCTCGGTACATCGCCAGCCCGACGCGGACGGCAGAATGAAGGATCTGGCCCATGTCATTGCGCGATACGCCGAGCAAATGCTGGCATTAATGGCATAATCGGGCATAATCGCGGCCTTTATGTGCGCCCCGAATCAATATGTCCATCAATCAAGAATCAACGACCTCCCTCGCCATCTTCTGCAAGGTCGTCGACAACTTCGGCGATATCGGCATCTGCTGGCGCCTGGCGCGACAGTTGCAGCGCGAGCATGGTGTGGCTGTCACGCTGTGGGTCGATGATCTGGCCAGTTTCAGGCGGATCTGCCCGGAAATTGATGTGGCTGCAACTATCCAGCAGCAGGCGGGCGTGACGGTGCGTCACTGGCGCGACCAAGGTAGCCAGTTCGCACCGGCCGAGATTGCCGATATCGTGATCGAATTTTTTGCCTGCGATATTCCACCCGGCTATATCGCGGCCATGGCGCAGCGGCAGCCGCAGCCTGCGTGGCTTAACCTAGAAGGCTTGAGTGCGGAAGAGTGGGTCGAAGGCTGCCATAAGCTCACTTCGCCGCGCCACGGCATGATCAAGCATTTTTTCTTTCCCGGCTTTACCGATAAAACCGGTGGCCTGCTGCGCGAGGCGGGGCTGGAAGAGCGGCGCCGGCAATTCCAGGCCGATCCGGCGGCCATGCGGGCGTTCCTGGCGCCATTTGGCGTCACGGCGCATGAGATGACTGCGACCAAAGTGTCGCTGTTCTGCTATCCGCATGCACCGGTGGCCGAGCTGCTGGCCAGCTGGCAAGGTGGTGGCGAGCCCATCTTGTGCCTGGTGCCGGAAGGGGTGGCGTTCGATGCCGTCAGCGGCTTTATCGGCGCCAATGCCATCGCAGGAGCGACGTGCACGCAAGGCGCGTTGACCGTGCGCGTGCTGCCTTTCGTGCCGCAGGATGACTACGACAGACTGCTGTGGGCCTGCGACTTCAACTTTGTGCGCGGCGAAGATTCCTTTGTGCGCGCCCAGTGGGCCGGCAAGCCATTTATCTGGCATATCTATCCGCAGGATGAAAACCTGCACCACGTCAAGCTGCGCGCCTTTCTCCAGCGTTATGCGCTGGATGCCGATGGTGTCATCGACAGCCTGGCGGACGCCAGCGAATACTGGAATGGCGCAAGGACGGCGGAAGCTGGCTGGTCCGGCCTGTGGCCGGCCTTGCGTACGGACATGCCGCGCATGGCGGCAAAGGCAGGGGATTGGCAGGCGCAGATGCTGGTTAATGGCGACCTGGCCGGCAACCTGCTGTCGTTCGTGCGTTTGCCGCGGTAGGCGCAGGCTCAAAACTAAGGTAAAATGCCCGGTTATTTCTGACAGATTTTAAACCGATCAAACGCAAGCCTGCGGCGCCGATGGCGCACCGGCGGCAGATGGTCTTCATGCAACCCACTTTTTACGTACACTTCTATGAAACCCGCAAAAGAAATTCGTGTTGGCAATATCATCATGGTCGACAGCAAGCCTATGATCGTGTTGCGTTCTGATGTCAACGGCTCGAGCCGCACGGGCTTCACCTACAAATGGAAGATGAAAAATCTTCTGACCAACACCCCGATGGAAAACGTGTTCCGCGGCGACGACAAGTTCGACGTGGTGGTTCTGGATAAAAAGCCGGTTACCTACTCCTACTTCGCCGACCCGCTGTTCGTGTTCATGGACACCGAATACAACCAGTACGAAATCGAAGAAGAAAACCTGGGCGACGCACTGCACTACCTGAAAGATGGCATGGAATGCGAAGCCATTTTCTACGATGGCAAGGCAATCTCGGTCGAACTGCCAACCACCATCGCACGCCAGGTCGTCTACTCGGAGCCTGCAGTCAAGGGCAATACTTCGGGCAACGTCCTGAAAGAAGCCAAGATCGAAAACGCCATCGATGCACATCGCCACACCGTGCAAGTGCCACTGTTCGTGGCACAAGACGACGTGATCGAAATCGACACCCGTACCAACGAATACAAGCGCGTCGTACGTAACTGATACGTTGCCGCTGCTGTGACAGAAAAGCGCTGCCTGCGGGCAGCGCTTTTTTTTACCTGAATTTAATACTAAGTAACAACATTTCTGTTCAGACACTGCTATGCTGCAAACTTGTTCTGTTTCCAGCGACCCCGACCTCCATGCTTGCCACTTTGCTGCTCAGCGCCGCCGTTACCGCCACTACCCCTGTTTTCGATGAGACGCAGCTGTCCGGCAGCTGGGCCGAAAGCGTCAATGCCAACAGCGCTTGCAGTGGAGAGCGGCGCTTTTCGCGCATGCAATTGTCGGATGATCGTCAAAAGCTGGCCATCTTCAACGACCGCACCTGGACCAGCAAACTGGGCGAAACCAACCGTTTTGCCGCCACCGTGCTGGCGGAAACGGAACATAGCCTGACCCTGCGCTACGACAATGAAACCCGCCGCACGGCAGACGGCAAACTGGTCGAATGGCAGCTGATTTTTGTCGCGCCCGGCGTCTTTCGCTGGCGCGAAGTGCATTGGCCCGAAGGCAAGGTCAATGGCGTGGTCGGCGTGCGCTGCTCGCTGTAAGGCCAGTCAGGGCAGGTCGGCGCCGCGCCATTCGCTCAGGTAGTGTTGTGGCGTGCGGCCCAGGATGCGGCGGAACATGGCGGAAAAGGCGCTGGGGCTGGCGTAGCCCAGTGCAAAGGCGATCGCGCCCACGCTTTCGCCACGGTCCAGCCGGCAAAATGCCTCGGCCAGGTGCACCTGCTGCAGCCATTGCCGGTAGTGCAGTCCCGTTTCGCGTGGAAACAGCCGGATCAGGGTACGCGCGCTGGCGCCCGCGTCCTGCGCCCGGTCTTCAATGCTGCGCCGGCTGCCCGGAGCCGCCATGATGGCGGTGCAGACGCCCACCAGGCGCCGGTCGCGTGGCCACGGGATGGCGATCGGCACCGTGTCGGCGCGCGCCAGTTCCGACAGGATCAGGCTGGCCAGCCAGTCGCCGCGGCCGTTGATCTCGTAATGCACTTCTTCATCCAGCAGCGCCAGGATCAGTTCGCGCAGCAGCCGGCTCACTTCCACCACCTTGCAGGCCGGGCCAAACAGGGCGGCGGCCTGCGCATCGATATACACGGTGCGCATGCTCAGGGCGCTGAGAATATCGAGTTCATGCACCACGCCCACCGGTATCAGCAGCGCCCGGCGCGGCGGCAATATCCATACGCCGTGTTCGGTGGTCACGCGCATCACGCCCTCGGTGGCGAACAGCAATTGCGCGCGCACATGGCTGTGCGGCGCGGTGTGGGCCGCGGCGTCATATTGCCTGGACATCACCGCCACCGGGCGCGGCACATGCTGGTAGTCGCCGGCATTGCTGCTGCGCGTAAATGGCATGCCATCGGCATCGACCGGAGCAAGGTGATTTGTCTGCATCGTTTTGTCACTTGGGCGACGATTATTGGAAGTCATCAGTTCGACGCCCATACTATACTGGCTTTCCTGCCGGCCCGCCCCAGGGGCTGCACGATCCTGAAAGCACCATGCATACCACTACCGATACCCTGGCCACGCCTGTCACGGCGGCCAAGACCATTTCTTCTTCCCCGCAGCAATCCGGCCTGGCCATGCACATCCTGGGCGCCGTCGCCTTTGTGCACCTGCTCAATGACCTGATCCAGGCCCTGCTGCCGTCGATTTACCCGATGCTGAAAGCCGAGTTTGCCCTCAGCTTTACCCAGGTCGGCCTGATTACCCTGACTTTCCAGTGCACGGCCTCTCTGCTGCAGCCGTGGATCGGCCTGTATACCGACCGCCGTCCCTTGCCGTTTTTGCTGCCGGTTGGCATGTGCTTTACCCTGGCGGGCGTGCTGATGCTGTCCATCGTGTCGACCTTTCCAACGCTGTTGATCGCTTCCGGGCTGATCGGCGTGGGTTCCTCGACCTTTCACCCGGAAGCGTCGAGGGTGGCGCGCATGGCTTCGGGCGGGCGCTACGGCTTTGCGCAATCGCTGTTCCAGGTGGGCGGCAATGTGGGTTCGGCGCTGGGCCCGCTGCTGGCGGCAGCCGTCATCGTCGGCCGTGGCCAGGGCAATATCGCGTGGTTCAGCCTGCTGGCAGTGCTGGCCATCGCCGTGCTGTACAGCGTCAGCCGCTGGTATAGCGGCCACCTGGCCAGCTTCAAGCCGAAAGCGGCCGGCCACGGCCCCAACCTGTCGCGCAACAAGGTGCTGGGTGCGCTGGCCGTGCTGGCGCTGCTGGTGTTCTCGAAGTACATCTACATGGCCAGCCTGTCGAGCTATTACACCTTTTACCTGATCGACAAATTCCACCTGACCATCGGCGCAGCCCAGTTGTATCTGTTCCTGTTTTTGGCAGCGGTGGCTGCCGGCACCTTTATGGGCGGCCCGATCGGCGACCGCATCGGCCGCAAGCGCGTGATCTGGATCTCGATCCTGGGCGCCGCGCCATTCACCTTGCTGCTGCCGTATGTGGACCTGTTCTGGACGGCCGTGCTGACGGTGATTATCGGCTTCGTGATCTCGTCCGCGTTCTCGGCCATCGTGGTGTTTGCGCAGGAACTGGTGCCGGGCAAGGTCGGCATGATCGCCGGTATTTTCTTTGGCCTGATGTTCGGCGTGTCCGGCATTGCGGCTGCCGCCATGGGCCATATCGCCGATATCGCCGGCATCGCCTATGTGTACAAAATCTGCTCCTACCTGCCGCTGCTGGGCATCCTGACGGTGCTGCTGCCGCATATCGAACAGGCGCCGAAAAAGTAAACGGATTCGGCGGGCTTGACGGCCCGCCGCAGTCCATGCGATAGTCAAAGCCATGAACTCCTCCACCATCCATCCAGTATCGATCACCGGCGCCGCTGCTGCGCTGTGTACCTGTCCGGCTATGTGGTCCCGTGAGGATGCGGCCCGGCGCCGTTAAACTTTTCATTCCTCATTCCGATGGCCACAGTGTTGAAAAACCTGTGGCCATTTTCTTTTGCCGAACCACTTGTGAAAGTCCCGCATGACACTTCATTTGTACGACACGTATAGCCGCAGCCTGCGTCCGTTCGAGGCCATCGAAGAGGGCAAGGCGGGTCTGTATGCCTGCGGTCCTACCGTCTACGATTACGCCCACCTGGGCAACCTGCGTACCTATCTGTTTGTCGACGGCCTGCGCCGCGCACTAGCCTTTAACGGCTACCAGGTGCGGCATGTAATGAATATTACCGACGTGGGCCACCTGACCTCGGACGCCGATACCGGCGACGACAAGCTCGAAGCACGCAGCGCCCGCAGCGGCAAGTCGGCATGGGACCTGGCAGCGCAGTTCACGCAGGCGTTCGAAAGCGACCTGGCTTTGCTGAACATTTTGCCGCCCACCGTCTGGTGCCGCGCCACCGACCATATCGGCGAACAGATCGCCTTTATCCTGGACCTGGAAGCGAAGGGTTTTACTTACCGCACGCAAGACGGTATTTATTTCGACACCGCGCGCCAGCCCGACTACGGCCAGCTGGCACGCTTGAACCGCGATGGCCTGCAGGCCGGCAAGCGCGTGGAACTGGGCGACAAGCGCGATATCTGCGACTTCGCGCTGTGGAAGTTCAGCGGCACGCCGGGAGTGCGCCAGATGGAATGGGACAGCCCGTGGGGCCTGGGCTTTCCGGGCTGGCATATCGAATGCTCGGCGATGGCGGAAAAGCACTTGGGCGCGTATTTCGATATTCATTGCGGCGGCGAAGACCATGTGGCGGTCCACCACAGCAACGAGATCGCACAAACGCAGGCGCGCCACGGCACGCGGCTGGCCAACTTCTGGCTGCATGGCGCCTTCCTGAAAACACAGGATGCGAAGATGTCGAAGTCTTCAGGCGATTTTTTGCGCCTGCAAAGCCTGGTCGGGCAGGGTGTCGATCCGCTGGCCTACCGTTATCTGTGCCTGGGCGCCCACTACCGCAGCAGCCTCAATTTCAGCGACGAGGCTTTGCTTGCGGCGGCCAGCGGACTGGCGCGCTTGCGTAATTGCGTGCATGGCCTGGGCGAGGCACAGGGCGATGCCGATGCGGCATGGCTGGCGAAGTTTGCCGCGCCGCTCAAAGACGATCTGAACTATCCGCGCGCGCTGGCGGTGCTGTGGGAGCTCCTGAAAAGCGATCTGGTTGATGGTGTAAAAAAGGCGACCATTCTGCAGTTTGATGCGGCGCTGGGGCTGGACCTGGCCAACTGGCAGCCTGCGGTGGTAGCGGTGCCGCAGCAGGTGCAGCAATGGATGGCACAGCGAGAGGTGGCACGCAAAGAGCGGCGCTGGTTGGACGCCGATGGCTTGCGGGCGCTGGTGCGCGGGGCGGGATATGACATCGAGGATACGCAGGCAGGGCCGCTGGTGCGCAGGATACCTTTGGCTATACCAGGCTGAAATATTGTTCAAGCGAATCGCGCAAGAGCTGGCCAATATGGCAAGGTACAATCAGCTTCTCTCATCTGTCGGAACGGTGCTTGCATGGATATGTTCTACAAAAGCCTGATGTATTTTCCGGTGATGCTTTTATTCACATTCTGTCTCAAATTCGCCGCCAGGCTGATGCGCCGCATTAGCGTCAGTTGGCGTCACTGTTTCCTGTATTCGCTGGCCCTGGCGACGGTGACGACCTGCGCCAATATCACTGGCCTGACCCCGTCAACGCTGTTGCCTCACAAATTGGCATCGATCGTAGTACTGTGCTGGCCCATCACCACGTGCGCATGGTATTTCCAACGCAATGCGCTCCGCAGCAATGGCTTGCCTGCGGGATGGCTGCGCGCCTCCGCGTTGAGCATTCTGGCCTACGTATCGAGTGCCGTGCTATTTGTATTCCTGCTGTTTGGCTTGCCGATGATGTTGTGACTCCGGCAGCACGCGAGGCTTACGCCTCGATAAAGCGCATCTTGAAGCTGCGCCCCTTGATATTGCCAAAGTCGCGGCCCAGCGAGTTGCCGTTGTTCAGGCGCTTGAAAGCCGCTTCGGCCACGCTGCGCTCGAGCGCCACGTAGGTCATGAACTCGAACACATTGATCTTGCCCACCTGCTCCTTGGTCAGCCTGGCGTCACCGGTCAGTGCGCCCAGCAGGTCACCCGGGCGCAGTTTGTCCTTCTTGCCGCCCATGATGCACAGGGTCACCATCGGCGCCGGCAAGGCTTCGATGCCATCGTCCTCGGGCAGTTCCTTCAGCTCGTGCCACTCGACGGCGCTGTTTTGGTATTGCTCGATCAGCTTGACCCATTTCTTTTCGTTTGGCGCGCACAGCGACAGGGCCAGGCCCTTCTTGCTGCCACGGCCGGTGCGGCCGATGCGGTGGATATGCACTTCGGTATCCTTCGACACATCGACGTTGATCACCGCACCCAGGTCCGAGATATCGAGGCCGCGTGCGGCAACGTCTGTGGCCACCAGGATGGAGCAGCTGCGGTTGGCGAACAGCACCAGGATTTCATCGCGCTCGCGCTGTTCCAGTTCGCCGTACAGGGCCAGGGCCGAGAAGCCTTGCTGGCGCAGTTCTTCGGCCAGTTCGCGGCAATGCACCTTGGTGTTGCAGAAGGCCAGCGTGGACTCGGGCTTGAAGTGCTTGAGCAGCTTGCCCACCGCGCTGTTGCGCTCGTCGAAGCCGATTTCATAGAAGCGCTGCTCGATCTTGTCGTTGTCGTGCTGCGCCTGGACCGTCACTTCCAGCGGATTGACAAGGAAGGATGCGGTGGCGCGGCGGATGTCTTCCGGGTAGGTGGCCGAGAACAGCAGGGTCTGGCGGCGCGCCGGGCAGGCGCTGACAATGCCGGCGATTTCTTCGTAAAAGCCCATGTCCGTCATGCGGTCGGCTTCATCGAGCACCAGGGTCTGCACGTGGCCCAGGTTGATGGTGCCGCGGCCCAGGTGATCGCGCAAACGGCCTGGCGTACCGACCACGATGTGTGCGCCGTGTTCGAGCGAGGCGATTTGCGGGCGCATCGGCGCGCCACCGGTCAGGGTCAGGATCTTGATATTGCCGGCTGCGCGCGCCAGGCGGCGCAGCTCGTTGGCCACCTGGTCGGCCAGTTCGCGCGTCGGGCACATCACCAGGCCCTGCACGGCGAACCAGGCGGGGTTGAGCTTGTGCAGGATGCCGATGCCGAAGGCGGCCGTCTTGCCGCTGCCGGTTTTCGCTTGCGCGATCAGGTCGCGTCCGTCGAGCACCGCCGGCAGGCTTTGCGCCTGGATGGTGGTCATCTCGTGGTAGCCGAGCGAGTCCAGGTTGGCCAGGAAGGCAGGGGTCAGTGGCAGGCTTGAAAAAGCGGTAGCAGCCGTGCTGCTGGTGTCGGTGGTCGATGTCATGGGGCGTAGCCGGTAAAAAACTGGGTGGGATGGGCACAGTCTACAGGCGTTCTACGCCCTTGTGCGGGTGGTGTTGCAGGTGGTACTGGTGGCAAACAGCCGCCGTCTTGTTTCAATGGTTTCAACTCGCGGGCGCCCAGATCGGCAAGCCGGTCAGGTCCAGGCCTTCATCGCGGGTCCAGACAGGCAGGCCGGAGGCATCGGTAGGCTCCAGCAGTTCGAGCTGAACCTGTTTCAGTGCCGCCTTGCGCACGCGCGGGCGGCGCTGCGGTTCTGGCGCAGCCTCGGTCGTCGCGGGCGCATCAGGCGCTGGCGGCGGACCGAAACCGGGCAAGTCGATGGTGGCGTTGTCTTTTTTGTCTCTCATTTCTGAACCTCTGGTCCCCGGTCGAACAAGGCCGGGGAGCGGGCAACAATCTGCCCGCTGTATCTGTGCTTGGTACGCTTGTGCCACAAAACAAAAGCCCGGCTACTGGAGTCGGGCTCATGGTGGGCTCTCTCGTCAGGAATACCTGTCCTGCGGATTTAAGTGCGGCACGCAGTGTATCACAGGCGTGCCACAGCGTGGGCGCGCTGATGACGCTTTAGCGGAAGCTCAGTGCGCCCGTCAGGTCGCCCGGCGGCAAGGCACCGCGCGACGCAAACGCATCGTTACGCAGCTTCAGCCCTTCGAGCAGCGGCAGGTCGTGCAGGCGCGTGATCAGGCGCAGGATGGACGTGGTGTCGTAGAAGCTGTGGTCGACCGAGCCTTTTTTCGCGAACGGCGAGACGACGATGGCGGGTATGCGCGTGCCCGGTCCCCAGCGGTCGCCTTTTGGCGGCGCCACGTGATCCCACCAGCCGCCGTTTTCGTCAAACGTGATCACCACGATCATGTCTTTCCACTGCGGCGACTGCTTCAGGTGCTGGATTACATTGGCCACGTGCTGGTCGCCCGATTCGATATCCGAATACCCGGCGTGCAAGTTCAGATTGCCCTGTGGTTTATAAAAAGTCACGGCCGGCAGCTTGCCCGCCACGGCAGCGGCCAAAAATTTGTTCGAGATCGGGCTGTCGCCGGTGCCGCCATCGCGCAGGTGTTCCGCGCGCGCGGAGGTGCCTGGCGCGAACTGCTTGAAGTAATTCAGTGGCTGGTGGTGGAACTGGAAGTTCGGCTTGCTGCCGCCGCCCTTGTGGTCCAGCGCGGCCTGCCAGCCGCCGCCGTACCAGGCCCAGCTCACGCCCTTGCGAGACAGCAGGTCGCCGATGGTGTCATAGGTTTGCGGCGGCAGGGTATTGGCGTCTGCCGGGTCGGCGTGCAGCGGGTCGCCGTCGTAGGCGGGGCGGATATAGCTCGGTTGATACGGCGGCGCCATGGTGTTGACGACATAGCCGTCCGGGGTAATCGCGCCGTCGTTGACGTACTTCGGTTTGCCGTCCAGCGCCGACGCCGGGCAATCTGCGGCGAGCGCCAGGCGCACGCCCTGCGGGCCGTCGGACAATACCGCGATCTTTTTCCTGGCCGTCGTATCAGGCGCATTGAAGTATTCGTTGGCGCGGCCCGTGACCAAAAACTGGTGGTTCATATACGAGCCGCCAAAGGCCGCCATAAAGAAGTTGTCGCACAGGGTGTACTGCTCGGCGATCTGCCACAGGTTGAGGTTTTTCAACGTCTCGCCATAGTGGCCCATCACCAGGCCACCGCTGTCGGCCCAGGCCGCAAAGCAGTCGTTCTTGCCGCCGTTGATCTGCATCTGGTTGTTGTAGAAGCGGTGTACCAGGTCGCGCGTGATGATACTTTCGGGCAGCGGCTTGCCGGCCGCGTCGCTCAGTTTGTAGGGTGCATTGGCCAGGCCGGAAATCTGGTCTTCCTTGATCAGGTAATCAATGCCGCCGACATTCTGCTGGTCCGGCACCATGCCGCCCCAGATCTTCGGCAGGGTCGCCAAAGGCTGGCCATTGCGGTCCAGTTGCCGTGCCTGTGCCGGCGTGACGGCGGATAGTGGCGCGCTGGTGCCGGGGAAGTTGGCGAACAGATTATTGAAGCTGCGGTTTTCCAGGTAGATCACGACCACGTTTTTGACATGTGCCTTGAGCTTGGCGTCGAGCGAGCCCTTGACCACGGACGGTTTTGCCGCCGCCATGGCCGGCATGCCGCTGCTGGCCAGGCCTGCTGCGGTGGCGGCCTGGAAGATGCGGCGGCGCGCGGGATTGGCTGGCAGGTCGGTGGACTGGGCTTGCGGGTCGCTGGGTTTCACAAGGATCTCCGGAGTAAAAATCAAAGAGGGAAATTGTAGCAGCTTGCATCAGCAGGCTGCTCCCTGGGCCTTCTGATGCAGCTCCAGGCGCTTTTGCCGGGGCGGAAAGTGGCGCCTGGCAATCGCCAGCCGCGCCGCGTTGTGCAAACACCACTGGCACGATTCCTGAAGTTTCTTGATGGCAAGCCTCGATGTGCGAGAATGGCCTTTGATGAAGTTGCGGAGAAAAAGATGATGTGGTTGGTAGGCGCTATCCTGTTGCTCATGATTGCCGTATTTTTGTGGATGGCTTTTTTTCACCGCGTGCAGGCGATGTCGCGCCAGGCGCAATTGCTGAACTGGCTGGAAATCGGCCGCGTATCGAATCCTGCCGGTGGCAAGGATATCCTGTTGGCCAGGAACGAGCGCAACTCCAGGATCGACTGGCGCACTGGCGAAGTATGGCTGCTCAAGCCCAGGGTGGCCGAGCCGTTCGCCGACTACCTGGCCGTCGAACGCTGGCTGGCGCTGCATGACACGCCCTTGCCGCAGCCCGAGCCGGTCCCGGTGCCAGCCGCGGAAGGGCTGGCGGAAGAACCTGAGCCGGTTGCGCCCGAAGGCCATCTGCTGCCCGCGTTCCAGCAAAAAGTCGAGGACTGCCTGGCCATGGCGGAAGGCGGCCAGGACCTGATCGACACCAAGCATGCGTTCGAGGCGGGCAGCTCGGCTTTCCTCGACGCCGGCGCCGCGCTGTGCACGGCCGCACTGGAATGCAGCGTGCCGCCGATGATGGTCGCTACCTTTTATGTCAGCGCCTTTGCCGCGCTATCCGACGCGGCCGGCGAAGACAAGCTCGACCGTGTCACCGCCAGCTTGCAGGCGGCCACAAAGCAGATACGCATGATGCAGCAGGCGCAAGCATAAAACCGGGGACAGAATGCAAAAAAGGCTGATCGCGGGATCAGCCTTTTTTTGTATCTGGTTGCGGGGACAGGATTTGAACCTGTGACCTTCGGGTTATGAGCCCGACGAGCTGCCAGACTGCTCCACCCCGCACCAAGATTATATACTGGTTTGTCACCCGGCGTAAAGGACAGGGCTGACAGGGCAGGGTTGACACATCCGCAGCGCATGAAAAAGCCGCTGATCTTTACAGATTCAGCGGCTTTCAAGTATTGGTTGCGGGGACAGGATTTGAACCTGTGACCTTCGGGTTATGAGCCCGACGAGCTGCCAGACTGCTCCACCCCGCAGGCGAATTATAGCCGGGTTTGCTGCATTGCGCAATAAGCGGGCGAGATTACGCCGCCGCCAGGCGCCAAAGCGAGGTGATTTCCTTCGAGCGGGCCGCGTGCAGGCTGTCGGTGGCGTCCTGCGCGCGCGGGTGGGTCGGGGCCACGTCCAGGCGGTCGACGACTTTCAATCCTGCTGCGGCGATCCATTCAAGCAGTTGCGCGCGCGGGCGCAGGCCCAGGTGTTCGGCCAGGTCCGACAGGATCAGCCAGCCTTCGCCGCCTGGCTCCAGATGGTCGGCCAGGCCGGCCAGGAAACCGCGCAGCATGCGGCTGTCGGGGTCGTAGACGGCGTATTCGATGGGCGAGCTGGGGCGGGCCGGCAGCCACGGCGGGTTACACACCACCAGCGGTGCGCGGCCGGCCGGGAACAGGTCGGCCTGGATCACTTCCACCTGGCCAGCCAGGTCGAGGCGCGCCAGGTTTTCGCGGGCGCAGGACAGGGCGCGCGGGTCCTGGTCGGTGGCGACGATGCGCTTGACGCCGCGCTGGGCCAGCACGGCCGCCAGCACGCCGGTGCCGGTACCGATGTCGAAGGCGAGGCTGGTGCGCGGTGGCAGCGGTGCGTCGGCGACCAGGCCCACGTACTCGCTGCGGATAGGCGCGAATACGCCATAGTGCGGGTGGATGCGCTGGCCCAGGGCCGGCAATTCCACGCCGGTGCGGCGCCATTCATGGGCGCCGATCAGGCCCAGCAGTTCGCGCAGCGACGCGACAAACGGTGTTTCGCCACGGCCATAGGCCTCATTGCAGGCCAGTTTCACGTCCGGCGCGCGGCGCAGCGGGATCGTGTAGTCGGCGTCAAAATGCAGCAGCAGCATGGCCAGGGTGCGGGCGCGCTGCGACTGGGCCTGGCGGTGCAAGTGGAATGCTTCGGTGGCGCTTGGTTCTGGCTTGGCCAGTTTGGCGGCCAGGGCTTTTTTGCTGGGCTTGTCGTTCTTGTGGTCGGCGCGGCGGGCCAGCGCTTGCAGCAACTGGCGCGCGTTCTGGAAGTCGCCGCGCCACAGCATGGCCGTGCCTTCGCATGCCAGGCGGTAGGCCTGGTCGGCCGTCGTGCGGTCATCGGCAATAACGACGCGTTTCGGCGGCGGCATGCCGCTTTCCGAGCGCCAGCGCGCCGATTGTTCGACGCCGTTTTCGCTCCAGTGGATCTGCGGATGAACGGTGGAAGTAGAGGTGTCAGGCATGGGATTCAATCGAAAGAAGGTGGCGCGCGGCATGGTCGCCTGCGCAGGCCGTCTTCCATTATACGTCCCCGGCGTCTACTCCGATGCGCCCGGCTTGCCGCCGTAGGCTTCGGCCACTGCGCGGGCGCGGGCCTGCGCTTCGGGTGTCAACTCGGGCGCAGCAGCGATGGGAACGTCCACAGGCTTTGCCGCTT
This sequence comes from Janthinobacterium longum, assembly GCF_051380735.1. Classification (NCBI taxonomy): domain Bacteria; kingdom Pseudomonadati; phylum Pseudomonadota; class Betaproteobacteria; order Burkholderiales; family Oxalobacteraceae; genus Janthinobacterium; species Janthinobacterium longum. The sequence continues at coordinate 254,650 of NZ_JBNYXQ010000006.1, forward strand.
CATCGACGGTTTTCGGCGGCTGCAGCAAATTAAGCAAGCGCAACGTCAGGCTGCCGACTTCGTCGCCAGGCTTGGACGTGGTCTGGTCGGCGCTGTCCTGGCCGGCATTGTAGATGCTGTTCTGCATCTGCTGGCCCAGCATCTTGAACAGGTCGCTCAGGCTGCCGGCAAAATTCATGGCTGGCAGTTGCAGGGTCGGCAGGTCGCCGCTGTCGCCTGTATCGGCTTGTTCATTGGCGTTGCTGGTTTCGTATGCCGCGCTGGCGCTGATCTTCGATTCGTACTGCACTTCCAGTTCGAAATCGAAGGTCTGGCCATCGGCGGTGGTGATCGTACCCTTGCCGATAAAGTGGGCATTTTCCGCCAGGCTGAAGGCGGCCGCATTGCGCGTGCCACCGGCGCCGGAGCTGCTTGATGCCTGCGCGGCATAGCCGGAGGCGGCCGACAGGTCGACCGAATCGAAGCTGATGCTGGCGCCGTCACCGAACATTTGGCGCGCCATATTGCCGACGAAATCCTGCGCCACGTCGAGGGTGGCGTTGCCCAGCGCATCGGTGCGCTGCGCAAGCCCTTGCGCCGACAGGTCCAGGCCTTTTTTCGACAGGGCCACCACGTCTTGCGCCGTGCGCTGCATCAGGGCGTCGGCGGTGCTGGAGGTGTTGCCGCCGGTTTTGGCCGCTTGCTGGCCGGTGAGCGCGTTGGCGCCGGTCTGGCGCGCGCCAAGGGCGGGAAGCTGGGGCAGGGTAGTGGCCATGGTCTTGTCCAAATCAACGTTGTATCGGAATTAACGGCAGGCTGCGCGCATTCTTTAACTGTTGGTTTGTAACAGGTTCAATGATGGTGAGACCAGCTGCCGTCGGCCGACTCCAGGTAGGACTTGACGGCATCGGCCTGGCCGGTGGCGTGGCGCTTCAGTTCGCCGCACTGGCACAGGCCCTGGTAGGGCTGGATATGCGAGCATGCCGACACTTTCTGCAGGTAGACCTGCACGGCTTTCTGGCATTTGACGCATTTGAAGGTAAGGCTGCGGGCGGCTTTCATGGAATTCCTTTGTATAGTATGGAAACGCGAAGGGCGAGATTTTAACCCAACTGCCTGTTGCAAACCCGCCACGCAGCTCAGCGCACGCTGACCACGCTTTTGCCGCCGGCGCCCGGCTGCACCAGTATCCGGGTGGCGATGCGCTCCGTCATTTCCTGTACGTGTGAAATGACTCCCACCTTGCGGCCCATGGCCTGCAGGCCGTCGAGCGCATCCATGGCCACGCGCAGGGTTTCCGTGTCCAGGCTGCCGAAGCCCTCGTCGATAAACAGCGACTCGACCCTCACCCGGTTCGATGACAGCGAGGCCAGGCCCAGCGCCAGCGCCAGGGAGACCAAAAACGATTCACCACCCGACAGCGAGTGCACCGAGCGCAGCTCGCCACCCATGTCCTGGTCGCGCACCATCAGGCCCAGCGAAGGGCTGTTCGGGTTGCTGATGCGTTCGAGCTGATAACGGCGCGCCAGGTGGTTCAGGTGTGCGTTGGCATAGCCCAGCAGCACCTCCAGCGTGAATTGCTGGGCGTAATTGCGAAATTTCTTGCCATCGGCCGAGCCGATCAGTTCATTCAGGCTGGCCCAGCGCCGCTCGACTATCGCCTGTGCGTCGATCTGCGCCAGCATCGCCTGTGCGCTGTGGCGCCGCGCATCGTCCTGGGCCAGCGCCAGCCGCAATGCGGTGGCGGCCTGGCTGGCTTGCTGGCGTTCGGCCTGCAGGGCATCGAGCGACGCTTGCACAACGGCCATATCGGCTTCCAGGTTAGCCGGTGGTTGTTCGCGATGCAGTGCTTGCTGGCGCAGCCGCTCGGCCAGCACCGTGCGCGCTTCGGCCACTTGATTGTCGAGCAGCCGCAAGGCCTCGCGTTCGGCGCGCACCGTTTCCGGCGCCAGGTCCAGGCGTTCGCGCAGGGTGGCAACATTAGCCGGTGCATGGACTGGATGGGCCAGCTGGAAACCGCGCAGCCAGTCCTCCAGCGCCGTTGTCGCAACGCCGGCCTGTGCCTGCAAGCTGTCCAGGCGCTGCATGGCTTGTGCGCGCGCTTCATCAAACCGCGTGCGCTGCAAGCTGGCCTGTTGTACTGCGGCCTGCCGCGCGCCCAGGGTAGCCCTTGCCGTCTCGACGGCGGCTGCCAGCGCGCGTTCCACGTCCAGCACCGGCTGGCCCTGCCACAGCGCCGCGCGTTCGGCCTGGGCGGCGATCAGTTTCGTGTCCAGCGCCTTGAAGGCGGTATGGGCGTCTTGCGCCGCCTGGCGCGCCCTGGTAGCGGCCGTGTCCAGCGCTTCCAGTTGTGCCGCCACCGTCAGCAGCGCCTGGCTGCGTTCGTCCTGCGCCGCTTGCTGTTTGAGCCATTGCTGGCTTTCGGCGTGGCGCGCGGCACGGAAATCGGCCGGTCCCTGGCGCCAGCTGTCCTTCCAGTTCTCCGCGCCGTCGGCGTCGCCAAAGGCGCTGTCCAGCTGGCCGAGCAGGGCGTCCAGGCTGGCGCGTGCGCTCTGGCCCTTGTCGCTGGCGGCCGCCTGCTGCGCCTGCAACTGCGCCAGCCGTGCCTGCGCATCGGCCGCCAGCGCCGTCAGGCGGGCCTGTTCCCTGGCCGCCTGCTCATGCGCCGCTTGCAGCTGCTCGCGCCTGGCGATGGCCAGGCGCAGTGCGCTTTCCTGTTCGGCCAGCGCCTGCAGGCCCGCATCATTGGCGGCCAGCTGTTCGGCGAACCACGCGCTGCGCAGGCTTTCTTCAGGCAATGGCAGGCCGTTGGACTGCGCCTGCCACTGCGTGGCGAGGCTGGCTATTTTTGGTGGCAGGCGATCGAGTTCCTGCGCGGCGGCGGCCTGCTCGCGTGCATGGCCACTCAAGGCGGCCTGGTGCGCCGCCAGCTGCCGGGTATTGGCCAGCGCCTGGGCGCGGCAGTCGCGCACGCCTTCCTGCAGGCTGGCCAGCATGGCTTGCAGCGCATGGTCGGCGTGTTGATACGGGTGCTCGAGGGCGCCGCAGACCGGGCAGGGTGCATCGTCACGCAGGGTGGCGCGCAGCTGCTCAACGCTGGCGGCGCATGCCGCTTCGGCGCCTTTCAATGCTTTTTCGGCCTGCGCCAGTGATGCCTCGATCACCGGCGCCTTGGCCGCTGCCTGCGCCAGCGCCGCGTTTTCGGCAGCGGCGGCCTGCGTCAGTTGTGCCTGTCTTGCTTGCCAGTGCGCCAGTTGCTGCTGCTGGCGCGACAGTTCGGCCCAGGTCTTGTCGGCTGCCGCCAGCACTTTGGCGTGGCGTTCCAGCTGCTGGCGCTGCGCCGGCAATTGTTCGCCATCGATGGCCTGCACCGTGGCAGCGGCCGCGGTCCTTTGCTCTTCCAGCGCGGCCGACTTTTTGACGGCGACCGCCAGCGCCTCGTTTGCGCTGCTGTTGTCCAGCGTTGCCTGGCGTACCAGTTGCGCCGCTTGCGCCAGGCTGGCATCCATTATGTCGGCTTGCGCGGCCGCCTGGCCGGCCTGGGCAAACAGCTGGTCCCACAAGGTCCAGTCTTTCGCCAGCGCCTGCCAGTGACGATGGCCTGCCAGCCATTGCGATCCTGTCTGCTGCTGGGAATTCAAGTCTTGCTGGTGCTGCTGTACCGCCAGCAACTGGGCGCGCGCCGCGTCGTTGGCGGCGTCCATCGCCTGCGCGGCGTCCCTGGCCTGGCGATGTGCCGGCAATTGCGCGGCGATGCCGGCGTCCAGCGCCTTGGCCAGGTTGAGCTGCGGCGCCGCTTCGCGCTGCGCCGTTTCCTGCGCCTGCAACTGGGTCGAAGCGTGCAGGGCGGCGAGAGCCAGTTGTTCCTGGCCGGCCAAGGCATCCTGCGCCTGCTGGCGCGCTGCGGCCACCGCCAGCGTGGCCGCAGCGCTGTCGGCGGCCAGCCGTGCGACATCCGCCAGCAAGGGGCGGGCCGGCTGCAGCAGGTCCCATTGCGCCAACGCGTCGCGGCGTACCCCGGCGTCAGCCAGCGCCACGTTTGCCGCGTCCAGCGCTTCGCTGGCCTGTTTGGCCTGGGCCTGCAGGCGCTGCGCGTCAAGGTGCCAGCGCTGCTGCTGTTCCAGCACCGATTTGCGCAGTTCCAGCTGCTGCAGGGCCGCTTCCGCATGCGCGCCCTGCTGTTCGATCAGCGTGCGTTCTTCAACTGCCAAGGGGCGCTGGTCGGCCAGCTTGTCGATGAGGCGTTCCAGCGCCTGTTTTTCCTGCTTGGCGCGTTCAAAAGCGCGGATCGAAATATCGGAATAGATGGTGCTGCCGGTCAGCGTTTCCAGCAGTTCGCCGCGCTCGTTGTCCTCGGTTTTCAAAAAGGTGGAAAACTCGTTCTGTGCCAGCAGCACGGCGCGCGTGAACTGGTCGAACGACAGGCCGATGCGTTGTTCGATCGCTTCCTTGACTTCCGTTTTGGTGCCGCCGATGGCCTGCAGTGCGGGCAGCTGGTGCAAGCTCATGGCAGTGGCCTGCAGCGCGCCTTCGGCCCTGGTGCGCGAGCGGCGCACGCTCCAGCGCGCGCGGTAGCTGTGGCCGTCGTTGCCGACAAAATCGACTTGCGCGTAGCCGTCCGGCGTGCCGCGGCGCAGCAGGGTGCGCGTATCCTGGGCGTTGACGGTGTCCTTGCCGACGTCCGGCACGGCGTTGCGGCCCTGTACCTTGAGCAGGCGCGGGGTGGCATCGTACAAGGCCAGGCACAGCGCGTCGAGCAGCGTGCTTTTGCCTGCACCGGTGGGGCCGCTGATGGCAAACAGGCCGCTTGATGCCAAGGGTTCCTGCTCGAAGTCGACCATGAATTCGCCGGCCAGCGAGGCCAGGTTCTTGCCACTGATATTGAGGATTTTCATGTTGCTCTATATTGAAACTCAGGCGCCGGGAAGCAGCAGTTCCGCCAGTGCCGACAGTTGTTCGGGTGGCGCTTCCTTGCCGAATTTTTGCTGGTACAGACGGCGGAAAATCTCGTCGGGCTGCAACTGGGCCAGCTGGTCCAGGGTCATGGCCTCTATCTGCGTGCTGCGCGCGGCGCTCGAGGTGTCGATTTTCGCCAGGCGCACCGGCTTGCCGTCCAGCGCCGCCTCGATGCGCGTGCGCAAGCCAGGCTCGGGTGCGTCCAGGCGCACGCGCACTTCCAGGAAGGGCTGTGCGTCAATTGGTGCGTCGGCGATGTCCAGCGCGGCCAGCTGTTCCAGCACCTGCGCCACCGGGGCCGGTTTTTCAGGCACGCGCAAGAGCGGCACGGCGCGCGGAATGGCGATGCTGCGCACCTGTTGCAGCTGTTCGCCGTCGATATCGAGGCACAGCACCTGATGCTGGTAATGCACTTCGGCGAATGACAGCGGGATCGGGCTGCCGCAGTAGCGGATATGCGGCTGGCCGCCGACTGCCTGCGCCAGGTGCAAATGGCCCAGTGCCGCATAGGCGATGACCGGATCGAAAATCCCCGAGGGCAGCATTTCGGTGCCGCCGATGACGATGCGCCGTTCCGAGTCGTTCGACATCTCGCCGCCCACCATATGGCAGTGGCCCATGGCGATAATCGCCTGACCGACCTGGCGCCGTGCCTGCGCCAGGTCGGTCAGTTGCCGGTACAGCAGGGCGATGCCGCCGAGATAGGCGTCTTGCGTGCTGCCGGCCGGCAGTTTCGGCACGTCGCCGGGGCGCAGGAAGGGCACGGCCAGGCACCAGGCTTCAACCTGGCCGGTTGGGCCGGTCAATGGCAGCAGCAGACGTTCCAGGTCGATCTGGCCCTTTTCATCGCGCACAATATGGCCCAGCATGCGGGTGCCGTAGTCCGCCAGCAGCGGCGCCGGCGCTTCCAGGCGGCCAGCCGAATCGTGGTTGCCGGCGATGACGATCATTTGCAGGGCAGGCAGGCGCACGCGGGCCTGTTGCAGGAACACATACAGCTGCTTTTGCGAGGCGGCCGACGGGTTGGCGTTGTCGAACACGTCGCCGGCTACCAGCAGCACGTCGATGCGTTCGGCCGCCAGCGTGGCCAGCAGCCAGTCGAGGAAATGCTGGTGCTCGTAGCCGCGCTCGTAATTGTGCAGGGTCTGGCCCAGATGCCAGTCGGAAGTGTGCAGCAGGCGCATGGTGGAAGCGGTGAGAAGGGCAAAGCACCAATATACCATCTGCCCTAGTCGATGATGGCTGCGGCCCGGTAGGTATTGCGGCCGTCCTGCTTGGCCTGGTACAACAGCACGTCGGCCTGCTGCAGCAGGGCGGCCGGCGAGATGTCTTCGTTGCGGTAGAAGGCCACGCCGATACTGGCCGAGATATGCACGGTGACGCCATCGAGTTCGAACGGCAGGCGCATGGCGTAGACGATATTGGCCGCCAGCACGGCCGCATCCTCGGGCCGGCCGATATGCTCCATGATGATGGTGAATTCGTCGCCGCCCAGGCGGGCGATGATGTCGGTGGCGCGCATGGTGTGCGTCAGGCGTTGGGCAAATGCACGCAGCAGCGCGTCGCCGGTGCCGTGGCCATGGGTGTCGTTGACCGGCTTGAAGCGGTCGATGTCCATATACATGACGGCCATCAGCCGCCCCTGCTTGCGGCTGGCGTGCATGGCGTCGGTAAGCTTTTGCACAAAGCCGGCGCGGTTCGACAGTCCCGTCAGCGCATCGACCTGGGCCAGCTGCAGCAGCCGCTGTTTTTCGCGTTTTTGCACGGTGATATCCTGGCGCATCACGTGAAAGCCCACCACCTGCGGATGGTCTTCGCCGATCTGCGGGATATAGATCACTTCCATGCAGCGCTCGATGCCTTCCTTGATGTCGTCCTCTTCAAAGCTCAGCGTCTCGCCGGCCAGCACGCGCGCGATGTACGGCGCTACCATGCTGTAGCGCACGGCGCCCACGGTTTCGCGCACGTTGCGCCCCAGTGCCGGCAAGCCGGCCAGGCCGAACTCGCGTTCGTAGGCCAGGTTCAGGAAGCGGTATATTTCATCGGCATCGATATAAGCAATCATGGCCGGCAGGGCGTTGGCGATGGTGCGCAGGCGCGCTTCGCTTTCCAGCAGCGCCACCTCCGATTCGCGCAGGATGGTGATGTCGTCCAGGCTGCCCACATAGCCCTCGATGCTGCCATCGACCAGGATGGGGGCGATCTTCATCGACACCCATACCAGCTTGCCGTCGCGGTGCAGCCAGCGCAGGGTGGACTGGATCGGCACATGGCTGTGCCGCAGCTGGGCCAACGCCGCGTGCATGCGCGCAAAATCGTCGGGATGCAGGGCGCTGGTCCAGCCTGCGCCCAGCGCCGATGCACGCGGCTGGCCGGTGATCGCTTCAAAAGTGCGGTTGACGTAGGTGCAGCGGCGCTCGCGGTCCAGGCGCACCAGGCCCAGTGGCGACGCGTCGTTGACGGCCGCCAGCTCGGCCTGGTTCTGGCGTAGCGCCAGTTCCTGCTGGCGGCGCTGCGAAATGTCGTCGCCGATGCCGAGAATATGTTCCACCTGGCCGCGCTCGTCGAATACCGGCACCGATACCACGTGCAGGTGGCGCACGCTGCCGTCGGGCAGGCGCAGCGGCTTTTCAGGATGGTCGATCACGCCCCGTTCGGCCAGGATGGCGCGGTCGTCTTCTGCGTCGTGCAGGCCGAAATCAACTGCGAAGGCGGTGCAGGCTATCTTGCCGATCACGTCGCCGGCCGGGTAGCCGGTGATGTCTTCGGCGGCCCGGTTCCACACTTCCATCTGGCCGAAGTTGTCAAGCCGCGCGCTTTTCACATACACCATGACCGGCAGGTGATCGATCAGCGATTGCAGGAAGCTGCGGTTGTCCTGCAGCGCCAGTTCGTCGAGTTTGCGCGCGCTGATGTCGCGCGAGGTGACGGCCACGCCGTCGCTGATCGGCACGATCTGGTGGCGCAGCCAGCGCGTGCCGCCGTTTGGCAAGGCCAGTTCGAATTCGTCTTCCAGTGGCCGGCCCGACTCCATCACCAGCACGAAGCGGTCGAAGAAGCGCGCGTCGCACAGCACCGGCACCAGCGGCAGCGCGCGCTGGCCCAGCAGTTCGGCGCGCGGCTTGCCCAGCACCTCGGCGGCGCGCTCGTTGACGTCGGCGAAAATGAAATCTTCGGGCGGCTTGCCGGGCGCCGGGCGCCAGGCTTTCAGCAGCATCACCGAATCCAGGCTGCCCTGGTGCGCCGCGCGCAGCAGCGCCTGTGCTTCCTGTGCCTGGTGGATGCTGCGGCGCAGACGTCCGCCCTGGCGCATCAGCAGCGCCGTAAAGGCAATGATCAGCAGGCTGGCGGCCACCAGCACGCTGACATACACGCGGCGGCGGTGCTTGAAATGGGCCAGCGCCGTGTCGCCGCTGACGCCGACCGCCGCCAGCAGCGGGTAGCGGCCGAGATCGCGGTAGCTGTAGATGCGCGCGATGCTGTCAACGGCTGGCGTGACGACCGCTTCTTCGGGGGCACGGGTGGGTGGGCCGGGCATGCGCAAGTCGAACTGGTCGCTGATCACCAGCCGCTCGCCGATGCGACCAACCGTCAGGCCGCTGTCACGCGCGACCAGCATCAGCGCGCCTTGCTCATCGAGGTCCAGGCGGTCATAGTCGTCGACAAAATAGGCGGGGTCGACCACGATCACGATCACGCCCGCAAAATCGCCCCGGGCGTCGTTCAGGCGGCGTGCCGAACGTATCATCCATTTTTTGCTGGCCTTGTCGACGACCGGCGTGTCGATGATCGACATGTCGCCCGGCGTGGCCGCCAGGGTGCGAAAGAAGGGCTCGCCGGCCAGACTGCCGCCAGCGTAGCCATTGGCGCTGTCGATGACATTGCCCAGCCTGTCGGTGACGGCGACCGGCAGTTCCAGTTTCGACGGCAGCACGCTGTCGAGCAGGCCCCTGCTGCGTGTGAACTGTGCCAGTGACAGGCGCGAGTCGGTGGCTTCATGGCGCAGCTTGAACAGCTGGGTGGCGTGTTCGGTCTGGCGCAGGATATAGCCGGTATGGTCGGCCAGCGTGCGCGCCAGCGACTGGCTTGCAGCGACTGCGGCGCGCGTGGCGCCGGCGCGTTCCTGGCCCAGCTGATAAAACAAGCCGCCCCACAGCGCAACGAGTAGCGGTAGCGCGAACAGTGGAAGCAGACTGGTGCGGTACAGGCGGCCGGCCAGTCGTTGCAGGGTTTTTATCATCGATATGCTGGCGCGCAAGATTTTGTGGGAAGGACGGATCGCCTGGCCTCATTTTCCTTTAAATCAAAGGGGAATGGAGCAACTGAACCTAAAAAAGTTGCCCGACGGTGACAATACGCTGCTGCCGTGCCATGCCAGCTGCCGCAGGGGCTAAAATGGCGCCTTCTCCCTCCCATTCTGAAAGTTGCTTGCCATGCAGACTAAAAAGCCCGACGCGGCCCGGCTGGATAAAATCGTCGCCGAAGCGCGCCGCGCCGCCGACCAGCGCGAGAGCGGCTACCGCGAACGCTCGCTGAAAATGTATCCGTGGATCTGCGGCCGCTGCATGCGCGAATTCACGCGCGCCAACGTGCAGCAACTAACCGTGCATCACCGTGACCACAATCACGACAACAACCCGCCCGACGGCAGCAACTGGGAGCTGCTGTGCCTGTACTGCCACGACAATGAGCACTCGCGCTACCTGGAAGCTGACCGTGGCGCGGGCCTGCTGTCAGCCGAGGTGGCGCCGGCCACGCATAATCCGTTTGCGGCGCTGGCGGGGCTGATCAGGAAAAAAGACTGATTTTTTTAACATCTGGGGTCAGACCCCCACGACCGCTAGCGCAAGCCTCAGCGTTAGCGGCATTGAGGGTCTGACCCCGGTACTAAGCTTTACAGCGACTTCAGGAACGCCAGCAGCGATTCGCGTTCCGCCTTCGACAGCGCTTCGAAACGCTGCCTTGCGCGCGTGCCTTCGCCGCCGTGCCACAATATCGCTTCGGTCAGGCTGCGCGCGCGGCCGTCATGCAGGTAGCCCGCCTTGCCTTCCTTGCCGATCACTTTTTCCGTGTAGCCGATGCCCCACAGGGGAGCGGTGCGCCACATGCTGCCTTGCGCCTGGCCTTCGGCGAACTTGTCGGCCAGGCCGGGGCCCATGTCATGCAGCAGCAGGTCGGTGTAAGGGCGTATCGTCTGGTCGCGCAGTTCGGCGAACAGGTGGCCCGAGCCGGTCTTCATTTCCACCGTATGGCAGGCGGCGCAGCGCATGCCCTGGAACAGTTTTGATCCGGCAGCGACTTGCTGCGCATCGACCTTGAGTTCGTCGATCGGCGCCACGCCTTTCGGGAAACCGCTGGCGATGCTGCGCTGGGCTGGTACCGCCACCAGCGCCAGGTAGTGCGAGATCGACTGCAGGTCCGATTCCGAGATGCCGTCCTGCTTGCCGCCGGCCGCGCAGGCGGCAGGGCCTGAAGTACAGGCACGGTTCGGGTAGACCGGTGACGTGACGGCCATGTCCAGCAGCAGCGCCTCGGCCGCCTGCTGGCGCAGGGTGGCCTTGGCGGCCTTCCAGCCGAAGCGGCCCAGGCGCACGGCGCCGCTTTCCGGATCGAACACGAAGTTGGCCTGGCCCTTGACGCCGTCGGCGTCTGGCGTGGCACGCACGCGCGCCAGGATGTCGGCCTCCGGCACCGCTTCGAGCAGGCCGGTACCGATCATTGGCGGCGCGGCGCGCAGCGAGACGATGGCCGGCACTGTGCCGTCGAAAGCCAGTACCGGTTTGCGCAGTTCAACCTGCGTGCCATCGGCCAGCGCGACCTTGCTGGTCTCGAAACTGCCGACACTGACGCTGTTGCCCCAGTTTTGCGGTACGCCGGCGCCCGAGACAGCGTTCATCTGGATCGCCGTGCCGTATTGCGGATGCGGCACCTGCCGGCCGCTGGCGTCCAGCGCGGCGACCCGCACGGCCATCATGTCGAGCCGCTGGTTGATGGCAGCGGGCGCCGGGCTGCGGCCATTGTTGACGTGGCAGGCGATACAGGCCGACTGGGTGTAGCGCTGGCCTTGCAGGCCGACGGCCGGCGCGTAGCGGTCATTGCCGCCTTCATTGTGTTCGCCGGTGCGGAAATTGGTGTGCACCAGGCGCCGGCCTTCGACAAAGCGCTGCATGTTCTGCATGCCGATATGGTTGTGCGGCTGCTGGAACATGAACAGCGCGTTGTCCGAATAGTTGTACGACACGGAACCGAGGCCGCCCGACAGCGTCTCGGCCGGCAGCGGCACCGAATTGAGGCGCGGCTGCACGCCATACCACGGCCGCAGGCCGGCGCCGACCACATACGTCCACTCATACGAGTAATAGCGGATGCCGCCGTCGTCGCCCTGGGCCGCCATCGCCTCCTTGGTGGAGAACATCGACGGCGACACTTCGATGACGTCGCCCGACACCAGCGCGCGCGCCTTGACGTCGACGCCATTGGGCATGCCGTTCGCGTCCAGCCCGCCGTGGCCAGGGTAGTCCTTGATCAGCAGGGTGCAGGCGCCGTTGATGCCGTTGGCGGTATTGAGCTTGCCGGCGGCCGGGTAGGCCAGCGGTTTGCATACCGGCACGTTGCGGTCGACCAGTTCGCCGGGCGACATCCAGCCGTAGCCGGTCACGCCCGGGCGGTCGAAACCGCGGAAGAAGGCCACGCCGCCGGACAGGAAGTCGACCGTGGTGTACTGGTTGACGATCAGGGTCGGTTTGACCACACCGGCCACCTTGCTGTTGTCGATGATCTCGACGCCCCAGGTGCGGTTCTTGAAGTATTGCGGTACGAACGTCAGGTAGTTGCCCGGCCCCTTGTCGAGCGCCAGGCCGGTCACCGGGTCGACCGTCTCGTTCGGACCATAGCCGATCTCGTTCCAGTCCTCGCCCCGCTCGCGGCCATGGCGGGCAAGGCCGCGTGCGCCAAAGCGTGTCACCAGGGTGCCGTCGGGCAGCGAGAACTGCAGCGTTTCAAGCGGCTCTTTGGCTTGCGGCAGCGGCTGCATGGCGCTGCCGTCAAGCGGGAATTTCAGCGCCGAGGTGGCGGCGGACGGCAGGGTATTGTCGCTGCCGGGCGACTTGAACACGGCTTCCAGCAGCGAATAGCCATACTGAGTGGCGCGCGCCACGCCCTGCAGGCGGATATGGCGCGCTGTGACGCCCAGGTTGAAGAATTCTTCGGTACCGCCCTTGCCATTGCTGACGTAGCGCACTTGGGTCCAGGTGTTGCCGTCGTTCGAAGTTTGCAAGGCGTATTCCTTGCCGTAGGCGTTTTCCCATTGCAGCTGCAGATAGCCGATGGCGGTCGGCGCGCCAAAGTCGAACTGGATCCAGGCGCCGTCTTCAAAGCTGCTGGCCCAGCGCGTGGCGCTCTTGCCGTCAATTGCCATGGCGGCCGACATGCCGGGGTTTTCCACCGGCGACGAGGTGGCCGCGACCGGCTTGAGCAGCACGCCCGGCTGCGTAGGGTCGGCGGGAATCACCGGCGGCGTCACCGGTGGTTCGGTCGGCGTGGTGGAGGGTGTGCCCGAAAAAGCCTGGATCTCGAAGATGGAGTAGCCGTACTGGCCGGCGCGCTTGACGCCCTGCATGCGCAGGTAGCGGCCCTGGCCTGTCAGGCCGGTGATGTCTTCGACGCCGCCGCTGCTGTTGTCGACGCTGCGGATGGTGCTCCAGTTGTTCAGGTCATCGGACACCTGCAGCAGGTAGGCGCTGGCATGCGCGTTTTCCCATGAGATGCGCACGCGGTTAATCGCTTTCGAGGCGCCGAAATCGAGCGTCAGGTATTCGGCATCGCCAAAGCCGCTGCCCCAGCGCGTGCTGTCGTTGCGGTCGATGGCCGCCAGCGCCGACAGGTCGCCCCGTTCGGCCGAACTGGCCGTGGCGCCGACCGGCGTCAGGACGGTTTCCGACGAAACTACCGCTCCCAGCTGCGCCGCAGGCAACGCTGCTGCCGTTGTTTCGCTGCCACCGCCACCGCCGCAGGCCGCCAGCGCCAATACCAGCGGCAGTAGTGGAACTGCGCGCAGGCTATGCCGAAATTGATTCATGACACGCTTCCTTGATTTTTAATTATAGATGAGAAGGTTTTCCAGCCACCAACGCACCACCCGCGCGCGAGGCGTTTGCAGAATGATCATTGGTGCCGGGGAATTTAATTTCCTTGTGGAAATATTTACTCACATTATCGCAGCCTCCCGGGCCTGTCAAGCGCGCCGTATGGCGGCAAGCCGGGGCGTCAAACATGCGAACCGCGCGGCAAAAATGCGGTATCGTTATCGCATGAAGACACCCTATCGCCAGCATTGCCGCTTCCCCTCATGCGGCAGGCCAGTCGCATGACCTTGCCGCCAGCCCCTGCCATCGTGATTGACGCCGGCGGCGCGCCGCTGTTCGGCCACCATGCCGGCCTGGTGCAAGCCTTTGACTGGGCGCGGCTGGCGCCGCCGTACGCGCGCGGGGCGCTGTGGCGGCTGTTCCACCACAAGCGCTGGCATTACGTGGCGCTGGCCACGCCGGAGCTGTTTTGCGCCGCCGCCATTGTCGACCTGGGCTGGACCAGCACCGCCTTTGCCTACGCTTTCGATCGCCACAAGGGCAAGCTGGTGGCGTCTTTTTCGCGTGACGGCGTGCCGGGCCTGTCGACCAGCTTGGCGCCGCATGCGGCCGCCGGCAGCCGCTTCCGTTTCCTGTCGCAGACTATCACCATCGAGGCGGCGCCCCAGCACCGCTACCGCCTGCGGCTCGATAGCGGCCACTTTGGCATCGACGCCGAATTCGGCCCGCCGGTGTCGCCGATTTTGCTGGCCGTCGGCCCGGTCGATGGCGGCAGCGTGCATGCGACGCAAAAGTCGGGCGGCCTGCCGCTGTGGGGCACTGTGCGCTGCGGCGCCATCGGCTATAGCCTCGACGACGGCGTGGCCAGCTTCGACTATTCGAATGGCCTGCTGGCGCGCGAGACGGAATGGCGCTGGGCCTCGGCGCATGGCCTGGACCTGGGCTTCAATCTGCAGGCCGGGTATTTCGGCGCCCACGAAAACGCACTGTGGCTCGATGGCCAGCTGTATCGGCTGGCGCGCGCCCATTTCGACTTCAATCCCGACGATCCGCTGGCGCCCTGGCATGTCTGGACCGACGACGACTTGCTGGACCTGCATTTCAAGCCCGAAGGCGCGCGCCGCGAAGAGCGTAATCTGTGGCTGGCGTCAAGCCGCTATATTCAGCCGATCGGCACCTTCAGCGGCTGGGTGCGCGCCAGCGCACAGGCGCCCAAGCGCATCGTGGCCCAGCTGGCGGGGGTGACGGAGAGCCATCGTTCACGCTGGTAGCGGGGTTGTTTGCACGTCGCCACTTTTTTTTGCAAAATACACCACAGGATCAAGTTTTTTTGCAGGCGCATCCTATACACTGGCGCAGCCGCTGCAGGCAGATCGCAAGCACAGTCCATAAGGCCAGAGCATGAGTATCCGTAATCTCGACAAGCTGTTCAAGCCGGCCTCGGTGGCCCTGATCGGCGCTTCCCGGCGCGAACACAGCCTGGGCGCCATCGCCCTGGGCAATCTGCTGCAGGGCGGCTTCCAGGGCGCCATCTATCCCGTCAATCCCAAGTACGATCAATTGCACGACCTGCGCTGCTATCACAAGCTGGGGCAACTGCCGAAGGCGCCGGACCTGGCCATCATCTGCACCCCGCCGGCCACCTTGCCGGTCCTGATACGCGACCTGGGCGCGATGGGCACGCGCGCGGCCATCGTCATGACAGCAGGCCTGGACAACGCCGAACACGGCAAGCAGCGCCATTTGATGCTGAAAGCGGCCAAGCCGCACCTGCTGCGCATCCTGGGGCCGAACAGCATGGGCCTGCTGGTGCCAAAAATTGGCCTGAACGCCAGTTTTACCCATCTCGGCGCGAGCGTCGGCAAGATCGCCTTTGTGTCGCAATCGGGGGCACTGGTGTCGGGCGTGCTGGACTGGGCGCATGCCCATGGCGTGGGCTTTTCGAAATTCATTTCCCTGGGCGGCAGCGCCGATATCGATTTCGGCGACCTGCTCGACTACCTGGCCGGCGACATCGATACGGCCGCCATCCTGCTGTACATGGAAGACATCCAGGCGGCGCGCAAATTCATGTCGGCCGCGCGCGCGGCGGCGCGCAGCAAGCCCGTGATTGTGCTGAAAGCGGGGCGCGAAGCGGCAGGCGCGGCGATGGCGGCCTGGCATACGGGCGCGCTGGCGGGATCGGACGCCGTGTACGACGCGGCGATACGCCGCGCCGGCATGCTGCGCGTGTATTCGGCCGAGGAGTTGTTCGACGCGGTCGAGACGCTGACGCATATCCGCGCCCAGCGCGGCGAACGCCTGGCGATACTGTGCAATGGCGGCGGGCTGGGCGTGATGGCCACCGATGCGCTGGTGGGCAGCGGCGGCAAGCTGGCCGAGCTGTCGCCCGAAACCGTGATCGCACTGGAAAAAGCCCTGCCGCCCGGCTGGTCGCACGACAACCCGGTTGGCCTGGCCGGCGACGCGCCGGTGCAGCGCTACGTCGATGCCATCAAGCCCCTGCTGTCCGAGCCTGAGGCGGACGCCATGCTGCTGCTGCATGCACCGACCGCCATGGTGTCCTCGGTGGAGATCGCCGAAGCCGTGACGCCGCTGATCAAGGCCACCTCACGCACGGTGCTGTCGTGCATGCTGGGCGGCACCATGGTAGCGCCGGCGCGCCAGGTGTTCAACCGCGCCGGCATTCCCACCTACGATACGCCCGAAAAAGCCGTGCATGGCTTTATGCAGATCGTGCAGTACCGGCGCAACCAGGACACCTTGATGGAGGTGCCGGCGCAGTTGCCGCAGTCAAACACGCCGCGCCGCGCGCGCGTGCGTGAAATCGTCGCGCAGGCGCTGGCCGCCGGCCAGACGGTGCTGGGCGAATGCAGGTCAAAAGAGATCCTGGCCGCCTACGGCATCCCGGTGGCAATTACCCGCATGGCAGCCGACGTGGAAGAGGCGCTGGCGGTGGCGCTTGACATCGGCTACCCGGTGGCGCTGAAAATCCATTCGCCCGATATTGCGCATAAATCCGATGTCGGCGGCGTGGCGCTGGACCTCGACAATCCGACCATCTTGCGTACGGCGGCCGCGGCGATGGAAAAGCGCGTGCGCAAGATGCGACCCGACGCGCTGATCGACGGTTTCACGGTGCAGCAGATGGCGCGCCGGCCGCAGTCGCATGAGCTGATAGTCGGCGTGACCACTGACAGCGCCTTCGGCCCCGTGATCCTGGTGGGGCAGGGCGGCATTTCGGTGGAAGTGACGGCCGACCACGCGATCGGCCTGCCGCCGCTGAACATGGTGCTGGCGCGCGACATGCTCTCGCGCACGCGGGTGTCGAAACTGCTGGCCGGCTACCGCAACCAGCCGGCCGCCAATATCGACGCCATCTGCTATGCGCTGATACAGGTGGCAGAACTAGTGGCCGATATCGGCGAACTGGCCGAACTGGACATCAACCCGCTGGTAGCCGATGCCGACGGCGTGATCGCGCTCGACGCGCGCATCCGCCTGCAACCAGGCCAAAGCGCCGACCGCCTGGCGATCCGGCCGTATCCGCAGGAGCTGGAAGAAGAGGTGACGTGGATGGGCCAGTCCATCGTGCTGCGCCCGATCCGCCCCGAGGACGCGCTGCATCATATCGACCTGTTCAATGCGCTCGACCCGGACGACGTGCGGCTGCGCTTTTTCACCTCGATGCGCGAATTGCCGCTGTCGCAGCTGGCGCGCCTGACGCAGATCGATTACGACCGCGCGATGGCCTTTATCGCCACCCATGTGCGGTCGGACGGCGAACGGGAAACCCTGGGCGTGGTACGCGCGGTGGCCGACCCGGACAATATCACCGCCGACTTCGCGATTGCCGTGCGCTCGAAACTGAAAGCGCAGGGCCTGGGCCATATCCTGTTTGCAAAGCTGGTCGACTACTTCCGCAGCCGCGGCACCGAGGAACTGGTGGGCGAGGCGATGGCGCGCAACAAGGGCATGCAAAGGCTGGTGAAAAGCTTTGGCGGCACCGTCACGCCATCGGAAGAGCCTGGCGTGGTGGACCTGCATATCAGCTTGCGCACGCCAACCTGACGGTTGGCCGGCTAGACCGGGCCTGCGCCAGTTTTGTGCAGGATCAAGCCTGAGAGTGTCGGCAATCCTTACACTTTTACTTTCAGCCTGCGTCATCGAGCGCATAGCGGTAGTGAGAGGAGTGAGTGCATGCTAACAGCTACATATGCTTTGGTATCCCTGTCGGTCGAGCAGGCCAGCATCCGCGTCAGCCTGCTGACGTTCCAGCAATATATGCATGCGCAGTTGCGCCAGCAGCGCCAGTTGACGCTGGCACACCTCGATTATGCGGGCGACTGGCTGAACCGCGTGTATCAGTTCAGCTACTGGCGCAAGGTCGACCAGTATCTGCTTCCCGCGATACGCCAGGCCACGCCGCATGCCGATGGCCTGCTGGCGGAACTTGACCGGCTCAACCATGCCGCGCTGGAAAGCGTCAGCCTGGTACGGCGGCGCGCCATGGCGGCCGGCTATGACTCGGAGCAACTGGAACAGCTGGGCGCGGCCATCGACAGCTTCTGCGCCGCCCTGATGGCGCGGCTCGAGATGGACGAGCGCGTACTGTTCGCGCTGGCGCGCCGGGTGATCGCCGGCGAGGCCTGGTTTGCCATCGCCCACCAGTTCCTGGCCCATGATGCGCGGCTGGCAGAGAATCGCCGCAGCAAGGCGCGCGTGCTGCCCTTTGTGCCGCCAGCCGCGCTTGCCCCTGCTGCCCATGCACCTGCAGTGGCCGCTAACTCCAGTATGCAGGAGGGGGCGGTGCTGGCGCTGCACCATGTTGCATGAGGCGGACATCGGGATGGATGCAATGAAAAAAATCTAAAGTTAATTTTTTAATAATTACTTCATTGCTGTCTGATGCAATACCCCCGGCTTTGTTATGATGGTGTTTTTGATCCACGCGAAACCCGTCATGTTCGAATTTCTCTTCAAGCGTACTGCCAGCAAGGCCAGCAAGGCCGGCAAAACCACCGCACCGTCTCCTGTGGTGGCAGAGCAGGCCGCAGCCACGGCGCAGAGCGCATCGCGCCGCGCCGAACAGGTGGCGCGCGCGCATGCCCTGGCCGGCGATGAAGCGGCCGCCTTTGAATTCATTATTGCCAGTGAATTTGCCGAAGCCCGCCTGATCGCGGCCGAACATGTGCACGCGTTGCCGCTGCTGGAAAAAGTCCACCAGGCCATGCGCAACACCGACCGCCGCGTCGCCAAGCTGGTGCAGGGCCGCATCGACCTGCTGCGCCACCAGGCGGCCGAGGCGCAGCGCGCCCTGGCCGGCATCGCCACCGCGCAGCGTTTGCTGAACGATGAAAAACTCAGCCCCAACCAGGTAGCCGAGCTGGACCGCCAATGGCAAGTCATCAAGGCGACACCGGAACTGGCTGAACAATTCACCAGCGTGCGCGCCGGCCTGGCAGCGCGCCTGGAAGCGCAAGTGGCGCTGCAGCGCGCCGTGATCGACGCGGTCGCTGCTGCCCGCAAGCTGGCCGCCGGCGGCCAGTCGGCGCAAGCGTCGACGCAAAAGCTGGCGCAAGCGCTGGCATTGCTCGATGCCGCGCATGCGCAGCATATGCAGTCGCCCGAGTGCGCTTCGCTGCCGAAACACCTCGCTTCGGACTTCGCCCAGGCGCGCGAGCAGGCGCAGTCAGCCTTGCAGGCGCTGCAGCAGCACCAGGCCGTGTTCGACGCGCGCCAGGCGGCGCTGGCCGAATGGCAGGCGCAGGATGGCGCCACACTGGACGCGGATGCGCTCAGGCGTAGCTGGCAAGCACTGCCGCGCCTGCCTGTATCGCCTTTGAGCGACAGCTTGCAGAAGCAATTTCAGGCGCTGCTGGCCAGCGCGCCGGCCCCTTTGGCGCCTGACGTTCCAGCCGCTACGGAAGCTGCCGAATCAGGTTCGAACATGCGCAAGCCGCGCCATGAAGCCGCCGCGGCGTCAAAGGAAACCACCGAACAATTTTTCAAGGCCCTCGACGCCATGGAAGCGGCGCTGGCCGAAGGCCTGCTGCAGGTGGCCTCCGAACACGATAAAACCCTGCGCGACAGCAAGCATGGCCGCTTGACGCCGGCCCAGGCCGACCGCCTTGCCCATGTGCGCGGCGAGTTCAAGCGCCTGGCCGACTGGGCGCGCTGGGGCGGCAATGTCTCGCGCGAGGAATTGGTCAAGGCCGGCGAAGAATTGCCGGCGCAAGCGTTGCCTATGAGCGAGTTGGCGAAAAAGGTCGGCAGCCTGCGCGAGCGCTGGAAGTCGCTCGACACCTTGTCCGGCCCGGCACCGAAATCACTGTGGGAGCGTTTCGACGCCGCCTGCACGGTGGCCTATGCGCCGGCGGCGCTGCATTTCAAGCAACTGGCCGAAGAGCGCCACGGCAACGCTGCCAGGGCTCAGGAACTGATACTGGAGGCGAGCCACCTGGCCGCCCAGGAAAGCACTGACTGGAAGCAGGTCGCTTCCAGCTCGCAGCGCCTGCGCCAGGCCTGGACGCGCCTGGGTACCATCGACCGCAAGGAAAAGAAACGCCTGGATGTCGAATTCGGCGAGGCGCTGGACGCCCTGGCCAAGCCGCTGGAAACCCAGCGGCTGATCGAAACGGCGCGCCGCGAACAGCTGATCGTCGAAGTGGGCCTGCTGAAACCGTCCGAACGCAATACGGTCGACATGCTCAAGGCCCTGCAGGACAAATGGCAGGAGCTGGCCAAGGCGCTGCCGCTGGAGCGCCGCGCCGAACAAGCCCTGTGGCAGCGTTTCCGCGCCGCCTGCGACGATATATTTGCCAGGCGCAAGGAAACCGCCCATGCGGCCGACCATGAGCGGCGCGAACATCTGCAGGCGCGCGCAGCGCTGTGCGAAAAGCTGGAAACGGCCGTGGTACCCGAAGGCGACGACAAGCAGCGTACTGCTTTTATCCATCAGCTGCTGCGCGACACGCGCACCGCCTGGAACAGCACTGGGCCGGTGCCGCGCGCCAGCGAAGAGAGAATTGAGCAGCGCTACCAGATGGCGGTCGCCTCGCTGCAGGCGCAGGCCGACGCCATCGCCCAGCGTGCGGGCGCCGCGCAAGCGAACGCCATGCGCGACAAGCTGCGCCTGGTGCAGGCGCTGGAACTGGAGCTGGCCGACGCTGGTGCCACCGACGCGCAGGCCTGGACCGAACGCTGGAGCGCCTTGCCGCCGCTGGACGCGCAATACGAACGCAGCTTGCAGACGCGCTTTGCCGCCGCGCTCGCTGCCATCGGTGACGGCAGCGCTGCGTATGTGGCCAAGTTGCACGCGAACCAGCCACGTTTGCTGGAAGAAGTGCTGCGCCTGGAAATCGTTGCCGGTGTCGACAGCGGCGCCGAGTATGCGCGCGATCGCCTGAAAATGCAGGTCGAAGTGCTGCAGTCGTCGCTGAAATCGGGCCAGCAGCCTTTGAGTCAGGCTACGCAGCTGATGCAGCTGTGCGCGATCGCCGCGCTGACCGATGCCCGCACGGCCAGCCGCATCGAGGCGCTGCTGCGCCGCATCGGCGGTGCGCAATGAGTATCAGCGTGCGCATCCAGGAAGCCGATTTTGACTTGAGTCAAGAGATCGCACAATTGCGTGCGCACGATCCGAAGGTGGGCGCGGTGGTGGGGTTTGTCGGCACCGTGCGCGACATGAATGAGGGGCTGGACGTGGCCTCGATGGAACTTGAACACTATCCGGGCATGACGGAAAAGTCGATCGAGGCCATCGTCGCGCAGGCTGCAGCACGCTGGCCGCTGGCAGGCAGCGTGGTGATCCACCGTGTAGGGCCTTTGAGGCCGCAGGAGCAGATCGTGTTGGTGGCGGTATCGTCCGCCCATCGCGGCGAGGCGTTTGCCGCCTGCGAATTCATTATCGACTACCTGAAAACCGAAGCGCCATTCTGGAAAAAAGAAGCCACGCCGCAAGGCGCGCGCTGGGTCGATGCACGCGTGACCGATGAAACGGCGCTGGACAAGTGGCGCAGCTTGTAAAACGGCCTCCCAGGTCAAGATTGCCGTAGACGCTGGCGCAGCGCCACGGCATTATTTTGTTGCAATGTGTATGCTTGAAAAGTTCTGCCTTACCCCAATTTGATTCACAACGAATTAACCGGGAGCACTTTTCATCATGCGACAAGATAAACTCACCACCAAACTGCAAGAAGCCCTGGCCGACGCGCAGAGCCTGGCCGTCGGCAACGACAATCCGTATATCGAACCGGTGCATCTGCTGACCAGCCTGCTGAACCAGGACGACGGCGGCGCGCGCTCGCTGTTGCAGCGCGCCGGCGCGAATGTTGGCGGCCTGTCCAAAGCGCTGACCTCCTCGCTCGAACGCCTGCCGAAAGTCTCGGGCACAGACGGCAATGTGCAGATCAGCCGCGAATTTGCGGCGCTGCTCAACTTGGCCGACAAGGAAGCGCAAAAGGCTGGCGACCAGTTCATTTCAAGCGAAATGGTGCTGCTGGCGATGGCTGACGACAAGTCCGATGCGGGCAAGCTTGCGCGCGAAAACGGCTTGAGCCGCAAGTCGCTGGAATCGGCCATCGAAGCCGTACGCGGCGGCAATAAAGTCGACTCGCAGGAAGCCGAAGGCCAGCGTGAGGCGTTGAAAAAATACACGCTGGACCTGACCGAGCGCGCCCGCAAGGGTAAACTCGATCCGGTGATCGGTCGCGACGACGAGATTCGCCGCACCATCCAGATTTTGCAACGCCGCACCAAGAATAACCCGGTGCTGATCGGCGAGCCCGGTGTCGGCAAGACGGCCATCGTCGAAGGCCTGGCGCAGCGCATCGTCAATGGCGAGGTGCCCGAGTCGCTCAAAGGCAAGCGCGTACTGTCGCTCGACATGGCGGCCCTGCTGGCTGGCGCCAAATACCGTGGCGAATTCGAGGAACGGCTTAAATCGGTGCTGAAGGAACTGGCGATGGATGAAGGCCAGAGCATCGTCTTTATCGACGAGATGCACACCATGGTTGGCGCCGGCAAGGCTGAAGGCGCGATGGACGCCGGCAATATGCTCAAACCCGCGCTGGCGCGTGGCGAGCTGCACTGCGTGGGCGCCACCACCCTCGACGAGTACCGCAAATATATCGAAAAAGACGCCGCGCTCGAGCGCCGCTTCCAGAAGGTACTGGTCGACGAGCCGACGGTGGAGGCAACGATTGCGATTTTGCGCGGCCTGCAGGACAAATACGCGCTGCACCACAAGGTGGAGATTACCGACGCGGCAATTATCGCAGCGGCCGAATTGTCGCACCGCTATATCACCGATCGTTTCCTGCCCGACAAGGCGATCGACCTGATCGACGAGGCGGCGGCCAAGATCAAGATCGAGATCGACTCCAAGCCGGAAGTGATGGACCGCCTGGAACGCCGTTTGATCCAGCTGAAAATCGAGAAAGAAGCCGTCAAGAAAGAGAAGGACGAGGCGTCCTTGCGCCGCCTGGGCCTGATCGACGAAGAGATTCTCAAGCTGCAGCGCGAATATAACGACTTCGAGGAAATCCTGAAGGCGGAAAAAGCCGTGGTGCAGGGCAGCACGCATATCAAGGAAGAGATCGAACAGGTCAGGCTGCAGATGGAGCAGGCCACGCGCGAGAGCAACTGGCAGAAGGTGTCGGAGCTGCAGTATGGCAAGCTGCCGCAACTCGAAGCCCAACTCAAGCAGGCCGATAGCGGGCTGGCGAATGTGCCGTCCGACCAGCCCAAGCTGCTGCGCACCCAGGTGGGCGCCGAAGAGATCGCCGAAGTGGTGTCGCGCGCAACCGGCATCCCCGTGTCGCGCATGATGCAGGGCGAACGCGACAAGCTTCTGCATATCGAAGAGAAGCTGCACGAGCGCGTGGTGGGCCAGGATGAAGCGATCACGGCCGTGGCCGACGCGATCCGCCGCTCGCGCGCGGGCCTGTCGGACCCGAACCGTCCGTATGGCTCGTTCATGTTTTTGGGGCCGACGGGCGTCGGCAAGACCGAGCTGAGCAAGGCCTTGGCGACTTTCCTGTTCGATACGGAAGAATCGATGATACGCATCGACATGAGCGAATTCATGGAGAAGCACTCGGTGGCCCGCCTGATCGGCGCGCCGCCCGGCTATGTAGGCTACGACGAGGGCGGCTACCTGACCGAAGCCGTGCGCCGCAAACCGTACAGCGTGATCCTGCTCGACGAAGTGGAAAAGGCCCATGCCGACGTCTTCAACGTGCTGCTGCAGGTGCTGGACGACGGCCGCATGACGGACGGCCAGGGCCGCACGGTGGACTTCAAGAATACCGTCATCATCATGACCTCGAACCTGGGTTCGCACAAAATCCAGGCGATGGAAAGCGATGACCCCGGCGTGGTGAAACTGGCGGTGATGGCCGAGGTGCGTTCGCACTTCCGTCCCGAGTTCGTCAACCGTATCGATGAGATCGTGGTGTTCCATGGCCTGGACGAGAAAAATATCGGCGCGATCGCCAAGATTCAGCTGAAGATCCTCGAAGAACGCCTGGCGCGCATGGACATGGGCCTGTCGATCAGCGATGCCGCGCTGCAGAAGATCGCCGAGGCAGGCTACGATCCGGTGTATGGCGCACGGCCGCTGAAGCGGGCGATCCAGCAGCAGATCGAAAATCCGCTGTCGAAACTGATACTCGAAGGCCGTTTTGGTCCGAAGGACGAGATCCGTGTCGATGCCCAGGCCGGCAACCTGGTGTTTGCCGGCACGCAGGTGGGCCACGACAAGGTGTAATCTTTCTTGCAGTAAAGGCGAGGGCGCGATCAGGCTGGACCTGAGCGCGCCCTTGTTGCTATCATCAACGATATTTTTCGATGACTCTGGAGGTTGGGATATGGCAAGCAAATGGCAGGCAGGGCGACGCATCGTACTTGGAATGAGCCTGGCGGCGGCCGTGCTGGCGGCGCCTGCGCATGCGCAGGAAGAAAAAGTGCTGAATATCTACAACTGGTCGGACTATATCGGCGACGAGACGATCAAGAATTTTGAGAAGGAAACCGGCATCAAGGTACGCTATGATGTTTTCGATAACAACGAAATCCTTAACGCGAAACTGGTCGCCGGCAAGTCGGGCTATGACATCGTGGTGCCGACGGCCCAGTGGGCACGGCTGCAGATCGATGCAGGTCTGCTGCGCAAACTCGACAAGAGCAAGCTGAACAACATCGGCAACCTGGACGCCAATCTGCAGGCCAAGCTGGCCAAGATCGATCCGAACAATGACTACCTGGTCGACTGGCTGTGGGGCTATACCACGGTGGGCATCAACGTCAACAAGGTCAAGGCCGCGCTCGGTACCATGCCGATGCCGGAAAACGCCTGGGACCTGATTTTTGACCCCAAATATGTGTCGAAGCTGAAATCGTGCGGCGTCTCTTTTCTCGACTCGCCCTCCGAAGTGCTGCCGGCCGCGCTGCAATACCTGAACAAGCCTGCGTATTCGAAAACGGCGGCCGACTACCAGGAAGCGGGCAAGGTGCTGCAGGCGATCCGTCCGTACGTAACCCTGTTCAGCTCGTCGGGCTATATCAATGACATGGCCAACGGTTCCGTCTGCGTGGCGCTGGGCTGGTCGGGCGACATCAATATTGCGCGCCAGCGTGCCATTGACGCCAAGAACGGCAATGTGATCCAGGTGCTGGTGCCGAAAACGGCGGCGCTGATGTTCGACACCATGGCCATTCCTGCCGACGCGCCGCATCCGAACAATGCGCACGCCTTTATTAACTACATCCTGCGTCCGCAAGTGCATGCCAGCCTGACCAACAAGGTGTTCTATGCCAACCCGAACGTGCCGAGCCTGAAGTATGTGCGCAAGGACATTGCCGAGAACAAGGCCATCTTCCTGCCGGACGCCGACAAGCAGCGCATGGCTGCGCCTGAGCCGATCTCGGCCGATATTCGCCGCCTGATGACGCGGATTTATACCAAGTTCAAGACCGGGGTGTAAAAAAGCGATGGCGCGAGGGGCGAAGTATTCGCCACTGGCGCCATTGATGAGCCCAAGGCCTGAGGGCCAGGAGCTGGGGTGCGCTACTCGTGATAGCGGTCCATCAGTTTATGGTGGCTGCCGCGCGTTTCTGCTATCAGTTCGAAGGCGACAAAGCCGACGATGGCGGCAAAGATGGCGATAAAGAGAAACACAAGAAAGGTCAACATGGTGTTTCAGCCGCCGTTGGACGGCTGTCCGCTGGGTTGCTCAATGCGCCGCAGCAGTGCCACGGCGCGTAGTTGATGCAATTAAACTCTAGCAGATAGTCGCCACTTTACAAGCGACCGGTGCAATGGCATTGCACCGGTTTTGACCTTTACTTCACCACCAGGTCGTGCGCCATTACCGCCTTCAGATAAACGCTCTGGGCATCACCGGGTTCGCGCTGGGAAAACCACCAGGCGCTGGCCTTGCGCATGTCCCAATCCTGCGCTTCACCGGTCAGCAACAGTGCAGCCGCCTGGCCCAGGGTCGGCTGGTGGCCGACGATCAGCACGGTTTCCTTGTTTCCTGGCCAGTTGGCCGCCTTCAGGATATCTTCCGCTTCGGCGCCGGGCGCCAGTTCCGGCATCAGCTTGAACTTGCGGCCCAGCGCCTCGGCCGTTTGCAAGGTGCGCACGGCCGGGCTGACGAGGATGCGGCAATTGTCTGGCAACTGCGAACCGAGCCATTCGGCCATGCGGCGTGCCTGTTTCTGCCCTTTGACGGTCAGGGCACGTTCCAGGTCGGGCACGCCCGGTTCGGCTTCGGCATGGCGCCACAAGATAAGATCCATGATGGTTTTCTCCTGATAGTAACTGTGGCTGTCGGCGGGCTTACTCGCCCACGTCCGGCGCGGGCGTGCCCAGGTTGTGCATCAGATATTGCTGGGCACTGAACGGCATCTGCTTGGCGCGCGGCTTGCGGCGCGTATAGTGGCCGCTCGATTCGAGTTCCCACGCATTCGTATTATCCTTCAGATACGGGTTCAGTCCTTCGGCAATCACGCGCCGTTTCAGGGCGCGGTCCAGTATCGGGAACGCCACTTCCACGCGGCGGAACAGGTTTCGGCTCATCCAGTCGGCGCTGGCCAGGTAGACATCGTGTGCCAGGTCGTTGCGGAAGTAATAGATGCGGCTGTGTTCCAGGAAGCGGCCGATCACCGAGCGCACCTTGATGTTTTCGGACAGGCCAGGTACGCCCGGTTTCAGGGTGCAGGCGCCGCGTACGATCAGGTCGATCTTCACGCCGTCGGTCGAGGCCGCATACAGCGCGCGTATCACCGATTCGTCCACCAGCGCATTGATCTTGACGATAATGCGGCCACGGCGGCCCGAACGGGCGATCTTGGCTTCGTTGCGGATGGCCTTGATGATCTCGCTTTGCAGACCGAACGGCGCCAGCCACAAGTGGTTCAGGTTATGCGGCTTGGTCAGGCTGGTCAGGTGGATAAACACTTCGTTCACTTCCACCGCCAGGTCCTGCTTGGCCGTCAGCAAGCCGAAATCCGTGTACAGCTTGGTGGTGGTCGGGTGGTAGTTGCCGGTGCCCAGGTGGGCATAGAAGCGCAGCGCGCCTTCTTCGCGGCGGATGACCAGCGCCACCTTGGCATGCGTCTTCAAACCAACCACGCCGTAGACCACCTGCGCACCGGCCTGTTCCAGCTTGTCGGCCCAGTTGATATTGGCTTCCTCGTCGAAGCGCGCCATCAGCTCGACGATGACGGTCACTTCCTTGCCCAGCTTGGCGGCCGTGATCAAGGACTCCATCAGGTCCGAATTCATGCCGGTGCGGTAAATCGTCTGCTTGATGGCGACGACGCTCGGGTCATAGGCGGCGCTGCGGATAAAGTCGATGACGGTCTGGAACGACTGGTAGGGGTGATGCAGCAGGATATCGTGCTTGTGCAGGGCGGCAAAGATATCGTTGCCGATGCCCTTGTGCGCCTGGCCCGGGAAAAACGGCGCGAAGCGCAAGGCCGGCTGTTTGACGTGGTCGATCATTTCCGACAGGCGCACCAGGTTGACGGGGCCATTGACCCGGTACAAGCGGCTCTGGTCGAGGCTGAACTGGTCGAGCAGGAATTGCGACAATTCTTGCGGGCAGTTGTGCGCCACTTCCAGCCGGACCGAGGTACCGAACTGGCGGCCGACGAGCTCGCCCTTCAGGGCCTGGCGCAGATTCTTGACTTCGTCCTCGTCGACCCACAGGTCGCTGTCGCGCGTGACGCGGAACTGTGAATAGGCGATCACCTCGCGCCCGGCGAACAGGTCCGAGATATGCGCGTGGATCACCGACGACAACAGGCAGAACGATACGCCGTCCGAGATGTCATCGGGCAGCTTGATCACGCGCGGCAAGACACGCGGCGCCTTGACGATGGCAATCGCCGTGCCACGGCCAAACGCATCCTTGCCGCTCAGCGAGACGATGAAATTGAGACTCTTGTTTACTACTTGTGGAAACGGATGGGCCGGGTCCAGGCCGATCGGCGTCAGCAGGGGGCGCACTTCCCGGTCGAAATAATCCTTGACCCAGGCGCGTTGCGCCTCGTTGCGGTCCTGGTCGCGCAGCAGGTGTACGCCCGCCGTGCGCAAAGCCGGCAACACGTCATTATTGAGGATCTCGTATTGCTGTTCTACCAGCGCATGGCATTCCTTGTCGATACGCTTCAGGTTGGCGACCAGGGCAGGGTGGCCGGCCAGCGTGCTGCCGATGCTGCCAGCTGCCAGCAGGCTCGCCACGCGCACTTCGAAGAACTCATCCATGTTGCTGCTGACAATGCACAGATAGCGCAGGCGTTCGAGCAGGGGAATATTCGGATCTTCGGCCTGCGCCATAACGCGCCGGTTGAAGGTCAGTTGCGACAATTCCCGGTCAAGCAGGGTGCCCGATTTGGTCACTTCCGTGTGCAGTTCAGGTTTCATATTCTTCTAACTTTGCAGATAGTTAATTCTAGCCGTATTCGGGCGCGTGGACATGCATAGACGTGCCCGAAGTGTAATCATGAAATATGACGCGCTGGTGACAAAGCATGTCATAAATGGCGGTTCCGGCTGTCATGAAGGCCATGCAAAACTGCAGTTTGCGGGGCGTAGGCAAATATTTCAACTAATTTTTGGCATGTCATAAACCTGTCATATTCGCTTGCTAGACTGCACAGCATTCACCGGGGCATAAGGCCCCAACAACCTTGTAATAACCTGAGGACTTGATATGCAAATGAAGCAAATGTTCAAATTTATCGTCGTGGGTGCTTCGGCAGCGATGGCATTTTCTTCCGCTTCCGTCATGGCGGCAGATATGACAGGTGCTGGTGCAACCTTCCCGTACCCGATCTACGCCAAATGGGCCGAGACCTACAAAGCCAGTACCGGCAACGGCCTGAACTATCAATCCGTGGGTTCCGGCGCAGGCATCAAGCAAATCAAGGCCAAGACGGTTGAATTCGGCGCGTCCGACATGCCATTGAAAGCAGAAGAGCTGGAAGAAGCCGGCCTGATGCAGTTCCCGGCCATCATGGGCGGCGTGGTCACCATCGTCAACCTGGACGGCGTGAAACCTGGCCAGCTGAAAATGACCGGCAAGGTTGTTGCCGACATCTACCTGGGCAAGATCACCAAATGGAGCGCGCCGGAAATCGCTGCGCTGAACAGCGGCGTCAAGCTGCCGGATACCGAAATCACCGTGGTGCACCGCGCCGACGGTTCGGGCACGTCCTTCCTGTTCACCGACTTCCTGTCGAAAACCAATCCGGAATTCAAATCGAAAATCGGTGCTGGCACGGCCGTGAAATGGGCAGTGGGCGTGGGCGGCAAGGGTAACGAAGGCGTCGCCGCCAATGTGCAGCGTATCAAGGGCGCCATCGGCTACGTCGAGTGGGCGTATGCCAAGAAAAACAATATGTCGCACACCCAGCTGCAAAACAAGGACGGCAACTTCCTGCAGCCTGACGACGAAAACTTCAAGGCAGCTGCTGCCTCGGCACCATGGACCCAGACCCCAGGCTTCGGCGTGGTACTGACCGACCAAGCTGGCAAGAACAGCTGGCCGATCACCGGCGTGTCGTTCATCCTGATGCACAAAGTGCAAGCCGATGCCGCCAAGGCCAAGGAAGTGCTGAAGTTCTTCGACTGGGCCTACAAAAACGGTGGCCCCGCTGCCGTGGAACTGGACTACGTGCCGATGCCGGCATCGGTCGTGAAACTGGTGCAGGAATCGTGGAAAGCCAACCTGAAAGATGCATCGGGCAAAGCGATCTACTAATCAGACAGCTTTAACCTAAAGTCCCTTCCTTGCTACGCCGCGCCCTGCGGCGCAGCAGGGAGTTAGCCAGGGCCGCCCGCCTCCACGGCAGGCGCTCCCGGCTAAACGAGTCAAAACAGTCATCGAGCTGTACCGTCAGTACCACCACACTTGGCCCCATATGAGCGCACAATCTACCTCTTCCACGATCCCCATGTCAGGCGGCAGCATGACCGAGTCCATCAGTCACACAGCAATGATGTCGGTGATGCGCAAGCAGCGCATCCAGGACTTTTTATTCCACAAGGTGACGATGCTGTTCGCCATGTCGGTACTGGTGGTGCTGGTTGGCATCATCATTTCGCTGATCCTCGAATCCATACCGGCCTTCAAGACCTTCGGCCTGCACTTTATCGTGTCGGCCGAATGGGACCCGGTCAATGACCAGTACGGCGCCCTGATACCCATCATTGGTACTTTGGTGACCTCCGTGATTGCCTTGCTGATCGCCTTTCCCGTCAGCTTCGGCATCGCCCTGTTCCTGACGGAAATCTGCCCGGCCTGGCTGCGCCGCCCGCTGGGCACGGCCGTCGAGCTGCTGGCCGGCGTGCCATCGATTATCTATGGCATCTGGGGCCTGTTCGTGTTCGCCCCCTTGTTTGCCGACCACGTACAGCCGGTGCTCAAAGCCACGCTGGGCAATCTGCCGATCATCGGTTCGCTGTTCAGCGGCCCGATGATGGGCATCGGCCTGCTGACGGCCGGCCTGGTGCTGGCCATCATGATTATCCCGTTCATCGCGTCGGTCATGCGCGACGTGTTCGAGATCGTGCCGGCCGTATTGAAGGAATCGGCCTATGGCCTCGGTTGCACGCGTTGGGAAGTGGTGCGCAAGATCGTGCTGCCTTACACCAAGACCGGCGTGGTCGGCGGCGTCATGCTGGGCCTGGGCCGTGCACTGGGCGAGACCATGGCCGTCACCTTCGTGATCGGTAACGCCAACAAGCTGTCGTGGTCGCTGTTTGCCGCCGGTAACAGCATCACCTCCTTGCTGGCCAATGAATTCGGCGAAGCACAATCGGCACTGCATGTGTCGTCGCTGTTCTCGCTGGCACTGATCCTGTTTGTCATCACCTTTATCGTCCTGTCCGCCGCCAAGCTGATGCTGGCCGGCATGTCCCGCAAAGAAGGCACAAAATGAGCCAAGTTAGCACTCTCGACGTACCGGCCAAGCCGGCCATGAACCCGGTCTACCGCAAGCGCCTGCTGATGCACCGCGTCGGCATCGCCCTGTCGGTGGCCGCCATGGTCCTGGGCCTGACGGTGCTGGTATGGATACTGATCACCCTCATAATCAAGGGTTTCGGCGCACTGTCGATCGACATGTTCACCAATACCACGCCGGCTCCCGGCAGCGAAGGTGGCGGCCTGATCAATGCCATCGTAGGCAGCGGCCTGATGGTCGGCCTGGCAACCCTGGTCAGCACCCCGATCGGCATCTTTGCCGGCATCTACCTGGCCGAATACGGCGAAGAAAACAAGCTGGCGCAAGTGACGCGTTTCGTCACCGACATCATGCTGTCGGCGCCATCGATCGTCATCGGCCTGTTTGTCTACGCCTTGTATGTGGCGCATGTAAAACATTTCTCGGGTTACGCTGGCGCCATTGCGCTGTCGCTGATCGCCGTGCCGGTCGTTGTGCGCACCACCGACAATATGCTGCGCCTGGTGCCGAACAGCCTGCTCGAAGCTGCCTTTGCCCTCGGTGCGCCGCGCTGGAAGGTCGCTACCCTGGTACGCCTGCGTGCGGTAAAAGCCGGCGTGATCACTGGCGTGCTGCTGGCCCTGGCCCGTATCGCCGGCGAAACCGCGCCGCTGCTGTTCACGGCGCTGAACAACCAGTTCCAGAGCTTCAACATGAACGCGCCGATGGCCAACCTGCCGTCCGTGATTGCCTCGTTCGCCATGAGCCCGTACGACAACTGGCGCTCGCTGGCCTGGGGTGGCGCACTGTTGATCACCTTCAGCGTACTGGCCCTGAATATCCTGTCGCGTACCGTGTTCAGCCAAAAAGTCCCTAATTAATCTTGCAGCTCAAAAAGCAAAGCGAACTCATGAATACCCAATTGAATCCTGGCCAGGAACTGGCGCCAAAAAAGAAAACCATCGAGATTACGGGCCTGAACTTTTTTTACGGTAAGACCCAGAGCCTGCACAATGTCAATCTCGACATCCATGAAAAGAAGGTCACGGCCTTTATCGGCCCGTCGGGATGCGGCAAGTCGACCCTGCTGCGCACGCTGAACCGCATGTATGACCTGTATCCTGGCCAGCGCGCCGAAGGCTCGATCCTGTACCGCGGCCGCAATGTGCTCGACGCCGACCAGGACGTCAACATGCTGCGCGCCAAGGTCGGCATGGTGTTCCAGAAGCCGACGCCATTCCCGATGTCGGTCTACGACAATATCGCTTTCGGCGTGCGCCTGTATGAAGACCTGTCGAAAGGCGAGATGGACGAGCGCGTCGAATGGGCCCTGAAAAAGGCCGCGCTGTGGGGTGAAGTCAAGGACAAGCTGACCAAAAGCGGCCTGTCACTGTCGGGCGGCCAGCAGCAGCGTCTGTGCATCGCGCGCGGCGTGGCGGTGAAACCGGATGTGCTGCTGCTCGACGAGCCGACCTCGGCGCTGGACCCGATCTCGACCTCGAAGGTGGAAGAACTGATCAGCGAACTGAAACAGGACTACACGATCGCCATCGTGACCCATAATATGCAGCAGGCGGCGCGCTGCTCGGATTACACGGCCTATATGTATTTGGGCGAGCTGGTGGAATTCGGCGAGACGGACCAGATATTCATGAATCCTGCCCGCAAGGAAACCCAGGATTACATTACCGGCCGCTTCGGCTGAGTCGCCCCGCAAGCGGCATACCGGCATACCCCTACTGAACACGGAGACAGACAGCATGTTAGGCGAACATTCATCCAAGCAATACGACAACGAACTCGAAGCGATCCGCTCGAAAGTGCTCCTGATGGGCGGCATCGTTGAAACCCAGTTCCTCGATGCGATGACCTGCTTTCGCATCGGCAATCCGGAGCGCGCCGACCGCGTGATGCGCGAGGACGACGTCGTCAACCAGCTCGAAGTGTCGCTCGACGACGCTTGCAGCCATCTGATCGTGCGCCGCCAGCCGACCGCCAACGATCTGCGCACCATCATGGCCACCATCAAGATCATTACCGATCTCGAGCGCGTGGGCGATGAAGCGACCAAGATCGCCCGCGTGGCGAAGAATTTGCACCAGCGCGGCAACGGTGTCGTCAATCATTACGAGATGGTGCGTGGCATCGCCAACACGGCCACTGACATGCTGCATGACGCGCTCGACGCGTTCGCGCGCAACGATGGCAAGCAGGCTCTGGCATTGATCGCCCAGGACGCCATCATCGATCATGAATTCCGCTCTATCATGCGCAACCTGATTACGTTTATGATGGAAGACCCACGCACTATTTCGGCGGCGCTCGATACCCTGTGGGTGGCCAAGGCCATCGAACGGATCGGCGACCATGCGAAAAACATCGCGGAATACGTCATTTACGTGGTGGACGGCAAGGATATCCGCCACACCAAATCGTCTGCCCCTGCCATTTCCGAGGAGCTCCCTGAGTAAGATTTATGGCATCTGATAAAACCACGGTACTGATTGTTGAAGATGAGCCGGCCATCGTTGAACTGGTGACTTATTCGCTGCGCGAGTCCGGCTGGAATTGCTGTTCCGTACAAAACGTCGCCGATGCCTGGGAGTTTATCCAGCACCGCACCCCGCACCTGATCCTGCTCGACTGGATGTTGCCGGACCAGACGGGGCTGCGCTTGCTGTCGCGCATCCGCGCCGACCGTAATTTCGCCGCCATTCCCGTCATTATGCTCACCGCCAAGAGTATGGAAGAAGACAAGCTGGCGGGCCTGAACAGCGGCGCCGACGATTACGTCACCAAGCCGTTCTCGCCGCGCGAACTGCTGGCGCGCGCCAAGGCGCTGTTGCGGCGCAAGAGCCCGGAACACGCGCAGGCGCCCATGCGCGCCGGCAACGTGGCGCTGGACCCGGTCAGCTGCACCGTCATGATGGACGAGCAGAAGATCGATATCGGCCATGCCGAATACAAGCTGCTCAAATTCCTGCTGGCCCACCCCGAACGCGTGTTTTCGCGCAGCCAGTTGCTCGACAAGGTGTGGGGCGACCATGTGGTGATCGAGGAACGCACGGTCGATGTCCACGTGTTGCGCTTGCGCAAGGCCTTGAAGGAGGCGGAAAGCCTGATCAAGACCGTGCGCAGCGTTGGCTACATGTTGTCCGAAAAGTAAAGCCTGTCTTATGAATCCGAAATTGCTGTTCTGGGTGCCTGCCGCGCTGCGCATGGCGCTGGCGCTGGTGGGCGTGGGCGTGGTGTGGTATCTGTTCGGCGCCACCTACGCGCTGGGCATCGCCTTTGTGCTGATGGCGATGATGGTGTTCGTGCAGCTGTCGTATCTGTTCCAGCTCAGTAACTGGCTGGACAATCCGGAAAGCGCCAGGCTGCCCGATGGCTGGGGCGCCTGGACCAGTATTTTCGCGCGCCTGTACCGCATGCGCCGCGACGATGAAAAGAACCAGACCGAACTGACCGAATGGCTGGCACGTTTTCGCCAGGCCATGCATCTGCTGCCCGACGGCGTGGTCATCATGGACGATGTGCTGTTCCTTGAATGGTGCAATCCGGCCGCCGAGAAACACCTGGGCCTGACGCATGAGCGCGACAAGGGCATGCGCGTCACCAATCTGATCCGCAGCCCCGAGTTCATGGATTACATCATCCTCGGCCGCTACGACCAGCCATTGACGATCACTTTCCGCAACCGCAAGCTGATCGTGCAGATCATTCCGTTCGAGAACCGCCGCCAGATCCTGGTTACACATGACGTGACGGAAACTGAACGCCTGGAATGCATGCGGCGCGACTTTATCGCCAACGCCTCGCACGAACTGCGCACGCCGCTGACGGTGATCGTGGGCTTCCTGGAAATTGCCACCGAGCTCGATCTGGACGCCACCACGCGCGCCGCCCATATCAAGCTGATGACGGAGCAGGGCCACCGCATGCAGCACCTGATCGAAGACATGCTGACCCTGTCGCGCCTGGAATCGGTCGACTACCCGCTGCGCCCCGAGCCGGTGGACGTCAAGAAGCTGATGCAGCAGGTGGCGCGCGATGCGAAAGCTTTGTCGGGCGGCAAGCATGACATCAAGCTGGAATACAAAGGGCCGGACGTGCTGGGCAGTTATGACGAGCTGTACAGCGCCTTTGGCAACCTGGCCTCGAACGCCGTGCGCTACACGCCAGCCGGCGGCACCATCACCTTGCGCTGGCAGGACGGCCCGGCCGGTCCGCAGTTCATTGCGCAAGATACCGGCATCGGCATCAGCCAGGAGCATATTTCGCGCCTGACCGAGCGCTTCTACCGCGTCGACAAGAGCCGCTCGCGCGAAACCCAGGGCACGGGCCTGGGCCTGGCCATCGTCAAGCACGTGCTGTTACGTCACAGCAGCACCCTGGCGATCCAGTCCGCTACCGACAAGGGCAGCAGTTTTATCGTCAGCATGCCCAAGTCGGTTGTCAGTCCGCTGCAGGGAGAGTTGCTGGGCAAGTAGGGAAGTCCGGGCAAAAGTCGTTAAAATCAGCAATGACCTTACCAATTGCTACACCTGTCTCTTTTCGCCATGCCAGCGCCCAGCAACTTGCGCAGGCATTGAGTGCGGCGCGCCGGCATACGCTGGCGCTGTTCGAGCGCTATGCGCAGGCTGGCTACGACGTGGCCGCGCGCCTGCCGCAAGAACCGCATCTGCTTCCACCGCTGTGGCAACTGGGCAATATCGCCTGGTTTGCCGAGTGGTTCATCCTGCGCGAAGCACCCTCCAGCCATCCGCTTGATGCCGTCTGCAACGGCTTGCTGACCCTGGGCGACGACCTGTTCGACGCCAATATGGTGGCGCACAGCGCGCGCTGGACGCGGGAACTGCCGGCTACCGGCGCGGTCAGGATGTATGCCCGTGAAGTGCTGGACCGCGTGCTCGACAAATTGTCGCGCGTGGCCAATCGCGACAGCGACCTGTATCCGTACCGTCTGGCGCTGGCCCATGAAGATATGTGCGGCGAAGCCATGCTGGCCGGCTTGCAGTGGCTGGGCCTGGAGGCGCCCGCCATTCTGCTCGACTGCCGCCCGGTGGCGACCAGCGGCGGCCAGAACGCTTTTCCCGGCGCCAGCATCGAGCTGGGCTCGCCGCGCGGCGCCGGCTTTGCGTTTGACAATGAATCGCCGCCGCAAGCGTGTTATGTGCCGCCGTTTGCCATCGACAGCACGCCCGTCACGAACGCCCAGTTTGCCGACTTCGTGCTCGACGGCGGCTACCAGAACCGCCAGTTCTGGAGCGCGGCCGGCAGCGCCTGGCTGATGCGCCAGGAGCGTTCCTCGCCCTTGTACTGGCAACGCGACGCGCTGCATTGGCGCACTCTTCGTTTCGGCCAGCCGGCCATCTTGCCGCCGCAGGAAGCCGTGCGCCACATCAATCTGTACGAGGCGCAGGCATATTGCGCCTGGATCGGGCGCCGCCTGCCGACCGAGGCCGAATGGGAGTATGCTGCGGTGTCCGGCCACCCGCTGTTTCAGTGGGGCCAGGTATGGGAATGGACGGCGACGCCGTTCGAGCCGTATCCGGGTTTCGTACCCGATGCCTGGCGCGAATACTCCGCGCCACACTTCATGCACCGCCAGGTTTTGCGCGGCGCCTCGTTTGCCACGCCGCCGCGGCTGTTCTCGCCGCGCATGCGCGCCTTCCAGGCGCCGGAACGCGGCCAGGGGTTTACCGGCCTGCGCACCTGTTCCTGGTAAGGCTCACGCCAGCCAGCACACCATCACACAGGATTTGTTTTGAGTATAGATAACGCCGCACAATTTGTTCCCAAGCGCATCACGCCCACGCCCGAGCAACTGGCGATCCAGACGTCGCAAAAAAAAGTCGTGCTGATCGACGCCAACGCAGGTGCCGCAAAAACCACCACCCTGGCCCTGCGCCTGGCCGAAGCGCTGCACCGGGGCCGTCCGCCCGAGTGCATGCTGGCGCTGGTATTTACGGAAGCGGCGCGGGTGGCGCTGCGCCAGCGCCTGCTGGAAGTGGGCGTGCCGCTGGGCGTGGTCAAACGCTTGACCATCGACACCTTCGACACCTTCGCCGCCAGGGTGCTGGGCCAGCTCGAGGGCGTGCAGGTGGCAAGCCTGTGCAGCGACGAAGAGCTGCGGCCGGTGGCCTGGAAAGCGCTGGAGGTGGTGTCCGAGAAATATGCCCACCGCTACCCGCTGGAAATCAATACCACCAATGCGGCAATTGCCGAGTTCCTCAAGCTGCAACTGCGCACCAAGGCCAGGCTGGACTTTGACGCGCCCGACTTCGACGGCAATTCGCTGGAAGACAAGCTGGAGATGCTGGGCATGTCGCGTACGCACTATCTGTGGCTGCGCGAATACGAGGGCTTGCGCGGCGCCGATACGGGCGAGATTCAGTTCCGCGCGCCGTTCGACGCCACGTATGACCTGGTGCGCATGCTATGCGACGACGAACCGCTGCGCCAGCAATTGCCGGCCTACCAGATTATTGTCGCCGATGAATTGCATGACCTGAATGAAGCGTCGTTCCGCCTCTTGACCATGCTGATACGGCGCGGCAATGCCTTTTTCTGCGGCGCCGGCGACAAGGACCAGGTGATCTATACCTGGTCGGGCGCCGACCACCGCTTCCTGCGCCAGCGCTTCGAACAGGAGTTTCCGTCCTTGCAGCGCATGCCGCTGACGGCGTCCTACCGCTATGGCACCGAGCTGGCGCAAGCCGTCGGTACGTTGAAGAACAAGCCCAGCGTGTCGGCCCTGACGCGCGGCACGCCGGTCGAGGTGCTGTACTACGACCATGCCCAGCCGCAAGCTTGCTGTGCCCAGCTGATCGCCGCGCTCGAGCACGCGCATGCGGGCACCACCGCGATTTTGCTGCGCGACCGTGACCAGGCGATACGCGTGGAAACGGCGCTGTTCCAGAGCGGCATCGCCTATGGTTTGGTCGACATGAACAGCTATCTGTTGAACCAGGAAGTGCTGATGCTGCGCGGCATGGTTGCGATTGCCCGCATGGACTTGTATGCGATCAAGAGCGGCCCGCGCCGTGGCGAGATACTCGAAGCGCTGGTGGCGTTTGCGGAAATCCCGTTTACGCGCGCGCAATTGCAGCAAGCCAAGGCCGATGTGGCCAGCTATCCGGAGTTGCTGGAAGGCTTTCTGACCAACCAGCTGGCCAAGTCGGTCAACCAGGACAAGGCAGCCCTGACCCTCGCCGCCGTCGAGTACCTGCGTGCGCAGCCTGCCGACGCGCCAGCCGGCCCCGCCTTGCAGCAGGTGTTTGCCATGCTGCAACTGGAACAGACGGCGCGCCGCATCTATGTCGATCCGGCCCAGGCGCGCGTGGTGGCGCGCTCGTTGCACGGCTTTATTGCCGTCTGCACGGAAGCGGGCGTGGCCTTGCAAGGTTTCGCCGGCTGGCTGGGGGAGATGGAAGAGGCGGTGACGGTATCGAGCGGCAAGGCCAAGCTGGTCATCGCCTGCATCGACCAGATCAAGGGACTGGAATACAACCACGTGATCCTGCCGTATCTGGCGGTCGATGAATTCCCTCGCAGCAAAACCGATCCGCTGGAAGAAGAAAACCGCTTTTATGTGGCCGCCACCCGCGCGCGGGACCGCCTTACGCTGTTAACGCCGCAAGACCCCGCGTATCAAAGCCGTTATATTGCCGTGCTGCCGCCTGGCAAGGGCAAACGCTGATTGTTGCCTGGCCTGCATAAATCATTTGCCATGGCCACGCTGTTTGCGCAACAGCAAACGGCGCATACTCTTTGGCTGTGATTGACAGCAAACAAGGAGCAAACCATGAAAGTATTTCTGACAGGTGCGGCAGGTTTCATCGGCAGTTCCATCGCTGCCGGCCTGGTGGCCGCCGGCCATGGGGTGACCGGCCTGGTGCGCAAACCGGAACAACTGGCCGAACTGGCCAGCCTCGGCGTGCAGGGTGTACCCGGCACGCTCAATGACCGTGATTTGATCATCGAACAGGCGAGGGCGGCCGATGCCGTCATCAACACCGCCAGCAGCGACCATCGCGGCGCGGTGGAGGCGATCATCGAAGCGCTGGCCGGCAGCAACAAACCCTATCTGCACACCAGCGGCTCGTCGATTGTCGGCGACGCTTCGGGCGGCGAGGGCAGCGAGCACATCTATCGCGAAGACAAATTGCCGCAGCCGACTGCCGACAAGGCGGCCCGCGTTGCCATCGATGAGCTGGTATTGGCCAGCGCCAGGCAAGGCGTGCGCGCCAGCGTGCTGTGCAATACCCTGATCTACGGCCATGGCGCCTTGCCGCGTGACAGCGTGCAACTGCCGCGTTTGCTCAGGCAGGCGCGCAAGAGCGGCATCGTGCGCCATGTGGGGCCGGGCCGCAATATTTGGTCGAATGTGCATATTGGCGATGTCGTCAGCCTGTACTTGCTGGCGCTGGAAAAATCGCCGGCCGGGACCTTTTACTTTGTCGAGTCCGGCGAAGCGGCGTTCCGCGACATGACGGCGGCGATGGCCGAGGCCCTGCACCTCGGGCCGGCGCAGGACTGGCCGCTGGCCGAGGCCATCGCCGAATGGGGCTATGAAATGGCCTCATACGGCCTCGGTTCCAACAGCCGCGTGCGCGGCGAACGCGCCCGCGCCCTGGGCTGGCAGCCAAGCGGGCCAGCCGTGCTGGACTGGATCAGGCACGATATGCTCAAGCCTCCGCATTGATACAGATCAGAAAACCTGCGCTATGTGCGCTGGCGAACGGTGTAAAAGGACGAGAGCGATTAAGATGGCACCGCTTCGGTTGAGGCGCACTGCCGTGAAGTTGGCGGCATGTTCGATCTTCCAGCAGGTCAGCCGGTCGCCTCAAGGATCGGCACCAGTTTCCAGCGCATGAGTTTGTCATCAAACGCCATGCGCGACATCGCTCGCGATGCACTTTTTCTCCGGCGTTAGTTTGATAATGACCCCTTCAGGGCCGGCTTAGCCGGCCTTTTTTTTATTCCTGCCGCCATACACCGATCCCCGTCCGCCATTCACCGAACAGGCGTTTCCTTTTCCCGTGCCACCGCGTATCGTTACGATCATCCAACAACCAGGGGGCATCGTGAAATCTGAACAAGCTTATTGGCGCCGCAGCCAGCTGCTGTGGGGCGTGCTGCTGATCGTGGTCGGCGCCGTCTTCCTGCTCGACCGTCTCAATATCATCTACCTGCGCGACTATCGCCAGCTATGGCATTATTGGCCAGTGATCATGGTGCTTTTCGGCATCAACAAACTGGTGACGCCGGTCTCGGCCAAGCAGGTCCTGAGCGGCTTGTGGCTGATCTTTTTCGCCGCCTGGTGGTATGTGTCGTACGAAGAACTGTGGAACCTGAGTTTCTACAACAGCTGGCCCGCCCTGTTGATCGCCTGGGGCGCGGGCATGGTGCTCGAACCGCTGCTGAACAAACACTTCATGGCTTACCGGGAGTCCGAACATGAAAAATAAATCACCACTCGACTCGCCATCGCAGATCATCCTGGGCGTGCTGGTGATCGGCCTGGGGCTGGTGTTCCTGCTCGATAACCTCGGCTTGATCAGCGTGCGCCATACCTTCCGGTTCTGGCCCACCATCCTGATCATCTTCGGCCTGCTGAAAATCTCGCAAAGCCGTACCCGCTCCGGCTACGTGCTCGGTGGCGTGATGGTCTTGCTGGGCGTGACCTGGACCTTCCGTGCCATTGGCCTGTTCTATATCAGCTGGAACATGCTGTGGCCGCTCGTGATTATCGGCATCGGTATTGCCGTAGTGACCAAATCGCTGCCAGGTGCGCGGCAACGCCAGCGCCGCCGCCATTTCAGTCCGGCCGAGCCGTCGCGGCCGGTGCCACCGGTTGCGCCGGCGGCTGCCACCATGAGTGGCGTGTCGCTGGACAAGGATGCGCCAGCCAGCAGCCATGCCCAGAGCGCAGCCGGTGCCGAGCGCGACGATGACAGCATCATTGAGGTGTCCGCTATTCTTGGCGGCTTCGTGCGGCGCGTGTCGTCACAGCGCTTTCGTGGCGGCGACATCAATGTGATCATGGCTGGCTGCGAAATCGACCTGCGCCAGTCCTCGATCGAGGGCGAAGCCGTGCTCAATGTGTTCGCCTTGTGCGGCGGCATTACCATCAAGGTGCCGCCCGACTGGAGCGTGATCCTGCAAGGCACGCCCATCCTCGGTGGCTTCGAAGAAAAAACCATCGTGCCGCCGCACCAGCACAAGCGCCTGTATGTGAGCGGCTACGCCATCATGGGTGGCCTGGAAATTCGCAACTAGGCCAGGCTCCGGATGAGCGCAGCCCTGTCCAGACGGCGCACCGCCGTGGTGGCGTTGCTGGTATGCCTGGCGCTGGGCCTGGCGCTGGCGTTCGTGCTGTCGCGCGCGGCTCCCGTGCGCTGGAGCAACGCCGTGCTGCTGGTGGTGCCAGCCACCCTGGTGTACGCCATCGGCACGGGCTTTTCCACCTTCTACCTGTGTCGCGCCTATCCGCTCACTGGCCGCCATCCGGTGGCCATCCTTGGCGTGATGGCGGTGGCGGCCCTGTTTGCCGGCCTGTTGTGGGCGACCTTGCTGCAATTCATCAACAGCCTCAGCCTGCTGCCGGAAGTGCCCTGGCTGGGCGTGCCCCTCAGTCCTGGCTTGCTGCTGCTGTTCTTTGGCCTCGGTGTGTTGCTGTACTGGCTGGCCGGCGCCGTGCAGTATCTGCTGCTGGAATTCGTCCGCGCCAGGACGGCCGAGCAGCGCGGACTGGAAGCGCAATTGATGGCGCAGCAAGCCCAGCTGCGCATGCTGCGCACCCAGATCGACCCGCATTTTTTGTTCAACAGCCTGAACTCGATCAGTGCGCTGACGTCCATCAATCCGGCTGGCGCGCGCACCATGACGGTGGAACTGGCGAGTTTCTTCCGGCAAAGCCTGAGCCTGGAAGCGCACAAGCACATCACGCTGGCGCAGGAACTGGTGCTGATCCGCCATTTCCTGGCGATCGAGCAAGTGCGCTTCGGCCAGCGCTTGCGCGTAGAGGAAGCCATCGATGCGGCGGCGCTGGACTGTCTGTTGCCGCCGATGCTGATACAGCCACTGGTGGAAAATGCGGTCAAGCATGGCATTTGCGGCCTGACCGAGGGCGGCGTGATCGTGCTTGAAGCGCGGCGCGTGGGCAGCCTGTTGCTGCTGCAGGTGCGCAATCCGGTCGAGCAGGAACAGCTGTCGCCGCGCGGCAATGGCGTCGGGCTGGACAATGTACGCCAGCGCCTGCTGGGCGCCTACGGCCATCAAGCCAGCGTGCACTGGGCGTGCCAGGACGGCGGTTTTGAGGTGAGCATATCGATGCCGGCACAGACCGGTTCCACGGAGGAAGCGTAAATGCAAAGCAAGATGCGAGTGGCCATCGTCGACGATGAAATGCTGGCGCGGGCCGTGTTGCGCGAATACCTGGCGCGCCACGACGATATCGAGATCGTGGCCGAATGCGCGAATGGTTTTGAAGCGGTGAAAGCCATCGCCGAACTGGAGCCGGAACTGGTGTTTCTCGACATACAGATGCCGCGCCTGGACGGCTTTGAGGTGGCCGAGCTGATCGGCGCGAAAACCCGTTTGATTTTTGTGACTGCCTATGACCAGTATGCGCTCAGGGCCTTTGAATGCCATGCACTCGACTATTTATTGAAACCCTACAGCGAGCAACGCTTCGAGCAGGCGCTGGCCCATGCGCGCGCGCATCGCACGCCGGCGGCGGCCTTGCAGAGCGTCGTGCACGAGGCCGCCATACGGGCGGTACCGCTGTCGCGCGTGCTGATACGCGACGGCGCCAGGGTGCACGTGATTGCGGCCGCCAGCATCGCCTATGTCGAGGCGCAGGACGACTACGTCAGCATCTGTGCCGACGGCAAATGCTGGCTGAAAAGCCAGCGCCTGAGCGAGCTGGAAAGCCAGCTTGACCCTGCAACGTTCCTGCGCGTGCACAGGTCGTATCTGCTCAATATCGACGCCATCAGCCGCATTGAACCGGCCACCCGAGACAGCCATGTGGCGATCCTCGGCGACGGCACACGCATTCCGGTGAGCAAGTCAGGCTATCAAAAGCTCAGGCTGCTGGAGGGGTAGCACCGCGTTCGAGTTGCACATCCCACCAGGTGGGCATCAACTGGCGCACTTCCGGTCGCGCAAAACGGTCGTCGATCAGGTACACCACACCTTTGTCGGTCTGCGTGCGGATCACGCGGCCGGCTGCCTGCACCACCTTTTGCATGCCCGGATACAGATAGGTGTAGTCATAGCCGGCGCCAAAGATGTCGCCCATGCGCTGGCGTATCTGCTCATTGACCGGGTTGATCTGCGGCAGGCCCAAGGTGGCGATAAAGGCGCCGATCAGGCGCGCGCCCGGCAAGTCGATGCCTTCGCCAAACGCGCCACCGAGCACGGCAAAACCGATGCCGCGCGTTTCCAGCCCGAAGCGCCCCAGGAACTGCGTGCGCGCCGCGTCGTCCATGCGGCGTGGCTGCTGCCACACCGGTATGTCCGGGAAATGCTGGGCAAACAGGGTGGCCGTCTTTTCCATATAGTCAAAGCTGCTGAAAAACGCAAGGTAGTTGCCCGGTGCCGCCGCATATTGTTTCGCCATCAGCTGGACGATAGGCAGCAGGGAGGCGGCGCGGTGCTGGTAGCGCGTGGAAATATTGTCGGCCACGCGCACGGCCAGCTGCTCGGCCAGAAAGGGCGAGTCGACATCGACCCAGGCGGTGCCGGCTGGCATGCCGAGCGTGTCGTTATAGTAATTCCATGGGCTCAAGGTGGCGGAAAACAGGGCCGTGCTGTGGCTGGCCGCGAAGCGCGGCTTGAGGAAGGGTGCCGGCACGATATTGCGGATGCACACTGTCGAGCCGCTGGCCGTCTTGCTGACATCAAACAACGAATGGTCACCGAAGCTCTCGGCCAGGCGGTTGATCAGCAGCACGTCGAAATAAAAGCGCTGCAGGTCCTCGTCCAGCGAGGCCGCATGCTCGGCCATGTAGTCGCCGATGGCGGTGGCCACGCCTTGCAAGGCACCGAAGAACTTTTCCGGCAAGGCCGCATGTACCAGGTAGTCGTCGCTTTGTTCCTTGAGCAGGGCGTTCCACTGGCGGCTGAGGCGGTCGAGCGGTTTTTTCAACGGTTCGGGCGCGAACTTGCGCAGGCCTTTCAGCGCAATATGTTCCAGCTCGGCCGTGTACATGCCGCGTGCGCGCGACACCATATTGTGCGCTTCGTCGACCAGCACATTGACCTTCCAGTCATGCGCCAGGGTCATGCCGTAGAGCATGGCGCTGAGGTCGAAATAATAGTTGTAGTCGCCGATCACGACGTCGCTCCAGCGCGCCAGTTCCATGCCCAGGTAGTAGGGACACACGCCTTGCTGCAGGGCGATGGCGCGCACGGCTTCCTTGTCGAGTATCAGGCCGCTGGCCAGCGCCACTTCGCGCGCCAGCGGCAGGCGGTCGTAAAAACCGCGCGCCAGCGGGCACGACTCACTATGGCAAGCTTTGTCCGGGTGCTCGCAGGCGCTGCTTTTTGCGCTCAGTTCCAGCACCCGCAGCGGCAGCAGCGGCGCGCTGTTTTTCAGGATGGCGCAGGCGTCGAGCGCCATCTGCCGGCCCGGCACCTTGGCGGCTAGAAAGAACAGCTTGTCGAGACCGTGCGCTGCCGTGGCTTTCAACATCGGAAACAGACTGCCTACCGTCTTGCCGATGCCCGTCGGCGCTTGCGCCAGCAGGCAGCAGCCGCGGTTGCTGGCCTTGTACATGGCCTCGGCCAGCTGGCGCTGGCCCGGCCTGAAGCCGGCATGCGGAAAGGCCATCGCCGTCAGTTGAAGGTCGCGGCTGGCGCGGTGCGCCAGTTCCTGCCCGGCCCAGTCGATAAACAAGGTGCAATGCTGTTCAAAGAAGATGCGCAGCGCCTCAGCAGTGCATTCCTCGTGCAGTATGGTTTCCTTCTGGCTCGCGATATCGAAATACACCAGCGCCACGCGCAGCATAGCCAAATTCAAATGCTGGCACAGCAAGTGGCCATAGATGCGCGC
This sequence comes from Janthinobacterium longum, assembly GCF_051380735.1. NCBI lineage: Bacteria > Pseudomonadati > Pseudomonadota > Betaproteobacteria > Burkholderiales > Oxalobacteraceae > Janthinobacterium > Janthinobacterium longum. The sequence continues at coordinate 299,191 of NZ_JBNYXQ010000006.1, forward strand.
CTGCGCCCAGTGCAGCTGGCGGTGGTTGGCCGGCATGGTGGACAGGTCGCCACGGTAGGTCTTGATTTCTTCCAGCTGGCGACGGGCCGGATCGTAGCCATCGGCGCGGCCGCGCACATGCAGCGGACCGAAGTCGCCGGCCAGGCTGACTTCACGCTGGTAATCGTCGTCGCGCCGGCCGGTCACGGTGGCGTGGCCTGCCATGCCTTCCTGGGCCGTGGGCGAGGGCGTGAAGCGCAGGTCCAAGTCGCCCACCTTGGCGGTGAATTCGCACAGGGCGCGCACGGCAATGGTGTATTTGTTCACGCCGCCACCGCCTGCGACCACTGCAGGTAGCACACGCTGACCGGCATCGCGTGCTGGGCGCAATAGGCGATCCAGCGCTGCTGGTTGTCCTGCAGGCGGTCGCCCGGGCCTTTCACTTCGATCATGCGGTAGCGCTGTTCGGCCGGCCAGAACTGGATCAGGTCGGGAAAGCCCGTGCGGTTACTTTTTATGTCGAGCAAGATGCGTTCAAACGCTTTTTTCAAATGTGCGGCCGGGATGCAGGCCAGGGCCAGCTCCAGTAGTTCGTGGTCCAACCCCTGCCAGCTGACAAACGGCGACACAATCCCGGCCTTGGCGGCATAGGTGGCGCGCACGCTGGCGCGGTAGTCGCCATTGTCGAGCTGCACCAGGCAGCTTGCAAAGTCGTCGAGCCGGCGCGCATGGAAGTCGGCGCTGTGCAGGTCGGCCGGTCCACGGTGAAACGGGTGGAAAAAAGCGCCAGGAATCGCCTTGAAAATCGCCGGCCAGCACAACAGGCCAAACAGGGAATTGATCAGGGTGTTTTCCACGTAATAGACCGGTGCGTCCTGCTGCATCAAGTGCTGTTGCACCACGCCTTCCACGTGGCAGCTTGGTTGGGGGAAGGGCAGCAGCAGGTCGATGCGCTCGACCGGTGCGGCAGGGGGGGACGCCTGTTTTGCATGGCCGAGTTTGCGCCGCAAGCGTGGCGCCATGCGCAGCAGCAACTGGCGCTCGGCCTCGCTTTCGGGCGCTTGCAGGGCGATCGACAAACGCTCGTAAGCGGCGCCCGGCTGTTCATCTTTTTCCAGTACGCGTATCGCCCGCCCACGCGCGCCAGGATAGCGGCAGTCGGCGTAGGCGCGGTAGGCGGCGGGCCAGTCCTGCGATTTCTCCAGCTGCTGCGCGATCTGGAATTGCAATTTATCACGGCGGCTGGCCAGCCAGGGGTTGTCGCTGACGGGCGCCAGCGCCGCCAGTTCCTGCAGCACGTCGCCGGGGGAGGCGGGCGCCAGCTCGTCGTTGAAGCGCTCGCGGCACTGATGCAGCACCTCGTAGTGGGCGATATCCTGGCGTGTGCGAAAGCCGCGCGAGGCGAGCGAAAATTCCACTTTTTCATACTGATAGACACCCAGGTCGGACAGCACGAATTCCGACCAGTCCTGGTGGTAATTGCCGAAATAAATCAGGCGCATCCGGTCGCACAAGGGTTGGTTGCAGATGCTGTAGAGCACGTCGTTTGACATCGGATGCCAGGCAGAGAACGGTTGCTCCCCGGCGTGCTGCTCACGCAATGCCTCCAGCTGTTCGGTCTTGCGCGCCGCTTTCAATGGGCCGCTCAAGGCAAACACCTGCTGGACTTCGGGTTTCAGCAGCAGATCGAACAATGTATCGATATCGATGGCCGGGTCCGCTACGACCCAGCCGGTGGCCAGCAGGGGCAGGGCGGCGGCGCGCGTATCGCCGATCTCGGCATAGTTGAGTTTGCTGGCGCGAAACAAACAGCCCTTGCGCATCACGAAGCGCACGAACAGCGCGCGCGAAGGCAGTGGCAGCTGGGCAAATTGTTCGATGAACTGCGTTTCTTCGTCACTGAGCAGATCGGCATAGCGCTCGCTGATCCAGTTCAGCACGCCCTGGAAGTTCTCCAGATAGTACAAGGGATTTTCCAGGACTCTCAACATGATGGGGCAGGCGGCTGTTTGATGTTACTTGGATATGGTTTTACTGTGTTTATATACAGTTTAAACCTTCGCCACTCGCTTGCCCAGCGATTTTGTGCAAACTGCGGATGCCGCCCTGCGCAGCCAGCCATTTTGCGCCACCGGCAGCGACAATCTTCAGCTTGCCGAGCTGTAAGCAAAATCTGGCCTGCTCAAAGGAACGATCTCGTTCTTCAGACTTTTCAGTTCCACATCGGTCAGCAAGCCGCGATGTGCTTCCGTCCTGCCCCTGGGAAGGGTAACTTCGTAGTCGACAATGTTGCGTGCCATCAGCGTTTGCAGCACCTGCTGCTGGCGCGGCGTCAGGTAGCCTGCATGCGTGCCCAGCATATTTTCCAGCTGCTCCCGGAATTGCTCGTCGCCGACGCCGTTATACGTATCCTGGTCTGCCATGGAGTCAAGCAGCATGCTGAAAATAAAGTCCTGCAGCGTATTGGCCATATAGTGCGTTTCGTTCTGGTCGTGCCACAGCAGTACGATGGGCACCTCGCCATCGGCCTGGCCAGAAGGGAAGAAGCAGTAGTGATCGCCAGCGCCCGTTTGCGCAAACGGAATGAACGTGAATGCCGGATCGATCTGGCGGTAATCGTCAGGCTCCTTCAATGCTGCGAGTTCCTGCGCAACAGCGTCGACATTAAGCAACTCGAAGTCGTCGGCAAACAGCAGCAGGGTCGGCCGGTCTTTCAAGGTGGGCAAGACGAGCTTTTGCCACTCTGGTCCGTATTCACCGACATTGAGCATGCCATCCTGCTCAAGCTGCTTGTACAGGGGAGGGAAGGAAAAGCCATGCTGGCTTTCTATTTCGGTCAAGGTCATGTGTATCCTGTCGATAAGTTGTAAATTGATTAAAGCATGATAGTTGGTCTACGCAACATGGTGCGCCATATAGCAAGGTCACGGCGTTCCCGCCGCGGCTAATTAATAAACATTTTCATTTACTTATTTAATGTAACTCCGTATTCTTGCCACATATACCTTGTCAAGAAAATCTGTCGCATGAAAAATATCGTCCTGATTACCGCTGCCTGCATGCTGGGCTTGCTGTCGACCATCGGCGCGTCCCTGCCGTATCCCATCTTGCCACCGCTGTTCGCGGCCGAGGCGCCGAATGCTTTCAATAATTTTCTTGGCTTGCCATCGAAACTGCTGTTCGGCCTGGCGCTGACCATCAATCCGCTGGGCCTGCTGATCGGTTCGGCCTTGCTGGGGCCGCTGTCCGACCGCTACGGCCGTCGACCCCTGCTGATGCGCACGGCTGTTGGCGCCGCCATCGGCCATGCGATCACCGCCTGGGCGCTGGTGATCCAGTCTTATCCGCTGTTTATCGTTGCGCGGTTTATCACCGGCCTGCTCGAAGGCAATGGCGCCGTGGCGCGCGCCATGCTGGCCGACCAGTTGCAAGGCCCGCTGCGCCTGCGCGCCATGTCGTGGCTGAACGGCGCTTTTTACCTGGGCTGGCTGGTGGGGCCTATCCTGGCCGGCGCCACGTTGGCGTGGGGCGTGACGGTGCCGTTCTGGATCGCCGCCGGCGCGCTGATGCTGGTGGCCGTGCTGGTGGCCATCGGCTTGCCGCGCGAAACGCCATCGCTGCTGACGACCTCGTGGTGGCAGGTGGCGCGCGACCGCCATTCGCTCAATCTGTTGCGCCACGAAGAGCTGCGTACCTTGTTCATCGTGCAACTGGCCCTGACTTGCGGCGTGGCCAGCTTCTATGAATTTTATCCGCTGTGGCTGGTGGAAACAGCGCACTACAACGCGCAGGCGATTGCCTGGGTGAATGTGGGTCTGTGCGGCACCATGACCATCACGTCGCTGCTGGCAGGCGGACCCAGCCGTCATGCGCCGCTGCTGCGTGCCGGCTGGTACGCCTGCGCCGTGGCGCTGGCAATCGCCATCCTGGCGATGGGCAATATCTGGGTCGGCATCACCGCCATCGTGCTGTTCGGCATCCCCAACGCGCTGTACAACACGGTGCTGCAAGGCTGGTGCGCCGAGCGTTTCAGCACACATGGACAGGGCGCCGTGATGGGCTTGCTGTCGACTACCTTTTGCATCGCCAATATCATTGTTGCTTTGGTCGGGTCGCTGCTGATCCTGCTCGACACGCGGCTGGTGCTGGTGGTGGGCGCCCTGTGCGCTGCCTGGTCGGCCTGGCGCATGCATGGCTGGCGCCGGCATTTGCATGCAGCCGATGCGGCGTCCTTGAAGGTGGCTGCGTGAGCACATCCGAACAGACACTGTTCCTGCTGAAAATGCGCGGCCCGCAGACGGCGCAGCAACTGGCAGCCTTGCTCGATGTGACCTCGATGGGCGCGCGGCGCCAGCTGGAAGCGGCGTATGGCAAGGGGCTGGTAGCCTTCGAGGACGTGGCCGACAAGGTGGGCCGGCCTTCGCGGCGCTGGTCGCTGACTGACGCCGGCCACGCGCGCTTTCCCGACCGCCATGCCGCCCTGACCCTGGAATTGATTAGCCAGGTGCAGCAGTTGTTCGGCGACGAGGGCATGGACAAATTGATCGCCGCGCGCGAGGCCAGCAGCGAAGCGGCCTACCGCGCACGCATCGACGAAGGCGCGCCGCTGGCCGACAGGGTGGCCAGCCTGGCCATGGTGCGCGATGGAGAAGGTTATATGGCCGATGCCGCGCCGCAGCCTGACGGCAGCGTGTTGCTGGTGGAAAACCATTGTCCGATCTGTGCGGCAGCGACTGCCTGCCAGAAATTGTGCCGCTCGGAACTGGCGATTTTCCAGCGCGTGCTGGGGGATGATTGTACTGTGGAACGCAGCGAGTATCTGCTGGAAGGGGGCAGGCGGTGTGTGTATCGGATCGTGCCGATAGCAGCCGCTCCCCAAGGAAGCGGCCACAGGATATAACGCTTATTTCTTCGGCGCCTTTGCCGCTTTCGGCGTCACTTTTTCAGATGCTTCCTGCATCCCGGCCGTCGCCTTGTCCGACGCCTGCGCTACCTGGGCCGAGGCCTTGGCTATCTGTTCTTCCACGGTTTTCACGGCCTGCTGGGTGGCTTTGGTGACTTGCTCGTAGCCGAGGAAGGCGTTGTCGATGGCGGCCTTGACGATGGCGACGGCGTTTTCCGAGCCGGGCGGCACGTTTTTCGTCACGTCGTAGATCAGGGCGCTCAGGTTGCTTTTGGCTTCGGCCACATGGGCTTCGGCGGCGGTGGTGAACTCGGTGTGGATGTCCTTGATGATGGCATCGAGCTGCTGCTTGTAGGCCTTGGCGCCGGCCACGCCGGGCTGCAGCTGGGCGGCGGCGGCCGCCATTGCCGCTTTCGGATCCTTGGCCTGGCTGATTTCCTTGCCGGCCGCGATGCTGTCCTCCATGCCGGATTTGGCGGTGGCCATATTCAATGCCAGCACTTGCTCCACGCCCTGCACCGCCTTGGTGGTCAGGGTGTTGAAGGTCATCAGCTGGAATTCAAACAGGGCCTTGGTGGCCGATGCGAATTGTTCGGGATTGGTAAACATGTGGTCTCCTCGGTTTGAATAGATACGTCTTCATCTTCCAATACTCTTCGGCACTGCATTGCCTTCGCTTGCTGTCAAGCCGGTTGCCCCGTGTTGTTGTGTCCCCATTATTTAACAAGCGCCGGTTTTTCGCAACGGCTATCTTTGTACGGTCCCGAGGCCAGTTCCCAGCCGAAACCCAGGGTAGCTTGCGCGCAGGACAGGGTACCATCGACCTTGCTGCGCCATTTGTACCAGGGCGCCGGTGCGCCGAATGCGGCCGTGCAGGCGGCCAGCAGGGTGGCCGCGACCAGGTGCTGTATCTTCATTTTAATCTCCAGTGGCCATGCCGGCCTGCGGCGCGACGACCGGCAGGTGCAAGGTAAAGGTGGTGCCGGCCTCGCTGCTGGTCGCCTCGATATGGCCGCCGAGCACGCCGGTGACGATATTGTGCGCCACGTGCAGGCCCAGGCCCGAGCCGCCCGAGCCAAGCCGGGTGGTAAAGAAAGGGTCGTAGATACGCGCCAGGTCGCCGGCGGCAATCCCGGCGCCATTGTCGGCAATCGCAATGCGGATCGACTCGCCGTCGGCACTGGCGCGCGCCGTGATGCCGATGGTGCCGCCGCTGCGTCCCTCGAAGCCATGGCGCACGCAGTTTTCCACCAGGTTGCTCAGCACCTGGCCCAGCGGACCGGGGTAGCTGTCCAGTGCCAGGTCTGGCGCCACGTCCTGTGCCAGCACGTGGCCGGCGCCTTTGAGCGTGGCCGACAGCGGCAGCATCAGTTCGGCGATGAACTGGCGCAGCAGGAAGTGGCGGCGCTGCGAGCTGGCGCGGTCGACGGCGATCTGCTTGAAGCTTGACACCAGGCCGGCCGCGCGCTGCAGGTTGCGCAGCACGATGGCGTCCGCTTCGCTGGCCTGCGCCAGATAGGCTTCCAGTTCCGAACGGCGCAAGCCATCCTGCAAGCCCGCTTGCAGCGCTTGGGTGCGCTCGGTCATGGTGGTCGCTACCACCAGGGCGTTGCCGATCGGCGTATTGAGTTCGTGCGCGATGCCCGCCACCAGCGCGCCCAGCGCCGCCAGTTTGTCGCGCCGCACCAGTTCACCCTGGGTAATCGACAGGTGTTCGAGCGCCGCCGCCAGTTCGCGGTTGGCCTGTTCCGATTGTTCATGGGCCAAGGTCAGTGCGGCCGTGCGCCTGGCCACCAGGTCTTCCAGGTGGGTGCGGTGGCGCTGCAATTCCTGCTCGTGGCGCATGCGGGCTATCGCGATGCCGGCCAGGTCGGCGGCCACGTCGATCAGCATCAGTTCCTGCGGCACCGGGCTGCGCACTTCGCGGTAATACATGGCGAATGAACCGAGTACCTTGTCGTCCTGGCCGAAGATGGGCTGCGACCAGCAGGCGCGCAGGCCGAAGGCGGCGGCCAGGGCGCGATACGGCGCCCACAGCGGATCGTGTTCGATGTCGCTGACGACCACCGCCTCGCCGAGGAACATGGCGGTGCCACAGGAGCCGACGCCGGCGCCGATCTCGGCGCCTTCGAGCAGCGCCATATACTCGTGCGGCAAGCTGGGTCCGGCCACGCTGTGCATGTGCCGGCCGTCTTCATCGAGCAGCATGACGGAGCAATACACGCCGCGCGACTGGCCTTCGATCAGCAGCAGCAAGCGTTCCAGGGTGGGCGCCAGCGGCGCGCCCTTGGCGATCATTTCCAGCAGCGCATTCTGGCCCGCACGCAAGGCTTCGGCCAGGTTGCGCTCGGTCAGGTCGATAATGCGCGCGTGCACCAGCTGGCGGCCCGGCACCGACAAGCGCATCAGCCGGATTTCGCAGGCAATGGTATGGCCTTCACGGTGGCAGCACTCGGCGCAAAAGACCACGATCTTGCCTTGCAGCGTATCGTGCATTTTTTCCTGCAGCAGCTGGGCCGAGGCCCGGCCATCCGCTTGCCGGCCGGGAAAGACGCGCTCGATGCCGCCTTGCAGCAGGGTCGCTTGCGGCATGCCGAACAGCTTTTCGGCCAGGTGATTGGCGTCGATCAGCACGGCATTGTCGATGTCGAACAGCAGCACCGCATCGGGTGAGCCGGCCAGGATCGAGTGGTAATTGACTTCCAGCGTTTGCGGATGCACGGGGCGCGGCGGCGCGGCGGCAGGATCGCTTTGATGCGCCTTGTGCAGCGCCAGTTCCATCAGGATTTTTTCGGCCACGTCGCGCGCATTGAACGGCATCTTGATATAGTCGCTGGCGCCGGCGCCCACGCTGCGTCCCTGTTCTTCGGCACTGGGCGAGGACGACATCAGCAGCACTGGCACGCCATGGCGCTCGGCCGCATTGCGCAGGCGCAGGCAGGTGGCGTCGATATTCGCACCGGCCAGCGCCGCGTCGAGCAGGATCAGGTCAGTGCCGCCGGCTGCCAGTTCCACGCCGGCATCGATATCGCTGGCCACGCCGGTATCGAGGTTATGCCGGTCCAGCACATACAGCAGTTCGCGCATATCGCTGGTGGCTCTGCTGACCAGCAAGACCCTGGCCATGCCGGCGGTGGGGGAAATCAGCTGATTCATGGTGTCGCAATCATGACGCCTGTCGGTGGGCTTAGTATTACACCAAGGCCCATCACTGTAAATGTGCGACTGGTAACAAAAAGCAATAGTATCCGGCAGTTATCCAGCAGATCAAGCCGCCAGGTCCGCCGGCGAACCCTGCGCCAGCCCGGCGCGCGCCTGTTCGATGCGCGGGTAATTGTCTTCGATCCAGTCGACCAGCACGGCCAGCCGTTCGGCCGCCTCGCGCCCGAGCGGCGTCAGGCTGTATTCCACCTTGGGCGGTATCACCAGATAGGCCTGGCGCAGCACGAAGCCGTCGCTGCACAGGGCGTCGAGGGTTTGTGCCAGCATTTTCTCGCTGACGCCGCCCACTTGACGGCGCAGTTCGCTGAAGCGCTTCGTGCCGCTCAGCAGAAGGACCAGCACCAGCACCGCCCAGCGGCTGGTCAGGTGGCTGAGCACGGCGCGCGAAGGGCAGGCGGCCACCATCAGGTGGGCTTCCTTGCTTTGCATGGCGAGCGCGGCGCGCATCCTGGCGCCCGGTATGTCTTCGGTCATGATAATCAGCCTTGGAAAAAAGAAACTTCATACTTACCAAAAGGTACGTACTTACATTTCGTAAGTGGTGGGGCTATTATAGATTTTTCTTAGTCAACCACAAAGGACTTATCATGATCGTCGTCACCGGTGCCACAGGCAATCTGGGCCAGCACGTTATCGCCAGCCTGCTGAAAACCGTTCCTGCCAACACCATCATCGCCGCCGTGCGCAATCCGGCCAAGGCAGCCGACCTGGCCGCGCAAGGCGTGCACGTACGCCAGGCCGACTATAACGACGGCGCCAGCCTCGATGCGGCATTCCAGGGCGCGACCAGAATCCTCCTGATTTCGTCGAGCGAAGTGGGCCAGCGCGCGCAGCAGCACCAGAACGTGATCGACGCGGCCAGGCGCGCCGGCGTGGCGCTGCTGGCCTATACCAGTGTCTTGCGCGCCGACACCACGCCGCTGGGTCTGGCGGCCGAACACGTGATTACCGAAGCGGCGATCCGCGCATCAGGCTTGCCGTTCAGCTTCCTGCGAAATGGCTGGTACCTGGAAAATCACACCGAACACCTGGCGCCAGTGCTCGAGCATGGGGTGGTGCTGGGCGCGGCGCAGGATGGCCGTTTCTCGTCGGCCGCGCGCCGTGATTACGCCGAAGCTGCCGCTGCCGTGCTGACCAGCGATGCACCGCAAGCCATTTATGAACTGGCCGGCGACGACAGCTTTACCTTGAGCGACTACGCGGCCGAAGTGGCGCGCCAGTCGGGCAAGCAGATAGCGTACAACGATATGCCGCAGGCTGACTTCAAGGCGTTGCTGGTGAGTGTGGGCGTGCCGGAAGGCTTTGCCGCGATGCTGGCCGATGCCGATGCGTGCACGGCCAAGGGAGCGCTGGAAGAGCATGGCAAGCAGCTGAGCACCCTGATCAAGCGTCCGACCACCAGCCTGGCCGAGGCCGTGAAAGCAGCGCTGGCGAAATAGGGGAAGGAGCAATGAAAAAAGCCGCAGACTCATGAAAGTCTGCGGCTTTTTTGCGAATTAGGTAATGGTGCCCACGAAGGGACTCGAACCCCTACACCCGAAGGCACATGGACCTGAACCATGCGCGTCTACCAATTCCGCCACGTGGGCACTGATGCTGCTGTATTGCTGGACTACTTTACCTTGCTGCTTTACTGCGGATAACAACGAAAACTGCTCGCTGCTGGTGCCCACGAAGGGACTCGAACCCCTACACCCGAAGGCACATGGACCTGAACCATGCGCGTCTACCAATTCCGCCACGTGGGCATATGTGCTACTGACTGCTCGTTTCTGCTACTTTGCTGCGGATAACAACGAAAACTGCCCGTTGCTGGTGCCCACGGAGGGACTCGAACCCCCACACCCGAAGGCACATGGACCTGAACCATGCGCGTCTACCAATTCCGCCACGTGGGCATTGTGCTGCTTATTTGCTGCTTTCTTGCTTGTCGCTGCGTGTTCTGCAGCGACGGACAAAATCATAAGGGTTGGCGCGCATTCGGTCAATCAACATTTGCTGTTTTCTTCAAGAAAGGCTGTTTTTACGTGAAAAATGCGCCGCCCCCATGAAAACTGCCTGTTTTTACGGCGCAGCCAACCCATCAGCACCAGTCCCAGGCCCAGCAGGGGCATTGTGCCCGGCACGGGTACGGCAAACAGGGCGACGTCCCAGCCGATGGCGTCGAGCGCGATCAGGTCGCTGGCGCGCAGCACCAGTCGCTCGCCATAGGCGACCGTCGGGTCCATGATGCCGAGGCCGAGCTGGTCGCGCCAGTGGCTGGCCTGGTCGCCATCGCCGTGGTTAACGCCATTGGCAAACAGCGGCCCGCGCGTGATGCCGCCATCGAGCGAAAAATACTTGTCGCGGTTGTCGGCCGTCCAGTCGATCACGCCGGCGGCCGTACTTTCGCTTGAATAGCGGAACAGGTCCAGCGGCGAGACGTAGCTGAATTCGATATCGTCATACGGCCCGCCCAGAGGTGGCGAGTTGTAGTCGAGGATGTCGACGCCGCTCGAAAATCCCAGTGCGTGGCCGATTTCGTGCATGGCGACGCCGATAAAATCGATGGCATTGCGCGCGATGCCATTGCCGGGATCGAAATCGAAGGTGAAGTCGCTATTGAACTGGATAAAGCCGTCGCAGTCACCCAGGCAGCCGGGCAGTGATTGCGATGGGGGTGTCAGGCCCAGCGCCCTGGCTTCTGCATTGCTCATGTACAGGTATTGGTTATTGTCGTCGCCGTTGTTGTCGGCATACGGTATGTCGCTGCCGGGACCGTTAGGGTTGTTTGCCGTGTTGTTGATCAGCATGCCGAAATCGCCGCCGCCGGGCAAGCTTGCCAGCGCCTGCCGGTCGTAGGTGGATGTGACGTCTTGTGCCAGCGCATTGCGCACATCGCCATAGCGGTAAAACGCTTCGCTCGAACCGGTCTGGCCCAGAATGCTGTTGCCGAGGGAATTGAAGCCGACCGTCAGTTCGATCGTGACCTTGTCTTTCAGTACGTGCGACCATCTGGCGGCGGCAGCCTGGAAGCCCTGTTGCGCCTGTAGCGAGGTACCGGGAACGTATTGCAGCTTGAAGATGGGGGTGGCCAGGCAGGTCAGGGGCAGGCTGGTGGCCAGGCAGAGTAGAAGCGAGCAGACTTTCATGGTGGCTCCACAGAATGAGGGGGGGGAGATGCCACCGCCACGCAAAAAGCGTGCTCGTCTTTAATAATCAGGGACTTGCGTTGAGCGCAGGATGTTGCTTGCCCTGGGTTGTCAGAAAGTCCGACAGTCAGAATATGCCATCAAGAAATGAAAAAAGCCGCAAACTCGTGAGAGTTTGCGGCTTTTTGCGAATTCGGTAATGGTGCCCACGGAGGGACTCGAACCCCCACACCCAAAGGCACATGGACCTGAACCATGCGCGTCTACCAATTCCGCCACGTGGGCACTGAGACTGCTTGCTGACAACCACTTGCTAGGTGACAAGTAACTTCGTCGTTCTGCTATTATAGCGACTTGAAGAGTTTTGCGCCAGATGAGCTTTCGCTCCATACTGCACATCAACCCTGTACCGCTCTCTTGTGACGTCGCACCGGTAAAGGTGATTCGCTGCAAGAGACGAGGATTATAGAGCAATATTTGCCGATGTCAAATCCCTGGCGCGCTTTTCTGCAAATTTTAATCAGGGAACGGGCAGGCCGCTTTCCGGCACGCTGTCTGTTAGGTAAATCAGGGCGTCCTCCGGTACACTATGGTCTATCACCGTGTCGATTGACGGTGATGTCATCGGCCTGTTTTCCGTTTGATCACTGTCAATACAACTATAGAAATACTCTTGAGCCAAAATACCCACACCATCCCCAGCCGGGAGGACATTCTCGGCATATTCCGCAGCGTCAACGCGCCTCTCGACCCGCAGTCACTGGGGAAAACGCTGCAAGTGCATGCCGACTCCATGGATGTCCTGGTTCGGCGCCTGAAGGCCATGGAACGCGACGGCCAGCTGAAGTCTGACGCCAGCGGCGTGTTCAGCCTGGCCGACCAGAGCGCTCTGGTGGCAGGTCGCGTGACCAGCCACCGCGACGGTTTCGGCTTTGTGATAGCCGACGACGCCAGCGCCGACCTGTTCCTGCCTGAAAAAGAAATGCAGAAAGTGCTGCATGGCGACAAGGTCATGGCCCGCATCGTCGGTACCGACCGCCGTGGCCGACCGGAAGGCACCATCGTTGAAGTGACCTACCGCGCCAACAGCCATGTGATTGGCCGCCTGATCCAGGAAAACGGTATCTGGGTAGTGGCGCCGGAAGACCAGCGCATCGGCCAGGATATCCTGGTGACCGGTTCGGTGGGCAAGGCCAAGGCTGGCCAGATCGTCAGCGTCGAACTGACCGAGCAGCCTATGCGCTTCAAGCAGCCGGTCGGCAAGATCGTCGAAGTGCTTGGTGCGCTGGACGACCCGGGCATGGAAATCGAAATCGCCGTGCGCAAATTCAATGTGCCGCATATTTTTTCCGCCGCTGCCCTCAAACAAGCTGAAAAACTGCCGTTCGAAGTGCGCGCCGCCGACCTGAAAGACCGCGTCGACCTGCGCGACGTGCCGATGGTCACCATTGATGGCGAAGATGCACGTGACTTTGACGACGCCGTCTACTGCGAACCGGTCAAAGTTGGCCGCGCCAACTGCTTCCGCCTGATCGTGGCGATCGCCGACGTCAGCCATTACGTGAAACCGAACGACGCGCTCGACACCGACGCGCTCGAACGCAGCACTTCCGTGTATTTCCCGCGCCGCGTGATTCCGATGCTGCCGGAAAAACTGTCGAATGGCCTGTGTTCGCTGAACCCCGCCGTCGACCGCCTGACGCTGGTGTGCGACGCGGTCGTCACCGATAAGGGCGACATCAAGGCCTACCAGTTCTACCCGGCCGTGATTCACTCGGCTGCGCGCCTGACCTATGATGAAGTCGCTGCCGTACTGGGCAACACCAAGGGTCCGGAAGCCGTGCGCCGTGCCGAGATTTTGCCGCATCTGCAAAACCTGGAACGTGTCTATCGCGCCTTGCTCAAGGCACGCTCCGAGCGCGGTGCCATCGATTTCGAAACCACCGAAACCTATATCGTCAGCAATGGCGCCGGCAAGATCGAAAAGATCATCCCGCGCACGCGCAACGAAGCACACAAGATCATTGAAGAGTGCATGCTGGCGGCCAACGTTTGCGCGGCGGACTTGCTGCTGCGCCATAAACACCCGGGCACCTACCGCATCCACGCCAGCCCGACCAAGGAAAAGCTCACGCAAGTGCGCACCTTCCTGAAACAGGTCGGCCTGAACCTGACCGGCGGCGACAAGCCCACGGCCACCGATTACCAGACCCTGATGCAGCAGATCAAGGAGCGTCCCGACGCCGCCCTGCTGCAAACGATGTTGCTGCGCTCGATGCAGCAAGCTGTCTACAGCCCGGACAATATCGGCCACTTCGGCCTGGCGTACGAGGCGTATGCCCACTTCACCAGTCCGATCCGCCGCTATCCCGACCTGCTGACGCATCGCGCCATCAAGGCGATTTTGCAAGGCAAGAAGTACGAGCCGAAATTGTCCGACAAGACCGTGCTCAACACCAATGTGTCGAACGCCACGCGCAAGCAGCAGGCGAAAGACAAGGCCGACGGCAAGCCGAAGAAAACCGACCTGACGATCTGGGACGCCCTGGGCGTGCATTGCTCGGCCAACGAACGCCGCGCCGACGAAGCGTCGCGCGATGTCGAAGCCTGGCTCAAGTGCTACTTCATGCAGGATAAACTCGGTGAGCAATTCACCGGCACGATTACCGGCGTGACCACCTTCGGCCTGTTCGTGCAGCTCAACGAGTTGTTTGTCGAAGGCCTGGTGCATGTTACCGAGCTGGGCAGTGACTACTTCCAGTACGACGATGCGCGCCATGAACTGCGTGGCGAACGCACCGGCAAGCGCTACCAGCTGACAGACAGTCTGACGGTGCAGGTTGCCCGCGTTGACCTGGAAACACGCAAGATCGACCTGCGCCTGGTGATCGACGGCGAAGTGGCTGGCGAGGACGGGGCAAGCGAGCAGGCCGGCGGCAGGCGCAACAAAAAGCCGATGGTCAAGCCGGGTCCCGCGACCGGGCAGCGCCATGAAATCAAGGCTGGTGGCAGCAATGCCGACTCCCGGCCCAAGCGCGGCAGGTCCGGCAACAGCAATAACAATAACATTCCCGCAGCGCCTGCTGCGGCCGCACCACGAGCAGAAAAAACTGTATCAAAGACCAGCAAGAAGAAGCGATAAACAATGAAGAATAAAATGATTTTCGGCTTCCACGCCGTGACCTCGCGCCTGCGCCATGAAGCGTCGACGGTGGAAGAGATTTTTGTCGATGCCAGCCGCGTCGACGGTCGCATGAAAGACATGATCGCCGCCGCCAAGGCTGCGGGCGTGCGTGTCATGCCCGTCGATTCGGCGCGCCTGGACAAGATCGTCGGCACCCGCCGCCACCAGGGCGTGATCGCGTTTGCGTCGCAGCTGTCGCTGGCGCGTAACCTGGACGAACTGCTGGACGCGGTTGACGGCCCGCCACTGCTGTTGATCCTTGATGGCATCACTGATCCGCACAACCTGGGTGCCTGCCTGCGCGTGGCCGACGGTGTCGGTGCACATGCCGTGATCGTGCCAAAAGACCGCGCCGTGGGCCTGAACGCCACCGCCGCCAAGGTCGCCAGCGGCGCCGCCGAGACCGTGCCTTACATCACGGTCACCAATCTGGCGCGCACCATGCGCGAGCTGAAGGACCGTGGCATCTGGCTGATCGGCACCTCGGACGATGGCGAAAAAGGCCTGTACGAAGCCGATTTCACCGGCCCGACCGCGCTGGTGATGGGTTCGGAAGGCGAAGGCATGCGCCGCCTGACGCGCGACACCTGCGATATCCTCGTCAATATCCCGATGTTCGGTTCGGTCGAAAGCCTGAACGTGTCGGTAGCATCGGGCGTCTGTCTGTATGAAGCACGGCGCCAGCGCATCGCCTTGGAAGCGTAAGTTCTGGGGTCAGACCTGCCGGGTCTGACCCTAATGCCGTTAAGTTAGTGTTCGCCTGAGACGTCGCTCTGGATAGCGTTGTGGTTTTGCCTTTGCGACCCGATCAAATTTTCGATCGGGTCGATAGACATTGAGCTCGACGA
>NZ_JBNYXQ010000007.1:0-252080 GCF_051380735.1 Janthinobacterium longum
AAGTTGGTCCCACCCCTTCCCATCCCGAACAGGACCGTGAAACAACTTTGCGCCGATGATAGTGCTGCAACCAGTGTGAAAGTAGGTTATCGTCAGGCTTGTTATTCGTAGTAGAGAAAAACCCCTCCAGTGCCTAGATGCCATGATGTCATCTAGTGGCCTGGAGGGTTTTTTTTCGCCTGGAGATTTTATCTGCCATGAAAGCCTGCGTTTATCCACCATCGTCAGGCAAACTATTATATAATCCGTCTCCTCAGACCAGACGAGTTGCTGCCCCACTGGGAGCAGCTTGTTGAAAAAGTTATGCCTGATGACCATAGCAAGTTGGTACCACCCCTTCCCATCCCGAACAGGACCGTGAAACAACTCTGCGCCGATGATAGTGCTGCAACCAGTGTGAAAGTAGGTTATCGTCAGGCTTGTTATATAAAAAAACCCGCTGCTAGCGGGTTTTTTTTCGTCCGTTATTTTCTGGTAAGGTATCAGACACCCCAGATAATGCTCTCGCCTTCGGCCTTGGCCGAGCGCAGCATTTCCATCAAGGGAAAGGCGCGCTGCGAAAAATGCACTTTTTGCGCACGCGCGTGCTCGCCCGACTCGCCGTCTTCCAGAGTTTCCGGCGTGTGTGCATCGTGCTCGATGTCGTTTTCCGGGTGGGCCTTGGTATCGGCCACTTCTTTTTCCAGCAATTCCAGCGCGTGACCGGCTTCGGCCGGCGTGATCACGCCGCGCGTCGGGTTCTTGTGCAGGATGTCAAGGATACGCTGGGCGTGCTCCTGGTACATCAACACTTCAGGGGAGGATTTGGACTTGAATGAGATCAACATAATAGACTTTCTGAATAATTCTTGTTGTTAGTGACGAAACCATATCACGACTTGGCTTTTTGCACAGGGCTTCTGCAAGCCGGACAGCAACATTTGTTGGACAGGACACTTATTTACAAGGGCGAGGATCGTGATTTTAAGTTTGGACTAAGCAGAAATGCTTTATTCGATTTTGACCGAGTCCATAAAGGTGTCGATAGTCTCGCGCGACAGCTTGCTTTCCTGCCCGAGGATAATGACCTGGTAGATACGTTTGTCTTGCGCCACGAAGCGTCCGACCAGCAAGGCTGGCTGGCCTTGCCGGGTGCCGGTGGCCTCTATGCTGACGCTGCTTTTCTGGTGTGTGCCGGCCCGCGTGCTGCTGGCAGTCGCTGACGACTTTTCGCTGCGCACCGTGCCCTTGATATTGTTGAGCAGGGCCGTTTTCATGGCAGGCAAGGCTGCTTGCGCCTGTTCTGCACTGCCCAGCTCGGCGCCGCCGACGGCAAAGGTGTTGCCATCGACTTCGCTGGCCGTCATGGTCATGCTGACTTTCTTGCCATCGAGATCGATCTCGCGCGTCAGCACCGCAGGCTTGCCGGGGAACAGTGCCGTGAAATGTGCATCGGGACTGCGATATTCGCGCCAGTCAAACCTGGGGCTGCAGGCAGCCAGGATGGCAGCGCTGGCCAGCAGGCAGGCGATGGCGGTGGATGATGTTTTTTTCATCAGGCGATGGTAGCAGTGCTGCTTGCTGCATGCAAACGCACACGCGCGCCGGCTCAGGCAACATGCAGTACGCGCCGGTATTGTATGGCCTCGGCAATATGCGCTCGCTCTATCGGCGTGCCGCCCGCCAGGTCGGCGATGCTGCGGGCCACGCGCAATACGCGGTGATAAGTACGTGCCGACCAGTGCAGGCGCAGCATGGCGCCATGCAGCAATTGTTCGCCAGATGCGTCGAGCTGGCAATGCAGCGCAATTTCGTGGTTGTCCAGTTGATGGTTGGCTTTGCCCTGGCGCGCCAGCTGCAACGCAAACGCGGCTGCCACGCGCGCGGCGATCGCCGCCGTGCTTTCGCCGGCGACTGCTTTGGCGCCCAGCATTGCCGGCGCCATGGCCGGCACTTCGATTTGCAAATCGATGCGATCGAGTAGCGGACCCGACAGCCGGCCATGGTAGCGCAGCACGGCGTCCGGCGTGCAGCGGCAGCGCCCGGAGGCATGGCCCAGATAACCGCAGGGACAAGGATTCATGGCGGCGATCAATTGAAAACGGGCTGGAAACTCGGCCTGGCGCGCGGCACGCGAAATGCTGATGACGCCGGACTCCATCGGCTGGCGTAGCACATCGAGTACCCGGCGGTCGAATTCGGCGATTTCATCGAGAAACAGCACACCGCAATGTGCCAGCGAAATTTCACCGGGGCGCGGTACATTGCCGCCACCGACCAGGGCCACGCCGGAGGCCGTCTGGTGCGGTGCGCGATACGGCCGACGTTTCCAGTTTTCCACCTTGAAGCTGCCGCTCAGCGAATGCACGGCCGCCGCTTCCAGTGCTTCTTCATCGCTCATCGGTGGCAGAATGCCGGGAAAGCGGCTGGCCAGCATGGTCTTGCCGGCGCCGGGCGGGCCCACCATGAGCAGGCTGTGGCCTCCTGCGGCCGCTACCTCCAGTGCTCGCCGCGCATGGTGCTGGCCTTGTACTTCGGCAAAGTCGGAATAGGAAAAATGCGCCGCCAGCAAGGCCGGCTGGTGCCGCTGCAGGGCGGTACACTGATCGCGCGCGGCGAAATGGGCACACACTTCAAGCAGGGTATGGGCTGGATAAATGCTGGCGTTCGGGACCAGCGCCGCCTCGTCGGCATTGGCGTGCGGCAAAATGAACGCGCGCGGCGCGCCATTCTTGCTGCGTTGCATGGCAAACGTCATCGCCAGTGCGCCACGGATGGGACGCAACTGTCCCGACAGCGACAGCTCGCCGGCAAATTCATATGCATGTAATTGTTCGGCGGGCAGTTGGCCCGAGGCGGCCAGGATGCCCAGTGCAATCGGCAGGTCGAAGCGCCCAGATTCCTTCGGCAGGTCCGCTGGCGCCAGGTTGGCCGTGATGCGCCGGGCCGGCATATCGAAACCGCAATTTTGCAGCGCCGCGCGCACGCGGTCGCGCGACTCCTTGACCTCGGTATCGGGCAGGCCGACGATGGTAAACGAGGGCAAGCCGTTGGCAAGGTGCACCTCGACGTTGACCTCGGGCGCCTCCATGCCGGCCAGGGCGCGACTTTTTAATACTGCCAGGCTCATGGCATCTCCCTGCTCCGCTGGCGCGGGCAGGGCCAGTCTAGCCCTTGTTCCTGGCAGGACGCTTGATCTTCGCCAGTACTGTTGTGTTGCTTTACAGCGGTTTGCCGATGTCCACGGTTTTGCTGTCGTTCAGGCGTGCTTCCAGTTCGATCACGCGCAGTTCCAGCGCATCGAGCTTGGCGCGCGTCTTGGCCAGCACTTGCGTCTGGATATCGAACTCCTCGCGCGTGACCAGGTCCAGGCGGGCGAAGCCCTGGGTCATCATCGACTTCACATTCTTCTCGATATCCTTGGCTGGCGAATTTTCGATGGCCTGGTGGATCTTGCCCTGCAAATCGTTAAAGAAAGTATTCATGTCCATGGTATGTCCTTAGTGGTGCTGCAAGTGCATCGCACCATTACGGTGCACGTCAGCTTTAATGTGGTGCGAAAGTGAAAACTTCAACAAGATCCCTCAACCAGGTTCCGCACTTCGAGGGGCTTGTAGCGTATGTATGGACGGAAATGCAGCTGTCAAGGTGGCAATGAAGCTGGCACGCATTCTGCTAATGAGTTAATAGACGCTTTGTGATCGCCAGACCAGATTTTAAACCTCAACCGCTTTAAAAGTTCAATAAAAGGGAATCGCCATGAAGAATCTGTCCAAGAGCATGACTGTAGCAGCTACGCTGGCATTTGCGATGTCCGCCATGTGTGGCACTGCCATGGCCCAAGAAGCGGCCGCAGCACCAGCCGCAGCGGAGGCAGTACCTGACAATGTGGTGGCGTACAACGTGGGCCTGACCACCGACTACCGCTATCGTGGCGTGTCGCAAACGCGGTTGAAACCGGCCATCAGCGGCGGCGCCGACTACACCAACAATCCGACCGGCTTGTACCTCGGCACGTGGCTGTCGAGCATCAAGTGGATCAAGGATGGTGGCGGTGACACCAATTTTGAATGGGATGTTTATGGCGGCAAACGCGGTACTATCACCGGCGATTTCACCTACGACGTAGGCGGCCTGTATTATTTTTATCCGTCCAATGGCCTCTCCACCAACGCCAATACGTTTGAACTCTATGGTCAGGTTGGCTATGGCCCTGTCTACATCAAATACTCGCACTCGACCACCAATCTGTTTGGCGTGGCTGACAGCAAGAACAGCGGCTACCTCGACGTCGGCGCGAACGTCGAGGTGCATGACGGCTACATGTTGAATCTGCATGCAGGTCGCCAGAAGGTCGAGCACAACGATTCCCTCAGCTACAACGATTTCAAGATTGGCGTCACGAAAGACTACGGCGTGGCTACCGTCTCGCTGGCAGCCGTCAAGGCGAATATCGACTCGTTCGCGCCGAATGGCAAGAACCTGGCCAAAACCGGCGTGGTGTTGTCTGTTTCCAAAACTTTTTAAGCGAGATTGCCATGAAAATGATTACCGCGATCATCAAGCCCTTCAAGCTGGACGAGGTGCGTGAGGCCTTGTCGGCTATTAATGTACAAGGCATTACTGTCACGGAAGTGAAGGGTTTCGGCCGTCAGAAAGGCCACACGGAACTGTATCGTGGCGCTGAGTATGTGGTCGACTTCCTGCCAAAAACCAAGATCGAAGCAGCGGTTGATGACGCCATCGTCGACCAGGCCATCGAAGCGATCGAAGGCGCCGCGCGCACCGGCAAGATCGGCGACGGCAAGATTTTTGTCACCACTCTGGAACAAGTCATCCGCATCCGTACCGGTGAAACCGGCAACGAAGCGCTCTAAGGGGAATATTGATGCGTAAAAATATAACAAAATTGTTAGCTGGGGTAGCCTGTCTGTTTGCCTTTGGCGTCTCTGCGCCAAGCTTTGCCGATGCACCTGCAAAAACCGAACCGGTGGCTGCCACCACCGCCGCCGTGGCGACACCGGAGGTGGCGCCATTGGCCGTGCCCGCAGCGGCACCTGTGCCGGCCGCCGCCGGAGCTGTTGCCCCGGCACCCGCTGCCGCGCCCGTCGCCGCACCGGTTCCCAATAAAGGCGACACCGGTTTCATGATGGTCTGCGCCATCCTGGTGATTCTGATGACGATACCCGGCCTGGCCCTGTTCTACGGCGGCCTGGTGCGTTCCAAGAACATGCTGTCGATCCTGATGCAGGTGTTCGTGGTGTTTGCGCTGGTGATCGTGCTGTGGTGCATCTACGGCTACTCGCTGGCCTTTACCGAAGGCAACGCGTTCTTCGGCACCTTCGGGCGCTCCTTCCTGAACGGTATCTGGAATCCTGCCACCGGCACCTTCGCCGTTGCCGCCACCTTTACCAAGGGCGTGGTGATTCCTGAATTTGTGTTCGTCGCCTTTCAGGGCACGTTTGCCGCGATTACCTGCGCACTGATCGTCGGCGCCTTTGCCGAGCGCGCCAAGTTTTCCGCCGTGCTGGCCTTCGTGGTTCTGTGGTTCACCTTTGCCTACCTGCCAGCAGCCCACATGGTGTGGTTCTGGACTGGTCCCGACATGATCACCGACGCCGCTTCGGTGGCAGTTGAAGCCGCCAAGGCTGGCTGGATCTATCAAAAAGGCGCGCTGGACTTCGCCGGCGGCACCGTGGTGCACATCAACGCCGCCGTTGCTGGCCTGGTTGGCGCAATCATGATCGGCAAACGCGTTGGCTACGGCCGCGAATCGATGGCGCCACACTCGCTGACGATGACCATGATCGGCGCTTCCCTGCTGTGGGTGGGCTGGTTCGGTTTCAATGCCGGCTCGTCGATGGAAGCGGGCGACCTGGCTGCCCTGGCGTTTGTCAACACCTTGCTGGCCACTGCCGCTGCAACGTTGTCGTGGGTCTTCGGCGAATGGATCACCAAAGGCAAGCCTTCGATGCTGGGCGGCGCTTCCGGCGCGGTTGCCGGCCTGGTAGCGATCACCCCGGCGGCCGGCTTTGTCGGCCCGATGGGTGGCCTGGTGATCGGCCTGCTGGCCGGTATTGTCTGCCTGTGGGGCGTGACTGGTCTGAAACGCATGATCGGCGCCGATGATTCGCTCGACGTGTTCGGCGTGCATGGCGTCGGCGGTATCCTGGGCGCCATCCTGACCGGCGTGTTCGCTGCGCCACAACTGGGCGGCCAGGGCATCATGGACTACGTCACCAACAAGATCTCGACCGACCCGTATTCGATCGGCCACCAGGTCTGGGTACAGGCGCAAGCGGTCGGCACCACGATCCTCTGGTCGGCACTCGTTTCCATGATCGCCTACAAGCTGGTCGATATCGTCATCGGCCTGCGCGTACCGGAAGAAGAAGAGCGCGAAGGCCTGGACATCACCAGCCATGGCGAGCAGGCTTATCACAACTGATCCTGCAATGGATTGTTGAAGTTCTGAGCTGTTTTGCCGGAAAGGCGCCTCGTTGAGGCGCCTTTTTTTCGTTGGTGGAGCGGTAGAGGTCTTTAAAACAAGGCTTTTGCCCCGATTTGGGCTACTTACACGGTAATATAGTCGGCAGTTCTGTGTGCTTTTTTGAATACTGCACATAATTTAAGGATGTAACCATGGTTCCCCATCTCGTCACGGCCCTGACCGGACCGCTGCTCGACCTCGAAAAGAAGATTCTCGCCGCCACGCCCGCCATCGAGCGCTGGTTCCGCATGGAATGGCAAGAACACACGCCGCCGTTTTATTGCTCGGTCGATTTGCGCAATGCCGGCTACAAGTTGGCGCCTGTCGACACCAATCTGTTCCCTGGCGGTTTCCATAACCTGGCGACCGAAATGCTACCGCTGTCGGTGCAGGCCGCGATGGCCGCCATCGACAAATATTGCCCTGACGCCCGCAACTTGCTGATCGTGCCGGAATTGCACAACACCACGCCGCAGTACCTGCAGAACGTGGCGCGCCTGATGCAGATCTTCCGCCAGACGGGGCTGCACGTGCGCTTCGGCTCCTGGTCGCCCGAAATTACCCAGCCGACGCCGCTGGCCCTGCCGGACGGCAATATGCTGGTGATCGAGCCGCTGGTGCGCCTGAACAATGGCCGCCGCCTGGGCCTGAAGGATTTCGATCCGTGCACGATCTTGCTGAACAACGATTTGTCCGACGGCATTCCCGACATCCTGCAAAACATCCATGAGCAAAGCCTGCTGCCGCCCTTGCATGCGGGCTGGGCCTTGCGCCGCAAGAGCAATCACTACACGGCTTACGATGAAGTAGTGAAGAAATTTGGCAAGATGATCGACGTCGATCCCTGGATGCTGAACCCGTTTCACGCCAAGTGCAGCGGCGTGAACTTCCAGGAAGGCGAGGGCGAAGATGCACTGGCCGCTAGCGTCGACGTGCTGCTGGCCAAGATCCGCAAAAAGTACAAGGAATACGGCATCAAGGAAAAACCGTTCGTGATCGTCAAGCCCGACGCGGGCACGTATGGCACCGGCGTCATGACGGTGCGCGACGCCAGCGAAGTGCGCGACCTGTCGCGCAAGCAGCGCGAAACCATGTCCATCGTCAAGGATGGCCATCTGGTCACCGACGTCATCATCCAGGAAGGCGTACCGACCTTTGAAAGCATCAAGGATGCGGTGGCCGAGCCGGTCGTCTACATGATAGACCGCTATGTGGTGGGTGGCTTTTACCGCGTGCACGCTGAAAAGGGCGTGGACCAGAACCTGAATGCGCCGGGCTCGCAATATGTGCCGCTGGCGTTTGCCCAGCAGCATGCGGTACCGGACCTGAAGGCCAAGCCGGGCACGGCTGCGCCGAACCGCTTCTATGTGTATGGCGTGGTGGCGCGTCTGGCCTTGCTGGCCGCGTCGCTGGAAATGGAACGCACGGACCCGAACCCCGAAGTGTATTGATACGCTGACGCCGGGCCGGCCAGGCGGGGGCAGCACCCCGCCTGTCGATCTCGGCTAGAATCAAGCCTTCTTCTTCCCGCATTCCGACTGGACCGCCTCATGAAAATTGCATTCCTTGCCGATCCGCTGGCAGGCTTCAAGACCTACAAAGATTCCACTTTCGCCATGATGCGCGAAGCGGCCCGCCGCGGCCACGCCGTGTACGCCTTCGAACAGAAGAACATGGCGCTGGAAGAAGGCATCGTCACGGCGCAAGTGCAGCAAATCACCCTGACCGGCGACGAGCATGACTGGTACAAGGTTGTGTCGACCGAAGAAGTGCGCCTGTCCGTGTTTGATGCCATTATCGAACGCAAGGATCCGCCGTTCGACATGGAATATGTGTATGGCACCTATTTGCTGGAACTGGCCGAAAAGCAGGGCGCGCGCGTGTTCAACAAGCCGTCGGCAATCCGTGACAACAATGAAAAACTGGCGATCGCGCAGTTTTCGGAATTCACTTCACCCACTCTGGTGACGTCGAACGAGGCGCGCCTGCGCGCTTTCCACGCCAAGCACCAGGACGTGATCTTCAAGCCGCTCGACGGCATGGGCGGCACCGGCATTTTCCGTGTCAAGGCTGACGCCCTGAACCTCGGCGCCATCATCGAGACGCTGACCGGCAACGGCGCGCAGACCATCATGGCGCAGCGTTTCATTGCCGATATCGACAAGGGTGACAAGCGTATTTTGGTGATCGGCGGCAAGCCGGTGCCATATTGCCTGGCGCGCATCCCGCAAAACGGCGAAGTGCGCGGCAACCTGGCCGCCGGCGGCAAGGGCGTGGCCCAGCCATTGACGGCGCGCGACCAGGAAATCGCCGAAAAGCTCGGCCCCATCCTGGCCGGGCGTGGCCTGATGCTGGTAGGATTGGACGTGATCGGCGACTACCTGACGGAAGTCAACGTCACCAGCCCGACCTGTTTCCAGGAAATTGCGCAGCAGACCGGTTTTGACGTGGCCGCCATGTTTATCGACGCGGTCGAGCAGGGCGTGGCGCAGTCACCTGCGGCGACGGTATAAGGAACAGATATGGTAGGGATTTTGCTCATGACACACGCACCGCTGGGCCAGGCATTCATTGCCGCCTGCGCGCATGTGTTTCGCGGACCGACCGAGCGTTTCGAGGCGATTGACGTGCTGGCCGACCAGGACCTGGCCGAAGTGCAGAAGCTCGCCTCGGCCGCCATCTGCCGCCTCGACGACGGTTCCGGCGTGCTGGTGATCACCGATGTGAAAGGCGGCACGCCGTCGAACTGCTGCAACAAGCTGGCCGATGCGGGGCGCGTGGAAGTGATCGCCGGCATCAGCCTACCGATGCTGCTGCGCGCCATCACGTATCGCCGCGACACGCTCGACGTGGTGGTCGAGATGGCGCTGGCCGGTGCGCAAAGCGGCGCCGTGCGCGTCGACAACCGCATTCGTGTGGGTGAATAAAGCATGACATGGCCGCCGCCCTGAAGGCGGCGCAAGTTTTTTTCAGGGATAGAGACTAGATAAAAATGATACAAAAAGAACTCGAAATCATCAACAAACTGGGCCTGCATGCACGCGCCTCGGCCAAATTTACCCAGATGGCCGCCCGCTACAAAAGCGATGTATGGCTGACTCGCAATGCGCGCCGCATCAACGCCAAATCCATCATGGGCGTGATGATGCTGGCCGCCGGCAAGGGCGCGAAAGTGACCCTGGAAGCGGAAGGCCCAGATGAGCAGGCATGCGTCGAGGCGCTGTCCGCCCTGATCAACGACAGGTTTGGCGAAGGCGAGTAATGCCCGCCGAACGCAGCCGCAGCCGCTTTCCCACAGGTCATCCCATGGCTTCCTTCACGCTCCACGGCATTCCCGTTTCGCGCGGCATCGCCATCGGCCGCGCGCACCTGCTGGCGCCGGCGGCCCTGGACGTCAAGCATTACCTGGTGGCCCAGGAGCAGATCGAAGCCGAGGTGCTGCGCTTGCAAAACGCGATCGCCGCCGTCCACAAGGAATTGCAAACCCTGTGGAACGAACTGCCGAAAGACGCCCCCACCGAGCTGGGCGCCTTTATCGACGTGCATGTGCTGATCCTGTCCGACCCGATGATTTCCGAAGCGCCGCTCGACATTATCCGTTCGCGCCATTACAACGCCGAATGGGCGTTGCTGACGCAGATCGATGAACTGTCTGCCCAGTTCGACGAAATCGAAGATCCGTATTTGCGCGAGCGCAAGGCCGACATCCAGCAGGTAGCCGAACGCGTGCTGAAAGTGTTGCTCGGCACCGAGCAACTGCTGCCCAAGGCGGCCGCCGAAGACGAATTCACAGCGCAGATGATCGTCGTCGCGCATGATATCTCGCCGGCCGACATGCTGCAGTTCCGCGACCGCTCGTTTGTCGGCTTCATTACCGACGTCGGCGGCCAGAACTCGCATACCGCCATCGTCGCGCGCAGCCTCGACATTCCTGCAGCAGTCGGCATGTCGCAGGCCTCGACCCTGATCGAGCAGGACGACTGGCTGATCATCGACGGCGACGCCGGCGTGGTAATCGCCAACCCCAGCCCGCTGGTGCTGGAACAGTACCGCGAGCGCCAGGTGGCGATGCAGCGTGCGCGCAAGAAGCTGGGCAAGCTGAAGAAAACCCCGGCCGTCACCAGGTGCGGCACCGCCATCACCCTGCTGGCCAATATCGAGCTGCCCGATGACTGCGCTTTTGCGCTGGAGTCCGGCGCCGTCGGCGTGGGCCTGTTCCGCTCCGAATTCCTGTTCATGGGCCGCGCCCACAAGATTCCCTCCGAAGACGAGCAGTTCGAGGCCTACCGCAAGACAGTGCAGTCGATGAAGGGCAAGGTGGTTACCATCCGCACGCTCGACATCGGCGCCGACAAGCCGCTCGACCAGTCCGACCATACGGCCTTGAATCCGGCGCTGGGCTTGCGCGCGATCCGCTATTGCCTGGCCGAGCCGCAGCTGTTTTTGACCCAGCTGCGCGCGATTTTGCGTGCTTCGGCCTACGGCAAGGTACGCATTTTGATCCCGATGCTGGCGCATGCCTTCGAGATCGACCAGTCGCTGGCGATGATCGCGCAAGCCAAGGCTGCCCTGCGCGAAGAGGGCGTGAAGTTCGACGATGCGGTTGAAGTGGGTGCCATGATCGAGATCCCGGCCGCCGCGCTGGCGCTGCCGATGTTCGTCAAGCGGCTCGATTTCCTGTCGATCGGCACCAATGATTTGATCCAGTACACGCTGGCGATCGACCGGGTCGACTACGAAGTGGCGCATCTGTACAACCCGTTGCATCCGGCCGTGCTGCAGTTGATCTCGATGACGATTGCGGCCGGCCACAAGGCGGGCATCGACGTCGCTGTCTGCGGAGAGATGGCGGGCGACGTGAAACTCACGCGCTTGCTGCTGGGCCTGGGCCTGCGCGAGTTTTCCATGCATCCGGCCCAGTTGCTGGCCGTCAAGCAGGAGATACTCAATAGCGACCTGGCGCTGATTGCGCCACAAATGCGCAAAATCATGCGCTCGATGGAGCCAAATGTGATCGCCGAAGCTGTCGAACAACTGCAGCTGATGTAAACTGTCGGATCAACACCAGCGGGACGCATTGCGCGCGGCAAAATGCGTCCCGCTGAAGCTGCGGAGCCTTTCATCGCGACTCCGCATCGATCATGGCCCGCGGGGCCGCCCCCCTAGATAAACCGACACACCATGTCATCCATTGGAATTGTTTCGCCGCAAACCATGTATTTTGCGCACCCCCTGCAGCTGCAAAGCGGCGCCTCGCTGCAGGACTATATGTTGATGTATGAAACCTACGGCACCCTGAACGCCGACAAATCGAACGCGGTGCTGGTCTGCCATGCGCTGAACGCCTCGCACCACGTGGCTGGCACCTATGCCGACGAGCCTAAAAGCATCGGCTGGTGGGACAATATGGTGGGGCCGGGCAAGCCGCTCGATACCGACAAGTTCTTCGTCATCGGCGTCAACAACCTCGGTTCCTGCTTCGGCTCGACGGGCCCGATGCACACCAACCCTGCCACCGGCAAGCCATATGGCGCGGCGTTTCCAGTCGTGACCGTGGAAGACTGGGTCAGCGCGCAGGCGCGCCTGGCCGACGAGCTGGGGATCACTCAGTTCGCCGCCGTGATGGGTGGCTCTCTGGGCGGCATGCAGGCGCTGGCCTGGAGCATCATGTACCCCGAGCGGCTGCGTCACTGCGTGGTGATCGCGTCGACGGCCAAGCTGTCGGCACAGAATATCGCCTTCAACGACGTCGCCCGCCAGGCCATTTTGTCGGATCCTGATTACCGTGGCGGCGACTTCTACGAACACGGCGTGGTGCCAAAGAACGGCCTGCGCGTGGCGCGCATGGTCGGCCATATCACCTACCTGTCGAATGACGACATGGCCGAAAAATTTGGCCGCAAGCTGCGCGATGCGGCGCAGACGGGCGACTACAAATTCGGCTTCGGCATCGACTTCGAGATCGAATCGTATTTGCGCTACCAGGGCGACAAATTTTCCGAGTATTTTGACGCCAACACGTATCTGCTGATCACCAAGGCGCTCGATTATTTCGACCCGGCGCGCGCCCATGGAGGCAACCTGGCCAGGGCGCTGGCCGGTACTCGTGCCAAGTTTTTCCTGGCCTCGTTTTCCACCGACTGGCGGTTTTCGCCCGAGCGCAGCCGCGAAATCGTCGAGGCGCTGGTGTGCAACCGGCGCCAGGTGACCTACGCCGAGATCGATGCACCGCACGGCCACGACGCCTTCTTGCTGGAAGATGCGCGCTACATGAACATGGTGCGTGCCTATTACGGCCAGGTGTGGAACGAGATCAAGGCCGGCGTGCCGGCCGTACAGAACCATCAGCTGCGTCAGGGCGCCGGGGAGATCGCATGAATTTCGAAGAACTGAGCGCGCTGCGCCCCGACCTGGCCTTTATCGCCCACTGGGTGCCGGACCAGGCTCACGTGCTCGACGTCGGCTGCGGCGATGGCGTGATGCTGGAATACCTGCAAAGCAGCGGCAAGGGCTGCAGCGGCTACGGCCTGGAAATCGCCGACGACAAGGTGCTGGCCAGCACCCGCCGTGGCGTGCAGGTGATACAGCAGGACATGGAAAAAGGCCTGGCTATCTTCGGCGACAACAGTTTCGACACGGTGTTGTGCCTGTCGTCGCTGCAGATGATGAAGCAGGTCGAGCCGCTGCTGCGCGACATCGTGCGCGTCGGTACCGAGGCCATCGTTTCGTTCCCGAATTTTGCCTACTGGCCGCACCGCGTTTCCTTGCTCAAGGGCCGCATGCCGGTGTCGAAGTCCTTGCCCTACCAATGGTACGATACGCCCAACGTACGCTGTGCCACCATCAATGACTTCCGCGAGCTGGCTGAGGAATGCGGCCTGGAAGTGATCGATTGCGTGGCGCTGGCCGAAGGCAAGATGGTATCGGTGCTGCCGAACCTGCGCGGCGACCTGGCCGTTTTCCGCCTGCGCAAGAAGAAGGCGCAGTAAGATGCTGCACGAGTGTTGCGATAGTGCAATATGGCGGACGGCCTGTATGCTAATGTATGACATTGTTTTACGGAGACTTCCCACATGACGCACTACCCCCACTCGTTCAAACGTTTTACTATCGCTGCCAGCTTGTGCGTCGCCACCGCACTGTCGCCACTGCCGGCGCTGGCACAGGCCGTGGTCCAGGACGGCATCAAGGTACGTCCCTTGTCCAGCACGCGCATGTTTGCCGGCGGCGTCGACTTCAATGAACAATCGAAGCAGCAATATACGCAGCTGGTCAACGAAGCCAAGGAAAAAAATGCCCTGGTGCCCGACAGCGACCCGCAGGTCAAGCGCCTGCGCGCCATCGCCCAGCGCATCATCCCGTTCGCCACGCGCTGGAACGAGGCGGCTGCCAGCTGGAACTGGCAGGTCAACCTGCTCAATTCCGACCAGGTCAACGCCTTTTGCATGCCGGGCGGGCAGATCGCCTTTTACAGCGGCATCATCACCAAGCTGAACCTGACCGACGACGAAGTGGCCATCGTCATGGGCCATGAAATCTCGCATGCGCTGCGCGAGCACTCGCAGGCGCAGGCAGGCAAGGGCAACCTGGCCGCCGTCGGCGCCAAGCTGGCCGGCGCCGGCCTGTCGGCCTGGCTGGGCGTGGACCCGAACATCACCGGCACTGCCACCAATATGGCGGCGCAGGGCGTGATGCTGAAGTTCTCGCGCGACGACGAACGCGAAGCGGACCTGATCGGCATGGACCTGGCCGCGCGCGCCGGCTTCGATCCGCGTGCCGGTGTTATCCTGTGGCAGAAAATGGCTGCGCTGAACAAGGGTGCGCCGCCGGAGTTCCTGTCGACCCACCCGTCGGGCAAGGACCGCATTTCGCAGATGAACAGCCATATGGCGCAGGTGCTGCCGCTGTACGCGCGCAGCAAGGGCGTGTCGGTCAACGACTTGCCGGCCTACCGCAGCAACGGCGTCGCTTCGCGCTAAGCACATGACGGCGCCACCACTGCCGATGCGCGATGGCGTAGCCGCCAGCTACCTGTGGCTGCCGCAAGGGCAGTGGCCCGACATGCTGGCGTTCCTGGTGGAGCGCTATCCGCAGATCAGTGCCACGCAATGGCTGGACCGCATGGCGCGCGGCGAGGTGGTTGACGGCGATGGCCAGGTACTGCTGCCCGGCAGTGCCTGCCGGCGCGGCATGCGCATCTTTTATTACCGCGAACTGGAACGTGAAACGCCGATACCGTTCCAGGAACAGATACTGTTCGAAGACGAGCATCTGTTGGTGGTCGACAAGCCGCATTTTTTGCCGATGACCCCGGGCGGGCGCTTTGTGCAAGAAACGCTATTGACGCGGCTGAAGAAGAAGCTCGATTGCGCCGACCTGACGCCAGTGCATCGCCTGGACCGCGAAACGGCCGGCGTGGTGATTTTCTCACGCCGACCGTCCAGTCGCGGCGCCTACCAGACCCTGTTCCAGCGCCGTGAAATCCATAAAGTCTATGAAGCGCTGGCGCCGCGCCTGCACGGCCACGATTTTCCGTTTACCTACCGCAGCCGCATGGTCGATGGCGACAAGTTCTTCCTCATGCGCGAGGAAGCGGGCGAGCCGAACTCGGAAACCATTATCGACATCATCGAAGAACGTGGCGAGTTGGCCCTGTACCGCTTGCAGCCACACACGGGCCGCAAGCACCAGCTGCGCGTGCACCTGGCCGCGCTGGGCATCCCGATTGTCAACGATGCGTTTTATCCGGTGGCGCTGCCGTGCAAGCAGGACGATATGTCGCAGCCGCTGCAGTTGATGGCGCGGGCGATCAGTTTTGTCGACCCCTTGAGCGGCGAACAGCGCCAATTCGACAGCCGGCGCAACCTGTAACTCTTACGCGCGGATCGTGTAGTCGATGATCAATGGCGCGTGATCCGAAAACTTTTCATCCTTGTACACGCTGACCGTATGCGCCTGCGCCGCGATGCCCGGCGTGGCCACATGGTAGTCGATGCGCCAGCCGACGTTTTTCGCATAGGCCTGGCCACGGTTGCTCCACCAGGTGTACTGGTCTTCGCGCTTGTCCAGGCCACGGTGCACGTCGACAAAGCCCACCTCATCGAACACGCGCGTGAGCCAGGCTCTTTCTTCCGGCAGGAAGCCCGAGTTCTTCTTGTTGCCCTTCCAGTTCTTCAGGTCGATCTCGTGGTGGGCGATATTCCAGTCACCGCAGATCACCACCTCGCGGCCCAGCGCCTTTAACGTCAGCAAATGCGGCAGGAATACGTCCATGAAACGGAACTTGGCTTCCTGGCGCTCGGGGCCGGACGAACCGGATGGGCAGTAGACGGAAATGACGGTCAGGTTGCCGAAGTCGCAACGCACATAGCGGCCTTCGGCGTCGAATTCAGGGCAGCCAAAGCCGATATGCACCGCATCGGGTTGCACCTTGCTGTACACGCCGGTACCCGAATAGCCCTTCTTTTCGGCATAGTGGAAATGGCCATGGTAGCCGTGCGGGTTGAGAAACTCCGGCGTCATGTCGGGCAATTGCGCCTTCAGTTCCTGCACGCAGATAAAGTCGGCCGTCTGCGTGCCCATCCAGTTGAAAAAGCCTTTTTTGGCGGCGGAACGGATGCCGTTCAGGTTGGCGGAGATAATTTTTGGCATAGGAGGGAAAGGAAAAGGGGCAAAAGTGGCGATTGTCTCGCTGCTGCGCGCGGATTAAAATACAGGCACTTTTAAAAAATGAGGCTCATGTGAATAATTTACGCCAGCAGTTTATCGCGTTTTCGGTATCCAAGGGAGTCTTGCGGTTCGGCGAGTTCACCACCAAGGCCGGCCGCCAGTCGCCTTACTTCTTCAACGCGGGCCTGTTCCATGACGGCGCCACCCTGGCCGAACTGGCCCAGTTCTACGCGCAGACCCTGCTCGATTCCGGCGTTCAATTCGACATGCTGTTCGGCCCCGCCTACAAAGGCATCACGCTGGCCTCGGCCACTGCCGTGGCGCTGGCCGGCAAGGGCCGCAACACCTCATTCGCCTTCAACCGCAAGGAAGCCAAGGACCACGGCGAAGGCGGCACCATCGTCGGCGCCAAACTTGCCGGCAAGGTCGTCATTATTGACGATGTGATTTCGGCCGGTACCTCGGTGCGCGAATCGGTGGACATGATACGCGCCGCCGGTGCCGAACCGTGCGCCGTGCTGATCGCACTGGACCGCATGGAGCGTTCAGGCCCGGATGGCCAGCTCTCGCCCTCATCGGCGGTGCAGGAAGTGACGAAACAATATGGCATTCCCGTCATCTCGATCGGCAACCTCGACGACCTGTTCGGCTACCTGAACGGCGAGGGCGCCGATCCGGAACTGCTCAAGTACAAAGAAGCCGTCTCTGCCTACCGCACGCGCTACGGTATTTGAAGCGTGCATGGCGGGTGCCATGGTTGATGCATGATCAGCCCAGCCATGCCTTCGCCACCGAATGCAGTCCCAGCGCAAACAGGCCAGCAAAAAAGCACTTTTTGAACAGCTCCGGCGCGATGCGTCCGCGCAGCCACTGGCCGGCCAGCATGCCGGCCAAAGCCGGTAGCAGCGCCCAGGCGGATGCCCGGGCGTCGCCCAGGTGAAAATCGCCAAGCAGCGCCAGGCTGGCGGCCAGCGCCATCGTCGATGCTGTAAACGCCATGCCCAGCGCCTGCACCAGTTCATCGCGTTTCAGGCCCAGCCCCTGCAGATACGGCACGGCCGGAATCACGAATACGCCGGTAGCGGCCGTGACCAGGCCCGTTAGCGCACCGACCAGCGGCGCCAGCCAGCGTTCATGGCGCAGCGCCACATTCAGGCGCAGCGAGCACAGTCCCGCCAGTGCGTAGGCCATCAGTGCCACCCCCAATGCCACCACCGCCCACGCGCCGCTGTCACGCGGCAGCAGCGCGCCCCCAAGCAGCGTGCCGGTCATGGACCAGGCCAGCAGCGGCCACAGGCGCCGCAGCAAGCTCGCCAAGCCCGGACCGGCCGCCAGTTGCCACAGATTGGTCACCATCGACGGCACGATCAGCAGGGCCGCTGCCTGCACGGGAGGCATCACCAGGCTGAGCATGCCCATGGCCACCGTCGGCAAGCCCAGGCCCACTACGCCCTTGACGAAGCCGGCGAGGATAAAGCTGGCGCCGACGGCCAGTAAAAATGAAGTCTGCATGGTGGTTCAATCAGAATGAAGGTGGCGAAATTCTGCGCGCCAGGCGCGATAGTGAAAAGCGCGATTTCGCAGCGCCAGCCTCAGTTTGAAACGAAGGCTGATAAGATGGTGGCAGGAGGTGGCCATGCGTTTTGACCTGGTTGATTTGCAGCTGTTCGTGCA
Organism: Janthinobacterium longum; assembly: GCF_051380735.1. Taxonomy (NCBI): domain Bacteria; kingdom Pseudomonadati; phylum Pseudomonadota; class Betaproteobacteria; order Burkholderiales; family Oxalobacteraceae; genus Janthinobacterium; species Janthinobacterium longum. The sequence continues at coordinate 17,813 of NZ_JBNYXQ010000007.1, forward strand.
CGTGGTGGAAGAGGGCAGCCTGACAGCGGGCGCTGCGCGCAGCCATCTGGCGCTGGCGTCGGCCAGTGCCCGCGTGCGCGGCATGGAAGACGCGCTGGGCATGCCGCTGCTGCTGCGCGGGCGGCGCGGCGTGGAAGTCACGCCGCCTGGCCAGACCCTGCTGCACCACGCGCGGCTGGTACTGCTGCAAATGGACAAGCTGCGCGGCGACCTCGGTGAATTTGCGCACGGCCTGAAAGGCCAGCTGCGTTTGCTGTGCAATACCTCGGCGCTCAGCGAATTTTTGCCCGAAGCGCTCGGCACTTTCCTCGATAGCCATCCCAAGCTCACCATCGACCTGGAAGAGCGCCTCAGCTACGATATCGTCAAGTGCGTCTCGGAAGGCCTGGCCGACCTCGGCATCGTTTCCGACTCGGTCGACATGCGCGGCTTGCAAACGTTTTTGTTCCGGCCCGACCGCCTGGTGGCGATTGCGGCGGCGGACGGTGTGCATCAACGCGCCATCGGCGAGCAGGGCGAGATCGATTTTGCCAGCCTGCTCGAGCATGACTTTATCGGCCTGGCCGACGACAGCGCGCTGCAGCAATACCTTGCCCTGCAAGCGGCGCGCCTGGGCCGGCCCTTGAAGGTGCGCGTGCGCCTGCGCAGTTTCGATGCAGTCTGCCGCATGGTTGCCAGTGGCGTGGGCATCAGCGTGGTGCCGCAGTCGGCCGCGCGCCGCTGCCAGCAGACGATGGCGCTGCGCTGCATGCCATTGCTTGATCTCTGGTCCGTACGCAATCTGACGATCTGCGTGCGCCAGTTCAGTGAATTACCCCTGTACGCGCGCCAGCTGATCGAGCATCTGAAGGCGTAGTAGTGTGCGGTGGCGCGCGGACAAGCCGATCCGGTGCACGTAGAATGAGGCTTGTACAGTACACACAGGCACCTACGAGGACAACACCATGCGTTTATTGATAGCCCTGATTTTTCCATGGCTGACCTTTTTCACCATCGGTCGCCCGATCGCCGGCTTCATCTGCCTGATCCTGCAAATCACCCTGATCGGCTGGCTGCCAGCGACCATCTGGGCGGTGTATGCACTGAGCCAGTTCAAGACTGACCAGAAGATTGCCGAAGCCACGCGCCGGTATTAAGCCAACCCAGCCAACCCCGAGATTGAAGAGACCCCCATGCAAAACCACCGACTCGCCCTTGGCGCCACTGCTGTACTGAATGCGATTGTATTGTCTGTCGTGATGCATGGCCCGGCCCATGCACAAGGCGCGCTGCCGGCCGTGCAGAAGAGCGGCGTGGTGGAGTACCTGAGCGGTGGCGTGGGCCTCGACGAATCGACGGCCATCAAGAGCGCCAGCAGCCAGTGGCCATTGAGCCTGGTGTTTTCCGTGCAGGCCGGCGGGGCCGCGCAGTTTGCTTCGGACGTGAAGCTGGCCATCCATGACGCCAAAGGCGCGCTGGCGCTGGACGTCACCGCCACTGGTCCCTATCTGCTGGCGCGCCTGGCGCCTGGCAGCTACACCGTGCGCGCCACCCTGGACGGCAAAACGCTGGAGCGCAAGGTGCAGGTGAAGGCCGGCAGTTCCGCAAAAGTCGAACTGGTCTGGCCGGCGGGAACCAACCAGCACCCTGCCTGAGATTAAACCTCGGCGCTGACCTTCAGCACGCGGCCTTCGCCGGCGCTTTGCAGCGCCAGTTCGATCAGGCGCATGGTCAGCAGCGCATCCTCGGCCGCTACCGGGGCCGGCTTGTCGTTGCGGATAGCCTCGGCCATGCCCTGGTAGAAGTCCTGATAGCGTCCCGGCTGCATCTCCAGATGGTCGAACTGGCCGTCCGCCTGCGTACCCAGGTGCAGTGCGCCACGCACGCCATCCTCGCCCCAGCCTGGCTGGCCCGGCCTGCCGCCCGCCTTTAACGCATCTTCCTGCGGATCGATTCCGAATTTCACAAAGCTGCCCTGGTCGCCATGTACGGCAAAACGGGCCGTCGGCGCCTTGACCAGGCAGCCGGCCTGCAGCACCACACGCAGCCGCTCGTAGTAGAGCACAATATGCAGATAGTCGACCGCTTCGGCGCCATCGCGTTGCAGGGCAATATCGGCATAAATTTTTTCGGGTGTGCCAAACAGCTGCACTGCCTGGTCCAGCATATGCGGCCCCAGGTCATACAGCAGGCCGCCACCGGGCGCGGCGGACTCGCGCCAGCGCTGTCGTATCTCGGGGCGGAAACGGTCGAAATGCGATTCAAAGCTTGTGACGCGGCCCAGCTTGCCCTGCGCCAGCAAGGACTTCAATGTGAGGAAATCGCCATCCCAGCGGCGGTTGTGATACACGCTGAGTACCAGCTTGCGTTGTTTGGCCAGGTCGATCAGCGTCTGCGCCTCAACGCTGGTAATCGTGAAGGGTTTGTCGACCACCACATGCTTGCCCGCTTCGAGCGCCGCCTTGGCCAAGCTGAAATGCGCTTCGTTGGGCGCGGCGATCACTACCAGTTCGATGGAGTCGTCCGCAAACAGCTGCGCCGGTTCGGCGTAGACAGTCGCATGGGGCCAGTCCTTATGCACCAGGTCGGGCTTGCTGGAAGCGACGGCTGTCAGTGCCAATGCGTCGACGGTGGACAGCACGGGTGCGTGAAAGGTGGAGCCGGCAAAGCCGTAGCCGACCAGACCAGTTTTGATTTTATTCATGGCAATGTCTATGAGCGTGTCAATAGCCATGATCATACCTGCAAGCGGACACACACATCGTCACGATGGTGTGTCGCCCGCATCTGGCCCACCTGCTTATTCAAGCGTCCAGACATACTGTATTTGCACCGGCGAACTGACCGCCTTGCCGGCGGCAAGTGCCGGCTTGAACGTGCATTTGGCAATGCCGCTGCGAGCTGCCTCGTCCAGCGCTGGGTGCCCGCTGCTGCGCACCACACTCGAATCCTCGACTTTGCCGGCGGCGTTGACCTGGAACGACAAGTTGACGGTGCCGGTTTGCTTCGCCTGCAGCGCATCGGCAGGATACTGCGGCTTGGCGCAGGTGCCGAAATCGAGCACAGGGCGGCCATCGGCCTTGCGGGCCGTGTCGGCGGCCACCGCCTGGCCATAAATGCCCAGGCAGGCGCCGGCCAGGGCCAGCAGCAGCACGGCCGCCTTCCAGTTCAGTGCTTGTGGTGCGGGGCGCAGCAATCGTGTGATACGTGACATAAGAACTCCTCCGTTGGCCGCAATGGCCAGGTGGTGGGTGGAGAACTGGAGACGCTCCAGTTCGGAAAGTGCAAGTGCCAGGCGCCGCGGTTCGCCCAGTTGTCTTGCTGCGAAATCGTCTGCAATATGTTCGCGCTCGGTGCGCACGCCGCGTGAAATCCACCAGACGGCAGGGTGGAAGAACAGCAGCGACTCGATCACGTTTTGCAGCAGGTTGATCAGATAATCGTGGCGGCGTACATGCGCCAGTTCATGTGCCAGCAGCGCTTCGATCAGCTCGGGCGGCATGCCCGTTACGAGCGACGCCGGCAGCAGCACCACCGGCCGCCAGATACCAGCCGCCAGCGGACTGGCGATATCGCGTACCACGCGCAGCCGGACCGGTCGTGTGATGCCGGCGTCCAGCGCCAGGTCGGACAAGCGCGCCTGCCAATGCGCGTTCCTGCCCACCGGCTGGCTGGTGCTGCGCTGTATCCACAGCATGCCCAGCGCCATGCGGGCGGCCAGCAGGGCCGCGCACAAGGCCCATACGCCGACCACGGCGCGCAGCAGCGTGGACATGTCGGGCAGGCTGTTTGGCGCCAGCAGCGCGGCCGGCAGCAGCCCGCCCGCATACATGTCCATCGCGCTGTCGCTGCCTGCCAGGCGCAGGTACAGGCCGGCCGCCGGCCAGGCCAGGCAGGCCAGCAGGGCGCCGCAGCCCACCGCATAGCGCGCTTCAGGCCGCGCATTGCGCAAAACGGCCAGCACCAGTGCGGTGGCGCCAGCGATCAGCAGGCCCTGCCACAAAAAGTGCAGCAAGGTCCAGCCCAGTGCCTGCACAAAGGTATTCATGATTGCTCGTCCCTGAGCATTTTTTCAATTTCCTCGCGCTCGGCGCGCGACACGCCGGTGCGCAGGGCTGCCAGCACCAGCGCCTTGGCCGAGCCGGCAAACGCTTTCTGCATCAGGTCCTTCAACAGATTGGTCTGCAGGCTGTCCTGTGCCTGTGCCGGCGCATACACGTGCGAGCGCGCGCTTTCGTCGCGGATCAGCAAGCCCTTGCCATGCATGATCTGCATCAGGCGCAACACGGTGCCATAGTTGATGGCCGGTTTCTCCACCGCCATCGCCTCATGCACCTGCTTGGCGGTGGCGGCGCCGAGTGGCCACAACGCTTGCAGCAGATCGAGTTCGGCTGCCGTTGGTCTTGGAATAGCGGGAGGTCTGGCCATGGTTTTCTCTTGCGTGAAATTCGATGGAATCAGAATATACGTTGTAGACAAAAATGTATACTTTAATTTTTAGTGGCGTTCAAGTGCCTTCATTTGATGGAAAATCGGTCAGACAAAATTGTCTGAAAGACGAAAAAAAGGACGCCGCAGCGTCCTTTTCATGTCGTTCTGATTCAGATCAGGCAGCCAGCTTGGCCTTCAGCAGCTCCGTCAGCTGGGCCGGGTTGGCCTTGCCTTTCGAGGCCTTCATGGCCTGGCCGATCAGCGCATTGATGGCCGCTTCCTTGCCGGCGCGGTACTGCTCGACCGATTTGGCGTTCGCCGCCAGTACTTGGTCGACAATCGCTGCCAGGGCGCCCGTATCCGAAATCTGTTTCAGGCCCTTGGCGTCGATAATGGCGTCGACCAGGTGTTCGTCGCTCGATTTGGCTTCCCACATGCCGGCAAAGACTTCTTTTGCCGCCTTGTTGGAAATCGTGCCGTCGGCGATGCGTTTCAGCATGGCGGCCAGCTGGGCTGGCGATACCGGTGCTGCATCGAGATCCACGCCTTCGCGGTTGACGGTCGAGGCGACGTCGCCCATCAGCCAGTTGGCGGCGGCCTTGGCGTTGTCCTTGCCGGCTTTTTCCACTACCGCGACAAAATAGGTGGCCATCGCTTTCGATTGCGTCAGCACCAGCGCGTCGTATTCGGGCAGCGCGTATTCGCTGATGAAACGGGCGCGCATGGCGGCCGGCAGTTCCGGCATATCGGCCTTGACGCGGGCGATCCATTCGGGCGAAATGACCAGCGGTGGCAGGTCCGGGTCGGGGAAGTAGCGGTAATCCTGGGCGTCTTCCTTGCTGCGCATTTCGCGCGTTTCCTTGCGGTCCGGGTCATACAGGCGCGTCGCCTGCACCACCTTGCCGCCGTCTTCGATCAGCTCGATCTGGCGCCGCACTTCGACGTGCACGGCGTCTTCGATAAAGCGGAACGAGTTCAGGTTCTTGATTTCGCAGCGGGTGCCGAATTCCTTCTGGCCTGCCGGGCGCACCGAGACGTTGACGTCGCAGCGGAACGAACCTTCCTGCATATTGCCATCGCAGACACCAAGCCACATCACCAGCGAGTGCAGGGCCTTGGCGTAGGCCACGGCTTCGGCGGCGCTGCGAATTTCCGGTTCCGAAACGATTTCCAGCAGCGGCGTGCCGGCGCGGTTCAAATCGATGCCGCTCATGCCCGCGTAGTCTTCATGCAGCGACTTGCCGGCGTCTTCTTCCAGGTGGGCGCGCGTCAGGTTGACGGTCTTGGTGACGAATTCGCCATCCTTTTCGTAGCCGAAGGTGAGGGCGCCGCCGATCACCACCGGGTCTTCGAACTGGCTGATCTGGTAGCCTTTTGGTGAATCCGGGTAAAAATAGTTCTTGCGCGCGAAGACCGAATGCGGTGCGACGGTGGCGCCCACGGCCAGGCCGAAACGGATGGCGCGGTCGACCGCCTGCTTGTTCATGACCGGCAGCACACCCGGCAGCGCAAGGTCAACCGGGCTGGCCTGGGTGTTGGCTTCGGCGCCATACTTGATCGGCGAACCGCTGAAAATTTTGGAGTCGGTCGTGAGCTGCACGTGGTTCTCAAGACCGATGACGACTTCCCATTGCATAGTGTTCTCGCTTTTTTCTAGTTAAACGCCGGCAGGCGCGCGCGTGTGCCAGTCCGTTACCAGCTGGTACTGGTGGGCCACGTTCAGCAGCCTGGCTTCGCCAAAGTAATTGCCGATGATTTGCAGGCCCACCGGACGGCGGCTGTTCTTCTCGCCAGCGCCGAAGCCGCACGGAATCGACATGCCGGGCAGGCCGGCCAGGCTGGTCGACAGGGTGTAGATGTCGGCCAGGTAGGCAGCCACCGGGTCATCGGTCTTGTCGCCCAGGTCCCAGGCCACGGTCGGTGCGACTGGCCCCATGATCACGTCGCACACGGCGTTCGGGCCATTGAGCACGGCGTCGAAGTCCTGCGCGATCAGGCGGCGGATCTTTTGCGCTTTCAGGTAGTAGGCGTCGTAATAGCCGTGGCACAGCACATAGGTGCCGACCATGATGCGGCGCTTGACCTCGGCGCCAAAGCCTTCAGCGCGGCTTTTCTTATACATGTCCTGCAGGTCTTTGTAGGTACTGGCACGGTGGCCGTAGCGCACGCCGTCGTAGCGCGACAGGTTGGACGATGCTTCGGCCGGCGCGATCATGTAGTAGGCAGGAATCGACAGCGCCGTGTTTGGCAGCGAGATGTCGACCAGGGTCGCGCCCAGTTGTTCGTATTGCGCCAGCGCACCGCGCACGGCCGCTTCCACGTCTTTTGCCAGTCCCTCGCCGAAGTATTCGCGCGGTACGCCGATGCGCAGGCCCGTCAATGGTTGCTCGAGCTGGCGCGTAAAGTCTTCTGCCACGCCGCCCTGTTCCGGCGTCAGGCTGGTCGAATCGCGTTCGTCGAAGCCGGCGATCACGTTCAGCAGCAGCGCGCAGTCTTCGGCAGTCTGGGCCATCGGGCCGCCCTGGTCCAGCGAGGAGGCAAACGCGATCATGCCGAAGCGCGACACGCGGCCATAGGTGGGCTTGATGCCGGTAATGCCGCAAAAGGCCGCCGGCTGGCGGATCGAGCCGCCCGTGTCGGTGCCGGTGGCGGCCGGCGTCAGGCGTGCAGCGACGGCGGCGGCCGACCCACCGGACGAGCCGCCCGGCACGGCGGTGGCGTCCCACGGGTTTTTCACAGCGCCGAAGGCCGAGTTTTCATTGCCGGAACCCATGGCGAATTCGTCGCAATTGACCTTGCCCAGGCTGACCATGCCGGCCGCCAGGCATTTTTCCACCACCGTGGCGTCAAACGGGCTGACGTAATCGGCCAGCATTGTCGAGCCGGCCGTGGTGCGCCAGCCTTTCGTTACAAACAAATCCTTGTGGGCGATCGGCACGCCCGTCAGGGCGGTGGCGGTGCCGGCGGCGATGCGCGCATCGGCCGCTTCGGCTTGCGCCAGGGTCAGCGCGCGGTCGACGTGCAAAAAGGCGTTCGAGCCGTCGGCGGCGATGCGGTCGAGGAAATGCGTCGCCAGTGCCACGGCGGAAATTTCCTTGTTCTGCAAGAGCGCGGACAGCTGTTTGAGGGATTTTGTATGCATGGCGTTTCTAGTTGGTGTATTGAGCAAATGGGCGAGAGCGGGAGCGTAAAGGGCGAGCGCCGCCTTATTCAATCACTTTCGGTACCAGGTACAGCCCGTCCTGGACTTTCGGCGCCACGGCCTGGTAGTCGTCGCGGTGATTGGTTTCGGTGGCCTGGTCTTCGCGCAGACGCAGCGCGATATTGTCCATATGGGCGGCCAGCGGGTGGCTCAGCGGCGCCACGCCATCGGTATCGACGGCTTGCATTTGTTCTGCCAGCGCAAAAATTTTATTCAATTGGGCCAAGGACGTGGCGGCCTGGTCGTCGGCCATGTCAAGTTGTGCCAAATGGGCAATGCGTTTTACATCGGAGAGTGTCAGGGACATGGCGAAAGGCGCGCGGGGACGCTCATAGAATTTAAGTTGGCGCTTTGATAAAGCGCGGGTATTTACTGCTCTTTTGCTCACAAAAACTCCGGAATGCCGCCTAACTCGCGGCGGCTGGAGTCGCACTTTTCCATGGTTTTTGGGCAAATCGCATTCAAATTATAAGGTAGAATGGCGGGTTAATGCGTTGCCGGCGCTGATGGACTGCTGCCGCAGCATAGAAACGATTGCGCAAGCGCCAAGCGAACCGCCGAAAAACGCCTGTACGGGTTTTCGAAGGAGCCTGAAAGCGCCCGCTTTGAAACTCCCCATAAACAGCTTTTGCGCAGCTCGATGCGCTACAGGACACTCATGTTTGGTTTTTTACGCAGGTATATCTCCACCGATCTGGCCATTGACTTGGGCACGGCCAACACTCTGATTTATGTACGCGGCCTCGGCATCGTCCTGGACGAACCGTCAGTGGTCGCAATTCGCCAGGAAGGCGGCCCGAATGGCAAGAAAACCATCCAGGCGGTCGGCAAGGAAGCCAAGCAGATGCTGGGCAAGGTACCGGGCAATATCGAAGCGATCCGTCCGATGAAAGATGGCGTGATCGCCGATTTCACCGTCACCGAACAGATGCTCAAGCAGTTTATCCGCATGGTGCACGACTCGAAATTCTTCCGCCCGTCGCCGCGCATCATCATTTGCGTGCCGTGCGGCTCGACCCAGGTGGAACGCCGCGCGATCCGCGAATCGGCGCTGGGCGCCGGCGCTTCGCAGGTCTATCTGATCGAAGAACCGATGGCTGCAGCCATCGGCGCCGGCCTGCCGGTGTCGGAAGCGACCGGCTCGATGGTGGTCGACATCGGCGGCGGCACCACCGAAGTGGGCATTATTTCGCTCGGCGGCATGGTGTACAAAGGTTCGGTGCGCGTCGGTGGCGACAAGTTTGACGAAGCCATCGTCAATTACATCCGCCGCAACTACGGCATGCTGATCGGCGAACAGACGGCCGAAGCGATCAAGAAGGCCATCGGTTCGGCCTTCCCGGGTTCGGAAGTGAAAGAGATGGAAGTCAAGGGCCGCAATCTGTCCGAAGGCATCCCGCGCTCGTTTACCATTTCGTCCAACGAGATTCTCGAAGCGCTGACCGACCCGCTGAACAATATCGTCTCGGCCGTGAAAAACGCACTGGAACAGACACCGCCGGAACTGGGCGCCGACATCGCCGAAAAAGGCATGATGCTGACCGGCGGCGGTGCACTGCTGCGCGACCTGGACCGCTTGCTGATGGAAGAAACCGGCCTGCCGGTGCTGGTGGCCGAAGACCCGCTGACCTGCGTGGTGCGCGGTTCCGGCATGGCGCTGGAACGTATGGACAAGCTCGGCTCGATCTTCTCCTACGAATAATCTGACGGAAAAGGCCGGAACAGTATCCGGCCCGGTTCTGGCGCCGGGGTTGCACCGGGGTCCGCACGTTGGCGCTTTGCGCCTGGCCTGATTATTGGAAGTCATGGAATACAGTCCTCCGCCACTTTTCAAACAGGGCGCCTCCGCCCGCGTCAAGATGATGGTGTTCGCCGGCATTTCGATCGCCTTGCTGCTGGTCGATTCGCGCATGCACGCGCTGACCGCCGTGCGCCAGGCGGTCGGCACCGTGCTGTATCCGGTGCAGATGGCGGCGCTGGTGCCGCGCGACGTGGCGCTTGGTGTCGGCACGTATTTTTCCTCGCTGTCGGCGCTGGAAAAACAGGTGCGCGACCTCAAGCATGAACAGATTGCCTCGGCGCAGATCCTGCAGCAGGCGCAGCTCAATATCGTGGAAAACAACCATCTGCGCAAGTTGATGGAAGCGCGCGAGCGCGTGCCGGTCAAATCCATGCTGGCCGAAATTCTGTACGACACGCGCGATGCGGCCAGCCGCAAGATCGTGCTCGACCGCGGTATCCAGAACGGCGTGGAGCTGGGCCGGCCCGTGATCGACAACCTGGGCGTGGTGGGCCAGGTTACGCGCGTCTTCCCGTTTACCTCCGAAGTGACCCTGCTGACCGATGAAGAGCAGGCGATTCCCGTGCAGCTGCTGCGCACCGGCGTGCGCAGCGTGGCCTACGGTCGCGGCAAGTCCGGCACCATGGAGCTGCGCTTTACCGAACCGACGGCCGATATCCAGATCGGCGATATCGTGATTACGTCCGGCCTCGACGGCCTGTACCCGGCCGGCCTGGCGGTGGCGCGCGTGACCCTGGTCGAGCGCAATGCGCACGGTCCGTTCGGCCGCGTGGTGTGCCAGCCGCTGGCCGGCATCGAGCGCAATACGCAGTTGCTGATATTGACCTCGTCGCCCGACATCCCGCCGCGCCCGCCGGTCGAAGAAATCAAGGTCGGCCGCAAGATCGCCGGCAAGATGGCGCCGATCAAGGAGGGACCCAAGCCGGCCGCTGCCCCATCCACCACGCCAGGCACCGCACCGGCGGCCACTGCACCTGCGGCCACGGCACCGGCACCGGCTGCCAAGCCGGCCACCGCGCCGACGGAGACCACGCGATGAACCGCCCGCATTACATCCTGCTGCCGGTCAGCCCTCTGTTTATCGGCTTTTCGCTGCTGTGCGCTTTCCTGCTGAACCTGCTGCCCTGGGGGCATTTTGTCGGCGTGCCCGATTTTGTCGCGCTGGTGCTGGTGTTCTGGGGCATCCACCAGCCGCGCAAGGTCGGCATCGGCGTAGCCTTCTTCATGGGCCTGATGATGGACGTGCACGATTCGACACTGCTCGGTGAAAATGCGCTGGCCTATACCTTGCTGTCCTATTTCGCCATCATGATGCACCGCCGCGTGCTGTGGTTTCCCGTCATGACGCAGGCGCTGCACGTGTTGCCGCTGCTGCTGCTGACGCAGGCACTGCAACTGGTGACGCGGCTGATCGTCTCGGGACGCTCCCCGGGCTGGCTCAATTTCATCGAGAGCTTTATCGCCGTGATCCTGTGGCCCATCATTACCTGGATGCTGCTGGCGCCACAACGCCGCGCCGTGGACCGCGACCATAACCGGCCGATCTGACCGTGAGCCGTCATGACTGAACTTCAAAATACCGAGCGCGAACTGCATTTCTTCCGGCTGCGCCTGACGATTTTGGGCGCGCTGGTGTTTGTCTGCTTTTCTCTGCTGCTGGCGCGCTTTATCTGGCTGCAGGTGATCAAGCACGAAGACTACGCCACCAAGGCCGAGGACAATCGCATTGCACTGGTGCCCATCGTGCCCACGCGCGGCCTGATCCTCGACCGCAACGGCGTGGTCCTGGCGCGCAATTATTCGGCGTTTACGCTGGAAATTACGCCCTCCAAACTGAGCGCCAGTCTGGACTCCGTAATCGATGAACTCTCGACCCTGGTGCAGGTTGACATCAAGGATCGCCGCCGCTTCAAGAAGCTGCTGGAAGAATCGAAAAACTTCGTCAGCGTGCCGCTGCGCACCCGCCTGACCGAAGAGGAGGTGGCGCGTTTTTCGGCCAACCGCTTCCGCTTTCCCGGTGTCGAAGTGCAGGCGCGCTTGTTCCGCCAGTATCCGATGGGCGAAGTGGCCTCGCACGTGGTGGGTTTTATCGGCCGCATCAACCGCAATGAATCGAAGGCGCTGGAAGAGGGCGACGACGCCGCCAACTACAACGGCACCGATCATATCGGCAAGGAAGGCCTGGAAAAAAGCTACGAGAAGCAGCTGCACGGCACCACCGGCTACGAAGAGGTGGAAGTGTCGGCCGGCGGGCGCGCCATGCGCACCTTGTCGCGTACGGCTGCGGTGCCCGGCAAGAATCTGATCCTGTCGATCGATATCGAGCTGCAGAAAGTGATGGAAGAAGCGTTCGGCGAATGGCGCGGCGCGGCCGTGGCGATCGACCCGGTCACCGGCGATATCCTGGCCTATGTGTCCAAGCCCGGCTATGACCCGAACCTGTTCGTCGACGGCATCGATCAGCAAAGCTGGAATGAATTGAATACTTCGCTGGACCGGCCGATGGTCAACCGGCCCTTGTCCGGCACCTATGCGCCCGGTTCCACCTTCAAGCCCTTCATGGCGCTCGCTGCGCTGGAACTGGGCAAGCGCACGCCTAGCCAGTCTATCTCGGATCCCGGTTTTTTCATGTTGGGTGGCCACAAGTTCAGGGACGACAAGGTCGGCGGCCATGGCACGGTCGACATGCACAAGTCCATCGTCGTGTCGTGCAATACCTATTATTACCAGCTGGGCCGCGACATGGGCATCGACGCCATCCACGACTTCATGAAGCCGTTCGGCTTCGGCCAGCTGACGGGCATCGACCTGAATAACGAAAAGACCGGCGTGCTGCCGTCGACGGAGTGGAAGCGCAACCGCTTCAAGACGGCGCAGCAGAAGAAATGGGTGGGCGGCGACACGATTTCGGTCAGCAATGGCTCCGGCTACAATTCCTATACGCCGCTGCAGATCGCCCACGCGACGGCGGTACTGGCCAATAACGGCGTGGTGATGAAGCCGCACCTGGTGAAGATCATCGAAGACCCCGCCACGCGCGCGCGCACCCTGACGGTGGCGAAGGAAAGCTATCGCATCCCCCTGAAACAGGAAAACATCGACGTCATCAAGCGCGCCATGGTCGGCGTGACCAGCGAGGCTGGCGGCACCGCTGCCAAGATCTTTGCCGGTGTGCAGTACACGGTGGGTGGCAAGACCGGTACCGCTCAGGTCGTGGGCATCAAGAAGAACGAGAAGTACAATGCCAAGTTGCTGGCCGAGCGGCTGCGCGACAACGCCTTGTTTAGCGCCTTTGCGCCAGCCGACAAGCCGCGCATCGCACTGACCATCGTGGTCGAGAACGCCGGCTTTGGCGCCGGCGTGGCCGCGCCAATCGCGCGCAAGGCGCTCGACTACTATTTGCTGGGCAAGCGCCCGGGCGAAAAGGACCGGGACACCACCAAGGTGCCGAAGGAAGACGTCGACGAAGTGCGCACGCTCGAAGAAATCACGGATGAACAGGGCGGCACGCCGCCTGCGACGCAATAAGGAAACGCATGTCCATTAACGAACGGCGCTCGCTGTGGCGGCGCGCCAAACCTTATCTGGCGGTATTCGATCCGCCGCTGATGCTGATCATCCTGATGCTGCTGGCAACGAGCTTGCTGACGCTGGCGTCGGCCAGTCTCGGCATTCCGGGCAAGATCGAAGACCACCTGCGCAATATCGTGCTGTGCTTTTTCGTCATGTGGCTGACGGCCAATGTGACGCCGCAGATGATGATGCGCATCGCCGTGCCCGCGTATACGATTGCGGTGCTGCTCTTGATTGCCGTGGCGCTGTTCGGTACCATCAAGCTCGGTGCGCGGCGCTGGCTGCATATCGGCGTGATCGATATCCAGCCGTCGGAATTTTTGAAGATCGCCGCACCGCTGATGCTGGCCTGGTTCTTCCAGCACAATGCGGGCGCCCTGCGCTGGCAGTCGTTCGCCATTGCGGCCGTGCTGCTGCTCGCGCCTGTTTACCTGATTGCGCGCCAGCCCGACCTGGGCACCTCGCTGCTGGTGGTGGCGGCCGGCTTTACGGTGATTTTCCTGGCCGGCCTGCCGTGGCGTATCATGCTGGGGCTGGCGATTGCCGTCAGCTGCTACCTGCCGATCGCCTGGTCGCACATGCATGACTACCAGCGCGACCGCGTGATGATGCTGATCGACCCGACCAAGGACCCGCTGGGCAAGGGTTTTCACATCATCCAGTCGATTATCGGTATCGGTTCGGGCGGCATCACGGGCAAGGGCTGGACTCACGGCACCCAGGCCCACCTGGATTTCGTGCCAGAACGTACCACCGACTTTATTTTTGCCGTGTATTCCGAGGAATTCGGCCTGGTCGGCAATCTGATCCTGATGCTGATGTATTTGCTGCTGGTGGGCCGCGGCCTGATGATCGCCGCCAATGCCCCCAGTTTTTTCACTCGCCTGCTGGCAGGAGCGATTACCATGATTTTCTTTACTTACGCCTTCGTCAACATGGGCATGGTCAGCGGCATCCTGCCGGTGGTCGGCGTGCCCTTGCCTTTCCTCAGTTATGGCGGCACCGCCCTGATCACGCTGGGCGTGGCCACCGGCATCCTGATGAGCATACAACGCCACCGCAAGCTGGTGCAGACGTGATGCGCGCGCCTCTCGACACCTTGCATGCGCGCGGTCCGGGTCTTGCCATGCAGCTGGCGGTGCTGCTGACACTGGCTGCCTGCGGCACGGCGCCGCAAAAGTCCGGCAATGTCAGCATGCCGCACGCTGGCAAGGTGAAGATTCCCGTGCGCCAGGACCCGACCATGCCGGTCTTGCCGGCCGCCGGCTCCGGCCGTGGCGGCTATTACAAGGACGATGGCCCGGGCGACAATCCGCCGGCCAACCTGCGCGACGTGCCCGATGCGGAAGTGCGCAACGAGCCCTATTCGACGCGCTCGAATCGTCCCTACGTGGTGTTCGGCAAGACCTATACGCCGATCACCGACAACGAGCCATTTACCCAGCGCGGCACGGGTAGCTGGTATGGCAAGAAATTCCACGGCCAGCGCACTTCGTCAGGCGAAATCTACGACATGTACAAGATGACGGCCGCCCACCCGACCTTGCCGATTCCGTCGTATGCGCGCGTGACCAGCCTCGAAAGCGGCGAACAGGTGATCGTGCGCATCAACGACCGTGGGCCGTTCCACCCCACGCGCGTGATCGACGTGTCGTACACGGCGGCGCTGAAACTGGGTTTCCTCGGCAAGGGCAGCCACCAGGTGCTCGTCGAGCGGCTGCTGCCGGCCCAGATCGATGCCATCCTGGCGGTCCGCGCTGCGCCGAAACCGGTGCCGTCGGTGGTGGCCAGGTCGATCGATACGCCGCCTGAGAGCGAACCGGAAATGGGTGCCGTCGTACAGCCGGAAATCACCAGCATGGCGATGGTCGACTCGACCGTGGCGGCGCCCGCGCCCAGCGCGCTCGCCACCGGCTTTTATCTGCAGCTGGGCGCCTACTCGCGTGCAGACAATGCGGAAGCGGGCCGCGCGCAGCTGGCGCCGTATGCGCAGATGCTGGGCAATCTCGATGTGGTGCCGGCCGGCCCTCTGTTCCGTTTGTACGGCGGCCCCTTCACCAGCCGCGCCGATGCGGCGCGCGCGGCGGCCAGCCTGCCGGCATCGGCGGGCGTCAAGCCGATCGTGATTGAACGTTGATGGTGTACAAGTACCTGATCAAACCGTAGCGAGCGCAAGGGAGCGGCGGCTGAGAAGCGCAACTGTGCTGGAGCACAGTGAGCATCGCAGGCTGTCGATACCGACGCGCAGTAGGTTTGATCAGGTACTTATTTGCAGCTGCGCAGTTCCTGCTGGTCGAACTGTTTCGTGATCTCGGCCAGCCGCGTGCGCGTGGCCGCGTCGAGGTTGCGGAACTGGTAGGCGAGCTGCTTGCTGGCGCTGTAGCGCGGCGCCACTCGGGCGCTGTGCACGCCCTGTTTCTGCAGCGACGCCAGATGGCTTTGTGCGCTGGTTTCCGACTTGAACACACCCAGTGAAATACCCCAGCGCTGTGGGCTGCCTTCGCCCATGATGAAGTAATTCGTCACGCCCAGCTGCTTGAGTTCACCGGCCTTGCGGTCGGCGCCTTCCTTGCTGCCTTGCGGCGCAATGAACACCATATAACTGGAAATATCCTGGCCGGCCACGTTGTAGCGCGACTGGCGCTCGCCCAGGCTCAACGGTTCCAGCATGGCTTCGAACTTGCGTGCATCGGCCAGCACGAAGTTGCCCACTTCGGTGCATGCGAACACCTGCGGCGCGGCGGGTGCCGGGGCCGGCGTTGCAGCTTCGGCCGGCATGGTCGCCCGGGCTGGTGTCAGCAAGGTGAATTTTTCGGCGTGCAACTGGTTTTTCAGGCGTGCCGGTTCGCGCGTTTCGGTGCGAAAGCTGCCCAGGTAGCCCTGGCCGATGGCCAGTACCAGCAGGTTGATGGCGGCCAGCAGCCAGAAGACGAATTTCAGCATGGTTGTGTTCCTTGCGCACGGTTTGCCCTGGCTGCTGTCTGCAAGCCGAGCATGACGATATTGTCCACCAGTTGAAACGGCAATGCCAGCGTCCGGGCGATGCGTGGCGCGGCGCCCCCCGACAGCAGACAGGCTTGCGCGCCATGCATGCGCACGGCGCGCTCGATGGCGCCGGTTTGCGCCGCCAGGCAGCCCGACAGGATGGCGTCGTCGGTATTGTCGGCAAAGCCGGCTGGCAGCGGGGCGGCATCGGCGATCTGCGGCAACTGCGCCGTATTGCGCGCCAGCGAGCTGGCCATCAGGGCCAGTCCCGGCAGTATCATGCCGCCCAAAAACACGCCGTCTGCGGTGATGGCATCGATGGTGGTGGCGGTGCCGCAATTGGCGACGATCACGGCTTGATCCGGCGCCAGCGTGCGCGCACCGATGGCGGCGGCAAAGCGGTCGCAACCGAGCTGGGCCGGGTTGCGGTAGCCGTTGCGCACGCCGGCCAGTTGCGGCAGCGATACAAAATCATGGGCTGGAACGGGCAGCATGGCGCGCAGGCGCGAACCGATCGATGCACCTGCCACGTTCGACAGCAGCACCTCGGTGATGGCAAGTGGCGCCCAATGCGGCCTTAGGGTATCGAGCTGCGCATGCGCCACCGCGCCGCTGGCCAGCCAGCCGCCCAGCGGTGCGCCGTGCGCTACCAGCGCCCATTTGATGCGGGTATTGCCCGCGTCGATCAGCAATAGCATGCGCTTACTCCTGCACCAGGCGCAAGGAGACATCGCCGGACATGATGTCTGCCAGGCCGGCCTCGGTTTGCAGCTGCAGCCGGCCCAGCCGGTCGACGCCGGCAGCTTTCCCTTGCTGCAGCGGCTGGCCGTTGTCGAGGATTTTCACTTCCTGGCCCTGCCAGGCATGCAAGGCGTTCCAGCGTTCGGCAAACGGCGCAAAACCGGTATCGTCAAATTCAGCCAGCACGCCGGCCAGGCGGCTGAGCAAGGCGGCAACCAGCGCGTTTCGCTCCATCTGCGCCAGCCAGGGCACGGCCGACACGCTGCGCCCGATCTGCTGTTCCAGCGCATCGGGCATGGTCAGGTTGATGCCGCAGCCGATCACGGCCCACACGCCGTCGTCTTCTGCCTGCCGGGTTTCGACCAGGATGCCGGCCAGCTTGCTGCCGTCCTTGAGCAAGTCATTCGGCCATTTGAGTTGCACCGCCACGCCCAGTGCGCCTATGGTTTCGGCCAGCGCCACGCCGACGGCCAGGGGCAAGCCGACCAGCGCGTGCAGCGGCCCCTTGAAGCGCCAGGCCAGCGAGAACATCAGGCTGGCGTCAGCCTGCGACAGCCACGGCCTTCCCGCGCGGCCCCGGCCCGCCGTTTGCTGGCCGGCGATGCGCAGCGTGGGGCCGGCCAGCTGCGCGCAGCGCGCCAGCAGGTCGGCATTGGTCGAGCCGGTTTCGGCTACCACTTCGATGGCGACATGGGACGCGCCGGCGGCGCAAAGCGCGGCGATGGCTGCGCTGTTCAGATCAGAGTGAAAGGTCATGGGAGTGGCTGCTTGTCCGTCGAAGACTGGCGCGCTTTGTGGGGGGCGTTGGCAAACGCCAGGTCGTAGACGGCATTGGGCAGCAGGCGCAGCAGCTTGGCCACCACACCCATCTGCCAGGGAATCACGCGATAGCTGTCGCCACGGCGAATCGCGCGTGCAGCGCGCAGCGCAAACGCTTCGGCCGGCATCAGGAACGGCATGCGGTAGGCGTTGTGGCGCGTCATCGGCGTGTCGATATAGCCGGGCGTAATGGTGACCACCCTGATGCCGGCCGGTTTGAGTTCCAGGCGCAGCGATTCGCAGTAGCTGATCACGGCCGCTTTCGAGGCGCTGTAGGCTTCGGCGCCCGGCAAGCCGCGGATGCCGGCCACGCTGGCGATACCGACCAGGCGGCCACTGCCTTGTGCCTTCATGGCGGCGATGAACGGCGCGAAGGTGGCTGCGGTGGCGGTGACGTTGATGGCCATGACCCGGGCAAACACCGACAGGTCTTGCGCATGTTCGGTCAGGGTGCCCACCGAGACGCCGGCGCTGGCGATCACCACGTCAATGCGCCCTGCATGGGCCAGAAACGCATCGGCCGCCTGCTGCACGGCGGCGTGGTCGCACACATCAACGGCGTAGGCGCGGTGCAACCCGGGTCGGGGCAGGGACGCGATCAGTTGATCGAGCGCCTCGCCGCGGCGGGCCAGCAGGCCCAGTTGCGCGCCTTCGCTGGCGTACTGGCGCGCCAGCGCGGCGCCCAGGCCGCTCGATGCGCCGGTGATGAAGACGCTTTGCATCAGCTGATGCTCACGTCTATTTCTTTTCCGCTTTGGCCTTGGCCACCAGCACGTCCATGACCGTCAAGGCCTGGGCGTTCAGCTGTTCTTCGTTCTTCGCCGATTGGCTGGCCTGGTCGGCCTGCGATGGCGAAGTGATGTAGCGGCCATCGATGGCGATCATCGGCCAGAAGGTGACGTTATAGCCTTGCATCATGGAGTCGGCGTGGCGAATGCGGCCGGAAATGCCCATCGAGCGGTAGGTATCGATGAACTTCTGGCGGTCCACGCCCTGCCTGGCAACGAAGTCGAACACGGCCTCATCGGTGTTCAGGCGGTTGTGCTCCACATGCATGGCGTGGAACACCTTGGCATGCAACTGATCAAGCAAGCCCATCGCCTGCAAGGTGAAGAACAGCCGCTGTTGCGGCGCCACGCTGGGGTCGCGCGACACGTGCACGCGCTTGAAGACGATATTGTCGCCCTGTTTCTTCACCCACGCCGCCAGTTGCGGTTCCAGCGCATTGCAATGCGGGCAGTAATAGGCGAAGAATTCCGTCACCTCGATCTTCTTGCCCGCTTCGGTCGGCTGCGCGGTGGCCAGGGTTTCATATTCGACGCCATTTTTCGGCTCGGCCGGCGAGGCAAAGGCGCCCGCAGCGGCGCCGCACAGGGCGGCGGCCAACAATACTTTTTTCAGAAAACGCATGCTGCTTCCTTCTTTCGGCTTATTTGGAATTCCTGACCACGGCGACATCGATGCCGTTGTCGGACAGTTTGGTGCGCGCGCGGTTCATGGCATCGACCTGGTTGAAGGGGCCGATACGCACGCGGTGCAGCACGCCGGCATCGGTGCTGCGGTCGCTGATGGCTGCTTCAAAGCCCAGCAAAGCCAGTTTGCCGCGCGTGCTTTCAGCGTCGTCCATGTCACGGAAGGCGCCAGCCTGCAGATAATAAATCCATTTGTCGCTGGCGGCATCGGCCTTGGCCTGCGCCGGCGCTGTGGCTGGTGCCGGTGCTGCTGCTGGCGCCGCAGTTGCCGCCGGCGCCGTTGCCACCGTGGCTTTCGGCGCCGGCTTGTCTTTCAGGGTGCCGATCAATTCCTGCAGCGCGTCCGGTGGAGGTGGCCGTGGCGTGGTAGGTGGTGCGGCCGGCGCCGTGATCTGGCCCGGCAAGGCCAGTTCGCGTGGCTCCTTCGAGAAATCGCGCGCCGCTTCCCGCGCCGCTTCCTTGTTGCCATACATCGGCTTGTTCGGGTCGGCAATCTGGCCTGGCGTAGGCTCGGTTGACTTGCCAGCCTTGCCCGACTTGTCGGTGAACGGCGAATTGCCTTTGGAGATCACCAGCGCCACCACCACGGCGATGCCCAGGCCGACCACCAGGCCGATAATGATGCCGACCAGCGTGTTGCCCTGCTGGCGGCGGCTCGAAATGAAGCGGGAAGCTTGATTCATGAAGGTTCAGACCTTTGTAATTACATTTTGTTTGGCGCGGAGACGCCGATCAGTGCCAGGCCGTTGCGCAACACCTGGCGCGCGGCCAGTACCAGCGCCAGCCGAGCCATTTTCACGGCCTCGTCCTCGACCAGCACTTTTTCCGCGAAATAGAAGCTGTGCAGGTTGGCGGCCAGGTCGCGCAGGTAGAACGCCACCTGGTGCGGCCCCAGTTCGGCTTGCGCGCGCGCCAGCATTTCCGGGTAGGCGGCCAGGGTTGCCAGCAGCGTCGCTTCGGTCGGCGCGCTCAGGCACGACAAATCGGCGCCAGCGATGGTGGCCTCGTCGCCGCCCCAGTTTTCCAGGATGCGGCAGATGCGCGCATGCGCATACTGCACGTAATAGACCGGATTTTCATCGGTGGTTTTCAAGGCCACATCGACGTCGAACACGAATTCGGTGTCGGCCTTGCGCGAGATCAGGAAGAAGCGCACGGCGTCACGGCCCTTGGCGATATCGCCGCCGCCCGACCATTCGATCAGGTCGCGCACGGTGACATAGGAGCCGGCGCGTTTCGAGATTTTCACCTCTTCGCCATCCTTCATCACGGTAACCATCTTGTGCAGCACGTAGTCGGGGTAGCCTTGCGGGATGCCCATGTCGAGCGCCTGCAGGCCGGCGCGCACGCGTGCGATGGTGCCGTGGTGGTCGCTGCCCTGGATATTGATCGCCTGCACGAAACCGCGCTGCCACTTGACCAGGTGATACGCCACGTCCGGCACGAAATACGTGTAGGTGCCGTCGGTCTTGCGCATCACGCGGTCCTTGTCGTCCGCATAGTCGGTGGTGCGCAGCCACAGCGCGCCGTCCTGTTCATAGGTGTGGCCGGCCTTGACCAGAGTCTCCACGGCGCTGTTGACCTTGCCGTCCTTGTACAGCGACGATTCAAGATAGTAATTGTCGAACTTCACGCCAAAGGCCTGCAGGTCGATGTCCTGTTCGTTGCGCAAATAGGTGACGGCAAACGGGCGGATCGAATCAATGTCCTCGATATTGCCATTCGCGGTGGCAGGCTGGCCGTCGCTGGCCGAGACCGTTTTACCGGCCTTGAAATCGTCGGCGATTTCCAGGATGTAGTCGCCGTTGTAGGCTGACTCGGGCCACTCGGCGTCGCCCGGTTTGTAGCCGCGTGCGCGCGCCTGTACCGAGGTAGCCAGGGTCTGGATCTGCACGCCGGCGTCGTTGTAATAGAACTCGCGCGTGACCTGGTAGCCTTGGGCGTCGAACAAGGAAGAAAGCGCGTCGCCCAGCGCCGCCTGGCGGCCGTGGCCGACGTGCAGCGGGCCGGTCGGATTGGCCGAGACGAATTCCAGGATCACCTGCTTGCCGGCACCTGCCGTGCTGCGCCCGTAATTGGCGCCTTCGGCGAGAATGGTCTTGACGACCGCCTGCTTGGCCGCGTTCGACACGCGCACGTTGATAAAGCCGGGGCCGGCGATTTCCACCGCCTCGACCAGGCCCTTGCCGGCCGGGTTGGCCAGCACGGCCGTGACGATGGTTTGCGCCAGTTCGCGCGGATTCTGTTTCAGCTGCTTGGCCAGTTGCATGGCGATATTGCAGGCGACGTCGCCATGCGATGCGTCGCGTGGTCGCTCCAGCACCACGGCAGGCGCAAGCGAAGTGCCGGCCAGGACGGGAGCGAGGGCGGCCTGGAACAGGGCGATGATTTCTTGTTTCTGTTGGGCGAGCATGAGCAGGATGGCGGTGGAACCGCGTTAAGATTGAATAGAATGAATCAGAAAGCAAAACGGACGAAGGTCGATGCCGTCGCCCGGACTGCAGTAATTATACTGGTTTGCCGGCTGGAACAATACGCCGCAGGGCAGGGTGGCGCGTCGTTCACTGGTGCATGAAAACATCAACCTGGCCAGTTCCGCTTGTATATATGCACTTTTTTGCAGCGAATTGCCCGGATCGCTGCAATCGCTTGGTGCAGAGGGCCTGACAAACGCTACAATCGTTCCTTTACGATGACGCGCGGCCGTGATGATTCCGCCGCGCGCAGCCACACCGGATAATTTATGAACAAGCGCCCCACGCTGAAACTGAAAACCAGGCCAGCGCCTGCCGCCGCGCCAGTCGCCGCAAAATTGCGTCCCAGCTACCACCCTGACCTGAAACCTGTCTTGCAGCCAGGCTTCCAACCCGACCTGCGCGCCGATTCGCTGGCTTTTTGCCTGCTGGGCGCGGCCAATGCCGTGGCGCAAGTGCGCACCGGCACGGCCCTGCCGCAAGCGCTGGCCAAGGTGTTTGCACAGTCTGACGCCAGCGCCCAGGCGCGCGGCGCGATCCAGGATATTTCGTATCGCACCATGCGCCAGCTGGGCCGCAGCGAAACCCTGGTCGGCCTGATGACTTCCAAGGCGCCCGAGCCGCCGATGCTGGCCGCGCTGCTGTGCTGCGCACTGTCCCTGATGTCGGCCGAGCCCGGCGAGCAGCCGTATGAAGAATTTACGGTGGTCGACCAGGCCGTCACGGTGGCCACCTCGCACCCCGACCTGGCGCACGCCAAGGGCATGGTCAACGCCGTGCTGCGCCGTTTTCTGCGAGAACGCAAATCCCTGCTCGAGGCGGCCTTGCAGCAGCCGCTGGCACAATGGAATTATCCGCAGTGGTGGATCGACGCGCTGCGCGTGGCCTATCCGCGCGACTGGCAAGCCATTTTGACGGCCGGCAATGCGGTGCCGCCACTGACCCTGCGCGTGAATCGCCGCAAGAGCACGGTGGAAGCTTACCTGGCCGTGCTGGCTGACGCCGGCATCGCTGCGCGCCAGGTGGGGCCGTTTGCCGTGCGCCTGGACAAGCCGGTCGGCGTGGCCCTGATCCCCGGTTTCGAGCAGGGCGTGGTGTCGGTGCAGGATGCCGGCGCGCAGCTGGCCGCGCCGCTGCTCGATCTGCAGGACGGCATGCGCGTGCTTGACGCCTGCGCCGCGCCCGGCGGCAAGACCTGCCATCTCCTGGAACTGGCTGACGTACACGTCACGGCCATCGACGCCGACGCCAAGCGCCTGCCGCGCATCGCCGAAAACCTGGAACGCCTGGGCCTGCACGCCACCCTCAAGGCGCAGGATGCGCAATCGAGCGCCTGGTGGGACGGCCAGCAGTACGACCGCATCCTGGCCGACGTGCCGTGCACGGCCTCGGGCATCGTGCGCCGCCACCCGGATATCCGCTGGCTGCGCCGCAAGGGTGACGCTTTGCAACTTGCAACACTTTCCTCGAAAATTCTGGACAATCTGTGGCAGATGCTGCGCCCCGATGGTAAATTGTTGTTCGTGACTTGTTCATTGTGGCCGCAAGAGTCCGAAGCACAAGCGGCAGCATTTGCGGTGCGCAATAATGCGACCCGTTTGACAGCCCCTGGCCAGCTGTTGCCGACCGGCAGCGCGGAACAGGACCATGACGGTTTGTTCTATGCGCTATTTCAAAAAAATGCGGCTTGAGCGATTTGTCGCCCCTTTTTCCACGGATACGACCGGCACGCTTGTGACATTTTTCCGCCTCCTGACTCTGTTGCTGATGCTGGCATGCCTGGCGCCACGCGCGCATGCCGCCGATGTGGTCGAGATCACCCGTGCCTATATCGAAGCGAGCGACGAAGGCTACAAGCTGGCGGCCAGTTATTCCTTCGACCTCAATCACGACCTCGACGACGCTGTGCAGCATGGCGTGCCGCTGTTTTTCACGACGGAAATCGAACTGACCCGGCCGCGCTGGTACTGGTTCGACGAGAAGGCGATTGTTGCGCGCCAGACCAGCCGGCTGTCGTACAACGTGCTGACGCGCCAGTATCACGTGTCGCTGGGCGGCTTGCAGCAAAGCTTCGCCACCCTGGACGACGCGCTGTTCCTGATCCGGCGGCCCAGCCGCTGGCTGGTGGCGGCGCGCGGCGCGCTGAAAGTGGGGCAGACCTATAACGTCACCTTGCGCATGGGCATGGACCGCGATTACCTGCCCAAGCCGATCCAGGTCAACGCCTTCAACAACAGCGACTGGCGCCTGGCTTCGAACAAAAAAACCTTTTTGTATACGGCCGAGTAGTGACCCAGGCATTGCGCTATCTGCTGGTGGTGGGCGGCGGCATCGTCAGCATCCTGCTGTTCCTGCTGGCGTCGGCTTCCGACAATTCCGGTTTTTTCGACCGCTATTACACCTGGCTGCTGGGCCTGAACGCTGCCGTTGCCGTGTCCTTGCTGGCGCTGGTCAGCATTTCACTGGCGCGGCTGTATGCCCGCTACAAAAGCGGCAAGTTCGGCTCCAGGCTGATGATGCGTCTGGTGATGCTGTTTGCCGCCGTCGGCATCCTGCCCGGCCTGGTCATCTTTCTGGTTTCCCTGCAGTTTGTCTCGCACTCGATCGAATCGTGGTTCAACGTGAAGATTGAAGCTGCGCTGGAATCGGGCCTGGAACTGGGACGCGCCGGGCTGGACGCGGCGCTGGTCGAACTGGACCAGCGCGGCAAGAAGGCGGTGGCCGACATGCGCAGCGACCCCGCTGCCGCGCCCGCTGTGCTGACCAGCCTGCTGCGCGAAGAGGGCATGCAGAACGTCATGATCGTCAGCGGTGACGGCGTGCTGCTGGCCAGCGCCGGCCCGCACAGTGGCGCTGACCTGCCCAGCTCGGCCATGCTGGCGCAGGCAGCGTTGCCGGCTGGCTATGCCTCGGCCGAGGGCGGCCCCGAGTTGCATGACGATGGCACGGAATCGGGCGGTGGTGGCATGCGCCCCGCCCCGCAGGGGACGGACGCAACTGCCAGCCTGCGCCTGCGGGTGCTGGTGGCCGTGCCGGGGCCATCCGTATCGCCACGCTACCTGCAATTGCTGCAAACGGTGCCGCCCAAGCTGGCCACCAATGGCGAGATGCTGCGCGGCGCCTACAGCGAATACAAGGAACGTTTTGTGGCGCGCGAGGGCTTGCGCAAGATGTACATGGAAATTCTTACCCTTACTTTGCTGCTGGCGATTTTCGGCGCCATCGGCAGCGCTTTCCTGATTGCCAGCAAGCTGGCCCAGCCGCTGCTGCTGCTGGCCGAAGGCACGCGCGCGGTAGCCGAGGGCGACCTGTCGCCGCGTCCTATCGTTGCCTCGCGCGACGAGCTGGGCACCCTGACGCAGTCGTTCAATATCATGACGCGCCAGCTGCTCGACGCACGCACGGCAGTGGAAAGCAATCGCACTGCCTTGCAAAACGCCAAGGCTCACCTGGAATCGGTACTGGCCAATATGTCGGCCGGCGTCATGGTGCTCGATGGTGACTTCAAGCTCGTTACCTGCAATGATTCGGTGGAGCGTATCTTGCAGCACGCGGGTGTGACGATGGTGGGCCAGCCCCTGACGAGTATTTCCGGCATCGAGGAATTCGGCACGGCCATCGTCAGCGCCTTTTCGGCGCAGAGCGCGCAGTCAGCGTCCGGGCGCAACCTGCAGCAGCGATTGCACTGGCAGCGCCAGATCG
Organism: Janthinobacterium longum; assembly: GCF_051380735.1. Classification (NCBI taxonomy): domain Bacteria; kingdom Pseudomonadati; phylum Pseudomonadota; class Betaproteobacteria; order Burkholderiales; family Oxalobacteraceae; genus Janthinobacterium; species Janthinobacterium longum. The sequence goes on from NZ_JBNYXQ010000007.1 coordinate 42,992, forward strand.
AGATTCCACGCCGTCCGGGCAGCAGTGCTGACGAGCACGACATTACCTTGCTGGCGCGCGGCTCGCGCCTGCCGGTGGAGTCCGGCAGCGGCTATATTGTCGTGTTCGATGATATTTCCGACGTGATTTCGGCCCAGCGTTCGATCGCCTGGGGCGAGGTGGCGCGCCGCCTGGCGCATGAAATCAAGAACCCGCTGACGCCGATCCAGCTGTCGGCCGAACGCTTGCAGATGAAGCTCGAAGGCAAGCTGGAGCAAAGTGACGCCGACCTGCTGGGCCGCGCCACCAGCACCATCGTCAAGCAGGTCGATGCGATGAAGCGCATGGTCGACGACTTCCGCGACTACGCGCGTACGCCGCCGGCAGTGCTTGCGCCGCTGCGCCTGAACGAGCTGATCGAAGAGATACTGAACCTCTACCTGGGCGGCGACGACGGCGACATTATCCACCCGGTGCTGGCGCCTGAGCTGCCGATGGTAATGGGCGATCCGACCCAGCTGCGCCAGGTGATCCACAACCTGCTGCAGAACGCGCAGGACGCGATGACGGATTTGCCTCAGGGTAGTCCCCGTCCCCGCATTGACGTACGCACCGAAGCAATTCATTATCGCAGTGCGGACGGTGGCGTGAACGTCGCCGTGCGCATGGCCATCACCGATAACGGCCCCGGTTTCGCACCAAAGATCCTGGCGCGCGCGTTTGAGCCGTATGTCACATCCAAGGCGCGCGGCACGGGCCTGGGCCTGGCGATGGTGAAGAAAATTATCGATGAGCACGGTGGGCGCATCGATATCGAGAATCGCGAGGACAGCAGTGGCGCTTCAGTTGTCATTTTGCTGTTAAAGTTAGCTCCCGACGCTGTGGCATAGCATGTTGCTGGCGAACACGTCTGGTTTAGTATCTAAAACACCAATAAAATCATAGTTGTCCGCCGCGTGCCGTTTGGGTGCGCGGGGCGGCGAAATGAGGAAGGCAAGACACGAATGGCAAACATACTCGTAGTGGATGATGAAATGGGTATCCGTGAGTTGCTCTCGGAGATACTGGGTGACGAAGGCCATGCTATCCAGCTGGCCGAAAATGCGCAGCAGGCGCGCGAAGCACGCGCCGCCGGTGCGCCCGACCTGGTGCTGCTGGACATCTGGATGCCCGATACCGACGGCGTGACACTGCTCAAGGAATGGCAGCGCGATGGCTTGCTGACCATGCCGGTGATCATGATGTCGGGCCACGCCACAATCGATACGGCGGTCGAAGCGACGCGCATCGGCGCGCTCAACTTTTTGGAAAAACCGATTGCCCTGCAAAAATTGTTGAAAGCCGTGCAGCAAGGCCTGAGCCGCGCCCAGGAAACCGTGCGCGCGCCGGCCGCTGCGCCGCGCCCGGTAGTCAGCGCTCCGGTCGAAGAAAGCAGCAGCCATCCCGTGCCGAGCTTTGGCGGCAGCGCGCCGCAACAGATGATGGTGCGTCCAGGTATCGCCGCACCGGCCCAGGCCGAAGGCCATGGCTACAATCTGTCGTTCGACCTGCCGCTGCGCGAGGCGCGCGACGCCTTCGAACGCATGTATTTCGAACACCACCTGGGTCGCGAAGGCGGCAGCATGACCCGCGTGGCGGAAAAGACGGGCCTGGAACGTACCCATCTGTACCGCAAGCTCAAGCAACTGGGCGTCGAACCGGGCAAGCTGGCCAAGAAAAACCTGTGACAGCCCCGGCGCGGCCCTTGACGCCGCTGACCCTGGTCAGCGGTGGCCGCGCCAGCGATCGCGAGGCTATCATTGCCCTAGCCTTGCCACCGCAGCAAAGCAATGCCGTGATCCTCGAAGGATTGGCTGACGGCAACTCCCTCCTGGCCGACCTGGCCGAACAAACTTCCCCTCCCGCCGCCTTGGATTTGCTGCGCATTGCACCCGGTTGCCTGTGCTGCAGCGGCAATCTGGTATTGCGTGTAACATTGAATCGTCTTCTGCGCCATCCGCCCGCGCATTTGTTCATCAGCCTGGCAGACGCCACGCATATAGAGCAATTGCGCAACTGGCTTGCCGCCAGTCCTTACGATGCCTGGCTGGCGCTGGAGCCCGAGCTGGTCATCACCGATAGCCCGTTGTTGCCGTAACCGTCCGATCGCAGTTTGCACGCAGTTTGCATCTCGTTACAACTACTTTCCCTGCAGAGCGGGATCGCGCTTGAAATGCCGTGGCCTGGTCCCCACCTCTGTTCTGAAACCGCAGGAGTTCCTCCTGCTTGAGCGAAGGACGCACAATGAACCTGATCTATAACAGCGAGCAATATAGCGTCGTGGAATTCGGCGCCGACCGCAATCTGGACGCCTTGCGTTTCGGCGGCTATGAAATCGTCGACAAGAGCGGCAAGCGCGAAACCTTTATCGCCGGCGTGTTGGCGCAAAACTTTCGCCGCGATGTGAGCGAGCTGATCGCCAGCGAACCGACGATGGAAGAAATTGATGAATTCCTCGGCAGCTACGATTCCCTGATGAGCCAGCCGGTGCTGCTGCACTAATCGTTTCGGGGTTGGTGGCTATCGCCGCCATACCCATTCCCGTGGGTGCATGGTATGGTGGGCGGCTTATCGTGCTGCAAACAAACCATGTGCCAACTTCTCGGAATGAATTGCAATGTCCCGACCGACATTGTCTTTAGTTTTACCGGCTTCGCCATGCGCGGCGGCCATACCGATACCCACCACGACGGCTGGGGCATCGCCTTTTTCGAAGGCGCTGGCGTGCGCCATTTTGTTGATCACCAGGCGGCCATCGCCTCGCCGGTTGCCGAGCTGATCAAACGCTATCCCATCAAGTCGCGCAATGTCATCGCGCATATCCGCAAGGCCACGCAAGGCCAGGTGGCGCTGGAAAATTGCCATCCTTTTGTGCGCGAACTGTGGGGCCGCTACTGGGTATTTGCCCACAACGGCGACTTGAAACAATTCAATCCTGTGCTGAACGGCAGCTATCGGCCGGTTGGCTGCACCGACAGCGAACGGGCGTTCTGCTATCTGCTGCAGGAGCTGCGCGCGCGCTTCGGCGACGCGCCGCCCGCCTTGTCGCAACTGCATGCGGCGCTGGCCGAGTTGTTGCCCGGCATCGCAGCGCACGGCACCTTCAACATGATGCTGTCGAGCGGCGAGGCGTTGTTTGCCCATTGCTCGACCAGCCTGCACTATCTGGTGCGACAGCATCCGTTTCCAACTGCTAAACTATCCGACGAAGACCTCAGCGTGGACTTTTCCCAGGTTACCACGCCGCAGGACCGGGTGGCCGTGATCGTCACGCAGCCATTGACGACCAACGAGCAGTGGACGGCGTTTGCGCCCGGTGAATTGAAGCTGTTTGTAGACGGCGCGGTACAAGAGGCGCCCGTGATTTAATTTGTTGACGACAATACCGGGCAATGCTGCCAGAATAGTCAACAGCGCGGGCGCAAGGTATGGTCAATAGTGAACCCTGACGCAGGCGTGGCGCCGCCAGTGTCACTCGACGTGATTGATGAAGATTTAATGATCGATATTTCCAGCAACGACATCACCCCGAAACCCTTGCGCGTGCGCGAGTTCTATCTGGGGCGACAGCCCATCCTCGACCGCAACCAGGCCCTGTTCGGCTATGAGTTGCTATTTCGCAACGCTCCGGTCGGGCCTGCCAATATCACCAGCGACCTGTCGGCCACGGCCAGCGTGATTGCCCATGCCTCGCAGCTGGGCATGGAAAAGGTGGTCGGTGACGCGCTCGGTTTCGTCAATGTCGACGCCGACGTGATCATGAGCGACATCTTCAGTTTTTTGCCGCGCGAAAAAGTGGTGCTGGAAATCGTCGAATCGATGCAGGTGACGCCGGAACTGCGCACGCGCATCAGCGAACTGGCCGGCCATGGTTTTGTGTTTGCGCTGGAAAACGTGGTGGCCGATACGACGCAAGTGCAGGAGCTGCTGCCTTTGGCACAATACGTCAAGATGGACATGCGCAAGGTCGAACCTGCCACCCTGACCAGCCTGGCGCTGCGCTTCAAGGGCGAGCAAAAGAAACTGGTGGCCGAAAAGGTTGAAACGCGCGAAGAATTCAAGTCTACCCTGGACCTCGGTTTCGATTACTTCCAGGGCTATTACTTTGCCAAGCCCGCCATCATGACGGGCAAGAAGCTGTCGCCGTCACAGCTGGCCGTAATGGAACTGATGACCCTGGTCGTCTCGGACGCCGACAATATGGACATCGAGCGCGCCATCAAGCGCGACGTGTCGCTGGCGCTGAATTTGCTGCGCCTGGTCAATACGCCCGCCGTCGGCGCGCGCCAGCGCATCGATTCGCTGAGCCAGGCCGTCAGCGTGCTGGGCCGCCGCCAGTTGCAGCGCTGGCTGCAGATCATGCTGTATGCGGAGCCAGGCCAGCGCGGCCACAGCATGACGCCGCTGCTGATGCTGGCCACCACGCGCGGTCGCCTGCTCGAATTGCTGGCAAGCAAACTGCGTCCTAACCACGCCCACTCGGCCGATATCGCCTTTACGGTTGGCATCATGTCGCTGATGGATACTTTGTTTGCCGTGCCGATGGCCGATATCCTGAGCCGTATCGAAGTGATCGACGAAGTGTCCGAAGCGCTGCTGTCGCGCGGCGGCTTCTATGGCGACTTGCTGCGCCTGGCAGAATGCATTGAACGCATTGACGACATGGAAGGCGAAATCGTGCCGACGCTACGTGACCTGGCGATGTCGCCGGATGACTTGGTCGAGCTGGAAATGGCGGCGTTCGAGTGGAGTGATAACGTAGTAAGGTATGCGCTCTGATGGCATCTGACCAAACCTACTGCGCGTCGGTATAGGCGGCCTGCGATGCTCACCGTACCTTCGTACGGTTGCGCTTCTCAGCCACCTCTCCTTTCCGCTCGCTACGGTTTTGTCAGATGCTGTGCAGTCCCGGAAAGTCTTTAAAAAAACCCGCACATTGTTTTTTGTGCGGGTTTTTTTCACCTTACGACAAATTCGGTGCCAGCCAGCGCTCTATATCCTCCCTGGGCACGCCGCGGCGTTTGACCATATCGTCCACCTGGTCTGCATCGATCTTGCCGACCACGAAGTATTTCGATTCCGGGTGGGCAAAGTAAAAGCCGGACACGGCTGCGCCGGGGAACATGGCGTACGATTCGGTCAGCTGCATGCCGATCTCTTCGGCCTGCAGCACGTCGAACATGGCGCGCTTGACCGTATGCTCGGGGCAGGCCGGGTAGCCGGGCGCCGGGCGGATGCCGACGTATTTTTCGGCGATCATGTCGTCATTGCTCAGCTGTTCGCCGGTGGCATAGCCCCACAAGTCGGTACGCACGCGTTCGTGCAGGTATTCGGCAAACGCTTCGGCCAGGCGATCGGCCAGGGACTTGAGCATGATGGACGAGTAGTCGTCATGCGCGTCTTCGAAGCGCTTTTCGTATTTCTCGATGCCCAGGCCGGACGTCACGGCAAACATGCCGATGTAATCTTTCACGCCCGAGTCCTTCGGTGCAATGAAGTCGGCCAGGCACTGGTTCGGCCGCTGTACGCCGTCGACCACCGGTTTCACGCCCTGCTGGCGCATGCCGTAGTAGGTGAACGCCACGGTGCTGCGCGTATCGTCCGTATAGACTTCGATATCGTCGTCGTTGACGCTGTTGGCCGGCAGCAGCGCCACTACGCCGTTGGCCGTCAGCCAGCGCCCGTCGATCAGCTTTTTCAGCAGCGCCTGGCCTTCCGCATACACCTTGGTGGCCGCGTCGCCCACCACCTCATCGGTCAGAATGGCGGGGAAGGGGCCTGCCAGGTCCCAGGTCTGGAAGAACGGGCCCCAGTCGATATACTGGGCCAGGGTGGCCAGGTCGACATTTTTGAACACGCGCCGGCCGATGAACTTCGGTTTCACGGGAGTGCAGGCGCCGTCAAACGGCAGCGCCATCTTGTTGGCGCGCGCCTTGGCCAAAGACAACATCGGCAGCGCCTTCTTGTTGGCGTGCTGCTCGCGGATGCGCGCGTAATCGAGTTCGATGTCTTCCACGTATTTGTCGCGCTGCTCGGGTGTCAGCAGCGACTGCGCCACCGACACCGAACGCGAGGCGTCCGGCACGTAGATCACGGGGCCTTCGTAGTTGTGGGCAATCTTGACGGCCGTGTGGGCGCGGCTGGTGGTGGCGCCGCCGATCAGCAGCGGAATTTTCAGCATGCGGAAGTGGTCGTCGCGCTGCATTTCCTTGGCCACATAAGCCATTTCTTCCAGCGACGGCGTGATCAGGCCCGACAGGCCGATAATGTCGGCATTTTCCACCTTGGCGCGCGCCAGGATTTCCGAGCACGGCACCATCACGCCCATGTTCACCACTTCGAAATTATTACATTGCAGCACGACGGTGACGATATTCTTGCCGATATCGTGCACGTCGCCCTTCACGGTGGCCATGATGATCTTGCCCTTCGGCTTGGCAACGATGCCGGTGCGCTTTTCTTCCAGCAGCTTTTCTTCTTCGATAAACGGAATCAGGTGGGCCACGGCCTGCTTCATCACGCGCGCCGATTTCACCACTTGCGGCAGGAACATCTTGCCCTGGCCAAACAGGTCGCCGACCACGTCCATGCCGGCCATCAATGGGCCTTCGATCACGTGGATCGGTCGCCCGCCGTTGTGCAACAGCTCCTGGCGCGCTTCTTCCGTGTCTTCGACGATGAACTGCGTGATGCCGTGCACCAGCGCATGCGACAGGCGGGCCTGCACCGTGCCTTCGCGCCAGGCCAGGTTCTGCGCGTCGGCCTTGGCGCCGCCCGCTTTCAGCGTGCCGGCAAATTCGATCATGCGTTCGGTCGAGTCTTCGCGGCGGTTCAGCACCACGTCTTCCACCCGCTCGCGCAGCTCCGGGTCCAGGTTGTCGTACACGCCGACCATGCCGGCGTTGACGATGCCCATGGTCATGCCAGCCTTGATGGCGTGGTACAGGAACACGGTGTGGATCGCTTCGCGGGCCGGATCGTTGCCGCGGAAGCTGAACGATACGTTCGACACGCCGCCGGAAATCTTGGCGTGTGGCAGGTTCTCCTTGATCCAGCGCGTGGCGTTGATAAAGTCGACTGCGTAGTTGTTGTGCTCTTCGATACCGGTGGCCACGGCAAAGATGTTCGGGTCGAAGATGATGTCTTCCGGCGGGAAGTCGAGCGCGTCAACCAGCAGGTGATAGGCGCGCGCGCAGATCTCGATCTTGCGCTCGAAGGTGTCCGCCTGCCCCTTTTCATCGAATGCCATCACGATCACGGCCGCGCCGTAGCGGCGGCACAGGGTGGCCTGGCGCAGGAATTCCGCTTCGCCTTCCTTCATGGAAATCGAGTTGACGATGGCCTTGCCCTGCACGCATTTCAGGCCCGCTTCGATCACCGACCATTTCGACGAGTCGACCATGATGGGCACGCGTGAAATATCGGGTTCGGAGGCGATCAGGTTCAAAAAGCGCGTCATGGCGGCCAGCGAATCGAGCATCGCCTCGTCCATATTGATGTCGATCACCTGGGCGCCGTTTTCCACCTGCTGGCGCGCTACCGACAAGGCCTCGTCATACTGCTCGTTGAGGATCATGCGCGCAAACGCCTTCGAGCCGGTGACGTTGGTGCGTTCGCCCACGTTGACGAACAGCGACTCGTCATTGATGACGAACGGCTCCAGGCCGGCCAGGCGCAGGTCGTGGCTTTTTGCCGGGATGGTGCGTGGCGTATTGTTCGCCAGCAGCTCGCCGATGGCCTTGATGTGCTCTGGCGTGGTGCCGCAGCAGCCGCCGGCCATGTTCAAAAAGCCCGCGTCGGCAAATTCGCGCAGCAGGGCAGAGGTATCTTCCGGCAACTCGTCAAAACCCGTGTCGCTCATCGGGTTGGGTAGGCCGGCGTTCGGGTAGATGCAAACGAAGGTGTCGGCGATTTTCGACAGTTCTTCCGCGTACGGGCGCATCAGGGCCGCGCCCAGCGCGCAGTTCAGGCCTATCGTCAGCGGTTTCGCATGGCGGATGGAATTCCAGAAGGCGGGCACGGTCTGGCCAGACAGGATGCGGCCCGAGGCGTCGGTGACGGTGCCCGAAATCATCAGGGGCAAACGCTGCACGTCCGGGTGCTGTTCGTAGAACAGGTCGATCGCGAACAGCGCCGCCTTGCAGTTGAGGGTGTCGAAAATGGTTTCCACCAGCAGCACGTCGGCGCCGCCTTCGACCAGGCCCTGGGTTTGCTGCAGATAGGCCGCCACCAATTGGTCAAAGGTGACATTGCGCGCGGCCGGGTCGTTCACATCTGGTGAAATCGAGGCTGTCTTCGGCGTCGGCCCCAGCGCGCCGGCCACGAAGCGCGGCTTGTCCGGCGTGGAATACTTGTCGCAGGCGGCGCGCGCCAGTCTGGCCGCCTGCACGTTCATCTCGTAGGCCAGGTGCGCCATGTGATAGTCGTCCTGGGCGATGGTGGTGGCGCCAAAGGTATTCGTTTCGATCAGGTCGGCGCCGGCCGCCAGGTAGCGTTCGTGGATTTCCTGGATGATGTGCGGCTGCGTCAGTGTCAACAGTTCATTATTGCCTTTGACGAACAATTCGCGCGCGCCCGAGTCGGCTGGTGCCGCGAAGTCGATAAAGCGGCCCTGCGGCCCGCCACGATAGGCCACTTCGTCGAGCTTGTACTGCTGGATGATCGTGCCCATCGCGCCATCGAGGATCATGATCCGGCGCGCCATGATGGCGCGCAGGGAGGCTTCGGTCGGGGACATGGCGGGGATCATGGTATCGGTCATTTCATGCTTTCAATAGGCAACGGGCGGCGGCGCGGTGGAAAGGCGATGCAGGTCAGCAGGGTCAGCCGACGGAGTGTGCCGGCTGGATAGGCTGGCAGGAGGTGGCAATCGCCTGATTACACCGGGTCTAAAATTATACGGCATCAGGCAGTTTTGGTTTCGGGCAAAAGCCCCTGACGCTTGCCGGCAGGCCATCTGCGCAACACTTCAGGACTGCCGGTCTGTTTTGCCGGAAGAGAAAGCTGTTAATGTTGGATAGCGCATTAATAGTTGTTCATAGGAATTTTATTCAATCATAATATGGATTCCTAGCATCAATATTCTCGCCAAAGCCACCGATATGCCAGATACCTCCTTCACTTGTCCTGCCGCCGGGTTTCGCAGATACGGATGCCAGCCATGAAAAACCACTTGCTGATTGCACTGATCGCCATGCTGGGTTTGTCCGCTTGCGGCGGCGGTGGAGGTGGTGCCGACACGGCGGTGGCGACTACGCCTGTGGCCGCCCCGGCGGTGGTGTCCGCCGTGACGGCCGTCTCGGCCAACACTGCAGCCATCGGTTCCAGCGTGACTGTCACTGGCAGCAACCTTGACCGCGTGACGGCTTTCCAGATCGGCGGCGTGACCGTGGCCAGCAGCAATGTCAGTGCCACCAGCGCCACCCTGGCGATGCCGGCCACGCCGGTGGCCGGTGCCTTGAGCCTGGTGACTGCCAGCGGCACGGTGGCCACCAGCCAGGCCATCACGGTCTACCTGCCATTGACGGTCAACCAATTGACTCCAGGCGCTGGCGAAGTGGGCAGCAGCGTGACCATTACGGGCGCGGGCATGGGCAATGTGACGGCAGTGGTGTTTGCCAACGGCAGCGCTGCCACCGTGCAAAGCCGCAGCGACAGCAGCGTGACCTTCGTGGTGCCGGTCGGCGCCGTGACGGGCCAGCTGACCGTGCGCGGTAGCTTCAACGAAGCGCAAACCAGCGCTGCTTTCACGGTCTTGCCGACCGTTAGCGTGACTTCGATCAGCACCGCCATCAGCGGCAGCAATGTGATCGTCACCGTGGCCGGCAGCAACCTGGATCAGGTCACCGGCGCCACCATCGGCACCACCAGTGCCACCATCGTCAGCGCCAGCGCCACCGAACTGCGCGTCTCGGCGCCCAGCACGGCCACCGGCAACCTGATGCTGTCGGCGCCGTCGCGCGCCGCCGTCAATGCCGGCACCGTGGCCGGCTTCACCCTGGGCGCCATCGATTTTTCGCAAGTGCTGAACCTGAGCGCCAGCGATGCGGCGCTGCGTTTGACGCGTGGCAAGCCTGCCGCCGTGCGCGTGTCGGTGCTCGGTACCCTGGCCGGGCGCAGCAGCCCGGCGGTCACGCTGGCGGCCACCTCGTCGACCGGCGCCAACCTGGGCAGCCTGGTGCTGACCGGCCCCACCACCTTGCCAACCACGCGCAATGCGTATAGTTTCGACGGCAACTTCAGCGCGGCCCTGCCGGCCAGCTGGATACAGCCCGGCCTGCAGGTGCGCGTGACTGCCGTCGGCAACGATGGCACGCAAGTGAGCCAGCAAGCCGCGCCGGCGGTGTCGTCGGCCGCCAGGATGCACCTGGTGCTGGTGCCGTTGACCACCAGCGACGGCACCTCCGCCCTGCCTGATCCGGAAGTGATCCGCGCCGCCATCGTGCGCGTGTATCCGTACGCTCCCGACGACATCACCATCACCAGGCGCGCGCCGCTCGACGTTGGGGGCAGCAGTGCGCTCGACACCTGGTGGAGCGAGACCCTGCCGAAGCTCGAAGCGGCGCGCAGCCAGGAAGACAGCAGCGCCTTTTACTATGGTTTCGCCACGCAGATGTCGGCCAGCCGCACCGCTGGCCTGGCCTATATCAGTGACCGTGCATCGGGTCGCGCCAGTCCGTCGGCGATCGGCCTGGACGCCAGCGCCACCAATACAGCCTCGCGGGATGCCTTTGGCAATGCCTGGCCCGAGTGGTTGACGACGATGATCCATGAAATCGGCCACAACCATGCGCTGCAGCACGTCGCCTGCGGTTCGGCGAGCAATACCGCCGCCGACTATCCGTATGCGAACGGTGACCTGGGCAGCCAGCCACTGTACAACAGCAACTACGGCACCGCCATCGGCCAGCTGAGCCAGGCCACCTACACCAGCAACGGCAGCACCAGGCAGATGAAGGACGTGATGGGCTATTGCAGCGGGGCCTGGTTCTCGGACTACAGCTATGCCCGCATCCAGCAATTCCTGGAAAACCGCAATACGCTGAACCAGCGCGGCGCTTCCGTCGGCGCCAGCGTCATGCCTGCCGAGAATGGCTACCTGACGATTTCGGGCCGCATCACCGCCCATGGCGTGCAACTGCACCCGGCAGTAGCCTCGGCCACAGCCCGTGTCTACGCGACGGACAGCAGCGCCACATACAGCCTGCGGATATTGACGGCATCGGGACAGACCATTAATGTGCCATTCGATGCGCAGATGCTGGCCGACAGCCGCACCGACGTCAGCCACTTCCGTGTCAGCTTTGCCAATCCGGGCGACATCAGCGATATCGATGTGCTGGCCAATGGCAAGGTGGTCAGCAAGCTCGAGCGCCAGGTACGCCGTGCCGCCACCGCCGCCAGCCTTGATGCCACGCAAAGTGCCGGCAAGCTGGTCCTCTCGTGGAATGCCGAGGCCGAGCCGTATGCAGCCGTGCTGCACGTGGCCGCCGATGGTCGCAAGACCGTCGTCGCCAGCGCTCTGACCGGCGGCAGCGCCTCGGTTGATGTCAGCGCCTTGCCGGCCGGCGGCCGCTTTGAAGTGAGCCTGTCGTCGTCCGTGCGTGGCCGCATGGTGGCGGTGGCGCGGAAATAAATCAGGGCAAGAAGCGGTAATGCGGTTCAGTTAAGCTGCCCAGTGCATTGAAAGGCTAAAAACGTAAAAACGGCGGGCTGGAGACGCGAACCCGAGAAAATGCCGATGGCGGCGTTGCAGCTCCTGGCCGTACATGCGTACTGTCGTCGTCGCTGCGCCTTGCCCTCGACATTTTTCGGGTCCGCTTGGCCCGGAGGGCCTGTGCGGGCGCCTGAGGTTTTAATTCGTTTTGCAGGTTTACAGGTAGCGTAGGTTTTCTAACTGCACGAGATCATGTCAAGCAGCGATTTTTTCGCGGGTGCGGTGGGGTTATGGCGCGCTGGCTTGTTAAACGAAGCGCTTGCCTTCGAGCGGGAAGCCTTTGATGAATTCCACTGCGGGCAAGCGTTTGCCACCCGGCTTTTGCAAATGCGTCAGGCGCAGTGCGCCCGTGCCGCAGGCCATCACGATGCCATGCTGGGCGTCGGCCGCCAGCACCTGGCCGGGCGGCTGCGGGCTGTCCGCTTCCAGCACCTCGGCGGCCCAGATCTTGATGGCCACGCCGTCGACCTGGCCGCAGGCGCCGGGGAAGGGATTGAAGGCGCGGATTTTCAGGCCCAGTTCCAGCGCCCCCTGTGAAAAATCAAGCGCTGCTTCGTCCTTGGCGATTTTTGCCGCGTAGGTGACGCCCGCTTCCGGCTGGGGCACGGCCACCAGTGGCGCTTGCTGCATCTTGCGCAAGGTGGCGACGATCATCTGTCCGCCCAGGGCGGCCAGCTTGTCGTGCAGGGTGGCGGTCGAGTCGCCGGCCTCGATGGTCACGCGTTCGATGGCCAGCATCGGGCCGGTATCGAGGCCTTCTTCCATCTGCATGATGGTCACGCCGGTTTCATCGTCGCCCGCTTCGATGGCGCGATGGATAGGCGCGGCGCCGCGCCAGCGCGGCAGCAGGGAGCCGTGGATATTGATGCAGGGTTTGATGTCGAGTGTGCTGCGCGGCAAAATCAAGCCATAGGCGGCCACCACCATCACATCGTAGTCTGTCGCCAGCAGGCGTTCGTGGGCGGCTTTGGCTTCGGCCGCGCGCTGCGGGTCGCGGCTGCCCATGCGCAGCGACAAGGGCTGCAGCACTTCGATGCCGTGCTGCTGCGCATACTGTTTGACGGCTGAAGCGTGCAATTGCATGCCGCGTCCGGCAGGGCGGTCGGGCTGGGTCAGCACCAGGGGAATCTCGAAACCCGCTTCGTGCAAGTCTTTCAGGGCGGTAGCGGCAAATTCGGGCGTGCCTGCGAAGATCACTTTCATCGGGTTCCTTGTTGTGAAGTGCGCAGGCCTGGGCCTGGCGGGTATGACAATGCCCGCCAGTTTACCAGTTCATGCTTCAGAAACGGCGATTTTGCGCGCGCAGGCTCGCTTCGCGTTCAAGACCACGGATTTCCTTGACCATCTTGGTCTTGATACGGTTGCGCTTCAGCGGCGACAGGTATTCCACGAAGACCTTGCCCAGCAAGTGATCCATTTCATGCTGGATGCACACGCCCAGCAAGCCATCGGCTTCCAGTTCGAACGGCTTGCCATGGCGGTCCAGCGCGCGCACCTTGATGCGGGCAGGGCGCTCGACGCCGTCGTACACGCCCGGCACCGACAGGCAGCCCTCGTCATAAACCTGCTTTTCTTCACTGGCCCAGGTGATCTCCGGGTTGATGAACACTTGCAGCTGGTTCTTTTCTTCGGTGATGTCGATCACCATCATCTGGATGTGCTGGTCGACTTGCGACGCCGCCAGCCCCACGCCGGGCGCGTCATACATGGTTTCGGCCATGTCATCGATCAGGGTCTGCAACTGGTCGCCGAAGTCGGTGATCGGCTTGGCGACGGTGTGCAGGCGCGGATCGGGGTAACGCAGGATATTTAAGATGGACATACGAATTGGACTGTTGGGCTGGTTGAATTAGCTGGGCACATGAAGGCTGTGCGCGGCGCTGGATCGCCGGTGGTTTTACGCTGATTGAAGGGCAAATTTTATCACAGACGCCCGTCGCGCTGTGCAAGGCAGGCTGTTTGCCGCCAGGAACCGTGCACCGAAGTGTGAACCTTTGTTGCGCCCGTCGATATCGGCCGTCCTGATGCGCCGCTACCATGGAGGACGGACGTCGTGGGACGGGATGGCGAGGGTGTCATGGATGCAAATACGGTGGTCGAAGACAGGGGCGGCGAACTGGCGTTCTGGCTGCGCCTGCAATGGCTGCCCGGCGTGGGGCCGGTGGCTGCGCGTGCCTTGCTGGCGCGCTTCGGCTTGCCTCGGGGCATATTTTCCGCATCCTACGAAGCGCTGCGCGAGGTGGTGCCGGCGGGCGTGGCGCGCGCCATCCTGCTGCCACCGAAGCCGGTTGCCAACAGCCAGCTGGAACTCACCTTGCAATGGCTGAGCCGGCCCGGCAATGCCGTGCTGACCCTGGCCGACCTGGCTTATCCTTTGCAACTGCTGGAAATTCCCGATCCACCGCTGCTCTTATATGTACGCGGCCGCCCTGAACTGTTGTCGCGGCCCTGCGTTGCCGTGATCGGCAGCCGCAACGCCAGCACCCAGGGCATGCAGAACGCGGCCGCGTTTGCCGAGGCGCTCAGCCAGGCGGGGTTGACGATCGTATCCGGCCTGGCGCTGGGCATCGACACCCATGCGCACGAGGGCGGCTTGCGCGGCGAGGGCGCAACGGTGGCGGTGATCGGCACCGGCGCTGATCTGGTCTACCCCCGGCGCAACTTTGAGCTTGCGCAAAGGATTGCCGTGCAAGGCTGCATCGTCAGTGAATATGCGCTGGGCTTGCCCGCCATTCCCAGCAATTTTCCACGCCGCAATCGCCTGATCAGTGGCCTGTCGCGTGGCGTGCTGGTGATCGAGGCGGCGGCGCAGTCCGGTTCCTTGATCACGGCGCGCCTGGCCGGCGAGTACGGGCGCGACGTCTACGCCTTGCCGGGCTCTATCCATGCCACCCTGGCCAAGGGTTGCCACGCCCTGATCAAGCAGGGGGCCAAGCTGGTCGATTCGGTCGACGATGTGCTGCAGGAGTTGCAGTGGCCCGATGTCGCCGGCGCGGCGCTGCCGGCCCACCCCCTCCTGACTGCGCCGGCCCACCCCCTGCTGGCGGCGCTGGGCTACGACCCCTGCGACGCCGACACCATCGCGGCGCGCAGCAAGCTGCCGATGGCCGAGGTGATGGGCGAGTTGCTGGCGCTGGAAATGGCGGGGCTGGTGGAACGCCTGCCGAGAGGACTGTTTCAACGCTGCAAATGACAGCTTGTCATTTGTGTGGCGGCCTTGCCGCACGGCGCTGCTTTGTCGGCTGGCACACTTGTGTCGCAGCGAGCTTAGCTGATAGAGTAGAGTCATGTTCGATATCCTGGTTTATCTCTACGAGACTTATTATCGCCCCGACGCCTGCCCCGAGCCGGCGGCGCTGGCGCGCAAACTGTCGGCCGTTGGCTTTGACGACGTGGAGATATCCGAAGCGCTGGTCTGGCTGACCGATCTGAACGCGATGGCCGGTGCCGAGCAAGTGCTGACCGCCAGTTCCACCGGCACGCGCTTTTATGTGCAGCAAGAAACCGACGTACTGGGCACGGCCGCCATCGGCTTTATCCAGTTCCTGGAAAGCGCCAAGGTGCTGTCGCCGCTGCAGCGCGAAATCGTGATCGAACGCGCGCTGGCTCTCGATGAAGCACCGGTTACCCTGGGCAAGCTGAAAGTCATCGTGCTGATGCTGCTGTGGAGCCAGGGCAAGGAACCGGACGCGCTGATGTTCGACGACCTGTTCGGTTCCGATGAAGAATTATCGCCCCGCCTGCTACATTGAACCGGGCAGGGCGAACCGGCCCATGCCTGTCCCTCGCCGCTTTTTGCGCGCCATTCACCAAGCCAGCCGATAGACTTTGCTTCTGCGCATTGTTGTCTTTAGATAACTTGCGGTTTTCCATCATCGGCGCTTATCATTGGCCGCTTGACAAGACCACAAGTCACACGGCCCCGCGCAGCAAATGCGTCGGCGCCCGGCAATGCACTGTATGATGCGCATGCTGACACTATCCTAGAGCATTTTTCGAGACTAATAACTATGACAAAAACCCTCATCATCGCCGAGAAGCCTTCTGTCGCGAACGATATCGCGAAGACGCTTGGCGGCTTTACCAAGCACGATGAGTACTTTGAATCGGATGAATACGTCCTGTCGTCGGCGGTTGGCCACTTGCTGGAAATCGCCGTGCCGGAAGAATTCGACGTCAAGCGCGGCAAATGGAGTTTCGCGCACCTGCCGATGATTCCACCGTATTTCGCGCTGAACCCGATCGCCAAGACGGAAGCGCGCCTCAAAGTATTGAACAAGCTGATCAAGCGCAAAGACGTCACCACCCTGATCAACGCCTGCGATGCCGGGCGGGAAGGCGAGCTGATTTTCCGCCTGATCGCGCAAAACGCCAAAGCCAAGCAGCCGGTCAAGCGCTTGTGGCTGCAGTCGATGACGCCGGGCGCGATCCGCGACGGTTTTGCCCACCTGCGTACTGATGAAGAGATGCTGCCGCTGGCCGATGCGGCGCGTTGCCGTTCGGAAGCGGACTGGCTGATCGGCATCAACGGCACCCGCGCCATGACGGCGTTCAACTCGAAAGAGGGTGGTTTTTACCTGACTACCGTGGGCCGCGTACAGACGCCGACCCTGTCGATCGTGGTCGAACGCGAAGACAAGATCAAGAAATTCGTGCCGCGCGACTTCTGGGAAGTGCGCGCCGAATTCGTCTGCGCGGCCGGCATCTACGAAGGCCGCTGGCTCGACACCAAGTTCAAGAAAGACGAGAACGACCCGGAAAAACGCGCCGAGCGCCTGTGGAGCAAGACGGCGGCCGACTCGATCGCCACTGCCTGCCGCGGCCGCCAGGGCACCGTCACGGAAGAATCGAAACCGACCACCTCGATGGCGCCGGGCCTGTTTGACCTGACAAGCTTGCAGCGCGAAGCGAACTCGCGTTTCGGTTTTTCCGCCAAGAACACACTGGGCCTGGCCCAGGCACTGTACGAAAAGCACAAGGTGCTGACGTATCCGCGTACCGATTCGCGCCACTTGCCGGAAGACTATATGCCGACCGTGCTGCAGGCGCTCGATACGGTCAAGCAGAACAGCAACTACCATCAGTTCGCCAAGCAGATTATCGACAAGGGCTGGGTCAAGCCGAACAAGCGCATCTTCGACAACACCAAGATATCGGATCACTTCGCCATTATCCCGACCACGATCGCGCCGAAGAACCTGTCCGAGCCGGAACAGAAACTATACGACCTGGTCACGCGCCGCTTCATGGCCGTGTTCTTCCCGCCTGCCGAATTCCAGGTCACCACGCGCTACACGGAAGTGTCGGGCCATCAGTTCAAGACTGAAGGCAAGGTGATGACCAATCCGGGCTGGCTGGCGATCTATGGCAAAGAAGCATCGACCGACGCCGACAAGGAAAGCAATGGCAACGGCAATCTGGTGCCGGTCGTCAAGGGCGAAAAAGTGCAGACCGAAAGCGTCAGCGCCAACGGCCTGGTGACCAAGCCGCCAGCGCGCTATACCGAGGCAACCTTGCTGTCGGCCATGGAAGGCGCGGGCAAGCTGATCGATGACGACGAGCTGCGTGATGCGATGGCCGGCAAGGGACTCGGGACGCCAGCGACGCGCGCTGCCACCATCGAGGGCCTGCTGACGGAACGCTATCTGCTGCGCGAAGGGCGCGAACTGATGCCGACCGCCAAGGCATCGCAACTGATGACTTTGCTCAAAGGCCTCGGCGTCAACGAACTGACGGCGCCGGAGCTGACGGGCGAGTGGGAATACAAGCTGTCGCAAATGGAAAAGGGCAAGATTTCGCGCGATGAATTCATGCGTGAAATCGCGCAGATGACGCAAATCATCGTCAAGCGCGCCAAGGAATACGACAACGACACGATTCCGGGCGAGTACGCCACCTTGAGCACGCCTTGCCCGAACTGCGGCAGCGTGGTGAAGGAAAACTACCGCCGCTTTGCCTGCACCAAATGCGATTTTTCGATGAGCAAGACGCCGGGCTCGCGCCAGTTTGAAATCGCGGAAGTGGAGCAATTGCTGAAAGACCGCACCATCGGCCCGCTGCAAGGTTTCCGCTCGAAAATGGGCCGTCCGTTTGCCGCCATCTTGCGCATCGTGCGCGATGAAGAAATCAAGAATTCCAAGCTGGAATTCGATTTCGGCCAGAACGACGAAAGCGAAGACGGCGAGGGCGTCGACTTCACGGGCCAGACGGCGCTGGGACCTTGTCCCAAGTGCAATGGCGGCGTGTATGAAATGGGCCTGGCCTATGTGTGCGAACACAGCGTGGCAAAACCCAAGACGTGCGACTTCCGCAGCGGCCGTATTATCTTGCAGCAGGAAATCTTGCCGGAACAAATGGCAAAACTGCTCAATGAAGGCAAGACCGACCTGTTGCCCGGTTTTGTATCGCAGCGCACGCGCCGTCCGTTCAAGGCCTTCCTGGTACGCGGCAAGGACGGCAAGGTAAGCTTCGAGTTCGAAGAGCGCAAGGCCAAGCCGGGCGCCAAGGCGCCAGCCAAGGGCAAGGCGGCCGCCGCCGAAGTTGAGGGCGAAGAAGGTGCGGTGCCAGCGAAAAAAGCCGCCGTCAGGAAAGCGCCAGCGAAAAAAGCGGCGGCAGTGAAAAAGCCGGCGGTGAAAAAAGCGCCAGCCAAAAAGGCCGCAGCGGCAGAGTAAGCAGCGGCTTGCAGAAAATGAAAAGCCAGGCAATTCCCTGGCTTTTTTTCGTCTGCCGGTCAGCAGCAGGCAGATAGCTCTTTCATTGTAAATATCTATTGATTCGATAAAATCAATTACCTTTTACTTTGGCGCTTCCCTCGTTACACTGTGTCCATCAGTCAACAACGAAGGAAAGCACCATGAGCACGCCGCCGCCAAATACTCCCCTGTCCACCGCTTCCGGCATTCCGCTGGCCGATAATCAGAATTCCATCAGCGCCGGCCCACGCGGCCCGCTGCTGCTGCAAGATTTTCACCTGCTTGAAAAACTCCAGCACTTCAACCGCGAGCGCATTCCGGAGCGCGTGGTGCACGCGAAAGGCTCGGGCGCCTATGGCACATTTACTGTCACGCACGATATTTCCGCCTACACCAAGGCCAGGCTGTTCAGTGAAGTGGGCAAGCAGACGCCCATGTTTGCGCGCTTTTCCACCGTGGGTGGCGAACGCGGCAGCGCCGACACGGAACGTGATCCGCGCGGCTTCGCCCTGCGCTTCTATACGGAAGAGGGCAACTGGGATCTGGTCGGCAACAACACGCCGATGTTCTTTATCAAAGATCCGATCAAGTTCCCCGACTTTATCCACACACAAAAACGTGATCCGCAAAGCAATCTGAAATCGGCCGAGATGATGTTCGACTTCTGGAGCCATGCGCCGGAAAGCCTGCACCAGGTCACCATGCTGTTTTCGGACCGCGGCACGCCCGACGGCTACCGCCATATGGATGGTTTCGGCAGCCACACTTACAGCCTGATCAATGCGGACGGCCAGCGCGTCTACGTGAAATGGCATTTCAAGACGCGCCAGGGCGTCAGGAACCTGTCGGCTACCGAGGCTGGCCGCCTGGCCGGCAGCGACCCTGACTACGCGCAGCGCGACCTGTTCGGCGCCATCGAGCGCGGCGACTTCCCGCAGTGGGAGGTGAAACTGCAGGTGGCAACCGAGGAGCAACTGGCGCAATGGGAACAGCGCACGGGCTGGAACCCGTTCGACCTGACCAAAGTGTGGCCGCATGCGGATTTTCCATTGCTGCCGGTCGGCATCTTCGAATTGAACCGCAATCCCGACAATTACCACGCAGAAGTGGAGCAAGCCGCGTTTTCGCCAGCCAATGCGGTGCCGGGCATGGGCTATTCGCCTGACAAAATGTTGCAGGGCCGTTTGTTTGCCTACCACGACGCCCAGCTCTACCGGGTCGGCACCAATCACCAGCATTTGCCGGTGAATGCTGCCCGCTGCCCCTTCCATAACCAGCAGCGCGACGGTGCGATGGCGGTCAACAATGGCGGTTCGGCACGCAATTACGCCAACGTGGCCGCCAGCGGCAGTGCGCCGCAGGGCCTGGGCCATGGCGAGCCGGCATTGGTGATCGATGGTGCTGCAGCGCGCCATGACGGCCGTGGCACCGAAGACGACTACACGCAGGCCGGCAATCTGTTCCGTTTGCTGACGCCAGAGGGCAAGCAGAACCTGTTCGACAACCTGGCCGGTCCCCTGAGTCAGGTGCGCGAGGAAACCTTGCAACGCCAGCTGGCCCATTTCGACCGCGCCGATCCGGCCTACGGCGCCGGTGTGCGCTCTGCAATGCAAGCGATAGGCAAGCAGGCGTAAGCGGCTGGCCCGTCCCGCACCATGTGGGACGGGCTTGATATCGCACAAGATCAAGCAGTTATCAAATATTGCCGCATGGACATAGTTGCCGACCATGCGTAGACTAGGATGCTTGACGATCACGCGGCCGCTTTGGTGGCGTGCAGGCTAGAAAGTTTGACGATGAATATGGCAAAGTTGACCGTGCATGGGGACGACCTCACGCTCAAGTCCATCCTGGAAGTCTTGCCGACCGAACCCGAACGCCAGTGGCGCAAGGGCGAGCCGAAAGGCGCGGGCCGCGTGTATCTCGATTCCGGTTTCGAATTGCTGGTGGCCCAGGCCAGCCAGGCGCAGGTCCTGCCTTCGCGCATACGCAGCTATTTGTCCGAATGCCGCTCGCGCGGCGTCACCTTCAGCATGCCGCGCATCGTGGCCGAGCTGCAATTTGAATTGCGCGGTGGCGACGCGCCAGGCACCCCGGCGGCAGTCCCGCTGGACTTGCCGCTGGGCGACCTGGCCGTCTTCAGCGAAATGGGCATCAGCCTGAGCGTGGCCACCCGCGCCTGACAACCGGCATTAGCGTGCGCTGATATCGACCGCGATCATATTGTCGTCTGGCTTGCGGTCGATCAGCTTGTTATCGGGATCGATGCCGGCCCTGGCTGGCAGGCTGGCCACCACCACCGTGTAGCTGGCCTGCTTGCTGTTCATCAGCTTGCGTTCGCGCAGCAGCGCATTGCCATCCTTGTCGTCCACGCCGATCTCGATCAGGTCGCGCAGCGGCGCTTCCTGCTCTTCTCCCTGTTCGCCTGCCTGCAGCTTGCCGGCCTGCACCTTGATGCTGACCTCGTATTTTCCGTCCGGCAGCTTGCGCGCCGTCGCCGCCAGCGCACGGTTATCAAACAGCACGATTTTCTCGAACAGGTCATCGATCAGATACGCCTGTTCCGGCGGTGTGACCTTGCGCAAGCCGTCGATCAGCGCCGTCACGCTGGCGTACGGCGGACCCTGGCGGTGAGGCTGTTGCAGCAGTTCGCGTAGCACGCCGTTGATCTTGTCTTCGCCGACGATGTCCTGCAGTAGATACATGGCCAGCGCGCCCTTGTGGTAGTGAATGTAATCCTGCCGCTCATTGTCGGCCAGCGGCAGCTCGCGGTTGCGCTCTTCCGCGCGGCCCATCAGGTAACGGTTCAGGTCGTAGCGCAGGAAGCGCCGCATCTTGTTCGGTCCAAAGGTTTTTTTCATCACCATCAAGGCAGAATATTCGGCCAGGGTTTCGCTCAGCACGCTCGCGCCGCGGGTGTTGCCTGCCACCAGCTGGTGGCCCCACCACTGGTGCGCCACTTCATGCGCGGTGACGTAGAACGGGTAGTCGAGATCTTTCGGGTTCTTGTCGTCGACCCTGGCGACAAAGCCCAGGCCTTCGGAAAACGGTATGGTGCCCGGAAACGACTGCGCATAGGTTGCATAGCGCGGAAACTCGACGATGCGCACGATCTTGTGCTGGTAGGGGCCGAAGCTTTTGGTGTAGTACTCGAGCGCTTCCTTGCTGCCGCGTACGAAGCGGTCCAGATTGACTTCGTGGCCCGGCTGGTAATACACATCGATGGCCACGTCCTGCCAGCGTTCGTGCCGGACGGCGTAGCGGGCCGACTGGATGGAATAAAAGTTAAGGATGGGCTGGTCCATCTTGTAATGGAAATAATGGCGGCCCTTGTCTATCCAGTCGTTGTCCAGCATGCCGGGCGCGATCGCCGTCTGGCCGTCGACGGTGCTGACGGTTGCTTCAAAGTTGATGCGGTCGGCGTCGTTGCCGACCTGGCTGTCGGCCAGGCCGCGCGCATCGTCGCGTGCCGGCGCAGGCGCGCGTGGCGGCAAGCCGTGGCGCTTGCGGTCGCGCGGGTCGCTCAGTTCCAGCTGTGGCTGGTAGCCGACATGGGGCAGCACGGCATTGGTAAAGAAGGTGCCGTTGGCCAGCACCGGCGTATCCTGGCCCAGGCCCAGCACGCCGCGCGGCGCGTAATCGACGTCGAAATCGAGGCCCAGGGTGGCGCCTGGTAACAGCGGCGCGGCCAGGCGGTAGCTGTAAAAACCCAGGCGCGTATCGTCCAGTCCCGGATGGACGCGCGTATCGAAGCGCAGCCGCATGCTGGCGGTCGGGTCCTGCTGGATGAAAATCTGGCTGATCGGCAGGGCAGTGCGGTTTTCCAGCAGATAGCGCCCCTTCACCTTCAGGGTGCGCTGGGCCGGGTAGATGGCCACGTCGAGCCTGACGTCGGCGACACGCGGCTGCGGCGTGGCCGCCAGCTTGCGGTACTGGCGCTCGAAGCTGGCGCGGTCCGCTTCGCGCGCATAGCCGGACTTGTAGTCGTTGGCGATATGGAAGGTGTAGAACAGGGTGGCGCCGGACATCAGGAATATGGCCAGGCCGGCAGCGAAGCTGGCCAGCACCGGCTGGCTCAGGGCATGGCGTGCCAGGCGCAGGCGGATGCGCCAGCTGTCGTGCGCGCCGCGCGGCCAGAACAGCAGGGCCAGCACGGTCAGCATCACGGCCGCGCCGCTCCAGTACAGCAAGTACCAGCGTTCGCGCAGCAAATAGTGGCCGGCGCCGTTCATGGCCGAGTAAATAAAGCCGGGCGTACTGCCATACAGCAGCAGCGGATTGCTCAGGTCCAGCGAGGCCAGGGTCAGGGTCGCGCCGTAATACACGATCATGGCAAAGTAGGCCAGGTAGCGCTGGTTGATCAGCACTTGCAGGAAAATCGCCAGCACGGCCATCAGGGCATAGCCGGGCAGCTGGGTCAGAAACAGTGCTTCAAAGTACAGGCCGGGATCAAGGCGGTAATAGCCCCTGACGATCTGGATCGACATGCCGCACAACATGATCACCAGGCTCAGCAATGCCTGCAGTCCGATCAGCGCAAACAGTTTCGACAGCAGCGGCAGCCAGTTCGGCACGGGCAGGGCGTCGAGCATCAGTTGCAAGCCGTTTTCGCGCTCGCGCCATACCAGTTCGCCCGCATAGAAGGTGGTGATCACCAGCATGAACGGGACGAAGGAGCCGCTGACGACATCGAGCACTTTTTCCGTCACCGGGTAGGTATTGGTGCCGTAGATCGAACCCATGTCCAGCGCGCCCGCATACATCACCAGCACGCCAGCCAGTACGATGACGACAAAATAGATGTTCTTGATGGTTTCGCGCAGGTTCAGCCAGCTCATCTGCAGCAGCAGGGCGGCCAGGCTGCGGCGGGCAAAATCGGGTGCCTCATGCGTATCGAGGGCGCTGTTCGACAGGCGTGTGGGCGGCGTGGCGTCGCCCTGGCGCCTGGCCGAGCCGCTGTCGGGCGCGGCTTGGAAGTGAAAGCGCCAGTAGCCCAGCAGCAAGGCCAGCAGCGCCAGGCCGCACCAGATGGCGCGGTTGACCAGGTACACGCCTTCCAGCGTGATCAGGCGCGTGTTGCGTTCGGCATTGGGCCAGTATTCGGTCAGATTGATCAGCGCCGTGGTACCGAACGGGTCGATCAGCGCAGCCACCGTCTTGAAGTCCAGGTCGCGCGCCAGCGATGGCGCCACCAGATAGCCGATCAGCATCACCACCGAGCTGATGTACACCGGCAACATGCGCCGCGTCAGCGCGGCAATCACGAAAAAGATCGCGCCGAAGATGAACAGGTTGGGCAGCAGGGTAAATACATACGGCATCAGATAGGCCAGCAGGCGCTGCGGCCCCAGCCGTTCGGGATCGATGCCGGGCAACCAGCTGCCCAGCCAGGCACCGAGGATAATGCTGGCAAACACCACTGCCAGCACCAGCATGGCGCCCAGAAAGCGGCCGAACACGTACTCGTATTTGCGGATCGGTGCGCTGAAGAAGAAATGCTGCATGCCGTATTCGACATCCTGCTGCACCGAGCGGCCCATCATGGCGGCCACCACCACCGCGCCGAAGCAGCCCAGCACGGCGCAGCTCAAGGCCAGCGAACGGGGCGCATTGATCAGGAAGCGGCCGCCCATGCTGATCGAGATTTCCTTGAAGGCGCCGCCCGAGGCGGCCATCCACAGCATGGACAGCGCCAGGAACATGGCGAAATACACCCAGGTGGACAGCAGCTTGAAACGCTGTCGTGCTTCAAAGAAGGCAATCGCAAACATGCTTACTCCTCGCCGCAGCCGGGGGCGACGCGGTGGCGGCCGGCGATGGTGGCGAAATACAGGTCTTCCAGGTCGCCGATGGCTTCCTCGAAACCGTCGCCCGGGTCCATATCGCTGTAGACATGGATCAGGGTGCGGCCCGACAGCAGCCGGGTCGATATCACAGCGTGGCGCTGCTGGAAGCTGGCCAGTTCCTTCTTGTCGACGAAACGCGCCCAGATCTTGCAGCTGACAGCGTCGATCAATTCCTGCGTCTTGCCGCACAACAGCACATGGCCCTTGTTGATAATGGCCATGTTGGCGCACAGGTCGGCCACGTCGGACACGATATGGGTCGATAAAATGACGGTCTTGTCTTCGCCGATGTCCGACAGCAGGTTGTGGAAACGCACCCGTTCCTGCGGATCGAGGCCGGCCGTCGGTTCGTCGACGATGATCAGTTTCGGGTCGCCCAGCAGCGCCTGCGCGATGCCGAAGCGCTGGCGCATGCCGCCCGAAAACGTGCCCAGGCGCTGGTGGCGCACATCGAACAGATTGGTTTGCTGCAGCAGGCCATCGACCACTTCGCGCCGGCGTGCGCGCTGCGACAGGCCTTTCAAATTGGCGAAATGGTCGAGCAGTTCGTAGGCGGTCACTTTCGGATACAGGCCGAAGTCCTGCGGCAGATAGCCGAGCATGCGGCGGATCTCGTCCTTGTCGTCGAGCACGTCGTAGTCGCCAAAGAAGACCGAGCCGGAATCGCATTCCTGCAAAGTTGCCAGGGTGCGCATCAAGGTCGACTTGCCGGCGCCGTTAGGGCCCAGCAAGCCGAACATGCCGGGTGGGATCGCCAGCGAAATATCGTCCAGCGCCACGACGCCGTTGGCGTAGGTCTTCGACAAGTGACGAATCTGCAATTCCATACAATTCCTTGCTCATGCTGTTAGACGTGCGGCACCCGGCGCCTGGCAGGCGATCCGGGGCTTTTCCATGATGGCATTGTATTGAATAAAGGACGTGCTGGGCAGTTGCTTGCGATGTACGGTATTTTCGCGTGCCCAGAGTGCAATTGGCGCGGTGGAATGGCGGCGCCGCCGTGCCGGCGCGCGCCGCAAGCGATCAGTTACGGAACAGCACCGCTTCGCGCTTGAACCACCAGCGGCACAGCAGCAGCAGGGCGCCGGCAATCACCGTGGTCGAAGCCAGGATCACGCCGAACATGCTGTAGTCCATGGTGCCCTTGACCAGCTCCTTCATGGCCAGCGAGACATTGGTCAGCGGCACCATTGCCCACATCCAGTTCAGGGTCACGCCAGGCAACATGGCCACCACGATGGGCAAAATGGTCAGCAGCATCAGCGGCGTGATCATGCCGGCCGCTTCCTTGTAGCTCTTGGCGTAGATCGAGATCGACAGCAGCAGCGAGGCGAAGATGGCGGCCGTTGGCACCAGCATCAGGGTGATCATCGCCAGGTCGGGCAAGGTAATGCTGCGTACCATCATGGAAAGATTGCCTTCGAGAGAGCCGCCGAATACGGTCAGCAGCACGCCCATGCTGCCCACCATCAGCACGGCCGAGGTCATGCCGACCGTAAACAGGACCAGGAACTTGGCCAGCACGATGGCGCCGCGCGGCACCGGTGCCAGCAGCAAGGTTTCCAGCGTGCCCCGTTCCTTTTCGCCGGCGCCCATGTCGATGGCCGGATACATGGCGGCCGTCAGGCACACCATCAGCAGCAGGTAAGGCAGCATGCCGCCGATGATTGCGCCCATCTGTTCGCGCTGGTCGGCGGTGGATTTTTTCTCCAGCAGCACCGGCGCCAGGGCAAACGTCAGCTGGTCGGCACTCAGGTTCAGGGCCGACAGCGCCTGCTGGCGCAAGCTGGTGTTGTAGTCGTCGATCACTTCGCGCACGCGCTGCTGCGTCACGTC
Source organism: Janthinobacterium longum (assembly GCF_051380735.1). Classification (NCBI taxonomy): domain Bacteria; kingdom Pseudomonadati; phylum Pseudomonadota; class Betaproteobacteria; order Burkholderiales; family Oxalobacteraceae; genus Janthinobacterium; species Janthinobacterium longum. The sequence continues at coordinate 69,100 of NZ_JBNYXQ010000007.1, forward strand.
GACCGTGCTGGCGCTGTTGTAGTGCAAGGTGACGCTCGCTTGCTGTTGCCGCTGCAGGGCGGCATCAAACTGCGGCGGGATCACCACCGCGAACTTGATGCGCTCATCCGCGATGGCCTGGCGGATCTCGCTTTCGTCCTTCAGGGGCACCAGGCGCAAATTGCCTTGCTGGCCAAAACGCGCGCTCAGTGCCGGTGCGTGCTGCTGGCCGAACAGGGCGTAGCGCAATTCGGCCGACTTGGCGTTCTTGAACATATTGTTTGACACATAAGCGAAGCCGCCAAAGATCAACGGCATGGCGAAGATCGGAATCAGGATGGTGAAGATCAGGGTCTTGCGGTCACGCGTGAGTTCCAGCAATTCCTTCAGGTAAATGGTCCACATGTGTTCAGGCTCCCCGGTTGATGACGCCGACAAAGGCGTCGTACAGATCCGCACTGCCGCCCAGGTGGCGCAACTCGTCCACCGTGCCGTTGAAGGCGGTCGTGCCATGGTTGATGATGCAGACACGGTCGCACAGCTTTTCCACCTCGTGCAGATGGTGGGTGGAAAAAATCAGCGGCACGCGCAGCGCCTTGTAGCTGGCAATAAAGTCCAGCAGGATCTTGGCCGACATCACGTCCAGGCCACTGGTCGGCTCGTCGAGGATCACCACCTGTGGCGCATGCACCACCGTGCGCGCGATCGCACATTTCTGCTTCATGCCGGTCGACAGCTGGTCGGCGCGCTTGTTGCCGTAGTGTTCCATCTGCAGCAGGGCGAACAGTTCATCGCAGCGCTGCCTGAGTTTGTCGGCCGGCATGCCGTGCAGGCGGCCGAAGTATTCCACGTTCTCGCGTGCCGTCAGGCGGCCATACAGGCCCGTCGAGCCGGACAGGAAGCCGATGCTCTGGCGTGCTACCAGTGGTTGCTGCAAAACATCGACGCCATTGACGAATGCGCTGCCCGCATCGGCCTGCAGCGCGGTCGACAACAGGCGCAAGGTGGTGGTCTTGCCGGCGCCATTCGGCCCCAGCAAGCCCAGCACTTCGCCGGGAGCGCAGCTGAAACTGACGTCGCGCACGGCGTGAAACCAGCCGTCGTGGTCGCGCGGATCGGGAGCCGCCGTGCTTTTGTGTGGCGCCATGCGAAAACGCTTGGCCAGGTGCTTTACCTCTATCATGGGCGCATCCATTATGGTGGGAACTTCAGGGTAGCATGTAAAAAAAGTAACTTGCAAGAAGGAAATAGTGAACAGCTATTGAAAAAGGCCGCATCTTCATGCAAGCTGCGCCGATGGGCGCTGCTTGGCGGTGCAGGGGGAGTTTAATGAGAAACATAGACGAGGCGATGCAGCAGAAAGTGCTGGCCGTGGCGCGCGCCGGCATGACCAGCGCGGAAGCCATCGGCTTCTTTCGCGTCAGCCTTGGACTGTATTACCTGGCCGGCCTGATGACGCAGGAAGAGCTCGATTTCAAGAAGATCGATGCCAAATACAACCGTTTCATTTACCACACGCTCGGTGGTGGCCACAGTATTGCCAGCGTATTGCAATTCATGAGCGGTGAAAAAGTGCTGCGCGTGCTCGAGTCGCCGCGTTTCCTGGCCGCCTTCGCCGCCCATTGCCCCGATATTCCCATCGACAGCATGTTCTTCCTGATTTCACTGAACCTGGGCGTGGCAAAAAGCCTGTCGGGCCTCGATGCGGTCGGCCCTGTGGTGGACTGGATCGAAAAGGAAAAAGCGCGCACAGGTCAAGCAAGCCAATAAAGCCGGGTCCGCCTGTGGACAGGGCCGGGACGGCTTGCCGCGATCGTCCTATAATCATGTTTTACCCTAGACATGAGTTCCGTGACGATGACCGCACACCGCTATTTCAACCCCCTGGATCGCTTGATTGTCGATGTCGACAAGGCCTTGCGCGTGATCGCCGGCGTGGCCTCGGCTTCGCGCCCGACACCGGCCGCGCAGTCGCCCGACGCCACCCTGAGCGCGGCCGAACAGCGCCACAGCGCCGGCCTGATGCGGGTCAATCATGTGGGCGAAGTATGCGCGCAAGCCTTGTACAACTCGCAAGCGCGCCATGCGCACAGCCCGGCGGTGCGCGCACAGTTCGGCGAAGCGGGCCGCGAAGAGGAAGATCATCTGGCCTGGACAGCGCAGCGCGTGCATGAACTGGGCTCGCGCCTGAGCCTGCTCAATCCCCTGTGGTATGCCGGCTCGTTTGCGCTGGGCACCCTGGCCGCGCGCATGGGCGACGGACCCAGCCTGGGGTTTGTGGTGGAAACGGAAAAACAGGTGGAAGCCCACCTGCAAAGCCATTTGGGCGAGTTGCCGCCGCAGGACGCCAAATCGCGCGCCATCGTGCGCCAGATGCAACTTGACGAGATCGAACACGGCGCCGCCGCCCAGCGCCTCGGTGCCACCGACACCCCGGCGCCGGTGAAAGCCTTGATGGGGCTGATGGGGAAAGTGATGACGAAAACGGCGTATTACGTATAAGTTACTCTTCGATGATCTCGAACGAGTGCGTAATTTCCGCTGTTTTTGCCAGCATGATCGATGCCGAGCAATATTTATCGTGCGACAGCGCCACGGCGCGTTCCACGGCGGTCGGCTTCAAGGCCTTGCCACGGACGGTGAAGTGGAAGTGTATCTTGGTAAATACTTTCGGGTCGGTTTCGGCGCGGTCGGCCTTGAGCGTCACTTCGCAGCCACTGACCGCTTCGCGGCCACGTTTCAGGATCAGCACCACGTCATAGGCGGTGCAGCCGCCCGTACCCAGCAAGACCATCTCCATCGGCCGCGGCGCCAGGTTGTGGCCGCCGCCGTCCGGTGCGCCATCCATCGTCACCAGGTGGCCGGAGCCGGTTTCGGCCCGAAAACTCATGCCCGACGGGCCATTCCAGCTAACTTTGCATTCCATCGTACTTCTCCGAAAATTGTAGGCGTTTTGTATTGTAATGGAGGAAGCACTGCCCATGTCCGGCCCGCAGCGGCGCAACAGGCCGTGATTGCAGCTTGACCCGGCAGGCCAAAGCCGCTTATACTTGTCGGCTTTCCGTTCGCTCAGGAAAAGTAAATAAGGCAGAGTCCGCGCAAGTACACAGGCGGAACCACCATTTGAGCGTGTAATCTACTAGGAAGTCAACATGAAAACATTTTCCGCTAAAGGACATGAAGTCCAGCGCGATTGGTTCGTGGTTGACGCGACGGACAAAGTCCTCGGACGTGTTGCCAGCGAAGTGGCACTCCGACTGCGCGGCAAACACAAACCAGAATTTACTCCTCACGTCGATACCGGCGACTTTATCGTCGTCATCAACGCAGGCAAACTGCGTGTGACCGGTACCAAAGCTACTGAGAAAATTTACTACCGTCACTCTGGCTATCCAGGCGGCATCTACGAAACCAACTTCCAGAAAATGCAACAGCGTTTTCCAGGTCGCGCGCTTGAGAAAGCGGTCAAAGGCATGCTGCCTAAAGGCCCACTCGGCTACGCAATGATCAAGAAGCTGAAAGTGTACGCGGAAGGTTCCCATCCGCACGCAGCTCAGCAACCTAAAGCACTTGTTCTCTAAGGAACTGACATGATCGGTAATTACAATTATGGAACCGGCCGTCGCAAGAGTGCAGTGGCTCGCGTTTTTATCAAAGTTGGCACAGGCTTGATCGTTGTTAACGGCAAACCGGCAAACGAGTACTTCTCGCGCGAAACCGGCCTGATGGTTATCCGTCAACCACTGGAACTGACCGGCAATGTCGAGCGTTTCGACATCAAAGTCAACGTCCATGGCGGCGGTGAGTCGGGCCAGGCTGGTGCAGTTCGTCACGGCATCACCCGCGCTCTGATCGACTACGATGCAGCGTTGAAACCGGAACTGGCGAAAGCCGGCTTCGTGACCCGCGATGCACGTGAAGTCGAGCGTAAAAAAGTTGGTCTGCGCAAAGCACGTCGCGCAAAACAATTCTCGAAGCGTTAATTTCTACGCTGCAGCGCTTTCGGGCGCTGTCTCAAAAGCCGCAGGCCCTCGGGCAGGCGGCTTTTTGCATTTCAACGTGCTGCGCCATTGCACTGTAAAATACGCGCAAAACCGCGCAGGCTTGCGGTATCTCCCTGATTTATCTGAATAATTTACACAAGGAAAAAACATGATCAAAGTTGGCATCGTCGGCGGCACTGGCTACACTGGCGTGGAATTGCTGCGCCTGCTGGCAACCCACCCGGACGTCGAGTTGACGGCGATCACGTCGCGCAAGGAAGACGGCCTGCCGGTGGCCGACATGTATCCTTCGCTGCGCGGCCATGTGAAACTGGCGTTTTCCTCGCCCGACAAGGCTAATCTGGAGCAATGCGATGTGGTGTTCTTCGCCACCCCGCACGGCGTGGCGATGGCGCAGGCACCGGCTTTGCTCGCTGCCGGCGTGAAAGTGATCGACCTGGCCGCCGACTTCCGCCTGAAAGACCAGGCCAAGTTCGAACAATGGTACAAGATTCCCCATACCGCCCCCGAGCTGATCGAACAGGCCGTGTATGGCTTGCCGGAACTGAATCGCGAAGATATCAAGCAGGCGAAGCTGATTGCCAACCCGGGTTGCTATCCGACCACCATGCAGCTGGGCTTCTACCCGCTGCTGAAAGCCGGCCTGGTCAACGCCGGCAGCCTGATCGCCGACTGCAAGTCGGGCGTGTCCGGCGCCGGCCGCAAGGCGGAAATCGGTATTTTGTTCTCGGAAAGCAGCGACAGCTTCAAGGCCTATGGCGTGGCTGGCCACCGCCACCTGCCGGAAACCACGGCCCAGCTGCAGCGTTTCACTGACGAAAAAGTCGCGCTGACGTTTACGCCGCACCTGGTGCCGATGATACGCGGCATGCATTCGACCCTGTACGCGCAGCTGAACAAGGATGTCAGCAATGAAGAACTGCAAGCCTTGTTTGAAGAGCAATACAAGGATGAGGCATTTGTCGATGTGATGCCGTTCGGCTCGCATCCGGAAACCCGTTCCACGCGCGGTTCGAACATGCTGCGCCTGGCGCTGCACCGTCCTGAAGGCGGCAATACCGTGATCGTGCTGGTGGTACAGGATAACCTGGTCAAGGGCGCATCGGGCCAGGCCGTGCAATGCATGAATCTGATGTTTGGCTTGACGGAAACGGCTGGCTTGCAGCATATCGCGCTGCTGCCGTAAGCCTTGCGGGGCAGGCCCCCGCGCTGTGAGCAATAACAACGCCGTGGCCGCTGAAAAAAAGGCAGCCGCAGCGTGACTTGCGCCAACAGTCTATAATGAATACATGTTTTCTCAGGAGGTTGAAATGAATGCTGTCGCTGAAATGCAAGATGTGATCCCATCGCCCATCGTCTTTACCGATAGTGCCGCCGAAAAAGTCGCCCAGTTGATCGAGGAAGAAGGCAATCCCGACCTGAAACTGCGCGTGTTCGTGCAGGGCGGCGGCTGCTCCGGCTTCCAGTATGGCTTCACCTTCGACGAAATCGTCAATGAAGATGACACCACCATGGTCAAGAACGGCGTCCAGCTGTTGATCGATTCCATGAGCTACCAGTACCTGGTCGGCGCGGAAATCGACTACAAGGATGACCTGGAAGGCGCGCAGTTCGTGATCAAGAATCCAACGGCAACGTCGACCTGCGGTTGCGGTTCGTCCTTCTCGGTGTAAAAAACGGGCAGGTAAATAGATAGCGGCTCCACGGAGCCGCTATTTTTGTTACTGCTGTCACTTAGTGCGGGTACAGGGCGCCCAGCACGCGCAGTCCCCTCGCCCCCGTCACTGCTGGCAAATTACCCGGTTTTCTTTGCGTAAAACGCCAGGCCAGCCAGGCAAACGCCAGCGCCTCGACCTGGTTCGGCGCCACGCCCAGCGCCTGCGTCGACGCCACTGCCATGCCTGGCAGCTCTCGCGCCAGCGCCGCCATCAGGGTGGTGTTATAGGCGCCACCACCACACACATATACCGTGTCGGCCAAAGCGCCGTCGCGCAAGATCGCCTGCGCCAGGCTGGCGGCCGTCAGTTGTGTCAGGGTCGCCTGCACGTCGGCCGGCTGTGCGTCCGGATAGGCGGCCAGCCTGGTGGCCAGCCAGTCGGCATGGAACAGGTCGCGGCCGGTGCTTTTCGGCGCGGGCAGGGCAAAATACGGTTCATTGAGCAACGCTGCCAGCAGGGCAGGGATGATCTTGCCGCTGGCGGCCCAGGCGCCGTTCGTGTCATATGGCTGGCCCTGGTGGCGCAGAATCCAGCCATCCATCAGGGCGTTGCCCGGTCCGCTATCGTAGCCGGTCACCGTGCCATCGGCCTGCAGTACGCTGATATTGCTGATGCCGCCAATATTGGCCACTACCCGCGTCTGGCCCGGCGCATTGAACAGCGCCTGGTGAAACGCCGGCACCAGCGGCGCGCCCTGGCCGCCGGCCGCCACGTCGCGGCTGCGCAGGTCGGCGATGACGTCAATGCCGCTGAGCTCGGCCAGCAGGGCCGGATTGTTCAACTGGCGCGTAAAACCCAGTTCGGGACGATGGCGGATGGTCTGGCCATGCGCGCCGATGGCGGCCACGGCGTCCGGGCCGATGTCGGCCTGGGCCAGCAAGCTGCCGACGCAATCGGCATAGTGGCGCGCCAGTGCGTTGGCAGCTTGCGCCTCGCGTTCGATCTCATTGTGCCCAGGCGCTTGCAGGGCCATCAGGTCGGCGCGCAAACTGGCGGGGAAGGCCACATAGGCGTCGCCCAGGCTGTGCACGCGATCGTGTGAAAAGTCGACCAGGGCACCGTCGACGCCGTCGAGGCTGGTGCCGGACATCAGACCGATATACAACATGCTGTTTCCTTGTCTTTAAAAACTGGCTCGATAAAACAAAGGCACCGGCCATCGGAATGGGCGGTGCCTTGTCGTTATCCCCGCAGGGGCTTGGTATTTAGCGCGAAGCGAGTGCTGTGTCGTTCGGGCGCAGCAGGGTGAAGCGGTGCATCATGTCGGCCGACACCATGCGGAAGCGGGCCAGCTCGGCGGCCGTCAGCGGCGCCTGTGCCTGCACGTTCAGCTTGGTTGGATCTTGCGCCTCGCCGCCTACGCGGAATTCGTAGTGCAGGTGGGCGCCGGTCGACCAGCCGGTCGTGCCAACGTAGCCGATAACCTCGCCCTGGCTGACTTTCTGGCCTTTTTTCAGGCCCGCAGCGAAGCGGCTCATGTGCGCATAGGCAGTGCTGTAGTTGGCCCAGTGCTTCAGGACCACCACGTTGCCGTAGCCGTTTTGTGTACCGACCATATCGACCACGCCGTCGCCCGAAGCGCGGATCGGGGTGCCGGTGGCGGCCGCGAAATCGATGCCTTTGTGTGCTTTCCAGTTGCCCGAAATCGGATGCACGCGCATCGAGAAGCCGGACGAGATACGCGAGAATTCAAGTGGGGATTTGAGGAAGGCTTTTTTGAGGGACTTGCCGTCGAAGCTGTAGTAACCGCCGCCTTGCTTGCTGGCCGGGTCTTCGAACCACACGGACTGGAACGTCTTGCCGCGGTTGGTGAATTCACCGGCCAGGATGCGTCCCGCTCGGACAAATTCGCCGTCTTGCCAGAAAGTTTCATAAACCACGTTGAACGAGTCGCCACGTTTCACATCGGAACGGAAATCGATATTGGTCGAGAACATTTCGACGATCTGCTTGGAGATCGCATCTGGCAGGCGGGTGCCGTCCAGGCTGGAATCGGTGGCGGCAAACAAGGTCGAAGTGATCTTGCGCGCATGCATTTCCACGCGGCGCTCCAGTTGCGCGGCCACTTCAGTAGCAACGAACTTGTCGCCCTTGCGGGTGATCAGGATATTCTTGGCCGAGCTGCCGGTGTCATCGACGAGAGTGGCGCGCAGCCAGTTCAGTTCGCCGTTTTCGGTCGTTTGCGCTTGCACGCGCTTGCCCGTTTTCAGCATCATCACGCGGCGCGCGACCTTGTCGGTCTTGATGAAATTGGCGGCAGCCGCATCATCGACGCCCAAGCGTATCAGCATGGCGGACAGCGTATCGCCAGGGCGCACTCTTTCTTCGTGGGTGAAGTTCTGGTCTACCTTTTCCAGCGCGGTGATTTGCGACGACAGATCAGGCATTTCCAGATTTTCGGCGATCGAACGGACCGGCAGGTCCGACGCATCGGGAACCATCGGAGAGACCGCCACGGCGCCAAAGGCGACCACGGTCAGCAGCACTGCGGACGCGCCGACGATGCGTGCTTTGCGAGTGGTCGCTAGCTGGATGTACAAGCGTGAGCTTGTGATTTTATGTATAGGGTTCATGCAATCAGTTAAAATTTGCCCTTGAACGATTCGTGAACTGCTACTCTTTTTTATTGTTATTTTGGTTCGTTTTCATGCGGCAAGATTGATGGGATCGAACATTATAACAAACTCTGCAAACCTACTACCATTTTGAGATCGACGGCAAAAATTTATGGAAATCAACACCACCGCATCACCTGCCAAGGCCAACCCAGCTCAGACGCCGCTCGTGCTGTCGGACAGAGTACAAGAAGCCCTCGCGATTACCAAGCGTGGCGTCGATGAACTCTTGATCGAAAGCGAATTTGCGCAAAAATTGGCGCGCTCCGAACAAACAGGTGTACCGCTGCGTATCAAGCTGGGCCTGGACCCGACCGCACCGGACTTGCACCTGGGTCACACTGTGGTGCTGAACAAGATGCGCCAGTTGCAAAACCTCGGCCATCAAGTCATTTTCCTGATCGGCGACTTCACTTCCATGATCGGCGACCCTTCGGGCCGCAACGTCACGCGCCCGCCGCTGACGCGCGAACAGATCGAGATTAACGCGATGACGTATTTCGCGCAAGCCTCTTTGGTGCTCGACGCCAGCAAAACCGAAATTCGCTATAACTCCGAGTGGTGCGATCCGCTCGGCGCGCGCGGCATTATCCAGCTCGCTTCGCACTACACGGTGGCGCGCATGATCGAACGCGACGATTTCACCAAGCGCTTCCAGGGCGGCGTGCCGATTTCCGTGCACGAATTCCTGTACCCGCTGATGCAGGGTTACGACTCGGTGGCGCTGAAGTCCGACCTGGAACTGGGCGGCACAGACCAGAAGTTCAACCTGCTGGTCGGCCGCGAGCTGCAAAAGCAGTACGGCCAGGAACAGCAGTGTATTTTGACCATGCCGCTGCTGGAAGGCTTGGACGGCGTGGAAAAAATGTCCAAGTCGAAAAACAACTACATCGGCATCACGGAAGCGCCCAACACCATGTTTGCCAAGCTGATGAGCATTTCCGACGTGATGATGTGGCGCTACTACGAGCTGCTGTCGTGGCGTTCGATCGCCGAACTGGCGCAACTGAAGAGCGAAGTCGAGGGCGGGCGCAATCCGCGCGACGCGAAAGTGGCGCTGGCGCAAGAGATCGTCGCCCGTTTCCACTCGCAGCAGGCGGCCGAGGATGCGCTGGCCGACTTCGTCAACCGCTCGAAGGGCGGCATCCCGGACGATATTGCGGAAGTGACGCTGGCCGGCGCGCCGCTGGCGATCACCCAGCTGCTCAAGCAAACAGGCTTGTGCCCGTCGGTCTCGGAAGCAGCCCGCATGATCGACCAGGGCGGCGTGCGCATCGACGGCACCGTGATCAGCGACAAGACCTTGAAAGTCGAGGCCGGCGTATGCGTGTTGCAGGTGGGCAAGCGTAAATTTTCGCGCGTCACCCTGAGCGCATGATCGCTCTGCTGCAACGGGTGACATGGGCCAGCGTGGAGGTCGATGGCAATACCATCGGCGCCATCGACGCCGGCCTGCTGGTGCTGGTGTGTGCCGAGCGCGGCGATACCGCAAAGGAAGCGGACGCCTTGCTGACCAAGCTGTTGGGCTACCGCGTTTTTGCCGACGAAGCGGGCAAGATGAACCGCAGCGTGACCGATGTGGCCGGCGGCTTGCTGCTGGTGCCGCAGTTCACCCTGGCAGCCGATACCAAGTCCGGCACGCGACCGTCGTTCACCCCGGCCGCCAGCCCGCAGGACGGCTTGCGCCTGTTCTGTCATTTCGTGGAGCAGGCGCGCAGGCGCCACGCCGGCGTGCAGACGGGGCAGTTCGGCGCCGACATGCAGGTGTCGCTGACGAACGACGGCCCGGTCACGTTCTGGCTGCAAGTTCATCCAAAACCGGCCCGCGCTGAAGAACTCACCTGAAGATCGATACGATGAACACGACGATTTTACTGATACGCCATGGCGAAACGCCGTGGAACGCCGAACGCCGCTTGCAGGGTCATATCGACATTCCCCTGAACGACGTTGGCCTGCAGCAAGCTGCGGCGCTGGGCCAGGCGCTGGCCGGCGAACCGCTGGCAGCTGTATTGTCGAGCGACCTGCAGCGCGCGCGACAGACGGCGCAGGCCGTGGCTGACTTGCACGATTTGCCGGTGCAGACCGATCAACTGCTGCGCGAGCGCTGCTATGGCGCCTTCGAAGGATTGCTGTATGCCGATATCGCGGCGCATTACCCGCATGAGTATGCGCAGTGGCAAGCGCGCCAGATCGACGCCGTGATGCCGTCCGGCGAGCGCCAGGCCGAGAGTTTTCGCCAGTTTTATACACGCGCCAATGCGGCCATCGCGCGCTGGGCCCGGCGCTATGATGGCCAGACCATCGCCATCGTCGCCCACGGCGGCGTGCTTGAGTGCGCCTACCGCGAGGCGGTCGGCATGACACTCGACAGTCCGCGCGATTTCCAGGTCAGGAATGCCAGCGTGAATCGTTTTTCATATGCCGACGGCAAGTTGCATTTGGTGCACTGGGGAAACATCGAACACCTGGCGGTGCCCGCGATGGATGAGCTGGGGTAGTTGCACCTGTGATGCCCTGGCGCACTGGGCCTGAAAAATAGTGCTTATTAATTAGGCAGGGTATCGGTTAAAATAGCAGGTTCCCCCGTCCATTCCAGGTTCTTCAGTGCAAATCGGCCCTCACATTCTGCGCAACAACGTTTTCGTCGCACCCATGGCTGGCGTGACGGATCGGCCATTTCGCCAGTTGTGCAAACAGCTGGGCGCCGGCTATGCCGTATCGGAAATGGCGGCTTCGAATCCGCGCCTGTGGGCCACGGAAAAAAGCAGCCGCCGTACCGACCACGAAGGCGAAATGGAGCCAAAAGCGGTACAGATCGCGGGCGCCGATCCACAGGACCTGGCCGATTGCGCCAGGTTCAATGTCGATCGGGGCGCGCAGATCATCGACATCAATATGGGTTGCCCGGTGAAAAAGGTCTGCAACAGCTGGTGCGGTTCGGCCCTGCTGCAAAACGAAAGCCTGGTTGAAAAGATCCTGCATGCGGTGGTGAACGCCGTCGACGTGCCCGTGACCCTGAAATTTCGCACCGGCTGGAACCGCGAAAACAAGAATGCCTTGCGCATCGCCCGCATCGCCGAGCAGGCCGGCATCCAGATGCTGACCTTGCATGGCCGCACGCGTGCCGATGGTTACAAGGGCGATGCCGAGTACGAAACCATTGCCGCCGTGAAAGCGTCGGTAGGCATACCCGTGGTGGCCAATGGCGACATCACCAGCCCGCAAAAAGCCCGCTACGTGCTCGATCAGACGGGGGCGGATGCCGTCATGATCGGCCGTGCGGCGCAGGGCCGGCCATGGATCTGCCGCGAGATCGACCATTTTTTGCGTACCGGCACTTTATTGCCGGCGCCGTATGTGGACGAAGTGCGCGGCCTGATGGACGAGCACTTGCGCGCCCATTACGCGTTTTATGGCGAATTTCTCGGTGTGCGCACGGCGCGCAAGCATATAGGCTGGTACGTGAAAGATCTGGAAGGTGGCGAACAGTTCCGCCAGCAAATGAATTTGCTGGAATCGACGGACGCGCAGTTGCTGGCCGTCGATCAATTTTTTGAGTCGCAATGGAAGTTTGGCGAGCGGTTACAATACCGCCTCTCCGAAGATAGTGACAGCGGTTTGACCGAAATGGCCGCAGCAGTATAAAGAAAAGGGCTTTTCCGGCTTGCACCAGACTTGCGCGTTTGCGCGACGGTGATGCACCCGGGAGCGCCTTGATAAATCAATTAGCCGGTTCAAGCATAAAAAATGAGCAAAGAAAGCATACAGGAAGTCGTTCAGAAAAGTCTGGAAGATTATTTCAATGACCTGGGCGAGCAGCAAGCGTCGAATATCTATGACATGGTGGTGCTGACCGTCGAAAAGCCCATCCTGGAAGTCGTGATGACACGCGCCGATGGCAACCAGTCGCATGCCGCGCAAATGCTGGGCATTAACCGCAATACCTTGCGCAAGAAGTTGCAGGAGCACGGTCTGCTGTAACGCCGGCTTGCAAGTGACGCCAAGTTTTGAATCCGCCGCAGGCCGGTACTGACACCGGACTGCGCATTCGCCAAGAACACTTAACCACCTAGCCACAGCCATGATCAAACAAGCTCTCCTTTCCGTTTCCGACAAGACCGGCGTCCTCGATTTCGCGCGCGCCCTGTCTGCCCTCGGCGTCAACCTGCTGTCGACCGGCGGCACCGCCAAATTGCTGGCCGATAACGGTGTGCCCGTCACGGAAGTGGCCGACTACACGGGTTTCCCCGAGATGCTCGATGGCCGCGTGAAGACCTTGCACCCGAAAGTACACGGCGGCATCCTGGCGCGCCGCGATTTCCCCGAGCATATGTCCAAGCTGGTTGAACACGACATGCCGACCATCGACATGGTGGTGGTCAACCTGTACCCCTTCCAGGGCACCGTGGCCAAGGCCGATTGCACCCTGGAAGACGCGATCGAGAACATCGACATCGGTGGCCCGACCATGCTGCGTTCGGCGGCCAAGAACCACAAGGACGTGATCGTTATCTGCGATCCGAGCGATTACGAAGTGGTGCTGGCCGAAATGCGTGCGTCTGACAGTGCGGCTGAGGGCAAAGCTGGCGAAGTGAGCTACGATACCCGATTCATGCTGGCCAAGAAAGTGTTTGCCCACACGGCGCAATACGATGGTGCCATCACCAACTACCTGACCAGCCTGGGCCCGACCAAAGTGCACGCCGAGCGCGGTGCTTATCCGCAAACCCTGAACGTGGCGTTTGAAAAAGTGCAGGACATGCGCTACGGCGAAAACCCGCACCAGAGCGCCGCCTTCTACCGCGACCTGGTGGTGACCGACGGCGCACTGGCCAACTATCGCCAGCTGCAAGGCAAGGAACTGTCGTACAACAATATCGCCGACGCCGACGCGGCCTGGGAATGCGTGAAGAGCCTGGGCGGCTTCGAGCAAAGCGCCGCCTGCGTGATCGTCAAGCATGCCAATCCATGCGGCGTGGCGCTCGGTGCGAATGCTGCCGAAGCGTACGCGCGCGCGCTGCAGACGGACCCGACTTCAGCGTTTGGCGGCATCATCGCCTTCAATACCGAACTCGACGGCGCCACCGCCAGCGAGATCGCCAAGCTGTTCGTGGAAGTGCTGATCGCCCCATCATTCTCCGCTGAAGCGAAACAAATCCTGTCGAGCAAGCAGAACGTGCGCATGCTGGAGATCCCGCTGGGCAATGGCGTGAACGCGATGGACTTCAAGCGCGTCGGTGGCGGCCTGCTGGTGCAGTCGCCGGATGCGAAAAACGTCGCCATGGGCGACCTGCGCGTGGTCAGCAAACTCAAGCCGACGCCGCAGCAACTGTCGGATCTGATGTTCGCCTGGAAAGTGGCAAAATTCGTCAAATCGAACGCCATTGTCTTCTGTGGCAATAACATGACCCTGGGTGTGGGTGCAGGGCAGATGAGCCGCATCGACTCGGCCCGCATCGCCTCGATCAAGGCGCAGAACGCCGGCCTGTCGCTGGCCGGTTCAGTGGTGGCGTCTGATGCCTTTTTCCCGTTCCGCGATGGCCTTGACGTGGTAGTTGACGCAGGTGCCACCTGCGTGATCCATCCGGGCGGCTCGATGCGCGACCAGGAAGTGATCGATGCGGCCGATGAGCGCGGCGTCGTGATGTTGTACACGGGTACGCGTCATTTCCGTCATTAATATTTAACCCAGCGGCAAATGCTGGGTCTGAGTTGTAAAACGGCAGGCACCGGTTATTCACCGGTGCCTGCCGTATTCATTATAGAATCTGGCGATGATTATTCTTGGCATCGATCCTGGCTTGCGCACTACTGGCTTCGGGGTTATCGAAAAACACGGCAGCAAGCTGCGCTATATTGCTTCGGGCACCATCAAGACCGCTTCCGAAGGGGCTTTGCCGCCGCGCCTGAAGATCATTCTGCAGGGTGTGTCGGAAATCGTCGCCACCTACCGGCCCGACTGCGCGGCCATCGAAAAAGTCTTTGTCAACGTCAATCCACAATCGACCTTGCTGCTGGGCCAGGCGCGCGGTGCGGCCATCTGCGCGCTGGTTCATGCCGACCTGGACGTGGCCGAATATACGGCGCTGCAACTGAAGCAGGCCGTTACCGGCCACGGCAAGGCGGCCAAGGAGCAGGTGCAGCAGATGGTGGCGCGCTTGCTCAGCTTGCCCGGCCTGCCCGGCAGCGATGCGGCCGATGCGCTGGGCGTGGCGATTTGTCACGCCAACAGCGTCGATGCGCTGGCCATGATCGGTGCGCTGGCGCCGCAGTTGCAAGGCCTGCGCATGAAGCGCGGCCGCCTGGTCGGCTAAGGCATACTTGGGCATACTTCACATTTACATGAGGAACACGCAATGATAGGCCGTCTGTCCGGTATTCTGCTTGAAAAAAATCCGCCGCAATTGCTGGTCGATTGCCAGGGGGTCGGCTATGAAGTCGATGTGCCGATGAGCACGTTTTACAATCTGCCACACGTGGGTGAAAAAGTCGTGCTGTTTACGCACCAGGCGATCCGCGAAGATGCGCATCTGCTGTTCGGCTTCGGCAACGCGGCCGAGCGTGCCGTGTTTCGCCAGCTGATCAAGATCACCGGTGTCGGTGCGCGCATGGCCTTGTCCATCCTGTCGGGCATGACGATTGCCGACCTGGCGCAGGCGATTACGCTGCAGGATTCGGGCCGCCTGGTCAGAGTGCCCGGCATCGGCAAGAAGACGGCCGAGCGGCTGCTGCTGGAACTGAAGGGCAAGATCGGTGCCGATCTCGGCCCGCTTGGCGCACACGCGGCGCCGGACGCGCAGTCCGATATCCTCAACGCGCTGGTCGCGCTGGGCTATTCCGAGAAGGAAGCGCAGGCGGCCGTGAAAAACGTGCCGGCCAGCAGCGGTGTCTCGGACGGCATCAAACTGGCGCTCAAAGCGCTGTCGAAAGGCTAACGGGAACACGGCATGAGTATCCAGACCGATATCTTCACGGAACAGCGCATTATCGATGCGGCGCCGATCTCGCACAACGAAGAGGCGATCGAACGGGCCTTGCGGCCCAAACAGCTCGATGAATATGTGGGCCAGGAAAAGATCCGCGACCAGCTGGAAATTTTCATTACCGCCGCACGCCAGCGCAAGGAAGCGCTCGACCATACTTTGCTGTTCGGCCCGCCTGGCCTGGGCAAGACCACGCTGGCGCACATTATCGCGCGCGAAATGGGCGTCAACCTGCGGCAGACCTCGGGTCCGGTGCTGGAGCGCCCGGGTGACCTGGCGGCCATTCTGACCAACCTGGAAGCGAACGATGTGCTGTTTATCGACGAGATTCATCGGCTGTCGCCGGTGGTCGAAGAGATACTGTATCCGGCGCTGGAAGACTACCAGATCGACATCATGATCGGCGAAGGCCCGGCCGCCCGCTCCGTGAAACTCGACCTGCAGCCGTTCACCCTGGTGGGCGCCACCACGCGTGCCGGCATGCTGACCAATCCGCTGCGCGACCGCTTCGGCATCGTGGCACGGCTGGAGTTCTATAACACTGCCGAGCTGACCCGTATCGTCACGCGCAGCGCGGCCTTGCTCAAGGCGCCAATCGACCCGGACGGCGCGCATGAGATCGCCCAGCGCGCACGTGGCACGCCGCGCATCGCCAACCGCCTGCTGCGCCGCGTGCGCGACTTTGCCGAGGTGAAAAGCAATGGCGAGATCACCAAGGTGGTGGCCGACCGTGCGCTGGTCATGCTCGATGTCGACTCGGTGGGCTTTGACGTGATGGACCGCAAACTGCTCGAAGCCGTGCTGTTCAAGTTCGGCGGTGGCCCGGTCGGCATCGGCAATCTGGCCGCCGCCATCGGCGAAGCGGCCGACACCATCGAAGACGTGCTGGAGCCTTACCTGATTCAACAGGGATTCCTGCAGCGCACGCCGCGTGGACGTGTCGCCACGCCGGCTGCCTATCTGCACTTCGGCGTCAGCGCGCCGCGCATCAGCCCGAATGGTGAAGCTTGGACGGTGTAACGGGCATGCCAGGTATGCAGATCTGGGTCGATGCCGACGCCTGCCCGGTGGTCATCAAGGAGATTTTGTACCGCGTTGCCGACCGGCTGGAGCTGCCCGTCACGCTGGTTGCCAACCAGGGCCTGCGCGTGCCGCCGTCGCGTTTTGTCCGCACGGTGCAAGTGCCGTCGGGTGCCGACGTGGCCGACCAGGAAATCGTGCGCCTGCTGAACCCCGGCGACCTGGTGGTGACGGGTGACATTCCGCTGGCGTCCGACGTGCTGAAGAAGGGCGGCTACGCGCTCAATCCGCGCGGCGAGTTCTATACGCAGGATAATATCGCCCAGCAACTGAGCATGCGCGCCTTTATGGAAGAGCTGCGCAGCGGCGGCGTCGATACCGGTGGCCCGGCCGCGTTCAACCACGGCGACCGGCAGAGCTTTGCCAATAGCCTGGACCGGCATTTGCAGAAATATCACCGCAAACCCGCTTGAGCATGGGCGAAAAAAAACCGGCGCAAGCCGGTTTTTTGTTGGAAAAAACGATTTATTCTTCGCGCACCCAGGTCTGCGAACGACCAAACATCGGCACACCCACATAACCGCGCACCTGCAGCTTGGCGCCACCTTCGGTCAGCTCGGCCTTGCTCTTGTAGACCTTGCCAGTGGCCGGATCTGTGATTTCGCCGCCGTTCCACTCCTTGCCGTCTTTTTTCAGGCCCGTCAGGATGGTCAGGCCGATAATCGGCTGGTCCTTGCTGGCGCCCGTGCATTTGTCGCAAGTGGGGTTCTGGTTTTCTTCCGGGGCACGGAACAGTTTTTCGATTTTTCCTTCCAGTACGCCGCCATTGTCGGTGATGCGGACAATGGATTTCGGCTTGCCGGTGGCGTCGTCGATGGTTTTCCAGGCGCCCACGGGGCTGTCATTGGCAGCGCTGGCGCCGCCGGCGATGGCAAGCAAGGCCATCAACAGGGTGGTTTTGAGGCTGTTTGTAAACAAGGTACGCATCGCTAGTCTCCATTGGTTTTTTTGAACGTTACGCGAACTTTTTACCAAGGCAAGACCAGCAGCGTGGCACGGCGGCATCATGCCGCCGTGCCATCTTTCCAAACTTGCCTTATGCGACAGGTAGTTTAGCAAACTGTTCGCGCAGTTTTTCTATTGTGGCCGAAAAACTGAGCAAGCGCTCGTTTTCTTGCGCAACAATGGCTGCCGGGGCGCGGGCCACGAAGCTTTCATTGCCAAGCTTGCTGTTGACCTTGGCAATTTCCGCTTCGATGCGGGCGATCTCCTTGCCCAGGCGCTCGCGTTCGGCCGCCACGTCGATTTCCACTTTCAGCATCAGCTTGGTGGTGCCTACTATGGCCACCGCTGCCGGCGAATCGGGCAGTGCATCGACGATCTGCACTTCGGCCAGCTTGCCCAGCGATTGGATATATGGAGCGTAGCTGCCCAGCGCGGCCTTGTCGGCGGCGTTGCCCGCTTCCACAAACAGCGGCACGCGCAGCGATGGCGAGATCTGCATTTCGCCGCGCAGGTTGCGCGTCGCGTCGGTCAGCGCTTTCAGTTGCTGCATCCAGGCTTCGGCCGCTTCGTCGATCTTGCTGGTGTCGGCGATCGGGTAAGGCTGCATCATGATGGAATCTTCAGCCTTCAGCGTCTTGCCAGCCAGCGGGGCGACGGTCTGCCACAGCGCTTCCGTCACAAACGGAATAATCGGATGGGCCAGGCGCAGCACCACTTCCAGCACGCGCAGCAGGGTGTGGCGGGTGGCGCGCTGCTGGCCTGGCGTGCCTTGCTGCACTTGCACCTTGGCCACTTCCAGGTACCAGTCGCAATACTCGTCCCACACGAATTTGTAGATGGTGGCGGCGATATTGTCAAAGCGGAAGTCTTCGAAACCCTTGGCCACGTCCAGTTCGGCTTTTTGCAGCAGCGAGATAATCCACTTGTCTGCCTGCGACAAATCGGCCTCGTTCGCACTGCAGTCGTGGCCTTCCGTATTCATCATCACGAAACGGGTGGCGTTCCACATCTTGTTGCAGAAGTTGCGGTAGCCTTCGCAGCGGCCCAGGTCGAAATTGATATTGCGGCCCAGCGATGCATAGCTGGCCATGGTAAAGCGCACGGCGTCGGTTCCGTAGGCGGAAATGCCGTCCGGGAATTCCTTGCGTGTCGCCTTGGTGATTTTTTCCGCATCGCGCGGGTTCATCAGGCCGGTGGTGCGCTTGGCGATCAGGCCGTCCAGGTCGATGCCGTCGATCAAATCGATCGGGTCCAGCGTATTGCCTTTCGACTTGGACATTTTCTGCCCGGTCGAATCGCGCACCAGGCCATGCACGTAGACGGTTTCAAACGGCACCTTGCCGGTGAAGTGCGCCGTCATCATGACCATGCGCGCGACCCAGAAGAAGATGATGTCGAAACCCGTTACCAGTACCGACGACGGCAAAAAGGCTTTCATGTCCGGCGTTTCTTCCGGCCAGCCCATGGTCGAGAACGGTACCAGCGCCGACGAGAACCAGGTGTCGAGCACGTCGTCGTCGCGTTTCAAGGGGCCGGTGCTGCCGGCGGCCTGCGCCTTGGCCTGCGCTTCGGCTTCGGTCTTGGCGACGAAAATATTGCCGGCCTCGTCATACCAGGCCGGAATCTGGTGGCCCCACCACAGCTGGCGCGAGATGCACCAGTCCTGGATGTTGTTGAGCCACTGGTTGTAGGTGGTGCTCCAGTTTTCCGGCACGAACTTGATTTCGCCATTGGCCACTTTTTCCAGTGCCGTCTCGGCAATCGACTTGCCCGGGAAGAAAGTGCCTTCCGGCGCCGGCTTGCTCATGGCGACAAACCACTGGTCGGTCAGCATCGGTTCGATCACCACGCCGGTACGGTCGCCGCGCGGCACCATCAGCTTGTGCGGTTTGACCTGTTCCAGCAGGCCCTGCGCATCGAGGTCCGCGACGATCTGCTTGCGCGCGGCAAAGCGGTCCAGGCCGCGGTAGGCCTCGGGCGCATCGTCGGTAATTTTTGCGTCCAGCGTCAGGATCACGATCTGTGGCAGCTTGTGGCGCTGGCCGACGGCGTAATCGTTCATGTCGTGCGCGGGGGTAATCTTCACGCAGCCGGTGCCGAATTCCTTGTCGACGTATTCGTCGGCGATGATGGGAATTTCACGGTCGCTCAAAGGCAGTTTCAGCATCTTGCCGACCAGCGCCATATAGCGCTCGTCGGTCGGATCGACTGCTACCGCCACGTCGCCAAGCATGGTTTCAGGACGGGTGGTGGCCACTGTCAAAAAACCGCTGCCGTCAGCCAGCGGGTATTTGATGTACCACATCGAGCCGTCTTCTTCTTCCGAGATCACTTCCAGGTCGGATACGGCCGTGCCCAGCACCGGGTCCCAGTTGACCAGGCGCTTGCCGCGGTAGATCAGGCCCTGCTCGAACAGGCGTACGAAGACGTCGGTGACGACCTTCGAGCGCGGCTCGTCCATCGTGAAGTATTCGCGTTGCCAGTCGGCCGAAGCGCCCAGGCGGCGCATCTGGCCGGTGATGATGGAACCCGACTTTTCTTTCCACTCCCACACTTTTTCGACGAATTTTTCGCGGCCCAGGTCATGGCGCGAAATCTTTTGCGCGTCCAGCTGGCGCTGCACCACGATCTGGGTGGCGATGCCGGCGTGGTCGGTGCCGGGGATCCAGGCCGTGTTGTGGCCCAGCATGCGGTGGTAGCGCGTCAGGCCATCCATGATGGTTTGGTTGAAGGCATGGCCCATGTGCAGGGTGCCGGTCACGTTCGGCGGCGGCAACTGGATGCTGAATGAAGGTTTTCCGGCATCGAGAGTGGCGGTAAAGTAACCGCGCTGTTCCCACTCGGTGCGCCAGAATTGTTCAATGTCGGCGGGCTCGAAAGACTTGGCTAATTCCATGATTTGGCGTGTGTTTGGCAAAAGGAATCATTATAAGGGGTGCTTAAAGCATGTGCAGCAAATAGCCGGTCGCAGTGGCCGAAAAGCCCTGCACGATTGCGCAATATTGCTACATTGCATTTCTTTCACGCTATCATCTTTGCAATCACCTCAGCAAACAAGCTCAACGTGCAATCCAAGCCTGGAAATCCATGAAAAAAATCTGGCAACTGGCCATCTGCGGCATCGGTATTGGCCTGGCAAGCACCGGCGCGCGCGCCGGCGTGAAGGAAGGCGTCGCGGCTTTCGAGCAGGGGCGCTGCGTCGAGGCCGTGGCGCAGCTGCGCCCGGTGGCGCAGGCTGGCAATGCCAAGGCACAAAAACTGCTTGGCGACCTGTACAAGGCGGGGCGCGATTGTCCTGACCTGCCGGGCAACGACGCCAACGCCGAGCGCTGGTATCTGCTGGCCGCCAAAAGCGGCGATCGCGTCGCGCAGGATGAACTTGTATCGCTATATCTCTACGGTTACGGTTCCGTAAAAAATCCGGCGCGCGCGCTGCCCTGGTTGCAAGATCTGGCCAAGGGCGGCGATGGCGGGCCGCTGGCGCAACTGGGGCGTCTGTATGAGCAGGGCGAGGGCGTGCCGGCCGACAGCGTGCTGTCCCATGCCTACAAGCTGCTGGCGCTGCGCGATAAAAAATGGACCGGCGCGGCCGAGGTGGAAAAATACCTGCCGGTGCAGCGCAACAATATGTCGCCCGACCAGGTCAAGGAAGCCGAACGGCTCGTTGCCCAGTGGCAGGCCGGCACGCGCCTGCCTGGCACGTCGGTGACGGGCCGGCGCTCGCCGCAGGACTGGTATCGCCGCGCCGCCGAGGCAGGCAACATGGAGGCGGCCTACCGCCTGGGCGTAATGTACTGGAAGGGCATCGGCGGCCATGATGACAAGCTGGCCGTGCAATGGCTGCGCAAGGCGGCCGAAGCGGGCAATGCGCCGGCGCAGTCGCATCTGGCCATGTTGTACGGCATTGATGACACCTTGCCGCAGGATTATGTGCTGGCGTCAATGCTGAGCCAGCTCGCGGCGCGCGGCGGCGAGCAGAAGGCCAAGGCGGACGTGACTGCCTGGGAGCGGGCCATGAATCCGGCGCAAATTGCCGAAGCGGCCCAGCTGGCGCGCGCCTGGCAGGTCGGCACGCCGCTGCCCCAGGCGTCGGTGCACGGCATAGAGCGCAAGGTCAATTATGTGCGTGCGGCGCGCAACAAGCTGCCGGCCACGCCTGCCGTCGAGCCGCTGTTCCAGGCTGCAGGTGAGGGCGATGAAGCTGCGTTCGCCACGCTGCTGGCCGGCCTGCCCAATCCCGGCGATTATGTGATGGACGGCTATACCTTGCTGCACGCGCTGATACTGCCGGCGCCCAGCCTGCTGGCGTATGAGAAAACCTGGCGCGCCGCGCATCCGTCCGCGCGCGAGCCCGCTTCCCTGGCGCAGTTGCGCAAGCATCGCGAGGAACTGCGCGCACGGCATGCGTCCCTGCTGCCGGCAAAGGTGCGCATGATGGCCTCGCTGCTTGCACGCGGCGTGGCGGTCGGTGAAGGCACGTTTCAGGACAACTGCGCGCCGCTGCACCTGGTTGCCCTGTACGGCAATGCCGCAATGGTGCGCCTGTTGCTGGCGCATGGCGCCGATGTGCGCCAGTATGGCGCCGGCAACCGCATGCTTGCACCGCTCGAATATGCGCTGGAGCAAAAAGAGGCCGGCATCTTGCCCGAGCTGATCGATGCCGGCGAGCGCACGGCGCTGATGATCGCGCTGCTGGACGCGGGCTCGGGCCGGCCCTATCTGATCTCCGATGAACGCCAGGCGCAAGCGGCGAAAGACAAGCCGCCAACGGGCAAGGGCAAGGGCAAGGAAGACGATGACGACAAGCGCGCGACGGCCGATTATCTGTTGTGGGCGCCGCTGCTGCGGCTGACGCGCGGCCCCGAGGTACTCGACAAAATGCTGGCCACCGGCACCACGCCGTATATCGATGACAAGGGCAAGTCACTGTACGCCTATGCGGCCGAGGTGGGCAATGCCGGCGGCCTGGACTGGCTCAAACAGCGCGTGCCGCGGCACGATGCGAAGGGTGGTGATCGCTGGCTCGACGCCGCGATGCGCGCCCTGTACCTGCCACCTGCGGCATCGGACGCTGTGCTGGCCCAACTGCTGGTACCGTCCATGCCGTGGACGCAATACGGGCCGGTGAACGAAGAATCGTATCAGTATGAGTCGTCGGCGCTCGCTTCCCTGCAGCTCGAGCCTGGCACCCTGCTATGGCATGCGGTACGCAGCCACCGCCATGACTGGGTAGGCCGGCTGGCATCGATGGGCGCGCCAGTGACCAGCGATGGCTATCGTCCGCCCCTGCTGGTGGCCGTCGAGGATGGCGACGAGGCCATGGTGAAATTGCTGCTCGGCCTGGGCGCCGATCCCTTGGGTGGTGAAATTGCCGTGCTGAACCTGGCACTGGAATTGCCGGCGACGCCGGAAAACAATGTGGTGCTGGACATGCTGTTGCGCAGCATCGCGGCGCGCAAGCCGCTGGCCGACGTCAAACCGTCGCCGCTGGAAAAGGCGCTCGCTTCGGTGACGGACGCCGCCGGTCTGGAACGCATACGCCTGATGCTGTCGCACGGCCTGCCACTCAGTGCGGTGGGCAATCGCGCCATCGTTGCCGCCATCGAGTCCCCGCAGCGCGCGCTGGTGCCGCTGCTGCTCGAATACGGCCTGTTGCAAGATGCCGAGGGCCAGCCGCGCCAGCCCGCCGACTCTGTGGTGCTGCGCCATGTCGTGCGCGCGCACCGGCTCGATTTGCTGCCCACGCTGCTGGACCTGGGGCTCGATCCGAACTGGCGCGCCAGCAAGCAGATGAGCGCGCTGGAACTGGCCATCAGCAACGGCGACGCCGCTGCAGTGCGCCTGCTGCTGGCGCGCGGCGCGCGCATCGACGCCGCCGCCGACCAGCCCTGGGGCGGGCCGCTGGACCTGGCTGTCGCCAGCCTCGATCCTGCCACGCTGGCAGTGGTGACGCGCGATGGCAGCGTGCCGCTCGACACCGTCTGCCTGCCGCAGGCGCAGCAGTTGCTGGCGACCGTCATGGGCGCCACTGATGAATACTGGCAACTGCTGCTCAAGCATGGCTTTGCCGCCTTGCCAGCGCACTGTACCGAGCCCATGGCGGCGCGTCTGGTGACGGCATTTGCGCGTCAACCCGAGCGTTCGCTGGCAGGCTGGCTGGGTCAGCGTTTCACGACGCGCCTGGCGCGCCTGGCGGGCAAGCGCCGGCAACTTGATGGAGCAGCGTGGGAACAACTGCGCAGCGCCGGACGCGACGATGTGCTGTCGATCCTGAAGGCGGCTGGCTGGCCGATACCCGCCGTCGCAGCGCCTGCTGTCGATCCCGGCGCCACGGCCCTGACGCCGGCCCAGAAGGCCGCCGACCTGGCGCTGCAAAAACGCTTGCCGGGACGCTATGGGTTGAAGCGCAAGATCGAAGTGGCGTCGCAGATCGTGTTGCGCGCCGATGGCCGCTTCAGCTACGAGTTGCTGTATGGCGCCACTGAGGAGGCAGCGCAAGGGCGCTGGTCGGTACGCGGCGGTGAACTGGTGCTGCAGGGCGACGCCGCCTCGCGCGCCGCGCCCTTCGTGCTGCAGGCGCCGCGCGGTGGCGATGCCGTCGATGGCCCGGCCAGCGTCATCGTCGAATACCGCGACGAACCGGTGGCCGGCATCGCGCTGCTGGCGCTAGGCGACGCTCCGCAACTGGCCAGAGGTGTCAGCAGCGAGCAGCCGTGGCCGGTGCCGTTTGCCGGCCCGCTGCGCCACTTGGTGCTGTCGCACCCGGAAACGGGCCGCGCCACGATCGCGCTGGCAAAGCGCCGTGGCGGCCTGCTGCGCTTCCTGGTTTATCCGCCGCCCGCCGGCCTGCGCGATTTCCATGCCGTGATCGGCATCGAGGAGGGCAGGCTGCTGTGGGACCGCGATGGACAGCTGATCAGGTATGACAAAGTGAAGTAGTATTTTTGGCTGCCCGGCGCACCGTGTAACGTGCCTCAGCGGGCAATCGAACGGGGTTGGAATTGCTGCAATGCTATACTTACGGCCCTGTCGCTTCTTGCAATGACTTGCAGAAGGCGCCAGCGGCCGCAGTTTTATCCAACTCACGGCCATGCCAGTGCATCAGCGATGCCGGCACCTGGAGGCTGTCCCCGCAGATGACACCATCTGCTCGGCAGGCTCTTTTCGAAGCGTGCCCTGCGGGCCGCATCCGTCACAACTTCGCCAGGAAAGTTCCGGTTCGTCATCTTTTTTGATGGTGCCTCGACGCGCATGCGCCTTGCCGCCTGCACGAGATTGCCGGCCTGGCGTTTATCAAGGAGTCGCATGAAAATCAATACCGTCTGCCTGGGGTTCGCCTCGACCCTCATCCTGCCTGCCATGACCGCCCACGCCCAGTCCTCCGTCGACATGTATGGCCTGATGGATGCGGCGCTGGTGCAGGAGCGCTCGATCAGCAAAGTCTCCAGTGGCGTTTCGGCCGGTTCGCGCCTCGGTTTTCGCGGCGCCGAAGCGCTGGGCAAGGGATGGCAAGCAGTATTCACGCTGGAAGCCGGCTTGCTGGCCGACACAGGGCGTTCGGACCAGGCCGGCCAGCTGTTCGGCCGCCAGGCTTTCGTCGGCCTCGATGGCCCGCTGGGCATGCTGACCTTCGGCCGCCAGTACAATCTGCAAAGCCAGGCGCTGACCGACGTGGCCGACCCGTTCGAGGGCGGCATGGCCGGCGCCTCGACCAACGTGGCCGGCTATTCGGCCACCCGCATCGACAATACGGTGCGCTATACCTCGCCCACCATGCGTGGCGTGACGGCCACCGTGATGTTCGGTGCCGGTGAACACAGCGGCATTGCGGCCGACCAGCGTACACTGGGCCTGGCGCTCGGTTATGTGAACGGCCCGTTGACCTTGCGCCTTGCGCGCCAGAGCCGTGACGGCGAGGCCGGCAAGAGCAAGGTCAACAATACTATTTTGGCGGGCAACTACAATTTTGGCGTGGCCACGGCCTTCGCCGGCTATGGCAGCAATACGGGCGAGGGCAGTTCGCTGTTCTTTGCCGACAATCCTTATGGCGCAGCCACGGCGCCGCTGCAATCGACCGACAGCCGCGACGCGATTGTCGGCGTATCGGTACCGCTGGGTGCCGCGACCTTGCTGGCGTCGGTGGTGCACAAGGATGACCGCAATCCAGCCAACCGCGACGCGCAGCAGCTGGCCATCGGCGCCACCTATGCCTTGTCGAAACGCAGCAAGCTCTATCTGGCGTATGCGCAGATCCGCAACCACCACGGCGCCGCCTATATGGTCGGCAACGCCACCGAGGTTGGCACCGGCGACCGCGCCTTCAACCTCGGCTTGCGCCACGCTTTTTAAGCTTGTAAAGCATCAGGCCGCCAGTATGCGGCCCTGGTGCAGCAGCGCTTCGAAGGCCGGCACGCCCAGCGGACGGCTGAACAGATAGCCCTGCATCTGGTCGCAGCCGTGCGCGCGCAAAAATTCCAGCTGCGGCGCCGTTTCCACGCCCTCGGCGATCACTTTCAGGCGCAGGTTGTGCGCCAGCGAGATGATGGCGCAGACGATGGCCGCATCATCGTTGCTGTGCGTGATGTCGTTGACAAACGATTTGTCGATCTTCAGCACGTCGATCGGAAAGTGGCGCAGATAGGCCAGGCTGGAGTAGCCGGTGCCGAAGTCGTCGATCGACAGCTGCACCCCCAGCGCCTTGAGGTTGCCCATGATGGCGGTGGCTTGCTCCACATCGTGCATCACCATGCTTTCCGTCAGCTCCAGCTCCAGGCAGCTTGCATCGAGGCCGGTCTCCATCAATACAGCGGCCACCGCATGCAGCAGATTTCTTTGCTTGAATTGCCGCGCCGACAGGTTCACTGCCACGCGCAATTGGCCATGGCCGGCCAGTTGCCAGGCGCGCGTCTGGGCGCAGGCGGTGCGCAGCACCCAGTCGCCGATCGGTATGATCAGGCCCATTTCCTCGGCCAGGCCGATAAAGCTGGCCGGCGAAATCAGTCCCAGCTGCGGGTGGTGCCAGCGCAGCAGCGCTTCCATGCCGACCATCCGGCCGCTGGCCAGGTCCAGCTGCGGCTGGTATTCGAGGTGAAACTGGTCGCGCTCGAGCGCATGGCGCAATTCGCTCTCCAGGCTCAGCCTCTCCAGCGTGTCCGCATTCATGTTCGAGGCATAGAACTGCCAGTGGCCGCGGCCCTGTTCCTTGGCACGGTACATGGCGATATCGGCGTGCTTGATCAGCATTTCGGCGCTGCTGCCGTCGTCGGGATAGACCGCCACGCCCATGCTGCAACTGAGGAAAAATTCGTATTCGCCCAGCTGCATGGGCTGCGCCACGGTCTCGAGTATGCGCTGCAGGATGGCCATGCCGGGGTCGCCATTGCCATGCTGCGGCAACAGCAGCACGAATTCGTCGCCGCCCAGGCGCGCCACCGTATCGACTTCGCGGGTGGCCACCAGCAGGCGCTCTGCCACGCCCTTGAGCAGCGTATCACCGGCATCGTGGCCCAGGGTGTCGTTGACGAACTTGAAGCGGTCCAGGTCGATGAACACCACCCACAGCGGCAGGCCGGTGCGCTGCGCGACGGCCATTTCATGCTCCAGTCGCTCGCGCAGCAGGCGGCGGTTGGCCAGCCCGGTCAGGATATCGTGGCGCGCCTGGAAAGCCAGCTCGGCCTCGAAGCGCATGACGGCGCTGATATCGTACTGCGCCAGCACGAAGTGGCTGATCGGCACGGTGCCATCGTCGCCGGCCTGGCCACGCACCGGCGCGACAAACGTTTCGCTCCAATAAATTTCGCCATCCTTGCGGCTGTAGCGCAAGATGGCCTTGCCTTCGCGTTCTTCGCGGATGGCCGCCTGCAACAGGTTCATGTTTGGCTGGTCCATGATATTACCCTGCAGGCCGGCCAGCGGCTTGCCCACTGCCTCGTGCGCGGGGTAGCCGGTAATGCGCTCGAACGCCGGATTCACGTATTCGACCAGATAGGCGGGCGCTTCGGCGCTGCAGATGACGATGGCGTTGGCCGACACCTCGATAATGCGTTCGCGCAGGCGCAGCGACTGTTCATTTTGCATACGTGCGGCGATGTCTTCGGACAGGCGCAGGTTGGCAAATTTCAGTGCCGCCGTACGCTCGCCGGTGATGCGTTCGATCACGCTGTTGCGCGATACCAGCTGATAGACATACGCAACGGCGAGCATGGTCGACAGCAAGCCGCCCAGCAGCACATACAGCGAGCCCTGGTGATCATTCCACAGCGCACGCGCCGGTGTCACGCGCACGCGCCAGGGTTGGCCGGCCAGGTTGAAGCTGGTCAGGGTGGGCTGGCCATGTGCGGCTTCCATCCATGCGGGCAGGGCGCGGTTGGAGGCAGCGGCATCATGCCGGTAAACCAGGGTCTTGCCTTGTGCGCCAGCAAATACTTCGATGCCGGCAGAGCCGCTGTCGAGCAGGCTGGCGTTGCCGAGGATGGTGGTAATCAGGTGCGTGATGCGAAAGGTGGCGGCCGTCTCGCCGATCACGGCGCGCTGGCGCTGTTCGGGCGTATCGAGCGGCATGCCGGCACGGTACACGGGCGCCAGCACCAGAAAGCCCGTCTGCCGGCCAGGGTATTGCGTCAGCGTCAGCAACTCTGTGGCAGTCGGCAGGCCGCTGTCGCGCGAGGCGAGGCGCGCCACCTGCTGCCCGGGCGAGTTGCTGGTGTCCAGGCCCAGCAACTGTGCATTGCCTTGCAGCGGTTCGACATAGTCGATCACGTTATAGCTATCGCGCTGCGGCGCCGGCTGACTGTTGGCGCCGTCGTCGTCACCCTGGGCGATCATGAAAGCGGGATAAGCCTGGCGCATGGCGTGTTCGTAGCCGGCACGGTCCGCATGGTCGAGCACGCGGCGGTAGCTGAAGGCCTGGATTTCCGGATAGCGCTGCAGCAGCGGCGCGCTGAAACTGCGGAACTGTTCGCGGCTGATCGGATCGATGCTGCGAAACAGCTGGTTCAGCACCTTCAATTGTTCCACGGCGTTGTTCAGGCCCGACATCAGGGCGGCGGTGCGCACGCTGGCGTCGTGCTGGAACAGCAGCCGCGCGCTTTCCGCTTCGATCTGGCGCGCCGACACATAACACAAGGCCGTTATCGCCAGCCCTGCCAGCATGGTGATCAGTACCGAGACCGAGACCGAGATGCGTACCCGCCGGAGGATTTTTTGCATCGCGTGCTTTCGGTCTGTGATTGCGTCGGACCGGATCGGCGACCTGGCTGTCTTGTGCAATAACTGACTGTAGGTGTTGACGGCCTTGCAAGTCCGTTCGCTACCGAACGGAGACCGTTTGCGATAGGAAATATAGTTGCGGCTCAGAGACACCGCTGTGTTACTCTGCGCGACGGCGCCACTCGTTCAGACGCCTCTCCGATTACCACCTAGCTGACGACTGGAAACCATTAAATCTGCCTATGTCGAGTCCGTATGTCGTATTGCACAACCCCAATCAGAACCATTTGCTGGCCGCCATGCAGGACGCCGATTTTGCGCGACTGGCGCCGCACCTGGAGCAGGTGCCGATGCGCCTGGGTGACGTGATCTACGATTCGGGCGACAAACTGCAGCATGTGTACTTCCCCACCACTGCCATCGTTTCGCTGCACTATCTGCTGGAAAACGGCGGTTCGTCCGAAATCGCCGGCGTCGGCAATGAAGGCGTGGTCGGCGTCTCGCTGTTCATGGGCGGCGACTCCACACCCAGCCGCGCCGTGGTGCAGACGGGCGGCGTCGGCTATCGCCTGAAGGCACATTTGCTGATGGAAGAATTCAACCGCGCCGGCCCCGTGATGCGGCTGCTGTTGCGCTACACGCAGGCCTTGCTGACGCAAATGTCGCAAACGGCCGTGTGCAACCGCCATCACACGGTGGAGCAGCAACTGTGCCGCTGGCTGCTGCTGACCCTGGACCGCCTGCCCGGGCGCGAACTGACCATGACCCAGGAGCTGATCGCCAATATGCTCGGCGTGCGGCGCGAAGGCGTGACGGAGGCGGCTGGCAAACTGCAGGCGCGTGGCCATATCAGCTACCGGCGCGGCCATATCACGGTGCTTGACCGCAGCGGGCTGGAGAGCACGACCTGCGAATGCTATGGCGTGGTCAAGAAAGAGTTCGCCCGCCTGTTGTCGGACGGGCGCCAGCGCCAGGCGTAAGCCGCGTTGTCTCGCGACACCTTGTACTGATCGGACCATCTCATGCAAACAGTTAAAAAAAGCTCCGCCGGCCTGCCATCGCGCTGGCCTGTCGCGCTGGCGTTTTCTTTCAGCGCCATCGTGCTGCTGGCGATCGCCGCGCTGGCCTGGCGCGGCGGCTCCGATACCGCCAGCCTGATCGGCGCCCTGGTGGTCTTGCTGCTGGTGCTGCTGGCCGCGCTTTACCAGCGTACGCTGGCTGCAGGCCTGCCGCGCCAGCTGCTCAAGGCCGGCGCCCTGCAGGACGCCATTTTCAACAGCGCCAATTTTTCCAGCATCGCCACCGATGCCCAGGGTGTCATCCAGATCTTCAATGTCGGTGCCGAACGCATGCTTGGTTATGCGGCGCATGAGGTAGTCGACAAGCTGACCCCCGCCAGTATTTCCGACGCGCAGGAAATCGTCGCCCGCGCTCAAGCCCTGAGCACCGAGCTCGACACGCCCATCACGCCGGGCGTCGAAGCGCTGGTGTTCAAGGCCAAGCGCGGCATCGAAGACATTTATGAGCTGACGTATATCCGCAAGGATGGCAGCCGCTTTCCCGCCATCGTCTCGGTGACGGCCTTGCGCGACGCGCAGAACAAGGTCATCGGCTACCTGCTGATCGGCACCGACAACACCGCGCGCAAGCGGGTCGAGGCCGAGCAGGCCATGCTCGACAAGCGCTTGCAGGAGCAGCAGGCCTATACGCGTTCGCTGATCGAAACCAATAATGCCGAGCTGGAAAAAGCGCGCCAGGTGGCCGAAAAAGCCAACCTTGCCAAGTCCGAATTCTTGTCCAGCATGAGCCATGAATTGCGCACGCCCTTGAACGCCGTGCTGGGCTTCGCCCAACTGATGGCGTCCGACGTGCCGCCACCGACCCAGCCCCAGCAGCGCTCGCTCGACCAGATACTCAAGGGAGGCTGGTATCTGCTGCGTCTGATTAACGAAATTCTCGACCTGGCGATGATCGAATCGGGCAAGGTGACCATGTCTGAAGAGGCGATGTCGCTGCTCGACGTACTGCAAGATTGCGAGGCGATGATCGCGCCGCAGGCGCAAAAGCGCGGCATCAGCATGCATTTCCCGCGCTGCGGCGCGGCGTTCTTCATCCATGCCGATCGCACCCGCGTGAAGCAGATCATGATCAACCTGTTGTCGAATGCCATCAAGTACAACCAGAGCGGCGGCAGTGTGCAGGTCGTTTGCAGCCAGCGCAGCGACTGCGTGCGCGTCAGTGTGACCGACAGCGGCGCCGGCCTCGATGCGAAACAGATGGCGCATCTGTTCCAGCCTTTCAACCGCCTGGGCCAGGAGAACAGCCAGGAAGAGGGCACCGGCATCGGTCTGGTGGTCACCAAGCAGCTGGTCGAGCTGATGAAAGGCAAGATCGGCGTGGACAGCACGGTCGGTGTCGGCACCACTTTCTGGGTCGAATTCAAGGCCTCGCGTGCGCCGCAGCTGGTGCTGGGCGAAGGAGAAGTGCTGCCGGTGGTGCAGGAAAACTCCGATACCCAGCGCACCTTGCTGTACGTGGAAGACAACCCGGCCAACCTGGCGCTGGTCGAGCAACTGATCGCGCGCCGCAGCGATTTGAAACTGCTGACGGCCATCGATGCCCACCTGGGCATCGACCTGGCGCGCACCTGCCAGCCCGACGTGATCCTGATGGACATCAACCTGCCCGGCATCAGCGGCTTTGGCGCGCTGCGCATCCTGCACGACGATCCGCTGACCAGCCATATCCCGGTGATGGCGCTGTCGGCCAACGCCGTGCCGCGCGATATAGAAAAAGGGCTGGAGGCGGGCTTTTTCCGCTATCTGACCAAACCGATCAAGGTTGTCGAATTCATGGATGCGCTCGACGTGGCGCTGCACCATGCGGCCAGGCATGGCCTGGCCGATGACTACACCGCAGTACGCTAAACAAAACTACCAGGACTACCGCCATGTTACAAGCCACCGAGATATTGAACGCCAGCATACTGATCGTCGACGACCAGGAAGCCAATGTGATGCTGCTGGAGCAGGTGCTGCGCAACGCGGGCTATACCCGCATTACCTCCACCATGGACCCGCAGGCGGTGCGCGCGCTGCACCAGCAGCACCGCTACGACCTGATCCTGCTCGACTTGCAGATGCCGGAAATGGATGGCTTCGAAGTGATGGAAGGCTTGCGCGATATCGAAGCGGGCAGCTACCTGCCGGTACTGGTGATCACCGCCCAGCCCGGCCACAAGCTGCGCGCGCTGCAGGCCGGCGCCAAGGATTTCGTCGCCAAGCCGTTTGACCTGGTGGAAGTCAAAACCCGCATCCACAATATGCTGGAAGTGCGCTTGCTGTACCAGAAGCTGGCCGACTACAACAAGTCGCTCGAACAAGCGGTGCAGGAACGCACGGCGGAACTGCGCGAGAGCGAAGCGCGCTTCCAGCGCTTTACCGAACTGTCGTCGGACTGGTACTGGGAACAGGACGCCGATGGCAACCTGACGCGCTTTTCCGGCCCCGTGGCCGAAATGTTGGGCATCGGCAGCGAAGATGAACCGCAGCGCTGGAACGCCACCGAACGTGCCCTGCTCGACGAAAAAATCGCTGCCCGCGAACCGTTCCTCGATTTTATCTACAGCCGCCAGAATGCGGACGGCAGCACGCAATACCTGCAGGTCAGCGGCGAACCGATGTTCGACCATGGCAGCCGGTTTGTCGGCTATCGCGGGATCGGGCTCGATATTACGGCGCGCCAGCAAAAAAGCTGATTTATACTGGCGGCTGTTCGCATCGTCCGAGAGAAATCATGACCGACAAATCGCCTTCCTACTGGTTCCCCGCCAAGACCTACGGTTACGGCTGGGGCTTGCCCATCGTCTGGCAGGGCTGGGCAGTGTTCATCGGCGCGCTGGCGCTGCTCGCTTGCGGCGTGGTGCTGTTTCCTCCAAATCAGCTGCTGGCCGCCTATATCGCCTACGAAATGGTCGTCTTCGTCTTGCTGGTTGGCATCTGCTGGTGGAAGGGCGAGCCGCCGCAGTGGCGCTGGGGCAAGAAGAAATAACTGAACACAGCTGGCCGCGCGGCCTGAAACGCGTATAATTGCTCCGCTGCCGCAAGGCGGCAAACGCTAGGGGTCCTGCCTCGCCGTGGCAACACGGTGAGATGCGGGTGAGAAATACCCTCCGAACCTGATCTGGATAATGCCAGCGAAGGGAAGCTTTAGGATGAACGCACCTCGCATTTTCCGCGTGCGCGCAGCCGAATCTCCTTAGCTGGCTCCAGGCTTATCACAAGCTAGCCAAGGAGCCAAAATGAACGCCAATCCGACATTTCTTTCCGCCACCGCCACGGTCGACCAGGCCGCGATCGCGCCGCTGCCCAATTCACGCAAGATTTATGTGCAGGGCAGCCGGCCTGACATCCGCGTGCCGATGCGCGCCATCAGCCAGTCCGACACGGAGGCGTCGTTCGGCGGCGAAAAAAATCCGCCCATCTACGTCTACGACACGTCCGGCCCGTACACCGACCCGGACGTCGCCATCGATATCCGCTCGGGCCTCGATACGCCGCGCCTGCCATGGATACTGGAACGCGCCGACACCGAAGAGCTGCCCGGCCCGAGCTCGGACTACGGCATCGCCCGCCTTGCCGACCCGAAACTGGCCGAGCTGCGCTTCAACTTGCACCGCAAGCCGCGCCGCGCACTGGCCGGCAAGAACGTCACGCAGATGCATTACGCGCGGCAAGGCATCATCACGCCGGAAATGGAATTCGTTGCCATCCGCGAAAACATGCGCCGCCAGCAATACCTGGAAGAGCTGAAGGCATCCGGCCCCATGGGCGAGCGCATGGCAGAAATGATGGGACGCCAGCATCCGGGACAGTCGTTCGGCGCCAGCATTCCTGCCGAGATCACGGCCGAATTCGTGCGCGAGGAAATCGCCCGTGGCCGCGCCATTATCCCCGCCAATATCAACCATCCGGAAGTCGAACCGATGATTATCGGCCGCAATTTCCTGGTGAAAATCAACGCCAATATCGGCAACTCGGCCGTGACCTCGTCGATCGGCGAGGAAGTGGAAAAGATGACCTGGGCCATCCGCTGGGGCGGCGACAATGTGATGGATCTGTCGACCGGCAAGCATATCCATGAAACGCGCGAATGGATTATCCGCAACAGCCCGGTGCCGATCGGTACCGTGCCGATCTACCAGGCGCTGGAGAAAGTCAACGGCAAGGCCGAGGATTTAACTTGGGAAATCTTCCGCGACACCCTGATCGAGCAGGCCGAGCAGGGCGTTGACTACTTCACCATCCACGCCGGCGTGCTGCTGCGCTATGTGCCGCTGACGGCCAAACGGCTGACCGGTATCGTCTCGCGCGGCGGCTCGATCATGGCCAAGTGGTGCCTGGCGCATCACCAGGAATCGTTCCTGTACACCCATTTCGAAGAGATCTGCGAGATCATGAAGGCATATGACGTGTCGTTCTCGCTCGGCGACGGCTTGCGCCCCGGTTCCATTTATGACGCCAACGACGAGGCGCAACTGGGCGAACTCAAAACTCTTGGCGAACTGACGCAGATCGCCTGGAAGCACGATGTGCAGGTAATGATCGAAGGCCCCGGCCATGTGCCGATGCAACTGATCAAGGAAAACATGGACCTGCAGCTGGAGCAGTGCGGCGAAGCGCCGTTCTATACGCTGGGACCTTTGACCACCGATATCGCGCCCGGCTACGACCATATCACCTCGGGCATCGGTGCGGCCATGATCGGCTGGTATGGCACGGCCATGCTGTGCTACGTGACGCCGAAGGAGCACCTGGGTCTGCCCAACAAGGCGGACGTAAAAGACGGCATCATCACCTATAAAATTGCCGCGCATGCGGCCGACCTGGCCAAGGGTCATCCGGGCGCGCAGATCCGCGACAACGCCCTGTCCAAGGCGCGTTTCGAATTCCGCTGGGACGACCAATTCAATATCGGCCTGGACCCGGACAAGGCGCGCGAATTCCACGATGAAACCTTGCCTAAGGATTCGGCCAAGGTGGCGCATTTCTGTTCGATGTGCGGCCCGCATTTCTGCTCGATGAAGATCACCCAGGAAGTGCGCGAATACGCGGCCGGCATCGGCATCCCGGAAGAGAGTGCCGTCAGGCAGGGCATGGCAGTCAAGGCGATCGAGTTCATCAAAAACGGCGCCGAACTGTACCGCAAGGTTTGAAGGAGGGCGCCATGATCCCCATCATGCTCAACGGCGCGCCGCACCAGGTGCCGCCCCATCACACGCTGGACCAGCTGATCGAGGCGCTGTCACTGCAAGGCCAGGCGCTGGCGCTGGCCGTCAATCGCTCGGTGGTGCAGCGGAAAAACTGGCCTGCGCATGTGCTGCAGGCAGACGACAAAGTGGACATCGTGCGCGCCATCGGCGGCGGCTGAACATAACAAGGAATACCTATGCATACCGAAACAAACAACGATGTATTGACCATTGCTGGAAAAACCTATGCTTCGCGCCTGCTGGTGGGCAGCGGCAAATACAAGGATTTGCCGCAAACGCGGGCCGCCACCGATGCGGCCGAAGCGCAGATCATCACGGTGGCGATCCGCCGCGTCAATATCGGCCAGGACCGGAACGCCCCGAGCCTGCTCGATGTGCTGCCGCCCGACCAATACACGATATTGCCGAACACGGCCGGCTGTTATACGGCAAAAGACGCCGTCTACACCTTGCAACTGGCGCGCGAACTGCTCGGTGGCCGCAATCTGGTGAAACTGGAAGTGCTGGGCGATGAGAAAACCCTGTTCCCGCATATGCCGGAAACGCTGATTGCGGCCGAACAGCTGGTCAAGGATGGCTTCGACGTGATGGTGTATTGCAGCGACGATCCGATCCAGGCGCGCATCCTGGAAGAGATCGGCTGCGTGGCCATCATGCCGCTGGCCTCCCTGATCGGCTCGGGCATGGGCATTTTGAACCCGTGGAATTTGTCGCTGATTATCGACCAGGCCAGGGTGCCGGTGCTGGTCGATGCCGGTGTCGGCACGGCATCGGACGCGGCGATTGCCATGGAACTCGGCTGCGACGGCGTATTGATGAACACGGCGATTGCCGGCGCGCGCGATCCGGTGCGCATGGCGCATGCGATGAAGCTGGCCGTGCGGGCCGGGCGCGAGGCGTTTTTGGCTGGCCGCATGCCGAAAAAATTCGCCGCTTCGCCGTCCTCGCCGATGGCGGGCAGGCTGGCGTGAACATCGCCACCGTCGCCACCATCGGCACTCGGCGCCCCAGCGTGCTGGTGTTTGCCGGGCTCGATCCGTCCGGCGGGGCCGGCATCGCGGCCGATATCCTGGCCGTTGCCGCGCAGGGCGCGCATGCGCTGCCCGTCATTACCGCGCTGACGGTGCAGGATAACGACCGCGTATTCGAGGTGCAGCCGGTCGACGCGGCGCTGTTGCTGCGCCAGGCGCAAGCCTTGACGGACAAGATGGCGATTCATGCCGTAAAAATCGGCATCCCGGGCAGCGCGGCCAATGCGGCAGCGATTGCCCGGGTGATCGTGCAGCTGCGGCGCAGCCAGCCGCATCTTCCTGTCGTGCTCGATCCCGTGCTGGCCAGCGGCCATGGTGATGTACTGGGCAGTGATGACGCGGTGCCGGCGCTGGCGCCGCTGTTGCCGGTGACTACCGTGATAGTACCGAACGAACCGGAGGTCATACGCCTCACCGGTAGCACCGATGCGGCCGGCCAGGCAGCGATTTTGCTGGCGCGCGGCTGCCGCAATGTGCTGCTTACGGGTGGCCATGGCGAGGGCAGCAGCGTCGTCAATCGCTGGTTCGGTGCGGCAGGCCAGGCGCTGGAATGGCAATGGCCGCGCCTGCCTGGTGAATTTCACGGCAGCGGTTGTACCCTGGCCGCCGCCATCGCCGCGCAGCTGGCGCTGGGGCAGGTCATGCCCGATGCGCTGGCGGCGGCGCAAGCGTATTGCCATGCGGCCCTGGCGCAGGCTTATGCGGTCGCACCGGGCCAGCTGATGCCGCAGCGGCTCACCACTTTATAAGGAAACTCCATGCGTGGACTGTATCTGGTCACTCCGAACTGGGATGACACCGAGCATTTGCTGGAAGTAACGGAGCAGGCTTTGCAGGAAGGCGTGGCCTTGCTGCAATACCGCCACAAGAGTGCAGACGCTGCATTGCGGCGCGAACAGGCGGGCGCTTTGCTGGGGCTGGCGCGCAAATACGGCGTGCCTTTCATCGTCAACGATTTTATTGACCTGTGCGAGGCGCTCGATGCCGATGGCGTGCATGTGGGCGGCACGGATATGTCGGTAGCCGAGGCCCGCGCGCGGCTGGGCAAGCAAAAACTGGTGGGCGCGTCGTGCTATGGCGATCTGCGGCTGGCGCACCAGGCGCAGCTTGGCGGCGCCAGCTATATGGCGTTTGGTGGCTTTTATCCGTCGCTGGTCAAGCAATACCCGGTCACCACCGACCCCGACATCGTGCTGCGGGCCAGACGCGAGATCACCTTGCCGTGCGTGGTAATCGGCGGCATGACGCCAGACAACGCTGCGCCTTTGGTGACGCGTGGCGCCGACCTGGTGGCGGTCATCAGCAGCGTCTACCTGGCAGACGATGTCGCGACGGCGGTACGCCGATTCAACGCGCTGTTCAGTAGCTGACGCCAGAGGAAAAAGCGGGTCACAAGCGGGTCAAATGGGGACTGGTGTCGCGCAGTAATCGGCTTATAATAAGTTCATCTTTTATTATATGACCGAGGTTTTCTTGTCCATGAATCAGCCAGCCGCCAAACGCCTTATCATGATCGTTGACGATGACCAGCTGCTGCTGGAGTTTTTTGGTGAGATATTGCGCCATGCAGGCTACGAAACGGCACTGGCCAGTTCCGCCGAAGCTGCCCTGCAACTGATCGCCAAGCGCGAGCCTGACCTGGCCCTGCTCGACATCCATATGCCGGGCATGTCCGGCCTGGAACTGGCCAAGCGCCTGCACGCGGAAACTGCCGTACCGTTCATGTTCCTGTCCGGCAGCGGCGACAGCGAGTCGGGCAAGCAGGCGGCCGCCTATGGCGCCGTCGGCTATGTCGTCAAGCCGGTCGACGAAGGTCGCCTGATGCCCGCCTTTGAGGCGGGCCTGGCGCGCGCCGACGATATCCGCCAGTTGCGCCGCACCGAGCTGAACCTGAACGCGGCGCTGGCTGCCGGCCGCGAAACCAGCCTGGCCGTGGGTTTGCTGATGGGCAAGTTCCAGACCGACCGCAATACTGCCTTCGAAGTGCTGCGCGACCATGCCCGCTCCAGTCGCCGCAAGATCAATGAAATCGCCAGCCAGCTGCTGCTGGCCGAAGAAACCCTGAACGGCTTGCACGGCGCTTTCCTGAACCGCGCCAAGGTCATCAAATAAGCATCAAGTCATTCTTCCCGGCGGCGCACCGGCCGGTGCGCCGTTCATTCCCCGTTTTCTGCCGTCCATCGCATGGTCCATGCCGTGTGCACGCCATCGCGCTACAGTCAGGCTCCCAACTTTGACACTAGCGAGTACACCATGTCGATCCGATCCCGTCTGTGCCTGGCCCTTGCCGGCACCATCCTGTCCTTCAACGCCATCGCTGCTGCCGGTGAGCCATTTACCTTGGTGCAAGGCAAGCATGGCGCCATTTCCACGTATGGCAGTGGCTCCGATAACGAGGAACTGGACCGTCTAAAGCGCACCAGCCAGGGACCCTTCCTGTGGTTCCGTGACCATGGCAAGTCGTATGTGATCGAAGACCCCGTCTTGCTGGAGCGTGCCGGGGCTGCCTGGAAACCGGTGCAAACGCTGGGCCAGGAAATGTCGGCGCTGGGCCAGCAGATGGATGGGCATGGCAAGCAGATGGGCAAGCTGGGCCACGAGATGGGCGAGCAGGGCCGCCAGGGCGCCAGCGAGGCCACCCTGGATGCGAAAGCGCGCCAGATGGAGCAGGCCGCCAAGCCAATGGACAGCCTGGGCAAGCGCATGGGCGAACTGGGCGAGCGCCAGGGGCGCGCCAGCAAGGACGCCGAATGCGCCACGCGCGGTGTGATCGATGAGGCTTTGCGTACCGGCAAGGCAAAACCGGTACGGGCCGGCTGACGCGGGGCCGCGCCGCACAAGAACTGGACAAATCCACAGTAGATTGCGGCGCGACAGCCCGGTGTCGGTATAATCACGGGATGCAAAATCTTCTTCACAACCTCAATCCCGAACAACTGGCCGCCGTCACTTTGCCAGCCCAGCATGCCCTGATACTGGCCGGCGCCGGCTCGGGCAAGACCCGCGTGCTGACTACCCGCATCGCCTGGTTGATCCAGACCCAGCAGGTGTCGCCACCGGGCATCCTGGCCGTGACGTTTACCAATAAAGCCGCCAAGGAAATGCTGACGCGTTTGTCGGCCATGTTGCCTATCAATACGCGCGGCATGTGGATCGGCACTTTCCACGGCCTGTGCAACCGCTTGCTGCGCACGCATCATCGCGATGCGGCCTTGCCGCAGACCTTCCAGATCCTCGACTCGCAGGATCAGCTGTCGGTGATCAAGCGTTTGCTCAAAGCAAACAATATTGATGATGAAAAGTTTCCGCCGAAGACGGTGATGTACTTTATCAACAACGCCAAGGACCAGGGGCTGCGCGCCAAGGACGTGGAAGCGTACGATGCGCACGAGCGCAAGATGGTCGAGCTGTACCAGCTGTATGACGACCAGTGCCAGCGCGAAGGGGTGGTCGATTTTGCCGAACTGCTGCTGCGCACCTATGAACTGCTGAGCCGCAACCAGCCGCTGCGCGAGCATTACCAGGCGCGTTTCCGCCATATCCTGGTGGACGAATTCCAGGATACGAATAATCTGCAATACAACTGGTTGAAATTGCTGGCTGGCCACGGCAGCCGCGAGGGCGGCGCGCTGTTTGCCGTCGGCGACGATGACCAGAGCATCTATGCCTTCCGTGGCGCCAACGTCGGCAACATGAGCGCCTTCGAGCACGAGTTCCAGGTGAAAAACCTGATCAAGCTGGAGCAGAACTACCGCTCGCACGGCCATATCCTCGATAGCGCCAACGTGCTGATCGCCAACAACAGCAAGCGTCTGGGCAAGAATTTGCGCACCGACGCCGGCCATGGCGAGCAGGTGCGCGTGTATGAAGCCAGTTCCGACCTGCAGGAAGCACAGTGGATCATCGAGGAAGCGAAAAGCCTGATCGCCGAAGGCGCTTCGCGCAGCGAGATTGCGATTCTGTACCGCTCGAACGCGCAGTCGCGCGTGATCGAACACGCGCTGTTTTCGGCCGCGATTCCCTACCACGTATATGGCGGCCAGCGCTACTTCCAGCGCGCCGAGGTCAAGCATGCGATCGCTTACCTGCAACTGATGGACAACCCGCACAACGATTCGGCCTTCTTGCGCGTGGTGAACTTCCCCACGCGCGGCATCGGCATGCGCTCGATCGAACAATTGCAGGCCGCTTCCGAGCAGTATGGCATTTCGCTGTATGCGTCGGTACCGTATGTGGCCGGCAAGGCGGGCAGCAGCCTGGCCGGCTTCGTCAAGCTGATCGAGGGCGTGCGCTTCGAAACCCAGCAATTGTCATTGCCGGAAATGGTGCGCGTGGTGCTTGAAGCGAGTACCTTGCTGCAGCACTACCAGAACGAAAAAGAAGGCGCCGACCGTATCGAGAATCTGGAACAGATGGTCAGCGCCGCCACCCAGTTCGTGTCCGAAGAAGGTTTCGGCCAGGCTGCGCCAGCTCACCTGGGGCCAGCGGCCCAAGCGCAATCGGGCGCACCGTTGGTCAGCCAGGATGGCATCGAGATCCTGGACGCCGACGCGCCGCTGCCGGCCGTGATGTCGCCGCTGTCGGCCTTCCTGTCGCATGCTTCGCTGGAAGCCGGCGACAACCAGGCGCAGGCGGGCCAGGATGCGCTGCAGATGATGACGGTACACTCGGCCAAGGGCCTGGAATTCGACAACGTGTTTATTACCGGCCTGGAAGAAGGCCTGTTCCCGCACGAAAGCAGTTCCAAGGAAGACAATGGCGTGGAGGAAGAGCGGCGCCTGATGTACGTGGCGATCACGCGCGCGCGCAAGCGGCTGTACATGAGCTTTTCGCAGACGCGCATGCTGCACGGCCAGACCCGTTACAACATGAAGTCGCGCTTCTTCGACGAACTGCCGGAAGAAGCATTGAAATGGCTGTCACCGAAAGTGCAGGCCAACTGGTTCGGCAACCGCAAGTCGGCCTGGGACGAAGCGCCGCGCACGGTCGGCAGCCTGGGTTCGGACAATGCGATTGCGCAGAAGATCGCACAAAAGTCACCCGGTGGCGGCTGGCGCATCGGCGAATCGGTGGCCCACGCCAAGTTCGGCGAAGGCGTGATTGTCAATATCGAAGGCGGCGGCGGCAATGCGCGCGCCCAGATCAACTTCGGCCAGCATGGCATGAAGGTGCTGGATCTGGGGATTGCCAAGCTGGAGCGGTTGGGAAGGTGAAGTTTTAACCCTGAAAGCAAATGCTGGGGTCAGACCCTGAGGGAGGGTCCGACCCCGGCGGTTGCCGGTGGGTTAAACCTTGTCCAGCGACACCGTCTTGCTGCTATCTGCCGGCACGCCGAATATCTGGCGGTACGCCGCATAGAACGAGCAGTGCATGATCACGGTCAGTATCATCGACAGCGGCATCATCAGCTGCATCGCCATTGGCGTGCGGCCGACGATCATGAACAGCAGCTGGCTGGTGACGATGCTGATGGCGAACCAGGTCGAGGCAAACACGACAAAGGACGACAGCGAGCGCCAGACGGCGAAAAAGCTGAAGAACAGCGCCTTGCCCAGGCTGACATGTTTCCAGTAGATCAGTGGCGCGGCAAAGCAGAAGGCCATCGCGGCCGGG
Source organism: Janthinobacterium longum (assembly GCF_051380735.1). Lineage (NCBI taxonomy): Bacteria > Pseudomonadati > Pseudomonadota > Betaproteobacteria > Burkholderiales > Oxalobacteraceae > Janthinobacterium > Janthinobacterium longum. The sequence goes on from NZ_JBNYXQ010000007.1 coordinate 110,550, forward strand.
ATATACATGGCGATGGTCAGCAAAATGGCCGAGCCGATATTCGATTCGCGTATCACCTCGGGCGAGGTTTGCGGATTGAGCTGGCCGGTCACCAGTTGCCACAGGGTCCCGCCGTCGACCAGTGACGAGGCGCCGATGGCGACGATGGCCATGATGAGATACAACACGCCCAGGCCGAGCAGCACCGGCAGGGCCGGCTTGCGAAAGCCCGACAGCAGCAAGTTGGGCAAGACGCGCTTGCCGTGGTCGATATTCAGGCACGCCTGGACAAAGGCGACCGAGAAGATCGGCACCAGTATGACGGGCAGCAATTGGCCCAGCAGGGGAATGATGCTCACCAGCAGCATGCATACCATATAGCCGAGAAACAGCATCGACAGGCCGCCCGGTTGCTTGATAAACAGGCCGAAGCCTTGTTTCACCCAGTGCCAGCCTGTGCTTGCAGGTAATTTTTCCATGTTCTTAAAACAGTTCCGGTGCAGGTGTAGCGATGCGTTCGCGCAAGATGCGTTCAAAATGCGTGGGATCGTGGGGCGTCAGCATTTCGGCTGCGCGCGGCTGGTAGTAATCGTACAGGCGCGACAGCCAGAAACGCAGCGCGGCTGCGCGCAGCAGCGGCTGCCAGGCCGTGTGTTCTTCGGTGGTAAACGGGCGCACGGCCTGGTAGGCGTCCAGCAGGGCGCGTACGCGCTCGGCGTCGAGCTTGCCAGTATCGAGGTTGATGCACCAGTCGTTGACGGTGACGGCCACGTCGAATAGCCAGGTATCGCAGCCGGCAAAGTAAAAATCGAAAAAGCCTGTCAGCTGTTCGCCGTCGAACATCACGTTGTTGCGGAACAGGTCGGCATGCACTGGGCCGCGCGGCAAGGCTTTATACGTGGCGCAGGCGGCAAAGGCATCCTGGAAATGGATCTCCGCGCGCAGCAGATGCGCGTTGGCTTCGTCCAGATGGGGCAAGACCAGCGGCGTGGTCGCGTTCCACCAGTCCAGGCCACGCAAATTCGGTTGCTGCAGCGTGAAATCCTGTGCCGCCAGGTGCATTTTGGCCAGCATGGCGCCAACGGCCGCGCAATGCACGGGCTGCGGCGCCATCTGCGAACTGCCGTCGAGCTTGCTGACGATGGCCGCCGGTTTGCCTTGCAGTGCTGTCACCAGTTCACCGTCGGCGTTCGGAATCGGCGCCGGTACCAGCACGCCGCGCTCGGCCAGGTGGCGCATCAGCTTCAGATAGAACGGCAATTGCTCGAAGCTCAGGTTTTCAAAGATCGTCAGCACATGCTCGCCGCGCTCGGTGCTGAGGAAAAAATTGCTGTTTTCAATACCGGAAGCGATGCCTTTGAGCGCCAGAGGCTTGCCGAGTGGGAATTGCGTGATCCACTGGCCGATATCGTCCAGGTCTAGCGCGGTAAAAACTGCCATGGGAAAGAAGTGAGATCAAAAAGGTCAAAAAAAGCCGGCTGCCCCGCAGGCGGCCGGGGCAGGGCAGTGCAAGAGTGGTTGCTTACTTGGCTGGCGGTGGTGGCGCCGGCACATCGTCGGCTGCTTCCTCGTCACGCTGTTTCTGTTTTTTCTTGCCCAAGTCAAATTCCATCACCTTCCATTGCGGGCCGCGCAGGGTGTTGCTGTGTGCCTGGTCGCTGCCGGCGCCCGGCTTCATGTAATAGGTACTGCCACCCGAGGTGACTTTCACTTCCGAGGTGACGCCGTTCTCGCGTTTTTCCGTGACCTGCTGGGCTGGCGCCGCTGGCGTGACGGTAATGGGCGCTTCGCCCATTTCTTCGATTCGTTCCAGCTGCGGTGGCGCATCGCTGGGTTTCGGTGGAGTCTGGGCGCCGGCAAGCGCGGACACGGCCAGCACAGGCAGTGCCAGAAGTCGCCAGAAGGTGGAGGTAGGCATCATGATGGGGTCGCTTCCAAGTGTGACTGCGGCGTGACGCTGCAGTGTACAGGCTGTCAATAAGCCGTTGTTATCTATGGGGCATTGTAACAAACTGGTAAGCGATGCTGTTTTAAATGCAGAGAAATAGCCGGGCGCGCCGGCACGCCCGGCCAGGCGGGCAAAAACAGCGCTGCGTGCGCAAGGTTGCGCGCCCATAAACTCTGCGATAATTGGACGATATTCCACCCGCCTGGCCCATGTTTTCCTCTGGCAGGCGCGGCTCACCTTATTTTATTGGCATTATGCAAAACACCCTGCTGTTAGTCGACGGTTCCAGTTACCTTTATCGCGCCTTCCACGCGCTGCCCGACCTGCGCAGCCCGGACGGCTACCCTACCGGCGCCATGCACGGCATGGTCAATATGCTGCGCCGCCTGCGCGCCGATTACCCGGCCGCCTATATCGCCTGCGTGTTCGATGCCAAGGGCAAGACCTTCCGCGACGATATGTATCCGGAATACAAGGCGACGCGCGCGTCGATGCCGGACGATCTGCGTTTGCAGATCGAACCGATCCATGAAGCCGTGAAAGCCATGGGCTGGCCGATTTTGATGGTTGATGGCGTGGAAGCCGATGACGTGATCGGCACCCTGGCCGTGCAGGCGGCAGCGGCCGGCATGAACGTGGTGGTGTCGACCGGCGACAAAGACCTGGCGCAGCTGGTCAACAGCCAGGTAACCTTGATCAATACCATGAGCAACGAAAAACTCGACGAGCCGGCCGTGCTGGCCAAGTTTGGCGTGCCACCGAACCGCATTATCGATTACCTGTCCCTGATCGGCGATACCGTCGACAACGTGCCGGGCGTATCGAAGTGCGGACCGAAGACGGCCGTCAAATGGCTGACCCTGTACGACAGCCTGGAAGGCGTGATGGAAAACGCGGCCAATATTGGCGGCGCCGTTGGCGAAAACCTGCGTACGGCGCTGCCGTGGCTGCCGCAGGCGCGCGCCCTGATCACGGTCAAGACCGACTGCGATCTGTCCGCACACATGACGACGATCGCCGAATCGCTGGTGGCAAAACATGAAGACCGCGAGGCGCTGCTGGCCTTCTTCAACCGCTACGGTTTCAAGGCGCTGCTGCGCGAACTCGGTGGCGCGCCGCCGCCGATGTCGCCGGTGGGCGCACCTGCCGCCGCTGCCCTGGCCAATACCACCGGTGACATGTTTGCCGACGCTGTACCAGCACCCGAGGCCGTGTATGAAACCGTGCTGACCGATGCGCAGCTGGACAAATGGATTGCGCTGATCGATGCCGCGCCGCTGACGGCCGTCGATACGGAAACCACCTCGCTCGAACCGATGACGGCGCAGATGGTCGGCATTTCCTTGTCCGTGGCCGAGCACGCGGCCTGCTATATTCCGCTGGCGCACGATTATGCGGGCGCGCCGGACCAATTGTCGCGTGAGCATGTGCTCGATAAACTGCGGCCTTGGCTGGAAGACGCCAGCAAACCCAAGCTGGGCCAGAACCTCAAATACGACAGCCATATCTTTGCCAATCACGGCGTGATGTTGCGCGGCATCGTGCACGACACCCTGCTCGAATCGTATGTGTTCGAGTCGCACAAGAAACATGACATGGATGGCATGGCCCTGCGCCACCTGAACTACACGACGATACCGTTCGAAGACGTGTGCGGCAAGGGCGCCAAACAGATCACCTTCAACCAGGTGGAAGTGGGGCAGGCAGCCCGCTACGCGGCCGAGGATGCCGATATCACCTTGCGCCTGCATAACGCTATCTGGGGCAATGTGGCCAACGATGAAAAGCTGACCTTTATCTACGAAAAGATCGAGCTGCCGACGGCGCAGGTGCTGCAAAAGATCGAGCGCAACGGCGTGTTGATCGATGACGCGCTGCTCAATGTGCAGTCGGCCGAGCTGGCCGTGAAAATCCTGGAACTGGAAAAGAAGGCCTATGAACTCGCCGAGCAGCCGTTCAACCTCGGTTCGCCCAAGCAGATCGGCGAGATCTTTTTTGAAAAACTGAAACTGCCCGTCATCAAGAAAACCCCGACCGGCGCGCCGTCCACCGACGAGGAAGTATTGCAAAAGCTGGCCGAAGATTATCCGTTGCCGAAAGTGCTGCTGGAATACCGCGGCATGGCCAAGCTGAAATCGACCTATACCGACAAATTGCCGAAGATGATCAACGCCACTACCGGCCGCGTGCATACCAATTATGCGCAGGCGGTGGCCGTCACCGGGCGCCTGGCGTCGAACGATCCGAACTTGCAGAATATTCCTATCCGCAGCGCCGAGGGGCGCCGCATCCGCGAAGCGTTTATTGCGCCGCCGGGCAGCAGCATCGTTTCGGCCGACTATTCGCAGATTGAATTGCGCATCATGGCGCATATTTCGGGCGACGAAGCGATGCTGCGCGCCTTTGCCGACGGCATCGACATTCACCGCGCCACGGCGGCCGAAATCTTCGGCGTGGCGGCTGGCGAAGTGCAAAGCGAGCAGCGTCGCTATGCCAAGGTGATCAATTTTGGCCTGATCTATGGCATGAGCGCGTTTGGCCTGGCGGGCAATTTGGGCGTCGACCGCGCGGCCGCGCAAAGTTATATCGACCGCTATTTCGCGCGTTTTTCAGGCGTGAAACAGTATATGGAACACACGCGCCAGCAAGCCAAGGCGCGCGGCTATGTGGAAACCGTGTTTGGCCGCCGCCTGTGGCTGCCGGAAATCAATTCGCCGAACGGCCCGCGCCGCCAGGGCGCCGAACGGGCGGCGATCAATGCCCCAATGCAAGGCACGGCAGCCGACCTGATCAAGCTGGCCATGATCGCGGTGCAGGACTGGCTGGAGCAGGACAACCTGCAAACGAAGATGATCATGCAGGTGCACGATGAGCTGGTGCTGGAAGTGCCTGACGCCGAACTGGAACTGGTCAAGCGCAGGCTGCCCGAGCTGATGGCTGGCGTGGCCCAGCTGAAAGTACCGCTGACGGCAGAAGTGGGCGTCGGCAAGAATTGGGATGAAGCGCATTAAGCTGTCAAACGACGTTTTAAACGCAACACTTCAGGAGAAACGCATGAAAGACATGATCACCGATGTTGAAAGTCTGTTGGGCCAGAGCAGCCTGTCCGGGCCGGATGGCCGCCGCGGTTTCCTGAAAGTGGCGCTGGGCACGGGCTTTGCCGTGGCCGCGCTGCCGGTGGTGGCGCAAAACGTCATCAAGACCGATGGCGCGGGCCTTATTTCCGGCACCGTGATGGTCAAGATCGACGGCCAGGACGTGCCCGTCTACGCATCTCAGCCCGAAGGCAAGATCGGCTTGCCGGTGGTGCTGGTGATTTCCGAGATCTTTGGCGTGCACGAGCATATCGCCGACATGGCGCGCCGCTTTGCCAAGCAGGGTTACCTGGCGCTGGCGCCCGACCTGTTCGTGCGCCAGGGCGACGCCACCAAGGCGCCCAGCATGCCCGAGCTGATGAAAAACATCGTCGGCAAGACACCTGATGCACAGGTAATGAGCGACCTCGACGCCATCGTCGCCTGGGCAAAGCAGAATGGCGGCGATACCTCACGCCTGGGCATTACTGGTTTCTGCTGGGGCGGCCGTGTTACCTGGCTGTATGCAGCGCACAATCCTGCCGTCAAGGCGGGTGTGGCCTGGTATGGCCGCCTGGTGGGCGAATCGACGCCGTTCACGCCCAAGCACCCGGTCGATATCGCGCCGATGCTCACCGTGCCGGTGCTGGGGCTGTATGGCGGCAAGGATACGGGCATTCCGCTCGAATCGATCGAGAAGATGAAAGCGGCGCTGGCCAAGGGCACGAGCAAATCCGAATTTGTGATCTACCCCGATTCTGGCCACGCCTTTAACGCCGACTACCGCCCCAGCTATGTGGCGGCCGACGCCAAAGACGGTTATGCGCGCTGCCTGGCCTGGTTCAAGGCCAATGGCGTGGTGTAATCAGTATCTCGGCGGCATCTTTCCTCACTGACCAGCTCAAGGCGGCCGGGCCGTAAATTCACGGTCTTGCCCCCAATGCAGTACAATTGCATCTTGTTTGCGCCACGCCGCCGCCAGGGTTGCACAATTAACAAGCAACAATATCGTACCAAGCAGGCTCCAGCACAGCGGACGCCAGTATCCTGGCGCCCATTTTGAGGTAAGAAATCATCGATCCCGTCCTGATATCCATTTTGCTCGCGACAACGATCGCGGGCCTGTTCAGCATTACTGCGGCGGCGATTTTCTCGTTTGCATTCTTGTCCAAGGTGGTCGAACGCATGGTCAGCCTGTCGGTCGGCATCATGCTGTCGACGTCCTTGCTGCACGCCTTGCCCGAAGCGTTCGAGTCGCAAGCCGATCCGCGCAGCCTGTTTGCGACCCTGCTGGCTGGCTTGCTGGCGTTTTTCATGCTGGAAAAATTTGCCATCCTGCGCCACTCGCACCACCATGAAGGCGACGGCCACCACCATGCGCACGGCCACGACAAGCACGAGGCGGGCAAGGCCGGCTGGATGATACTGGTCGGTGACGGCATGCACAATTTCACGGACGGCATTTTGATCGCCGCGGCCTTCCTGGCCGACCCGAAGCTTGGCCTGGTGACGGGCCTGGCGATTATCGCGCATGAAATCCCGCAGGAAATCGGCGACTTCATCGTGCTGCTGAACGCCGGTTTCTCGCGCCTGCGCGCCTATATTTTCAACCTGCTGTGCAGCCTGATGGCGGTGGCCGGTGGCCTGCTGGGCTACTTCACGCTGGACCGCGCCAGCAACCTGATTCCGTATGTGCTGGTGTTCGCCTCGTCCGGCTTTATCTATATCGCCCTGAGCGACCTGATGCCGCAGATGCAGCGCCGCTCGACTCTGCGCGAAACGATTCCGCAAGTGCTCTTGATCGCGCTGGGGGTAGGCATTGTGCTGTTTTTGACGCAGCACCGGCACGCCGGCTGACAGCTGTATTTCAGGCGCCAGTCGCCACCGGCCGTGCCGGATCGGCGCACCATTCGCTCCACGAACCCGGATACAGCGCGGCGCCTGGCAAGTCAGCCACCTCCAGTGCCAGCAGGTTGTGGCAGGCCGTCACGCCCGAGCCGCATTGCATGATGCTGGTCTCGGGTTTGTCGATCAGGCCGGCAAATTCCCGCTCCAGCTCATCCGCACTTTTGAAGCGGCCGTCGCTCTGCAGATTGTCCCTGAAGAAGCGGCTTCTGGCGCCGGGGATATGGCCGCCGACCGGGTCGATGGTTTCGTTTTCGCCGCGGAAGCGGTCGGGCGCGCGCGCGTCGAGCACCTGCAATTGCTGCGTGGCCAGGTTGGCCACTACCTCTTGCACGCTGACGGTGCGCGTCAGGCTGGCTTGTTCCGTGATATTGCCGGCGGGGCGGGGCGCCACGGGCGTCACCAGCGGCAAGCCTTGCACCTGCCAGGCGGCCAGGCCGCCGTCGAGCACGGCGACATTTGCATGGCCGATCCAGCGCAGCAGCCACCACAAACGCGCGGCAAACATGCCGCCCTGGCCATCGTAGGCCACTACTTGCGTATCGTCATTGATGCCCCAGCTGCGCAGGGTGGCGAGCAAGGCATTGCGGTCGGGCAGCGGGTGGCGGCCTGTAAATGCGGCGCCAGCGGGAGCTTTCGCGCCGGACAGGTCGGTATCGATATTGGCGAACTGCGCATTCTGGATATGGCCGGCCGCAAAGGCGTCGCTGCCGGCCGTGGGCTGCAGCAGGTCGTGGCGGCAGTCAAAAATGGCCCAGTTGCTGTCGTTCAGGTGGCTGGCCAGCTCGCTGGCACTGATCAAGGTGGTGTAGTTCAAGCATCGCTCCTTTACACTTCGCTGGCAATCGGATCCGTGCGCGCGATGGCCGCGCCACGGGCGGTGTTGCGGGTATTGTAATAGGTGGCCGCCAGGCCGGAGGCAAGAATGATGCCGATGCCGGTCCAGCCATGCCAGTCGAACAGGTCGCCAAAGATCACCACGCCCCAGAAGCTGGAAAACACGATGCCCGTATATTGCAGATTGGCCACCACCAGGGTTTTGCCCAGCCGGTAGGCGCGCGTCATCGCCATCTGCGCCATGGTCGCGCACAGGCCGATGGCCGCCAGCAGGCCTACTCCATAGGCGCTGGTATGCGCATGCCAGACCACCGGCCCGCCGCCGGCGCTGGCCACATGGCCGATCACGCCGGCGACGAAATTGACGACGGAAAAATAGAATACGACACGGTATTCAGGTTCGCCCAGCAGTCCAAGTTTCCTTACCTGCAAGTAGGCCAGCGCCGACAGCATGCCCGAGATCAGGGCCGTGATGGCGCCGGCCGCCTGGTCGGTTTCAAACACCGGTTGCAGCAGCAGGGTCACGCCGACAAAGCTCATGGCGATCGCTGCCACCAGCGGCCACTCGACCTGATTGGAGGCTTTCCACCAGCCGCCGGCCAGCAGGATCACGGCGATCCAGATCGGCGCCATGTAGTTCAGCGTCATGGCGGTAGCCAACGGCAGGATGGCGATCGCGTAAAACCACAGCCACAAGGCGATCACGCCGACCACGCCGCGCCACAGATGCTGGCCCCACATGGCGGTCCTGAAGGTGCCGCCCTGATACAGTATGGTGCAGGTCATCACGGTGATGCCGATAATGCCGCGGTACATGACGATCTCGGAAGTCGAGTACATGTCCGAGGCGATCTTCACGCACACGCCCATGATGGCGAACATAAAGCTGGCAAACAGCATCCAAAGTGATTGCATCTGATTCCTGTAAAACGCGGATAAAAAAAGGCCGCACGCGGCGGCCCTGGCACTACAGTGCGATATTGTCGCGGTACCATTCGTGGAAGTGCTGCATGCCGTCTTCCATCGGCGACTGGTAGGGGCCGGTTTCGTTGACGCCACGCGTCATCAGTACCTTGCGCCCGGCGTCCATGCGCTGGGCGATTTCATCGTCCTCGATGCAGGTCTCCATGTAGGCGGCGCGCTCGGCCTCGATAAACTCGCGCTCGAAGAGCACAATTTCTTCCGGGTAATAAAACTCGACCACGTTGCGCGTTTTCTGCGGACCATCGGGCCACAGGGTAGAGACCACCAGCACGTGCGGATACCATTCGACCATAATGTTCGGATACAGCGTCAGCCAGATGGCGCCATACGGCGGCGGTTCGCCACCACGGAATTGCAGCACCTGTTCCTGCCATTTTTTATAGGCAGCCGACCCTGATTTCTGCAGGCCGTGGTGCACGCCCACTGTCTGCACGCTGTAGTCCTTGCCAAATTCCCAGCGCAGGTCGTCGCAGCTGACAAAGCTGCCCAGGCCAGGGTGGAACGGTTCGACGTGATAGTCTTCAAGGTAGACTTCGATAAAGGTCTTCCAGTTATAGTCGCACTCGTGGATTTCCACGTGGTCGAACATATAGCCGGAAAAATCGAGGTCTTTCGAAACGGACAAGTCTTTCAACTTTTCCATCACGTTGTAGCCATTCTGTTCGAACAGCAAGCCGTTCCAGCTTTGCAGCGGCGTTTTCGACAGATTGGTGCACGGCGTTTCCGGGAAGTGCGGCGCGCCGATCAGTTCACCTTTGAGGTCGTAGGTCCAGCGGTGCAGCGGGCAGACGATATTGTTTGCATTGCCACGGCCGTTGAACATCAGCGCCTGCCGGTGACGGCAGACGTTGGACAGTACTTCGATGCCATGGGCGTTGCGCACCAGCATGCGTCCTTCTTTTTCGGACGCCAGGGTGGCGAAATCGCCCGTTTCGGGCACCATCAGCTCATGCCCGATATAGCGCGGGCCGGACTGGAATAATTGCTGCATTTCACGCTGTAACAGCGTTTCGTCAAAATAGACGTGGACCGGAAGTTGCGCGTTTGAGCGCGCCAGCTTGGCGTAAGTAGCCAGATCGGACATCCCACCCCCCATAATATGTGCAACGTTCAGCAGGCTCCGTGGTGATTTCCAGGGCAGCCGCTGCAGAGAGAAAGAATCCGCAAAGACCTGAATTCAAATTGGTTGAAACGGTATTTCGGACAGAACCGGCGATTATAGCGTGAATCGGTGCCTGCCATGCCAAAGTCCCTGCCGAAAAAGCGACTATTTGAATGGTTTTGCAAGAAGGCGACGCTTTCGATCCTGTTTTCATGCAGATGGGGGCGATTGCGGCCAAAACCAGCATCAAGCTGGCACCTTGTGCAGTTTCGAGCACGCCGCGCGCGCTTTAGTTTTCACTTAATACAGAGGTTTGTTCTAAAATACCGCTACTATGCTGCCGGGTATTGCCTGCCGCTTCCGGCAAGCCCCTCGTGCCACGAAAAGATCAGAGTTTATGTCCAAGAAATTAACTGCCGCTGCCGCCGTTCCGGCTTCGTTTGAAGAGGCCATGGCCGAGCTTGCCCAACTGGTCACACAAATGGAAGCTGGCCAGCTGCCACTGGAAGCGTCGGTCGCGGCCTATCAGCGCGGCTCCGAACTGGTCAAGTACTGCGCCGGCCAGCTCGACAGTGTCGAAGCGCAAGTCAAGGTACTCGAAGGCGACATGCTGAAACCGTTTGCCGATGGCGAGGTGCTGCAATGAGCGCGGTAACAACTGCCGGCATGACTTTTGGCGACTGGATGCAAACCACCCAGACTGGCGTGGAAAGCGCGCTCGACCAGTTCCTGCCTGCCGCTGGCGCAGTGCCGCACAAGCTGCACGCGGCCATGCGTTATGCGCTGCTCGGTGGCGGCAAACGCGTGCGCCCGCTGCTGGTGATGGCGGCCGGCGAACTGTTCGATGCGGACGTCGACACACTGGCGCGCGCCGCTTGCGCGCTGGAAATGATACATGTGTATTCACTGGTGCATGACGACATGCCCTGCATGGACGACGACGCATTGCGCCGTGGCAAGCCTACCGTGCATGTGGCTTACGATGAGGCGACCGCCTTGCTGGTCGGCGACGCGCTGCAGTCGCAGGCGTTCACCATCCTGGCCGATGGCGCGGCGATTGCCCCTGGGCGGCAGATGGCGATGATACGGTTGCTGGCGCAGGCTTCAGGCTCAGGCGGCATGTGCGGCGGCCAGGCGATCGACCTCGACAGCGTGGGTTTGTCCCTGAGCCTGCAGCAGCTGGAACAGATGCATCAGTTGAAAACGGGGGCGTTGCTGCGCGCGGCGGTGGTACTGGGCGCCTTGGCCGGCAAGGAACTGGAGCCAAACGACATGACGGCGCTGGACGCCTATGCGAAGGCGGTAGGGCTGGCCTTCCAGGTGGTCGACGATGTGCTCGACGCCACGGCCGATTCGGCTACGCTGGGCAAGACAGCAGGCAAGGATGCGGCGGCCAACAAGCCGACTTATGTATCGATACTGGGCCTGGAGCCATCAAAGGCCCTGGCAGAACAATTGCGGTGCGACGCCCATGCGGCGCTGGCGCCATTCGGGGACAAGGCACGCCGCCTGCGCGAGCTGGCAGACCTGGTCGTGCAGCGGAAGGCTTAAATGAAACTGTTAGAAACCATCAATGAACCGGCGCAAGTGCGCCAGCTGGCCCGTTCGCAACTGGTGCCGCTGGCACAGGAACTGCGCAGCTTCCTGCTCGACTCGGTGTCGAAAACGGGTGGCCATCTGTCGTCCAACCTGGGCACGGTCGAGCTGACTGTCGCCCTGCATTATGTATTCAACACGCCGCACGACCGTATCGTGTGGGACGTCGGCCACCAGACCTATTCCCATAAAATCCTTACCGGCCGGCGCGAGCGCATGCATACGCTGCGCCAGAAGGACGGCATTTCAGGTTTCCCGAAACGCGAAGAAAGCGAATACGACACCTTCGGCACGGCCCACTCGTCGACGTCGATTTCGGCCGCGCTGGGCATGGCGCAGGCGGCCAAGATCAAGGGCGACCCGCTGCATGCGATCGCCGTGATCGGCGACGGCTCGATGACGGCCGGCATGGCGTTCGAGGCGATGAACAATGCCGGCGTGCAGGAAGACATCAACCTGCTGGTAATCCTGAACGACAACGATATGTCGATCTCGCCGCCGGTGGGCGCGCTGAACCGCCACCTGGCGCGGTTGATGTCGGGCCAGTTCTATGCGGCCGCGAAAAACGTCGGCAAATCCGTCTTGCCCGGCCCGGTGCTGGAACTGGCGAAGCGTTTCGAGGAACACGCCAAGGGCATGGTGGTGCCCGCCACCATGTTCGAGGAATTCGGCTTCAATTACATCGGCCCTATCGATGGCCACGACCTCGATTCGCTGATCCCGACCTTGCAGAACATCAAGCAGCTGAAAGGCCCGCAATTTCTGCACGTGGTGACCAAGAAGGGCCAGGGCTACAAGCTGGCAGAAAACGAGCCGATTCTTTACCACGGCACCGGCAAGTTCAATCCTGCCGTGGGCATCAAGCCGGCCACGGCGCCAGGCAAGATGACCTACACGGAAGTGTTCGGCAACTGGCTGTGCGACATGGCCGCGCACGACAAGCGCCTGGTGGGCATTACGCCAGCCATGCGCGAAGGCTCGGGCATGGTCAGGTTCGAACAGCAGTATCCGAACCGTTATTTCGACGTTGGCATCGCCGAGCAGCACGCGGTGACGTTTGGCGCTGGCCTGGCCTGCGAAGGCCTCAAGCCGGTGGTGGCGATATATTCCACCTTCCTGCAGCGCGCCTATGACCAGCTGATCCACGACGTGGCGCTGCAAAACCTGGACGTCACGTTCGCGCTGGACCGCGCCGGCCTGGTCGGCGCCGATGGCGCCACGCACGCCGGCAATTACGACATGGCGTTTTTGCGCTGCATCCCGAACATGGTCATCATGGCCGCCTCGGACGAAAACGAATGCCGGCAAATGCTCACCACCGGCTACTACTACCCTGGCCCAGCGGCGATCCGCTATCCGCGCGGCGCCGGTGCCGGCGCGGCCATCGTGCCGGAACTGGCCAGCATCGAGATCGGCAAGGGCGAAATCAAACGCCAGGGCAAGAAGATCGCCATTCTGGCCTTCGGTTCCATGGTGGCGCCGTCGGTCGGCGCCGGTAACGAGCTCGACGCGACGGTCGCCAATATGCGCTTCGTGAAACCGCTCGACGTGGCCCTGGTAAAACAACTGGCCGCCGAGCACGACTACCTGGTGACGGTGGAAGAAGGTTGCATCATGGGCGGCGCCGGTTCGGCCGTGGCCGAGGCGCTGGCAGCGGAAGGCATCGTCAAGCCTGTCCTGATGCTGGGCTTGCCCGACCAGTTCATCGACCATGGCGATCCGGTGCAGTTGCTCAAAAGCGTGGGACTGGACGCAGCGGGCATCGCCGCGTCCATCGGGCAGCGCTTCAGTGGTGCGCAACCGCGCCTGACGGTGGTCAGCTAGCAGCAGCCGCTGGCGGCGCCGTCGAGGCCCGCACCACCAGTTCGGGCGGCGGTGCAATGCGCATCGGTGGCTGCGCCTGCGGCTCGGCAATCAGCTCGAGCAGCAGCGCCACCGACATCGCGGCCGCCTGCGCAGTCGGCAGCGCCACCGTGGTCAACGCGGGGCGGGACTGGCGTGCGCTCTGGATGTCGGTCAGCCCGATCACCGATAACTGCTGCGGCACCTTGATGCCGAGGTCGGCCGCCGCATGCAGCAGGCCCAGCGCCGGCAAGTCATTGGTGGCGAACACGGCCGTGATGGACGGCGTGGCGCTCAGCATCGCTGCGCCCGCCTGCAGTCCTCCTTCGACCGAATCGTGCACCATCATTCTGTGCACCACGGCGTCGCCATGGCCCAGCTCAAGCAGCGCATCGTTGAAACCTCGTTCACGCTCGGCGTGCACGCCGCAGACGCCGCCACCGACCATCACGCCGATTTTGCGGTGACCCAGCGCGATCAGATGGCGCGCGGCCAGCGCACCGGCCAAATGAAAATCGACCGCCACGCAAGGCAGGCCCGGAGGCTGGTGCGGCTTTTCCCACATGCCCAGCACCACCGTGGCGCCGCGCCGCTCGGTTGCCCTCAGGTCATCGAGCGAAGGATCGGCATTCATCACCAGCACGCCGTCGGCCAGGGTGCCGGCAATCTGGTCCAGGTAGGCGCGGCCAATATCGTGATCGTCGTTGGTATTGCAGACAATCAGGAAGCGGCCATGCTGGCGCGCCGCCTGTTCCGCTGCCAGCGCGTATTCGGGATAAAATGGATTGGCAATGCTCGATACCATCAGCGCCAGGGTGGGCGCGCGGCCTTCGGCCAGCGCGCGCGCCGTCAGGTGCGGCCGGTAGCCGAGCGCTTCGACGGCGGCCAGCACGCGTGCGCGCGTTTCGGCGCCGACCTTGCCGCGCTGGCGCAGCACGTTCGAGACGGTGGCGGAGGTCACACCGGCGCGCTGGGCAACTTGGGACAGGGTGGTCATGGTTGGGGCATCGTTGGCATGCCTGCATTCAACAGGGTTAGCCGGCCGCTGTCAATGACCGGCTGGCCCAGTGCATGAATTGCTGCAATGCGTCACAGGATTCGATTGCCTGAAAAAAAATCCTTTGGTATATTCAGGTCAAACGAGCATATCCGAAACCATAATAATAAAAAACACGCAAGAAAGCGTGCCTGTATCACCGGGCACTTTTTTTAAGGTGATTTGGTTAAGCGCTTAACCTACTGGAGACCAGGCATGGCAAGCATCACACTCACTGCAGTGCAGAAGTCGTATGGCAACGGCGCGGCAGTCATCCGCAACGTTGACCTCGACATCGGCGAACACGAATTCTGCGTTTTTCTGGGTCCTTCGGGCTGCGGCAAGTCGACCCTTTTGCGCATGATTGCCGGCCTGGAAGACTTGTCCGGCGGCGAGCTGCGTATTTCCGGCGAACTGATGAACGATGTGCCGCCGGCCGAGCGCGGCGTGGCCATGGTGTTCCAGAGCTACGCGCTGTTTCCCCATATGTCGGTGTACGACAATATCGGATTTGGCCTGAAACTGGCCAAGACGCCAAAAGACGAGCTCGACAAACGCGTGCGCGAAGCGGCCCGCGTGCTGCAGCTCGAAGAACTGCTCGAGCGCAAGCCCAAGCAATTGTCGGGCGGCCAGCGCCAGCGCGTGGCGATCGGCCGCGCCATCGTCCGCCGCCCCGGCGTGTTCCTGTTCGACGAACCCTTGTCCAACCTCGACGCCACCTTGCGCGGCCAGACCCGTATTGAAATCGCCCGCCTGCACAAGCAATTCGTCGACGCCAGCGTGGTGTATGTGACGCACGACCAGGTCGAAGCGATGACCCTGGCCGACAAGATCGTGCTGCTGCGCGCCGGCCCCGACGTGGAGCGCCTGGGCAGTATCGCCCAGATCGGCTCGCCCCTGGAACTGTACCATCGCCCGAACAGCCGCTTCGTGGCCGGGTTTATCGGTTCGCCGCAAATGAATTTCCTGCCTGCCAAAGTCGTCTCGGGCGACGCCCATGCCGTGCGCGTGACGCTCGACCATACCGGCGAGACCATCGCCATCGAGGCCGACGGCAGCACACTGCGCGCCGGGCAAACCGTCTGCGTCGGCGTGCGCCCGGAGCACCTGCTGCTGGCGCCACAGGAAGACAACCGCATCGTGCGCCGCGTGATGCTGGTCGAGCGCCTGGGTGAACAGACGTATCTGCATTTCGAGCAGGCCGGCGGCGATCCGCTGCTGGCCAAGGCGCCCGGCAACGTCGCCACCGAGGCCGGCGCCGAGCTGACCCTGGGCATGCTGGCGCGCCACTGCCATTTGTTTACCGACGATGGCAATGCCGTCGCCGCACCGTTCAACTCGCAACATCTTGCACAGGAGTGAAGTCATGCGTTTAGGAGTCTGTTACTACCCGGAACATTGGCCCGAATCGATGTGGGAAGATGATGCGCGCCGCATGAAGGCGATGGGTATCGCCCAGGTACGCATCGGCGAATTCGCCTGGAGCCGCATCGAACCGGAAGCGGGCAAGCTGCAGTGGGACTGGCTCGACCGCGCAATTGATGTGCTGGGCGCGGCCGGCCTGGAAGTGGTGATGTCGACGCCGACCGCTACGCCGCCGAAGTGGCTGATCGACCTGCATCCCGATATTGTGCCGGTCGGTGCCGATGGCCGCGCGCGCGCTTTTGGTTCGCGCCGCCATTACGATTTTTCCTCGAACGCGTATTTTGAAGCCTCGCAGCGCATCGTTACCCTGCTGGCCGAGCGCTATGGCAATCACCCGGCCGTGACTGCCTGGCAGACCGACAATGAATATGGCTGCCACCAGACGGTGGTCAGCTATTCGCCCGACGCCGTGGCGCGCTTTCGCGACTGGCTGCGCGCACGCTACACCACCATCGATGCGCTGAACACGGCCTGGGGCACGGTATTCTGGAGCATGGAATACACCAGCTTCGAGCAGATCGACGCGCCGGTCGGCACCGTCACCGAAGCCCATCCGTCGCACCGCATGGATTACCGCCGCTTTGCTTCGAGCGAAGTGGCGCGCTACAACCGCATGCAGGTCGACATCTTGCGCCGCCACGCACCAGGGCGCGTGATGGTGCATAACTTCATGCAGAACTTCTTCGAGTTCGATCATTATCCTGTCGCCGCCGACCTCGACGCGGCCACCTGGGACAGCTATCCGCTGGGCGCGCTGGAAGAATTCTGGTTCTCGCCCGAACTGAAAGCACGCTGGCTGCGCACCGGCCACCCCGACTTTGCCTCGTTCAATCACGACCTGTACCGTGGCATGTCGAAGCAAGCCTTCTGGGTGATGGAGCAGCAGCCTGGCCCCGTCAACTGGGCCAAGTGGAACCCGGCGCCGTTGCCGGGCATGGTGCGCCTGTGGAGCTGGGAAGCGTTCGCCCACGGCGCCGGTTGTGTCTCGTATTTCCGCTGGCGCCAGTGCCCGTTCGGCCAGGAGCAACTGCACGCGGGCCTGAACACGCCAGACAATTTGCTCGATATCGGCGGCGCCGAAGCGACGCAGGTGTCGCAGGAATTGCAGCTGATTGCCAATCAGGATGCCAAAGTGTCGACCAAGGTCGCGCTGATCTTCGACTATGAAGCCAAGTGGCTGTTCGAAGTGCATCCGCAAGCCCAGGACTTCCAGTACGGTCCGCTGGTATTCGAATATTATTCAGCCCTGCGCGCGCTCGGTTTCGACGTCGACGTACTACCTGCATCGGCCAGCTTCGACGGCTACAGCCTGATCGTCGTGCCGCCGCTGCCGGTGCTGCCAGCCGACTTGCCGCAGCGCTTGCAGGACAGCGGCGCCCATGTCGTGTTCGGGCCGCGCACTGGCTCGAAGACGGTGGACCTGCGCATACCGGACAACCTGGGGCCTGGCCCGCTGGCGCAGCAGTTGCCGATGCGCGTGTGGCGTGTCGACGCCATGCGCCCGACCACGCTGGTGCCGGTGCAGTGGGGCCGCCACCAGGGCCAGGCGCGTATCTGGCGTGACCTGATCGAGGTGGCTGACGGCACCGAAGTGGTGGCGACGTTTGACGACGGCCATCCGGCCATCGTACGCCATGACCGCCTGCATTACCTGGCGGCCATTTTTGACGAGCCACTGCTGCGCGACTACCTGGCGACGGTGGCAAAAGAGGCAGGCTTGCCGGTCACGCGCCTGGCCGATGGCACGCGCATCAGCCGCCGCGGCGACCTGACGTATGTGTTCAATTATGGCGATGCGCCGCTCGACGCGCCGCATCCGCCGCAAGCGAAGTTTGTGATAGGCGCGGCGCAAGTGCCACCGCAAGGCGTGTCGGTATTTCAGGTTGGACCAGTTTGAATAGCGAACGCAGATTCGCACCGTGAAATTATTCCGTGATCAACATCCAGGAGACAAAATGAAACGCATTATGCAAGCAGGACTGTTATCGGCCGCCATGCTGGCCGCCACCGCCAGCGTCTCGGTACAAGCCGGCACCCTGGCCGTCAATATCGCCTTCAAGGGCGCCAGCCAGCGCACCGTCTGGCAGTCCACGCTCGACGAATTCAAGAAAGCCAATCCGGACGTGGAGCTGAAGGTCGCTTTCGTCGATGAAGAAGCGTACAAGATCCAGCTGCCGAACTGGCTGTCGAGCCAGGCGCCCGACATCGTTACCTGGCACAACGGCGAGCGCATGGCCTACTACGCCAGCCGCGGCCTGTTCGAGGATTTGAGCGCTGACTGGGCCAAGAACAACTGGAACGACACCTACGCATCGAGCAAGGAAGCATCGTCTTACAAGGGCAAGCAGTACGCCATGCCGACCGTGTACTACTCGTGGGGCATGTTCTATCGCAAGGACCTGTTCCAGAAGGCCGGCATTGCTGCCGAGCCGAAGACCTGGGCCGAGTTCATGGAAGCGAACAAGAAGCTCAAGGCGGCCGGCATCAGCCCGATCGCCGTCGGTGGCCGCGACGCCTGGACCCTGGCTGGCTGGTTTGATTATCTGGACCTGCGCATCAACGGCTATGCCTTCCACCAGCAGCTGATGAACGGCGAGATTGCCTACACCGACCCGCGCGTGAAAAAGGTCTACACCACCTGGAAGACTCTGCTCGACAATAAATATTTCATCGACAATCCGCTGTCCTACGACCTCGATGCGGCGCAACCGTTCGTGTTCCAGGGCAAGGCTGCGATGATGCTGATGGGTACCTTTATCGCCAAGGGCTTCCCGCCGAAACAGAAGGAAGTGATGGGCTACTTCCAGTTCCCGACCATCGACCCGGCGATTGCCGGTGCCGAGGAAGGCCCGATCGAGTCGCTGCATATTCCAAGCCGCGCCAAGAACAAGGTCGACGCACGCCGCTTCCTGGCGTTTGTCGGCACGCCGGCCATCAGCGCCAAGCTGGCCGACGGCCTGGGTTCATTGCCGGCCAACAGCAAGTCGGCGCCACCGGAAGAACCGATCTCGCGTATCGGCTTCGATATTTTGTCCAATACCAAGGGCGGTATCGCGCAGTTCTACGACCGCGACATGACCAAGGAAATGGCCGATGAAGGCATGAAGGGCATGCAGAAATTCATCAACGATCCGAACGCGCTGGACGAGATCCTGGCGCAGCTGGAACGCACGCGCAAGCGCATCTACAAAAAATCGTGATGACCACGCCAGGCTGACGACATGCATACTTCTACTCTCGGCGCCGGTGGCGCCGGTGGCAAAACCGCGCACGCGCCACGCCGGCCCGTGCGCTGGTGGGCTGCGCCCGCGTTCAAGCGGCATCGCGCCGCCGCGCTGTTCCTGGCGCCGGCCTGCCTGCTGGTTGCGCTGTACGTGGTCTATCCGATCCTGTACACCATCTACCTGAGCTTTTTCGAGTGGGATGGCCTGGCGCAGAAGACTTTCGTCGGCCTGGCAAACTACAAGGAACTGTTTCATACGGACACGTTTTTCACGGCCCTGAAAAACAATTTCCTGTGGCTGGTGCTGTTCCTGCTGGCGCCGCCTGCCGGCCTGGCGGTGGCGCTGTACCTGAACCAGCAGGTGCGCGGCATCCGCCTGGTCAAGTCGCTGTTTTTCGCGCCGTTCGTCTTGTCGGGCGTGGTGGTGGGCCTGATCTTCAGCTGGTTTTACGACCCTACTTTTGGCCTGCTGGCGCTGATACTCGGCCATGGCGTGCCGGTGCTCGGCGATCCGCGCTATGTGACTTACGGCATCATCTTTGCCGCACTGTGGCCGCAGACGGCGTATTGCATGATTTTGTTCCTGACGGGCCTGACCTCGATCAATTCCGAACAAGTGGAGGCGGCGCGCATGGAAGGTGCCAAGGGCTGGAAGATGCTGATCCACGTGATCCTGCCGCAACTGCGCCCGAGTACCTTCATGGCCGTGGTGGTGACCATTATCGGCGCGCTGCGCAGCTTCGACCTGATTTCCGTGATGAGCGGCGGCGGGCCGTTTGAAAGCTCGACCGTGCTGGCCTATTACTCGTACGACCAGGCCATCAAGTACTACCGCCAGGGCTATTCGGCTGCCGTCGCGGTGGTGCTGTTTGCAATGATGCTGGTGTATATCGTCTATCACCTCAAGCGCATGCTGCGCACTGAACAGTAAAGGGCCGCCATGTATCCGATGCCTGTCGATAAATGGAAGCCGTGGAACCGGCGCCTGTACAAAATGTCGCTGCCGCTGGCGCTGGTGATCTGGCTGCTGCCGATGATCGCCGTGCTGGTGACGTCGCTGCGTTCCACCGAAGAACTGATGGAAGGCAATTACTGGGGCTGGCCGCGCGACCTGTCGCTGTGGGCCAATTACCACGAGGCGCTGACGGCCTCGCCGATGCTGCATTATTTCTGGAACAGCGTGCTGATCACCGTGCCCTCGGTGATCGGCTCGATCGCGCTGGCGGCGATGGCCGGTTTTGCGCTGTCGACCTACAAGTTCAAGGGCAACACCTTTTTGTTCGCCACCTTTGTGGCCTGTAACTTCGTGCCTGTGCAAATTTTGATGATTCCGGTGCGCAATATGTCGCTCGACTTTGGCGTGTTCAACACGGTGCAGGGTCTGGTGCTGTTCCACGTGGCGTTCCAGACCGGCTTTTGCACCTTGTTCCTGCGTAACTTCATCAAGCAGCTGCCGTTCGAGCTGATCGAGGCGGCGCGCATCGAAGGCGCCGGCGAATGGACGATTTTCACCAGGGTCATTTTGCCGCTGATCCGGCCGGCCCTGGCCGCGCTCGGCATCCTGGTATTTACGTTTGTGTGGAATGACTACTTCTGGGCGCTGTGCCTGACGCAGGGCGACACGGCCGCACCGATCACGGTCGGCGTGGCGGGCCTGAAAGGGCAGTGGACCACGGCCTGGAACCTGGTTTCGGCCGGCTCCATTCTGGCGGCCCTGCCGTCGGTGCTGATGTTTTTCCTGATGCAGAAGCATTTTGTGGCGGGACTGACTTTCGGCGCCACGAAAGGATAGCACTACGTAGTTTCACGCTGCCGTCGCCACGTCGCGCCCCTTACAATACCTGTCAGAGATGAACTTTGGCAGGGGCGCGCAGTGAGATTGAAGCAACTTCATCGCCGGTGGACTGGCCGGGCAGGGCGCTGGGCGGCGGCCCTGCATGCTGCCGGCGACCGGCTGGCGCAGCGCCGTCCGCTGTGGATGGTGACCCTGGCCGTCGACGAAACCAATCTGTCCGAAGGCTTGCGCGCCGCCAGCGCCGCCAGTGCCATGCTGGCTCTGGGCCTGCTGTTCGATCACCCCGATTTTTCCTGGGCCGCCATCGGCGCCTTCTGGACCTGCCTGGCCGACGCGGCCGGCACCCGCCGCATGCGCTTTGTGTCGATGGTGGGCTTTGGCCTGCTGTCGACCGTTGCCGGCGGCGCAAGCGCCCTGGCTGCTGGCCATGGCGTGGCCGCCGCCACTCTGGCCGTGCTGCTGTTTTCCTGGGCCGGTGCGCTGGCGCGCATCTGGGGACCCGCCAGCGCGCAGGTAGCGATCCTCGCTGCCACCGCCTGCGTGGTGATGGTCACCCATCCCTTGCACTCGGTGGCGCAGGCGCTGCCCTTCCTGGCGATTTATTTGTCCGGCTGCCTGTTTGCCACCTTGCTCAGCTTTACCGTCTGGCGCATCCACCCTTACGGCCCCAGCCGGCAGGCGATCCGCAGCGCTTATTTGCGCCTGGCCGGCATCGCGCGCGACAATGCGCGCTACCTGGCGCAGGACGGTGAGATGGCTGGTGCCGGCGTGCATGGCGCCAGCTACCGTTCGCAGGCGCGCGCCGCGCTGGAGGCGGCAAGGGTGGCGCTGGCCGCCGTGCCGCCTACGCGCGCCGGCAACAGCGCGCTGTTCGACAACCTGCTGCTGGCGCTCAGCGACGCCGAGCGCATCTTTGCCTATCTGATCGCCGTCACCCATTCCTGCGAGCGCGACCGCCAGCGCCTGCGCCACGATCCGCGTGCGCGGCGCAGCCTGGAGGCGATGGCGCTGCTGCTGCGCCGGCTGGGCCTGGCCTTGCAGCGCCAGCCGGCCACACCGTCCTTGCTGCTGCAGCGCCGCCTGGCGACCTGCGGCCGGCGGCTGGAAGCGGCGCTGGGCGCCTTGCTGCCGCTGCACCTGAACGTGGAATTCATGCAGCTTGACTTGCCGCGTGCATCGCGCCTGCCATGGCGGCAAGCGGCGGCGCAAGCGCTGGCGCAGGGTTGGCATACCCTGCGCGGCAACGCCACCTTGCAGTCGCTGGGCTGGCGTCATGCGGCGCGCGTGTCGCTGGCCACCAGCACCGGTTTCCTGCTGGTCGAACTGCTGCAGATTCCGTTCGGCTACTGGGCCACCATGGCCACGCTGTTGATATTGCAGCCTTCAGTGTCGACCACCTGGCCGCGCGGCATGGAGCGCGTAGCCGGCAGCATCGTGGGGGCGATGCTGGCGGTATTGATCGGCCTGGTGATCCATACGCCGCTGGCGATTTCGCTGGTGGTATTTCCGCTGATCTATGCCACCATGGCGCTGCGCCGCGTCAGCTACAGCCTGCACGTGATGTTCATGACGCCGGCCTTTGTGCTGGTGGCCGATTACGCCATGCCGGCCAGCGAGATGGCGTATGCCCTGAGCCGCCTGGGCAACAATGTGCTGGGCTGCGTGCTGGCCTTGCTGGCGACGTTTTTCCTGTGGCCCGACCGCGAAGCGGACGATCTGGAAGCACGGCTGGCCAGCGCCGTCTCGGCCAATCTGAAATACCTGCTGGCGGTGCTGGCGGCGGGCGGCAAATGGGACCCGTCGATCGCGCTCCAGCGCCGCGAGGCTGGCCTGGCCAGCAATAATGCGGAACAGGTGCTGCAGCGCCTGCGCATCGAGCGCCGCCTGGACCGCAGCGCCGGTGTCGGCCTGGCGGCCCTGCGCACCTTGCCGCTGCTGCGCCGGGTAGCCGGCAGCACGGCGCGCATCAGCCTCAGCCCCGACTCGCTGCCCGCCACCCCGGTGCTGCAGCAGTGGATAGCCGCCGTGGGCAGCGAAATCGACGCCTTGCTGCGCGGCGATCCTGACGTGCCGTCGCCCGGCGACTGCCAGGCCACGGACCTGAGCGCGCTGCAGGCCGATGCCGTGGCGCAGGTGCTGATGCTGCGCATTTTGCTGCGCCAGCAACTGGGCGTGCAGAACGCGGCTGACTGAACTGGGCGATAATCAGTTTCAGTCAACACCAACAAAGGATGCAGCGTGAACATGAAAACCATCAAGGGCCTGCACCAGGCTTACCGCGACGATATCGCCGACCTGACCACGCGCCGTCCCGTGCCCGGGCCGCAGCTGGAGCAGGTCGATCCTTTCCTGTTTTTGAATCACCACGGCCCGCAGACCTATGCGCCGCGCAACCGCGGCTTGCCGTTCGGCCCCCATCCGCACCGCGGCTTTGAAACCGTGACCTTCATTCTCGAAGGCGAATTGATGCATAGCGACAGCGCCGGCCACGACAGCATCATTCGTGCCGGTGGCGTGCAGTGGATGACGGCCGGCAGCGGCCTGGTGCATGCAGAACTGTCGCCACCCGGCTTCAAGCGCGACGGCGGGCCGCTGGAAATCTTGCAGCTCTGGCTGAACCTGCCCTCACGCCTGAAGATGACGGCGCCACGCTACCAGGGCGTGCAGGACGAGGCCATCGTCAAGGTCGGCACGCCTGACGGCTTGGGCACCCTGCATCTGGTGTCGGGCCAGTACGGCGGGCAGCAGGGGCCGGTCGAGTCGCTGACCGGAGTCTTCATGTCATGGCTGGTGATGCGCCCTGGCGCGCGCTTTGCGCTCGATGGCTTGCGTGGCCGCAATGTATTTTTGTATGTCGTGACAGGCACGCTGGCGCTGGACAGCCGCAGTGCTCCAGCATTTACGCTGGTCGAGCTCGATGTCGACGGTGATGGCGTGGACTTCGCGGCGCCCGAAGGCGCGGTGGTGCTGTTCGGCCATGCCGAACCGCTCGGCGAACCGGTGGTGGCGCACGGCCCCTTCGTGATGAACACGCGCGAGGAAATCAACCAGGCGATCCGCGACTACCACGCCGGCAAGTTCGAGCCGAATAGAGCTTAGTCGTCTTCAAAACCCCGGCAAGCCGGCCCAGGTGCGAAATGGTCAGCTGCGCGCGCGGTCGTGCCGCCACAACACATCGCCGCCACCGGCAAAGCGGTTCAGCACGCGCGACAGCACGAACAGCAAATCGGACAGCCGGTTCACATACTGGCGCGGATGTTCATGGATGGTCTCGCTGCTGGCCAGTGCCACGATGCTGCGCTCGGCGCGCCGGCATACGGTGCGGCATACATGGGCCAGCGAGGCGGCGCGCGAGCCGGCCGGCAAAATGAATTCGGCCAGCGTCGGCAGTTCCGCATTGTATTTGGCCAGCAGGTCGTCGAGCCGCAGCACATGTTCTTCCTTGATCAGCTGGTAGCCGGGAATGCATAGTTCGCCACCGAGGTCGAACAGGTCGTGCTGGATGGCCACCAGTTCCTCGCGCAAGGCATCCGGCATGGCTTCGCACAGCAACAAGCCCAGGTTGGAATTGAGCTCATCGACGTCGCCCATGGCGTGCACGCGCGCGCTGTCCTTGCTGGTGCGGCTGCCATCGCCCAGGCCCGTGCTGCCATTGTCGCCCGTACGCGTGGCGATTTTCGAAAGTCGTTTGCCCATGTTGGTATCCTGTCGTGTGAAGAAGGGGGCAGCATACGACACTGCGCACCTTCCTGCCGGAAAATTGGCGCGCGATCCGACGAAAAACGGGGGCGCCGGCCAATTTCTGCTTACAATCGTGGCAACGCCATGCTTCCCGGAACCGTCACATGCACAGTGCCACCACCACACCCGGCTTTACCCTCGCGCGCCAGCAGACGGTAGCTGCCGCGCTGCGCGCCGTGTTGCCAGAGCGCTCCGTGTTGTCGGAAACGGAAGATACCCGCCCCTACGAATGCGACGGCCTGGCCGCCTACCGCCAGTTGCCGATGATCGTCACCCTGCCTGATACCGAGGCGCAAGTGCTGGCCATCCTGCGCGTGTGCCGAGCGCTGCAAGTGCCTATCGTGCCGCGCGGCGCCGGCACGGGATTGTCGGGTGGCGCCTTGCCGATTGCCGATGGCGTGGTGCTGTCGACGGCGCGTCTGAACCGCATCGTGCGCGTCGATGACCATGCGCGTATTGCCGTGGTGCAGCCGGGTGTGCGCAACCTGGCCATTTCCGAAGCGGCGGCGCCATATGCGCTGTACTACGCCCCCGATCCCTCCTCGCAGATCGCCTGCAGCATCGGCGGCAACGTGGCGGAAAACTCGGGCGGCGTGCATTGCCTGAAATATGGCCTGACGGTGCACAACGTGCTGCGCGTGCGCGTGGCCACCATCGACGGCGAGATCATCGAGCTGGGCGGCGAAGCGCTCGATTCGCCGGGCCTGGATTTGCTGGCCGTGTTTATCGGCTCCGAAGGCATGCTGGGCATCGTCACCGAAGTGACCGTGAAGCTGATCCCGAAACCGGCCACCGCGCGTGTCATCATGGCTTCTTTCGGAGATGTGGTTACGGGCGGCAATGCGGTGGCGAATGTAATCGCCGCCGGCATCATTCCGGCCGGCCTGGAAATGATGGACCAGACCTCGTCGCGCATGGTCGAGCCGTTCGTCAAAGCCGGCTACGACATCGACGCGGCTGCCATCCTGCTGTGCGAAGCCGATGGCACGCACGAAGAAGTGGAAGAGGAAATCGCGCGCATGACGGCGGTGCTGGAAGGGGCGGGCGCCAGCGCGATTGCCGTGTCAACCACCGAGGCCGAGCGCATGAAATTCTGGTCGGGGCGCAAGAACGCGTTTCCGGCCGCCGGGCGCATCTCGCCCGATTATTACTGCATGGACGGCACCATTCCGCGCAAGAAATTGGCCGAGGTGCTGACCGGCATCGCCGCCATGGAAGCGACCCATGGATTGCGCTGCGCCAATGTGTTCCATGCCGGCGACGGCAATCTGCACCCGCTGATACTGTTCGATGCCAACCAGCCCGGCGAGTTCGAGCGCGCCGAAGCATTCGGCGCCGATATCCTGGCCCTGTGCGTGGCCGTCGGCGGCACCATCACTGGCGAACATGGCGTGGGCATGGAAAAGATCAACTCCATGTGCGTGCAATTTACACGCGCCGAGCTCGATGCCTTTTTTGCCGTCAAGCGGGCTTTCGATCCGCACCGCCTGCTCAACCCCGACAAGGCGATTCCCACCCTGAACCGTTGCGCCGAATTTGGCAAGATGCATGTGACGGCCGGGCGCCTGCCATTTGCCAACCTGCCGCGTTTTTAGTCACACCGGAGCCCCTTTTGCAAGCCATAGCGGAACAATTCAAACAGGCCATCGTGGCCGCCAGCGCCGCCGGCACGCCCTTGCGCCTGCGCGGCGGCGGCAGCAAGGACTGGTACGGCCAGCAACTGGCCGGCCAGCTGCTCGATACGCGCCAATACGCCGGCATCATCGACTACGAGCCGACCGAGCTTGTGATCACCGCGCGCTGCGGCACGCCTTTGCTGGAGATCGAAGCGGCGCTGGCTGCGCGCAACCAGATGCTGGCGTTCGAGCCGCCGCATTTCGGCCCAAGCGCCACCGTCGGCGGCACGCTGGCCTGCGCGCTGTCAGGGCCGCGCCGCGCCAGCGCGGGCGCCGTGCGTGATTTCGTGCTGGGCGCCGTGCTGATGGATGGCCGTGGTGAACGCCTCGCCTTTGGTGGCCAGGTGATGAAAAACGTCGCGGGCTTCGATGTCTCGCGCCTGCTGGCGGGGTCCCTGGGCACCCTTGGGCTGATCCTGGAAGTGTCACTGAAAGTGCTGCCTTTGCCGCTGCGCGAGGCAAGCTTGCGTTTTGACTGCGAGGAAATCGCCGCGCTGCGCATGCTCAATCAGTGGGGCGGCCAGCCCCTGCCGATTTCCGCCAGTTGCTGGCATGACGGCGTGCTGACGGTGCGCCTGTCGGGCGCCGAGGCGGCCGTCACGGCGGCGCAGCGCCGCTTGCAAGGCGACGCCATCGCGCCGGAAAACGCGGCGGCTTTCTGGAGCGCGCTGCGCGAGCAGACCCACGACTTTTTTGCAGGCCCCGGCAGCTTGTGGCGCCTGTCCCTGCCGGCGCACGCCAGCGCCGTGATCTTGAAAGGCCGGCAATTGATCGAATGGGGCGGCGCGCAGCGCTGGCTGAAACTCGAGGGCGATGCGGATGCCGCCAGCGCGCAGCGCATCCGCCAGAGCGTGGCGGCGGCCGGTGGCCACGCCACCCTGTTTCGCGGCGGCGACAAGTCGGTGGGTGTATTCCACCCCCTGGCCCCGGCAGTGGCGGCCATTCATGAGCGCCTGGCGCGCAGTTTCGACCCAGCCGGCATTTTCAATCCGCACAGAATGTACTGAGCCTCCAATGCAAACCAATCTTGCCGACTTTATCAAGAATACGCCGGCCGGCGACGAGGCCGAAGCCATTTTGCGCGCCTGCGTGCACTGCGGCTTTTGCACTGCCACCTGCCCCACCTACCAGCTGCTGGGTGACGAACTCGATGGCCCGCGTGGCCGCATCTACCTGATCAAGCAGGTGCTCGAAGGGGCGCCCGTGACCGCCAAGACGCAGACGCACCTGGACCGCTGCCTGACCTGCCGCAATTGCGAATCGACCTGCCCCTCCGGGGTGCAATACGGGCGCCTGGTCGATATTGGCCGCAACGTGGTCGAGCAGCGCGTGCAGCGCCCTTTGCGCGAGCGCGCGCTGCGTTTTGCGCTGAAGGAAGCCTTGCCACGCCGCTGGTTGTTTACACCGGTCTACAAGGCGGGCCAGGCGCTGCGCCCGCTGCTGTCAAAAGGCCTGCAGGACAAACTGCGTCCTGCTGCCAAACCTGGCCGGTGGCCCGCACGCAGCCACGCGCGCACGATGCTGGTGCTCGATGGCTGCGTGCAGCCGGCCATGTCACCCAATATCAATGCCGCCACGGCGCGTGTGCTCGACAGCCTC
The DNA here is from genome assembly GCF_051380735.1 of Janthinobacterium longum. Taxonomy (NCBI): domain Bacteria; kingdom Pseudomonadati; phylum Pseudomonadota; class Betaproteobacteria; order Burkholderiales; family Oxalobacteraceae; genus Janthinobacterium; species Janthinobacterium longum. Next base: position 138,312 of record NZ_JBNYXQ010000007.1, read on the forward strand.
GGCGTGCAGCTGATCAATGTGGCGAAAGCCGGCTGTTGCGGCGCGCTGCGTCATCATCTGAACGAGCAGGAGGCGGCGCTGGACGACATGCGCCGCAATATCGATGCCTGGTGGCCGTATGTGGAAACGATTGAAGCGATCGTCATGACGGCCTCGGGCTGCGGCGCCACCGTCAAGGAATACGGCCACCTGCTGGCGCATGATGCGCGCTATGCCGAAAAGGCAAAGCGCATCGCCGAAATGGCGCGCGACCTGTGCGAGATCCTGCCGCAATTCGAGACGCAACTGGCGGCCCTGGTGCGCGGGCGTATCACCGGGCGCGTGGTGTACCACCCGCCGTGCACCTTGCAGCATGGTCAGCAGATACGGGGCAGGGTAGAGCAGGTGCTGCGCGCGGTGGGCGTCGATGTGCGCCTGTGCGCCGACAGCCATCTGTGCTGCGGCTCGGCCGGCACCTATTCGATCTTGCAGCCGGCGCTGTCGCAGCAAATGCGCGACAACAAGGTGGCCGAACTGGAAGCGTGTGCGCCGGACGTGATCGTGTCGGCCAATATCGGTTGCCTCAGCCATTTGCAGTCCGGTACCGACGTGCCGGTGCGGCACTGGATCGAGCTGATCGATGCGGCCCTGAGCTAGTCCTGGATCTGGTCTTCCGTGTACTTGGCAGCGCGCCATTGCGGCGGCGCGATATAGCTGTTGGCCCAGTCCAGTACGGCGTCGGCCGGCATCGGACGGGCGACGCCGTGGCCTTGCGCCAGGTCGCAGCCCAGCTCGATCAGGCGTTCGCCGTGGGCGATGCTTTCCACCCCTTCGGCGATCACCGCCAGCCGGAACGAGCGGGCCAGGCCGATCACGGCGCGCACCAGGTGCAGGTCGTCGCTGTCGTTGAGCATATTGTGGACAAAACTCTGGTCGATCTTGATGATGTCGGCCGGCAAGCGCTTCAGGTAGGACATCGAGGAATAGCCGGTGCCGAAATCATCGAGCGCAAACGTGATGCCCAGCGCCTGGCAGGCGCGGATGATACGGCGCACGTGTTCGACATCGTGCAGGGCCGATGATTCAAGAATTTCTATTTCCAGCATGCTGGCGCGCACGCCGGGAAATTCGCCGAGGATGGTTTTCAGGCGCAGCACGAAATCGGGCTGCTGGAAGTGGCGCGCCGCGATATTCACGCTGACCACCCATTGCTGGCCGGCCGCGCTCCAGCGCTGCAGTTGCCACAGTGCCTGGCGCAGCGCCCATTCGCCGATGTCGATAATCAGGTCGGTTTGTTCCACCAGCGACAGGAACTGCGCCGGCGACAGCAGTCCGCGCTGCGCATGCTGCCAGCGCAGCAGCGCTTCCATGCCCACCACGGCGCCGGTACGCATGTTGACCTTGGGCTGGTAGTGCAGGCGCAGTTCACCGTTGACCAGCGCGCGGCGCACTTCGGTGCGCTGGTTGTGGTGGGTGCGCACTTCCTCGTCGAGGTGGCTGTCGAAGAAGTGATACTGGTTGCGTCCCGTCAGCTTGGCCTGGTAGACGGCATGGTCGGCGTGGCGCAGCAGGCTTTCCGCGTTCATGTCCTTGCCTGCATAGACGGCAATGCCGGCGCTGGCCGTCAGTTGCACCGCTTGCTGGTCGCACTGGTAGGGCAGGCTCAGCTCGTGCATCAGCAGTTGCAGCTGTTGCTCGATGCTGTCCAGGCTGGCCTGGCCGCACAGCAACAGCACGAATTCGTCGCCGCCCAGGCGCGCCGCATAGTGCGACTTGCCGGTGAACTCGTGCAGGCGACCGGCCACCTGCTTGAGCAGGTCATCGCCCGCTTCGGCGCCGTAGCGGTCATTGATGGCCTGGAAATGGTCGAGATCGAACAGGCACACGGCCATCAGGCGCTGGCGCTCGCGCGCCAGGAACAGTTCCTGTTCGAAGCGGGCCGCCAGCGCAGTACGGTTCGGCAAGCCGGTCAGCACGTCATGGTAGTTTTGCCAGGACATTTTTTGCAGCACCTGCTGCATGTGTATTGTTTCCGTCAGTTGTGCGCCCAGTTGCTGCTGGCTTGTTTGCAGCGAGTCGAGCATCGCGCCCACGTCGCCCACCATGCCATTGAAGGCGCGCGACAGGCTTTGCGCCTCCGGCGTGGCGCCGGGCGCCATGCGCACAGTGAAGTCGCCGCCGCGCAGCAACTCGATGGCTTGCGCCAGCCGCGCCAGCAGCTTGCGGTGGGACGCCAGCAACAAGCCCAGCAATACGAAAATCAGGGTGATATTGAAGGCGCTCAGCAGCGCTTGCTGGCGCACGGCTTGCCACACTTGCAGCAGTGGCAGTTCGGGCGTGTACTGCAGTTCCAGTACGCCATCGTTGCCGCCGGGCAGCGACACTTGCAGGCGGTGATGGATGGGTTTCATGCCGGCCAGCCGGGCAAACCACGCTGGCACCTGCTCGCCTGGCGCCGCGTCGGCCAGCACGTCTATGCGCGTGCCTCCGCCATGCCAGGCGATGGCTGCCAGGTTGCGGTTCAGCGGCAGGGCGGTGCGCAGCACCTGCCGCATGCTGGCGCCATCGGTGTGTACGGACAAGGGCAGCACGGTGTTGGCCAGGTAGAGATCGAGCTGGCGTGCCTCGCTGCGGTAGCGCGCGTCTGCTTGCGCCGTTTCCGCCGTCAGCAAGGTATGGTAACGCACGGCGCAGACGCCCAGTATCAGCAATAAAACGGACAGAAACCAGCGGGAATACGTCCCCATCCGCGACCATGACGATAAAATGTTCCCGAAGACTGGCATCGTTCCGTATCGATATCCGTGAATAATTTAGCAAACATTATCACCGAATAGTGTTGTCAGGAACAGATATCGGACGCCAGGTTGAAAAAAATTAACTGTGAGAAATTTTCATGTTTGTTGTCTAAAGTAAATCTAAATTTTATCGCCCATGTCTGCTACAGCAGTCCCAGCGAGCTGCCGCCCGTGCTGCCGCCACCGGTATGGGCTGCCTTGCCGTTGAGCTTGATGGACAGCCGCAAGTCATTGACGGAATCGGCATTGCGCAACGCGTCTTCATAGCTGATCTGGTCCGCTTCGTGCAGGTCGAACAGGGCCTGGTCGAAGGTCTGCATGCCCAGCTCGCGCGACTTCTTCATCAGTTCCTTGATCTCATGCACCTGGCCCTTGAAGATCAGGTCGCTCATCAGCGGCGAATTGAGCAGGATCTCCATCGCCACCTTGCGCCCACTACCATCCTTGCTCGGCACCAGCCGCTGCGATATCAGGCCCTTCAGGTTCAGCGACAAATCCATCAGCAGTTGCGCTCGCCGCTCTTCGGGGAAGAAATTGATGATGCGGTCCAGTGCCTGGTTGGCGTTGTTGGCATGCAGGGTGGCCAGGCACAGATGGCCGGTTTCGGCAAACGCGATCGCATGGTCCATGGTTTCGCGGTCGCGGATTTCGCCGATCTGTATCACGTCGGGTGCCTGGCGCAAGGTATTTTTCAGGGCCGTGCCCCAGTCTTCCGTATCGACCCCCACTTCGCGCTGGGTGACGATGCAGTTGCCGTGCGGATGGATGAATTCCACCGGATCTTCGATGGTAATGATATGGCCGTGACTGTTGGCGTTGCGGTGGCCAAGCATGGCCGCCAGCGTGGTCGACTTGCCGCAGCCGGTGGCGCCCACCATGATCACCAGGCCGCGCTTGCTCATCACCACGTCCTGCAAAATGGCGGGCAGGCCCAGCTTGCCCAGCTCGGGAATCGCGGTGTTGATCGTGCGCAGCACCATGCCCGCCTGGCCCAGCTGCACGAAGGCCGAGACGCGAAAGCGCCCCAGGCCCTCGGGGCTGATGGCGAAGTTCGCTTCGTTGCTCGCTTCAAAACTCTGCACCTGCTTGTCGTTCATCAGCGCGCGCACGTAGCCGGCCGCTTGCATCGCGTCGAGCGGCGTCGATGACAGCGGCGTGAGCTTGCCGTCGAGCTTGATGGCGGGCGGAAAGCCGGCCGTGATGAACAGGTCCGAGCCGCCGCGTTCGCGCATCTGCGCCAGCAGCGCGTTGATGGCGCCGGTATTGTCGCTGGTGGTCATGGCTTATCCCGGAAAGTTTTCAGGCGACTTGGCAGCCGAACGCGCCGTCTCGGCCGAAATCGCGCCACGCCGCAGCAGGTCCGTCAGGCACTGGTCCAGCGTCTGCATGCCGACGTTGCTGCCGGTCTGGATCGCCGAATACATCTGCGCCACTTTCGCTTCGCGGATCAGGTTGCGGATCGCCGGCGTGGTCAGCATGATTTCATGGGCCGCCACGCGCGAACTGCCATCCTTGGTTTTCAGCAGGTTCTGTGCGATCACCGCCTGCAGCGATTCGGACAGCATGGTGCGCACCATTTCCTTTTCCTCGGCCGGGAATACATCGATGATGCGGTCGATGGTTTTCGCCGCCGACGAGGTGTGCAGGGTGCCGAACACCAGGTGACCCGTCTCGGCGGCCGTCAGTGCCAGGCGGATGGTTTCCAGGTCGCGCAATTCGCCGACCAGAATCACGTCCGGGTCTTCGCGCAAGGCCGAGCGCAGCGCATTGCTGAACGAATGCGTGTGCTGGCCCACTTCGCGCTGGTTGATCAGGCATTTCTTGGGTTCGTGCACGAATTCGATCGGGTCTTCGATGGTGAGGATGTGGTGGTTCAGCCGTTCATTGACATGATTGACCATCGCCGCCAGCGTGGTCGACTTGCCTGAACCGGTCGGCCCCGTTACCAGCACCAGGCCGCGTGGGCGCATGGCCAGTTCGCCGAAGATGCGCGGCGCATTGAGTTCTTCCAGCGACAGCACTTTCGACGGAATCGTGCGCAGCACGGCCGAGGCACCGCGTTCCTGGTTGTAGGCATTGACCCGGAAGCGCGACAGGCCCGGAATTTCAAACGAAAAATCGCATTCGAGCGCTTCTTCATAGACCTTGCGCTGGCCGTCGTTCATGATGTCATAGATCATGGCGTGCACTTCCTTGTGCTCGAGCGCCGCCACGTTCAGGCGGCGTACGTCGCCATTGACCCGTATCATCGGCGGCAGGCCGGCGGACAGGTGCAAGTCGGAAGCCTTGTTATTGACGGAGAAAGCGAGTAGTTCGGAAATGTCCATTTATAATCCCTGTGCCTGCGTATCCATTAGAAAATGATTATGTCCACAATCGAAGAGAAACTGCAAGCCGTGCGGCGCACGATTGCCCAAGCGGCCAGCGAAGCACAGCGCGCGCCCGACAGCGTCACGCTGCTGGCCGTCTCCAAAACCTTTGGCTTTGACGCCGTGCTGGCAGCGAATGCCGCTGGCCAGACGGCGTTTGGCGAAAACTATCTGCAGGAAGCGCTCGACAAGATCGCCGCCGTCAAGCTGGCGCTGCCGCAGTCAGCCATCGAATGGCATTTTATCGGCCCGATCCAGAGCAACAAGACGCGGCCGATTGCCGAACATTTCGACTGGGTGCATACGGTCGAGCGCGAAAAAATCGCCGCCCGCCTGTCCGAGCAGCGCCCCGACGGCATGGCGGACCTGAATATCTGCCTGCAGGTCAATATCAGCGGCGAAGCGAGCAAGAGCGGCGTGACGCCCGCCGACTTGCCGGCCCTGGCGCACGCCGTGGCCAAACTGCCGAAGCTGCGCCTGCGCGGCCTGATGGCCATCCCCGAGCCGCAGACCGATCCGGCCTTGCAGCGCGCCGCCTTTGCGCAGTTGCGCGTGTTGTATGAACAGTTGCGCGCCGACGGCCTGCCGCTCGACACCCTGTCGATGGGCATGTCGGCCGACATGCAGGCGGCCGTGCTGGAAGGCGCGACCATCGTGCGCGTAGGCAGCGCGATCTTTGGCGCCCGCGATTATTCCTGAATCACCTTTTAAAGAGCATCCATGATGGCAGAACTGAAGATAGCATTTGTCGGCGGCGGCAATATGGCAGCGGCCCTGATCGCCGGGCTGGCCGGGAAAATCACGGCAGGCAGCAATATCCATGTGATCGACCCGCATGCGCCAGCGCTGGAAAAACTGCAGGCGCAGTTCGGTGTCAGCACGGCTTCTGCTGCTGATGAACAGTTGCGTCATGCTGACGTGATCGTACTGGCCGTCAAGCCGCAAAGCATGCGTGAAGTGGCGGCGCAGTTGCTGCCCTTCCTCGATGCAGCCCGCGCGCCACTGGTGCTATCGATTGCGGCTGGCATCCGCGCAGTCGACCTGTCACGCTGGCTCGGCGACTATCCGGCCATCGTGCGCGCCATGCCGAACACGCCGGCACTGATCGGCATGGGCATTACCGGCCTGGTGGCCAGCAGCGGTGTCAATGCCCAACAGCGTGCACAGGCCGACGCCATCCTCGGCGCTGTCGGCACCACCGTCTGGCTGGCCGACGAGGCGCAGATCGACCCCGTTACAGCGATTTCCGGCAGCGGCCCGGCCTATGTGTTCTACTTTATCGAAGCGATGCAGGAAGCGGCGCGCGAGCTTGGCCTGACGGCCGAACAGGGCGCGCAACTGGCGATCGCCACCTTTACGGGCGCAGCCCAGCTGGCGGCCAATTCGAGCGAACCGGTGTCGCTGCTGCGCGAGCGCGTGACCTCGAAAGGCGGCACCACTTACGCGGCTCTTACCAGCATGCAAGACAGTGGCGTCAAGGCAGCCATTATCAAGGGCATCAAGGCTGCTGCCGCGCGCGGACGCGAACTTGGCGAAGAGTTGGGGAAATAAGAACGCCTGACAAAAACGTAGCCAGCGGCAGCATAAAACGATAAAGCTGGATACAAGCTAGTCAAGTCTGATAAAAGGACGGGGGCTGGTGGCGATGCTATTTGGAATGGCCGCTATCGGCCTTGGATTCAACCGGTCGCTCAAGTAATCACCCATTAAAACCTCACACCGATGATGCACCGCCCAGCTGATGCCGAAGTTATTCTCCGTCTTACGTCTACCAGATAGCAACCAAGATAAAGTATTCACTGACAGGCAGTTCACTCCGGATGTTGCATAAGTTCTATGGTGTGGCCGTCAGGTCCTCGGGTGTAGACCATGATTGTTCCGCTAGGCGCAGTTTGCGGTTCGCCGGTTGCCGTCCATCCATAAGGGGCCATGCGATTTAGCATTGCGCGAAGATCGGTCACGGCAAACGTCAAATGAGCCGAACCGACGTCGCATGGACGTTGTTTCAAAACCACGCGGTCGTCCGGCGAATCGTACTCAATCAGCTCAACTCTATATCCATCGGGACCCTCTAGGAGAGCGTTTCTTAAATAAGCCCCCGACACCCCGACCACTTGTTCCATCGCGTGCCCACCGCCAAGCTCTTTGCGGTACACGAGTTGAAAGCCGAGGACCTCAGTCCAGAAATCAAGTACGCCATTGATCGACGCGACAGTCAGCCCAGTGTGCTCGGTGCGCAATACGGTAGAGGTTTGGTCGTTCATAGGTGCATCCTGTTAACAGTCGAGGCCGCAGATTTATGCGAGAGTTAAGAATCCAGTCTGGATTTCCCCCATTACTTTAACAGATGACCGTTATGGGGCGAATCCAGCCTGTCGTGGGTCGCGTTGGATTTTCCATCTGACAACCTGTTATGCTTGTCCGAACGGCCGGGTTCGGCCAAGAGCAGACGGAGTTGCAAGGACAGTATGAAGTACCAATCGATAAAAACTAAACCGTTGCCTGCGTTTTTGCTGGCGGCGCTGGTAGCATTAGGCTACATTTGCTTGATATTTCCGTTGTTGGGACTGCTCCACGCACCGCAGGCATTGGGCCATGTCATGAGTGTTTGGCTTCCTTGCTTACTCTCGGCAATGGTCTATCTATCGCTGACTGGCCGAGCATCCACAGCGAAGCTGAAGGTACATTCGCAAACGATTGCAGTTGCCGTTCTTGCTCCCACCTCTGCGTGGTCGGTTTATTTTTTTGTTGGTTTTGTTTTGTTAGGTTGGCAGATGTGATTGTGACCGAGCGGGTGAATACGGCCAAATCCGGACCTTGGAAAAATGGGAAAACTAAAAACCATGACGTCTTCTGAACGCATCATTCTTGCCGTGCTGTCAATTTGCCTTGCGGTGGGCGGCAGCACGCATGTTATCGATATCGTCTTAGAAGGGTTCCTTCCTTACCGTGGAGTTCCCCTTCCGCTGAATGCTTTCTGGACGTCATTGGCGCTACTTGATTTCGTCGCTGTCTTTCTTCTTTGGAAGAGCCGAAAGGCTGGATTGCAACTCACAGTGGCAATTATGTTTGCAGACGTGGTTATCAACTCTTATGCAGGCTATGTTTTGAAAGTTTTTCAAAGCTTCGCACCGCTTCAGGCCCAATCGCTATTCCTTGGGTTTGTCTTGGGGGCAATTGCTATCCTTTGGCCTATTAAGTCAAAATAGCAGATTTTCAGTTGTCTCATATCGGCCAAAACCCGTCCTTCGCTGAGCGCCAGAATTTGGTGAGACGCTGCAGAGTAGTGTCCTGTATATCGAGTAGTAATGACCATAAATGACCACGCGAATATCACTCAAAAAATCGCTAGCATTTGCATTGCTAGTCTGGATGGCTGTGTCGGGGGGCTACGCGTACTATTACGTGAAGAGCCGTCTCGATATTCCTGACTTAGTCGGCTATGAGACAGAATGGCAGTTTCAATTACTCATGTTCTGCGTTTTCCGTCTTCCATTTCTTCTCATCTTACTTGGCGCAACTATATGGTCTCTGCTTCGCCACGACAAGTGAAGGTCTGACTTTTAGCCGTTCAGCTTTGGTAGCGGACCTGAGGCGCGACCGTCCGCTTTGGGGCGATTCCGGTCTGTCGCGATCGTCTGTTATTTTTCCAACCTGACACGGTGATATGCTGAGAAAAACGGCCGGGTTCGGCCACAAGCGATCTCTCAAAATAAGTATATAGGGTACTTCATGCGGAAGCTCATAGTTGGCATTGCGACATTGTTAAGCATTAAGAGCACGATGGCGGGTCAGGAATTGCAGCCACTGCCAAAGCAGATTAATTACCGTGGAGGACTGGTAGTGTTCGCCTTGCCGGGCACCTGGATTGAGGAGTATGAGCCGGAGGGGGGCGGATTGTTTTATGCTCCCGGTGCCGATACAGGTACGCTACGGCTTGATGTTATCACTGCAAAATCTCCGAATCCCGTGACCTCCGCTGATAGCCGCTCGGTGCTTTTGAAAATTGGCAATTCGCATGTAGAGACATTGCCAGCTGGGGCAGCGATAGCTAAACGTGTCTCGCGAGAAGTTGATCGTGGCAACCCCATCACGATCTATTGGTGGTCCGTGGCCAATGCTATGGAACCTGAGCATGTGCGTATCGCAAGTTTCAGTTACTCGATCTTGAGTTCCCAAGAACAATCAGAGCGTACAGATTTAGACCTGTCTTTTCTTGAGCAATCAATTCGAGAGATTCGTTTTAGCCCAATCCTGGGGAAGTAGTAACGTACAGCTATTGCCGGATACGGCCAAAAGCGGCCGTTAAATTAATCGAGAAAAACATGGAAAATATTCTTCGCCGCATTCACGAGGGACACTCCCAGGTCATCGCAGAGCTTAATGCCGCATTCACTGTTCATGGCGCGTCAAGAAGTGAATTCTCTGACAGTTTTTCGAAAGAAATTGCGGAGAGATATCTGGCGGGTTCGATTGACTTCGACATTGCTGATTGTGCGATGAATGCACTGTCCGCTTGGACGCCACTTGAAGATTTTCCTTCCTACTCTTGGGCGGTATTCCAAGCCTTTGATGAAGGAGAGTATTTGCATCCAGGGCAAGCAATCGGTAGCAATGAAGATGTATATACTCGTCCTTTGCTGCGTAAAGCAATGTCGGATTTGCATCCCTTGGACTTCAGCTAGCGGCCAGAAGCAGACGGTGCTCAATCGGGAATAACACAATGGAAAAGCACAGCGTTCGAGTCCAAATTGATTTCAAGGCTCATCGAGAGGGCGGCCGTGCAACTGCGACTGACCTTTGTTCAGGCATTTATCGTCCGCATCTTCGTGTCGGGCAGGGCGAATATTTGGGAGTCGCGATGTTCAATGGTCCCCGAGACTTTGTTATGCCTGGCGCTTCTGCGTGCGCTGACGCGGTCTTGATGTTTCAGTCCAATGTAGACTATTCACCCCTCATCTGTGGGGTAGTATTTGAAGTATTGGAGGGCGCGCAGGTTGTCGGCACAGGAAAAGTTATTTCTGAGTAGGTGGCCACCTTCAAGACTTCTATCGGCCAAGAGCGGACGGCCCTTGGCACGAAATGCATCTGTACTGATGATGGAATCATTGAAATGCAACATAAAATTCGAATTGCAGCCGCTGGAAACACGCTTGCTCCTGCGTTGGGAGTCTTGCACAAACTTGGCTATGCGGTAACTCGAGACAAGACGGCTGAACAACAATATCAAGCGGAAGATGACACTTGTATTTTTGTCGCTGATGACCCATTGACTCTACTAGGGCTTGTAAAGATTTACGAGGAACGTGGTGCTGACTGGCAGCCGAGTGATGAAGAAGTGCAGCGCTTGCTTTTGCTCGACGAATGTGAGGAATAACGTCCGAGTTCGGCCACGAGCGGACCTTTTTCTAACGCAATTTCCAATAACTAAAATGCAGAATATTCTATTTTTCCCTTCCTTGGTCTTAACATTTCTTGTCTCTGGATGCGCGACACAACTCGATATTGGTGCGGAGAAGGTGCGCCTTGTTACGGCGGCTCAAAAGGAGTCTTGTGAATCGCTAGGTATCATTAGCAATGACCAGCAACTAGGGCTAAACAAGGCATCCAATGCTATGAATAAAGTGGTAAATGAGGTGGCTCATCGCGGTGGCAACGCGGTTTTTGTTCTATCGACAGGAACCAGCGGACTTGACGGGGCAGCGGTTACGGCTGAGGCTCTTCGCTGTAAGTGAGTGGGGGCAACGTAATTGGTGCATTAACTGGCTTCGGCTATGAGCCGCCTCTGAACACGGCAAACTTTGAGCAATAATGTGTTCTTTGGAAATTTGGAGAAATGAATGTACAGTGCTTTCTTGCTGCTTGCTGCGATATCGCTCGTGGCGTATCCGGCCTGTCGTGGGTCGCGCTGGATTTCCCATCTGACAACCTGCTATGCTTGTCCGAACGGCCGGGTTCGGCCAGAAGCGGACATCACCACCTATTCGAGCCATCAGTCATGCAAACAACAGCTTTTTCAGCGGAATCTGAAGTTCGTCTCGCGGCGCAGCGTGCCTTGCTGGATGAAATTCCGCCACGCCTGAGATCCGTGTCGTTCGATATCGATGACGGTGGGCAGCTGCGCGGGCGGTTCGAGTTCGATGGCGATCCGACGGAAGAGGAACGGGAATGTGCGAGCGTTGTTATGACAAATATCCTTGCGGCGCTCAGCCCCACTGTTTCGTTCTCGGAAGATTTCGTGTCTAATCCTTTCCCGCAACGACGCAATTTCCTGCCCATTCCTGTCTACGCGCGAAACGAAGATGCATGGAATAGCTGGACCTCCAGCTATGGAAGCAAATAGCCGAACGACCGCTATGGGGCGAAAGCCGCCACTCGCATAGCCCGAGAGACTGTAGGTTTGTTCAGCTGTTTTCTACATCACCTTCACAGCACGCCCGATGTAGAGTATCGGCCCGGTCGGCCGTCCCGTCGGCGAGCCCGCTTGCGGCTCCAGCGTGATTTCAAACAGCTGCTCGGCCTGCATCGGCGGCAGCTTGTCGAGTTTCAGCTTGAGCGTCTGGCCAGGTTGTACCAGACCCAGTGAAACGGGGGCGCCCCAGTTCTTGCCCTTGGTCCAGAACTGCAAGGACTTTTGCTGCGGCACGGTGGTCGGTCCCAGCGGTATCAAACTGAGGTCGCTGCTATTTTTATTGCTGGCTTGAACGATCCAGCCCGGTGCCTTGTCCTGCGGCGCGACCAGCACCACCAGATAGCCGGGGCCGGCTGGCGCCTGCTGCTGCATGCTCACCGTCACGGCCAGCGCGGCGGCTGCCGCCATGCCGCCACCGGCCAGTATTCTCCAGAAAGCCAGGCTGTTCCACCAGGCTTGCCAGCCACCAGCCTGCTTGATGGCCTCGGGCGTAAACAGGGTTGACGCGATACGCGGCCATAACTGTGGCGACGGGTCTTCAGGCGGTACCAGGGCAGTCAAAGGCAGCAAGCGCTGCTCCCATGCGTCGACGGCGTCGCGCAGGGCGGCGTCGCGTGGCAAGCGCTGTTCTACCGCGCTGCGTTCAGGCGCTTCCAACGTGCCCAGCACATATTCGCTGGCCAGGCGCTGCAGTTCGTCATCATCTATCGGCAAATTCGGCGTATTCATCCCATGCACTCCCGCAAGCTGGCCAGGCCGCGCTTGACCCACGCTTTCACGGTGCCCAGCGGCGACGCTACCCGCTTGGCGATTTCGCTGTGCGAGCAGCCGTCGACATAGGCGTACAGGATGCAGTTGCGCTTGGCCTCGTCAAGGTGGCCCAGGCAATCGTGCAGCTTGCCCATATTCGCTTGCAGGGCGTAGGCATCGCCGGTGTCCTCGCCCTGGCGTTCATGCAGCAGGTGTTCCACGGTATCCTCGTCGGCCGATATTTCATGGGCGCGCGCACGCGCCACGCTCAAAGCCTGGTGCCGCACCACTACATAGATCCAGCCCTTGCCGCTGCCGCGCGTGGCGTCGAAGCTGCCGGCGCGGCGCCAGATGTTCAGGAAGGCGTCGTGCAGCACGTCTTCGGCCAGCGCCTTCTGGCGCACGATGCGCAGCGCCACGCCCAGCAGATAACGGCTTTCCTGCTGGTACAAGGCCTGCAGGGCTTGCTGCTCGCCGCGCGCGCAGGCGCGCAGGGCGGCATCGTAGTCGTAGGTAGCGGCTGGCGTAGGCAAGGTGGCGGCAATCGGTGGGTTGGCAAGTTTTCAATCGATTATAGGCCAGAAAATAGCTTGCCAACCGTCATGTTTGAAGCGGACTTCAGACGGCTTTCCAGAAAATATAATCGGCCTGGTAAGGCACCCATTGCTTTGCGCCGAGATTGCTGGCGCTGCAAGCGGACGTCGGCGCGACGCCACCCTTGGTGGCCACCCGCTGGATATAGCTGACACCCTGCATGGCGCCGCTGCCGGTGGCCGGATTGGCCTTTACCAGTTGATACGGAATATTGCCGGCGCCGGCAGGCGCTACCGCCACCTGGGTTGCCGTCACGGCCGAACCATCGCGGCTGGCCCAGGTTGCCGGCGGGCCGACATAGGTGCCGACCTGCATGCCGCCGCGGTCATTCAGGACCGCGTCCGGCCCGCCGAATACCCATTCGTGGCCGCTCATGTCTTTTTTTGCCTTGCATTCATAGGCAATCTTGCCGACGCCGACGGTTTGCATGGCCACCTGGTGGCCGGCCGGTACTTGCACGGTGGCAGGCAGGGCGTCTTGCGAGTAGCGTGCGGCCATCGGGGCGCAGGCCGTCAGCAGCAGGGCCGACAGGGGCAGAGACAGCGAAAGGGTACGTGAAATGGTGGTGATATGCATGGCAGGCTCCTGGAAAGTAGAGGTTCAACCGGTTGGCTGATACCAGTACTACCCACGGCAATGCCGTTTGGATGCAGTCAGGGAAAAATTATTTTGCAGTGTGGTGCTCGCGCTGCCGGTCCATCCGCTGCAACACGCTGCGGATCACGGGCAGGGCCACTGTTGCGTGCCGCAGCAGCTTCGATGCCCTGAGCAGCATTGGCAAGCTGCGGCGCGGGCGCAGCAACATCAGGCCCAGCACGGCGGCGCCCACCAGCAGCGGTTTTTTCACGCGCGCCATGATAGTCTGGCGCAGATTGCCGCCGGTCAGAGGTTGCAGCAGCAACTGCGTCTGCACGCCCAGCGCCGCGCGTTGCAGTGTGCATTCGGCCAGCAGCGCGTCGCGCCGCTGCCTGACACTCGGCTTGTTCTTCAAAGGAGACTGGCTCATGGCTGCTCCGATTCGCGGTGCGCCAGATGCTGCAAGGCGTCGAGGTCCTTGCTCAGCTCATCCATGGTGAACGACAGCAGCTTGGGCTTGTTGCGAAAGCTCACACGCACGCCGACCAGGGTGGCGATGGCGGCAACGATAAAGACGGTCGAGGAAATGGCGATGGCGCCGATGCGATGCGTGTCCCAGAAGATGACGATGACGAGGAACACCAGCAGCACCAGGCCGACAAACAGCAGCAGCAGGGCCAGCATGGCCAGGCCCAGGTAGGTCAGGTAGCGCAGCGACTCTTCTTCCATCTCCACCGCCGCCAGTTTCAGGCGGGTCTGGATAATGGCGGCCAGGGTCGCCGCGACGCGGGCAGCATGTTGAACGATAGCCATGAACTGTCTTTCGTGTCGAAATGCAGGCGGCCATGCCGCCCGGGTGATGCGGGAAGAAACTAGCGGCGCGACGAGGCCAGCAGCAGGCCGAACAGCACGCCGACGACGGCACCGGCACCGACCGCCTTCCATGGATTGTCCTGCACGTATTCGTCGGTGACCCTGGCGGCTTTCTTGGTGCGGTCGACCACGTCTTCTTCCAGACGGATCAGATCTTTCTTTGCCGTATCGAGCGTGGCAAGGAATTTCTCTTTGACAGCGCGGATGTTTTCGCCGGTCTGGCCACCTGCGTTGTCGAGCCAGCCTTCGGCTTCGTTGATGACACCCTTGATGTCGCCGATGACTTTATCGCGTGCCTGGCCGGCCTCGTCGATGATCTTGTCGCTGCTGGATTTGCCTGTTTGTATCGAGCTCATGTATTACCTCTTGGGTGGGTGAAAGCACAGTGAAATACCAGTGTAGACAGCAGCGGCAAGGCGGTATTTTGAAGCATCAACAAGGTCCGAGGCGCATTGTTGTGCCTATCGGAACGCAAAATCGAGCACGACTCCCGCAAATACCGCTGCTCCTAGCCAGTTATTATGCCGGAATGCGGCAAAACACGGCATACGCTCGCGTGCGCGTATCAGGGTGTAGTGATAAACGGCGCAGCCGGCCGCCACCAGCAGGCCCGCCACGTACCAGTAGCGCAGGCCCAGGTACCAGCCACAGGCAAGCCACAGCAGCAGGAAAAGCGCATAGCACAGCATGATGATGGCGACGTCGTAACGTCCGAAGGTGATGGCCGAGGTCTTGATGCCGATTTTGAGGTCGTCGTCGCGGTCGACCATGGCGTATTCCGTATCGTAGGCCACGGCCCAGAATACATTTCCCAGCAGCAGCAGCCAGGCGACGGCCGGCACTGCGTCGGTGATGGCGGCAAAGCCCATCGGAATGCCGAAGCCGAACGCAATGCCCAGGTAGGCTTGCGGAATCGCGAAGAAGCGCTTGAAGTAGGGATAAGTGGCAGCGATGATCACGGCCGCCACCGACAATTGTTTGGTCAGCGCGTTCAGCGGCAGGATCAGGCAGAAGGCGGCCACTGTCAGCACGCCGGCCACGCCCAAGGCTTCCTTGCCGTTGATGCGCCCGCTGGTAATCGGCCGCTCGGCCGTGCGCTTGACGAATTTGTCGATATCCTGGTCGGCGTAGTCGTTGATGGCGCAGCCGGCCGAGCGCATCAGAAAGGTACCGACGATGAAGATCAGCAGCAGCCGCCAGCTGGGTACGCCTTGCTGCGCCAGCCACAAGGCGCACAGGGTAGGCCATAGCAGCAATACGGTACCGATCGGCTTGTCGAGCCGGATCAGGCGGAAATACAGCGCCAGCTTGTTCATGGAAATCTCGATCTTGTTGAAGAGAAACGCCGATTATCGCAAATAGTATCGGAATGTACTATTGTTGTGCAGGGGCTTCTTGCGTCAGCAGCATCTCGACGCCGGGCAACTTACAGCCGGCAATCGCCGCGCACAGGGCGTCGATGGCGGCTTTGCGCGTAAAACTTTTGCGCCACAGCATTACCACCCGGCGCGAGGGCGCCGGCTCGTCGAATTCGCGGTAGGCCAGCATGCCGTCGGCGGCGTGCATGTCCGGCACCGAAGCGCGCGGCAGCACGGTCAGGCCGATGCCGCTGGCCACCATATGGCGGATGGTTTCCAGCGACGAGCCTTCAAAGGTACGCTGCATGCCGTTGCCCGGCGAGGAAAAGCGCGCCATTTCCGGACACACTTCCAGCACCTGGTCGCGGAAGCAATGGCCGTTGCCCAGCAACAGCATGGTTTCCGATTTCAGGTCTTGCGCTGCAATGCTGCTGCGTGCCGTCCACGCATGGTGGCGTGGCATGGCGACCACGAACGGTTCGTCGTACAGTTCCTGCATGGCCATGCCATGTTCGGGCAGGGGTAGCGCCATGATGGCCACGTCCAGTTCGCCCTGGCGCAGCAGTTCAAGCAGGCGCACGGTGAAATTTTCCTGCAGAATCAGGGGCATCTGCGGCACCTGGTCTATCATCGCTTTTACCAGCGGCGGCAGCAGGTAAGGGCCGATGGTATAGATCACGCCCAGACGAAGGGGCCCGGCCAGCGGGTCCTTGTTCTGCTTGGCCAGCTCCTTGATGGCGGCCGTCTGTTCCAGCACGC
This sequence comes from Janthinobacterium longum, assembly GCF_051380735.1. Classification (NCBI taxonomy): domain Bacteria; kingdom Pseudomonadati; phylum Pseudomonadota; class Betaproteobacteria; order Burkholderiales; family Oxalobacteraceae; genus Janthinobacterium; species Janthinobacterium longum. Next base: position 154,780 of record NZ_JBNYXQ010000007.1, read on the forward strand.
GCTCGGCCTGGGCGATGATTTGCGCACCGAGCGGCGTGACCGAGATTTCGGCGCCACCGCGTTCGAACAGCACCACACCCAGCTCGTCTTCGAGCTTCTTGATGGCCACTGACAGGGTCGGCTGGGCAACAAAGCAGGCTTCCGCCGCATGGCCGAAGTGCCTGGCGCGCGCGACCGCCACGATATATTTCAGTTCAGTCAGTGTCATAAAGTGATTGAAACACAGGAAGTGCCAGCTTGCAATGAATGAAAGAGACGCGCGCGGCAAACTGGCGCGGCGATCGCGTATTGTAGCGGATCGCCCCCTATAATAGAGGCAGCAGCTCCTTACCCTACTGTACTGAACAACGGAACCCCATGCCTGACTTTGAAACCAAACTATGCAGCCGCGAGGACCTGCAGGCGCGCGCCGCGGCCTTGCCGACACCGGTAGTCGTTACCAATGGCGTATTCGATATCCTGCACCGCGGTCACGTGACCTATCTGGCGCAGGCGCGCGCCCTGGGCGCTTCGTTAGTGGTGGCGATCAACACCGACGCCTCCGTCAAGCGCCTGGGCAAGGGCGACGACCGCCCGCTCAACAGCTGCGAAGACCGCATGGCCGTACTGGCCGCGCTTGAATCGGTGAGCCTGGTGGTGCCGTTTTCGGAAGACAGCGCTCTTGAAGTAGTGCAGGAAATCCAGCCCGGCATCTATGTCAAGGGTGGCGACTACGACATGACGGCAATACCCGAAGGCAAGGCCGTGCTGGCCTATGGCGGCCAGGCCGTGGCAATCGACTTCGAACACGACCGCTCGACCACCAAACTGCTCAGCAAGGTGCGCCAGCAATAAGTATCAAGCAATTGCCGCGCCAGATTGCGCACACAGCCACTTGTACGAACGCTTGTTGCGTTTATACTATCGTGCTGGCGCATGATGTAGCGCCGCGCGTGAACTTGGCAATTGCCAATGTTTCCTCATGGATAAAAAAGCGGTAATATGATCAACATGCCAAGGCTGCCCATCAATCAGCCGCAGCGCGTAGTGCCGCCTTTCCTGTTACGCCACATCCCATGGCGGTCATCGTTTGCGACAGAAGAAATCAATGGATCATAAAACCACGGGAGAATGGCTGCTGCAGTCCGGCGTCTGGATTGCCGATGCAGCCCAGTCGGGAATGCAATTTGAACGTAGTGCTGCAGGCAAGACTGTGTCGTCGCGCCTGAGCAGCGACGATATCGGCCAACTGATGCGCACGCCGCGCCTGCCCGGCGACGCCACGGTGCAGTTTCCGCCCGAATTCCATTTCAGCCCATTTACGGGCGCCACCCTGCAGGCGCCGCCGACCGCCGGCCAGGCCAGCGCCTGGGTGCCGCCGTTTGGTACGCGCCCGCTCAATAGCAGCGCCATGCCCGGCGCCACCGGCCTGCGCCAGACGGCCGTGCCGGTGAAGCTGGCGCGCAGCCCGGCGCGCGACGAGCCCGCCGACGCACTGGCCAATGCCGACCCTGACGCCACCATGCCCACGCCGCCCCCCGGCGAGCACGCATTTTTCTCGGCCCGCTTTGGTACCACCGGCGCGGCCCTGCTGGCGCTCGATGCGCGCAAGGGTTCCCTGTACGGCTGGCTGCCCGGTTCGCAGCACTGGCTGGCGCTCGAGTCCTCGCAAGGCGGCCTGCTGTCCGAATGCCTGCTGGGCGAGACGGCCTGGCGCGCCGAACTGGCCACCGGCTGGAACAGCCGCCTGTACGTGCCCAGCGGCCATGGCATGGCCTGCATCACGCCCGATCTTCCTTCGCTCACTTACCAGGTCGAGCATTTCGGCGATGCACCGTCGGCCGGCGCGCCCGTCTGGTTCCAGGGCCGCCTGTGGGCGCCGCTGCAAGGGGCTGACGGCGTGATCCGCTTCCTGAATCTCGATGGCCAGCATGCACTGGGCACCGAGGTGCTGCTCGACGGCGCGGTGTCGTTGGGTCGTGTCAGCGCACCGGTGGCGTATGGCCGCAGCGTGATCTGGCCGTGCGAACAGGGCCAGCTGCGCCTGCAGCAGCGCCAGGACGGTGGCATGGCGGCCAGCTGGACGCCGTGGCCGGCCGGCCTGCAGCCGCAATTTGATTTCGGCTGCCCTTATTTGTCGCGCGACGGCGACTTGTGGCAGCTGTGCTTTGACGTAGCCGCCGACCGCTACCTGTACCTGAAACTGGGCACGCAAAGCGAAACGGTAGAGGCGATGGAGCCGCGCCTTTGCTCGGGCAGTTTCAATTACCGTTTTTCGACCAAGCTGAAAACCGCGCCGTGGCTGGAGCTCGAGCGCGGCAATGACGGCGGCAGCAGCAAGTCGGTGATGCCGCTGCTGGAAGCGGGCGAGACGGTATTGGGTGTGCGCTTTGAAACCCGCAGCAGCCTCGACAGCGTGCTGCGCTCGGAAGAGCGCATGTATGCGCAACTGCTGCAGGATGACGGCGTGCGTGAAATGCCGTTCCACGCATTTTCGGTGGCCGAACCGTGGCGCATGCGCCTGTTCACCCACCAGGGCACGCTGTGGGCGTATCACCCGCTGCTGACCCGTATCGATGGCTGGAAGCTGCAGGCATGAAACTGATTCCGCGCATCGTCGCCGCAGTTGCCTTTCTGGCCGCCAGCCTGCCGCTGCAGGCGGCCGGCATCCAGCAAGCTTTCCTGGTACAGAACTCGGGCTGGATGGAGCCGTTTTATACCGACCAGCAATCGCAGCTGAAAGCGCTGGTCGGCGCCGTGGCGCAGGCCGCCAGCACTCCCGAAGACCAGCTGTTTTTGCTGGCCTTCAGCCAGAGCAGCGGCAGCAATGTCTCGCCCGCGCTGCTCGGGCAAGGGCGTGGCGCGGCTGCCATCAAGGCCCAGCTGGCGCCGCTGGGGCTGGCACGCAAGGGCAATGGCGGTGCCCTGGCCGATACGGATTTCCAGGAAGCCGTGACGAAGACGATTACCGGACCGTTCCGTTCGGCCTCCGGCATCGTGTGGATTTTTACCAATAACAAGAACAGCCCGAACAACGACAGCCAGACGGCCGAGCGCAACCGCGATTTCTACCGCCTCTTGCATCTGGAGCCGTCAATCACCAAGACGCTGGTGTTTCCTTTGCGCATGCCGGTGCAGGGCAAGCTGTACAGCGCCAAGGGCCTGATGGTGTATGCGCTGGCGTATGGCCAGCCGGCCGCCGACGCCTTGAGCCGCATCCAGGCCGAAGGGCGGCTGTCCAAAGTGCTGACGCGCGCGCCGGCACGCTTGAAACCGGTCGACCAGGATGCCGTGCGCATCGTGCCGCAGTCGGTCAAGAACAGCCCCAATGTGCACGCCAGCCTGGGCCGCGATGGCCGCACCATCGTGCTCGACGTGGAGGCGGCCAGCCTGGTGCCGAAGGTGGTGCTGCAGGCCTCGCTGCAAAACATGTTTTTCCCGTATGTGATCGAAAACGCCACGGTGCAGGCAGCGCTGGCCGGCCAGTCGGCGCCGCTGCAGGTGACGCCCGATACCATCAAGGGCTTGCAGCCGGGCGCCAGCCAGTCGGTCGAAGTGCAGTTTGATTTGCCGATGGCACAGATTCCTTCGCCGTGGTCGGCGCAGGCCCTGTCGGCGATGGGCAAGCAGGTGCTGCTGCCGATGACGGCGACGGTCGGTCTGGCTGGCCAGCGCCTGGCGCTGTCACCAGGCTTTGCCACCGAACTGCAGGAACTGTTTCCCGGCGACCCGATTTCGGAAGTATTTACGCCGCCCGACAGCGTGCGCGCCTCGCAGGCCACGGTGCCGCTGCTGGTGCGCATCCAGTATCCGCTGCTGCCGGTGCTGCTGATTATCGGCGCCATCCTGCTGCTGGTACTGGGGTTTGTGCTGTTTGGCCTGCTGGGTACGCGCAGCAAGCGCTACCGCGTGGTGGTCGACGGCGTGGCGCGCCAAGTCATGCTCAAACCGTTCAAAAGCGTGATCATCAAGGATGACGGCGGGCGCGATATCGGTGAACTCAAGCGTGGCCTGGGCAAGCCGTCCATCGTGCGCGTGGCCGACGGCCATACGCTGGTATTGAGCTGATCTTGGGCTGACACCGGGCCAGAACGCTCTTTTTTTGTATTTTTCCTTACTTTTTCGAGGCAGACGATGGCACAAGATACTCCCAAAGACAATGCAGGCTTTACCTTGCCGCCACCGGCGGCCGAGCCGGCAACTGCGGCTACGCCCGCCACCGCCGCACCGGCCACCAGCGCCAGCGTCGAGACTGCGCCAACGCTGGACCAGGCTGGCGCCACCGACACTTCGTCGCGCGACACCCTGATCGGCGGCGCCGTGCTGCTGGTACTGTTCGTGGCTTTTTTCTTTGCCAAGAATGCCTACGCCAACGGCCTGGTGGGCAAGCGCGTGTCGCCGAACAAGGCCAATGCCTCGGGCTGGTGGTTGTTCATTTTCCTCTCCAGCCTGGCCACCGCCGTGGTGCTGGCGGCCGTGAACTCGCATAAATTCCTGGCGCCCCTGTTCATGGGGCCGCTGCTGCTGGTCGGCCTGGTGGCGCTGGTGCTGACATTTACTTCCAGCAAAAACTGATTGGCCGCACCGGCACCGAACTCCCGTTAAGGAAACACCATGTCAGACACACTGAACCAGACCACCGCCGCGCCGGGCGAGCGCAAGCAGGACAAGATCATCGATTTGCGCCCCACCTTGTTCATCGGCGTGGGCGGCACCGGCATGCAGGTGCTGATGCGCGTGCGCCGGCGCATTCTCAATACCTTGTGGGGCAATCCCGGCCAGCGGCAGCGGGTCGACAAGCTCGATGAGTTCCCGGTGGCGCAGTTCATTCATTTCGATCTGGACAGTGGTGCAGTGGTGGAAAGCGGCGAATCGCAGGCGCAGGACCTGCAATTCGACCTGCTGAAATTTACCGATGATGAAAAGATCGTCGGCTCGTTTGACGCCGACAAGTACGGCCGCGACGACGATTCGCTGGAACGCTATCCGCATATCAAGGAATGGCTGCCGCTGACGCCGCAAAAAATCCGCGACCTGAACTTCGACATGCAGGCTGGCGCCGGCCAGGTGCGCGCCGTGTCGCGCCTGTATTTCTTCGACAAGTACAGCAAGGTGCGCGACAAGATCCGCCTGAAGCTGAAGAATTTGAAGGCGGGCCTGTCGCACGAGCGCCAGTTGAGCGAGCTGGGCCTGCGCATGGAGCCGGGCCGTTTCCGTATCGTGGTGGTCGGCTCGGTAGCCGGCGGCACCGGTTCCGGTTCCTTCCTCGACATGGGCTACCTGGCGCGCTGGATCGCCGAGACCGAGGTCGAGCATGCGGACGTGGAACTGATGCTGTTCCTGCCCAGCGGCTTTACGAAGAACAACAAGGACCGCACCGAGGGCAATGGCTATGCGGCGCTGATGGAACTGGAATCGGCGATGATGGGCAACCAGGGCTATCTGAGCCGCTGGGACAGTTATGACCGTCCCAAGCTGGCGCGTGCGCCGTACAGCGAAGTGTTCCTGGTCGACTCGGGCAACCTGGCCCAGCAGCATACCGACAGCGTCGACGACATCTACCATATGGTGGCCGATTCCCTGTTCGAGGATTTCGCCTCGGCCGATTTTGCGCGCGCCAAGCGCTCGATCGCCGTCAACCAGGCGCAGCACAAGAATTCGATGTACAAGGCACCGGTGCCGCAAAACCGTTTTGGCGACATGCGTTTGTATTTTTCGCAGCGCTATTCCTCGTTCGGCATGGCGGTGCTCGATACGCGCCAGGAAGCGGCGCGCGATGAACGCGCCCATCGCTGGGCCGGCGCCATGCTGAAAGCGTTTTTTGGCGTGGGCGGCGTCGATGCCGGCGCCAACCGCGCCAATGACAGCCAGCGCAACGAATTCCTGGCCGCGCACATGGGCCTGCGCGCCGTGCCGTTCGACGATTTCCCCGTATTTTCCGACAAGAGCATCGAGCTCAAGCGTTCAAATGGCGCGTTCGAGGATTTCCAGGTGGTCGACGACCTGCTGGCCGAGCGCCAGGGCAATTTGCTCAGCGGCGTGGAAGAGCGCGTCAACCGCCGTGTCGACGAGATCCGCACCGGCTATGACCGCAAGGAATGGCCGGCCCAGTTGCGCGACGCCGTGCGCCAGCTTGAACGCGACGCCGTGCGCGACCAGGACTCCACCGCCGATACCACCGAAGACCGCATCGCCAAGCGGCGCGCGGAATTGTTCGGCCAGATCAAGCAGGTGGTGCGCGACCAGTTGTATGGCTACCTGGACAACAAGCAGTTCGGCGGGCTGGAGTATGTGCTGTCGCTGGTTGAACAGATGAAAGACCGCATCGAAGCGCCCGGCAGCGGCCTGATCGCGCAGATCGACGCGAATGCCGAGCGCTATCGCGAAATCAAGGAAGCCGTGCGCACGCGCGAATACGAGCGCCTGCTGAACAACCTGGAACAGACCCGTGGCGGCTTCTTCGGCAGCGGTGAAAAACAGGCCGGTGTGGTGATGGACCATCTGCGCACCGAGATCGCGAATGCGCTCAAGTTCCACCTGCGCGCACGCGCCGCCGACGAGGCGGTATTGCTGCTGCGTGACATTTCTCGCTGGCTGGGCAACCGCACCGGCGTCGACGCCGAAGGCCGGGCCGTGTGGAATGGCCTGGTCGGCGAGCTTCAGCTTGGCCGCGCTGCCGTGCTCGACATGCTGAACCAATTGCAGACGGCCAATGTCATCGTGCAGAAAGACCTGCAGAAAGACCATGCGACCGCCATTGTCGTGCCCGTCACGCTGGCCGATATCGCCATGCCGAGCGCAGCTACCTTGCGCGACTGGGCCGATGAGGCTTTCAAGGACATCGGCGGCTCGAAGACCCTGTTCCCGATGCTGGGCGACGTGGCCCAGCGCGGCGAGATACTGAACAAGGTCAAGCGCATGGCGGAAAACCGCCTGGCCAGCATGGGTGTCAACGACCAGCAGGAAGCCAAGGCTGATCCGCTGTACGTGGCGCTCGACCAGATGGACCCGGCGCGGCGCCAGGATTATTTCCGCAAGCTGCTGGCCTGTGCCATGCCATGGATAGACGCCAACATGGTGGGCGAGTTCACGGTCAAGGCCGACCAGTACAAATGCGTGATCGGCGTGGCCGGCGCGGTGGCCTTCAAGGCCAAGTTTGGCGCGGAAATCAATGCCTGCGTGCAGACCCAGGCCGGCATTACCAGCAGCCAGGTCGAGATCGTGGAAACGGGCATCGTCGGACGCGCCGTTTGCTATTGCGAGCTGGCCGGCGTGCCGCTGACGGTGCTGCGCGGGCTGGAAGGCTGGCGTACCAGCTATCGCAAGGAGAGCGACGAGGAAAAAGCGCCTATCCATACCCATATCGACACCACCCAGTTCAACCATCCGATCGCGCCGAGTACCGACGAGATCCGCATGATGGCCGAACACTTCGGCCTGTTCCTGAAAGCCGTCATGCTGGGTATTCTGACGCGCCACAGCGGAAGAGTGGTGCCACTGGGGCAGTATCTGTTTGCCATGGGACGTGGCGACTTGCGCCGCATCGGCAACGAGCGCCTGATCCGCCAGAATGGCTTGCATAATGTATTCCATGGCCTGATTGAGTCGCGCGTGGCCGAGCGCCTGGCCGAATTCGATGCGGTACAGACGGTAGCGCTGGCCGCGCTGGCCAGCTACTACGCCACCGACGTCTATACGCCGCGCGTGGTATCGATCAACGGTGGCGTGGAGCTCGACAACAAGGGTTTCGGCAATGCCATCGCCAAGGAAATTGCCGCCGACCTGCGCGAGAGCGCGCGCCGCAAGGGCATGACCGAGGCAGAGGTCAACAAGCTGGAGCAAAAGCTGTATGACAACCTGAAACGCTGGGCCAATGTGATACCGGAGTCGGACGCCGATGCGCACGAGTGGGAGGTGCAGCCACCGGGAGAAAGTGGCATGCCACGGCTCAAGTTTTCCATCAAGCCGGAAATGCTGGAAGCGGGCGCGCTGCAGGCGCTGTTTGCGCCGGTCCCGGCAGCAGCGCCGGTGGCCACGGCGTTTGCCACGGCGGCACTGCCACCATCGTCGATGCCGCCGATGGCGCCAGTCGAGCACCAATATATGCTGGGCATCGACAACAAGCCACAAGGGCCGTACACGGCGCAGCAGATTGCGCAATTCGTGCGCGCCGGCCAGATTGTGCCGGCCGCCACCAAAGTCTGGCGCGAAGGCATGCCGGCCTGGGTCGAACTGACGCAATTGCCCGAGCTGGCCTCGGCACTGTTCAGCTCGATGCCATCCCTGACGCCACCGCCGTCGATGCCGCAGCTTTAATGAAGGACGTGTTGTGAACAAGTGTGTCAAGTGTCAAGCGGTGCTGGTTGGCGGCGTGCCGTTCTGTCCGTTTTGCGGCCAGGGCGTGGCCGGTGCTGCCGCGCCGCCGCCGTTGCCGAAACCGGTGGCCGTTGTGGTGCCGCCGGCACCTGTGTCGGTCAAGGTTGAGCCGAAGCCGGAACCCAGGGTCGAACCCAAGATCGAGACCAATGTTGAGCCCAGGGTGGAACCCAAGCCGGCGCCGCAGCCCGTGCAGAAGCCTGTGGTACAGCCGATTCAGCAGCCCGCACCGGCGCCCAAGCCTGCTCCCAAAGTCGATACCCCGGCCATGCCGCCCGCAGCACCCAAAAAATGGCCGCGCTGGCTGGCCGGCATCGGCGTGCTGGCGCTGGTGATCGTGTATATGAACGGCAAGCCCGGCGGCAAAAGCGAGTCGGCGTGCAATAACGCCATCGACAGCGGCCTGAAGCTGGTCGCCGATGGCAGCCTGGACGGCGCGCGCCAGAAGCTGGCGACGGCGAAAAACGTCTGCACGGGCAAGTCCAGCGCCAAGGCCGAAGACTTGCAGGCGGCCATCGCCAAGGCCGGTGCCGCCACTGGCGGCTGCCAGCGCAGCGTCAAGGCGATAGAAAATGCGCTCGACGGCAAGCGCCTGCAAAGTGCCGGCGAGGCCATCGCCAAGCTCGATGCCGATTGCGCCGGCGCTGCCACCGTGGACTCGTTGCGCAAGCAGCTGGCGCGCCAGCAGGCGGCCGCCGCCTCGGTACAGGTGGGCGTGCGCCAGGCACTCGACAACAAGGATGCATCGGCGGCGCAAAACGGCATCGCCAAGCTCGAAGCGATTGACCGCGAATATCCGGAACTCAAGCAGCTGAAAGCCGAGCTGCAGGCATTGAATACACCTGCACCGGCGCCGACACCTGCACCGGCGCCAGTGCCAACGCCCGCGCCCGTTGATCCAGCGCCAACGCGCCCGATCCAGACCGAACCTGCTGCGCCGCGCGTGGTCGAACGTGCTGCACCTGCCGTCGACAATGGCGCGGCAATGCGCAACGAGATGGCGCAATCGTTCCTGCGCGATGCCGAACGGGCCATGGCCGATGACCGTTTCGATGCCGCCAAGACCTATCTGGACAGTGCGCGCCGCGTCGACCCGAACAACCCGCGCATCGACAGCCTGTCGCGCCGCATCCGCGAGCGCGAACGCCAGGTGCTGCAGACAGAAACCACGATCAAATAAGTTACTTTGGAGCCTCTCATGAACAACACCACCTTGCGCGCCGCCGCCGCCCTGACCCTGACCGCCATGCTGGCCGGCTGCGCCACGGCGCCCGGCAATCCGAACGGCATACGCCAGGACACGCAATATCCGCAAGGCAGCCAGAATCCGCAGGCGGCCACCGACGATGATCCATGCAGCGTGGGCGCGACCGCCGCCGCCGGCGCGGCCGTCGGTGCGCTGCTGGGTGGGCTGATCAGCGGTAAAAAAGGCTTGCTGAAGGGTGCTGCCATCGGCGGCGGTCTGGCTGCAGCCGGTTGCCTGGCGATCAATGTGAACTCGCGCCAGACGAAGACGGCGGCGCAGGCCGACCGCGACTATATCCGCGCACGTGGCGCGCTGCCACGCGACCCGCAAGTGGTGTCGTACACGCCACAGGTCAGCTCGCCCACCGTCAAGCGCGGCCAGCCGTTCAAGGTCAATTCGGTGGTGGAGCTGGTCAATGGCAGCGCGCAGAACGTCAACGACGTGCGCGAAGAACTGGTGGTGCTCGACCCGCAGGGCCAGCCCTTCAAGTCCGGCTCGAAGTCGCTGGCCAGCAACAACAAGACCGGCGGGCGCTTTGAAAACTCGTTCGAGCTGACCTTGCCGCCCGGCGTGTCGCAAGGCGTGTATGGCGTCAAGACCAATCTGTACGTCAACGGCAAGCTGGCTGCCACGCGCGATTTGCGCACGCAGTTGGTGATTATGGACGTGGACACGGGCGCCAACGCGCAGTTGGCGTTGCGCTGATTGCGTATGCGTAATCCGACAGCACCACTGACGCCAACAATGTTGTCGGATTACGGCCCTTTTGGGGCCTAATCCGACCTACGCGCCGCCGGCGTAGCCATGCTGGCGCCACGCTTCATACACCACGACCGCCACCGTATTCGATAAATTCAGGCTGCGGTTATCGGGGCGCATCGGTAGGCGGATGCGCTGTTCGCCGGGAAAACTGTTGCGCAGCTCGGGGTCCAGGCCACGGGTTTCCGAGCCGAACACGAACACGTCGCCGGGCAAAAAGGCCAGCTCGGCGAACGGGCGCGAGCCGTGCGTGGTCATGGCGAACATGCGCGCCGGGTCCGGCTGCGTGTCGGCGATAAAGGCGTCCCAGTTCTTGTGCACCTTCATGCTGGCGTAGTCGTGGTAATCGAGGCCGGCACGTTTCATTTTTGTATCGTCGAGCGGAAAGCCCAGCGGTTCGATCAGGTGCAGCTGCACGCCTGTATTGGCGCACAGGCGAATGATATTGCCCGTATTGGGCGGAATTTCAGGATTGACCAGCACTACATGAAACAAAATACTCTCCTTGGATAAAATTCAATCAGCGCGGCGGCGTGCGCGCCGCCACCAGCACGGTCACCTTGCGCGCGCCTGCGCGTTTCAATGCGGCCGCCAGCGCATGGACGGTATGGCCGCTGCTCATCACGTCGTCGACGATGCCGACATGGCAATTGGCCATTTCCCCGGCATATTGCGGCGCCACCATAAAGGCATGCGCCAGGTTGGCCCGCCGTTCGCGTGGCGCCACGCCGCTTTGCGCCCTGGTTTCGCGCACGCGGATCGCCAGCTGCGCCAGCAAAGCAATATCGAGGCTGCGCGCCAGCGGGCGCGCAATTTCCAGCGCCTGGTTGTAGCCACGCTCGACCAGGCGGGCAGGGCCCAGCGGTACCGGGCACAGCACTTGCGGCGCATCCCAGCCACTGTCGCGCTGCGCAGCTGCCGCCAGCAGCTGCGCAAACAGCGGCGCCAGCGCCAGGCGTGCGCCAAATTTCAATTGCAGCAACAGCTGGTCGACCGGCGCCGCGTAGTCCGCCACCGTCCAGGTGGCGTCATAGGCGGGTGGGCGGCGCAAGCAGCGTCCGCACAAGACGGCCACGTCGGCCAGCGGATTGGCGCACTGGCGGCAACGGCGCCGCGTTTGTTCCAGGTATTGTTGCCGGCAAGGCGAGCACACGACGCCATGGCAACTGCCGGCGCACAGCGCGCACTGGGCCGGCAGCAAGCTGCCGAGCACATCGAGGCAAAAGAGGCTGTTGATCGCCATGGCCGGCTTCCATGTACACTGCCGACATTATCTCATCTCACCCGATTCGACATGTCAGTTCCCACTACTCCGCCCAAAATGAGTGCGCCCATCGATGCGGTGCACGTCCGTGATTTCTTTTCTCGCCCGGCGCGCGTGGCGCCGTCCGATTTCTTGCGCCGTGAAGTATCAAGTCGCATGCACGAGCGCCTCGAGCTGGTGAAGATCGCCCCCTTGCGCGTGCTGGACGCGGGCTGCGGCCCTGGCGCAGACCTGGCGCAGCTGCACAAGGATTATCCGGCCGCGCAGATACTCGGCCTGGACGCCGCGCAAGCGATGGTGCAGGCGGCGCGCGCGCCAGCGAGCAAACTGTCTGGCCTGAACCAGTTTCTCAGCAAGCTGCTGCCTGCGAAGACTGGCGTGGACTTGCTGTGTGGCGACCTGGGCGACCTGCCGCTGGCGCCGAACAGTGTCGACCTGGTCTGGTCCAACCTGGCGCTGCACTGGCATGCCCAGCCCGACCGCGTGTTTGCCGAATGGCGCCGCGTGCTGCGCCTGGACGGCTTGCTGATGTTTTCCTGTTTCGGCCCCGACACCTTCCGCGAACTGCGCGACGCTTTTGCCGAAGCCGACCTGGCGCCGCACGCCCTGCCTTTTGTCGACATGCACGATTTTGGCGACATGCTGGTTGAAGCGGGTTTTTCCACGCCGGTGCTGGATATGGAAATCATTACCGTCACCTATGATACGCCTGAAAAACTGCTGGCCGACGTGCGTGCTTTTGGCGGCAATCCCCTGACCACGCGCCGACGTGGCCTGATGGGCAAGGCGGCCTGGCAGCGCATGCTCGCTGCGCTGGACAAAATGCGCCGGCCAGATGGCAAGCTGGGGCTTACTTTTGAAGTGCTGTATGGCCATGCTTTCCGCCCAGCACCCAGAGTTACACGTAACGGCGAAGCGATTATTCGTTTTGATTTGCCCAGAAAATAAGCGAGACTTGGTGGCCATTTCAAGCGTATCTTCCATAACCGTTGCAAACCGCGCCGCCATTGCTGGCGCCGGTCTGCACACATCGCATATTTCTTGATGGATTGAACTTTTCTTGCTTATAATCGTTGACTGTTTTGTCAGCTTGTTAAGCTAAAAAACAAGGGCGTTGCAAAAAATAAAAATGCAAAGCAAGCCACACTCGAAGTTACTGCATTAGTATAGTAACCATCTTGCATGCAGGGTGAGGTGCGGATGGATGGGAAAAAAGGGTTGCAGCATGATGGTCCGACAACGTTTTTGTACGGATCGCCAGCATGGAATCTGTTGGTGCGACAGGCCTGCGGCGGCAGTCGGGCCGTTGTGCTTTCATGGAGGAGCGGCAGCGGGGGAGTACAGAGGTTACCGCAGCCGTTTAAAATATCGTTATTTTTTAGGTGGTTGGGGAAAACATGACTTATGCAAAGCGACTGCTATCGTCGATGCCGGGACTCTTGCTGCTGGCGGCTGGCAGCGGACAGTGGGCCATGGCGGCGCCTGCCGCCTCCACCTATCCAGGCACGGGCGGTCCGGTACCGCTCGAGATGAATCTGCAACCGCCGGCGACCCAGATCGCTCATGAAATCTACGATTTGCACACCTGGATGATGGTCATCTGCCTGGTGATCTTCGTGGCCGTGTTCGGCGTCATGTTTTACTCCATCTTCAAGCACCGCAAGTCGCTGGGCCACAAACCGGCCACCTTCCACGAAAGCACCACCGTCGAGATCGCCTGGACCGTCGTGCCTTTCCTGATCGTGATCGGCATGGCGCTGCCCGCCACGCGCACCGTGGTCGGCATGAAAGACACGTCGAATGCCGACATCACCATCAAGGCCACCGGCATGCAGTGGAAATGGGGCTATGACTACCTGAAAGGCGAGGGCGAAGGCATTTCCTTCCTGTCCAACCTGTCCACGCCGCGCGCCCAAGTGGGTGCGCCGGGCACGCCGCCGACGGAAAAACGCGGCGAAAACTATCTGATCGAAGTCGACAATGAAGTGGTGGTGCCGGTCAATAAAAAGATCCGCATGGTGCTGACGGCGAACGATGTGATCCATGCCTGGTCGGTGCCCGCGTTTGGCGTGAAGCAGGATGCGATTCCCGGCTTCGTGCGCGACACCTGGTTCAAGGCCGACCATATCGGCACCTTCCGCGGCAATTGCGCCGAACTGTGCGGCAAGGAACACGCCTTTATGCCGATCGTCGTCAAAGTCGTGTCCAGCGACGACTACAAGGCCTGGGTCGACGTCAAACAGAAAGAAATGGCGGCGCTGGCCGATGATCCGAACAAGACCTGGACCATCGACGAGCTGAAGGTCAAGGGCGAAAAAGTCTATGCGGCCAACTGCGTGGTCTGCCATCAGGCAACCGGCAAGGGCGTACCGGGTGCGTTTGCACCATTGGATGGCTCGCCTGTGGTGAATGGTCCAAAGGCGGCGCAGATCCATGTCTTGCTGAACGGGCAAAAGAGCGGCAAGTATCCGGCGGAAATGCCAGCCTGGAAACAACTATCCGACACCGATATCGCGGCAGTGATCACTTACACGCGCAATAGCTGGTCCAACAAGGCCGAAGAAAATATCGTTCAACCAGCCGAAGTCGTGGCTGCACGCAAGTAATCAGGAGCCGCAGATGAGTATGAGTACCAGCACCCTGGACCGCGCCGGTCACGAGCTTCACGCACCCGGCCACGATCACGATCACGCCCACGACCATCCCACCGGCTACCGCCGCTGGCTGTTTGCCACCAACCACAAGGATATCGGTACCCTCTACCTGTGGTTCTCGTTCGTCATGCTGCTGTCGGGCGGCGTGCTGGCCCTGATGATACGCACCGAGCTGTTCCATCCTGGTCTGCAGTTCTTCCACCCGGAATTTTTCAACCAGCTCACCACCATGCATGGCCTTGTAATGGTGTTCGGCGCCATCATGCCGGCCTTTGTCGGCTACGCCAACTGGATGATCCCGCTGCAGGTAGGCGCTTCCGACATGGCGTTTGCGCGCATGAACAACTTTTCGTTCTGGCTGCTGCCACCAGCGGCGCTTCTGCTGGCCACCTCCTTTTTGGTGCCCGGTGGCGCCACCGCTGCCGGCTGGACCCTGTACGCGCCGCTGTCGACGCAGATGGGCCCCGGCATGGACATGGCGATTTTCGCCATGCACCTGATGGGCGCTTCGTCCATCATGGGCTCGATCAATATCATCGTCACCATCCTGAACATGCGCGCGCCTGGCATGACCTTGATGAAAATGCCGATGTTCTGCTGGACCTGGCTGATCACGGCCTACCTGCTGATCGCCGTGATGCCGGTGCTGGCCGGGGCGATCACCATGACCCTGACCGACCGCCATTTCGGCACCTCGTTCTTCAATGCGGCCGGCGGCGGCGACCCCGTCATGTACCAGCATATCTTCTGGTTCTTCGGCCACCCCGAGGTCTACATCATGATCTTGCCGGCCTTCGGCATCGTCTCGCAGATCCTGCCGGCGTTTGCCCGTAAACCCTTGTTCGGCTACGCTTCGATGGTGTACGCCACGGCCTCGATCGCGATTCTGTCGTTTATCGTCTGGGCCCACCACATGTTTACCACCGGCATGCCGGTCACCAGCCAGCTGTTCTTCATGTACGCCACCATGCTGATCGCCGTGCCGACCGGCGTCAAAGTGTTCAACTGGATCGCCACCATGTGGAAGGGCTCGATGACGTTCGAGACGCCGATGCTGTTCTCGGTCGGCTTTATTTTCGTGTTCACCATGGGCGGCTTTACCGGGCTGATCCTGGCTGTCACGCCGATCGACATCCAGCTGCAGGACACCTATTACGTGGTGGCCCACTTCCATTACGTGCTGGTGGCCGGCTCGCTGTTCGCCCTGTTCGCCGGCTTCTATTACTGGTCGCCGAAATGGACTGGCCATATGTACAACGAGACGCGCGGCAAGATCCACTTCTGGCTCTCTTTGATCACCTTCAACATCACCTTCTTCCCGATGCACTTCCTGGGCTTGGCCGGCATGCCGCGCCGCTACGCCGATTATCCGGCGCAGTTCACCGACTTCAACATGATCGCCTCGATCGGTGGCTTCGGCTTCGGCCTGATGCAGGTGTATTTCCTGGTCTTCGTCGTCATCCCGACGATTCGTGGCGGCAAGGCAGCGCCGGCGAAACCATGGGAAGGCGCCGAGGGGCTGGAATGGACCGTGCCTAGCCCGGCGCCGTTCCATACCTTTGAAACGCCACCGACCGTGAAGTAAGCTGCCATGAGCGAGCGTAATAGTGAACGCAAGAAGCCGAATAACCTGCGCACCGGACTGATCCTCGCTGCGCTGGCGGCCTTTTTCTTCCTCTCCGTGTTTGCCAAGCGGCTGTGGCTGTGACATGACAACGCCGGTAACGCCTGAAACACGCGGCCTGAACCGCCAGATGCTGGGCAAGCTGGTGGTGATTGCCTGCGTGATGTTCGGTTTCGGCTATGCCCTGATTCCCGTGTACAAGCAGATTTGCGAAGTGATGGGCATCAATGTGCTGACGCAAAAGGATGGCACGGTCGCTTGGGACAAGAACACCCAGGTCGATACCACCCGCAGCATCACGGTGGAGTTCGACGGCAACGCCCAGGGGCCATGGCGGTTTCGTCCTGTCGTGTCGAGCATGCAGGTGCATCCGGGCGAACTGGTGACGGTGCTGTATGAAGTGGTCAACACGCAGGGGCGCACTGTCAATGCGCAGGCAATTCCCAGCTACGCGCCGCAAAGCGCCACGCCGCATTTCAAGAAGGTCGAGTGCTTCTGCTTCCAGCAGCAGACCTTGAAAGCGCATGAAGCGCGGCAGATGCCGGTGGTGTTCTTCCTCGATCCGGCACTGCCGAAAGAAGTGAAAACCATCACCCTGTCGTACACGTTTTTTGAAATTGCCGGACTGAGCCAGGCTCAGACGCCGGTGGTGCAATAACCATGAACGAACCGCGCAAGCCCCAAGCGTCGTTCCTGTATTCATTGAAGGCCGTGATCTGGTCGTTTACCGGCTTGCGGCGAAAGAGCGATTTCGATACCGATTCTGCCAGGCTGAACCCGGTACATATCGTGATTGCCGGCCTGCTGGCGGTGGCCTGCCTGGTTGGCATCCTGATTGGCATCGTGAGCCTGGTCGTCCCATAACAATATGAACGAGGAGATGAGAATGAGTTCCAACCACGCAACCGCGTCCTCTGCACCCTATTATTTCGTACCCGGGCCATCGAAGTGGCCGATGCTCGGCGGCGCCAGCCTGCTGCTGACCATGATAGGCGCCTCGGCCTGGGTCAATGACGTGGCGTGGGGGCCGTATGTGAACTACCTGGGCCTGGCCAGCATTTTGCTGGTGCTGTTCTTCTGGTTCGGCGACGCCATCAGCGAATCGGAAAAAGGCCTGTACAGCGAGCGCATCGATTACTCTTTCCGCTGGAGCATGGGCTGGTTCATCTTCTCGGAAGTGATGTTCTTTGCCGCCTTCTTTGGCGCCCTGTTTTATGCGCGCAGCATTTCCATGCCGTGGCTGGGCGACCTCGACAACAAGCTGATCTGGCCCGATTTCGCTGCTCACTGGGGCTCGGTAGGGCCGGCCGGCACGGTGCAGGAATTTACCACCATGACGCCGTTCTGGATTCCGACGATCAACACGGCCTTGCTGCTGACCTCGGGCGTGACCCTGACGATTTCGCACCATGCACTGCGCGCCGGCCACCGTGGCGTGACGGCCGTGTTCCTGGCTGCCACCATCTTGCTGGGCGCCGTCTTCATGGGCTTCCAGGTGTATGAGTACATGCATGCCTACAGCGAGCTGAACCTGAAGATGACGTCCGGCATCTACGGCGCCACCTTCTTTATGCTGACTGGTTTCCACGGCTTCCATGTGACCCTGGGCGCCATTATGCTGTCGGTCATCCTTTACCGCGTATTGAAGGGACACTTCACGCCCGATCATCACTTCGGCTTCGAAGGCGCGGCCTGGTACTGGCACTTCGTCGACGTCGTCTGGCTGGGCCTGTACGTGGTCGTGTATTGGTTATAATGTGCAGCACTGTGCATGGCGCAAGCCGTGTGCAGCAGCAGGAAAAAAGCCGTACCGGACGCTCCGTGTACGGCTTTTTTCTTGGTTTTGAAAATTTATTGTTTAAGCAACGTCGGCAGTACCGGGGTCAGACCCTCAACACCGCCAACGCAAAGGTCATTGCCAACGCATCCGGGGGGGGGGCTGACCCCAGCATTTGCCGTTGGGTTTAATGAATCCCCGTCGGCTGTATATAGCCCAGCTTGTGCGCCAGCAGTATCAACAGGAACAGGGCAATTGAAAACCCCACGCGCACGGCCAGTGCCTGCACGGTGCGGTTGCTCTTGCCCCTGTCGCGCATCAGGAAAAACAGGGCCGAGCCCAGGCTGCCCAGGATCAGGATAAAAGCGATGGCGACGACGATTTTCATGGATGACAAGGCCGGCTTTGAGGAGGTTCCATTGTAATGCCAACAAGCTTCACATTCCGCTTTCAATTCCGATGGATACCATTTGTCGTGATGCTGCTGCTCGTTGCGCTGGGCCTGTCGCTGGCGCAGTGGCAGCAACGCCGCGCGGACGAGAAAATCGTGCGCGCCGCGAGGCTAAAGGCAGGCAACCTGGCCGCGCCGCTGGCCTTGAGCGCCGCGCCCATGTTGCCGCAGGACGCGCAAGCCATCGAATACCGTCGCGTGAAGGTGAGCGGCCACTTCGTGCCCGCCTGGACGATCTACCTGGACAACCGGCCGTATCGCGGCCAGGCCGGTTTTCATGTACTGACGCCGTTTCAGATCAACGGCTCGGCCATGCATGTGCTGGTGGCGCAGGGCTGGCTGCCGCGCAATAATGCCGATCGCACGCGCATTGCCGATTACAGCACGCCCACCGGCACCGTGACCGTGCAGGGCGTGGTGCGCCTGAATGCCGGCCATGTGATGCAGCTGGGCACGGCCGCTCCTTTGCTGCCGCAAGCCATCGTGCAAAATGCTGATATCGCGCAACTGGCGCAGGCCAGCGGCCTGGCGTTCCAGCCACTGCTGATCGAGCAGACTGCGCCGCAGTCCGCAAAGTTGCCGGTGCGTGACTGGCCGGCGCCGGACCTGGGCGCCGACAAGCATCGCGGCTACGCCTTCCAGTGGACTGCACTGGCACTGATGGCCTTCTTATTTTTTGTCTTTACAGGATTTCGACGTGCAAACAAATCTCCCTGACGCGCTTGATAAAAAATCGCAAGCCACCGGCCGCTGGAAGCTGCTGGCCGTGGTGGCCGTGTGCGCCTTTCCCATCATCGCCTCGTATGTGACGTATTACATTATCAAACCCAGCGGGCGCAACAACTATGGCGCGCTGATCGACCCGCGCCAGTATCCGATACCGGAAGCGAAATTGCAGGTGACGGAACTCGATGGCAAGCCGTCGCCGCTCGCACAATTCAAGGGCAAGTGGGTGATGCTGCAGGCCGGCCCGTCCGACTGCCAGGAAGCATGCAAGAAACAGCTGTTTGCGATGCAGCAGTTGCGCCTGACGCAGGGCAAGGAAAGGGAACGCATCGAACGGGTCTGGCTGATTACCGACCCGCAGCCGATCGACACCATCGTCATGCGCGAATACGACGGCACCAATATGCTGCGCGTCAATGATGCTGCGCTCAAGGCCTGGCTGCCGGTGGAGCCGGGCGGCAAGCTGGAGGATCATCTGTATCTGATCGATCCGCTGGGCAACCTGATGATGCGCTTCCCGAAAGATGCGGACCCGACCAAAGTAAAAAAAGATATCGCCAGGCTGCTCAAAGCTTCGGCGATCGGTTAAGGAGTCCTTATGCCTGAAATGCATCTTTCCGCACTGGCCCAGCTGGGACTGACCGGCCTGCTGGTGGCGCTGCTGCCGTTGACGATGGTATGGGTGTCATCCGACGCCAACAAATACCGCAAGCTGGTATGGATCGCCGTGTTCCTGACGGTCGACCTGATCATGTTTGGCGGCTTTACGCGCTTGTCCGACTCGGGCCTCGGCTGCCCGGACTGGCCAGGCTGCTATGGCTCGGCCAATCCTTTCCTGGCGCACGAGCATATTGTTGCTGCCGAAACCCTGATGCCGACCGGTCCCGTGACGGTCGTCAAGGCGTGGATCGAAATGATACACCGCTACCTGGCGATGGCCATTGGCGTCTTGATCGTGGCGATGATGGTGCAGGCCTGGCGCCAGTGGCGCAAGAACCGCCGCCAGGAATTCGCGCCGGCCTTGCCGACGGCGCTGTTTTTCTTTGTCTGCCTGCAAGGCGCGTTTGGCGCCTGGACCGTCACCCTGAAACTGCAGCCGGTAATCGTCACCATCCATCTGCTGCTGGGCATGGGGCTGTTGTCCTTGCTGGTGTGGCTCGGCGGGCGCCAGGATCATGCGGTGTCGCCGGTGCTGCGCGCCGATGCCGATGCGGCCGTGCTGCGCAAGGTGCGTGCGTTGGCGATTTTTTCGGCCGTGTTGCTGGCGCTGCAGATCGCCCTGGGCGGCTGGGTCAGCACCAATTATGCAACGCTGGCCTGTACCGATTTTCCGCTTTGCGGTGGCAAGGTGATCCCGGACATGGATTTCCAGCACGGCTTTCACTTGTGGCGCGAACTGGGCAAGACGGCCGCCGGCCACTATCTGCCGTTCTCGGCCCTGACGGCGATCCACTGGGTGCACCGCAATTTCGCCTTTGTCGTGCTGGCCGGCATCGGCTATACCGTGTTTCGCGCGTGGAAGCTGCCGTCGCTGCGCGGCACGGCGCGCCTGATTGCGCTGGTGCTGGTTTTGCAGGCGGCTACCGGCCTGGCGACCATCTACCTGAACTGGCCGCTGGCGATTGCCGTCATGCATAACGGCGGGGCGGCGCTGCTCGTGTTGTTGCTGACCATGTTAAACTACAAGGCTAAATTCCAGCTCGATGCCGCACAGAATCGGAATATTCAACACTGCATCCACCGCGACCAGCGCGCGGCAGCACCTTCCGCACTCTCCCAGAAATGACTACTCAGACCATCAGCCGTAAACCGTCCCCCCGCATCGCCCAGTATTGGGCGCTGACCAAGCCGCGCGTGACGCAGCTGGCCGTATTTTGCGCCGTGATCGGCATGTTTCTGGCCAGCGAGACCTTGCCCGACTGGCAGCCGGTGGTGTTCGGCACCATCGGCATCTGGCTGCTGGCCGGCGCGGCGTTCGCCGTCAACTGCCTGGCCGAACGCGAGATCGATGCGCGCATGGCCCGCACGGCACGGCGCCCGATGGCGATGGGCGATATCACCGTCAGGCAGACGGTGGTGTTCGCGCTGGTGATCGGCGGCCTGGGCATGGGCATCCTGTATTACCTGGTCAATCCGCTGACCATGTGGCTGACCTTTGTTACCTTTGTCGGCTATGCGCTGATCTACACCATGGTGCTCAAACCTGCCACGCCGCAGAACATCGTGATCGGTGGCCTGTCGGGTGCCATGCCGCCGGCGCTGGGCTGGGCGGCGGTGGCCAACGACGTGCCGATGCAGGCCTGGCTGCTGGTGCTGATCATTTTTGTCTGGACGCCGCCGCATTTCTGGGCGCTGGCGATGTACCGCCGCGATGACTATGCCCGTTCCGGCCTGCCGATGCTGCCCGTCACGCATGGCCTGGCATTCACGCAGTTTCATGTGTGGCTGTATTCGATCGCGCTGGCCGCCACCACCCTGATGCCGTATGCCGTGCGCATGAGCGGGCTGATCTACCTGGCCTCGGCCGTGGTGCTCAATGCGGGCTTCCTGTATTACTCGTGGCAGATGTACCGCAATTACACGGACCTGATCGCGCGCAAGGCCTTTACTTATTCCATCATCTACCTGTCGCTGCTGTTCGTGGCGCTGCTGGTCGACCATTACCTTCCTCTCGGCTTATGAAAAAACTCTTCTGCCTGTTGTTGACGACTTTATTGTCCACTCTGCTGCTGGCCGGCTGCGGCAAACCGGAGGCGCCCAAGCCCGCGTTCCAGAACACCGACGTGACGGGCCTCGGTTATGCGCGCGAATTTGCATTGACAGACCATACCGGCAAGCCGCGCACCCTGGCCGACTACAAGGGCAAGGTCGTGCTGATGTTCTTCGGCTATACGCAATGCCCGGATGTATGCCCGACCACCATGGCCGACATGGCGCAGGTGATGAAGGACATGGGGCCGCAGGCCGACCAGGTGCAGGTGCTGTTCGTCACGGTCGACCCCGAACGCGACACGCAGGCGCTGCTGGCCGAATACGTGCCTGCCTTTGACAAGCGCTTTGTCGGCCTGTATGGCGATGCTGCCGCCACCGCCAAAGTGGCCAAGGAATTCAAGGTGTATTACGCCAAGGTCGAAGGCGAAACCGACAGCAGCTACACGGTCGACCATACGGCCGGCACCTATGTGTTTGATCGCCAGGGCAAGATACGTCTGTTCGTGCGCCACGGCGAGAAGCCTGCCGCCATCGCGCATGATCTTAAACTTCTGCTATCCTGAGGCAGCGGCGCCACCGGGGCGCCATTTCAGGATGCACGCAGTACATGGACAAACGTTTCGAGCCTCACGCCCGCCTGGCAGCCGTCATCTTTCTGTTGATCGGCTGTTTTTTCGTCTTGCGCCCCTTTTTGCCGGCGGTGCTGTTCGCCATTTGCGTGAGCATTTCCAGCTGGCCCCTTTATCTGCTGCTGCTGAGCAAGGTCAAAGGACGGCGCAACCTGGCCGCTGCCATCATGACGGTTTCGCTGGTGCTGGTGATCGTGCTGCCGCTGGTGCTGGTCACCTACAACCTGGCTGACAATGTGGCGCGCATCTATGAGCAGCTGCGCCTGGCGCTGGACGAAGGCGGGCTGCATCCACCGGCCTGGCTGGCCAATATTCCGCTGATCGGCGACACCATCGACGGCTATATCCGCCGCATTATCGGCGACCGCGAAGAGCTGCTGAGCCTGGGCAAGAACATGCTGGAGCCGGCCCGCCATTTCCTGACCTCGGGCGGCATCGTGCTGGGCAGCGGCGTGGCGCAGACCAGCCTGGCCGTGTTTGTCAGTTTTTTCCTGTACCGCGATGGGCAATTGCTGCGCACGGCCTTGCTCAATGGCAGCGCGAGGATTATCGGCGACAGCGCGCCCGGTGTGGCCCTGACCATCAGCCGCACCATACGCGGCGTGATGTACGGCCTGCTCGGCACTGCCCTGGCGCAGGCGCTGGTGGCGGTGGTGGGCTTCCTGATTGCCGGCGTGCCGGCCGTGGCCTTGCTGGGCATTGCCACGTTTATCTTGTCGCTGGTGCCGGTCGGCCCGCCGCTGGTGTGGGGCGGCGCGGCCATCTGGCTGTTCAACAGCGGCCAGACGGGCTGGGCCATCTTCATGCTGGTGTGGGGTGGCCTGCTGATCAGCGGTGTCGACAATGTGGTCAAGCCTTTCCTGATCAGCCGCGGCAGCAGCCTGCCATTTTTGCTGGTACTGCTTGGCGTGCTTGGGGGCGTGCTGGCCTTCGGCTTTGTCGGCATCTTTATCGGCCCGACCCTGCTGGCGGTGCTGTACAGCCTGCTGCAAACCTGGACCCTGGGCGTGACCACCGTGCCGCAGGGCAAGGACAGACTGACCGAAGAGAAAACTTAGTCGCGCAGGTCGGCGTCGAGGTCGCGTTCCAGTTTCGGGATCACCTTGATCAGCACGATGCGCGGGCCGTTCATTTTCTTCACGACGATATCGAAGTCGACAAAAGAAATGCGCTGGCCCTGTTTCGGGATATCGCCCAGCTTGACCATGATCAGGCCGCCCACCGATTCCACATCGTCCAGGCCCAGTTCTTCGTTCTCGATATCAATGCCCAGGATGCGCTCGAGCGAGAAGATCGGCAGGCTGGCTTTGCCGATCAGGGTGCCGTCGTTCTGCTTGAGCCAGTCGTTTTCATTGAGGCGGAATTCGTCGCGGATTTCCCCCACCATGGCGCCCAGCAAGTTATCCAGAGTAATGAAGCCGACCGGGCGCTTGCCCTTTTCGCCGATCAGCGCGAAGTGCGGTGCGCCGTCGCGAAAGCGGCGGAACAGTTCCAGCGCCGGGGTGCGTGCCGAAATAATGTCGACGGGCCGCAGGAAGGGAATCAGCGAGCTGATGGTCTTGCCGGCCTGCTGGGCGAAAAACAGGTCTTTCAAATGAATCACGCCCAGTACGTCGTCTTCATTGGTATCGAAATACGGGTAGCGGCTGAAACGGTTGCGCAGTACCGTTTCCAGGTTCTGCTCCAGGTTTTCCGAGGCATACAGGGCCACCACTTCATTGAGCGGGCGCATCAGGTCGGACACCGTCATCTGTTCGAAATCGAGCGACTGGGCCAGGATATTGCGTTCGTCGCGCGTGAATTTTTCGCCGGGCTGGCTGGTGCGCAGGATCAGCTTCAGTTCTTCGGAAGAGTAGTGCGCATCGTGGCCGCCCTTGCCGGACAGGCCCGCCATGCGCAGCACCCAGTTGGCGCTGGCGTTGAGCAGGAAGATGGCCGGGTACATGGCCCAGTAAAAGCCGTATAGCGGAATCGCGCTCCACAGGCCAACTGCTTCCGGGTTGCGGATCGCCATCGACTTGGGCGCCAGTTCGCCGACCACGATATGCAAAAACGAAATCACGCTGAAGGCCAGCACGAACGAAATACCGTGGATCAGTTCCTGCGAGCTGACGCCGATGGCGCCGAACAGCGGCTCGAGCAGACCGGAAAAGGCCGGCTCGCCAACCCAGCCCAGGCCCAGCGAGGCCAGCGTGATGCCCAGCTGGCAGGCGGACAGGTAAGCGTCCAGCTGGCCATGTACCTTGGCCAGGATGCGGCCCCTCAGTCCCTGCGTCTTGGCAATGGCGCGGATGCGCGTGCGCCGCAAGGTGACGATGCCAAATTCGGCGGCAACAAAAAATCCATTGAGCGCGACCAGGAAAAAGGCGAGCAGGACTAGAAAAACATTGTGCATGGGGACGCAAAAAGATGGGCTGTTAAAACGTCATCTTAAACGACGAAGGCCACCATAGCCTAATATAAGCCGTGCGCGCCGCAGTTTCAGTCCGTTTCAGGCCTTGGCAGTGCTGGTGCCGGTGCTGCCAGCACGCATGGAAAACACCATCACGGCCGATACGATGGCCGGAATCGCCACCACCAGGAAAATCGTGCTGTTGGGCCAGTTCAAACGGATCAGCTCGCCGCCCAGCACGGGGCCGATAATCGAGCCGATGCGGCCCACGCCCAGGCTCCAGCCGATGCCGGTCGAACGCAGGGTGGTGGGGTAGTAGCTGGCCGCCAGTGCATTGACGGCCGGCTGGCCGCCGACGATGCAGAAACCGGCGATGAAAATCGTGATGAACAGGAACGCCAGCGACACATCCGGGCGGCCGATCAGGGCAATCGCCACCGCCGCCACCAGGAAGCAGGGCAGCAGAATGCGGCGGAAACTGGAGCGGTCGATCAGCTGGCCCATGACCAGGGTGCCGATGGTGCCGCCCACTTGCAGGGCCGTGCCGGCCAGCACTGCGTTGGCGGTCGACAGGCCCGCTTCTTTCGCTATCGTTGGCAGCCAGTTCGACAGGAAATACAGGTTCAGCAAGTTCATGAAGTTGATCACCCACAGCAACACCGTCATTTTGGCGCGGCCTTCACGAAACAGCGCCAGCACCGGTGCGCCGCCGGTTTCTTTCTCATGCACTACATACCTGGTGTCGGCCGTGATCTTGACGCTCGGGTCGATGCGCGTGAGCCACTGCGCCACCTTGTGCAAATTCTTGTTCTTCAGCACCAGGAACTGCATCGATTCAGGCAACAGGAAAAACATCAGTACGCCGATCGCCAGCGGTACCACGCCGCCTACATAAAACACCGATTGCCAGCCAAATGCGGGAATCAGGGCGGCCGACAGCAAGCCACCAAGCACGGCGCCCAGGGTAAAACCGCAGGACACCAGCATCATCAAGGTGACTTTCTTGCGCAGCGGACTGTATTCGCCGGCCAGCGCCATGGCGTTCGGCATCACCGCGCCCAGGCCCAGGCCGGTGATAAAGCGGATCAGCTGCAATTGCTCGATGGTGGTCGCCAGCGGCGTGACCAGCATGCACAGGGAAAAAAAGATGGTCGAGCCGATCAACACGGGGCGGCGGCCGAATTTGTCGGCCGTAATGCTGAACACCAGCGAGCCGACCAGCATGCCCAGCAGTCCCGCGCCGAACACCGGACCCAGGTTGGCCTTGCTCACATGCCAGTCGGCAATGATGGCGGGCGCCACATACCCCATCGCCTGCACGTCGAAGCCATCCATGATGACGCACAGTCCGCACAGGATCAGCATGCCGATCTGGAAGGAACCTATCTTGTTGTGGTTGATGAGATCGGGAATATCGATCGTTGTGCCTGCCGTGGACATGCTTGCCGCTCCTGGGATTTTTTATCGGTGGCGCCTGTCCGTGTGATTGCAGCAGGCGCCTTTCTGAGCCTTGATTACAATCGCTTTTGATTGATTATTCAAACGTTATTTTCGAATGGATTTATCAGTTTTTCCACTGAATATATGTCCTCATGTTAATCTTATCGCCATGAAAAATCTTGCTCTCCACTTCGAGTCGCTGATGGCTCGCTTGCCTGGCGACGGCCCCGGCTTCAGCGCTCTGGTACTGCGTCACGGCCAGCAGGTGTTCGAACTGCACCATGGCATGGCCTGCCTTGAACTTGGCGTACCGCTGACGGGGCGGTCACGTTATTACCTTACCTGGCGTCCGAATCGAAACAGTTTACGGCTGCCTGCATGCTGGACCTTGTGCGTCAGGGACTGATCGGCCTTGATGACGATGTGTCGCCCCACCTGCCGGAAGTGCGGCAGTTCGGTCAGGCAATCAGCGTGCGCCAGTTGCTTAACCACACCAGCGGCATTCCCGATTATTTTGCTTTTCTACAGTGCCAGTTGGGCCGGCACGAGAGCGATTATTTCAATAATGCGTATTTGCTGCGTATTATCGAGAAAATGGATGAACTGGTGTTTGCCCCCGGCAGCGCTCATGCTTACAGCAATTGCAATTACATCTTGCTGGCCAAACTGGTTGAAGTGCTGGCTGGACAGTCGTTGGCGCAACATGCGCGCAGCACCGTGTTCGCGCCGCTCGGCATGCACGCCACCCTGTTTGACGTCGAGCGCCAAGCGGTGATGCCGCAGCGCGTACGCAGCTACACGCCAGACGCGGCGTTGCCGGGCGGCTATCGCCAGCACCTGGGAAACGCGAATACCGTCGGCGATGGCGGCGTGTATGCCTCGCTGCATGACCTGGCCCTGTGGGAGCGCGCATGGCACCGCCAGTACGTTGACCCGGCAAGCCTGCTGCGTTCCATGCTGCAACCGTCGAGTGCGCCAGACGGCCACCACTGGCCCTACCGCTTCGGCCTGGAAGTGGTCGAACACGCGGGGCGCGAGGTGGTGTTCCACGGCGGCGGCTTGTGGGGGTTTCATACCTTGATGCTGCGCCTGCCGCAGGCCGGCTTGTCGGTGGTGCATCTGGCCAATGTCGATACGGCCGCGCCGGATCAGGCGGCCCTGCTGGTGGCGATCACGGCTGACCTGGACGGCTGATGCTCAGTGGGTGGCCGGCGGCTTTTGCACGGCCGCCAGAATCACGCCCAGTGCCGGGTGCATGATCTTGCGTTCGTTCGAGATCACATAGAACTGTTCGCGCAACGACGAGGCCTCGCCCACCAGTACGGCGCCGAACTGGGCGGCGATTTCATCGGCCAGCGAGGCGGGTGCGAAAAACAGGCCCAGGCCTTTGCGGCCAAACGCATTGAGCATGGCGTTGTCTTCGAATTCGCCCACCACGTCGGGCCGCACGCCTTGCTGCACCATCCATTCGTCGATGCGCCCGCGCAGGGCGTTATTGCGTGTCGGTAGCAAAAACGGCGCGCCATTCAGGCTGTGCGGAAAGTTGCTGCGGTAGCTTTCGGCCAGCGCCGGCACGCCGAACAGCTTCATGGCGCTCTCCCCCCACAGGTGGCTCGCCACGCGCAGGCTGGCGCCGGCCGGCACCGCGCGATCGGTCAGCACCAGATCCAGCTTGTGCAGCGCCAGGTCGGCCAGCAGCGACTCGAACTCGTCTTCCAGGCATACCAGCTTGACCGGCTGGCCCAGGCTGCGCGCGGCCTCCAACATGCGATACGCCATCAGTTTCGGCAATGAATCCGAAATGCCCACCGTCAGCCGCATTTTTTCCGCATCGGTGTCGGCCAATGCCTCCTGCATCTGTTCGCCCAACAGGAATATCTGGTCGGCGTAGCCCAGCGCCAGGCGGCCCGCTTCGGTCGGCACCAGGCGCCGGCCCTGCGGCTGCAGCAGCGACTTGCCCAGTTCCTTTTCCAGCAGCGCCAGCTGGGTGCTGATGGTCTGCACGGCCAGGCCCAGGCGCTCGGCCGCGCGCGTTACGCCGCCTTCCTTGGCGACGACCCAGAAAAAGTACAAATGGCGGTAATTGAAGCCGGTAGTTTTCATGCACAGTCCTATCTTCTGTTTTTACGAAGTAATGCTTCCATTATCTTCCATTTTTAAATCAATCGTGCGCACCTATACTCCGTCAGTGTTTGCAAACTGATAGGAGAATTGATGAAGCATTTCAGAGTGTCATTTTTAGTGACATTTATCTGCCTGGGCATCTCGGCCTGGTGGGGCTATACGCACGGCGGTGTGTCCGCCATGCTGTCGGCCCTGGGTATTGCCGTGATCCTGGGCATCATGGAAGTGTCGCTGTCATTCGACAATGCGGTGGTCAATGCTTCTGTTTTGAAAAACTGGGACAAATTCTGGCAAGGCCTGTTCCTGGGCGTCGGCATCATCATCGCCGTGTTCGGCATGCGCTTGCTGTTCCCGCTGGTGATCGTGGCACAAGCAGCTGACCTCGGTTTGCTGGAAGTGTGGAACCTGGCCCTCAGCGATCCGGAACAGTATTCGATGCACCTGACGAATCACCATGCGGAAGTGGCGGCGTTCGGCGGAATTTTCCTGCTGCTGGTATTCCTGAACTTCCTGCTGGACCATGAAAAAGAAACCCACTGGCTGGGCCGCTTCGAAGAAAAAATCGGCGCGCTGGGCAAGGTTTCCTCGATTTCCGTGATGATCGCGCTAGGTACCCTGATGGCCAGCCTCGGCATGATCGAAGATGGACAAAAACTGGTGGTGCTGACAGCGGGCCTGTGGGGTATTTTGACCTACGTCGGCGTCGACGTGATCAGCGGCCTGCTCGAAGGCGACAACGGTGACGGCAATATGGGCGACATCGTCAAGCGCGGCGGTATCGGCGGTTTCCTGTACCTGGAAGTGCTTGATGCATCGTTCAGCTTTGACGGCGTGATAGGCGCGTTTGCCATCACCAAGGATGTGGTCATCATCATGCTGGGCCTGGCAATCGGTGCGATGTTCGTGCGTTCGATGACGGTGTTCCTGGTACGCAAGGGTACATTGGATGAGTTCGTCTACCTGGAGCACGGTGCGCACTACGCGATCGGCATCCTGGCGGTAATCATGCTGGTCAGCATGAAGTTCCATGTGCCCGAGATATTTACCGGCCTGATCGGCGTGGCCTTTATTCTTGCTTCGCTGTGGTCGTCCATCCGCTACAAACGCAGGATGGCGCTGGAAGAAGGCAAGACCGAAGCGCTGGAATCAGCCCAGGCATAGCAAGCCTGAAGAATGCAGGGCATACGACTACACCGGTTTGCCCGCCAGCAGCAGCAAGCGTCGCCGCCGGCCTGGGGAGTCAGGCCGGTGGAGGGCGCCAGGTGTTTTGTTAAATGGATAAGCTGTACCTTTATTTCAACATAGGAGAAATACATCATGGCAATCAGTCTGCAAAAAGGCGGCAACGTCAACCTGAGCAAAGAAGCTCCCGGCATCACCAAGATGACCATCGGCCTGGGCTGGGATGCGCGCGCCACCGATGGCGCCGCGTTCGATATCGACGGTTCGGTTTTCCTGCTGAAAGCGGACGGCAAGGTACGCGCCGACGTCGACATGATTTTCTACAACAACCTGAAGTCGAGCGATGGCTCCGTCACCCACTCGGGCGACAACACCACCGGCGCCGGCGATGGCGATGACGAAACCGTCACCGTCGACCTGTCGACAGTACCTGCCGAGATCGACAAGATTGCCGTCTGCGTGACGATCCACGATGCCGAAGCGCGCAAGCAGAACTTTGGCATGGTCTCGAAAGCCTATGTGCGCTGCATCAACGCCAATGGCAACACGGAAATCGCCCGCTTCGACCTGTCCGAAGACGGCTCGGCCGAAACAGCGATGGTGTTCGGTGAAATCTACCGCAATGGCGCCGATTGGAAATTCAAGGCCATCGGCCAGGGCTACAAGGGCGGCCTGGGTCCTCTGGCAGCATCGTTCGGCGTTGGCGTTTAAGTTTGATCCCGTCTTGTCCGGAACCAGAACAAGCCTGCCTGACGGTAAAGTAAATAAGCAAGCAAACAAACAGGAGCAATGCGTATGTCTGTCAATTTGAGCAAGGGCCAGAAGATTTCTCTGGACAAGGAAGCTGGCACCAGCCTGTCCCGCATCACCATGGGCCTGGGCTGGGATTCGGTCAAGACCAAGGGTTTTATGGGTTTCGGTTCGAAAACGGAAGCGGTTGACCTGGACGCCTCGTGCGTGCTGTTTGATGACAGCAACAAGGTGTCCGATATCGTCTGGTTCCGCCAGCTGAAAAGCAAGGACGGCAGCATCGTTCACACCGGGGATAACCGCACCGGTGCTGGCGACGGCGACGACGAGCAGATCAATGTCGACCTGGCCAATGTGCCGGCCGGCGTGAAAAGCCTGGTGTTTACCGTCAACAGCTTTACGGGCCAGAACTTCTCGCAGGTGGAAAACGCCTATTGCCGCATTTTGAATGCCAGCAATAACCAGGAAATCGCGCGTTTCAACCTGTCGGTCCAGGGCGCCCATACGGCGCAGATCATGGCCAAGCTGTACCGCCATAACGGCGAATGGAAAATGCACGCGATCGGCGAAAACGGCAATGGCCGTACCTTTGACGACCTCATGCCGCAGATCACCGTGCATTTATAAGGAGCAGTACGCAGCGGGTGGGGGACGGACCGGATACCGGGTCCTGCCCGCTGCTCTTGATTGAGGAGAGTATGTCGTGACGCGACTGCTGATAGCCTTGCTGGTTCCGTGTCTCACGTTTTTCATGTTGCGCCGGCCACTGGCCGGTACCGTCACCCTGATCATGCAGTGCACTGTGATCGGCTGGGTGCCAGCGGCCCTGTGGGCCCTGTACACGGTCAACCAGCATAAAACCGAGCGCGAACTGGAAGGCGCATTAAGCCGCAGCTACTTACGCAGGCGCAGCCGGGTAATCTGATCCCGGAAGTGCCGTCATCCTGGACTATGGCCCCACGAGCAATCGTGCGGGCCATTTTCTTTTAGAGCAGGACAAACTGGCAGGCCAGCACCACTGCGTTATAACTTCCATGCACCAGCATCGGCGCCAGCAGCGCGCCACTCTTCTCGTAAGCCCAGCCCGTACACAGGCCCAGCACGAACACAGGCAGCATGGATGCCGGCGGATGGACAATGGCAAAAATCGCCGCGCCGATGATAATGGCCTGCCAGGCCGGCAGCGAGCGGCGCAAACCACCTTGCAGCAGGCCACGGAAAATGAATTCCTCGCACAGGGGGGCAGCCAGCACCGCCAGTGCGCCCAGCCACAGCCAGCTCCACTGGCCGGCGAGCAGGAGCGAGGCCGGTGGCGCCAGGCCGTATGCATGCAGCAGCATGGTGTAGCCGACGCCGAACAAGGCGGTCAGCGCGGTGCCTGCCAGCACCAGCGGCCAGGCCGGGCGGCCTTGTTGGATGCGCGGCACGCCAGTGGCCTTGCTGCGCCAATAGAGCAGGCGCATCGCAGCATAGGTCGTGGCGCCGGCGATGCCGAACGCCAGCGCGATCTGCTGCAAGTTCGTCTCACCTTTGCCTTTGAGCAGCAGCATGGCCAGCACTTGCAGCACGAAAAACAGCATGGCCGCCATCAGGCCGTCGGCGAACGATACGCGCGCCGGCGGCGAAGCGGCCGGGTCCAGCAGGTAAGGCACTTCGTCGCGCGCTTTTTGCCACAAGGCCACGGCCAGTGCGGCTGTCAGCACCACGAACACCAGTTGCTGCACCACGCTGCCGGCCGCCAGCGCTGCGATATACAAGCTGGTCAGCAACAGATACAGGTACATATAGCTCGGGCGCATTTTCGCTGCTGCTTCGGTGGCCTGCGGATCGCTGGCAAACACACCCAGCGCCACGCCGATCACCGCATACAGGGGGATGCCGGCCAGCGCCAGCAGCATCAGGCCCGCCATGTCCCAGCGCCAGGCCGGCATCCATGCCAGCGCCGCGCCGAACATGATCACGGGGTAGATCATTGCCAGCATGGCCCACAGCTGGGCTTTTTCGCGCAGCGCCTGTTCCACGCCGACGGGGAAGGTGTACAGCAGCCACAGCGCGCCGCCTTCCTTGTTCAGGTTCTGGAACGCCGACATCATCAAGGTATAGGTGCCGAGGAAGAAGCCGGTCGACGCCACAAGGGCCGGGCTGTCGAGCAGTTCGTGCACATCGTGCAGACGGCCCGTGAAGACCACCTGGCTGCCCAGTATCAGCAGGGGCAGGAACATGGTTTGCACGAGGAAATTGCGGTCGCGTTTGAGCAAGGTCAGCTCGCGCCGCTGGATCACGCTGCCGATCTGCCAGCGGCCGGGCGCGACCGGCGCAGAGATTGCCGCCTTGCGCACGTTGGCGCGCTGGCCTGAACCGACCACGCCGTGGCGCAACTGGCGGCGCAGGATCGCCATGCCCAGCGCCAGCAAGGCCATCGATTGCGCCAGCAAGGCGCCAGCGGCCAGCAGGGCGGTGCTGGCTTCCCGCGCATTGAGCATCGCCACGATCTGGCCGGGCGGGGTCCAGCTGATCCAGGCCGGCAGTGTGGCAACCCAGCCAAACATGAACCCGCTCTGTCCCATGCCGAAGGACATGCCTGCATACATGGGAAGCAGCGATAGAATGGAAATCATCGCCTGCAAATTGCCCAGTTTTGATGGCGCCAGCGACAGGCGCAGTCCCGTATCGACCAGGGTACGCAACATGGCAGCGAGCAATAACAACACCAGGCTGACGGCCAGCGCCAGCACCGGCGAGAGCCAGCCATGGCCGGAGTACCAGGCGACCATGGTGGTGGTGGGCAGCACGGCCAGCATGCCGGCCGGATTGACCACGCTGCGTTCGAACACGCGCGCCCACAGCAGGGTAGTCATCGGGGTCGGCAAGGTGACCAGCCATTCCAGGTCCCAGTCGGGACGCGCCAGTTCGCCAGTACCCAGCGGCACCAGTACGCTGACCAGCCACAGCAAGGTCAACTGGAAGCTCAGGCCGGCCAGCAGCGCCGCGCTGAACGGTGTGGTGGTCAGGTGTGCGATCACCGCCGGCATGGCTTGCTGCAGGCCGCAAGCGGCCACGGCGTCGAGCTGGCAATGCAGGTTGAGCACGCTCTTTTGGGCCATGTGCCCGAACGAAAACAACATCGGCGCCATCAGCAACACACCAATCAGCCAGCGGCCGCGCCGTTTGCCCGGCGTGGCCGCGCGACTTTTGCCGTTTTGGCCCCGCTTGAACAGCAGGGCCGAACCGCTGAGGTTGCGCAGGCGCTGCAGGCGCAGGCGTATCAGCAGCCAGATCGCCTGCTGGCTTGACGGCGGGGCCATCATGCTGCGCTACCCGTAGCGCCCGCTTCATCGGTCAGTTGCAGGAAAATATCTTCCAGGCTGCCCGCGCTGGCCAGTTGCTGGCGGATATCGTCCAGGCTGCCGGTGGCCGCCAGCGCGCCACGGTGGATAATGGCCACGCGGTTGCACAGCTTTTGCGCCATATCGAGCAAGTGAGTGGAAACAAAGATGGTGGTGCCGGCGGCGGCAATGCGCAGCAAGCGCTCCTGCACGTCGCGCGAGGCGCGCGGATCGAGACCGTTGATCGGTTCGTCCAGCACCAGCACTGCTG
Source organism: Janthinobacterium longum (assembly GCF_051380735.1). Taxonomy (NCBI): domain Bacteria; kingdom Pseudomonadati; phylum Pseudomonadota; class Betaproteobacteria; order Burkholderiales; family Oxalobacteraceae; genus Janthinobacterium; species Janthinobacterium longum. The sequence continues at coordinate 188,462 of NZ_JBNYXQ010000007.1, forward strand.
GTTCATGGATCAGCGCACAGGCCAGGCCCAGTTTTTTCTTCATGCCCAGCGAATAGTTGACGGCAAAGTCTTCGCTCGCTTCGTCGAGGCCGAATTCCGTCAGTAATCGTGCAGCGCGCGCTGCAGCTTCCGCACGCGAAAAGCCATGCATTTCGGCGACGAATTGCAATATTTCTCGTCCGCGCAAGTAGTCGTAGAAGATCGGGTTGTCGGGCAAATACCCCACCTTGCGCTTGACGGCGGCGCCATCGCGGTGGCAATCGAGGCCGTCGATCAGCACACGCCCGCCGCTCGGCACCAGAATGCCCATCAGCATGCGGATGGTGGTGGTCTTGCCGGCGCCATTCGGCCCCAGGAAACCGAAGACTTCGCCACGCCCGACTGGCAGGGTCAATGGCTTGACGGCCTCGAAACTGCCATAACGTTTGGAGAGTGCCTGGAACTCGATCATGTTGCTCCTTGCCAATCAAATCAATGCACGATAATAACGCCGCAGTCAGCTGGCGCCAAATGCGGCCAGCAAACGCTGCTGGCCGGCGGCGCCGACCTTCAGCGCGCGGCTGTCGAGTTGGCGTTCAGCCCAGCCCTGGCGCAACGCCAGTTGCAGCACGGCCGCACCGAGTGCGCCACCGAGATGAAAACGCCGCTCGCTCCAGTCCAGGCAGGCGCAGGCAAAGCGCCGCCGCTGGCCAGCCAGCGGGGCCACGGCGATGCCGAGCGCCGCCATGCCGCTCGCACCCGTTTCGCTCAGGCGATAGTTGCCGTCGTCGCCGCGCAGCCAGTCCTGCGCCAGCAACTGGTCGTGCAGTGCAACGGCCACTGTGCCGGCCATATGGTCGTAGCAGGTGCGCGCATGGCGCAGGCGCTCCGGCGTGGAAGGCGTAAACACGGGACGAGAAATGCCCGCCACGACCAGCAGCGCTTCGAGTGCCTGCGCCACCTCAAAGCTGGCCAGGCGGTAATAACGGTGCTTGCCCTGCGCCACCACCGACAGCAAGCCGTCCTTGCACAAGCGCGTCAGGTGAGCGCTGGCGGTCGAGGCGACGACCTCGGCCAGCACGGATAGTTCCGTGGCCGTGCGCGCATGGCCGTCAAGCAGGCTGCACAGCATGCGCGCACGGGCCGGTTCGGCAATCGCGCCGGCAAGTTGCGCCAGGCCGGCGTCGGCAGTGTTGATATTGACATCCATGATTCGTCCCAGGGCGAAGTGTTGAAGTGAAAGGGCCAGCATACTTACCTTCATTCATCACCGCAATGGAGTTACCATGTTCCCGCACGACCCTGACCATCTGCTGGCCGCCGCCACGCACGCCGCGCCCTTTGATTACTACCGCCGCCTGGCCGAAGGGCCGCCCTTGCGCTTCGCCGCCGCGCTGGACTGCTGGCTGGCAACCGGCAGCGGCGTACCGGCTGTGCTGGACCACCCTGACTTGCGCGTGCGGCCAGCCGGGCAACCGGTGCCCTTGCACCTCATCGCTACGGCGTGCGGCGCGATCTTTGCCGAACTGGCGCGCATGAATGACGGCGCGCGCCATGCCGGAGCGAAGCGCAAGTTGATGGAACAATTGGCAGGCGTAGACCTGGCCGGTTTGTATACCGATACCGCTCGCCTGGCGCGCGATTATCTGCCGGGCAGCGCGCAGCAATTGAATGCCCTGGTCTTTGACGTCCCCCTGCTGGCCGTGGCCCTGTTGCTGGGCATTGCGCCTGCCGATGGGCCACGGATTGCCCAATGGACGCAGGATTTTGTCGCCGCCTTGCCGGTGACGGCCGACCGCGCCACGATCGCGCGCGCCGAGCTGGCGGCCAGCGGTTTGCAGGCCGCCTTCGCCTCGTTGCGGCCCGATGCTGACGACAATGCCAGGGCCAACCTGATTGGTTTGCTGACGCAGACCTGCGAAGCGACGGCGGGGTTACTGGGCAACAGCGTGCTGGCGCTGCGTACCCAAGCGCCCACGCTGGCGATCCACAATACGCGCCGCTTTGCCGCCTGCGACGTGCGGCTTGAAAACGTGACGATACGCCAGGGCCAAATGGTGCTGGTGCTGCTGGCCGGCGAGGGGCTGGCCTTTGGTCATGGCGCCCACCTGTGCCCGGGGCAGGCGGTGGCGCAGACCATGGTCGCGGCCATCTTGTCGGCCTGGTCCGAAGCGTTGCGGTCACTGGCGCTGGACTGGCATTATCGGCCTTCGCCGAATGCCCGCATCCCGGTATTTACCGATGCTGGTGCCGCATGATCGCCGTGATCTTCGAAGTCTGGCCCAGCGTGGAAGGGCGCGCGCATTACCTGGAACTGGCGGCGGCGCTGCGGCCGCTGCTGGACCAGGTCGACGGTTTTATTTCCATCGAGCGCTTCAGCAGTCTCAGCGATCCTGGCAAATTGCTGTCGCTGTCTTTTTTCCGCGATGAGGCGGCGCTGGCGCAGTGGCGGCGGCTCGAAGCGCACCGCGCGGCGCAGGCCGAAGGCCGGCAGGGCGTGTTCGATGATTACCGGCTGCGCATCGCCGGCGTGGTGCGCGACTATGGCATGCACGAGCGGGCGCAGGCGCCGGCCGACAGCCGTTGCCGCCACCATCCTAGTGCTTGAGCGTGCCTTGGGTGATCTTGACCTTGACGCGGTAGACCGGCAGGGGCGCATCGATGGGCGGCGGCGAGGCCGGGTCGACGTCGAGCAGGGTAAAGGTCAGGTGATTGATGGTGATGGAACTGGCGCCGTTGGGCATCGAATCGGACAATACCAGGTCGGTGGCGCCGGCGCTGTGCAGCAGGGTAAAGCTGTAGCTGACGTAACCCTTCCAGACGCACACGGCGCCGGCGCGGCAGCGGCTGTCGTTGACGCGGTCGAGTTTCAAGGTGTCGGTGGCGGTGATGGCGACCTGCTCGCCAGGCGACAGCACATGGGTCACGCTGCGCGGCGTATTGCGCGCGTCGCCGGTGCTGGTGGCGGCGCCGCAGCCAGCCAACGCCAGACACAGCAATAAAGGCCAGAATAAAGTTCGTAAAAAATGACTCGGGTAATGCATGCTGTTCCTTCCAGATAGCGTCCTATGCGGGATATTCGCGGATGAGATTGTGGATCATAACAAAATGATATTATTGCGGCGCACGTCTGGCGTGCGGCAATGGCGTAAAATGGCTGTTTTGAAAATCAGGAAACAACCATGAAAAAAACCGCCCTGGCGAAAAGCGATGCCAAGAAGTTGATGGGGAAGATGAATGTTCCCGGCGCCGGTGCCTTCGGCAAGGAAGCGGTGGTCGTTGACCGCCGCGAGCAGCGCAAGCGCGACCATGCCCTGGGCCTGGTGCCGTTCGCCGTCAAACTCAACAGCGACCTGGTGTTGCAGTTGCAAACCCTGGCCAAGGAGCGTGACGCGGACTTGAACGAAGTCGTGGCCGAACTGCTGGCCAAGGGCCTGGCAGCATAATGCAAAAGGCGCCGCAAGGCGCCTTTTCACTGCGTGTTGACCGTTTTATACGTAGGCGGCCAGCGCGCCCTTCATTTTTTTCAACGCCGCCACTTCGATCTGGCGGATGCGTTCGGCCGATACGCCGAACTCTTCAGCCAGCGCATGCAGCGTGGCGCCGGAGCCGTCATCGTTGGCCAGCCAGCGCGCTTCGACGATGCGGCGCGAACGGGCGTCAAGCTTGCCCAGCGCCGTTTCCAGGCCTTCCGATTGCAAGCGTGTCACTTGTTCCGCTTCCAGTACCTTGGTCGGCTCGCTGAGATCTGACGACAGGTAGGCGATCGGCGAAAACTTGTCATCTTCATCGTCGGTCGGCGACTCCAGCGCGATGTCGCGGCCGCTCAGGCGCGTTTCCATTTCGATCACTTCTTCGCGTTTCACGTCCAGCAGCTTGGCCAGTGCATCGATCTGTTTCGGCGTCATCGCGTCCAGGCCGGTCTTGTGGCTGCGCAGATTGAAGAACAGCTTGCGCTGTGCCTTCGTCGTCGCCACTTTGACCAGGCGCCAGTTTTTCAGGATGTACTCATGCATCTCGGCTTTCACCCAGTGCATGGCGTACGACACCAGGCGCACGCCCTGGTTCGGATCGAAACGTTTGACGGCTTTCATCAGGCCGATATTGCCTTCCTGGATCAGGTCGGCATGCGGCAGGCCATAGCCCAGATAGCCACGGGCGATCGACACCACCAGGCGCAAGTGCGACAGCACCAGCTCCTGTGCGGCAGCGAGGTCATTTTTTTCGCGCAAGCGCGTCGCCAGCGAGATTTCTTCATCGTGGGTCAACATGGGCAGACGGTTCACGGCCGAAATATAGGCGTCGATATTGCCCAGGTTGCCGGTGAATCCAAGGTTCAGCGCATTATTTTTGGCAGGAACCAATGCGGACATCGTAGTCATGTTTACTCCTCGTAGTCTTGCTTGTTCCATACGGCCCTGCCACGCGGCAGGGACCAGTTTCATTTTTTTTTACTGTATCCGGTCTTGCGGTTTGCAGCGCGCGACGCTATCTTTATCTGGCGGTACTGGCATCGCTGCTCACGGGTATGACATATATTAGCACTCTCTGTCGGAGAGTGCCAATCAGCTCATCCAATCACTCCGATAGCCAAAATACTATGACGTTCGAAAGGACGATGGCGACTGTGTAATGCTCTCTTGCATGGGGAATAGCACCAGTGTGCGCCGATTCTGGCTCACTTGAAAGCGCCGCACAGTAGCCCATGGCAACCATGGCTGAACTGAACATTATTCTCTATGCCAATGTCGTGATATTACGCAGGCTAACTGAAGTGAGCCTTAAGAATACTTGTCAAAAATCAAGGGTATTGCGGCGGGAGGGAGCACGGGACGGCGCCGGTGGCGTCGTCCCGTATGGCTTCAGTTGACTCGTGCCAGGTGGCGCTGCACGCACAGGAAGGCGCCGACCAGGCCCAGGCCGGCGCTGACGGCCAGCAGGCCTGCCATCGGCAGCGGCGCCAGCGGCGCCATCTGGAATTCGGACGAGTACAGGCGCGCAAATTCGGCAATCGCGGTATTGAGCGGCCGCAGCGCCAGCGCCACGGCGCCCAGGGCCAGCGCGCCGGCGCACAGGCCCAGCAGGGCGCCCGTGTAATAGAAGGGGCGGTGGATAAAGGTGTCGGTGGCGCCGATCAGTTTCGAGATGCTGATCTCGTCGCGCTGCGTCATTACCTGCAGGCGGATGGTGTTGAAGACCACTGCGATCACGGCCACGCCGAGGGTAATGGCCAGCAGCAGCAGCACCAGGCGCAGCACGCCCAGCAGCGCGGCCAGGCGCTTGACCCAGGCCGAATCGACTTGCGCCGATTCCACGCCGGGCAACTGGCGCAGCAGTTCGGCCACCGCATCGACATCCTGCGCTTCGGTGGCGGTATTGAAGGCGTTCAGTTTCAGCACATAACTGTCGGGCAGCGGGTTGTCGCCCAAGGTATTGAGCACGTCAGCCAGGCCGCTCTTGCTTTTCAGCGAATCGAGCGCGTCTTCGCGCGGAATAAAGACGATTTTCGCTTTCGGGTCGTGCACGATCTTGCGCATCTCGCCGGCCAGGCCGCTGGCCTGCTCGCGTGGCGTATCGATTTTCATGAACACACTGATTTCCGGGTCGACCGACATCTGTTCCGACATCGGGCGCACATTGTCGAGCATGGTCAGGCCGGCAAACGGCAGCGACAGGGCGATCGCCACCACCAGCACGTTGAGCAGAAAGCCGCTCGGCGACTTGCGCAAATGAATCAGCGCCGAGCCGAGCGCAAAGCGGTGTTGGCGGAACCAGCCTCTCATGCGTCTTCTCCGTGGGCATCGTCCATGCCGGTATCGGCCTCGGACTTGGGTGCAAAATCGGGGTCGGGCGCTGCGAACACGGGCGCTTCGGTGGCCTTGTCGATGGCCACCAGCTGGCCGTTTTTCAGGTGGATCACGCGGGCGGCGGCGTCGAGCATCTGTTCATCGTGGCTGGAAATAAGGCAGGTCACGCCGACCGAGTGAAACGCTTTCAGGGCTTCGAGCACCTTGTTGGCGCTGTCGCGGTCCAGGTTGGCGGTCGGCTCGTCGGCCAGGATGATTTGCGGGCGGTTGACGATGGCGCGCGCAATCGACACGCGCTGCTGCTCGCCACCGGACAGCGACAGCGGTCGCGCCAGCGCGCGGTCGAGCAGGCCGACCTTGTCGAGCGCGCGGCGTGCGCGTTGCTCGGCGGCCGCCTTGTGCGCGCCCACTACCAGCAGCGGCAGCATGACATTGGCCAGGATCGAGCGGTCGTTCAACAGTTTTTGCTGCTGGAAGATCAGGCCCATATTGCGGCGCAGGAACGGTACGCCGGCCGGTTTCAGCTTGGCCATGTCCTGGCCGTTGACGATCAGCTTGCCCGAGGTGGGGCGCTCCATGGCGGCGATCATTTTCAGCAGGGTGGACTTGCCGGCGCCGGACGGTCCCGCCAGGAACACCAGTTCGCCCTTGGCAATGCTCAGTGAAATGTCGCTGAGGGCAACCGCATCGGAAGTATATTGTTTGGAGACGTGCTGAAATTCAATCATGTGATGGGCAGGTTTATCCGAGCAGGGCTTCGACAAATTCGGCAGCCACGAAAGGCTGCAAGTCTTCAATTTTTTCACCGATGCCGATGAAATACACGGGCACCGGGCGCACGCGGGCGATCGCCGCCAGCACGCCGCCCTTGGCAGTACCGTCGAGCTTGGTGATCACCAGGCCGCTCAGTTGCAGGGCGTCGTCGAACGCTTTCACTTGCATCAGCGCATTCTGGCCCGTATTGCCGTCAATCACCAGCAAGGTTTCATGCGGCGCGCCTTCCATGCCCTTGCCGATCACGCGCTTGATCTTTTTCAGCTCTTCCATCAGGTGCAACTGGGTCGGCAGGCGGCCAGCCGTGTCGACCATCACCACATCGATGCCACGCGCCTTGGCCGACTGCACCGAGTCGTACGCCACGGCGGCCGGGTCGCCCGACTCCTGCGAGATCACGGTAACGTTGTTGCGCTCACCCCATACCATCAACTGCTCGCGCGCGGCGGCTCGGAAGGTGTCGCCGGCGGCCAGCAGTACGGACTGCTGGTTCGACTGCATGTGCTTGGCCAGCTTGCCGATGGTGGTGGTCTTGCCGGCACCGTTGACGCCCGAGATCATCATCACCAGCGGCTTGTGACGGCCCAGTTCGAAACGTTTTTCCAACGGGCTCAACAGATCGATCAGCAACTCTTTCAAGGCGGCCTTGACGGCGGCAGCGTCGAGCAGCTTGTCTTCCTTGACCTTTTTCTTCAGGGCCGTCAGCAGGTAATCGGTGGCGTCGATGCCGGCGTCGGACATCAGCAGCGCCGCTTCCAGCTCTTCATACAGGGCGTCGTCAATCTTGGCGCCGATGAACAGTACCGACAGGGTATTCGAGGTTTTCGACAGGCCGGCCTTCAGGCGCGTCATCCATGATTTCTTTTCCGGCTCGGCAGCCATGATCACGGGCACCAGTTCGGCCGGTGCGCCGGAAAGAAAGCCAGGCTGGGGCGGCGGCGCCACCGGAGTGGCGGCAATGACAGGTTCGACGGTGACAGGCGCGGCCTCGGGAGCAGTGGTTTTTTTCTTGAAGAAACTAAACATGGGTATGTGGTGGCGGGTGCTTGCGCTTGGCCCGGCGGCGCCGGACGCTATGGATCGGCCTATTCTACCAGAGCGTGCCCACCAGTTCACGTATAGGCAACATTGCGCGTGCCTTTGGCGCAGCCCGATTCAGTGTGCCCGCTATCGCGCCCGACATCGCTGATGCTGATGCCGGCACCATGCCTGTATCCCATTGGATATTGCTTGCGTATAAAATTGCGAACTCAGCAGCAGTCCTGCTGATCTGGAAGTTCTGCCAGGGCTGTCGACAGCCAGGCAGCCTTTGTAGTTGCCGTGAAAAAGGATAGTCCATGCGCCGCCTGTTTGCCCTGTTGATGTTCTCGCTCAGCCTGACCGCCATGGCTGCCACTGCCGCACCCGCCACCCCGCCCGCCTTTGTCAGCGTCGACGTGCCCGACGCGCGCCTGGCCGGCGAAGGTGAATTTACCTGGTTCGGCATGCGCATCTACCAGGCCCAGCTGTGGGTGGGGCCGCTCGGCTACCAGGACGCAATGCCGGAAACGGCTCCCTTCGTGCTGGAACTGCGCTATGCGCGTGCCCTCGATGGCGGCAAGATCGCTGATGCCAGCGTGGAACAGATGCAGAAGATAGGCGCCGGCACACCGCAGCAGCGCCAGGCCTGGCTGGCCACCATGCGGCGCGTCTTCCCGGACGTCAAGGAAGGCCAGCGCCTCGCGGCGGCCTGGCGCGCCGGTATCGCGCCCGGCGTGCGTTTTTATCTCGATGGCAAGGTGCTGGCCGATGTGCCGGACGGCGATTTTGCGCGCGCCTTTTTTGCCATCTGGCTGTCGCCGTCGTCCACCGCGCCCAAGCTGCGCAGCGCCTTGCTGCGAGATGCTGCGCCACTGCCATGACCAGGGCTGAACGGCTGAGAGCGGCCAGCCTCGTACTGCTGCAACACGCGGCATGGGAACGGTATGAAAAACTTCCGGTAGCCAGTCGGTTTCATGCGCCTGCTCGAGCGCGGTAGACGCTGCTGAACGCGAGAACGGGGCGTAATCTTTCGACAAATTTCAAAAAAGAAAAAGAAAATATTACTGACCGGAACAATAAATCAGTTGAGCTACATCAAATTGTCGTTTTTGAGCAACAAAAACGACAAAATTTTCAATAATTATCATTGTAAGAAATTGTTTCAAAAGTGTTCAACGTTGCAAGCAAAAGTCGCTGTCATGTTCGGTTGCTCCGGCCGGAAATGGAGGGCGAAAATGTTGCTGGTCAGTTCATTTAAATTACCGAAGAGTCAGTAATTTTTTGTTCATCCGGTCTTCTTTGCGTCCTGGCCAGGCGAGCCTGCCATTTCTTGCTACGCCCCTCAAACATGCGTCGTTGCACCAAATTGGCGTGCCTTTTGGTGCGTTTTTGGGGCCTCGCCTGCAAAGTTTGGCGAGGGGGTGTATGCTTCGTCCCGTTCATCCATTATCAGCTTACAAATTGTGCGCATTGTCGCGTAAATAGGTAAGCGTAAATGATGGCTGGAGTATGTTGATTTTTTAATCATGCGTCTGATACTGTTGCGCTAATACAACGGCTTCGTGAAAGGCATACGCTATGATGAAATGGTCAATCAGGCCAATGCATTGATTGGCAAGGGGCAGTGACTCTGTCGCGTAGTACGGTTGGCGATGGTGTTGGGGGTCGCAAAACGCCCCAGACTTGGTACCGGAAGTAACATGTTGGAACTTGATGGAATGCGCAACGATCGTTATAGTGCCGCTTCCGGTGCCGTTTGAGCACCCGAACTGGTGCACGAATTGCGGTCTTATGCATCCTTCAAGCTAATCGGTGCAATAGCGTGCCGAGACCAATATGACTGTTCCCCGACTGGGACAGCAGTGGCAGGTGGAGACCTTGCCCTCACTCATAAAAAGCGCTCTGCTAGAGCGCAGCTCGAGATGCATAGGCTGTATTACTTTTTGCTTCAAAAAATTAAAGGAAACACGCAATGAAAAAAACTCTGATCACCCTGGCAGTCCTGGCAGCAGCCACCGGCGTAGCCCAAGCTCAATCGAGCGTTGTTATCTACGGTACTGTTGACGCTGGTTTCGTCAGCGAGCACGGTGGCAAAGACGGCACCGTGAACAAAGTGGACAGCGGCATGGGTTCGGCCTCGCGTCTGGGCTTCAAAGGCACCGAAGATCTGGGCAATGGCCTGTCGGCTATTTTCCTGTTGGAATCGGGCTTCAGCGTTGACAACGGTCAGCAAGACGTATCAGGTACCCTGTTCAATCGTCAAGCCTACGTTGGCCTGAGCAGCAAAACCACCGGTACCCTGACCCTGGGTCGTCAATACACGCCTTGGTACAACACCTTGTCGAAAGTTGCTGATCCATTCGCAGTTGGCTACGCTGGTTCCGCAAAAAACCTGTTCCCGGCGAACACCCGCACCAGCAACACCGTGATGTACGCATCGCCTAGCTACAACGGCTTTGACGGCGATATCGCCTACAGCGCCGCTGCCAATGGCACCGAAGATGCACTGTCGAGCAAAATCGGCCGCAAAATCGGCGCGTCGGCTGGTTACTCGAACGGTCCTTTGAATGCACGTGTTGCTTACAACACCACCTCGAACGATGTTCGTAACGGTAATGTTGTTGCAGAACAAGGCAGCGGCCGCAACTGGCTGGCTGCAGCCAACTACGACTTCGCAGTTGCTAAAGCTTACGTCGCTTACGGCGTGAACAAAGGCCTCAACAGTGCAGTTCGTAACAACGGCACCGTCAGCGCTTACAGCAACCCTTCGGCTGGTTTCAGCACCGACAGCACCACCGCGCTGATCGGCACCACCGTACCTTTGGGCGAAGCCGGTACCTTCATGGCTTCGTACATCCACGTGAACGACAAAGGCGTTGCCAACGCCGATGCCAACCAGTTCGCACTGGGCTACTCGTACGCTCTGTCGAAACGTACCAGCACCTACGCTTCGATCGCCAAGATCTCGAACAAAAACGATGCTGGCTACACCGTTGGCAACAACAGCAACGTCGGTTCGGGTGATAAAGCCGTCAACGTTGGTGTTCGTCACTCGTTCTAAGCAGAGCTACGCGCAAGCGTAGTTCATGACACCAGGCCGCCGCCAGCGGATGGCCTGATGTGAAAAAACGCGCTGTCAGACTTTGGTCTGGCGGCGCGTTTTTGCATTGGCGACATCAGTTACAATATTGCAGTTAATAAAGTAGGGGAACAGTCATGTATCAAAGAAATTCGCCGCGCCTGGGCGCCTTGCTGCTGGCCTTGCTGACGATGAGTGCCGCCGGCGCCGCGCTTGCTGCCGCCAAGGGCAAGCAGGCTGCCGGGCTGGCCCGCTACGGCGTGGCCGTGTATTCCGATCTGTGCCTGCAAAAAGACAGCGGCGAAATCGGCGGACAGCGCGTTACCCTGCACCGCTTTGCCGAGGCCGACACGGTCATCTATGAATTCACTGCCGGCTCGCTGAGCTGGCCTATCGTCGCCAGTGATGTCAACCTCGACGCCGCCACGGGTGCGTTTGATTTCACCATCGCCAGCGCCGATAATGAAGAACGTACCATCTCCGGCAAGTTTTCCAGGGACGGCAAGACCTTGACCCTGGAAGGTGATTACTGCGGCGGCAATGTGCGCATGCCGATGAAGCTGTCGCGCATTACCGACTTTGGTCGTCCGCTGAAGTATTGCACGCCGTGCCCTGCAGTGAAACCGGCGCCGGAAGAGCCGGCGCCGCCCGCTGAGCCACCTGCACCCAAGGCCAGCGCGGAAATGCCGGTGGCCTGACCCCGATCTTTACTGCTTCGCTTGTTCAGCCTGGGCGCGGATGGTGTCCAGGGTGGCGTTCGGCGTGATCAGGTTGCCGTCATAGCGCAGCTCGATCAGGGCCGGCAGCCGTTTCTCGCTTGCATGCGCCAGGGCGCGGCGCAGGGCAGCGGCGAATTCCTCCGTGGCATTGACCACTTCGCCATGCGCGCCATACGCTTGCGCCAGCGCCGCAAAATCGGGGTTGTGCAAGGTGGTGCCCGAAACGCGGCCCGGATAGTCGCGTTCCTGGTGCATGCGTATGGTGCCGAACATCTGGTTGTTGAAGACGATGATCACCACGCCGGCCCCGTATTGCACGGCGGTCGCCAGTTCCTGGCCATTCATCAGGTATTCGCCGTCGCCGGCAAAGGTGATCACGGTGCGTTCAGGGTGCACGATCTTGGCGGCAATCCCGGCCGGCACGCCATAGCCCATGGCGCCATTGGTCGGCGCCAGCTGGGTGCGCATGCCGCCGTAGCGGTAGAAACGGTGCGCCCATGAAGCATAGTTGCCGGCGCCATTCGTGATGATGGTGTCGCGCGGCGCTTGCGCCATGATGTCTTGCGTGACTTGCCACAGGTCCAGCGGCGCCTGGCCATCCTGGAAAATTGGCGGACGCTGCTGGTAAGCGGCCAGCTCGGCCTTCGCTTCGGCCGGTGTGTGCCGCCAGGCCGAGGCGTCGACTGGCTCCATCGCGGCCAGCATCGCGCAGGCTTGCGCCATGCCGCTGTTGATCATCAGCTCGGCCTGGTAGACGCTGCCCAGCTCTTCGGCGTCAGCATGCACATGCACCAGGCGCTGGCGCGGCACCGGGGAGGCGAACAGGGTGTAGCCGCCGGTGGTCATCTCGCCCAGGCGCGGCCCCAGCGCAAGCACCAGGTCGGCTTGCTTCACGCGCGCGGCCAGCTTCGGGTTGATGCCGATGCCGACGTCACCTATATAGTTGGGATGGGCATTGTCGAGCAGGTCCTGGAAGCGGAAGGCGCAGGCAACGGGCAGGTGATTGGCCTCGGCAAAGCGCTGCAGATCGGCGCAGGCTTGCGGCGTCCAGGTGCCGCCACCGAGCAGCAGCAGCGGACGTTTTGCCTCGGACAGCATGCTGCGCAGCTGCGCCAGCTGGCTGGCAGAGGGCGCTGCCTGCACCGGCTGGTAGGCGCGCGTGTCGGCCACGCTTGCCAGCGAGACCAGCATGTCTTCCGGCAACGCCAGCACCACCGGACCGGGGCGGCCGCTGGTGGCGACCTGGAAGGCGCGCGCCAGGTATTCGGGAATGCGCTCGGCGCGGTCGATCTGCGCCACCCACTTGGCCATCTGGCCGTACATGCGGCGGTAGTCGATTTCCTGGAACGCTTCGCGGTCGACGAAATCATTGCCGACCTGGCCGATGAACAAAATCAGCGGGGTCGAATCCTGGTAGGCCGTATGCACGCCGATCGATGCATTGGTGGCGCCCGGGCCGCGCGTGACGAAGCAGATGCCGGGCTTGCCGGTCAGCTTGCCGTAGGCTTCGGCCATAAAGGCGGCGCCGCCTTCCTGGCGGTTGATGATGAAGCGGATGCTGGACTCGTGCAGTGCGTCGAGCACATCGAGATAGCTTTCGCCAGGCACGCCAAAGGCGGTGTCGACACCGTGGATATGCAGGGCGTCGACCAGGATCTGGCCGCCGGTACGGGAGGATTGCGTCATGTTCGGCTCTTTATGGCAAGTAGGGTGAAAAAAGCGGGCAAGCGTGCAGCTTGCGCCATTTTAGGTGAGCCGTTTTCAGCAGGCTTTTGAAATGGCGACACCGAATTTCACAATCGCCCGACGTTGCCCACGGCTTTTTGCGCAATCATGCAGCGGCGCGGTACAATGGCGGGTGAAGCAGGCCAGACAGTCGCTGGCTGGTGCAGCAATGTACCGGCGGGAGGAAGGTCCGGACTCCATAGAGCGGGGTGACGGTTAACGGCCGTCCGCTGAAAGCTGCAAAGCATAAGGCGAGGAACAGGGCCACAGAGACGAGCGTATTAAGTTACGGTGAAACGCGGTAACCTCCACCTGGTGCAATTTCAAATAGGCACGCGATGATGCTGCTCGCGGAGCGTGCGGGTAGAAAGCTTGAGCGCCGGAGTAATCCGGCGCCTAGAGGAATGACTGTCATAGCGCCGACCCGCAAGGCAAGGCGCCGTAACAAAATCCGGCCTATCGGCCTGCTTCACTTGAATTTCCGCTTCCTGGCCTGCCAGGAAGCGCCCTGAAAGCCCCCGCAAGGGGGCTTTTTTTGTGCTCTGCAGACAAGCGATACAATAAAGTTGTATATGCAAGTAAAGGTGTTTTTATTTAAAATTTCTGATTATCAATAAGTTGCTGCAATGAAAAACATCGGACGCCAGCTGAAATTCGGCCTTGAAAAGCCTTGCTTCCAGACGAAAAGAGAATAAATTTTGCTCTGAAACAAGAGAATCGCCATCGGCGCTGCTGGCGGTGCTTTTTCCGCGAAACTATTGTTGTATGTCAACTACCTGCAAACATTCCAATTTTCCACTTTCGACATTTCCTGTGTTTACGGTAGCAAAACGCTTGTTATAGATGAGGTAGCACATTCACTATCTGTCATAAGTATCTAATTTATCGATATATTTTATTTTGAGACTGCTTCAACGAACTGCGCTAAGTCCTTAATTTCATTAATAAAATTCAAGTTTTCGCAATCGGAAACTGCTTGACCACCCTCGGTGCTTACTCTAAAGTGGTCAACTGTGTGAAAAAGTGTGTTTTTGTGGGAAATTTCCCCCGATCAGGGTGACGTCCAAGGCGTCACAGCTCAAGCTCAAAAAGGTCTTACGTGTTCCAAGGCGCGTCCGCTATCAGTCTCGATGCCAAGGGCAGGATGTCTATCCCTGCCAAGCACCGTGACGCGCTCGCCATCCAATGCGAAGGCCGCATGACCCTGACCCGCCACCCCGATGGCTGCCTGCTGTTTTTCCCGCGCTCGGTGTGGGAAAGCCACCGCCAGCAAATCGCCAGCTGGCCCATGTCGGCGCGTGCCTGGCAGCGCATCTTTCTCGGCAACGCCGTCGACGTCGAACTCGATTCGGCTGGTCGCGTACTGATCTCGCCCGAATTGCGCAGCGCCGCCGGCCTGTCGCGTGAAGTGATGCTGATGGGGATGGGCAGCCACTTTGAAATATGGAACGCCGCTACCCTGGCCGAACAGGAGCAGCAAGCCATTGCTGGCGGCACTCCCGATGTACTCTCCAATTTTTCTTTCTAAGGCTCCGTAATGACACTACTCACGGTGCCGGAATTTCAGCATCGCACGGTGCTGCTTGATGAGGCGGTCGATGCGCTTGACCTCACGGGCGCGCGTGCGCACGGCATTTACGTCGACGGCACGTTTGGCCGTGGCGGTCACAGCCGCCTGATCCTGTCGCGCCTGGCACCGGATGCGCGCCTGATCGGCTTCGACAAGGATCTGCAGGCGATTGCCACCGCCGAACAGATAGACGACCCCCGTTTTGACATCGTCCATGACAGCTTTGCCACCATGACGGCCAGCCTGGCCGCGCGTGGCGTGCATCAGGTAGACGGCATCCTGCTCGACCTAGGTATTTCGTCGCCCCAGGTTGACGATGCGGCGCGCGGTTTCAGCTTCCGCAATGACGGACCGCTGGACATGCGCATGGATACCACGCGCGGCATCTCCGCAGCCGACTGGCTGGCGGTGGAAACCGAGCAGAATTTAGAGAAAGTGATACGCGATTATGGGGAAGAACGGTTTGCTTTTCAGATTGCAAAGGCGATTGTTGCTGGCCGGGCAGTCCAGCCAATTTCAAGCACACGACAGCTTGCCGGCATCGTGGCAGGGGCAGTCAAGACCCGCGAGAAGGGTAAGGACCCCGCTACCCGCACCTTTCAGGCAATCCGTATTTTCATTAACAAGGAACTCGAAGATCTCGAGACTGGCCTGAACCAGGCTTATGCCTGCCTGGCGCCCGGCGCGCGCATGGCCGTGATCAGCTTTCATTCGCTGGAAGACCGCATGGTCAAGCGCTTCTTCGCTTCGAAGGCGAATGTTGAACAACCAGACCGCCGCCTGCCGATCCGCGCGGTCGACCTGCCGCAGCCGGAAATGAAGCTGATTTTGAAAATGAAGCCATCGGACGCCGAGATCGAAGGCAATCCGCGCTCGCGTTCGGCCGTGATGCGCGTGGCGCAGCGCTTGCCGCTGCCTGTCTCTGCTTCTGCCACGGGTGGCGTGCGATGACCGGCAAGCTCAGTATCGTGCTGTCGGCGCTGCTGGTCGCCTGCGGCCTGTCGCTGGTCAACGCGCAGTACCAGGCGCGCCATCTGCTGATCGACCTCGAGCGGGCGCAGGCCCTGTCGCGCCAGCTCGACATCGACTGGGCGCAGCTGCAGCTGGACCAGTCGACCCTGGGCAAGCATGAACGGATTGAATCGATTGCGCGGCGCGACCTGAGCATGACGCCGCTGACGGCAGCGCGTACGCAATACCTGACGGAGGGCGGGCCATGAAGCTGGGCAGCAACGGCAGCGGCGCTCGCGTGGCGGCCTCGAAAGGCGTACCGTTCTCGAAAAACCCGGTACTGGCCGTGCGCCTGCCCGTTTGGCGCTCGCGCGTGGTGCTGTTCGTGCTGTTTTTCGCCTTTGCCGGCCTGGGCGTGCGCGCCATGTGGCTGCAGGGCGTATCAACACAGTTTTTGCAAAAGCAGGGCAAGGCGCGCTATGAGCGCACGCTGGAACTGCCGGCCACGCGCGGCAAGATCACCGACCGCAACGGCCAGGTGCTGGCCTCGTCCGTGCCGGTGAAAGCCATCTGGGCGATTCCCGACGACGTGCTGCAGGCGCCGCCTGAAAAAATCAATGCGCTGGCCAACCTGCTTGAAATGAATGTCACCGAACTGCGCAAGAAGCTCGACTCGGACCGCAGCTTTGTCTACCTGAAACGCCAGGTCGAGATGGACGTGGCCGACAAGATCAACAAGCTGGGAATCGACGGCATCGACGAGCGCAAGGAATACAAACGCTTCTACCCGCAGGGCGAGGTGGTGACGCACGTGGTCGGCTTTACCAACGTTGAAGACGTGGGCCAGGAAAGCATGGAGCTGGCGCAGCAAAAAACGCTGGTCGGCACCACCGGCAGCCGCCGCGTGATCAAGGACCGCCTGGGCCATATCGTCGAAGATATCGGCTTCATCCATGAACCGCACGACGGCAAGGACCTGACGCTGTCGGTCGACAGCAAGATCCAGTACATTGCGTTTACCCAGTTGAAGGAAGCGGTCGAAAAATACAATGCCAAGGCCGGCGGCGCGGTGGTGCTCGACGTGCATACGGGCGAAGTGCTGGCCCTGGCCAACTACCCGAGCTACGACCCGAACGACCGTCGCAAGCTGACCGGCCAGCAGCTGCGCAACCGCGTCATGACCGATACCTTCGAGCCAGGTTCCACGCTCAAACCGATCACGGTTTCGCTGGCGCTCGACACCGGCCGGGTCAAGCCGACCACCCTGATCGACACGGGCGCTGGCCGTTACACGATTGCCGACCGCACCATCACCGACACCAGCGCGCATGGCGTGATCAGCGTGGCGCAAGTGATCGAAATGTCGTCCAATATCGGCTCTTCAAAAATCGCGCTGGGCATGCCGGCGCAGGAAATGTGGGAGATGTTTACCAAGGTGGGCTTCGGCCAGCAGCCGAAATGGGGTTTTCCCGGCGCAGTCGCCGGCCGCGTGCGTCCGTACAAATCATGGCGTCCGGTGGAACAGGCGACCATGAGCTACGGTAACGGCATTTCCGTCTCGCTGATCCAGCTGGCGCGCGCCTACATGATGTTCGCACGCGACGGCGACACGATACCGCTGTCGTTCCAGAAGGTCACCGAGCTGCCAGTCGGCCAGCAGGTGATCAAGCCGAAGACGGCGGCCGAGATGCGCGCCATGCTCGAACTGGTGGTGTCGGGTCCGCACGGCTCGGCCAAGCGGGCCCAGGTCGCCGGTTATCGCGTAGGTGGCAAAACCGGTACCGCCTACAAGGTGGAAAACGGACGCTATGCCATGCCGCGCAAATATATCGGCTCTTTCGTCGGCATGGTGCCGATGTCGGCGCCGCGCTTCATCATTGCCGTGATGATCGATGAACCGACCGGCCTGTATCACTACGGTGGCCAGGTCGCCGCTCCCGCTTTCGCGGCGATTGCCACCAACGCGCTGCGCGCGATGAACGTACCGCCCGATTCCTCCGTTACCGAAATCGTGGTCCCGGCCAATGCCGGCCCGGAGGCCATGTGAAGCTGCTCATGACCATACAAGACATTATTTCGTGGATCAAGACTGCCGCCCCGGGCGCGCAGCTGACATCCGATTCCCGCCGCGTGCAGCGTGGCGATGTATTTTTTGCCTATGCCGGCGCGCGCCGCTTTATCGACGCCGCCATTGAACTCGGTGCCGCTGCCATTGTGCATGACGACGCCGAAGGCGAGTTGGCCCTCGATGTACCGCACCTGGCCGTGCCTTTGCTGGCCGTGCCCGATCTGAAACGCCAGGCCGGCCCGATCGCGCACGCCTATTACGGCATGCCCGACAGCGCCATGTTCAGCGCCGGCGTGACCGGCACAAATGGCAAGACCTCGTGCGCATTGTGGCTGGCGCAAGCACTGGCGCGCCTGGGCGAGACCTCGTCGGTGATAGGGACTTTGGGCGTGGGCTTGTGCAAGGCGCGTGGCGAGATCGATTTCGACGTCACCGGCTACACCACGCCCGATGCCGTGCTGCTGGCGCGCAAGCTGGCCGCACTGCGCGACGCTGGCGCGCAAGCGGTGGCGATCGAAGTGTCGTCGATCGGCCTGGACCAGGACCGCGCGGCCGGCATGCATTTTGACGTCGCCATGTTCACCAACCTGACGCGCGACCACCTCGACTACCATGGCGACATGGCGGCCTACGAGGCGGCGAAAGTGAAACTGTTCGACTGGCCCGGCCTGAAAACCGCCGTCATCAACCTCGACGACGCGATGGGCCTGCGCCTGGCTGCGCACGTGGCAGGCAAGCCACAAGGTGATATTCCCGTTATCGGCTACACCTTGCAGGATGCCTCCAGCGTGCCGGACCTGCCCGGGGTATTGATGCTGCGCGCCAGCCAGTTCCGCAGCCGTAACGCCGGCACCGACTTCCAGCTTGAATGCAGCCTGGGCACCGCGCCGGTAAAAACCCGGCTGGTGGGCCACTTCAATATCAGCAATGCGCTGGCCGTGCTGGGCGCCTTGCTGGCGCATGGCGTCGCTTTGCGCGCGGCGCTCGACGCCATCGAAACCTTGCAGCCGGCGCCGGGCCGCATGCAGCAGGTGGGCGGCCAGGATGCGCCGATGATCGTCATCGATTACGCGCATACGCCTGACGCCCTGGAGAAAACCCTGCTCGCCCTGCGTCAGGTGGCGCAGGATCGCGGCGGCCAGCTGTGGTGCGTGTTCGGCTGCGGCGGCGACCGCGATCCGGGCAAGCGTCCGCAAATGGGTGCCATCGCCCAGCAGGCCGACCATGTGCTGGTCACCAGCGACAATCCGCGCAGCGAAGTTCCGCACGCCATCATCGAACAGATCGTGGCCGGCATGCGCGCCGACGGCCCGCAGCCGCAGGCGATCGAAGACCGCGCCGCTGCCATTTTGCTGGCCATCAAGCAGGCCGCCAAGCCGGACGTGATCCTGCTGGCCGGCAAGGGCCATGAACCGTACCAGGAAATCAAGGGCAAGAAACTGCCGTTTTCCGACGCCGAACACGCGCAGCTGGCGTTGTCGGCGCGCCTGACCATGATGAGGACCAACTGATGGAGCAGACCGTGCACGCCACACTCGCACAAGTGCTGCCTGTCCTGGCACCGGCCGGCGCGCGCCTGGCAGGCCGTCTCGATACGCCGTTCGTGGGCGTGACCACCGACAGCCGCCAGGCCGGCGTCGGTGCGCTGTTCGTCGCCCTGCGCGGCGAACGTTTTGATGCCCACGATTTCCTGCCTGACGTGGCGCGCCAGGGCGTGGCGGCGGTGATCGTCGAAGCCCTGCCCGAAGGCTGGGATGACAAGCAGGTTGCCGCCATCGTGGTGCCCGATACCCTGGTGGCGCTGGGCTGCATCGCCAACTTCTGGCGCCGCCAGTTCGACCTGCCCGTGATCGGCGTGACCGGCAGCAACGGCAAGACCACCGTCAAGGAAATGCTGTCGTCCATCCTGGCCGCCGCCTTCGGCGAGCAGGACCGGCTGGCCACGCGAGGCAACCTGAATAATGAAATCGGCGTGCCGCTGACGCTGTTTCGCCTGGCCGCCCACCACGATGCGGCCGTGATCGAGATGGGCATGAACCATCCGGGCGAGATTGCGCGCCTGGCGGCAATCGCCGAGCCGACCGTGGCGATGGTCAACAACGCCCAGCGCGAACACCAGGAATTCATGCATACCGTGGAAGCGGTGGCGCGCGAAAACGGCGCCGTGCTGTCCGCTTTGCCGCAAGACGGCGTGGCCGTGTTCCCGCATGGCGACGAGTTCACGCCGCTGTGGCAGGAACTGGCTGGCAGCCGCCGCGTGATCCGCTTCGGCCTGTCGAAAGACGCCGAAGTGAGCTGCACCCACCGCGCGGCCGAGGGCTTTGGCAGCGAGCTGTTCGTCACCGTGCGCGAGCTTGATGGCAGCGTGCAGCAGTTCTTTGTCGCCCTGCAGGCGGCCGGCGAACACAACGTGAAAAATGCGCTGGCCGCCGTCGCCTGCGCAGTCGGCGCCGGCATCCGGCTTGACGCCATCCGGCAGGGCCTGGAAGCGTTCGCGCCGGTGGCCGGGCGATTGCAGCAAAAGCGCGCGTTGAACGGCGCGACCGTCATCGACGATACCTATAACGCCAATCCCGACTCGGCGCGCGCCGCCATCGACGTGCTGGCGCAAGCCGGTGCGCCGCGCATCCTGGTGCTGGGCGAGATGGGCGAAGTGGGTACGCAAGGGCAGCAGTTCCACGAAGAGATCGGCGCTTATGCCGCCGCCAAAGGCATCGAACACGTGCTGGCGACGGGTGGCCTGGCGCGCCACATGGTCGCCTCGGCCGAGGGGACAGGCACGGTGGTGGAGTATTTCGAACAGTTCGACGGTTTGCTGGCGGCGCTCGATGCGCTGCTGGCGACCCAATCGGATGCAACAGTATTGATCAAGGGCTCCCGCTTCATGAAAATGGAACGGGCCGTGCAGCATTTGATTGGTTCAAACAATAACAAGGAAGCTCACTAATCATGCTGCTCTGGCTCGCTCATTATTTCCAGGACGACATTGGCCCACTGCGGGTCTTTAACTTCATCACCTTTCGCGCCGTTTTCGCCACCCTGACCGCCATCCTGATTGGCTTGTTCGCCGGCCCTGCTGTGATCCGCATGCTGACGCGCCTGAAGGTTGGCCAGGCCGTGCGTACCGACGGCCCGCAAACGCATCTGAAAAAACACGGCACGCCAACCATGGGCGGCGTGCTGATCCTGATCGCCATCGGCATTTCCACCCTGCTGTGGTGCGACCTGTCGAACCGCTTCATCTGGCCGGTACTGATCGTCACCCTGGGCTTTGGCGCCATCGGCTGGGCCGACGACTACCGCAAGGTGGTGTACCAGGACCCGGAAGGCATGCGCTCGCGTGAAAAATACTTCTGGCAGTCGCTGATCGGCCTGCTGGCCGCGTTTTACCTGGCCTTCTCTGTATCGATCTCTGAACCGAACGCCGGCCAGGTATGGAATCTGATCTACGCCTGGGTGCAGTCCGGCTTTGCGATGGACTTGCCACCCAAGGCAGACTTGATCGTGCCGTTCTTCAAGACCATCAGCTATCCGCTCGGTGTGTGGGGCTTTATCGCGCTGACTTATTGCGTGATCGTCGGCACCAGCAATGCCGTCAATTTCACCGATGGTCTCGATGGCCTGGCCATCATGCCGACCGTGATGGTGGGCACGGCCCTGGGCCTGTTCGCCTACCTGACTGGTAACGTCACGTATGCGCGCTACCTGTTTATCCCGCATATTCCGGGCGCCGGCGAGCTGGTGATCTTTTGCGGCGCGCTGGCCGGCTCCGGCCTGGCCTTCCTCTGGTATAACACCCACCCCGCCAAAGTGTTCATGGGCGACGTCGGTGCGCTGGCCCTGGGTGGCGCCCTGGGTACCATCGCCGTCATCGTGCGACAGGAAATCGTGCTGTTCATCATGGGCGGCATCTTTGTCGTCGAAACCCTGTCGGTGATTATCCAGGTAGGGTGGTTCAAATACACCAAGAAGCGCTATGGCGTTGGCCGCCGCGTCTTCCTGATGGCACCGCTGCATCACCATTTTGAACAAAAAGGCTGGAAAGAGACGCAGGTTGTCGTGCGTTTCTGGATCATCACCATGATGCTGGTGCTGCTCGGCTTGACCACCTTGAAGCTGCGCTGATGATGTACGCCAATCAAACCGCACTGGTACTGGGACTCGGCGAGTCCGGCCTGGCGATGGCCCTGTGGCTGGCCCGCTGTGGCGCATCGGTGCGCGTGGCCGACACGCGCGAAGCGCCGGAACGCCTGGCCGCCTTGCACGCTGGCGTGCCTGGCGCGCAATTCATCGCCGGCCCTTTTGCGGCCGGGCTGCTGGAGGGCGTCGATTTTGTCGCCGTCAGCCCGGGCCTGGCGCCGCAGCGCGAACTGGCCGCCATCGCGCCGGCCGCAGCGGAAAGCAATATCCCCGTATGGGGCGAGATCGAACTGTTCGCCCAGGCGCTGGCCGCACTGAAAACACAGCGCGGCTATGCGCCGAAAGTGATCGCGATTACCGGCACCAACGGCAAGACCACCGTCACCAGCCTGGTGGGTTTGTTGTGCGAACGGGCCGGCCTGGCCACGCGCGTGGCCGGCAATATCAGCCCGGCCGCGCTGGACGTGCTGCGCGAGGTGCTCGATGCCGAGCCGGCGCCAGTCGAAGCCGAGGGTGCCGAGCCCGTCGCCAGCACGCTGCCGCAGGCATGGATACTTGAATTGTCGAGCTTCCAGCTGCACACCACCTTCAGCCTGCAGGCCGATGCGGCCACGGTATTGAATTTGTCGCAGGATCATCTGGACTGGCATGGCGACATGGCCGCTTATGCTGCCGACAAGGCGCGCATCTTTGGCCAGCACACGGTGCGCGTGCTCAATCGTGACGACGCGGCGGTGATGCGCATGCAGGATGCGATGGTCGACAGCGTGACGTTCGGCACCGGCGAACCTTTGGCCGTCGACAGCTTCGGCCTGGTCAACGAGCGCGGCGTGTTCTGGCTGGCGCAAGCCGTGCCGAGCGAAGAAGTGATCGAGAAAAAACGCAGGAAGAACGATCCGGCGCCCGAACCCGTGCCGACCATGGCGAAAAAACTGATGCCGGCCGACGCCTTGAAAATTCGCGGACAGCACAACGCCTCGAATGCACTGGCGGCGCTGGCCCTGTGCCGCGCCATCGGCCTGCCGTTCGCGCCGCTGCTGCATGGCTTGCGCGAATACCAGGGCGAGCCGCATCGGGTGGAACTGGTCACGGCCGTCAATGAAGTCGAATACTACGACGACAGCAAGGGTACCAATGTGGGTGCCACGGTGGCGGCCATTAATGGCCTGGGCAAGGCGTTTGGCGGGCTTGAGCAGCGCCTGGTGCTGATCGCCGGCGGCGACGGCAAGGGCCAGGATTTTTCGCCGCTGGCCGAACCGGCGTCGCGCCACGTGCGCGCGGTGCTGCTGATCGGCCGCGATGCGCCGGCGCTGCGTGCGGCACTGGAACCATCGGGCGTGGCCTTGCATGACTGCGCCACCTTGACCGAAGCGGTGAAACAGGCGGCCACCCTGGCGCTGCCGGGCGACGCGGTACTGCTGTCGCCGGCCTGCGCCAGCCTGGACATGTTCAAGAACTATGCGCACCGCGCGCAGGTGTTTGTCGACGCCGTGCGCGACATCGCCCTCGATAACGGACAGGATCTCTGATGGCCTTCCAGCTGCCTTTCGGTTTCGGTTCCGGCTCGGCTGCCAAGCCGCTGGACGGCCGCGCGCGGCAGTCGAAGATGATGGACTACGACCAGCCACTGATCTGGGTGGTGCTGCTGTTGATGCTGCTGGGCATGGTGATGGTGTATTCGGCCTCGATTTCGCTGTCGGACGCGCGCAAGTTCGCCGCCTATACCAACAATTATTTCGTGGTGCGCCAGGCGCTGTTCATCGGCATTTCGATGATCGCCGGCGCGCTGGTGTTTCGCGTGCGCGTTGCCACCTGGCAAAAAATGGCACCGTGGCTGTTTATCGGCACCCTGGTGCTGCTGGTGATGGTGCTGATACCGGGCCTGGGCGTGTCGGTGAACGGCGGTCGCCGCTGGCTGAACCTGCCGGGCCTGCGCCCGCAGCCGTCCGAGCTGATGAAGGTGGTGATGGTGCTGTACGCGGCCGACTATACGGTGCGCAAGCAGGAATACATGCACAAGCTGACCAAGGGCTTCATGCCGATGGCGCTGGCAGTCAGTTTCGTGGGCCTGTTGCTGCTGATGGAGCCGGATCTGGGCGCCTTTGGCGTGATCGTCTGCATCGCCATGGGCATTCTGTTCCTCGGTGGCGTCAACGCCATCTGGTTCGGTGGCATCGGCGCCATGCTGACAGCGATTTTCGTCGCCATTATCGCGCTGTCGAAATTCCGCCGCGAGCGTTTCTTTGCCTATCTCGATCCATGGCAGGAAGACAATTCGCTGAACAAGGCCTACCAGCTGACGCACTCGCTGATTGCTTTCGGCCGTGGCGAACTGTTTGGCGTGGGCCTGGGCGGCAGCGTGGAAAAACTGCATTACCTGCCCGAAGCACATACCGACTTTTTGCTGGCCGTGATCGGCGAGGAACTGGGCCTGGTGGGCGTGCTGATCGTGATCGGCATGTTCTACTGGATTATCAAGCGCGCCTTCGATATCGGCCGCCAGGCGATCGCCATCGATCAGACCTTTGCCGGCCTGACGGCCAAGGGCATCGCCATCTGGATCGGCGTGCAGACCTTCATCAATATGGGCGTGAACCTGGGTCTGCTGCCGACCAAGGGGCTGACGCTTCCCTTGATGAGCTATGGCGGCACGGGCGTGCTGATCAATTGCATCGGCCTGGCGATCCTGCTGCGCATCGATTATGAAAACCGGATCCTGATGCGCGGGGGGCGGCTATGAGCACTGTAGAAAACTTGAAAACGAAAAAACTGATGATCATGGCGGCCGGTACCGGCGGCCATATTTTCCCTGGCCTGGCGATCGCGCAGACCATGCGCGCGCGCGGCTGGGAAGTGAGCTGGCTTGGCACCACCCACGGCATGGAGCAGGAACTGGTGCCGAAAAGCGGCATCCCCATGGACGCCATCGCATTTTCCGGCATGCGCGGCAAAGGGCTGGCACACACGGTCAAGGGCGGCTTCAAGATGATCGCCAGCCTGTTTGCGATTCGTGGCTTCATGTCGCGCCGCAAGCCCGACGTGGTGATGGGCATGGGCGGCTACGTGACGGTGCCGGGCGGCCTGGTGGCGCGTTTGAGCGGCGTGCCGCTGGTGCTGGTCAATGCCGATGCTGCATTACTGTTGTCGAACAAGACACTGCTTCCGCTGGCTCAGCAGGTATGCTTCGGTTTCCCTGCCGAATTTGGCGCCGCTGCCAGCAAGGCTGTCGTCACCGGCAACCCGGTGCGGGCCGAGATCCTGGCGATGGCGCCACCGGCGGCGCGTTTCGAGCAGCGCACCGGCCCCTTGCGCATCCTGGTGGTGGGCGGTAGCCTGGGCGCGAAAGCGCTGAACGACAACCTGCCTGCCGCACTGGCGCTGATGCCGGAAGGCGAACGGCCGTTGGTGACGCACCAGTCCGGCAAGAAGAATATCGACGCCTTGCGCGCCTCGTATGCGGCAGCGGGCGTGACGGCCAACGTGGTCGACTTTATCGACGATATGGCCGAGGCGTATGCGGCGGCCGATCTGGTGATCTGCCGTGCCGGCGCCATCACCCTGTCGGAACTGACGGCGGCCGGCGTGGCCAGCGTACTGGTGCCGCTGGTGGCTTCGACCACCAGCCACCAGCGCAATAACGCGCAGTGGATGGCGCAGCAGGGCGCGGCAATTCATTTGCCGCAAACGGAAATGAATCCAGCGTCGCTGGCGGCGATGCTGGCGTCTTTGACGCGCGACAGTTGCCAGCAGATGGCGCAAGCGGCGCTGACGGCAGGCAAGCGCGACGCCAATCAGGCGATCGCACACGTATTGGAACAATTGGCATGAGGTTAGCTCTGTGAAGCATAAAGTAAACAATATCCACTTTGTCGGCATCGGTGGCAGCGGCATGAGCGGTATCGCCGAAGTGCTGGTCAACCTCGGCTACAAGGTGTCGGGTTCGGACCTGGGCAGCAATGCGGCAACGCAGCGCCTGGCGAGCCTGGGCGCGACCGTCATGCTCGGCCACGCGGCAGAAAACATCGGCGACGCCGATGCGGTGGTGACCTCGGGCGCAGTGCCGCAAGATAATCCCGAAGTGGCAGCTGCGCGCGCGCGCAAGATCCCGCTGGTGCCGCGCGCCGTGATGCTCGGCGAATTGATGCGCCTGAAACGCGGCATCGCGATCGCCGGCACGCATGGCAAGACCACCACCACCAGCCTGGTTGCCTCCGTGCTGGCGCAGGGCGGTCTCGATCCTACTTTTGTGATCGGTGGTCGGCTGACGAGCGCCGGCGCCAATGCCAAGCTGGGCTCTGGCGACTATCTGGTGGCCGAAGCGGATGAATCGGACGCCTCGTTTCTGAACCTGACGCCGATGATCGAAGTCATCACGAATATCGATGCCGATCATATGGATACCTACGAGCACGATTTTGAAAAACTCAAGCAGGCCTTCGTGCAGTTCACGCACCGCCTGCCGTTCTATGGCCGCGCCATGCTGTGCGTCGACGATCCGCACGTGCGCGCCATCATCCCGTTCGTCACCAAGCCGGTGACCACCTACGGTTTTTCCGAGGACGCCGAGGTGCGCGCCGTCAACGCGCGCGCGGTCGGCCTGGAAATGCATTTCACGGTGCTGCAGGAGGGCTACCCGGCCCTGGACGTGGTGCTGAACCAGCCCGGCATGCACAATGTGCAGAATGCCTGTTCGGCGATTGCGATTGCGCGCGAGATCGGCATCGCCGACAGCGCCACCCAGCAGGGCCTGGCCGAATTTTCCGGCGTTGGCCGGCGTTTCACGCGCTATGGCGAGGTGGCGCTGCCGGCCGGTGGCAGCTTCGCCCTGGTCGACGATTTCGGCCACCACCCGGTAGAGACGGAAGTTACGCTGGCCGCCGCGCGCGCCGCCTACCCTGGCCGCCGCCTGGTGCTGGCTTTCCAGCCGCACCGCTACAGCCGCACGCGCGACCTGTTCGAAGATTTTGTGAAGGTGCTGGGCGCGCCCGACGTGCTGCTGCTGTCTGAAGTATATGCGGCCGGTGAAGCGCCTATCGTCGCCGCCGACGGCCGTTCGCTGGCGCATGCGCTGCGCGCGCGCGGCAAGATCGAACCGATCTTCGTCGAGTCCATGCAAGATATGGCCGACACCATCATGAGCGTGGCGCACGACGGCGACGTCGTGCTGACCATGGGCGCGGGCTCGATCAGCGGCATCCCGCAACAACTGACTACCTATTCAACCAACACTGCAAAGGCCTGACGTGAACGCAGCTTCAGCTATCGATGTGAAACAATTGGGCAAGGTCGGCGTCCTGTTCGGCGGCCGTTCGGCCGAGCGCGAAGTGTCGCTGATGTCCGGCGCCGGCGTGCTGGCCGCCTTGCAAAGCCGTGGCGTCGACGCGCATGGCTTCGACACGGGCGAGCGTTCGCTGGCCGAGCTGGCGGCCGAAAAATTTGACCGCGTCTTTATCGCGCTGCACGGCCGCTACGGCGAAGACGGCAGCTTGCAGGGCGCGCTGGAACAATTGGGCATCCCGTACACCGGCAGCGGCGTGATGGCCTGCGCGGTCGGCATGGACAAGGTCTATACCAAGATGATCTGGCTGATGCACAAGCTGCCGACGCCGCAATACGCGGTGCTGGCAGACGACGCCAACCTGGCGCAAGTGGCCGCAGAACTGGGCTTGCCGCTGATCGTCAAGCCGCCGCATGAAGGTTCCACCATCGGCATCACCACCGTGCATGAAGCGTCGGCCTTCCAGGCTGCGTACGACACCGCCGCCGCTCTCGATGATACGGTGCTGGCCGAGCAGTTCATCAAGGGCCGCGAATTCACGGTGGCGATCCTGGGCCAGGGCGCCACCGCGCGCGCACTGCCGCCGGTCGAAATCGTCGCCCCGCAAGGCAATTACGATTACCAGAACAAGTATTTCACGGACGTGACCCAGTATTTCTGCCCGCCGCAGCTGGACCCGGCGATCCTGGCCGAGATGGAGCGCATCGCGCTGGGCGCCTACCGCGCCGTGGGCTGCGAAGGCTGGGGACGGGTCGATGTGCTGATGCGCAGTGCCGACAGCGCGCTGTTCCTGCTGGAGGTGAATACCTCGCCCGGCATGACCAGCCATTCGCTGGTGCCGATGGCGGCGCGCGCGGTGGGCATCAGCTATGAAGACCTGTGCCTGGAAATCGTTGCCTCGGCACGTTTGAAGATCAGCAAGGGACAGCACTGACATGTGGCACGACGCTAAAAGCCTCAATACGACCGCCAACGGCCTGATGGCCTTTGTGCTGGTCGTGTGCGTGGCCGCCGGCGTGTGGTGGGTGTCGCAACGTCCGATGTTCGACCTGCGCACCATCACGGTGGAAAGCGTCGATGCGAAGGGACTGCGGCACGTGAATTACCTGACCCTGCGCGCCGGCACGCAAGGCCGCATCAAGGGCAATTTTTTCACCAGCAACCTGGAAAGCGTGCGCAGCGTGTTTGAATCGGTACCCTGGGTACGCCGCGCCAGCGTGCGCCGCGAGTGGCCGAACCAGCTGATCGTGGCGCTGGAAGAGCATGAAGCGCTCGGTACCTGGGGCGAGGATGGCCGCCTGCTGTCGGTCAAGGGCGACGTATTTACCGCCAACGTGGCCGAAGCCGAGGATGACCATGAATTGCCGGCGTTTTCGGGGCCGGACGGCAGCGAGAAGGATGTGCTGGCGACCTATGTAAACCTGGCCAAATGGTTCGCGCCGCTGAAGATGGCGCCTGAATCGCTGTCCTTGTCGAGCCGCTATGCGTGGACCGTCAAGCTGAACAACGGCATGAGCGTGGCGCTGGGGCGCGAACAGAATCACACGACCTTGAAGGCCAGGGTCGACCGGCTGGTTGGCATCTATCCGCAACTGGCCAGCCGCCTGGACAATATCGATACCATCGACATGCGTTACCAGAATGGCCTGGCCCTGAGTTCGGCAGGCCTGGTGATACCGGCCGAGGGCAAGGATGGCAGGCCGGCGCCGGCCATCAAGAAAAAAACCAGCAGTGCGACCAAAAAACCGGCTTGACCGAATAATCAAAGCAATTAAACCAATAGCCCAAAAAACTAGGCGACAGAAATGACAAAAGACGCGAAGAACCTGATCGTCGGCCTCGACATCGGCACCTCGAAAGTGGTGGCGGTGGTAGCCGAAGTGATGTCCGATGGACGCCACGAAGTGATCGGGCTGGGCCAGCACGAATCGAAGGGCCTGAAAAAAGGCGTGGTGGTCAATATCGAGGCCACGGTGGAGTCGATCCAGCGCGCGCTCGAAGAAGCCGAGCTGATGGCCGACTGCAAGATACGCAATGTGTACGCCGGCATTGCTGGCAGCCATATCCGCAGCTTCAATTCGAGCGGTATGGTGGCCATCAAGGACAAGGAAGTGACGGCCACCGATGTGGCGCGCGTCATCGAGACAGCCAAAGCGGTTAACATTCCGACCGACCAGCAATTGCTGCATACGGTGCCGCAGGAATTCATCGTCGACAGCCAGGAAGATGTGCGCGAGCCGATCGGCATGAGCGGCATCCGCCTGGAGGTCAAGGTGCATATCGTCACCGGCGCCGTGTCGGCCGTGCAGAACATCGTCAAGTGCGTGCGCCGCTGCGGCCTGGAAGTATCCGACCTGATTTTGCAGCCGATGGCCTCGGCCGACGCCGTGCTGACGCCGGATGAAAAAGAACTGGGCGTGGTTCTGATCGACATCGGCGGCGGCACCACCGACGTGGCGGTGTTTTCCGATGGTGCGATCCGCCATACGGCAGTGATCCCAATCGCCGGCGACCAGATTACCAACGATATCGCGATGGCCTTGCGCACCCCGACCGCAGAAGCGGAAGAGATCAAGATCCGCTACGGCGTGGCCAAGCAGGTGCTGGCCGATCCGGGCGAGTCGCTGGAAGTGCCGGGCCTGGGCGACCGTGGCCCGCGCAACCTGTCGCGCCAGGCGCTCGCTGCCGTCATCGAGCCACGGGTGGAAGAACTGTTCGCGATGGTGCACCAGGTGGTGCGCGAATCGGGCTACGAAGGCGTGCTGTCGTCCGGCATCGTGCTGACGGGCGGCACGGCCATCATGCCCGGCATGGTGGAGATGGCCGAAGACATCTTTTTGAAACCGGCGCGCCTCGGCACGCCGGAGTATCGTGGCCAGCTGGCCGACGTGGTGCGCAGTCCGCGCTACGCGACTGTGCTGGGACTACTGCTGGAAGCGAAAAAGCAATACCTGCGCGGGCATATCGTGACGCGCCAGGATGGTTCGGTGAAGGCAGTCTGGCAGCGCATGAAGGAATGGTTTTTAGGGAATTTTTAAGGGCCTGCAGTTTGCCCGGCATGACAGTTTTTTTGGCAGCAGCACAGCTACATACACATTCATTTAAATTTAACTGCAGTTTTCAATCTCCAGCTCTCCTACCGATATGAGGACTGGCGCTTGGAAACCGCATTCTGATAGGAGTACATCATGGAGTTCGATATGGTCGATAACACAGCTATAGGTACCGTCATCAAGGTAGTCGGCGTCGGCGGTGCGGGTGGCAATGCAGTTCAACACATGATCAACAAAGGCATGTCGGGCGTGGAGTTCATTGCCGCCAACACCGACGCGCAAGCGTTGTCGACATCCAAGGCGCACAACATCATCCAGATCGGCGACACCGGCCTGGGCGCCGGCATGAAGCCTGCCGTCGGCCGCCAGCTGGCCGAGGAATCGCGTGCGCGCATCGCCGATTCGCTGCGCGGCGCGCACATGGTGTTCATCGCCGCCGGCATGGGCGGCGGTACCGGCACGGGTGCGGCGCCTATCGTGGCCGAAGTGGCCAAGGAACTGGGCGCGCTGACGGTGGCCGTGGTTTCCAAGCCGTTCTCGTACGAAGGCCAGAAGTGCATGGACATCGCCGACGAAGGCCTGGAGCAGCTGTCCTTGCACGTCGACTCGCTGATCATCATCCTGAACGAAAAACTGGAAGAGATCTACGAAGACGAAAGCATGCTCGAATGGATGCAGCACGCCGATGATGTGCTCAACAACGCGGTGGCCGGCATTGCCGAGATCATCAACGTGCCGGGCCATATCAACGTCGACTTCAATGACGTGAAAACCATCATGGGCGAGCAGGGCAAGGCGATGATGGGCACCGCTACCGCTTCCGGCGTGGATCGTGCACGCATCGCGGCAGAGCAGGCGGTTGCCTCGCCACTGCTCGACGGCATTGACCTGTCCGGCGCACGCGGCGTGCTGGTCAACGTCACGGCCAGCCGTGGCCTGAAGGGTAAAGAAATCAAGGAAGTCATGGCAGCCGTACGCGCCTTTGCTGCACCGGACGCTTCGATTGCGCAAGGTATCGCGTACGACGACTCGATGGGCGACGATATCCGTGTCACCGTGGTGGCTACCGGCCTGGGCCGCGCCAAGAAAAACATCCAGCTGGTACCGCAGCAAGTGCTGCGCACCGGCACCCACAACGGTCCGCTGACCCCGTCGGCTTCGATGGGCGGCGCGCAGACCGTGGCGAGCACCGTGGGCGTGGCCACGCCAGCCGGCTTTGACAGCGGCAAGGCGCCAGCAGTATGGCGCCGCGAATCGGCTTCCGAGCAGGTGCGCGCGATGGAAAAGAACGGCATGGAGACCTACGATATCCCGGCGTTTTTGCGCAAGCAGGCCGATTAATCAGCACGCTCAAGTACTGATGCAAGCGGCGGCCTTCGGGCCGCCGTTTTTGATTTCAACCCTGGCTTTCAGGGGGGATTTCTGCACAAATATGCCAAGTCAGGCATACTGTTGCGCGGTGTCGGCGGCAAGCCGGCTTTTCCCAAAATAGTAAAAAGGAGTCACCATGACGATCAAGATCGGCGATACCCTGCCGGAAGGCACCCTGGCTGAATTCATCGAAACCGAAACCGAAGGCTGCGCGCTGGGACCGAACACGTTCAATGTGCAAGACCTGGTCAAGGGCAAGAAGATCGCCATTTTTGGCCTGCCAGGCGCGTTCACGCCAACCTGCTCGGCACAGCACGTGCCCGGTTATGTGCAGCACGCCGAAGCGCTGAAAGCAGCTGGTGTCGACGAAATCTGGTGCATCTCCGTCAACGACGCTTTTGTGATGGGCGCCTGGGGCCGTGACCAGAAGGCCACCGGCATCGTGCGCATGATGGGCGACGGCAATGCCGCCTACAGCCGTGCCCTGGGCCTGGACGCCGATTTCTCCAAGCACGGCATGGGCACGCGCTCGCAGCGCTACTCGCTGCTGGCCGACAACGGCGTGGTGACGCAACTGAACATCGAGCAGGGCGGCAAGTTTGAAGTATCGAATGCCGAAACCCTGCTGGGCCAGCTGAAATAATATGGTTGATCGGGGTCAGACCCGTTGGGTCTGACCCCAGCTGTCAAGGTTTTGGGTTGAAAGTGACTTTTACCGGTATGCTGCTGAAAAGCTGGGGTCAGACCCGTCGGGTCTGACCCCATTTTTATTGCACCACCGGTTTCGTCGCCTCGAACATGGCCGCGTCGATATCGAACGAGTAATCGCCCTGCAGCGCAAAATACTGGCGCGCTTCGTCGGGCGCGGCGTCGAACAGATTGCGGATGGCGGCGATGCGCCCGGCTGGCGTGCGCATGCGCGCCACCCACTCGTCAAACTGCATGGTCAGCTTCCACACGCTGCGCAGGCTGTGCGTGAAACCGGCGTTGTCGAACTTGGCTCCCCATTCGCAGCTGCGGTAGTCGCGCACGTGCGAGCCGTCGCGCAGCAGTTCCACCGCCTGCAAGGTGGTGTCGTACAACGCAGTTTTCGGCGCCACGATATCGACCACCAGCAAGCTGCCGTTCGGGCGCAGCACGCGCCAGGCTTCGGCCAGCGCGCCGGCCACGTCGCTCCAGTGGTGGGCCGAAAAGCGTGTGACGACCATGTCGAAACTGGCGTCGGCGAACGGCAGCCTGGCCACGTCGCCCTGGCGCGTGCTGATATTGTCCAGGCCACGCTGCACTTTGGCCTGCTCGACCACGTCCAGCATGGGGTGCGCCAGGTCATAGGCGACAACGGACTCGGCCACTGGCGCCACGGCAAAGCTGGCGTGGCCGGCGCCGCAACCGAGGTCCAGCACTACGGGGCGGCCATGGCGGCGCGCCGCTTCCTGCATCAGCACCAGGTCGGCGCCCTGGGCGTGGATGGCGCTGCAGAGGTATGCGTTGGCGGTCTTGCCGAACTGTTCGGTAATGACATCGTGCTGTTGCATGGTTTGCTCCCGTAAGTGTTGGTGTACAGGCAGAATAGAGCGAGTTTTATCCTGTAACAAGACAAGAACTTATACTGGTATATTTACTACCATGCGCTACTACCACGAAAGAACGCCATGTCGCACAAGCTTGCCGAATTCATCCGTGTCCGGCGCGAAGCGCTCACCCCCGCCATGGCGGGCCTGCCCGGTGGCGGACGGCGCCGCACGCCGGGCTTGCGCCGTGAAGAGCTGGCGCAGCTGGTTGACGTCAGTCCTACCTGGCTGACCTGGCTGGAGCAGGGCCGGCCGGTGTCGGCATCAAGCAGGATGCTGGCGCGCCTGGCGCAGGTGCTGCAACTGAGCGCGGCCGAGCGCAGCTATCTGTTCGAGGTGGCCGACAAGGCCGACCCCGAGCATGGCGAGGCCACGGGTGGCGGCGCGGCGGCCAACGAGCTGGCGGCGATTGTGGCAGCCATCGATGCACCGGCCTATATGCTGGACCGGCAGTGGAATGCGGTGGCCTGGAATGCGCAGGCGGCAGGTCTGTTTGCCGGCTGGCTCGATGCCTTGCCCGATGAGGTTGCTCCGAACCAGCTACGCTTCATGTTTTTGTCGCCGCAGGCACGCCAGCTGATCGCCGGCTGGCCCGAGCGCGCGCAGCGCCTGGTGGCCGAGTTCCGCGCCGATGCGGGCCGCCATGCCGACCAGGCGCCGCTGGCCGGCCTGATCGCGCAATTGTCTGGCGCCAGCATGGAGTTTCGCCAGTGGTGGAGCGCGCAGCAGGTGCTGGGCCGCGACGGTGGATTGCGCCGCTTCCAGCATCCCGTGCAAGGGCTGCTGAGCTTTAACCAGGTGACCTTGCATCTGGCGCGCCAGCATGAGGTGAAGCTGGTGATGCTGTTGCCGGTGTTGTAACAGTAGCTGCCGCGCTTGCTATAATTCGGGCGACCGCGCGCCGATCGCCACGTGCCGGTCCTGGCTCCGGCCGTCGCCATGATGACGGTTTCTCTCCTGCCAGGAGTTGCCTTGCCTTCCCCTAATCCCAATTTGCGCAGCATCTACGCGATGCTGGCCGCCGCCGGTCTGTTTTCGCTGATGGATACAGCGATGAAGCTGCTGTCCGAAACCTATCCGGCGATGCAGGTGACGGCCTTGCGCGCCCTGTCGTCCTTGCCGCTGGTGTGCCTGTATCTGCTGTATCGTGGCGCCTTCAGGAACCTGCTGAAGGTACGCTGGCCGCTGCACTTTTTGCGCGGTGCGCTGGGCGTTGCCATGATCACCCTGTTTGCTTATGGCCTGAAACGCTTGTCGCTGGCCGAGGCATATTCTCTGTTCTTTATCGCGCCGCTATTGATTACGGCGCTGTCGGTATTTATCCTGAAAGAGCGGGTCGACCTGGCACGCTGGTGCGCGATTGCCGTCGGCCTGGGCGGCGTGCTGGTGGTGCTGCGCCCGGAAGGCGGGCAATTCCTGTCGCTGGCCGGCCTGGCCGTGCTGGGCGCAGCCGCCTGCTATGCCGTGTCGGCCATCACTGGCCGCATCCTCAGCCGTAGCGACGCCAGCGAAAGCATGGTGTTCTGGCTGATGGTCATGATGGCGACCGGCGGCGTGGCGCTGTCGTACCATGAATGGGTAGCGATCCGGCGCGAAGACTGGCTGCTGCTGGCGGGCTTGTCGGTCAGTGGTTTCCTGGGCCAGTTGGCCATCACGGAAGCGTTTCGCAGCGGCAAGGCCTCCAGCGTGGCGCCGTTCGAATATTCGGCCCTGGCCTGGGGCATGGGCCTGGACTGGCTGCTATGGCGTACCTTGCCCGACGAGTACACCATGACAGGCGCAGCGATTATCATTGCCAGCGGCATTTACCTGGTGCGCAGGGAGGCGGTACATGTGGAAAGCGAGCACCCGTAGCATTTCTTTGCTGCCCAGCATTCCACGCCGCAACTGGATATAATCGTGCCATGTTAAAACAACGCACCATCAAACAATCTGTCCGCACCATCGGTGTCGGCCTGCACTCCGGCACCAAGGTCGAGCTGATCCTGAGCCCGGCCGCCATCGACACGGGCATCGTGTTTCGCCGCATCGACCTGGTACCGGTAGTGGAGTTTCCCGCCAGCGCCATGGCGGTGGGCGACACGCGCATGGCGTCCGTGCTGATCAAGGACGGCGCGCGCGTCTCGACCGTGGAACACCTGATGTCGGCTGCAGCCGGCCTTGGCATCGACAATATGTATATCGATGTCAATGCGGAAGAAATTCCCATCATGGATGGTTCGGCCTCGTCGTTTGTCTTCCTGCTGCAACAGGCTGGCGTGGAAGAGCAGGCGTCAGCCAAGAAATTCATCAAGGTCATCAAGCCGGTGGAAGTGCGCCACGGCACGGGAGCAGCCGAAAAATGGGCGCGCTTGTCGCCCTATGACGGCTTCAAGCTCGACTTTTTTATCGAATTTAACCACCCGGCCGTCGACGGTACCATGCAGCGCGCCTCGGTCGACTTTGGCGACGTGTCGTATATCCACGATGTGGCGCGCGCGCGCACATTCGGCTTCATGCAGGACGTGGAAAGCCTGCGCGGCATGGGCCTGGCCCGTGGCGGCTCGCTGGAAAACGCCATCGTGATGGACGAATACCGTATCCTTAACGCCGACGGCCTGCGCTATGAAGACGAATTCGTGCGCCACAAGATCCTCGACGCGATTGGCGATTTGTATTTGGTCGGTCATCCGCTGCTGGCCTATTACACGGCGCACAAATCGGGCCATGCACTGAACAACCAGCTGCTGCTGGCGCTGCTGGAGCAGCCTGAATCGTACGAGATCGTCTCGTTTGCCACCAATGAAGCGGCGCCACAATCCTACCTGCGCCAGATGGAGCGCGAGTGGTCGCTTACCTGAGTCAGTCCCTCGGTTCGCGGTGATGCCTGACTAAATTGCGCAGCGCCGCGATCAGCTGATCGTTCTGTTTCGAGGCCGGCAGCGCGGTGCTAAGTTCTTCCAGTGCCGACATGGCTTTTTCCGGTAGCACCAGCGAGCGCGTATGAACGATGGGTGCGATGCTCTTGATGACTTGCACCTTGAGCTTGATGCCGGCAATCTGCCAGCCTTTTCTTTCCAGTTCCCCTTGCAGTTTTGGCAGTTGCTGCTTGAGCTTGGCTGCCAGCGCCGCGTTCGGCACAGCCAGCACCAGCACCCCGGCCTCGAATTGCAGGATATCGCAGTGCTCGAACATGGCCGGCAGGGCCTGGGCGCAATCTTTTTGCAGGGCGGCCAGGCGCTTGACGGTAGGCATCAGGGACGCCATCGTCGCGTTGCCGCGCAAGAAGTCAGTGGCGCCCGTGACGGGCGGACCCGAGCGGGCAAAGCCATAGCTGCGGCGCGGTGCCGGCGAGTATGTGGGATTTCGCATGGCCGAAACATAGCACACTCGCCCGCGCATGGCGAGGGCGGCAGTGGCTGCAGATGGCGTCATCCAGGCGCCATGCCGGGTGCAAAATGTCCATCATTTCCCGTGATTGTTTGCCTTAAAGCTATTGTTATATAGTGCATGATCCCAACCTTCGGGGGACGCATGATAAAATCATCGTCTTTTGCCATAGTCGAACTCCGTGCGGTCATGCGATTGTTACCTCGCTGCCAGCTACCGAGCTTTTTTTAACGGCGTTTTTTCAAGAATTCAAGCATGTCATTACTGACCCAGATTTTCGGTAGCCGCAACCAGCGGCTGCTCAAGCAATACCAAAAAACGGTACGCGAGATCAACGCGCTCGAGCCGGTCATCGAAAAGCTGTCGGATGCCGAGCTGCAAGCGAAGACGCCTGCCTTCAAGGAACGGATCGCCGGTGGCGAATCGCTGGACGCCTTGTTGCCGGAAGCGTTTGCTGTCTGCCGCGAAGCGTCCAAGCGCGTGCTGCGCATGCGCCACTTCGACGTGCAGATGATAGGCGGGATGGTCCTGCACTATGGCAAGATCGCCGAGATGGGCACGGGCGAGGGCAAGACCCTGATGGCAACCCTGCCAGCCTACCTGAACGCCTTGTCGGGCAAGGGCGTGCATATCGTCACCGTCAATGATTACCTGGCACAGCGCGACGCCGAAACCATGGGCCGCCTGTACGCGTGGCTGGGTTTGACGACCGGTGTGAACATGTCGCAGATGGAGCACAGCGCCAAGCAGCAGGCCTACAACTCCGACATCACCTACGGCACCAACAACGAATTCGGTTTTGACTTCCTGCGCGACAATATGGTGTACGAAGCGCGCGACCGCGTGCAGCGCACGCTGAACTTCGGCATCGTCGATGAAGTCGACTCGATCCTGATCGATGAAGCGCGTACCCCTTTGATCATTTCCGGCCAGGCCGAGAGCCATACCGACCTGTACCACAAGATCAATGAAGTGCCAGGCTTGCTGACCTTGCAGATCGGCGAAGAAACGCCGGACGGCAAAGGTAAAGTGGAAGTCCCTGGCGATTACACCAAGGATGAAAAAGCGCACCAGGTGCTGCTGACCGAAGCCGGCCATGAAAAAGCCGAGCGCATCATGACCGAATTGGGCCTGCTGCCGGAAGGCGCCTCGCTGTACGATTCGGCCAATATTTCGCTGGTGCACCACATGTATGCGGCGCTGCGCGCCCATGCGCTGTACTTCAAGGATCAGCACTATGTGGTGCAGAACAATGAAGTGGTGATTGTCGATGAATTCACGGGCCGCCTGATGACGGGCCGCCGCTGGTCCGACGGCCTGCACCAGGCTGTCGAAGCGAAAGAGGGCGTGAAGATCCAGAACGAGAACCAGACCCTGGCCTCGATCACCTTCCAGAACTATTTCCGCATGTACGCCAAGCTGGCCGGCATGACCGGCACGGCCGATACCGAAGCCTACGAATTCCAGGAGATCTACGGCCTGGAGACGGTAGTGATCCCGCAAAACCGTCCGCTGCAGCGCAAGGACCGCCAAGACCAGGTGTATAAATCCTCGGCGGAAAAATACAACGCGATGGTGATCGATATCCGCGACTGCTACGAGCGCGGCCAGCCGGTACTGGTGGGCACGACTTCGATCGAAAACTCCGAACTGTTGTCCGGCATCCTGGACAAGGCCAAGCTGCCGCATAATGTGCTTAACGCCAAGCAGCATGCACGCGAAGCGGAAATCATCGCCCAGGCCGGCCGTCCGAAAGCCATCACCATCGCCACCAATATGGCCGGTCGCGGTACCGACATCGTATTGGGCGGTAACGTTGAAAACCAGATCAAGTTCATCGAAGCGAATGCCGAACTGAGCGACGCCGACAAGGCCCGCCAGTCGCAGACGCTGCGCGATGAATGGCAGTCGCTGCACGACCACGTGGTCAATGCGGGCGGCCTGCACATTATCGGCACCGAACGCCACGAATCGCGCCGCGTCGACAATCAGCTGCGTGGCCGTGCCGGCCGCCAGGGCGATCCGGGTTCGTCGCGCTTCTACCTGTCGCTCGACGACGCGCTGCTGCGCATCTTCGCCGGCGACCGCGTGCGCGCCGTGATGGACCGCTTGAAAATGCCGGAAGGCGAACCGATCGAAGCGGGCATCGTTTCGCGCTCGATCGAATCGGCACAGCGCAAGGTGGAAGCGCGCAACTTTGACATCCGCAAGCAATTGCTGGAATACGATGACGTTGCCAACGACCAGCGCAAGGTGATTTACCAGCAGCGTAACGAGTTGCTGGAAACGACCGACATTTCCGAAATGATCGCCTCGCTGCGCCATGGCGTGTTTACCGACCTGGTGCACGCTTACGTGCCGCAGGAATCGGTGGAAGAGCAGTGGGACATCAAGGGTCTGCAAACCGTGCTGGCCAGCGAATGGCAGCTCGACATGCCGTTGCAGCAGATGCTGGAAGCGGACGCAAGCCTGACGGACGAAGAGATCGTTGAAAAAGTGCTGGTGGCGGCCGATGCCGTTTACCAGTCGAAGATCGACATCGTCGGCAAGGAGTCGTTCGGCGGCTTCGAGCGCAATGTCATGCTGCAAAGCGTCGACAGCCACTGGCGCGAACACCTGGCCGCGCTCGATCACCTGCGCCAGGGTATCCATCTGCGCGGTTACGCCCAGAAGAATCCGAAACAGGAATACAAGCGCGAAGCGTTCGAACTGTTCGGCATGATGCTCGACATGATCAAGAACGACGTTACCAAGCATGTGATGACGGTACGCATACAGTCGCGCGAAGAAGTCGATGCGGCCGAAGCGGCGATGCAGCAGTCGCACGTGGAAAACGTGCATTACCAGCACGCCGAATTCGATCCGAACGCGGCGCCGGAAGAATTGCTGGCGCCAACGGCTGGCGACAACGTCAACGTCAACGATCAGTATGTGGACGACATGAGCGTGAGCATGGGCGTCAAGGTCGGCCGCAACGATCCATGCCCTTGCGGCAGCGGCAAGAAATACAAGGCATGCCACGGCAAGCTGGCGTAAGCGCAGTTTGACAGCCTGAACAAAAACGGAGACCGCGGTCTCCGTTTTTTTGTGTGCCGTGCGTCCGGGACGCCGCATGGTCAATGCCAGCGCGAAGGCGCTACAATAGCGCTTCCTTTCCCCTCGCAGAAGAACTCATATGGCCGTCAATTCTCCCAAGCCCGTCGCCGCCGACCTGAAAGCTGTCGCCGGTATTGAAATCGGTGTAGCCGAAGCCGGCATCAAGAAGCCGAACCGCAAGGATTTGCTGGTATTGAAACTGGCGCCGACCGCCACCGTGGCTGGCGTGTTCACCTTGAACCGCTTCTGCGCCGCGCCGGTGCAGATCTCGAAGGCCAACCTGGCGGCCGTCACCGCCGGTGCCGCGCCGATCCGCGCGCTGCTGGTCAATACCGGCAACGCCAATGCGGGCACGGGTGAATCGGGCCTGGCCGCCGCGCAGGAAAGCTGCGCCGCGCTGGCCGAGTTGCTGGGCTGCACGCCGCAGCAGATCCTGCCGTTTTCCACCGGCGTGATTCTTGAACCACTGCCCGTGCAGCGCCTGGTGGCAGGCCTGCCGCAAGCTGTCGCCGCACTGACGCAAGATAACTGGTTCTCGGCAGCCGAAGCCATCATGACCACCGACACGCAGCCGAAAGCCGGTTCGCGCACCGTCACCATCGACGGCCATACGGTCACGCTGACGGGCATCAGCAAGGGCGCCGGCATGATCAAGCCAAATATGGCCACCATGCTGGGTTTTCTGGCGTTTGACGCCACTGTGGCCCAGCCGGTGCTCGATCAACTGGTGAAACAGGCGGCCGACAAATCGTTCAACTGCATCACCATCGACGGCGACACGTCGACCAATGACTCCTTCATGCTGGTTGCCACCGGTGCCGGCAGTCTGGTAATCGACTCCATCGACTCGCCCGCTTATGCCGCACTGGCCGCCGCCGTCACCGAACTGTCCACTTTCCTGGCGCAAGCCATCGTGCGCGACGGCGAAGGCGCGACCAAATTCATGACCGTGACCGTGGAAGACGGCCGCAGCATGGAAGAGTGCCGCAAGATCGCTTATTCGATCGCCCATTCGCCGCTGGTGAAAACCGCTTTTTTTGCCTCCGACCCGAACCTGGGCCGCATCCTGGCCGCCATCGGCTATGCCGGCGTGGACGACCTGGACGTGAGCCTGCTGAACCTGTACCTGGACGACGTGTGGGTGGCCAAGAACGGTGGCCGCAATCCCGACTATCAGGAGCAGGACGGCCAGCGCGTGATGCAGCAAAGCGAGATCACCATCCGCGTGAAACTGGCGCGCGGCGAGGCGACTGCCACCGTCTGGACCTGCGACCTGTCGCATGACTACGTGTCGATCAACGCCGACTACCGTTCATGACCAGTCTTGAGCAGTTTCTGTTGCGCGCGGAAAGCCTGCTGGCGCGCGTCGAGGCTATCCTGCCACCGGCCACGCCGGCCGTCGACTGGAACAGCTTTGCATTTCGCTGGCGCCGCCGGCAGGGCGCCGCCAGCCATCTGCAGTCGGTGAAGCATGTGTCCAGTATTGCGCTGGGCGACCTGCACAATATCGCTGCGCAAAAAGCCCAGATCGAGCAGAACACGCGCCAGTTCGTTGCTGGCCGGCCTGCCAACAATGTGCTGCTGACGGGCGCGCGCGGCACCGGCAAGTCGTCGCTGATCAAGGCTAGTCTGAACCAGTTTTCAAGCCAGGGCCTGCGCCTGATCGAAGTCGACAAGGCCGACCTGGCCGACCTTCCCGATATCGTCGACCTGGTGGCGGCGCGCCCCGAGCGCTTCATCATCTTTTGCGACGACTTGTCGTTCGAAGAAGGCGAGAGCGGCTACAAGGCGCTCAAAGTCGCGCTCGATGGCAGCATTGCCGCGCAGTCGGACAATGTGCTGATCTACGCCACCTCGAACCGGCGCCACCTGATGCCGGAACGGATGTCGGACAACAGCAGCTACAAGACCGACGAGGATGGTGACCTGCATCCGGGCGAAACGGTGGAGGAAAAGATTTCCCTGTCCGAACGCTTTGGTTTGTGGCTGTCGTTCTATCCGTTCAAACAGGACGACTACCTGGCCATTACGGCGCACTGGCTCGCCTCGTTCGGCTGCAGCCCGGAACAGATCGCGCAAGCGCGCGGCGACGCCTTGCGCTGGGCCTTGCAGCGCGGTTCGCGTTCGGGCCGGGTGGCGTGGCAGTTTGCGCGCGATTATGCGGGGAAACTGGCGCTATGAGCGAGGTAAAAGCCAAACCTGTCGATGTCGCCGTCGGCATCCTGATGAAACCGAATGGCGATGTGCTGCTGGGCCAGCGTCCGGCCGGCAAGCCATATGATGGCTATTGGGAGTTTCCAGGTGGTAAAGTCGAACCGGGTGAAGCCATCCTCGACGCGCTCAAGCGCGAGTTTGTCGAGGAGCTGGGCCTGCATATCGACAGCGCCGAAGCCTGGTGCGGCGTGGAATATGTCTATCCGCACGCCCATGTGCGCCTGCATTTCTATATCAGCCGCGACTGGCGCGGCGAGCCGCAAAGCCTGGAAGGCCAGGCCTTTGCGTGGCAGGGCACGGTGGGCGTGGAACCCCTGCTGCCGGCCACGATTCCGCTGCTGGAATGGCTGGACGTGGTGCGCCGCGAAAGCGCCACGGCCGTTTGACCGCCACCGCCTGGGGCATCCTGGCGCCTTGCATTGCCGGGTCTTTCCGCTAAAGTGATGGTTCGACGATAGCGGGAGAC
Organism: Janthinobacterium longum; assembly: GCF_051380735.1. Lineage (NCBI taxonomy): Bacteria > Pseudomonadati > Pseudomonadota > Betaproteobacteria > Burkholderiales > Oxalobacteraceae > Janthinobacterium > Janthinobacterium longum. The sequence continues at coordinate 230,712 of NZ_JBNYXQ010000007.1, forward strand.
TCGCATGGCGCTGACCCTGACCCTGACCCTGACCCTCACCTTCAACGACGCCGACGAACTGCTGCTGGCCGCGCTGCACAAGCGCGCCCGCGCCCATGGCCGCAGCATCGAGGAAGAGCACCGCGACATTCTGCGCAGCGTGCTGCGGCCACTGCCCAGGCGCGCCCTCGACGATATCCTGCGCGCCATGCCCGACGTGGGCAGCGATGCTGACTTCGACCGCGATCATTAGCCATGGCCGGCTACCTGCTGGACGCGGACGTGGTCAATGCTGCGCGCAAGGGGAGCGGGGCGCCGGACGGCGTGCGATCCTGGTTCGAACGTGTGCCACCCGAACAGCGTTACCTGCCGGTGCAGGCGGTGGCGCAATGGCGCGCCGGCATACAGCAGCTATGGCGGCGCGGCGCCACCATGGAGGCGCTGGCGATGGAAGGCTGGCTGGAAGCGGTACTGCGCGAGTATGCGGCGCGTGTGCTTGAATTCGACCTCGATTGCGCGCTGGTCCGGGCCCGTTTGCCCGGCTATGGCGCGGATGTCGATGGCCAGATCGCGGCGATGGGCATCGCCCATGGCCTGACTGTGGTCAGCGGACGGCTGGACCGCTACGCAAGCAGCGGACTGCGGCTGGAAAACCCGTTCGGCTGATGGCTAGTGCTGCTGCTGTTGTTTCTCGTCTTCGTCGAGCGGATCGTCGAGCGGATCGGTGGCTGGAATCGTATATTTCTCTTCGGCCCAGGCGCCCAGGTCGATCTGCTTGCAGCGGTTCGAGCAAAAGGGGCGGAAAGTATTGGCCTCGGTCCATTCGACTTTGGCGGCGCAGGTAGGGCAGTTAACAACGGTCATGGCAAGAACAATTAAAAATTACACAGCGTGAGTTCGAAGGGTACATCTTCTTCGAGCGGCTTGGGTTTCAGGTCGCCGCCCTGGGTGGTAAAGCGCACCCACAGCATGTATTTGTTGGCGGAAATTTCCGGAATGGCGCCGCTGGCGTCATCCAGGCTCAAACGCAGCATCTGGTAGACCTTGCCCTGCAGCATTTGCTGGAAGCTGCCCGCGTTGGCGGTCAGTTTGACGGGGCCACCGGAGTCACGCAGCAGGCGCAGCACCAGTGCCAGCGCATCGAACAGGGGCGCGAGCGGTGCAAACCAGGCCTGGATATCGGCCAGGCGCTGTTCCGAGCTGCGCTGCTGCCAGGCATGGTAGGAAGGCAGGTCGAATTCACAGGCGCCGCCGGGAATGATGGTGCGGCCGCGTATGCTCATCAGCCATTCATTGTCGCGGATATTCTGTCCGGTCTTGCCTTGCGCCGCCACCAGGGCGCCGCTGACGTTGTCGAGTTCGGCGAGGATGGCGTCCAGGGTTTCCGGCACCACGTTCGGATTGCTGCGGTAGCCAAGCAGGCTCTGGCGCTGGCGTTCGAGTTCCTGCAACAGATCGGACTTCAGATCGGCGCGGCCGGCCACTTCCAGCATGTCGAAGATCGTTGCCAATGCAACATGGTGCTGCATCGCATGCTCTTGCTGGACGAAGAACTTGAATTTGTCGTACAGATCTTCCAGCCGCAACAGCGTACGTATGCGTTCGTTGAAAGGGTATTCGTAGACAATCAAAATAATTCCCTTATGTATGGGCGGGCAAGCAATCCCGTGATTCTGAACCAAGCGTCGACAAATTACAAATGCTGCGAGGCCATTCCCGCCATTCTTTTTGCAAATGCCAGATATACCTCGTGCAAGACGACGATCTGCGGCTCCAGAGCTGCCAGATCACCATTGTTATCGATTACATCGTCTGCGGCTGCCAGGCGCATGGCCCGCGTTGCCTGCGTCGCCATAATGGCTTTCACCTGTTCCTCCGGCAGGCCGTTGCGCTGCATCACGCGCGCCACCTGCAGGCTTTCCTGGCAGTCGATCACCAGCACGCGGTTGACCCGCTCCACCCAGCCGCCCGATTCGACCAGCAGCGGCACGGCAAAGATCACATAGCTGCCGGTGGCGCCCGCGGCCGCCGCCAGGGTGGCCGCGCGTATGCGTGGATGCAATATCGCTTCCAGCCTGGCCTTGGCCTGTGGATCGGAAAATACCAGTGCGCGCATTTTTGCGCGGTCCATCGCGCCGTTCGCATCGGCGGCGCCATCGCCAAATTCTTCCAGCAGCGCCGGCATGGCTGCACCATTGGCGGCCGTCAGGCTGTGCGCGATCTCGTCGGTATCGACGATGGTGGCGCCGCGCGCGGCAAACAGATTGGCCACCGTGCTCTTGCCGCAGCCGATGCCGCCGGTCAGGCCGATGCTGAAATAAGGTGCTGCAGTTTGCGTCATCGTTTTTCTCATCGGCCCACCAGGCCCAGGGTCAGTTGCGACAGCGGCGCGCCGTACAGCAGGGCAATCACGCCGGCAGCGGCCAGGTAGGGACCGAAGGGGATGGGTTTGTCGCGCCCGCGTTTGGCAAACACGATCAGCACGATGCCGACCAGCGCGCCGACCACGGACGACAATAAAATAATCGTTGGCAGCATGGTCCAGCCCAGCCAGGCACCGAGCGCCGCCAGCAATTTGAAGTCACCATATCCCATTCCTTCCTTGCCTGTCGCCAGCTTGAAGGCCCAGTAGACGCTCCACAGGGCCAGGTAGCCGGCGGCTGCACCGATCACGGCGTCGGCAAGCGGCACGAAGGTGCCGTTGAGGTTGACCAATAAACCGGCCCACAACAGCGGAAAAGTCAGGTCGTCCGGCAGCATCTGCGTATCGGCGTCGATAAAGGTCATGGCGATCAGCAGGAAGGCGAACAGCAAAGTGGCCAGCCCGGTCCAGCCGCTGCCGAAATGCCAGACCAGCAGCGCCGACAGGGCGCCCGTCAACACTTCCACCAGCGGATAGCGCGGCGAAATCGGCGCCTTGCAGGCACTGCACTTCCCGCGCAGAGCCAGGTAGCTGATGACGGGTATGTTTTCCAGCGCGGTGATGCGGTGGCCACAGGCGCTGCAGTGCGAATGCGGCAGCATCAGATTGTATTTGTCGGTATGCGGCGGTGGCTTGCCGCTTTCCACCGCCACATAATTGTCGGACTCGCGCTGCATCATTTTCGGGATGCGGTGGATCACGACATTGAGAAAGCTGCCAACGATCAGGCCGAACAGGGCGGCGACCAGCGTGACGAACAAATTGCCGGGCGCGGCGAACAACAGGGTATCTTGCAGCATGGTGGTCTTGTCAGGGTGGGATATTGCCGTGCAAACAGCTGCAGGCACTGCGCAGTGTAAAACATCCTCACCCTTCCGGGGAACTTTCAGCAAACGCTGCTGATTACGCGATCGAGAACGTCACGCGTTTGCCCGTGCGTGCCAGCATGTCGACCAGGGCGTCGATGGTGAACTTCGGGGTTTTCTTGTTGATTACGTCGGACACGCGCGGGCGCGTCACGCCGAGGATCTGGGCGGCATCGGCTTGCCTGAGGTTTTCCGTGTCGATCCACAGCGCCAATTCTCCCATCAGTTTTTCCTTGATGGCGATCTTGTCCGAGATGATGCGCTGCGACTGTGCCTGCAGTGCCTGAGCTTCTGCGGGTTCAAAGCCCAAGTCGGCGAAGACGTTGCCGCCAGCAGGCGTGATGCGGGCTGATCTGGTGTTGATGCTCATGTCACTTCCTTTCCTTGATCACGGCTTTATAGCCGGTGCTGGCAATCTGTTTATCGTGCTTCGACGTGGCATTGGTTTTCTTCTTGAAACAATGCAGGACATAGATGGCTTCGACAAACTTGGCCACGTACATGACCCTGAACCAGCCGTCATCGAGATTGACGATGATTTCGCGCGTGCCCGGCCCGACCTCGTCGAACGGTTTCCAGCGATCCGGATCGAGACCAGCTTGCACCTGGCTTAGCTGATGGCCAGCTTCGCGCCGCGCGTTGACGGTAAAGATGGCGTCGTCCTTGATGTCGTCCAAGGAACTGCCGCGCCAGTCTATGGGTTTTTCGTTCATCACGACTCCTTTTGAGTGTATCAAATTATATACATTCAATGCAAGCGGTTTATGAAAGCTGTGTTGGTACCAGCGCAGGCAGTTTTCAAATCACCGCCCCCAGCTTAAAAATCGGCAAGTACAAGGCGATCACCAGGCCGCCCACCAGCACGCCCAGCACCACCATCAGCGCCGGCTCCAGCAAGGATGCAAGGATGGTGACGGTGCTGTCGATTTCCGCTTCGATGATGTCGGCCGCGCGCGACAACATGGCGTCGAGGGCGCCCGATTCTTCGCCGATCAGGGCCAGTTGCGTCAGCAGTTCGGGAAACACGCCGCTGTGCCCCATGGCCAGCGCCAGGCTGCCGCCGGCGCGGATCTCGCGCTCGATGCGCGTGGTGGCATCCTGGTACAGCACGTTGCTGGCGGCGGCGCCGACCAGGGCCAGCGCATCGAGCAGCGGTACGCCTGCCGCGTACATGGCGGCCAGGGTGCGCGTCCAGCGGGCGATTGCCGCGCCCCGCAGCAGCGGGCCGAACAGGGGAATGCGCAGCGATTGCAGCTGCACGTGCCGGCGCAACTGCGGCCAGCGGCGCCAGGCCAGTCGCAGCAGCAGTACCAGCGCTGCCAGCGTGGCCAGCAGCCAGTACCACGATTGCACCAGCAGGCGCGACAGCTCCATCACCAGCAGGGTGGGTAGCGGCAACGGCGCGCCGAAGCTGTCGAACACTTGCCGGAAGGCCGGCACCACCACCGTCAGGATGATGGCAGTGACGAGGATGGCGACGGCCACGATGGCCAGTGGATACATCAGTGCACCGCGCAGCTGGCGGCGCAGGCCGATGGCTTTTTCCTGGTGCGTGGCCAGGCGCGCCAGCAGCTCCTGCACGATGCCGGCCTGTTCGCCGGCCGCCACCAGGTTGCAATACAGTTCGTCAAACAGCAGGGGGAACTGGCGGAAGGCTTGCTGCAGGCTGCTGCCGGCTTCGATATCGTGGCGCAAATCCTGCATCAGCTCAGTCATGGCCGGCTTGGCATGGCCCTTGCCGGCGATCTCGAAGGCGGTCAGCAGCGGCACCCCGGCACCCATCATGGTGGCCAGCTGGCGTGTAAATAGCGCTATATCCTTGTGGCGTATGGCTTTGCCTGGTGCGGCGCGCCGGGCCTGCACGCGTGTTGCAAGTATGCCCTGGCGGCGCAGCAGCATGGTGGCGGCGGCAGCATCGGTGGCGCGCAGCACGCCTTCTACCCGCTTGCCGTGGCGGTCTTTGCCTTGCCATGCGAACCGCCGTTCGATCGCCATGTGCGCCTCCCGGTACACAGTAGCACCGGCGCGGCCAAGGCCGCCAGCGTCGCGTCGCGCCGGCTTGAGACGGCTCAGTTTTTGCTGATCTGCACCTCTGTCTGCACTACCGCTTTCGCCTTGACCTCGGCCGCCTCATCTTCGTCGACATCGCTGCCCTTGCTGATGCTTTCGCCATCGGTGCGGCGCAGGGTCCAGAAGGTCAGCGACGACAGGATGGTGACTACCGCCAGGGTCAGAAACGCATGATGCAAGGCGGTACTGAGCATGGCGCGGTTCGATTGCGGCATATCGCCCAGGTACCAGCCCGTGATCAGCGAACCGAACGCCAGGCCGAAGCTCATCGACAGTTGCTGCATCGAGCTGGCAATCGTGCTGGCCATGCTCGAATCGCTCTTGTCGACATCGGCATAGGCGATGGTATTCATGCTGGAAAACTGCAGCGAATTGAAAAAGCCCAGGCACAGGCTGATGCCGACGATCGCGTACAACGGCGTGCCGGCGCTCACTTGCGAAAACATGGCGATGGTCACGCCGATCAGCACCGTATTGACGATCAGCACCTGGCGGTAGCCGAAGCGGGCCAGCACGCGCGCGGAAATGAATTTCATGCCCATCGCCGCCGCGGCCGACGGCATCATCAGCAGGCCCGACTGCCAGGCCGGCAGACCCAGGCCCAGCTGGTACAGCAGCGGCAGCAGGAAGGGCAGGCCACCGACCCCCAGGCGCGTCACAAAACCACCCACCACCGAGACGCGGAAGGTACGCACCTTGAACAGCGCCAGGCGCAGCAGCGGGTGCAGCACTTCGCTCGAATGCCATACATAGGCAGCCAGCAGGCTGATGGAAATGAACAGCAGCACGGCAAACGAGGTGGGGTCGACGCGGTGTTCGCCGAATACTTCCAGCAGCCACGACAGCAGGGCGATGCCGGTGCCGAACAGCACCAGGCCGATCAGGTCCAGCGGGCGCGGCTTGTCGCCGTAGTAGTCGGGCATGTAGCGGTGCGCCAGGAACAAGGCTGCCAGGCCGACCGGCACGTTGACGAAGAAAATCTCGCGCCACGACAGCCAGTGCACGATCAACCCACCCACGGTAGGGCCCAGCAGTGGACCGATCAGGGCCGGGATAATGACGAAATTCATTGCCGCCAGCAATTGCGACTTGGGGAAGGTGCGGATGATGGCCAGCCGGCCGACCGGCATCATCATCGCTGCCCCGACGCCTTGCAGCAGGCGCGCCGCCACCAGCATTGGCGAATTGACGGACAGGCCGCACAGGATGGAGGCGATGGTAAAGATGGCGACGGCGGCGGAAAACACGCGCCGGGTGCCGAAGCGGTCGGCCATCCAGCCGCTGATGGGAATGCACACGGCCAGGCTCAGGATATAGCTGGTCACCACGGCTTTCAGGCTCAGCGGCGTGACATTCAGGCTGGCCGCCATGCTGGGAATGGCGGTATTGACGATGGTGGAGTCGAGCTGCTCCATGAAAAGAGCGGTGGCGACCACCCACGGAAGATAGCTTTTAACGGCGGGACTGGACATGGATGCAAACCTGAGGAAGGTGGAACGGAACCAACGGCAAGGAATTGTCACATAAATGGCGCACGCGTGCCGGCAGCCTGCATGCCTGCCACGGCGGGCGTTGCAAGTCCATGGAACAATTGTTCCATAGTAATAGTAGATCGCCTTCTCTAGCATGGGTGTTGCCATTGCGGCCACTACCTGTCGCATCATCCATTTCCAGGAAAACCACCATGAAAAATGCTCTCTCCATCGTCCTGCTGGGCGCTGCCCTGACCGCTTGCGGCGGCAGCGATAACGACAATACGCCGGCCGTGCCCGTCACGCCACCGGTGGTCGTGACGCCACCGGTCACGCCGGTTACAGACCCCGTGACGGTGGCTTCGCAGGCGGTTGCCGCTCAGGCTGGCCTGGCCGTGATCGCTGGCGCCAGCGCCGACGAGACGGTGTACGACGTTGCCGCCGATATTGGCGACACCTGGCGCATTACCTTCGACAATGCCAAGAAAACCTTCAGCGTGAAGGTGCTGTCGACGCAGTTCGGCCTGGTCGACCGCAGCGGCAGCTATACCGCCGTCACCACCGGCAACCTCACCACCTACACCGGCACGGACCTGAACCTCACCGTCGACGCGCGCACGCGCTTGCTGACGGGAACGATCAAATTGGGCAATACGAGCGCGAACGTCAGCGGCACTGGCTACGCCGCCACGGACGTGTCCAAGCTTGTTGGTAATTATATTTTCCTCGGCGCCATGCGCAACGCCTCGAACGGGGCCTTTCCTTTCAATCCCAAAGGCAGCTTGAGAGTGGCGGCCGACGGCAGCGCGCAACTGTGCAATGGCGGCGTGTTCAATGCGCAAGGTGCATGCACGGCCGTGTCGCCGCAGCTGGAAGCGGAAAACGCCAGCCTGACCCTGGTGCGCGACGCGGCGCGTGGCCTGATCATCGCCCGCCAGGGCCAGCAGGATTTCGGCATCGTCCACGTGCATGCGGGCGACCGCGGGCTGGCGCTGTTTATCGACCGCTACGGCCGCAACCAGGAAAACGTGCTGCGCGTGGGCACCATCGTCGCCGCCAGGCAGCAGAAGATCGGCACCGAGATCGCTGGTAGCTACGCCTGCGCGGCGCCGGGCATCAGCGCGAAAATCGTGGTGGCCGGCAGCACCGCCACCATCACCAACAACACCGTCGGCAAGACGCATGCTGAGACCATCACCATCAACAAGCTGGGCCTCGGTGTGCAAGCCGTCGACTTTGATGGCATCGCCGTGCTCAAGGACCCGGCCGACGTGCCTGCCGATTACTCGATGTTCATGCCGGTGTCGTCGAGCATGGCGGTGGAGTTTTCGACCGACCGCAGCTACATGGGCACCTGCCTGAAAAACTAGGCATCAGTATTCGAGGCCTTCCAGCGCGGCCAGCAAGGGCATGGCCGCGTCGGCGATACGCTCGAGGCTCGCTTCGCGCAGCGCGCCGGTATCGACCACGTGGCCGGACTCCAGCCCGGCCCAGCGCAGCAGCGCCGAGCAGGCGGCAGGGGTGTCGAACATGCCATGCAAATAGCTGCCCAGGACTTGCCCGTCGCCGGACACCGCCCCTTCCGGCCGGCCATCGATCAAGAATGCCGGCTGGGCCAGCGCCGCGCCATGCGACACGCCCAGGTGGATTTCATAGCCGCTCACAGTGGCATCTTTCGCACCTTTGAATGCGCACTGGCCACTGACCTGCAGCAGCCGCTTGTCGGCCGTCAGTTCGGTCGTCATTGCCAGCAAGCCCAGTGCGTCTGACTCGCCGGCCGCACCTTCCACGCCCAGCGGATCGCGCACGCTCTTGCCCAGCATCTGGAAGCCACCGCAGATGCCGATCACCTTGCCGCCGTAGCGCAAATGCTTTGCCAGATAAGCGGGCCAGCCTTGTTGCTGCAGCCATGCCAGGTCGCCGCGCGTGTTCTTGCTGCCGGGCAGTATCACCAGGTCGGCCGGCGGTATAGTCTGGCCCTGCCTGATAAAGCGCAGGTCGACGCCGGGATGGGCGCGCAGTGCGTCGAAATCCGTATGGTTGCTGATGCGCGGCAGCTGCGGCACTACCACCGTAAAGGCGCCGCGCTCGGCCTGCATTGCTTCGACCGCGTCTTCCGCGTCGAGGAACAGGCCCTGCAAATACGGCAGCACCGCCAGCACCGGTTTGCCCGTCTGCTGTTCCAGCCAGTCGACACCCGGCTGCAGCAGCGAAATGTCGCCGCGAAAACGGTTGATCACAAAGCCGACGATGCGCGCGCGTTCGCTGCCAGACAGGCAGGCGAGGGTGCCGATAATGTGCGCGAACACGCCGCCACGGTCGATATCGGCCACCAGTATCACCGGGCAGTCGACCGCTTCCGCAAACCCCATGTTGGCGATATCGCGTGCGCGCAGATTGATCTCGGCCGGGCTGCCCGCGCCTTCGACGATCACCGCCTGGTACTGCTGGCGCAGGCGGCCATACGATTCGAGCACCGCACCCATGGCGATGGTCTTGTATTGCTGGTAGTCGCGCGCGTCCATCTCGGCGCGCACCTTGCCGTGGATGATCACCTGCGCGCCCGTGTTCGACGAGGGTTTCAGCAGCACCGGATTCATGTCGGTATGCGGCGCGATGCCGCAAGCCATGGCCTGCAGTGCCTGCGCGCGGCCGATCTCGCCGCCGTCGCTGGTCACCGCGCTGTTCAGTGCCATGTTCTGCGGCTTGAACGGGGCGACGCTGACACCGCGCCGCTTTATCAGCCGGCACAGGGCGGCGACGATGGTGCTCTTGCCGGCGTCCGAGGTGGTGCCTTGCACCATCAGGGTGTGGAAAGGCAGCGTCATGCTTGCTGTGCCTGCCACAGGGCGACCATGTCGCTGATCTGGCGCAGCCCTTCCGTAATGGCGGCCGGTCCGGGTGACAGAATATCGGGCGACTTGATCTCGAATACCATGCCGTTTTTGACGGCGGGGATGGTGTCCCATTGCGGGCGCGCCGTCAGTTGCAAGGGCTGGAATTTCTTGCCGCACCAGCTGGCGATGATGATGTCGGGCGCGCGCTGCACCACCGCCAACGGGTCGGCGATAATCCGTTCCTTCGCGCCGGGATGGCTTGATAATTCCCGAAATGCATCGACGCCGCCGGCCAGTGCGATCAGCTCCGCCGCCCAGCCGATGCCGCTCATCAAAGGCTCGTTCCACTCTTCAAAGTAGATCACCGGCTTGCGCGTCCACGCTGCAGCGCGTTGCTGCGCGCGGGCGATATCGGCGCGCAGGGCGGCGACCAGGCTGCGGCCAGCTTCTTCGCGTTGCACCAGCGCGGCCAGCACGCTGATCATGCGCAGGATGCCTTCAACCGTGCGCTGGTTGAACTGGTGCACCTCGACGCCGGCCTTGACCAGATCGCGGCAGATATCGGCCTGCATGTCGCAAAAACCGATCACCAGGTCCGGCTGCACGGCCATGATGCGTTCGAGGCTGAACGAGGAAAAACCGCTGATTTTGGTTTTCTCTTCGCGCGCACGCCTTGGGCGCACCGTAAAACCGGAGATGCCGGCGATGGATTCTTCTGCGCCAAGCGCATACAGGGTCTCCACCGCTTCGGTCGACAAACAGGCGATGCGCTGGTAGTGGCTCATTTCACTGACTTTGCCGCTGGAGCCGCGCGGTGCTGGCGTGCCAGTTCGAGCCTTTCGCACATGGCGGCGGCGCCGTCGAACATGCGCGGGCCGGCGCGATTGAGCAAATCGCCATTGAGGCGGAACAGATTGTTGTTGCGCACCGCGCTCAAGGATGGAAAGGCGCGCCACATGGCCAGGCCGCCTTCGCTGTCGGTGTCGCTCTTTTCGCTGGTGGCAAATATCGCTTCCGGATTTTCCTGCAGCACGCCTTCGGCCGTGACGACGGGGGCCACCACCTTCATCGCGCCAAACACATTCTGGCCGCCACACACGCGCATGGCGTCACTGATAATGCTGGCGCCACTGATGGTGTACAGCGGCTTGTCCCACACCTGGTAAAACAGGCGCACGGGCGGACGCTGCGCATATTGCGCCGTCATGCTGGCCAGCTTCGCGCGCAATTGCGCAGCGGCCGGCGCCGCCACTTTTTCCGTGCCCATCAGCTGGCCCAGGCGTTCCATATTGTTGGGGATGTCGGCCAGTTTTTTCGGGTCGCTATGGTAGATCGGCACGTTCAGCTGGCGCAGCATGGCGATCTGGCGCTCGGCGCTGCCATGCATCCAGATCACGATCAGGTCCGGTTTCATGGCGATAATGCGCTCCATGTCGTACTGGCGATTGTCGCCCACGTTGGCGATCTTTTTTGCCGCTTCCGGATAGTCGCTGTAGCTGACCACGCCAACGATTTTCTCGCCGCCGCCGGCCGCGAACAGCAGTTCGGTAATATGCGGCGCCAGCGCCAGGATGCGCTGCGCAGGTTTGGCGACAGTGACGGCATTGCCGTCGTCGTCGCGCACGGTAATGGCGCCGTGGGCGGGCAAAGCGACCAGCGTGGCCAGCAGCGTTATCGTCAGGTGTTTCATGTGTTTTCCTTGTTCCATGCAGTCAGGGCCTGTGCAAGGTGCTGCCAGGCGCGTTCATCGGGCGGCAATCCCAGGCGTATGCCGCGCGCCGCATGGCGGAACAGCCGCACCCAGATGCCGCGTTCGGCCATATGGCGGTGAAAGTCGTCGGCTTGCTGCTCAGGCCACCATTGAAACAGCGCGCAGCCAGCACTGGCGATGCAATGTGACGCCAGCAACCGGCGCAATCGATCCCCCTCGTTTTGCAAGCGCGCGCGCATAGCCTGTTGCCAGCCGGTATCGTACAAGGCCGCCAGTGCCACCTGCTGCGCCGGGCCGCTGACGGTCCATGGACCCAGCATCGCGGCCAGCTCGGCCAGCAGCGCGGGATGCGCTGCCACAAAGCCCAGGCGCAAGCCCGCCAGGCCAAAGAACTTGCCCACCGAGCGCAGTACGATCAGGCCGGCCTGGCCGGTATGGGCGCCGAGGCTGTTCGCATCCTCGGTGTCGCCAAACGCTTCATCGACCACCAGCCAGCCGCCACGTGCCGCCAGTTTTTCAGCCCACGCCAGCAACTGTGCGGGCGCGATGCGTGCACCGGTCGGGTTGTTCGGATTGCACACTACCAGCACGTCGCACTGATCGACTGCGTCGTTCAGTTCCGTGTAGGGAACTTGCCGCAACTGGTGGCCATGCTGGCCCCAGTGGTGCGCGTGTTCCGCATACGACGGTGCGGCGACCACCACGCGGCCAGGCGCGCGCAGCCGTGGCAGGGCCTGGATGGCCGCCTGCGTGCCGGCCACCGGCAGCATGGCCGGTGCGCCGTAATATGCACACGCGGCATCGAGCAGCGCGGGGTCGGCTTCGGGCAAGCGGTGCCACGCAGTCGGAGCGGTAGCGGGTACCGGATACCAGTGCGGATTGATACCGGTCGACAGGTCGATCCACTGCTCCAGCGGCCGGCCGTGAAAGCGTGCGGCGTCGCGCAGATTGCCGCCATGTTCAAGCAACATGGCGTCCTCGCAGATAAAACAGCGCGGCGATCAAGCTTGCCCAGATCAGCCACAACACGGTGGTCTCCATCACCAGGCGCCAGGCGCGGTCGATATCGTGTGCGGCCGCCGGTCGGCCACTGCCCAGCGGTGGGCGCCGTTCCAGTTCGCCATCGTAGACGGCGTCGCCGCCCAGGGCCAGGCCCAGGGCGCCTGCGCCGCTGGCCATTACCGGGCCTGCGTTCGGGCTGCCCCAGCTGGGTGCTTGGGTGCGCCAGCAATGCCAGGCGCGTTTTTTATCGGCCATGGTTTTGCCCAGCATAACGTAGGACAGCGCCGTCAGGCGCGCCGGCAGGTAATTGAGCACATCGTCGATGCGCGCGGCGCAGCAGCCGAACCAGTCGTAGCGCGGCGTGCGGTAGCCCCACATGGCATCGAGCGTATTGGCCAGACGGAAAAACACGGCGCCGGGTCCGCCAGCGACGGCAAACCAGAACAGAGTGCCGAATACGGCGTCGTTGCCGTTTTCCAGCAAGGACTCGGTGCTGGCCTTGGCCAGGCTGGCAGCGTCGGCATGTTCGGTGTCGCGGCTGACTATGCACGCCGTCAGCCGGCGTGCGCTATCGAGGTCGCCGGCGGCCAGCGCATCGGCGATCGGCTGGTTATGGTCGCGCAGGCTGCGCAGCCCCAGGCACAGGTACAGCAAAAAAACATGCAGTGCTGCGCCGGCCAGACCACAGAGCCAGACCGTAATCAGCGTGATCGGCAGCACGGCCAGCAGCCAGCCGACAAGCCCGCGCAGGAAGCGTGCGCGGCCCCGGTTCAGCAGGCGTTCGATGGCACTGGCCAGTCTGCCAAAGCCGACCAGCGGGTGCCAGCGCCGCGTTTCGCCCAACAGCAGGTCGAGCAGCACGCCGGCCGTCAGCAGGCCGGCCAGCATGGGCAGCGAAAAGCTGCTCAGCATGGGCCGCCTTTCAGCACCAGCGGCAGGCCGGCGGCGACCAGCACGGCGCGCTGGCAGACGGCCGCCACCGCTTGATTCAGGCGTCCCGCCTCATCGGTAAAGCAGCGCGAAACGGCGCCATACGGCACGATGCCCATGCCGACTTCATTCGACACCAGCACAATGTCGCATTCGCCATGTTCCAGTTCGGCCAGCGCAGTGAGAAAATGCGCGCGCTCGCTGTGGAACAATTCAGGCAGCACGATAGCGCCCACGTCCGGATAGCTTTCGCCGGACGAAAACATCAGATTGCTCAGCCACAGGGTCAGGCAGTCGACCAGCAGCAGCCGGCCTGGCCGGGCATGCGCCAGCAGGGCCGCACCGAGGTGCAGCGGCTCTTCCACGGTTGGCCATTCGGCTGGCCGCTGGGCGCGATGATGCGCAATGCGGCTGGCCATTTCGCCGTCGCCGGCCTGCGCGGTGGCGAGATACACCACTTCCTTACCCGAGTCGCGGGCCAGTTGTTCGGCGTATGCGCTCTTGCCCGAGCGCGCACCGCCAAAGACCAGCGTCTGTGTCATGCGTGCTTCACCATTCCGTTCCGGCTTGCGCACCGATGCCGGCCGCATACGCATGCTTGATCACTGTCATGTCGGTGACCGTGTCGGCAATTGCGATCAGTTCATCGGGCGCGCCGCGGCCGGTGATGACCACGTGCTGCATGGCGGGGCGCTCGAGCAGGTCGGCGATCACCTTGTGCACGTCAAGATAGTTGTACTTGAGGGCGATATTGAGTTCATCGAACAGCACCAGGCCATAGCTGGGGTCGGACAAAAAGATTTTCGCCTGCTCCCACGCCAGTTCTGCTTTTTCGATATCGCGTTCGCGATCCTGGGTTTCCCAGGTATAGCCTTCGCCCATCGCATGGAAGCTGATTTCGTCGGGAAAGCGGCGCAGGAATTTTTCTTCGCCGGTCGACATCGCGCCCTTGATGAACTGCACCACGCCCACCTTCATGCCGTGTCCCATGGCGCGGATCGCCATGCCGAAACCGCTCGAACTCTTGCCCTTGCCATTGCCGGTGTTGACGATAATGATGCCGATTTCCTTGTCGGCCTTGGCGATCGCCGCGTCGATAATGGCTTTTTTGCGCTCCATGCGCACGCGATGGCGCTGGTTGATCGCTGCGGTCTCGGCGTCGATTTGTTTGTTATCGTTCATGTCAGTCCTCTTTCGGTATGAATATCTTGCGTTTGCCGTGTTCGATGATCTCGATCGGGTGGCCCAGGTAGTCGCCCAGGATGGATGCCTGCATCACCTCAGCGACCGGACCGGCGCGCCATTCGCCGTCGCCCATCAGCAGCAGCGCATGGCTCGATATGCTGTGCGCCAGGTTCAGGTCATGGCCCACCATCACCACGGTTTTGTGCTGTTCGCGGCACAGGCGCGACAACAAGCCCATTACGCTGACCTGGTGTGCCAGGTCCAGCGCATTGGCCGGTTCGTCCAGCAACAGGATCGGCGTGTCCTGCGCCAGCATGGCGGCGATTGCCACGCGCTGGCGCTCGCCGCCGGACAGGCTGCGCACGTCGCGTTCGGCCAGGTGTTCCACTTCCATCGCCGCCAGTGACACGAGCGCAACATGCTGGTCGTCGCTGCCTTCCCAGTAGCGATTGTCGTGATACGGATGGCGCGCCGACAGCACGGTTTCGATCACGCGATACGAAAACGCATCATGGCGCGCCTGTGCCAGAAAAGCGCGTGCGCGCGCCAGCTCCGTCAGCGGCCACTCGGTCAGCGCGCGGCCCTGCACCGTGACATGGCCCGCATCGGGTTCGCGCAGGCCGGCCAGGGTGCGCAGCAAGGTGCTTTTGCCGGCGCCGTTGCGCCCGATAATGCTCCAGCATTCGCCTTTGCCGATATGCCAGTTCAGGTTTTCCAGCAAGGTGCAGCTGCCGGCCTTCAGGCCCAGTTGGTAGGTGCGTATCATCAATGCCTCATTTGCGGCGCAGCCGGTGCAACTGGTACAGGAACACGGGGGCGCCGATCAGCGCCGTGACCACGCCGACTGGCAGTTGCAAGGGGGCCAGCACGGTGCGTGCCACGGTGTCGGCCAGTACCAGGAAAGTGCCGCCGGCCAGCGCCGCTGCGGGTATCAGCAGGCGGTGATCGGGGCCGCAGGCAAAACGCAGCGCGTGCGGCACGATCAGGCCGACAAAACCCACGCTGCCGGCACTGGTGACGGCGCTCGCCGTCAGCAGCGCGGAACAGAAAAACAGGCCCTTGCGCAGCGCGCCCACGCGCACGCCCAGCGTACCCGCCGCTTCCGCATGCAGCGCCATCATATTGAGCGAACGGGCGCAGCGCAGCGCAAACACCATGGCGCCGGCCAGTACCAGCCACGGCATCAAACGCGCCGGCGCACCGGACAAATCACCGATCATCCAGAACACCATATTGCGCAAGCGGCTTTCGGGCGCGATCGACAGCATCAGGGAAACCAGGGCCATGCTGGCCGACGACAAAATCACGCCCGTCAGCAGCAGCATCGACGCGCCGCCTTCGGCCGCCGTGCCGGCGCGCAGGTCGCGCCGGGCAAACAGATACAGCAGCAGGGAGACGCCGACGGCGCCGGCAAACGCCGATGCATCGACTATCCACAGGGAACACATGAACAGCAGCGCGGCCAGCGCGCCGACGGAAGCGCCGGCGGACAGGCCCAGTACATACGGGTCGGCCAGGGGATTGCGCAGCAGCGCCTGCATCATCACGCCGGCCAGCGACAGCGCCGCGCCCGTGACAAAGGCGGTCAGCGCGCGGCCAAGGCGCAAATCGAGCAGGGTGGCGGCAAGGGTGTCGTTGTGGCCCCGGATAACATGCAACAGGGCGGACGGCAGGTCGGCGAGCGGAATCGCGATCGAACCGGTCATGCCGGAGAAAACCAGGCTGGCAACCGCGCCCACGATCAAGGTCGCGAGGATCACCGTCGCACGGTGGCGCATATTGCGGAAAAATGGGTGCATTGACTGCCTTAGAAGCGGAGACTGCAGAACTGCACTGCGGGCGATGGCACCAGGGCCACCGCTCGCAGCTTACCTCAGCGAGGTGTTTATTTCATGCCGTAGCGTACGCCGACGAAGAATTTGGAACCCGGGGTCGCATAGAAGCGCGCCAGTTCGTAGTCCTTGCCAGCGATATTGTTCCAGCGTGCCAGTACCGACCAGTCAGGATTGAACTGGTAGGTGGCGTACAGGTTGACCAGGCCATAGCCGCCCAGGGTGGTGGTGTTGGCGGCGTTTTCAAAACGCTTGCCCGACAGCTGCCACTCGGCGCCGGTGTTCAATGCGTCCAGGCTGTAGTCTGCGGCGAAGCTGGCGTGACGCTTGGCGCGGCGTACCAGTTGCTTGTCACGGGTTTCATCGCGTGGGTCTTGCAGGTCGATGTTGGCTTGTACATTGAAGTCACCGAATTTGCGCGAACCGGCGATCGTCAGGCCTTCCAGCAGCGCCTTGTTGACGTTGTAGGCGCAACCGAAGGTGCCGGTGAAGGTCGGATCCGGGCAAGGCGTGGTGTTGACCAGCAGGTCGGTGATCTTGTTGTGGTAGTAGCTGGCGCTCAGTTTCGAGACACCGTCGTCATAGCGCAGACCCAGTTCGGCGTTGCGGCCGCGTTCCGGCTGGTTGGTCGCCAGGCCGTAGCCCGGGTAGTACAGTTCGTTGAAGGTAGGCGCGCGGAAGCTGGTGCCGTAGCTGGCGTTAGCGCGCAGGGCATTCGTGAAGCGGTAGCCATAGGCGATGCTGCCGGTATTGTGGTTGCCGAAGGCCGAGCTGTCGTCGCGGCGCCCGCTGATGCTCAGCAGGTTCTGGCCGCGCACCAGGTTGTACGAAGCGGCGAATGACTTGGTGTTGCGCGAGCCCGTCACTTCCGGCGTGCTGCTCGACGTCACGTCTTCATCGCGGTAGCTGGCCAGCAGTTGCAGATTGTCGCGGCCGAAGCGAATGTCATTCTGCCAGGTCAGGTCGGTCTGCTTGGTGTCGATCTGGCTCTTGCCCCACGATTCGGCGGCACTGTCGTCGCCCGACTTGTCGCGCGCTTCCGCGTAGCGCAGTTCGCTGGTCCAGTTTGGCAGGAACTCGTTGCGGGTGAACACCGAGATGTTTTCCAGCTTCTGGTTGCTGCGCGCGTCGTAATCAGGGCCGGCGTCGTATTGCGATTCCAGTTTGCTGTTCAGGAATGCCAGGCCCACCTGGTGGCCCTTGGCCATCTGGTAGCCGATCTGGCCGCTGACGTTTTCCTTGTCGTAGCCATCCTTGTCGGGATTGTAGGTGAACGACGACGCACCTGGTTTCGAGGCCGAATAGCCATCGGACTTTTCTTTGCTTGCTGCCAGCGAGTAGCTGAAGCTGTTGTAGCCGCCGGTGGCGCCCGACACCTGTGCTTCGGCTTGGCGCGTGTTGTTGCTGCCGTAGCCGGCCGCAGCGGAGAAACGTGCAGGGCCTTCGCCTTTTTTGGTAAAGATCTGGATCACGCCGCCCATGGCGTCGGCACCGTACATGGTGCTCAGCGGGCCGTAAACGATTTCAATATGGTCGATGCTCGACAGGGGCAGGGCGCTCCAGTTGGCCGCGCCAAGGGTGGACGAGCCGATGCGCACGCCGTCGACCAGCACGATATTCTGGTTGCTGTTGGCGCCGCGGATAAAGACCGATGCCGAGGTGCCCGGGCCGCCGTTGCGCGCCACTTCGATGCCGCGCTGTTTTTGCAGCAGGTCGACCACCGAGCTGGCGCCCGAACGTGCGATATCTTCCGAGCTGATGGTTTGCGTGTCGCTCAGCACTTCGCTCAGGTGTTGCGGATAGCGGTTGGCGGTAACGACGACCGGGTCAAAGGTATCGGCGGTGGCTTGTGCAAAAGCGGAAGGCGCAGCAATGGCTAGCGCGAGCGACGTCAGGGCCGCGTGGCGGGATACAGCAAGGGTCATGATAATTTTCAGTAAGTAAGGAGCAACCAGCCGACTTCCCCGTGGGCCAGATTGAACAGAAGTACGGAACTGAGGATGACGATCGAAGGCGGCCTGATTGACTGGCCAGCCGGATACGCGAACATCCCCGTTCACACACTTCCACCTGTTCTGGCCGGTATCCGGGCTGCAAGCGAGGCTGTCCTACCTTCCCATGCCGTCATGGCACAGTGGTTGTCAGGGGCAGCTTGTCGGGCGCTTTCGAGTCGAAAGCGGCGACACTTGTTTACCGTTGCGGGGGCAGCACACGTTGGCCTTGGCTCGGCATCGTGTTTCCCGTTTAACTGCATTCATGACATGAACGCGGGCACCAAAACCCGGCCATTATACGTGCAGCGGCGCCGGACTCAAACGGCTGGCGTGACTGTTGGTCGCTGAAAATCGAGCGTTACCACGGCACCATAGGCAATTTTGTGTGCACTGGAAGCGGCCAGCAGGGCCGTTTGCTCCAATGGCAGGCCGGCCTGCAAGGCAGACAGCAGGCGGATGGTGCCAGCATGGCAAATGATGATGACTGCTGCGTGTTGTTCGCGCAACAGCTCATCGAGAAACGCTGCAATACGGCTCGCCATGGTCAGCACATTCTCGCCGCCGCCCGGCCGGTAATGCGCCAGATCAAAGGCCCAGGCGTCGATATCGCCGCGTTCGATGTCCTGCCAGGCGCGCAGTTCCCAACTGCCGAAATCCATTTCCATCAGGCGGGCGTCGTGCGTGAGCTGGCTGGCCTGCAGATCGCCTGTCAGCATTGAAGCCAGCGCGGCGCAGCGCGACAAGGGGCTGGTATATAAAGGAGTATTGGTCGGCAGGCTGGCACGCAGGCTGGCGCGTGCCGCCGCCAGAATGTGTGGTGCTACTGCAACATCGCTGCTGCCATAGCAGACACCGTTGGCCACCTCCGGCGCCGGGTGGCGCACCAGTATCAGTTTCATCGCTCAGTAAAACTTCAGGGCAGGCTGGAAGCTCGACAGGAGGGCCAGGTAAATTGCTACCTCCGCCACCTGCTGCACCGCGCCCAGGCAGTCACCGGTATAACCTTGCAGGCGGCGCTGGCATTTGCGTCCCAGGAAGCAGGCACTGGCGGCGGCAGCCAGCACGGCCAGCACCAGTGCGCTCCAGTCGATCACGCCCAGCAGGGCGCATGTCACGGCAGGCAACAGGGCGCAGACGGCGGCGATGGTGAATTCCCTGTTGCTCATCGATTGCGCCATTGGCTTGGACTTGCCTTCGTCGCGTGCATAGTCCATGGTCCAGATCAGCGATACCGCCGCCAGGCGCGACAGTGGATGGGCAATCAGCAGTGCCACCACCACCACCGCCGGCGGCAGCGACACCAGCGCCGCAGCCTTGATGGCCAGCAGGCAGGCAATGCCGATCGCGCCATATGCGCCGATGCGCGAATCCTTCATGATTTCCAGCACCCGCTCGCGCGTGAGGCCGCCGCCGAAGCCGTCGCACATATCGGCAAAGCCGTCTTCATGGAAGGCGCCCGTCAGGTAAATGCCCGCAGCGATGGCCATCAGCACGGCGACATGGGAGGGCAGCAAGCAGCTTGCCGCCATATATAGCGCGCCGCAGACGCCGGCGACCAGCACGCCCACCAGCGGGAAATAGCGCGACGACTGCTGCAGCCATTCGGGCTGGTAGCCGACCCAGCGCGGAACGGGCAGGCGTGTAAAGAACTGCAGCGCGGTAAAGAACAGACGCAGTTGATGCAGCATGATCAGCGTGCTGACTTTTCGCTGACCTGGGCCGAGCCGAAGGTGGCCATCTGCGCCAGGAAATTGACGGCGGCATGCAGCAGCGGCATGGCCAGCGCGCTACCCGTGCCTTCACCGAGGCGCAGATCGAGCTGCAGCAGCGGTCGCGCCCCCAGGCTGGTCAGCAGTTGGCGGTGGCCGTTTTCATCGGAGCAGTGCGCGTAGACGCAATAATCGAGAATGGCCGGTTGCAGCCGCGCCGCCA
Source organism: Janthinobacterium longum (assembly GCF_051380735.1). NCBI lineage: Bacteria > Pseudomonadati > Pseudomonadota > Betaproteobacteria > Burkholderiales > Oxalobacteraceae > Janthinobacterium > Janthinobacterium longum. Next base: position 250,944 of record NZ_JBNYXQ010000007.1, read on the forward strand.
CCAGCAGCGCGCTGCTGACGATAAAACCGTCGATCAGCAAGACCATGCGCCGTTCGGCTGCCTTCAGCATGGCGCCGGCCATCATGGCGATCTCGAAGCCGCCAAAGGTGGCCAGCACATCGAGAGGTGCCACGGCCACCGTATGTTTGGCCACTGCGGCTTCGATCACGCGTTGCTTGTGCAGGACGCCGTCCGCGGATAATCCTGTACCTGCGCCCACGCACTGCGCCACCGACGTGCCGGTCAGCTTGTGCATCAGCGCGGCGGCGGCGGTCGTGTTGCCGATGCCCATTTCGCCAAAGCCCAGCACATTGCCCGGCAAGGTGTCGACCAGGTCCATGCCGGCCTGCATGGCCGATGCGCATTCCTGCCGCGTCATCGCCGGTTCCTGCGCTAAATTGCGGGTACCCGGGCCTTGCTTCCGGTCCAGCAGGCCATCGCGCGGGCCGAACTCATGCTTGACGCCCGCATCCACTATGTAAAGAGCGCAATTGTTCTGGCGCGCAAACACATTGATGGCAGCGCCATTGCCCAGGAAGTTCTCCACCATCTGCCAGGTCACGTCCTGCGGATAGGCGGAAATGCCTTCGGCGACGACGCCATGGTCGGCGGCAAACACGATAATGGCAGGCTCGGTAATGACTGGCTGCGTGCATTGCTGGATCAGGCCGATCTGGCGCGCCAGGGTTTCCAGGTGCCCCAAACTGCCCAGTGGCTTGGTCTTGTGATTGATGGCGTGGTCGAGTTCGCCTGCCAGGGTGGTGTGGGCGATAGCGGAAATATAAGGAATCAGCATGGGAATGATTGGTTGGGTGAGGCGCGGTTTGCTGGCGCTAAGATAGCACACAGCAATATTTGGCCGCCCTCAAAAAAAGCCCTTGCAGCCGCTTCGGCGGCTGGCTATAATTCGCCCCCTCGCTGAACGATGCATGCAAATGCGGAGCAAAGCAGAAAAAAGATGGTTGACGAAATAGCTGAAACGCTTCATACTCTTCCTTCTTCGCAGCTGACAAACACAATGCTTTGTCGATAGCGCGAAAGTAGCACCGAATACAGTTCTTTAACAATTAACAGTCGATAAGTGTGGGCATTTGATGAAGTGCAGCAGTGATTTTCGGATCGCTGTAAAACTTAAAA
>NZ_JBNYXQ010000008.1:0-246087 GCF_051380735.1 Janthinobacterium longum
TCATCAAATGCCCACACTTATCGACTGTTAATTGTTAAAGAACTGTATTCGGTGCTACTTTCGCGCTATCGACAAAGCGTTGTGTTTGTCAGCTGCGAAGAAGGAAGAGTATGAAGCGTTTTCAGCATTTCGTCAACCTTCTTTTCTGCCCCGTTTTGCTCCGCAGCACCTTGTTTTGTGTGCGTCGTTTTGCGAGGAGGCGAACTATAGCAAAGCGCTATTGCCGGCGCAAGGCTTTTGCCGGCTATTTTTACTCAACTGCTACAATTTCGCCCCCTCGGCGTCCGTCGACGCATACCTATAGCGAATATCGATATGAAACAACAAAAACGCGCTGGCTTCAGTTCCAGTTTCGGCGTGCTGGCCGCCACCCTCGGTTCGGCCGTCGGTCTTGGCAATATCTGGAAGTTCCCCTACCTGACAGGCGCCAATGGCGGCGCAGGCTTCTTGCTGATTTACCTGCTGGCCACTTTGCTGGTCGGCCTGCCCGTGATGATTGCGGAAATCACCCTGGGCCGGCGCGCCAAGGTCAATCCCATCTCGACCATGCAACAGCTGGCGCCCAGGGGTCAGCCTTGGTGGCTGGTTGGCGTGATCGGCCTGGTGGCCGCCTTCCTGATCGTGGCGTTTTACTCGGAAGTGGTGGGCTGGGTGTTTGCCTATATCGTCAAGGCCATTGACGGCTCCATTCTCAGCAGCGACCGCCACGTGACGGAGGCAGCGTTTGCCTCGCTGATCAGCAACCCGCTGCAGGCGCTGCTGTGGCAATGGGGCGTGCTGCTGTTTATCGGCGGCATATTGATGCTGGGTGTGACCAAGGGCATCGAAGCGATCGCCAAAAAGCTGATGCCGCTGCTGTTCCTGTTGCTGTTACTGCTGTGTGCGGTCAGCCTGTCGCTGGAGAAAGCCAGTGCAGGGCTGGCGTTTCTGTTCCGGCCCGATTTTTCCAAGCTGACTGGCGCCGTGGTGCTGACGGCGATGGGCCTGGCCTTTTTCAAGCTATCGGTTGGCATGGGTACCATGATGACCTACGGCAGTTACTTTCGTGATGACCAGAATATTCCGCTGACCACCTTGCGCGTGATGGCGGCCGACCTGGGTGTGTCGCTGCTGGCCGGCATCGCCATCTTCCCGGCCGTGTTTACCTTCGGCTTTGCGCCCAGTGCAGGGCCATCGCTGGTGTTCATCACCATCCCGGCCGTGTTCTCGCAAATACCAATGGGCCAGGTGCTGATGGTGGTGTTCTTTATCCTTGCGGCGGTGGCCGCTACCGGTGCGATGCTGTCGCTGATGGAAGTGCCGGTGGTGATCTTTCATGAGCGGCTGGGCTGGAGCCGGCGCAAGGCGACCCTGGTCACCATGCTGTCGCTGGCCGCGCTCGGTTCCGTGTGCGCCCTCAGCAACAGCACGCTGGCCGGATTCACGCTGTTCAATTTGAATATGTTCGACTTGTTCGACTTCGTGTCGTCGAATATCTTCCTGCCGATCGGCGGTATCGCAATTGCCTTGTTTGCAGGCTGGGCATGGGGCAAGGACAACTTCAGGCAGGCGATCAGCAACCAGGGCCGCTTGCACAATGGCGCGCTGGCCAATGTGCTGCTGTTCCTGCTGCGCTACATTTCACCCGTATTGATCCTGCTGGTGATGCTGAAGGGCTTGCAGGTATTTTAATCAGAGTACCCGGGTGTAGTGCTGGCGCACCAGCACCCGGTCGCCGCAGTCGAAATGCCACCATTCGCTGTTGATGCCAAAGAAGCCCGCCTGGAACATGGCGCCGCGCAACAGGCGGCGGTTCTCCACCTGCTGTTCGGTGATCTCGCCACGTTCCAGCATGGCAAGTTCCAGCGCCGGGTGCGAGCGCTCGCTCAAATCGTCAAACCCCGTCCCCATGTCGAGTTCGCGGCCATCAGGCCCGACAATAGTGATGTCGAGCGCCATGCCGAACGAGTGGATCGAGCCGCGCGAAGGTTCGGCGATATAGCCGAGCAACTCGGTGCCTTGCAAGGCCTCCCACAATTGCTGCTGCACCCGCTGCGGGCGCAGGGCGTCGAGCACCAGCAGATGATGACCGGGCCTTTGTCGCGCCAGCCAGGCCACGGCGCTTTCCAAAGCAGCGGCCGCATCGCGGTGCAGCCAGGCGCAGTCGATGGGGCTATACAGGTCGCGGCCGACGAAGTTGTCGGGTGTGGCGTAGCGCAAGTCCACAACGATACCTGCGATGCTGCTCAAGTGGCGAAACTGCGGATCGCTGGCGACCGCTTCCAGTTGCACGCTTGCAGCAGCCATTACATTCCTCTTTCCAGGCAGTTGCGGGCGGCCACGCCGATGCTGTCGGCCAGGCGGCGTGCACCATGCGACAGGGGCGAATGGCTGGCCGTCAATAAATACAGTTGAATTGGTATCGCCGGTGCCCAGGGCCGGCGCTGCAGCAATTGCGTCGAACCGGAGGCGGCCGTAAACGGGTCGACCACCGCCATGCCGGCGCCCGCTTCCACCAGCGAGCGGGCGATCTGGTAGGTTTGCACCACGGTGGAAAACACGGGGTGGATATTGTGCGCTTCGCAGCCGGCAATCACCAGTTCACCCAGCGGATCATTGTCGGCATGGCCGATCAGCTCGCCCGTCAGCCCATGCGCGCTCAAGGGCGTGCCACATTCCGCCGCGCGCCACGTGCCCGCCGGCGCGATCACCGTCATCAAGCCCTGGGCGATCGGTTCGGCGACGATGCCGGGGTGGCGCGGGTCCTGCAGCGACAGGGCCAGGTCCGCTTCGCCGAGGCGCAGGGTATTGACGATCTCGCTGGTATGGTGGGTTGCCAGCTGGCAGCGGGTATGGGGAAAGTCACGGCGCCAGGCCGTCATGGCAAACGGCAGGACGCTGATGGCAATCGTCGGCGTCGACACCAGGCGGATGGTTTCCACCGCATGGCCCTTCAGGCTGGCGGCCAGGCGGCGGATGCCGATCAGATCACGGTTGAGTTTTTCGGTCTCGACAAACAGGCGATGCGCTTCGGGCCTGGGATAGAGCTTGCCGCGCACGCGCTCGAACAGCGGCATGCCCAGTTGCAGCTCGCAATGCTGCAGCACCTTGGTGACGGCCGGCTGCGAGATATGCAGCACTTGCGCCGCGCCGCTGATGGTGCCGACCTGCATGATGGCGTGGAAGACTTCAATATGGCGCAACCGCATGACTGTTTCCTTTGCTCTTTACATTCGACCGCTGAGGCCGAAAAAGGTCAGCTTAATGGAAAAAGTCATGGGCTGGAATGGCGTGCTATTTGCTTGCAACAGCCGGCGCAGGGGTGGCCACGGGCAGCGGCGTCGTCAATACTTGCAGCAAGGCCGCCGTTTCCGCATCCGCCGTGCCATCAAACAAGGTGTTGCGGTATTTCATCTGGAAAGCGATCAGCACGTTCTTGGTCTCTTCGTCGAACACACCGGTCTGTGGCGTGGCGTAGCCATGTTCGGCCAGTTTCTTCTGGAACCAGACGGCGTCCGGCAGCGATTGCTCGTACATCACGCGCTGTGCGGCCACGCGGGTGGCGTCCGGCCAGACGATCAGGCCGGCATCGGCCAGCTGTTTCCATGGGAACAACGGGCCCGGATCCTGCTTGCGCTGCGGCGCGATTTCATTGTGGCCCAGGATGTTTTCCGGCGCGATATTGTAGCGGGCCTGGATGTCTTTCAGCAGTGGAATCAGCGCGTCGATCTGCGCCTGCGGGAACGGATACCAGATGCGGCCTTGTGGCGATTCGGTAAAGCCCGGGTTGACGATCTCGATGCCGATCGAGCTGACGTTCAGCTGGGTATATGTTTTCCAGTTGCTGACGCCGGCGTGATTGGCCTGGCGCGACTCGTCGACCAGCGCATAGAATTTCGGCTGGGCCGTATCGGTCAGCAGGTAATGGCTGCTGACAACCTGCTGCGTCAAGATATTGATCGAACGGGGCAAGTCGCTGACGGTGTAATGGATGACGATGAATTTCACGCGCGGACTCTGGCCGCGCGCGGTCAGGCTGCGGTCGATCTGGGGAACAGTGGTGGTACAGGCCGACAGCAGGGCAACCAGCAGGGCAAGAGCAATTTTTTTCATACGGTATCCATAACAGGGTTAATCAATCCATGGCGTGCCGCTCACCTTGGCGGCCAGCCGGGCGGCCGCCTCATGCGAACGAGCTGTCTTTTGTTCCATCATCAACGAGTCCGGCAAAGCGGCGCGCATGGCGGCCGCGATTGCCGGGTGCAACTGCGCCGCGCGGCCGGCCAGCACCACGCGGCGTGGACCATGGCGCGCCGTCAGCGCCAGCGCCAGCCGCGCCAGTTCCTGTCCGGCCCGCTGCAAGATGTCCAGTGCCAGCGGGTCAAGCTCGGCACTGGCGGCGACAGCCAGTGCCAGCCGGCCGATGGCGCCGCGATCCTGGCCATACATGAACTGGCGCGAACTGTCCCAGTCGCTGCCGCCTATCTGTTCAAATACGGCGTGCGCCATCGCTGATTGCGTCCAGCTGCCCGGCGCCTCATCTTCGCGGCGCCAGATCTGGCGCAAGGCTTCGCGCGCGATCCAATAGCCGCCACCGCCATCGTCGAGCAAGACGCCGCGCCCTCCAGCACGGTGAAACACGCCACCGGTATCGATCCAGGCGGCGATCGAACCGGTACCGGCATACACCAGGTAACCCTCACCGGGCGCAAAACTGTCAAGATAAGCGATTTCAATATCATTGCACAAAGTCACGTCCGACGGGCGCAGTGCCAGCAGCGTCGCCAGGGACTGCGCCAACAGCGCACCATCGCCGCCAAAACCGGTCAGGCCCGCATGCACATGGGACGGTTGGCCAACGGCAAGCACGGCCTGGCTCAAGCTGGCAAAGGTGGCGTGCAAGGCCGCACGGCCCGCATCGCTGCTCATTTGCAAGGCCGACAAGCCGTCCACCACGCCGCTGGCAACGATGGCGCCATCGGCGGTGGCCAGCGCCCAGCGCGTCTGGGTACCGCCGGCATCGATGCCCAGGCCTGGCCGGGAAGCTGCATGGAAAGAAGTCATGCCGTGAGTGTAAGGCCAGACGAGACTGTCAGGCATGAAAGCTTGCGCACGATACATGCCTGCAGGTTATGGACTGATCGAGGTCGATCAGGAACTGTTACTTCGCAGCCACCACCGTCGGCTGGCGCAAGGTAATGCGCGGGCTTTCATTGCCGAGGCGGTCGACGGCACTGACCACCACTGCATTGACCCGGCCGATGGGGTCGTCCACCAGGTTCAGTTCGGCTTGCGTACCGGTTACCACCAGGAAGCGCCATTCCTCGCCATAGCGTGCCCACACCGCGTACTGCGCCACAGGCTTGCCGCCGCTGGCCGTCAGTTTCACATTCACGCCATCACCAGCGCGCCGCATCGCCACCAGCGGCGTGCCGGGCGCTTCCGATCCCAGCCATGGCGTGGCCGGAATCAGGGCAGGGCTTTGATACACGCCCGCTTTCAGCTGCTCGCTGATGCCCTTGCGGTTTTGCATCAGCGGCGCCATGCTGAAATGCACTTGTCCATTGGCGCCAGTGCGCGTACGCGTCACTTCGATCTGCTTGACGATTTCCTGCGGCGTGAACGACTTCGGCGTATTGTCGATGCGGCTGGTGTACAGGCCCGGCCACACGTGGCGGCCATATGGATTTTGCGCCAGCCAATAATCGAGCAGCACGCCGAACGCCTGCGGCGCCTGCGCCACCGGCCAATACAGCTGCGGCGACAGGTAATCGAGCCAGCCCTTGGACAGCCACAATTCCGCATCCGCATACAATTTGTCATACTGGCTGAAGCCGACGATGCCGGGCGGACGCAGGTTTGGGCGGCCGATGCCGAACGGACTGATGCCGAAGCGCACCCAGCTTTTCTCGCGGTGGATGCCGGTATACAAGCCCTCGATCAGCTGGTTGACGTTCTGGCGGCGCCAGCCGGCGCGATCCAGTTGTCCGCCACCGAGCAGGTATTTCTGCCACGACGGTTCATCGGGAAACGGCAGCTCGCCCCTGGCGGCGCCGCTGCCGGCGTCCAGCGCGGCGGTCTCGGCGCCGGCACCGGCACCCGGCGCGTCGATCGGGTAGGGATAGAAATAATCGTCGATATGCACGCCGTCGATATCGTAGCGGCGCACCACATCGAGCACCACATCAAGCGTGTGTTTCGACGCAGCGGCGTCGCCCGGGTCCATCCACAGATAGCGGCCGTACTGTTTCACGGACGCCGGGTTGGTGCTGGCAAAACTGTCGCGCGCCAGCGGTGACTTGGCGGTGGCGTGGCGGGCACGGTAGGGATTGAACCAGGCGTGCAGCTCCAGCCCGCGCGCATGCGCCTGGGCCACCCAGAACGCCAGCGGGTCATACATCGGCAGCGGCGGCTGGCCTTGCTTGCCGGTGAGGAACTCCGACCACGGCTCCAGTTGCGACGGGTAGATCGCATCGGCGCTGGGGCGTACCTGCAGCACGATGGCGTTCAGATTGAGGGACTTGGCGCGGTCGAGGATGGCGATCGCTTCAGCTTGCTGCTTGGCCACCGTCAGGTTGCTGCGGCTGGGCCAGTCGATATTGGCAACCGTCGAGACCCAGGCGGCGCGGAACTCGCGCGGCGCCGGCGGCGGCACTTCACCACGGATATGTTGCACGGGAGGCACGGCCGGCAGGGCGGCCGGGCCGGACGTCGCATCGGTGGGCATGCGCGAACTGGTGCAACTGCTGAGCAAGCTGGCGGCGGCCAGCGCGGCCACCATGCCGGCGCTGGACGCCAGACATTTTTTAAAAGTAGACAACAAAACAATTCCTCGCAAGGTAGGGCGCAGGTCTATCGGTGCGGGCATTCTACTGTGCGCGGCCGTGCCGCGGCGCGCACAGTAGAAAAGCTCAGGCCTCGGCCTTCTTGCCGAATTCGGGATCGATACTGACCAGGGCCGCCATGATGAAGGCGGGGATGGTGGCGATACAGACCCAGATAAAGAAGTGCTGGTAGCCCAGCATCTGCTGTATCCAGCCGCTGGCCATGCCAGGCAACATCATGCCCAGCGCCATGAAACCGGTGCAGATGGCGTAATGGGCCGTCTTGTGGGCGCCGTCCGAGACCATGATCATGTACAACATATAAGAAGCGAAGCCGAAGCCATAGCCGAACTGTTCCAGCGCGATACCGCCGGCGATCAGATAGATATTGCTGGGCAGGGTGGTGGCCAGGTAAACAAATACCAGGTCCGGCAGGTGTACCGACAGCACCATGATCCACAGGCAGCGCTTCAAGCCAAAGCGCGAAATGATGTAGCCGCCCAGCAAGCCCCCCAGGGTCAGCGCGATCACGCCGATAGTGCCGTAGACCAGGCCCACCTGTTCGGTGGACAGGCCCAGGCCGCCTTTGGCGACGGGGTCGAGCAGGAAGGGCGCTGCCAGTTTCAGCAGTTGCGCTTCGCCGAGGCGAAACAGCAGCAAGAAGCCGAGGATGACGAGAATGTCTTTTTTCTTGAAGAAGGCGGCGAAGGTGGCGACGAATTCCTGCAGCGGAGAAACACCGGCATCGGTGATGCCGGGCCGGTCGGCTGGGGGTTTCGGAAGAATGAAATAGTGGTACAGGAACAAAATGATGAACAGCCCCGCCAGGATGGCGAACACCACCGACCAGGCCAGTTGCACGCTGCCGGTAGAGTGCGTCAGGTAGCCGGCCAGGTAGACCAAGAGGCCCTGGCCTGAAATCATCGCCAGGCGATAAAAGGTGCTGCGCACGCCGACAAACGCGGCTTGCTGGTGTTCTTCCAGGCCCAGCATGTAGAAACCGTCGGCCGCGATATCATGCGTGGCGGAACTGAAGGCCATCAGCCAGAAGATCGCCAGACTGATCTGGAAAAAGTGCGGCAAGGATGTGGTCAGCGCCACCAGCGCCAGCGCGGCGCCGATCACCAGTTGCAGGCCGACGATCCAGAAGCGCTTGGTGCGGTACATGTCGATAAAGGGCGACCACAGCGGCTTGATCACCCATGGCAGGTACAGCCAGCTGGTATACAGGGCGATATCGGTATTGCTGAAGCCGTAGTTCTTGTACATTATCACCGACAGCGTCATGACCACGACATACGGTATGCCCTGGCCGAAATACAGCGAGGGGATCCACAGCCAGGGGTTTTTCACGCGCGCGGCTGCGGTGGCCGGGGCGGTTTGTTTCACAAGCTTCATACATCCTTCATCGTCAAACAGGCAGAAGAATGCCGCGCCATCGGTTCAGGCGGCCAGTGCCGAGCGCACACTGCCGCCAGCGCCGGCCAACAATGCTTGTGCCTGGTCTGTGGTAATTTTTTTTAACAAGGCAACAATCGCCACCTTGACATGAAACTGGCATTGCTCCAGCACGCTTCTTGCCTGCGCTTCATCTACGCCGGTGGCATGCATGGTCAGTCTGACGGCCCGCAAGATCAGCTTGGCGTTGGTCGGCTTCAAGTCTACCATCAAGTTTCCATAGGTTTTGTGCAAACCGACCATCAGCGCACTGGAAATGGTATTGAGGGTGATTTTCTGCGCCGTGCCCGCTTTCAGACGGGTGCTGCCGGAGATCACTTCGTTGCCCGTGTCGAGCACGATGCCATATTCGGCTTGCATGGCCACCGGCGCATCGACATTATTGGCAATCCCGACCGTCAGCGCACCAGCCCCACGCGCGGCGCGCAAGGCTCCCAGCACATATGGCGTGGCGCCGGACGCGGCCAGCAGGAACACCACGTCGTTCGGCTGCGGTTGCAAGGCCAGCAGGTCGGCCGCACCCTGCGCCACATCGTCTTCCGCCCCTTCGACGGCCGCGAACATGGCGCCGGCACCGCCGGCAAGGATGGCCACGGCGCGATCAAGCGGCCAGGAAAAAGTCGGATGCAGCTCCACGCTGTCAAGCACACCAAGCCGGCCCGAGGTACCGGCGCCGACATACAAGAGCCGGCCACCGGCGGCGATACGGGGCAGGGCGGCGGTGATGGCTGAAGTGATCTGCGGCGAGGCCAGCCGTACGGCCTCGACGGCCCGGAACTGGTCATCGACCAGCGCGGCCACCAGCTGTTCGGCGGGATACAGATCGAGTTGCGCATGCTGCGTACTCGGGGTTTCAGTTTTTAACATGACTCATGGACATGGTTGAACGATGAAACCAGTTTAATACCGACCAGCACAGCCAGCCATGAAAGGATGGCGAACACGCATAACGGCAGATTATGGGGCGCGGCGCATCTCCGCCACAAAGTCGTAATGATCGCTGCGGCAATACGAATGCGTGAGTTCCACCGCGACACCCGACTCCAGGTAGGCGAGGCGGGTAATGAACAGCACAGCCTGGCCGTCAGGCACGCCCAGCTGCGCGGCCAGCACGCCGGTGGCGTTCATGGCGCGGATATGCTGCAGCGCGCGCACCGGCGACTTCCTGATCTGGGCCAGGTAGGCATACAAGGAGTCGCCCACGGCGGCCGGGTCCGGCACCACGCTGTAGGGCAATACACTGACCTCGTAGGCCATCACCACATCGTCGGCCAGGCGCAGGCGCTCCAGGCGCGCCACTTTGGTGTTTTGCGCCAGGCCCAGGCTCAGTTGTTCTTCGCTGCTGGCGATCACCACCTCGCGCTTGAGCCAGCGCGAACCGGCCCGGTAACCGCGTTGCTGCAATTGTTCCGAAAAGCTCGACAGGTTCGACAGTGGCTGCTCGATGCGCGGCGCAATATAGTTGCCCGAACCGCGGCGGCGCACGACGAGGCCCTGCTCGACCAGCTGGTCGATGGCCTTGCGCGCGGTGACCCGCGAGACGTCGAGCAATTCGGACAGGGTGCGTTCGGACGGCAGGGCCTGGTCTACCTGGTAGCGGCCATTGCGTACATCATCGCTCAGCTTGCGGGCGATCTGCATATACAAAGGCGAATTGTCAGTTAAATCGACCTTGAGTTCCATGCTGGTCTGGCTCATTACTGTTCTCCTAGTCTATCTAGTGTAATGGCGATGGCGCTTGCACGTGGTGCGCCGCCCGTGAATAAATGGAAAACAGGCATGAATAACGGCCATACGCTTTTAAAACACTGGTCTTTGAGTAATTCGCTAAAAGCATAACTTGGAATTATAGACAAATAAGCACTTTTCATTGGCGCATTCCTGTTCCGCACTCTATGCTGGCCCATCATGGCAAGCGTGCTCAAGGAAAACGACATGAATCAGGCAATGCTGCGATGGCTGGGCGGCTGGATGGGGGGATTGCTGCTCGGTAGCACGGCAATGGCGGCGGCAGGCAAGGTGGGCAACGTCAAGCTCGACAATCAACTGGCGGCCATCGTCGGCGATGCGCGCCAGCCATTGGCCAGCCTGTCGGTGCTGGCGATACGCCATGGCCAGGCGGTGTACCAGCAGCAATTCGGCTATCGTTATCTGCCGGCGCAAGCGGAACAAAGCCTGCCTGTCACGCCCGATACGCTGTTTCGCATCGCCTCGGTCTCGAAAATGATGACCACTCTGGCCCTGATGCGGCTGGTGGAACAGCACAAGCTGCAACTGGACCAGGACGTCGGCATTTATCTTGGGTTTTCACTGCGCAACCCGCACTTTCCCAAACAGGCGGTCACCCTGCGCAGCCTGCTCAGCCATACCTCGTCGCTGCGCGACGCAGGCGGCTATTTCTGGGGCGCCGAGCGCAGCCTGCGCGATGTATTTACCGCTGGCGGCGACGCCATGTGGGCAGGCAATGCCGCACCGGGCCAGTACTTCAGCTATGCCAACCTGAACTGGGGCGTGATCGGCACGGTGATGGAAAAGGTCACGGGCGAACGCTTCGACCACCTGATGCGGCGTTTGCTGCTGGCGCCGATGGGATTGCGCGGCGGCTATAACCCGGCAGAATTCTCGCCAGGCGAACTGAACGACATCGCCACCCTGTACCGCAAGCGGCCAGCCGACAGCGAAACGTGGAACCCGAACGGCCCCTGGATTGCCCAGGCAGATGATGTGCGCCGCCAGGCGCCAGCCAAACCTGCAGGTATCGACCGCTATGTGATCGGCAGCAATGCCACCATCTTCAGCCCCACCGGCGGTTTGCGTATCTCGGCGGCGGACATGGGCAAGGTCATGCAGATGCTGCTGGCCGACGGACGCTATCAGGGCCAGCAGATACTGCAGCCGGCCAGCATCACGCTGATGTTTACCCGGCAATGGCAGCTGGCGGCGGATGGCGGCAATGGCGACAGCGATCAAGGACTGTTCCGTGCGTGGGGCCTGGGCAACCAGCAATTCGATGCGGATGGCGCACGCGGCAACGGGCTGGTGGCAAACGCGCATTTTTCCGCTGCCGGCCACCTCGGCGACGCCTATGGCCTGCTGTCCGCCTTTGTGCTCGACTTTGCCAACAAGAACGGCATGATTTACCTGATAGGTGGCACCGGCAGCGATCCGGGCCAGCAGCGCGGCCCGCACACCGCGCTATCGCGGCCAGAAGAAGCGGTGCTCGACGCACTATACCATGGAGCGATTGTCAATCTTGAATAATTCGCACCAAATCAGTGCATTCCTGCAAGTTATGGCTGCACCATGATGTTTCATTAGCCCGCCCCGTACGCACCCTCTAAGCTCTTACCGAATGCTCCCCTCCCATGGGAGTACCTACGCAGCGAGGCAGCATGCAGCAACAACAAGTCATCATCATCGGTGGCGGCGTCGTCGGCCTGACGTCGGCCTGGTGGCTGGCCGAGGCCGGCTACAAAGTCACGCTGCTGGAACGCAACGAACAGGTCGGCACCGCCGCCAGCTACCGCAATGGCGGACAACTCAGCTATCGCTACGTGGCGCCGCTGGCGGACGCCGGCGTGCCCCTGAAAGCGCTGCAATGGCTGCTGCAAAAAGATGGTCCGCTGCGTTTTCGCCCGGAAGCCGACTGGCGCCAGTGGCGCTGGATGGCCAGCTTTTTACGCAACTGCAATGCCGCCAGCAACGCCCGCACCACCGCCAAGCTGCTGGAATTGGGCGAACTGAGCCGCGCTGGCATGGCCCAGCTGGAGGCAACGGTACCGCCGCAAACCTATGCCTGGCGCGATGCGGGCAAGTTGATCGTCTACCGTTCACCGGCCATTTTCCAGCGCGCCGTGGCCCGCCCCGAATCGGAAGAGGCACGCCTGGTGCTGACGCCGGCACAGGCCGTGCAGCGCGAGCCGGCCCTGGCCGCGCTGCAACAGTCGCTCGCTGGCGCCATCTTTACTGAAGGCGAAGCGGTGGCCGATTGCCACGCGTTTTGCCTGGCACTTGAAGCGCGGCTGCGGCAGCATCCGAATTGCGCGCTGCTGCTCAAGGGCGAAGCCCACAAATTGGTGATGCTCAACGGCAAGGTGGCAGGCGTCGAAACCAGCCTGGGCCTGCTGGGCGCCGACCAGTACGTGCTGGCAGCTGGTATCCAGAGCCGCGACCTGGCCGCCACGGCCGGCATCTATCTGCCGCTGTATCCGCTGAAGGGCTACAGCCTGACGGCCCCCGTGCGCGTGCAAGACCTGGCGCCCGCGATCAGCATTACCGACTTCGAGCGCAAGGTGCTGTATGCGCGCATCGGCAGCAGCTTGCGCGTGGCGGCCATGGTCGACATGGTGGGCGCCGATGCCAGTATCACGCCAGAGCGCATTGCCGGCCTCAAACGGCTGGCGCGCGAGGCCATGCCGCAGGCGGCAGATTACGAGCAGGCGACGGCCTGGGCCGGCTTGCGGCCCGCCACGCCCAACAGCGCGCCGCTGGTGGGCGCCAGTAAGTACGCCAACTTGTGGCTGAACGTGGGCCACGGCCCGCTGGGCTTTACCTTTGCGGCCGGCACGGCGCGCATCCTGGCTGATCTGATGGCCGGCAAGGCGCCGCCATTTGCGCTGGACTTTCTTCAGCCGCGCCGCTAGCAGTCACGTGCCTGTCCCTTATGGCGGATAATTGCGGAACTTTCCGCTCTTGCCGTCTATCGCATGTCCACAACCTCGAAATCCGTTGCCTGCCCCTGTGGCGGCGGCGCCTATGCCACTTGCTGCGGCCCGTATATCGCGGGCAGCGCCCTGCCGCCCACGGCCGAAGTCCTGATGCGCTCGCGCTATACGGCGTTTACCTTGCGCGACGAGCCGTATCTGCGCACCACCTGGCACGCCAGCACCTGCCCGGGCGACGCATTATTTGCCGAAGAAGAAAAAGTCCAGTGGCTGGGACTTGAGGTAAAATCTGGTTTACGTTTACGTCAACGTAAAGCAGAATCTGCCGATCAGGCCGAAGAGATCAACCGCGATACCGTCGAATTCGTGGCCCGCTACAAGGTCGGGGGCCGCGCCCACCGCCTGCATGAAGTGAGTCGCTTCGTGCGCGAATCCGGCAAGGGCGGCGATGGCACCCTGCGCTGGTTTTATCTCGACGGCAGTTTTCCCGAATAGCGCGACCCGAGAGACCGGGCGATAATAAAAAGGAACCGCAATGCCGCACATCGAAAGCAAACTCAATCCGCGCAGCGACGATTTCAAGGCCAATGTGGCCGCCATGCAAGCCATCGTCGACGATTTGCGCGACAAGGTGGAGAAAATCGCGGCCGGTGGCGGCGAGGCGGCTGCCGCCAAGCACCTGGCGCGCGGCAAGCTGCTGCCGCGCGACCGGGTGCAGATGCTGCTCGATCCCGGCACGCCGTTTCTCGAGTTTTCGCAGATGGCGGCCTACGCCATGTACCGGGACGCCAACGGCTTTGACGCGGCCCCAAGTGCAGGCATCATCACCGGCATCGGCCGGGTCTCGGGCCAGGAATGCGTAATCGTCTGCAATGACGCCACCGTCAAGGGCGGCACTTACTACCCGATGACGGTGAAAAAACATTTGCGGGCGCAGGAAATCGCCGACCAGAACAATCTGCCGTGCATCTACCTGGTCGACTCGGGCGGCGCCAACCTGCCCAACCAGGACGATGTATTCCCCGACCGCGACCATTTCGGCCGCATCTTCTACAACCAGGCCAATTTGTCGGCCAAGGGGATTCCGCAAATCGCCGTGGTGATGGGTTCGTGCACCGCCGGCGGCGCCTATGTGCCGGCCATGAGCGATGAGTCGATCATCGTCAAGGAACAGGGCACGATTTTCCTCGGCGGCCCGCCGTTGGTGAAAGCGGCCACCGGCGAAGTGGTGACGGCCGAAGACCTGGGCGGCGGCGACGTGCATACGCGCCTGTCCGGCGTGGTCGACCACCTGGCGCAGAATGACCTGCATGCGCTGTCACTGGCGCGCACCATCGTCTCTAACCTGAACCGCACGAAACCGCAGCAGATGGCGCTGCGCGAGTCGATGGAACCGCACTACCCGCCACAGGAACTGTATGGCGTGATTCCGGTCGATACGCGCAAGCCGTTCGACGTGCGCGAAGTCATCGCCCGCATCGTCGACGCCAGCGAATTCGACGAATTCAAGGCCCGCTACGGCACCACGCTGATCTGCGGCTTTGCGCATATCCATGGCATCAAGGTCGGCATTATCGCCAACAACGGCATCCTGTTTTCCGAGTCGGCACTGAAGGGCACGCACTTTATCGAACTGTGCTGCCAGCGCAAGATCCCGCTGGTATTTTTGCAAAATATTACCGGCTTCATGGTCGGCCGCAAATACGAAAACGAGGGCATCGCGCGCAACGGCGCCAAGATGGTCACCGCAGTGGCGACGGCAGCGGTGCCGAAATTTACCGTGATTATCGGCGGCAGTTTCGGCGCCGGCAACTACGGCATGTGCGGCCGCGCGTTTTCGCCGCGCTTCATGTGGATGTGGCCCAATGCGCGCATTTCTGTGATGGGTGGCGACCAGGCCGCGTCGGTGCTGGCCACCGTCAAGCGCGACGGCATCGAGGGCAAGGGCGGCGCCTGGAGCGCGGACGAGGAAGCGGCTTTCAAGCAGCCGATCAAGGACCAGTACGAACACCAGGGCCACCCCTACTACGCCACCGCGCGCCTGTGGGACGATGGCGTGATCGATCCGGCCGACACCCGCATGGTGCTGGGCCTGGGCCTGTCGGCCGCGCTGAACGCGGAAATCCCCGAGACGAAGTTCGGCGTGTTTCGTATGTAACCAGGATGTAAGTGAGAAGAAAATGGAATTTGAAACCCTGAAACTGGTCATCGAAGGCAATGTCGCGACCGTGACCCTGAACCGCCCCGATGTGCGCAACGCCTTCAACGAGACCACGATCGCCGAACTGGCGCGCGCCTTCGAGGGCCTGGGCCGCAGCGACATGGTGCGTGCCATCGTGCTGGCCGCGAACGGCCCGGCCTTTTGCGCCGGTGCCGACCTGCACTGGATGAAGAAGATGGCCGGCTACACGCATGCCGAAAACCAGGCCGACGCGCTGCAGCTGGCACAGATGCTGCGCACGATTTATACCTGCCCGAAGCCGGTGGTGGCCAAGGTCCAGGGCGACTGTTATGCCGGCGGCATGGGCTTGGTGGCCGCATGCGATATCATCCTGGCTGCAGAAGAGGTGCAATTCTGCCTGAGCGAAGTGCGGCTGGGCCTGATCCCGGCCACCATTTCACCGTATGTCATCAAGGCCATGGGCGAACAGGCGGCGCGCCGCTACTTTATCTCTGCCGAGCGATTTTCCGCCCACGAAGCGCTGCGCATCGGCTTTGCCCACGAGGTAGTCGCGCTCGATGCACTGGACGCGAAAACCGCCGAAGTGCTGAAAGCGCTGACCGGCAACAGCCCGCACGCGGTGGCACAAGCGAAGACGCTGGTGCGCGAGATCGCCGGCCAGCCGGTGACCGATGCGCTGCTGCAAGACACCGCCGAACGCATCGCGCAGATCCGCGCTTCGGAACAGGGGCGCGAGGGCGTGCAATCCTTCCTGGACAAGCGCAAGCCGGGTTGGCTCATGGGCTAACAAAATAATTGGAGCAGGTTTGAAATCAGAAAAACAATCGGCATGGGTCGAACGCAGCCTGCGCAGCGTGTGGCATCCGTGCACGCAGATGCAGCATCATGAGTCAGTGCCTCTGATCCCGGTCAGCCATGGCCGCGGCGCCTGGCTGTACGACCATGACGGCCGGCGCTACCTGGACGCCATCAGCTCGTGGTGGGTAAACCTGTTCGGCCATGCCAATCCGCGCATCAATGCGCAACTGAAGGACCAGCTGGACCGGCTGGAACACGCCATGCTGGCCGGTTTTACGCACGAACCGGTAATTGAACTGTCGGAAAAACTGTCGGCCCTGACCGGCGGCGTGCTCGGTCACAGCTTCTATGCGTCCGATGGCGCCTCGGCCGTGGAAATCGCTCTGAAAATGAGTTTTCATGCGTGGCGCAACAGTGGCAAGAGTGAAAAACAGGAATTCGTTTGCCTCAAGGGCAGCTACCACGGCGAGACCATCGGCGCACTGGCCGTCACCGACGTGGCGCTGTTCAAGGACGCCTACGGCCCGCTGCTGCGCGCCACGCAGACGGTGATGTCGCCGGACTTCCGCCAGGCGCACGACGGCGAAACGGCGCAGGACGTGGCCAGGCGCGCCGCAGCCGAGGTGGAGCAGCTGTTCCAGCAAAAAGCCGGCAAGATCGCCGCCGTCATCATTGAGCCTCTGGTGCAGTGCGCGACCGGCATGGCCATGCACGACCCACTGTATCTGTCGCTGGTGCGCGAGCTGTGCGACCGCCATCAGGTGCATCTGATCCTCGACGAAATCGCTGTTGGCTGCGGCCGTACCGGTACCTTTTTTGCGTGCGAACAGGCCGGCATCTGGCCCGATTTCGTGTGCCTGTCCAAAGGCATCAGCGGCGGCTACCTGCCGCTGTCCCTGGTGATGACGCGCGAAGATATCTACCAGGCCTTTTACAGCACCGATATGCGCCGCGGCTTTTTGCATTCGCATTCTTACACCGGCAATCCGCTGGCCTGCCGCGCCGCGCTTGCCACGCTGGCCATTTTTGAAGAAGACGAGGTGCTGGTGAATAACCGGCTGCGCGCCGACAAGATCACGCAGGCACTCATGCCGCTGGCGCAGCACGACAGAGTGCGCCACTTCCGGCAGCAGGGCATGATCTGGGCGTTTGATGCAGTCGATGCCACGCCGGACTTTTCACGCCGCTTTTTCAGCACCGCGCTCGAACATGAACTCCTGATGCGCCCGATCGGCTCCACCGTCTACCTGATGCCGCCGTATATCCTCGACGACGAACAGATAGCCGGCGTGGGCAAGCAGATGCTGGCCGTGTTCAACCATGTGATGGGGGCTTGAAGTGGAACTGATCACACGCTTGCAACAGCAGTTGCAGACACTGGAAGAACGCAGCCTGATACGCCGGCGCCGCACGGTCGACACGCCGTGCGCGCCGCGCATCAGCGTCGATGGCCGCGCAATGCTGGCCTTTTGCAGCAATGATTACCTGGGCCTGGCTTCGCATCCGCGCATCGTGGATGCCCTCAAGCAAGGCGCCGATCTGTACGGCGCCGGCAGCGGCGCTTCGCACCTGATCAGCGGCCATGGCCGCGCCCATGCGCTGCTCGAAGAGCGGCTGGCCGAGTTTGTCGGCCCCAACCTGGAGTCGGCGCGCGCGCTGTATTTTTGCACCGGCTATATGGCCAACCTGGCCGTGCTGACTGGCTTGGCGGTGGGCGACAAGGACACCGAGATTTTTTCCGAAGCGCTGAACCACGCCTCGCTGATTGACGGCACGCGCCTGGCGCGCGTGGCCACGCGCGTCTATCCGCACGCCGATACAGCTGCGCTGGCAAGCCTGCTGGCGGCCAGCACGGCGGCCACCAAAATCGTCGTCACTGACAGCGTGTTCAGCATGGATGGCGACCTGGCGCCGCTGCCCGAACTGCTGGCCCTGTGCGAACAATATGGCGCCTGGCTGGTGGTCGACGATGCGCACGGCTTCGGCGCCCTGGGTGAACACGGCCGCGGTGCGCTCGAACATTTTGATTTGCACTCGTCCAACCTGGTATATGTGGGCACCCTGGGCAAGTCGGCCGGCGTCGGTGGCGCTTTCGTGGCCGCGCACGAAGCCGTGATCGAAACGCTGATCCAGAAAGCGCGCCCGTATATCTTTACCACCGCCGCACCGCCCGCAATCGCCCATGCGCTGCTGGCCAGCCTGGATATTATCGCCGGCGAGGAAGGCCGGCAGCGCCGCGCGCACCTGGCGGCGCTGGTGGCACAATGGAACGACGGCCTGCAATTGCGGCACTGGCAGCCGCTGGCATCGAACACCGCGATACAGCCCGTGATCATCGGCGAAAACGCCGCGATGATGGACATTGCCGCCAGCCTGTATCAGCAGGGTTTGTGGGTAGGCGCGATCCGTCCGCCCACCGTGCCCTTGGGCACCGCGCGCCTGCGCGTGACCCTGTCGGCCGGCCACACACAGCAAGACGTGGCACTATTGATCAATGCAGTGAATAACCTGGAAAGGACGCGCCATGAGTCTTGATGAACCCATCGTCATCGGTACGGCCGAAGTGAGCGAAGTGGAAGCGGTACTGGAGCCGGCATTGGAACCGGCCCCCGTGGCTGCCGCACTGCCGTCGCGCTTTGCCTGTTTTGTTACGGGCACCGACACGGAAATCGGCAAGACATTGACCTCGTCGGCGCTGCTGCATGCGCTGGTACAGCGCGGCGTACGCGCCTGCGGCATGAAGCCGGTGGCAGCCGGCGCCGAGCTGCGCGATGGCGAACTGCATAATGAAGACGCCGACAGCCTCAAAGCGGCCGGCAACGTCAACCTGCTGCCCAACCTGACCACGCCGTACATGTTCAAGGAGCCGGCCGCGCCGCATATCGCCGCCGCGCTTGAAGGCGTGACGATCGACCCGGTGCCTATCCTGGCCGCCTACCTCGAAGTGGCGGCCGCTTCTGATGCGGTGGTGGTGGAAGGGGTGGGCGGCTTTCGCGTGCCGCTGTCCGCCACTTTCGACACAGCCGACCTGGCGCAGCAGCTGGACCTGCCGGTGATTCTGGTGGTCGGCATGCGCCTGGGTTGCATTAACCAGGCCCTGCTGACGCTCGAAGCGATCGAGGCACGCGGACTTACCTTAATCGGCTGGGTCGCCAATACCCTCGAAGTGGAAATGCGCTTCATCGACGAAAATATCGATGCGCTGATCGAGCGCATCCCGGCGCCGCTGCTGGGCAAGGTGCCGCGCATGGCGCAGCCGAGCGCCGCAGAAGCGGCGTCGTATCTCGATTTTACTGGCCTGCCGAACTGGCCGCTGCAACATCCCGACAATTGAAGTAAACGAAACCCAAGGAATCACGATGTCATTCATCCAAGAAGCAGCAAAAACCGTCGAACTGCACCGTCCCGCGGCACGCATTACCGTGCCCGAAACGGCCACCTGGCCCGTCGCCGACGTGCTGGCCCTGTTCGACCTGCCGTTCAACGACCTGATGTTCAAGGCCCAGCAAACCCACCGCGCCAACTTCCCTGACGGTGACGTGGAACTGGCAACCCTGTTGTCGATCAAGACCGGTGGCTGCGAAGAAGACTGCGGCTACTGTCCGCAGGCGGCCCGCTACGACACGGGCGTGGAAGCGAAAAAAATCCTCGACATCGACACCGTGCTGGACGCCGCCCGCCAGGCCAAGGCCAATGGCGCCACGCGCTTCTGCATGGGCGCCGCCTGGCGCGGCCCGAAGGACCGCGACATGGAAAAAGTCGAGGAAATGGTCAGCAAGGTCAAGGCCCTGGGCCTGGAAACCTGCGCCACCCTGGGCATGCTGGAAGAGGGCCAGGCCGACCGCCTGAAAAATGCCGGCCTCGATTTCTATAACCATAATCTGGACACGGCGCCCGAGTTCTACGACAACGTGATCTCGACCCGCGAATACCAGGACCGCCTCGATACCCTGGGCCGCGTGCGCGAAGCCGGGCTGAAAGTGTGCTGCGGCGGCATCGTCGGCATGGGCGAGACGCGCCTGCAACGCGCCGGCCTGATCGCCCAGCTGGCCAACCTGAATCCGTATCCGGAATCGGTGCCCGTCAACCACCTGGTGCAGGTGGAAGGCACGCCGTTGTTTGGCCTGGAAGCGCTGGACCCATTCGAATTCGTGCGAACGATTGCGGTCGCCCGCATCACCATGCCGAAAGCGCGCGTGCGCCTGTCGGCAGGCCGGCGCCAGATGGGCGAAGCGGTGCAAGCCATGTGCTTCCTGGCCGGCGCCAATTCCATCTTCTACGGCGACAAGCTGCTGACCACCGATAACCCGGAAGCGGAAGACGACCGCACCTTGTTGAACAAACTGGGCTTGCAGACGCGCGGTGCGATGCTCGAATCGGTACAGAAAGAGAAGTGCGGCTGCTGATCTGATCTGCCCCCATAAAAAAACTTCCAGCCACGAGCTGCAAAGAGAGAGACCATGTTCACAAAAATCCTGATCGCCAACCGTGGCGAAATCGCTTGCCGCGTGGCCGCTACCGCGCGCCGCATGGGCATCCGCACGGTCGCCGTGTATTCGGAAGCCGACGCCAATGCCAAGCACGTGGCCGTGTGCGACGAAGCCGTATTGATCGGCCCTGCGCCGGCCAAAGAAAGCTATCTGTGCGGCGACAAGATCATCGCCGTGGCACTGGCCACCGGCGCCCAGGCTATCCATCCCGGCTATGGCTTCTTGTCCGAGAACGCCGACTTTGCCGACGCCTGCGCTAGCGCCGGCCTGGTGTTTATCGGCCCGCCGGCGTCGGCGATGCGCGCCATGGGTTCGAAATCGGCGGCCAAGTCGCTGATGGAAAAAGCCCATGTGCCGCTGGTGCCCGGCTATCACGGCGAGAATCAGGACGCGGACTTTTTGCACGCGCAGGCTGACCAGATCGGCTACCCGGTGCTGCTGAAGGCCTCGGCCGGCGGCGGCGGCAAGGGCATGCGCGTGATCGAAAACTCGCTGGACTTCAAGGCCGCGCTGGCCTCGTGCAAGCGCGAAGCGATCAGCTCTTTCGGCGACGACAAGGTGCTGGCCGAGAAATACCTGTCGCGCCCGCGCCATATCGAGATCCAGGTGTTTGCCGATACCCTGGGCAACTGCATCTACCTGTTCGAGCGCGACTGCTCGGTACAGCGCCGCCATCAAAAGGTGCTGGAAGAAGCACCGGCGCCGGGCATGCCGCCTGAGCGCCGCGCGGCCATGGGCGAGGCGGCCGTCGCTGCCGCAAAAGCGGTTGGGTATGTAGGCGCCGGCACGGTGGAATTCATCGCCAACCAGGACGGTTCGTTCTACTTTA
Organism: Janthinobacterium longum; assembly: GCF_051380735.1. Lineage (NCBI taxonomy): Bacteria > Pseudomonadati > Pseudomonadota > Betaproteobacteria > Burkholderiales > Oxalobacteraceae > Janthinobacterium > Janthinobacterium longum. The sequence continues at coordinate 21,225 of NZ_JBNYXQ010000008.1, forward strand.
TGGAAATGAACACGCGCCTGCAGGTCGAGCATCCGGTAACCGAAATGATCACCGGCACCGACCTGGTGGAGTGGCAGCTGCGCGTGGCCTTTGGCGAGCCGCTGCCGAAAACGCAAAGCGAACTGGCTATCCACGGCCACGCCATCGAGGCGCGCATTTATGCTGAAAACCCGGAGAAGGGTTTCCTGCCGTCGATCGGTACCTTGCGCCATATGCGCGCACCTGCCGCAGTGACGTTCGAGCTCGGTGGCACGCCGGTTCCGGCCGGCGTGCGCATCGATTCGGGCGTGCGCGAGGGCGATGCGATTTCGCCGTTCTACGACCCGATGATCGCCAAGCTGATCGTCTGGGGCGCCGACCGCCGCGAGGCGCTGGCACGCATGGCCCAGGCACTGGCCGACTACCAGATCGTCGGCCTGGCCAGCAATATCGCCTTTTTGAAACGCCTGGTCGAAGGCGAGGCGTTCAGCACTGCCGAGCTGGACACGGGCCTGATCGAGCGCAACCAGGAAGCACTGTTCCCGGCCCTGCAGGTGGCGCCCGATACGGCGCTGGCATTGGCCGCCGTGGCGCTGCTGACGCAGGAAGCAGCCGCCAGCCATGGCAGCGGCCCTTGGGGCGATGCGCTGGGCTGGCGTTTGAACAGCACCCTGGGACGCACACTGTCATTCGCCGACGAATACGCGCTGAACCTTGATGCCAGGGCGTATGCCATGCGCATCGCGTACCAGCAGAACGGCTGGCTGTTCAACGGCCAGCGTCTGAGTTTGAGCGCGCGAGACGGCCAGGAACTGCAGATCAAGCTCGGCGAGCGGGCCGTGCGCGGCACCGTGCACCGCGACGGCGAGCAGTTCCATGTCTTTACGGGCGGCGCGCATTACACGCTGCACTACAACGACCCGATGGCGCATGCTGGCGAAGCGGAAGCCGAAGGCGGCCGTTTGACGGCGCCGATGCCGGGCAAGGTGGTAGCCGTGCTGGTGAACAAAGGCCAGGACGTGAAAAAGGGCGAGCCGCTGGTGATCATGGAGGCCATGAAGATGGAGCACACCATCGCCGCGCCGCACGACGGCCTGGTGGAAGACGTGCTGTATGCGGTCGGCGACCAGGTGGCCGACGGTGCGCCGCTGCTGGCCTTCAAGGCGGCAGCTTAGGAATCATCATGCGCATATTGCTGCAACGTTCGGACGGCAAGGAGGCGGACTGGATCAGCGAATTGGCCGCACTGCTGCCCGAGGCCGAGATCACTGCCTGGGGCGAAGGCATAGCGGTGCCCGACTGCGACTACGCCGTGGTCTGGCAGCCGCCAGCGGCCATGCTGGACCAACTGGGCAAGGTCAAAGCCATTTTCAATACCGGTGCCGGGGTCGATGCGCTGCTCAAATTCGGTGCCGCGCTGCCGGCCGATGTGCCGCTGGTGCGCCTCGACGATGCTGGCATGGGCGTGCAAATGGCCGAGTATGTGAGCCACGCCGTGCTGCGCCACTTCCGCCGTTTCGACGACTACGAAGCGCAGGCGCGCGCCGGCATCTGGCAGCCGCTGCCCGCCTTCGACAAGACGGACTTTCCCGTTGGTGTGCTGGGCCTGGGCGTGCTCGGCACCCGCGTGCTGGACGCGCTGGTGCAGTTCGAGTTTCCGCTGCGCGGCTGGAGCCGCAGCCGCAAACAACTCGATGGCGTCGAGTGCTTTGCAGGCGAAAAGGAGCTGGAAGCCTTCCTGCGCGGCACGCGCGTGCTGATTTGCCTGCTGCCACTCACGCCGGATACCCACAACGTACTGGACCGCGCGCGGCTGTCGATGCTGCTGCCGGGCGCTTATGTCATCAACGTGGCGCGCGGTGCGCACCTGGCCGAGCCGGATCTGCTGACATTGATCCGCTCGGGCCATATCGCCGGCGCCACGCTGGACGTGTTTCGCAATGAGCCGCTGCCGCAGCAGCACCCGTTCTGGCAGGAGCCGCGCATCACCATCACGCCGCATGTCTCTGCCACCACCCTGCGCCGCGAAAGCGTGGCGCAAATCGCCGCCAAGATACGCCGCCTGCACGCTGGCGAAGTTGTGGCAGGCACCGTCAACCGTTTGCAAGGATACTGAAATGAACGCTGCTACCAGCCTGCCAAAACAGGTCAAGATCGTCGAAGTGGGTCCGCGCGACGGCCTGCAAAATGAAAAGGAGACCATCAGCGCCGCCGTCAAGATCGAACTGGTCGACCGGCTGACGCAAGCGGGGTTTGCGAATATAGAAGCGGCCTCGTTCGTGTCACCCAAATGGGTGCCGCAGATGGCCACCAGCACCGAGGTCATGGCCGGCATCGCCCGCCGCCCAAGCACCATCTATTCCGCGCTGACGCCGAACATGCAAGGCTTCGACGCGGCGCTGGCGTCCAGGGCAGATGAAGTGGTGATCTTCGGCTCGGCCTCCGAGGCCTTTTCGCAAAAGAACATCAACTGCTCGATCGCCGAATCGATCGCCCGCTTCGAAGGCGTGGCCAAGGCCGCCAAGGATCACGGCCTGCGCCTGCGCGGCAGCATCAGCTGCGCCTTCGGCTGCCCGTACCAGGGCGAAGTGCCGCTCGATGCCGTCGCTGACGTGGTAGGGCGCATGCGCGACCTGGGCTGTGACGAGATCGACATCGCCGACACCATCGGTGTGGCCACGCCCCGAAAAACACAGGCCGTGATGGCGCGCGCCATCGCAGCGTTCCACGTGGGAGGCTTGTCCGGCCATTTCCATGATACCTACGGCCAGGCGCTGGCGAACATCTACGCCAGCCTGGAACTGGGCATCGCCATCTATCACTCGTCGGTATCGGGCCTGGGCGGCTGCCCGTACGCCAAGGGCGCCACCGGCAATGTCGCCACCGAAGACGTGCTGTACATGATGAATGGCCTCGGGATCGCCACCGGCATCGATCTGGACCAGGTGGTCGACGCCGGCCAGTTCATTTCGCAGCAGCTGGGCCGCAAGGGTTCCAGCCGCGCCGGCAATGCGCTGGCGGCCAAGCGCCTGGCATAAAAGAAAAGACTCCTGCAGTGTGAATGCAGGGGTCGCTTTCCCTGGACAGTACAGACGAAAAAAAACCCAAGAGCGTGAACTCTTGGGTTTTTTTCTACAAATTTGGTCGGAGTACAAGGATTCGAACCTTGGACCCCCTGGTCCCAAACCAGGTGCGCTACCGGGCTGCGCCACACTCCGAAGACCAAGATAATACAGACCGGATTCGATTCGGTCAAGGGTCCGGCAAAACTTCCCGTAAATAATTTACGCTGCTGCCGGCCCCGGCCGTTTCGATGCCAAAAAAGTATGCGACACTAAGCGCCAGTTTTCTCTCACAGGATGCGAAAACATGACGGCACTACCATTTGCTTATTCCTTGCATGATTACCCGGGCCCGGCACGCCGGCGCCACATCGCTCCTGTGGTGGGCGTGGTGCTGCTGCATGTGGCGTTGCTGTATGGCTGGCGCCATGCCAAGCCGCCGCCCCTGCCCGACGCCGGGCCCAGGGTCGAGTCGGTCACCGTGTGGATACGCCCGCCAGTGGTCAAGGCGCTGCCGCCACCGCCCGTGGCCAAGGTGGCGCCGCAACGCGAAAAGAAACCGGTCCGTGCAGCGCCGTCGCCCCGGGTACCGGCCATGCCAGCGGCCGAACCCGTACCGAACGCCATCACGGTTGCGCCATCGCCCACGCCAGCCGATCCGCTGGCAACTGAGGCACCGAAGTTCGATATGGAAGCGGCCTTGAAAACCGCGCGCAAGGTGGCCAGCGAACGCGACCCGGCCAAGGTTGGCACGGCAGTCGGCCAGATCCCGGACAAACCGTTGCGCACGGAAACCCAGCTGGCGCGCGATATTGCCAGTGGCAAGCGCGGCGATTGCCGCACCGCGTATGCGGGTGCCGGGCTATTGGCACCGTTGGTAATGCTGCTCGACAAGAAAGATAGCGGATGCAAATGGTAACGATCTCAAGTCATAAATAACTTGAATATGCCCATATTGGGTACTATCATACCCAATATGGGCATATATGCAGATACGTTATTTTCCAAAACACAGCAACGCGTGCTGGCCTTGCTGTTTGGCCAGTCGCAACGCTCGTTTTACGCCAACGAGATTATCGCTTTCGCCGCCATGGGCTCAGGTGCGGTACAGCGCGAACTGGCAAAGCTGGTGAAGTCAGCCTTGGTCACTGTCAAAAAAGTGGGCAACCAGAAGCATTACCAGGCGAATCATCATGCACCGATTTTTGATGAGCTGCGCAGTATTGTCATGAAAACTTTTGGCGTGGCCGATGTGCTGCGCGTGGCACTGCAAGCGCACTGGCCGCAGATCGACCTGTCGTTCGTGTATGGTTCGATGGCAAAAGGAAGCGAACAAGCGCACAGCGACATCGATTTGATGGTGATCGGCGAACCGATCTCGAATGCCGCCTTGCTCGACGCATTGCAACCGCTACAGCAGCAACTGGGCCGCACCGTGAACCCGACGCTCTACACGCCGACGGAATTTGTCCAGCGCGTACGCGACGGCAAGTCATTTATCGTGCGCGTGCTGGAACAACCGAAAATCTTTGTGAAAGGCGGGGAAGATGAACTCATCGGCCTCACAAGCACTGGCGAATCTGGCGCGGATCGGCCAGCTCAAGGCTGAACCACCCGATGCGCGCGAGCGTGCGGGCTTGCTGCATTCTGCAGCCGTGCGTTCCCTACTCCTGCCCCTTTAGTTGCAAGGCCCGCTCATATAAAGCATTCTTTTTGCGCCCGGTAATTTGCGCCGTCAGGTTGGCTGCCTGCTTGACGCTGCATTCGGCCAGCAGGATGCCCAGGATGCGTTCGGCTTCCACGTCTTCGGCGTCCTGCGCTTCGGTGGCGCCTTCGAGCAGGATGACGAATTCGCCTTTTTCGCGATGTGCATCAAGTCGGATCCAGGCTTCGGCTTCGGACAGCGGGCAGCGGTGGATTTCTTCGAACAGCTTGGTCAGTTCGCGCGCGAACACCACCTGGCGCGTCGGCTCGAACGCGTCGGCCAGGGCGGTGGCGCAGTCGAGGATGCGATGCGGCGCTTCATAGAAGACCATGGTGGCGGTCACGCCGCGCAGGCTGTGCAACATGTTTTCGCGCTGCTTGGCCTTGGCGGGCAAGAAGCCGATAAAGTAAAACTGGTCGTTCAGCAAGCCGCTGGCGGAAATGGCGGTAATCGCCGCTGACGGGCCGGGCAAGGGCAGCACGCGCAGGCCGGCCGCACGCACCGCGTCAACGATGCGCGCGCCGGGATCGGATACGGCAGGCGTACCGGCGTCGGAGACCAGCGCGATGCGCTCGCCGGCATGCAGGCGGGCGATCAGGGTTTGCGCCACTTCGCGTTCGTTATGTTGATGCGCAGCAATTAACGGCTTGTTCAGGCCAAAACGCGTCAGCAAATGCGCGGTATTGCGGGTATCTTCACAGGCGACAGCGTCAGCCAGGCTCAGCAGGTGCAAGGCGCGCAGGCTGATGTCGGTAACATTGCCGATCGGCGTGGCCACTACATACAATGTTGCGATAGGATAGACCTGGTGCGCGGCCTCTGTCATGATGGGCAGGCTGGCGATGGAACTGATTTCTTGTACGGTCATTTTGGAGGATCAATGCTTGCTAATAGTGTGAAGTTACTGCTTGTTTGTGCCGCGACCGGCATGCTGAGCGCTTGCAGCACGCCGTGTGACGCGCCCGGGCAATTGTGCGCGCCTATTGAATCTAACACAAGGGCACTGCCGCCAGCGCCGCCGCCGATCCCGGCGCCGCTGCCCAAGCCGGCCGCGCCTGAACCGGTGACGTTTGCCGTCGCCGTGCCCAACATCACCGCCTATGATGAAGGCGGCAAGCCGGAGGTAGCGCCCATGACAGGCAAGCCGGCCGCCGGTACACCGCTCGACATGCCGGCTGCCACGGCGCCGGCGCCATCGGACGGCAAAGTTCACTATATCGGCCTGCTGCTGCCGCTGCGCTCGGCTTCGCTCGGTCCGGCCGCCAGCCTGTTGCGGGCCGGCTTCATGGCAGCTTACGAGCGCGACCGCAGCGGCTTCGAAGTGACAGTGATCGATACGGGCGACGGCAGCGATGATGTACTGAACAAGTTTGCGCAAGCCCAGCAGGAGCAGGATATCGTGGTCGGCCCCTTGTCGCGCTCGGCCGTCACGGCGGTCGCCAACAGCAATCTGGTGAAAAAGCCGACCATCGCCCTGAATCACCCCGAGAACCGCAATGAAGCGCGCCTGCCCGCAAAACTGCTCGTCATGGGCTTGTCGATCGAAGCGGAAGCGCGCCAGGCCGCTGCCTGGGCCGCCAGCGAACAGCCGCGCGCGAACGCCTTGATCCTGTCGGCCAATTCAGCCTCGCAACGCCGCACCAGCATCGCTTTCAAGCAGGAATGGCTGCGCCAGGGCGGCAGCGCCGACCAAGTCGACCTGACGGCCACCAATGGCTACCTCAGTGACGCCGAACTGGTGCAACTGCGCGCGCGCCTGTCGGCCAATCCACCAGCCCTGATCTTTGCCGCGCTGGACGCCGACCAGGCGCGCCAGCTGCGCGTGGCGATCGGCCCCGACCTGCCGTTGTATGGCACCTCGTCGCTCAATCCTGGCCCCGGCCGTGGCGCCAGCGGCCCGGAACTGGACGGCGTGCGCCTGCTCGACCTGCCATGGAAAGTGCAGCGCGATCATCCGCAAGTGATGGTGTATCCGCAACCTCCGCAGCCCGTCGACGGGCGCCTGACGGCCGACATGGAACGCCTGTATGCGCTCGGCATCGATGCTTTTCGCGTGGCGCGCGAAGTGGCGCTGCGCCGCGGGGCGCCGTTCACGCTCGATGGCGTGACGGGCCGCCTGGCGGTAAGTTATGACGGCGGCCAGGCGCGCTTCGAGCGTACCGAGCAAGCCGCCACTTACCAGCAGGGCGTAGTCGGTACCTGGCCACCGAAACCTGTGCCTGAACCAGCGCCGGCGATGCCGGCTGCACAGTAGAAGCCCGTCATGCCGCCCGCGCCAGACAAACGTGGATTGGGGCGGCTGGCGGAAGACGATGCGCTGGCGTATCTGCTGCTGCAGGGACTCAAACTGGTAGAACGCAATTTCCTGTGCCAGGGCGGCGAGCTGGACTTGATCATGCGCGACGGCAAAAGCGTCGTGTTCGTCGAAGTGCGCCAGCGCAGCAGCAACACTTTCGGCGGCGCCCTGGCCAGCATCACGCCAACCAAGCAACGGCGCCTGACGCGCGCGGCGCAAACCTGGCTGTTGACGCAAAACAGCCTGCCACCGTGCCGTTTCGACGCCGTCGTCATCGATGGCACTCGCATGGAATGGCTGAAGAACATTCTCGATATGTAAGCATTTTTAACAGCGCTTGTCCGTCTTTCCGCGCGCCTGCACTATAATCGGCAGACTATGAATAATCAACGCATCCTCTCGCACTTCCACGAAAGTGCCGAACTCAAGATCCAGGCCTCTACGGTGCTGGCACCCGCGATTGCCCAGGCAATCGAGCTGATGTTTGCCGCGCTGTCAAACGGTAACAAGATCCTGGCCTGCGGCAATGGCGGTTCCGCTGCCGACTGCCAGCATTTTGCTGCCGAACTGGTTGGCCGCTTCGAGCGCGAACGCTTTCCGCTGCCGGCGCTGGCATTGACCACCGACACGTCGATCATGACGGCGGTGGCCAACGATTACAGCTACCGCGAAATTTTCTCGAAGCAGGTACAGGCCTTCGGCCAGGCCGGCGACATCTTGCTGGCCATTTCCACCTCGGGCAACTCCGGCAACGTGATGGCGGCGGTGGAAGCGGCGCTGGAGCGCGAAATGCGCGTGGTGGCGCTGACCGGCAAGGACGGCGGCGCGATCGGAAAAATGCTGACGGACGCCGACGTGCATATCTGCGTACCAGCCGAACGCACGGCGCGCATCCAGGAAGTGCATCTAACAACCATACACTGCATATGCGACGGCATCGACGTCGCACTATTCGGAGGAGACGTGAATGACTAAATTCGGTACTGGCCCAGGCTGGAAACGCGTACAACGCCCACTGGCGACCGCTTTGCTGTGCGGCGCCATGCTCACCTCGCTGACCGGCTGCATCGAATTGATGGTCGGTGGCGCGGTGATGAGCGGCGTGGCTGCCGCAGACCGCCGTACCCTGGGCGCCCAGACCGAAGACAAGGCGATCGCCGTGAAGGGCGAGGCACGCGTGCCGGCCGTCACAGGTGATGCCGGCCATGTGAATGTCACCAGCTTCAACCGCCGCGTGCTGCTGACGGGCGAAGTGCGCGACGAAGCGATGAAAAACGCCGTCGAACGCGAAGTACGCAATATCGCCGGCGTGGAGTCGGTATCGAACGAGCTGATCATCGCCGGCCCGGCCAGCTATACCTCGCGCTCAAACGACGCGCTGCTGACCACCAAGGTCAAGGCCAGCCTGGTCGACATGAAAACCATTTCGGCCGCCTCGTTCAAGGTAGTCACCGAAAACAGCACCGTCTTCCTGATGGGCCGTGTGACCCAGCGCGAAGGCACCGTGGCAGCCGACGTGGCGCGCGGCGTGGGCGGCGTGCAGAAAGTGGTCAAGCTGTTCGACTACATCTCGGAAGCGGAACTGAAGCAATTCCAGGCCGATCCGGCACCGGCGCGCGTCAGCAACCCCGTCGGACAGTAAAACCCATAGGTCTTCCGGCCTGCGGCACGCGCAGAACGATGGGGCTATAATGGCCCCATCGTTACGTATCAGGTGTTTAAATTATGTCAACATCGACTTCCAAGTCCTGGCTCAAGCCTGTCCTGATCACCGTGCTGGTCGCGGGCGTGGCAGCCGCAGCTTATCTGTCGCTGCATAACAAGCAAAGCGCACCGGACGTGACCTTCCACGCCATCAACGGCGAAAAGATTGCATCGAACAGCCTGCGCGGCAAAGTCGTGATGGTCAATTTCTGGGCCACCTCGTGCACCACCTGCGTGGCGGAAATGCCGGAAATGGTCGAGACCTACAATAAATACAAGGCGCAAGGCCTGGAATTTGTTGCGGTCGCCATGCAATACGACCGCGCCGACTATGTGCTGAACTTTGCCCAGACACGCCAGTTGCCGTTCAAGGTGGCGCTCGACGTCAAGGGCGAAGCCGCCAAGGCCTATGGCGACGTGGCCATGACGCCGACCACCTTCGTGCTCGACAAGCAGGGCAAGATCCTCAAGCGCTACGTGGGCAAGCCCGAGTTTGCCGAGCTGCACAAGCTGCTGGAAACCGCCATCGCCGGATAACGATCGGCATCGACCGGTGGGCCAGTCTGGCATCAATATTACTGGCCCAGGCTGTCCTTACCTCGGATAGAGAATCATCTGGGTGCAGCGGAACAGGGCAAGCGTCTTGCCGGTTTCCTTGCTTGTCACCACCGCATCCCACACCTGCGTGTTGCGGCCCTTGTGCTCGACTTTCGCGGTGCACAGGATGGTGCCCTCGCGGGCCGTGCCCAAATGGTTCGATTTCAGTTCGATGGTAGTGAAGTTGTTCGCGCCTTCAGGCAGGTTGGCGATACAGCCATAGCCCGAGGCCGTGTCCGCCAGGGTCACCACGCTGCCGGCGTGCAAATAGCCGTTCGGCGCCAGCAAGTGCGGCTGCACCGGCAATTCGGCCGTCACCTGGCCATCGCCAACCGACGTGATCACGATGCCCAGGTGGCCGGGCAGGCGGCCGACGCCGCGCTGGTTCAATACTTCGAGGGTAACTTCAGGATTGTTCATGGTCTCTGTCTGTCTTTCTTGTAGGGGCTGAAAACACGATGATGATAGCAACTTTGGCTGGAGGCGGCAGGCAACGTTGTTGTGCCATAAAGCAAATCAATTGCAACAGACACTGACAGCGACAGCGTTTTTTTGCTACCATGCGCACTATGTCCACCCGCCAGCCACCTCGCAAGCCAGCTCATAAAGCGGCGTCCGCCTTCACGCGCACGCCATGGCAGCTGTGCGTGGCGCTGTTCAGTGCGCTGGCCCTGGTGTTGCTGCTGTCGACCGCCGCCTCGCACCTGCACAAGACCGGCCTCGACGCGGAAGAGTGCGCGCTGTGCGCCACCGTTATCGACAAGGTGGCCGACCTTGCCGTGCCGCCGGTCCTGGTCGAGCCGCCGGCGCAACTGTTGCCATATCGCCTGCTGACCATCCTGCCGGCCAGCCCGCCGCCCGTTATTGCCCTGCTGTTGCCGCCCGTGCGCGGCCCCCCATCGACCTCGCTGTAGTTCCCACGCTCTTACTTTTTTCAGGCTGCATTGTCGCGTCCACAGGGATCGCGCCATGCTGTCTGGCGTACACTCTATGAGGTTCACCATGCAACACACTCCACGCCTGAGCGCGCTGTCGCTCGCCATTGCCAGCCTGTTTACCGTTTCCGCCCATGCGGCCGATGCCGCGCCCGACGCCACGACCGATGCAGCTCCACAAGAGATGCAAACCGTCGAAGTCACCTCGGCCCATCTGCGCAGTGCGCGCATCGAGCTGTCGCCGAAAGTGGGCACCACCATCTACAGTATCGACAGCCATATGGTCGACATGCTGGGCCAGGGCGACAATACGCCGTTCAATGAAGTGCTGCTGCGCCTGCCCGGTGTGTCGCAGGACTCGAAGGGCTCGGGCGCCCTGCATGTGCGCGACGACCATGCGAATGTGCAGTACCGCATCAACGGCGTGCAACTGCCGGAAAGCATCAGCGGCTTCGGTCAGTCGATCGACACGCGCCTGATCGACAAAACCGATTTCATCACCGGCGCCTTGCCGGCCCAGTTTGGCCTGCGCACGGCCGGCATCGTCGATATCGAAACCAAGGAAGGCGGCATGACGCCGGGCGGACGCATCGGCATCCTGGTAGGCAGCCACAACCATATCGAACCGAGCGCGGAGTTTTTCGGCAGTGTCGGCAAGTTCAATTACTATTTGTCCGGCAGCTATCTGGGTAACTCGCTGGGCGTGGAAAATCCGCAGGACACGCGCAATGCGCTGCACGACAAGACGCGCCAGAACAAATCGTTCGGCAACCTGTCTTATTTCTTTGATGACAATACCCGCCTGGGCGCCATGTTCGGCACCTATAACGGCCGCTTCCAGATCCCGAACAACCCGGACCAGGCACCCGGTTTCACCCTGGCCGGCCGCAGCGATGCACAAGCCGGCACCTCGACCCTGCCATCGTCGCAGCTCGATGAAAACCAGCGCGAAGTGAACCGCTTCCTGGTGCTGTCGCTGCAAAAAAGCCTGGGCGACCTGAACTACCAGGTATCGGCCTTCCACCAGTATTCGCAGCTGCATTTCACGCCCGACCCGATTGGCGACCTGATCTACAACGGCGTAGCCTCCGATTCGCGCCGCTCGAACAGCGCCTCGGGTGCCCAGTTCGATATCAGCTACAAAGTACACCAGGACCACACCGTGCGCGCCGGCCTGGCCTACACGCGCCAGAAAACCGGCAGCGACAACACGGTCGGCGTGTTCCCCGCCGATGAAAACGGCCAAAGCGCCATCACGCCGATCACCATCGTCGACAACAGCGGCAAGACCGGCACCCTGGCCAGCTTTTACTTGCAGGATGAATGGCATATCAGCAAACCGCTGACCCTGAACTATGGCGTGCGTTTCGACAAGGTCTCGGCCTTTACCGAAGAGCAGCAATGGAGCCCGCGCCTGAACCTGGCCTACCAGGTTGCACCAGGCACCGCCGTGCACGCCGGCTACTCGCGCTACTTCACGCCGCCGCCGCAGGAACTGGCGGCGCAGGGCAGCATCGACCTGTATGCCAACACCACCAATGCGCCGGAAATCGCCACCTCGGACAACGTCAAGGCCGAGCGCACACATTATTACGATATCGGCATCAGCCACCAGGTGAATTCAAAACTGACGCTGACGGCCGACGCGTATTACAAAAAAATCACCAATCTGCTTGACGAAGGCCAGTTCGGCCAGGCGCTGATACTCACGCCGTTCAACTACGCCGAGGGTTATGCCAAGGGCCTGGAATTGTCGGCCATCTACGCCGAGAAAGACTGGGGCATGTTCCTGAACGCCAGCACGCAAAAAGCGCAGGGCCGCAACATCAATTCAGGCCAGTCCCTGTTCGGCGCCGATGAAGTGGCGTATATCAAGAACAACTATGTCTTCCTTGACCACGACCAGACCTACACCATGTCGGGTGGCGGACACTACCACTTCGGTGATTCGCAAGTAAGCGCTGACTTCCTGTATGGCAGTGGCCTGCGCATGACGCCGGACGGCGGCGCACCGAATTCCGGCCATTTGCCGCATTACTTCACGGTCAATACGGCGCTGACGCACACCTGGAAAAACACGCCGGTCGGCAAAGTGGAAGGACGTTTGGCGCTGATCAACCTGTTCGACAAATCGTATCTGCTGCGCGATGGTTCCGGCGTCGGCGTCGGTGCGCCGCAATATGGTGCGCGCCGCAGCCTGTACGCTGGCCTGTCGACGAGTTTCTAAAGAGTTACGTGCGAAGACAGCGGCAGGGAGCAACGCCTGCCGCTGTCGGTTGCCGTGATGTCGTCAGCCCCAGGTGATGGGCTGCTGGCCATTTTCCTGCAAATAAGCGTTGGCCTGGCTGAACGGCTTGCTGCCAAAAAAGCCCCGGTGCGCCGACAGCGGCGACGGATGCGGCGCCGTCAGCACCTTGTGCTTGCCCTCGTCGATCAGCGCGCGCTTGGCGATCGCATACGCTCCCCACAAAACAAACACGATGCCGTCGCGTTCCTGCGACAGATGGCGGATCGCGCTGTCGGTCAGCTTTTCCCATCCCTTGCCCGCATGCGAGCCGGCCTCGCCGGAACGTACCGTCAGCACGCTGTTGAGCAAAAACACGCCTTGCTGCGCCCAATCCGTCAGGTCGGTGTGCGTGCGCTGCACGCCCATATCGCTGGCCAGCTCCTTGATAATATTACGCAAACTCGGTTGTGGGCGGGTGCCATCGGGAATCGAAAAGCACAGTCCCATCGCCGCGCCCGGCGTGTGATACGGGTCCTGCCCCAGGATCACGACTTTGACCTGCTCGAACGGCGTCAGGTCAAACGCACGGAAAATCGCTTTACCCGCTGGAAAGCACGGTCCGGCAGCATATTCTTCTTTCACAAAAGCCGCCAGGCTGGTCCACCAGGGCTGCTCGAATTCGGCCTGCAGCCGCTGTTTCCAGGATTTCTCGATACGTACTTCCATATTCACTCCAGAATTTTTTGGCAAGCCAAGTATAGCTTCCTGAACAATCTGCATTGTTTCCGATTCGGCCCAAAAAAAGCCGCCCGGCTTGCGCGGGGCGGCTCGATCTGATTGCTGCTGGAACTTACACGTTCAACGCCGACTCCACCCCAGCCATATGCGCCTGCTCATCCGCATGGTACGAACTGCGCACCATGGCGCCGATGGCGGCGTGGGTAAAGCCCATCTTATAGGCTTCTTCTTCGAACATCTTGAACACGTCCGGGTGCACGTAGCGGCGTACCGGCAGGTGGCTGTTCGATGGCGCCAAATATTGGCCGATGGTCAGCATGTCGATGTCGTGCTCGCGCATGTCGCGCATCACTTGCAGGATTTCCTCGTCCGTTTCGCCCAGGCCGACCATGATGCCGGACTTGGTTTTGACGTCCGGGTACATGGCCTTGAAATCCTTCAGCAGTTTCAGCGAGTGCATATAGTCCGAACCGGGGCGCGCTTCCTTGTACAGGCGCGGTGCGGTTTCCAGGTTGTGGTTCATCACGTCGGGCAAGCCATCTTTGAACAAATTCAGGGCTTTTTCCAGGCGGCCGCGGAAGTCGGGCACCAGCACTTCGATGCGGGTGTTCGGCGACAGCGCGCGCGTTTGCTGGATGCACTCGACAAAGTGGCCGGCGCCGCCGTCGCGCAGGTCGTCGCGGTCGACCGAAGTGATGACGACGTAGTTCAGGCGCAGCTTGGCGATGGTTTTCGACAGGTTGGCCGGCTCATCCTTGTCCAGCGGATCCGGGCGGCCGTGGCCGACGTCGCAGAACGGGCAGCGGCGCGTGCACTTGTCGCCCATGATCATGAAGGTGGCCGTGCCCTTGCCGAAGCATTCGCCGATATTCGGGCAGCTGGCTTCTTCGCAGACAGTCACCAGCTTGTTTTCGCGCAGGGTGTCCTTGATTTCATAGAAGCGGGTCGAGGCAGAAGCGGCCTTGACGCGGATCCAGTCCGGCTTTTTCAGGCGCTCGACTTGCTCGATCGGAATGATCTTGATCGGGATGCGCGAGGTCTTGCTGGCGCCTTTTTGCTTTTCGCTCGGGTTGTAGGCGGGAGCGGCGGTGGCGACGGGGGCGGTACTGGAAATGGTCTCAGAAGTCATGGCTGCGAGCCCTTGTGGGGCATGTTGGTTTGTTTGCTCAGGCATCTGCTGCCTGAGGCGCGCCTGCGGCGCTATGCTGTACATCGAGTAATTCGGTCAGTTCACGGGCCAGCGCGTGCTGCACCTCAAGCAGCGCCACTTCCACGCCCTGGCTGCGCATGTCGACCGTTTTCAGGCCGGAATAGCCACAAGGGTTAATCCAGGAAAACGGCGCCAGGTCCATCGCCACATTGAGCGATACGCCATGGTAGGTGCAGCCGTTGCCGCGCACTTTCAAGCCCAGCGCGGCGATCTTCGCGCCTTTGTCCGGTCCGCCGGCGATATAAATGCCGGGTGCGCCATCGATGCGCTCGCCTGCAAGATTATACGCGGCCAGCACATTGATGATGGCCTGCTCGATTTTATGCACGAACTGGCGCGCATACAGCTTGCCACCCGGCTTGTTGCGGCGCAAGTCCATCAGCAGATAAATCACCACCTGGCCTGGGCCGTGGAAGGTCACTTCGCCGCCGCGGTCGGTCTGCACCACGGGAATTGCCTCGGCGCCGGCCAGCAAGTGGCCACGGTCGGCTGCCAGGCCCAGGGTAAATACGGGCGGGTGCTCGACGATCCACAGTTCGTCGCGTGTTTGCGTCGTGCGCGCGTCGGTAAACGCGCGCATGGCGGCAAAGGTCGGCTCGTAATCGACGCGGCCCAGCTCGCGGATCAGGGCCGCTTCGGTTCGGGTGGTGGTCATGACAGATTCTATGATCGGCTGCCGGCGCGCGGTCGACGCTGCGGCGAAGCCGAGATTATACCGCCACAGGCGAACCAGGACGGGCCATGGCTCAGTTCTGCAACAACAACTGCGCCAGTTGCGGCGCCGCCAGCCGGATCTGGGCGCTGCTCAAGGCGGTGTAGCCGACCAGCACGGCCGGCGGCAGACGCGCCTGCTGGCAAAATTCGCCCAGCCCCTGCAGCGCCAGCCCTGCCTGCGCGGCGCGCGCACAGAATGCCGCTTCGTCACTGCCGGGCGGCAGCCACAGCACAAAATGAAAACCAGCTTGCTGGCCAGAAACGCTGTAGCGGCCGGGCGCCAGCTGTTCCAGGCAGGCCAGCAGCAGGTCGCGCCGCTCCTTGTAGGCCAGACGCGCCTGGCGCAGATGGCGCACGAAGACGCTTTCCTCGATCCAGGCGGCCAGCGCCAGCTGGTCCGGCATGCCCACCGAATGGGCCGTCAGTTGCAGGGTGCGCAGCAACAGCGGGCGCAAGCCGGGCGGCAGCACCATGAAGCCCAGGCGCAGCCCGGCGAAGAGGGTTTTGTTGAAGCTGCCGCAATAGATCACGCGCTGGTACTGGTCCAGCGATTTGAGGGCCGCCAGCGGCGCGCTGTGGTAGTTGAATTCGCTGTCGTAATCGTCTTCCAGCACCCAGGCGCCGGTCTCGCTGGCCCAGTCGAGCAGGGCCAGGCGGCGCGTCACGGACATGCTCACACCCAGCGGCGACTGGTGGGCCGGCGTGACATACACCAGGCTGGCGTCGGCATGTGCCTGCAGGGCGGCGCAATCGATGCCTTCGGCGTCGACCGCGATATCGACAGGGGTCGCGCCAGCCAGCGTGAACAGGGTGCGCACGGCCGGATAGCCGGGGTCTTCCAGGCAGACTTTGTCGCCCGGGCGCACGGTGGCACGCGCGATCAGGTCAATCGCATGGCGGATACCGGTGGTGATCACGATGTCTTGCGGGTCGCAGCGGATGCCGCGGTACTTGGCCAGGTAGTCGGCCAGTTGCCGGCGCAATTCGGGCGCGCCGGCAGGATCGGCGCTGCACAGTTGGCCTGGCGTGGCGGCGGCCAGCGCCCTGGCCGCGCAGCGCGACCAGGAGGCAGTCGAAAACAGAGCCGCATCGGCGCGCCGGGCCACGAAGGGCAGGGTGTCGCGCACGCCGGCGTCGATTGCGGCCTCAGGAACTGCGGCCTGGTTGCCAGGCAGATTGAAGCCTGCCATCAGGAAGCGTTCCGGCACCACCGCGCACACGCGCGTGCCGGAACCGGGCACGCGCGTCACATAGGCTTGCGCATGCAGGCGGTCAAAAACGGTTTCGATGGTGCCGCGCGACAATTCCCAGTGCGCGGCCAGGGCGCGGCTGGACGGCAAACGACTGCCGGCCGGCAAAACCTTGCCGAGAATGGCCGCGCGCAGCGCTTCATACGCGCTCTCCTGCTTGCTGATGGCCGGATTGTCGAGCCAGCTGGTAGGACGCGGCAACTCCAGGGCTAGCGTTAATTTTCCTCGCGGCATAGTGAATCGTCCAGGTGGTCCAATAGTTTTTCGTGTTAGCGACAAGCGCATTACACCACAACCATTTTACTCTCACCGTTCTGGTGCACTTGCGCCTGCCGGACAGCACCGGCCGCCGCGCGGCAGCATGGATCGTTACATCACGATCTTGACCATCGGGTGCGCCGACAGCGCGTTGTACAGGGCGTCGAGCTGTTCGCGGCTGACGGCGCGCACGGTCACCGTCAGGCCCGTGTAATTGCCCTTGCCCGATGGACGCACTTCCAGGCGGCCTTCATGGAAGGTGGGGTCATGGCTGACCACCAGCGCGGTGATGGTGGGCGCGAAATCGACATGCGTCGGACCCATGATCTTGATGGGGAAGTCGCTCGGGTACTCGATCAGCGATTCGCTGGGAGGGATGGTTTGCATGGTGGTTCCAATCAGAAGCGGTCAGGGCGGACGGGCACGCCCGCACAAGCCCGTATTGTAGCGAAATTCCACAGCGGGCGAAGCAGCCACCAGCGGCGCGCCGGCCGGGCAAAAAAAGGCCAGCTGGGTAAGCTGGCCAAAAACTATTTCGTTTGCACAAACAAAATAGCCGGAAAAATCGGTGCTGTCTTGCCGCAAGGCGTTGCGCCGTGCTGCAATGACGCTACTGTAGACAAAACACCGACGTTTTACTTCCGGCATGTGACGAACTGTCAGTTTGGCGGCCTGAAGTGCCTGAATCGCCGCCAGACGGCAAGGCTCAGCGCTCCGCTTCCTGGATGCGGCCATTGTTTCTGCCCTGGTTGGGGCGTTCGCGCGCAGGATTGCCGCGCTCGCCGCCGCGCTCGACACGGCCTTCGGCGGCGGGCCGTGGAACAGGCATGGCAGGCGCTGGCGCTGGTGCCGCAGGCCGTGGCGCGGCCACCGGTGCAGCGGCGGGGGCCGGTTGCGGCGGCGGACGGTTGCCGCGCTCGCCACGGTCGCTCCGGTCCACGCGCTCGGCGCGATCCGGGCGGTCGATACGCTCCGGACGGTCGCCGCGTGGCCGATCTTCGCCGCGCCAGGCCGGACGGCCAGGCTGGGCGATCGCATCCTGTACCGGCGGCAAAGCGGGCGCAGCGGGCATGGCGGGTGCTGCCGGTGTGGGCGGGCGCCGTGGTTCGCGTACCGGCATGGCCATGTCTTCCGTCTGCAAGCGTCCGGGCCGGTTGTTCCAGTCGCGGCGCGGAAAATCGGGACGGTTTGTTTCGCGCGGCGGACGTTGCCAGCCAGTGCCATGGGAAGGTGAGGGTGCGGTGCTCAAGGGAACGTTATGGACCTGCGGCGGCGGCATCGTCGTTCCGCCGTCGCGCCGTGGCCGGTCCCGGTCCCGGTAGCCGGGCACATAGCGGTCGCGCGGCGACAGCGGAAACCAGCCCATGCCGGGGCCGGGGCCGGGACGCAATCCATGCTGCAGCCCCGGCCGTGGACCGTGATCGCTACCGGCCCAGCCTACCAATGCCGGCGCCCAGGCGTTGCGGGCGCGTTCGCGGCCAGGCGCCCAGCCCCAGCGCTGGCCGACCTGCACCCAGCGGCCATAGTGCGACGGCGCATAGCCCCAGGGCGCATTGTCGATCCAGGTCCAGCCCCACGGCGCAATCCAGCTCCAACGACCATCGCTGTAGGGCGCCCAACCGACGGGCACGGCACGCGGCAGCCACAAGGGGCCGTATTCGGCGCTTTCCTGCCATGCGCCATGGCGGTCCAGCTCTTCATAGCCGGTCACGTCTTCAGTCACATAGCGCAGCGCCGGTGAGGCCGACACCACCGTTTCGGGCCAGCTGTCAAAGGCGATGCGCTGCAGCGGGCCGGTGCGCAACTCGTCGTCCGTCAGTTCGGCGCGCTTGCCGGCGCGCAGCATCACGCTGGCCGTGCTGCCGTCGACGTCAGCCGCGCCTTCGAGCACGCTGACGACGCTGGTGCCGGGCGGACGCTCGGCGTCTATCCGCACCCAGCCCGGCTGCGTCAGCACCACGCGCGCCTGGGCGGTGGTGATTTCCAGGCCGCGCAGGGCGTCCGGATTGCGCACACGCACGCTGGCGCTGCCGTAACCGAGGTGCAATTTGAAACTGTCATCGTCGAGCTGCGTGACTTCCAGCTCGGAATCGCCGTCCAGGCGCACGGCTGCGCCGCCCACGCGAAACTCGGCCAGCGCATTGCGCCGGGTGGTGATCAGGTTATCGGTGCTGACGGGCCAGTTCAGCAAGGCGTCCTGCGGCTCGCCATCGCCGGCGCGCACCAGCACTTGCCCTTCGACCGTGGAAATGCGCCCCACGCGCTCGGTGGGATCGGCCGCTGCCTGCGCCCCGGCGGAGGACAGCACGAGGGCAAAGACGGTGTTCAGGAAAGTCGGACGCATGATGGCGCTCCAGTTGGACAGGAAAATACGGCAAGGATACGGATGACAGCCCGATTACAGCCCGATATGCACAGCGCCACAAGCCCGATTACAAATGATTGCACATGGTCCCGATCAGGACGTGGCGTGGGCACCACGCTTGACGAAAAACAGCGCCGCGCCCACCGCCATCAACAGGCCGCCAAAAAAGCGGTTCTGCTTCCTGACGGCCTTCGCGTCGCGGAAAAAGCGCTGCATCGACGAGGCCAGGTAGGCGTAGCTGTGCATGACGATCAGGTCGATGGTGCACATGGTCACCGCCAGTATCAGCAGTTGCGGCAGCACCGGCGCGCCGGGGCTGATAAATTGCGGCAGCACCGCCACCATGAAGATAATGCCCTTGGGATTGGTCACGTTGGTCAGGAAACCGGTCAACACGCGCCGGCCCATGCTCGGCAGCACGGCGGCCGCATGCAGGTCGCCGGCCACCGCGATCTTCGCGCGCCACTGCGACAGGCCCAGCCAGATCAGGTACAGCGCACCAACGGTTTTCACGATATTGAAGGCCACTTCCGACGCCAGCAGCAGCGAACCGACGCCGGCGCCGGCGATAAACAGCACCACCAGCAAGCCCATCTGCAGGCCGAGGATGGTGGCGCTGGTCTTTTTCACGCCATACGACAGGCCGTGCGACATCGACAGCACGGCGCCGGAGCCGGGCGAGACGGCGATGATGGAGGCGGCAAGGACAAAGGCAATCCAGGTGGCAAAGCTCATGCGAAATCCAGAAAGAGGGGAAGACGGCGATTTTACCGCGCCGCGTGCGTCGCTGCCGGCCGCGCTGGGTTAAGATCATGTTAACCTCTTCTCTTGCATCCCAACCAATAAGAACATGATGAAACTTACATTGACTTCCCTGGCCCGATTCCCTTTCACCGCTGCAGAGGGCTGCTGAGATGGCCGGCTCCAGCCTGTTTGCCCTGCTTGACGATATCGCCAGCATTCTCGACGATGTTTCGCTGATGACCAAGGTGGCAGCCAAGAAAACCGCCGGCGTGCTGGGCGACGACCTGGCCCTGAACGCGCAGCAAGTGTCGGGCGTGCGCGCCGAACGCGAATTGCCGGTGGTCTGGGCGGTGGCGGTCGGCTCATTGAAAAACAAGGCCATCCTGGTGCCGGCCGCGCTGGCCATCAGCGCGTTTGCACCATGGGCCATCACGCCGCTGCTGATGGTGGGCGGCGCCTACCTGTGCTTCGAAGGCTTTGAAAAGATCGCCCATCCCTACCTGCACCCGGACGACAGCCACAAGGCCGAGCTGGCCGAGGCGCTGCGCGACCCGAACGTGGACCTGGTGGCGCTGGAAAAAGACAAGATCAAGGGCGCCGTGCGTACCGACTTCATCCTGTCGGCCGAAATCATCGTGATTGCGCTCGGTACCGTGGCCACCGCCACCTTTGCCGAGCAGGTGGCGGTGGTGGTCGGCATCGCCCTGATCATGACGGTCGGCGTGTACGGCCTGGTGGCCGGCATCGTCAAGCTCGACGACGCCGGTTTCTGGCTGGCCGCGCGCAAGGGCGCCGGCGCGCTGATGGATGGCGTGCGCGGCTTTGGCCGCATGCTGGTGGCCGCCGCCCCCAAGCTGATGAAGTTTTTATCCGTGGTCGGCACCCTGGCCATGTTCATGGTCGGCGGCGGCATCCTGACGCACGGCTGGCCGTGGGCCAGCGACCTGCTGCACCAGATGGAACATGCGGTGGCCGGCGTGGCGCTGGTCGGCGGCGTGCTGGCGGCCATCCTGCCCAGCGTGGTCAACGCCATCGTCGGCGTGATCGCCGGCGCCCTGGTACTGGCGGTAGTCAGCGGCGCCCAGGCTTTGTTGCGCATGGTCAAGCCCGCCAAATAAAATTTCTGCTCTGATGGTGCGGCGGCCGCAACCGTGGCTGCCGCACCCTATCCCTTCCAACCACCTCAGGAGTCAAGCATGCTGCAACCCACCTTCCAACGTCCCAGCAGCGCCTTTGTCGGCGCCTCGTGGGCCGCGCTGTTGATCGGTTCCATCACCTATCTGGCAGGTCTGTGGAATGCCGGCATGGCGCTCAATGAAAAAGGTTATTACTTTACCTTGCTGATGTATGGGCTGTTCGCCGCCGTCTCGCTACAGAAATCCGTACGCGACCGCAGCCAGGGCATCGCCGTCACCGGCATTTATTTCGGCCTGTGCTGGATCTCCGTGTTAATGGTCTTGCTGCTGCTGACGGTGGGCCTGTTCAACGCCACCATGCAGAACAGCGAAAAAGGCTTTTATGCCATGTCATTCCTGCTGAGCCTGTTTGCGGCGGTGGCCGTGCAAAAAAACGTACGCGATCTGGCCCAGTCGGCACCCGAGACGGCGGCCGAGCCCGGTGGCGCGCCTTTGGTCTGAGCGGCGCAGGGAACCAAAAGGTCGCCAGCGCATCTACCTGTTAACAGCACAGGAGAGCGTGATGAGCGACCAGCAGAAACGTTTGCAAATGGCATTGGATGCAGCCCACATGTCGATATGGGATTCATGCGTTGCAAACGGCCAGGTAATCGATGGCCATGTCTTCTGGTCCGCCAGTGGCGCCGCCCTGCTGGGACTGGAAGGGCGCGCGCAGACGCAGACATTTCGCGATTTTCTCGCTTGCGTGCATGCCGATGACCGCGAGCACGTGCTGCAGGTGCTGCAGGACGGCGTGCAGCGGAGCACCGGTTATGCGCTGCAGTACCGGCTGATCTGGCCCGATGGCAGCGAGCACTGGTTGTCCGCCACGGGCCATGTCGTTACCGGCGCCAGCGGCCAGCCCGAGCGCACGCTGGGCATCATCCGGGATATCACCGACCAGAAGCAGCAGGAAATCATGATCGCGGAACGCAAGGAGCTGGCGGAAGTCACGCTCAGTTCCATCGGCGACGCGGTAATGACCACCGATCCGCAGGGCAAGACACGCTACCTGAACCGCATGGCCGAGCAGTTGACGGGCTGGACCACCCAACTGGCGCTGGGTCTGGACATCTGGGATACCATGCCGCTGGCCGACGAGCACACCGGCGCGCCGCTTGAACACGTGGCCGTCAAATGCCTGCACCAGCGCCAGTCCATCGGCACCTCGACACACACCAACCTGATCACGCGCGACGGGCGCCAGATCGCCATCGAGGATTGCGCCGCGCCGATCTGGTCGCGCGAGGGCAAAATCCTCGGCGCGGTGGTGGTGTTTCGCGACGTCAGCCATGAACGCAAGCTAAGCCAGCAATTGTCGTGGCAAGCCACGCACGACCACTTGACCGGGCTGATCAACCGGCGCCATTTCGAACAGCTGGTGGCCGCCGCCCTGCACACATCCAAGGAGCAGGGCCATGTGCATGCCCTGCTGTACCTGGACCTGGACCAGTTCAAGGTCATCAACGATACCTGCGGCCACGACGCCGGCGACGTGCTGCTGCAGCTGCTGGCCAAGCTGCTGCAATCGCAGATGCGCGACAGCGACATCCTGGCCCGCCTGGGCGGTGACGAACTGGGCGTGCTGCTGCCGCACTGCCCGATGGAACATGCACGCCAGATCGGCGAACAGTTGCGCCAGTCGATCCGCGATTTCCATTTCTCCTGGGATGGCCGCAACTATGAATTAGGCGTCAGCATCGGCATGGTGGAAGTCAACCAGGACAGCAAGTCGCTGAGCGAACTGCTGGTGGCCGCCGACCAGGCCTGCTACCTGGCCAAGGAGCAGGGCCGCAACCGCATCCACGTGTACCAGGAAGCGGACGTGATGCTGGCCCAGCGCCATGGCGAAATGCTGTGGATCTCGCGCCTGAACGAAGCGTTCGAGCAAGACTATTTCCGCCTGTACGCGATGCCCATCGTGCACCTGCGCGATGGCCAGGAAAGCCACGACGAGGTGCTGCTGCGCATCCGCAACGGCAAGGGCGACCTGATCTTGCCCGGCGCCTTTATCCCCGCTGCGGAACGCTATGACATGATGATTTCTATCGACCGCTGGGTCATCCGCGCCGTCTGCGCGCATATCCAGAGCGTGCGCGACAGCCTGGCGCCGGGCGAGGCGCTGGTGGAACAACGCCGCCGTACGCCGGCCCTGTACTCGGTCAACCTGTCGGGCATGTCGCTGGCCGACACCAGCTTGCAGTACTACATCACCGAGCAATTCGTGCAGTACGCCATCGCACCCGAGCAGATCTGCTTTGAAATCACCGAAACGGCAGTGATCGCCAACCTGCCCAAGGCACAGCTCCTCATGCAGAAGCTCAAGGCGCTGGGCTGCCGCTTTTCACTGGACGACTTCGGCGCCGGCTTTTCCTCGTTCGGCTACCTGAAAGCGCTGCCGGTTGACTACCTGAAGATCGACGGCGTATTCGTGCGCGATATCGCCAACAATGCAATCAATCGCGCGATGGTCAAGGCCATCAATGAAGTGGGCCATGTGATGGGCCTGGAAACCGTGGCCGAATACGTCGAAGACGAGGCGACGCTGGCCGTCATCCGCGAACTGGGCGTCGATTATGCGCAAGGCTATGCGGTGGGCAATCTGCGGCCTTTGATAACCGGTCTGGACTGATACAAACGAGCTGCGCCAACGTCATCGTCAGCGTAGTTACTATGGCCGCATGCACCCAACCATCTGCCGGGCAGAAATAACTAGCCATGTCTGCGCACCGTCGAATTAGCCACTCCAATTTTAAGGATTTTGATCTACATCAATAAATTTGCGCTGATGACTCCTTACACTGATCCACGTTCTTGCAATCCTGCAAGCTTTATTCAATAAATGCGTCCGACTGCCGTTCGGCGCACCTGTCCGGGAAGCCGTCATGCGCCAGAATTTGCCAGTTACCAACCGTGAAACTCTGGTTCTCGAAGACCAGGCGATCGTCTCGAAGACGGACCTGAATGGCAATATCGTCTATGTCAATCCGTATTTCAGCAAGGTCAGCGGCTTTACCGAGGCCGAACTGATCGGCTCGCCGCAGAACATCGTGCGCCATCCCGACATGCCGGCCGAAGCGTTTGCCGACATGTGGGCCTCGCTGAAGGCCGGCACACCATGGACCGGTCTGGTGAAAAACCGCTGCAAGAACGGTGATTTTTATTGGGTGCGCGCCAACGTCACGCCGATCCGCGAGGCGGGCCAGACTATCGGCTATATGTCGGTGCGCGTGAAAGCGGACAAGGACCAGGTCAAGGCAACCGAAGCGGCGTATCAGGCCATCCGCAGCCAGGAGGGCGGGCGCATCATCATCAAGCATGGCCAGATCGTGCGCCCGGGCCTGGCCCATCTGTTACACAAGCTGACCCATATGTCGCTCAACCTGCGCATCTGGATGGCAACCAGCGCCGTCAACTGTCTGCAACTGCTGGTGTGCGCCCTCACCCTGTTTGCGGCGGGCGGCGCCGCCACCAACTACGGCATCTTCGGCGCCACCCTGGTCGGCTTCCTGATCAACGTCTTCCTCTGGTACACCTTGCGCGTATCGGTGCTGCAGCCCCTGAACAAGGCGCTGAACGGCGCGCGCGCGATCGCCGCCGGCGACCTGTCGGGCAGCTTTGAAACCGACAGCACCGATGAAGTGGGCCAATTGCTGCGCGCGCTGCAGCAGATGAACAGCAACCTGATCGCCACCATCCGCGACGTGCGCATCAATGTGGAAACCATGGCGGTGGCGACCAAGCAGATCGCGGTCGGCAATATGGACTTGTCGGGCCGCACCGAATCACAGGCCGCCAGCCTGGAAGAGACGGCGTCGAGCATCGAAGAATTTTCGTCCACCGTCAAGCAGAATGCCGACAACTCGGTGCAGGCCAGCGACCTGGCCGTGGCGGCATCGAAAGTGGCGGTGCAGGGCGGCGAGATCGTCGCCGACGTGATCACCACCATGGATGAAATCAACACCTCGTCGAAGAAGATCGTCGACATCATCGGCCTGATCGAAGGCATCGCCTTCCAGACTAATATCCTGGCACTGAACGCGGCCGTGGAAGCGGCGCGTGCCGGCGAGCAGGGCCGCGGCTTTGCGGTGGTGGCGGGCGAAGTGCGCAACCTGGCGCAGCGCTCGTCGGTGGCGGCCAAGGACATCAAGCAGCTGATCGATATTTCCGTCAGCAAGGTCGGCGCCGGCATGGTGCAGGTCAACCGCGCCGGCACCACCATGGAACAAGTGGTCAGCTCGGTGCAGCAGGTGACCGCCATCATGCAGGAAATCTCGATCGCCTCGCGCGAGCAGAGCATCGGCGTCGACCAGGTCAACACCGCGATTGCCCACATGGACCAGGTGACGCAGCAGAACGCGGCGCTGGTCGAAGAGGCAGCGGCCGCTGCCAAGCGCCTGTCGGAAGAAGCGGCCAGCCTGTCGCAAGCCGTCAGCCTGTTCAACTTCGGCAAGATGCCGCCAGCACGCCGTGCCACCCTGAATAACGGGCGCAGCGGCGCCGCCAACGCCGGCAAGAACGCCGGACTGAAACGCCTGGCCGCCTGAACTTTACAAGAATCAAACCACCATGACCACATTACTCAGCAATGCTTGCGGCGAACTTGATGCCGTTGTCGAATTCGATCCCGTCATCATCGGCAAGATGAGCCAGTCCGGCCCGCGCTACACCTCGTATCCGACCGCCGACCGTTTCACCGCCGATTTTGGCTACGGCAATTTCCTCGAAGCGGTGGCTGCGCTGCGCATGCGCGGCGGGCGCCGGCCGCTGTCGCTGTACGTGCACGTGCCGTTTTGCGACACCCTGTGCTACTACTGCGCCTGCAACAAGATCATCACCAAAGACCGCAGCAAGGCCGCCACCTACCTCAGCTACCTGAAGCAGGAAATCGCCATGCAGTCCAAGCTGTTTGCCGGCATGAACCAGATCGAGCAGCTGCACTTCGGCGGCGGCACGCCGACCTACCTGAGCGAAAAGCAGATGGACGAGCTGATGGCGCATCTGCGCCAGCACTTCGAATTCGCGCCAGACGCCGATGGCGAATACTCGATCGAAATCGATCCGCGCACGGTCTCGCGCGAACGCGTGTTTTCGCTGCGTGCGCAAGGCTTCAACCGCATCAGCCTGGGCGTGCAGGACTTCGACGCCGACGTGCAAAAGGCCGTCAACCGTATCCAGCCGGAAGCGGAAACGGTGGCCGTGATGCAGGCCGCGCGCGACGCGGGATTCCGTTCCATCAGCATCGACCTGATCTACGGCTTGCCCAAGCAAAGCATGGAGACCATGACGGAAACCTTGCGCAAGGTGATCAACGCCAGCCCCGACCGCATCGCCCTGTACCACTACGCGCACATGCCGCATTTGTTCAAGCCGCAACGCAGGATACTCGACGCCGACATGCCCGACAGCAGCACCAAGCTGGCCATGCTGGGCCTGTGCATTGCGCGCCTGACGGCAGCCGGCTATGTGTATATCGGCATGGACCATTTCGCCAAGCCGACCGACGACCTGGCCGTGGCACAGCGCCAAGGCCGCTTGCACCGCAATTTCCAGGGCTACTCGACACGCGCCGAAGCCGACCTGATCGCCTGTGGCGTGTCGGCCATCAGTTCGGTGGGCGCCGTCTACAGCCAGAACGAAAAAACGCTGGACGCTTATTACGAAAAACTCGACGAAGGCGTGCTGCCGATCGCGCGCGGCATCAAGCTGGAAACGGACGACATGCTGCGCCGTATCATCATCCAGATGCTGATGTGCAATTTCGAACTGTCGATCGCCACCATCGAGCAGGCCCACCCGGTGATTTTCCGCAGCTACTTCGCCGCCGAACTGGAAAAACTGCGCGACCTGGCACGCGACGGCCTGCTGTTGATCGAAGAGGACTGGCTGACGGTAACGCCGAAAGGGCGTTTGTTGATCCGCAATATCTGCATGGTGTTCGACCGCCACCTGGCAGAAGCAAGGGCCAGGGCTGCACTGGCCTCGCCTGACCAACCGCAACCACTGCGCTACTCGAAAACGGTATAGCGGCCACGCGATGACACACCTCAGTCTCCTGCCGCTATTCATGGTCGGCCTGGCCGGCAGCGTGCACTGCATCGGCATGTGCGGCGGCATAGTCAGTGCACTGTCGGTGGGAGGCCCAGCCCCAGTCCCACATCCGCGCGCCGTGATTGCCATCCACGCGGTGCAGGACAGCAGCGCGCTGCGCGTGCTGGCCTATAACGGCGGGCGCATCGCCAGCTACATGCTGGCCGGCGCCTTTGCTGGTGGCCTGGCAGGCGCCGGCATGGTCAGAATCGCCTCATTGCAAGTGGCCGGCTACTGGCTGGCCAACCTGATGCTGGTCGCCCTGGGACTGTACCTGATGGACGCCTGGCGCGGCCTGGCCAGGCTGGAAGCAGCCGGCAACCTGGTATGGCGCCGCGTGCGTCCTTTGTTGCAACCCCTGCTGCCGATGGACACGCCTTTCAAGGCGCTGGTCGTTGGCGGCCTGTGGGGCTGGGTACCGTGCGGCATGGTCTACAGCGCCTTGCTGACCGCCATGATGAATGGCTCGGCCGTGCATGGCGCGGCCGCCATGGCCGCCTTCGGCCTGGGCACCTTGCCGACCCTGCTCGGCATGGGCCTGCTGGGCGTGCGCATGCGCCAGCAATTGCAGCGCCGCCCCGTGCGCATTGCCAGCGGCCTGCTGGTGCTGGGCTTTGGCCTGCTCGGGTTGCTGCGCGCCG
The DNA here is from genome assembly GCF_051380735.1 of Janthinobacterium longum. Classification (NCBI taxonomy): domain Bacteria; kingdom Pseudomonadati; phylum Pseudomonadota; class Betaproteobacteria; order Burkholderiales; family Oxalobacteraceae; genus Janthinobacterium; species Janthinobacterium longum. The sequence goes on from NZ_JBNYXQ010000008.1 coordinate 48,915, forward strand.
CCAATGGCGTCTCGCTGGGCTGGCTCGACGCCCTGTGCGTGGCGCCCCATCCATGAAAAAAAGAATCTGATGAACGCCGTTTTACAATTGACCGAATGCTTCCACTGCGGGCTGCCCGTGCCGCCCGGTTCCAGCTGGAATGTCACCATCGACGCCTTGCCGCGCGCCATGTGTTGCCCCGGCTGCGAAGCGGTGGCGCAAACCATCGTCGACATCGGCCAAAGCAAGTACTACACTGAGCGCGACGACTACGCCGCCAACGCGTCTGACGCCACCCTGATGCCGCCCGAGTTGCGCCTGTATAGCAATGACGATGCGCAATTTGCGCGCGACGCCAGCAGCTGCGAAGCGACCCTGTCGGTCGAAGGCATCCGCTGCGCCGCCTGCGTCTGGCTGATCGAGCGCCAGCTGAACCGCCTGCCCGGCGTACAGGCGGCCAGCCTGAACGTCGCCACCGAACGCCTGTATGTGCGCTGGAGCCGCGCGCAATGCGAGCCCGGCGATATCCTGCAAGCCGTGCGCCAGGTCGGCTACACGGCGTATCCGTACGACGCCGTGCGCCATGGCGAGCAGTTGCAAAAAGCCAGCAAGACCCTGGGCCGCCAGCTGTTCGTGGCCGGCCTGTCGATGATGCAAGTGATGATGTACGTGGCGCCGTCCTACCTGGCGGCCGAAGACGGCACGCTGGACCCGAACATGGCCTCATTGATGCGCTGGGCCAGCCTGATCCTGACCTTGCCGGCCATTTGCTACTCCGCGCTGCCCTTCTTCCAGGGCGCCTGGTCGAGCTTGCGCGCACGCACCCTGGGCATGGACGTCCCGGTCACGCTGGGCATCCTGGCAGCGTTTTTCGGCAGCCTGGTGGCCACATTCACGGGCCAGGGCGAGGTGTATTTCGACTCGGCCACCATGTTCATTTTCCTGCTGCTGTGCAGCCGCTACTTTGAACTGCAGGCGCGCCGCAAGGCCGCTTCGGCGCTGGAACGCCTGCAGCATGCCTTGCCGGCCTCGGCCACCTTGCTGCCGGGCTTCCCGGACAGCCGCTCCACCGCCCTGGTGCCAGCCGGCAGCCTGGGCACAGGCGACGTGATCCTGGTGAAGCCTGGCGAAGCGGTCGCCGCCGACAGCGTGATTATCGAGGGCAACAGCGCGCTCGATTTGTCGCTGCTGACGGGCGAGAGCGCGGCGCAGCGGAAAAAAATCGGCGATCAGGTACCCGGCGGGGCGATTAACGCCAGCGCGCTGCTGCTGCTGCGGGTGCTGAAACCGGCGCGTGAAAGCACCCTGTCCGACCTGCTGAAACTGATCGAGCGGGCCGGCAGCGGCAAGCCGCAGATCGCCCAGTGGGCCGACAAGGTGGCCGCCTGGTTCGTGCTGGCCCTGCTGTTGTTTGCCGTCGCCGTGTTCGCCTTCTGGAGCTGGCACGATGCGGCGCGGGCCTGGCCGGTGGCGATCGCCGTGCTGGTGGTGTCGTGCCCATGCGCGCTGTCGCTGGCCACGCCGACGGCGCTGGCGGCCGCCACCGACAGCCTGCTGCGGCGCGGCGTGCTGATCGTCCAGCCACATGTGCTCGAAACCCTGCACCGCGCCACCCATATCGTGTTCGACAAGACCGGCACCCTGACCCTGGGCCGGCCCGTGCTGCGCCAGACCGACAGCCTGGGCAGCTTCGACCAGGATGGCTGCCTGCAAGTGGCGGCGGCACTGGAATCCGGCAGCGCCCACCCCCTGGCGCAAGCCATCCTGGACGCGGCCGGCGGCGTCGCAGCGCGCCATGCGCAGCAGTTGCAGGAAGTGCAGGGCCAGGGCCTGGAAGGCACCATCGACGGCGTGCGCTACCGGCTCGGCAATGCGGCCTTCGTGGCCGCAATCGCCGGCCCGCCCCTGGACGACACGGCGCTCGGCATTGACGGCATGACGCCTTTGTACCTGGCTACGCAAGGGCAGTGGCTGGCGCGTTTTCTGTTGAGCGACGCCTTGCGGCCGGAAGCGCGCGAGGTGGTGGAGTATTTCCAGCGTCATGGCAAGCAGGTGGTGCTGCTGAGCGGCGACCAGGAAGCGCTGACGCAAGTCGTGGCGCGCGAACTCGGCATCACCACTGCCTGCGGCGAATGCCTGCCCGATGAAAAACTCGATTTCGTGCAGCAGTTGCAAGCGACCGGCGCGGTGGTCGCGATGGTTGGCGATGGCATCAACGACGCCGCCGTGCTGAGCGCGGCCGACGTCTCGTTCGCCATGGGTTCGGGCGCCGCGCTGGCGCAGGCGCATGCCGACACGGTGCTGCTGTCCAGCCAGCTGCGCTCGGTGCTCGACACGGCCCATACGGCCGCGCGCAGCATGCGCATCATCCGCGAAAACCTGGGCTGGGCCACCTTGTACAACCTGACCGCCATCCCCGCCGCCGCGCTGGGCTTTCTGAATCCCTGGCTGTCCGGCGTGGGCATGGCCGCCAGCTCGGCGGTCGTGATCGCCAATGCCCTGCGCCTGAGGAAAACCTGATGGAGTCCTTGTACCTGCTCATTCCGCTCAGCATCGTGGTGGTGTTTATCGCACTGTGGGTGTTCTTCACGGCCTCCGACGGCGGCCAGTTCGACGACCTGGTCGGACCGGGCCTGCGCGTGCTGCAGGACGACGACACGACGCCGGAGCCAGCATCAAAACCATCGGCCAGCGAACACGACTGAAACAGCCGGATTACAGCCGATTCCACCCGGTCTTGCAGCGATCTTGCATGGGGTTTTTTACCCAGGTCAGCATTTTTTTTGCTGCCGCCCGCAATCGATGTTTCATCTGGTTAATTTTGATCCACATCAAAGTTTTTTAGACCTCAAACACTTAACCTCTGCCCACCATCATAAATAGACATTCCAGGGAGTCTTTGTGGATCAATCGCTGAACTATAACTACAAGATCGTGAAGCAATTCGCGGTCGCTACTGTGGTATGGGGCGTCATCGGCATGCTGGTCGGCGTCATCATCGCCGCCCAACTGGCCTGGCCCGCCCTGAACCTCGACATACCGTGGCTCACTTACGGTCGTTTGCGTCCGCTGCACACGAATGCGGTCATTTTTGCATTCGGTATCTGCGGTCTGTTCGCCACCTCGTACTACGTGGTACAACGCACCTGCCAGGTGCGCCTGTTTTCGGACAAGCTGGCCGCCTTTACCTTCTGGGGCTGGCAGGCAGTCATCCTGTGCGCGGTCGTCACGCTGCCGATGGGCCTGACGCGCGGCAAGGAATACGCCGAACTGGAGTGGCCGATCACCATACTGATCGCCGTGGTCTGGATCGCCTACGCGATCGTTTTCTTCGGCACGCTGATCAAGCGCAAGGTCAAGCATATCTACGTCGCCAACTGGTTCTTCGGCGCCTACATCCTGGCCGTCACCATCCTGCACGTCGTCAATGGCGCCGTCATGCCAGCCTCGTTCACCAAGTCCTACTCGGCCTATGCCGGCGTGCAGGACGCGATGATTCAATGGTGGTACGGCCATAACGCAGTGGGCTTCATCCTGACCGCCGGCTACCTGGGCATGGTCTACTACTTCATCCCGAAACAGGCCGAGCGCCCTGTCTATTCGTATCGTCTGTCGATCGTCCACTTCTGGGCGCTGATCTTCACCTACATGTGGGCCGGCCCGCACCACCTGCACTACACGGCCTTGCCTGACTGGACCCAATCGATCGGCATGGTGTTTTCCTTGGTGCTGCTGGCGCCAAGCTGGGGCGGCATGATCAACGGCATCATGACCCTGTCGGGCGCCTGGCACAAGCTGCGCACCGACCCGATCCTGAAATTCATGATCGTCTCGCTGTCGTTCTACGGCATCGCCACCTTCGAAGGTCCGATGATGTCGATCAAGACCATCAACTCGCTGTCGCACTACACCGACTGGACCGTCGCCCACGTGCACGGCGGTGCATTGGGCTGGGTCGGCTTCATCACCATGGGTTCGATCTACTACCTGCTGCCACGCGTGGCCGGCCAGACCAAAATGTACAGCACGCGCCTGATCGACGTGCACTTCTGGGTCGCCACCATCGGCATCGTGCTGTACATCGCTGCAATGTGGATCGCCGGCGTGATGCAGGGCCTGATGTGGCGCGCGGTCAATCCGGACGGCACCCTGACCTATACCTTTGTCGAAGGCGTGAAAGCTACCTATCCGTACTACGTGGTGCGCGTGGGCGGTGGCCTCTTGTACCTGGCTGGCATGTGCGTGATGGGCTACAACACCTACATGACCTTGCGCGGCACCAAGGTGCCAGTCGCACGCATCCCGGAACTGAACGCGGCGCACGCCTGATTGGAGCGAAAGCAAAATGAAATTTTCACATGCATGGATTGAAAAAAACCCCTGGCTGCTGATAGGCCTGGTCACCCTGGTGATCAGCGTCGGCGGCGCCGTTGAAATCGTGCCGCTGTTCTTCCAGAAGAGTACCACCGAGCCGATCGCCGGTCTGAAGCCCTATTCACCACTGCGCCTGGCCGGGCGCGACATTTATGTACGCGAAGGCTGCTACAACTGCCACTCGCAGATGGTGCGTCCGCTGCGCGCGGAAACCGAGCGCTATGGCCACTATTCGGTGGCGGGCGAATTCGTCTACGACCGTCCGTTCCAGTGGGGCTCCAAGCGTACCGGTCCCGACCTGGCACGCGTCGGCGCGCGCTACAGCGATGAATGGCACCGTACCCACCTGAACAATCCGCGCGACGTGGTGCCGGAATCGAATATGCCGGCCTACCCATGGCTGGCAAAGACCAAGCTCGCGCCGGAAGACATCGTGCCGAAGATGCGCGCCCTGAAACGCCTGGGCCAGCCCTACAGCGAAGAAGAAATCAAGGCCGGTCCGGAGCAACTGAAGGACAAAACCGAAGAAGACGCCCTGGTGGCCTACCTGCAAGGCCTGGGCACATTAATCAAAACGAGGAATTAGCATGGCAATCGAGAACCTGTTCGACAGCGCCAGCAGCGTCATGACGGTGGTTTCCTTTACGACGTTTGTTGGCATCCTGTGGTGGACATTCAGCCGCAGCAACAAGGACTTCGACGCGGCGGCCAACCTGCCGTTCGCCGACGAGGCGCTGGACTATCCGGTGGAAGCCGGAGTGGCAAAAGAGGAGCGCAGCCATGTCTGACTTTACCAGTGGTTTCTGGAATATTTACATTGTCGTGCTGTCCCTGCTGGGCATTATCGGTTGCGCCGTACTGCTGTACTCGCAGTCGAAAGTGAAGGTATTGCCGGGCGCACCGGCCGACGGCACCACCGGCCACGTGTGGGATGAGGACCTGACGGAGTTGAACACGCCGATGCCGCGCTGGTGGATGTGGCTGTTCTACATCACCATCGTGTTTGCGCTGGCGTATCTGTTCCTGTATCCGGGCCTGGGCACTTATGCCGGCAAGCTGGGCTGGAAATCGTCGGGCCAGTACGAGCAGGAGCTGAAAAAGGCCGAAGCCGATTACGGTCCCCTGTTCGACAAGTACCTGAAACAGGACCTGAAAACCGTGGCTGCCGATCCGCAGGCTAACGCCATCGGCCAGCGTCTGTTCCTGACCTACTGCGCGCAGTGCCATGGCTCGGATGCACGCGGCAACAAGGGTTTTCCCAACCTGACCGACAAGGACTGGCTGTATGGCGGCGACCCGGACATCATCAAGACCACCATCATGCACGGCCGTAACGGCATCATGCCGCCGATGGGCGCCGCGCTCGGTTCGGAGCAGGATGTGGAGAATGTCGCGCACTATGTGCTGAGCCTGTCGGGTTCGACCTCGGACCCAGTCAAATCGGTACTGGGCAAGGCCAAGTTCGGCGCCTGCATGGCCTGCCATGGCGCCGACGCCAAGGGCAACCAGCAACTCGGTGCACCGAACCTGACCGACAAGATCTGGCTGTACGGCGGCAGTGCCGACACCATCATGGAAACCATCCGCAAGGGCCGCAACAACCAGATGCCCGCCTTCGGTGACTTCCTTGGCGAGTCGAAAGTGCATGTGCTGTCGGCGTATATCTGGAGCCTGTCCAACCCTCAGCCTGCAGTTCCCGTGAAATAATGTAATGGAACCCCAAGTCATCAAGATGTATGCGGCCCGCGAGCAGATCTACCCTCGCGAGGCCAAAGGACGCTATGCAACATGGCGCTGGGTGTGCGTCTGGCTCACCCAACTGGCGTTCTACGGCTTGCCGTGGTTCAACTGGAACGGCAGGCAAGCCCTGCTGTTCGACCTGACCACGCGCAAGTTCTACATTTTCGGCGTGGTGCTGTGGCCGCAGGATTTCATCTATCTGGCGGCCCTGCTGATCATCTCGGCGTATCTGCTGTTCCTCGTCACTGCAATTGCCGGGCGCGTCTGGTGCGGTTTTTCGTGCCCGCAAACGGTGTACACGGAAATCTTCCTGTGGGTCGAACGCAAAATCGAAGGCACGCGCAGCGCGCGCATGGCGCTAGACCGCCAGGGCCCTTCGCTGCGCAAGACCGGCAAAAAGGTGGCCAAGCATCTGGTGTGGGGCGCGATCGCCCTGTGGACAGGGTTTACCTTCGTCGGCTACTTCACGCCGATCCAGGACCTGGTACATGAAGTGCGAACCTTCAATTTCGGTCCCTGGGAATGGTTCTGGATCCTGTTCTACAGCCTGGCCACCTACGGCAACGCGGGCTGGCTGCGCGAACAGGTGTGCAAATACATGTGTCCGTATGCGCGCTTCCAGAGCGCCATGTTCGACCAGGACACCCTGATCATCACCTATGATGAAAAACGCGGCGAACCACGCGGCGCGCTGAGCAAGAAAGCCGCCAGGGACGGCACGCAAACCAAATTGGGCGACTGTATCGACTGCACACTGTGCGTACAGGTATGCCCGACCGGCATCGATATCCGCAAGGGCCTGCAGTATGAATGCATCGGCTGCGCCGCCTGCGTCGACGCCTGCAACAGCGTGATGGACAAGGTCGAGCGGCCGCGCGGGCTGATCCGCTACAGCACCGACCATGCGATGGAAAACAACTTCAATTCGCAGCAGATCCGCCGGCGCGCCATGCGGCCGCGCGTACTGATCTACACCACGATCCTGGCACTGATCGTCACCGCCGTGTGTACCTCGCTGTTCCTGCGCACGCCCTTGAAAATGGACGTGATCCGCGACCGTGGCTCGATGGGCCGCGAAGTGGAAGACGGCATGATCGAAAACGTGTATCGCCTGCAGATCATGAATACTTCCGAACAGCAGCAGCACTTCAAAATTGCCGTCTCGGGCCTGCCCGGACTGACCCTGTTGACGCGCGAGGAAGTGACCCTGCAGCCGACCGAAACGCTGGGCTGGCCGGTACGTTTGCGCGTGCCGCACGGTGTCGGAGAAAAAGGTTCGAACAAGATCCAGATCGAGCTGCAATCACTCGACGAGCCGTCATTGCATGTACGCGAGAGCGCGGTGTTTATCGTGCCGCGTTAAACAAGGGGTCGGACCCTGCAGGTCCGACCCCAGCCTTTTGCTTGCTTACCCTAAACATAAAGCTGGCCTCAAACCCCAGCCTTCATCCACTCAACGTAAAGCTGGGGTCAGACCCAACGGGTCTGACCCCGGGAGATAAAAATGTCCAAGACTGTCAAACTGCAAGCTCCCGTCGCCCCCTGGTACAAGCACCGCTGGCCGTGGCTGCTGATGATCGGCCCGGGCTTGTCGGTCGTCGTCGGCAGCTTTATGGGGTATATCGCGTTTACGCAACCCGATGCGCTGGTGGTGGGCGACTACTACAAGCAGGGCAAGGCGATCAATCAGGACCTGCGCCGCGATACGGTGGCCAGCAACCTGGCGATGGACACCAGCCTTGCCTACGACGTGGCGCAATCGCGCATCACCGGTTCCGTGCACAGCTTTGGCAAGGCTTACCAGCAGCCCTTGCTGCTGCACCTGGCGCACGCGACCTTGCCGGAAAAAGACATCCGGCTGATGGTGCAGCCCGATGCGGACGGCAATTTCTCGGTCTCGCTGCCGATGCTCGAGCGCAGCCGCTGGCAGGTACTGGTGGAAGACGGCAAGCGCGAATGGCGCCTGTCGGGAATCTGGACCTGGCCGGCCCAGCGCGACATCAGCTTGCGTGCCGACAGCGAACTGTAATTATTTGCAGACGTCGGTACCGGCCGTAATCGCCTTCAGTCTGGCCGGCTGCAGGATTTCAATCTCGCGGTTCGATACGCTCAGCCAGCCTTCCTTCTTGAATTTGGACAGCAGCCGGCTGATGCTCTCGATCGTCAGGCCCAGGTAGTTGCCGATTTCCTCGCGCGACATGCGCAGCTGGAATTTGCTGCCCGAGTAACCGCGCGCTTCATAGCGCGAGGCCAGGTTGACGATAAAGGCGGCAAAACGCTGGGTCGCCTGCATATTGCCCAGCAAGAGCATCACGCTTTGCTCGCGCGTGATTTCCTGGCTCATCATGCGGTGGAAATGGCGCAGCAGGGTTGGCATATTGCCCAGCAATTGCTCCAGGCTGGAAAATGGAATTTCGCACACTTCACTGTCTTCCAGCGCCACCGCATTGCAATGATGGCGGTCGGCGCTGATGGCGTCCATGCCCAGCAATTCGCCGGCCATCTGGAACCCCGTCACCTGTTCCTCTCCACCGGGATTGATCTGGTAGGTCTTGAAGTGGCCAAGGCGGATCGCATACAGGTTCTGGAACGCGTCGCCAATGCGGAACAGCGAGGCACCGCGCAACACCTTGCGGCGCCGTCCGATGATCTGGTCGAGGCGGTCCATGTCGCCCACATCCAAGCCCATCGGCAAGCAAAGCTGGTGCATGCTGCAAGTGGCGCAGCGCGCACGCAGCGCTTCAACGCTCACGATGGGCAGAGTTGGGGACAATAGATCAGGTGTCATTGCGTATACCTTTAAGAAAATACAACAACGAGTTTACTGCATTCAGGGTTGCCGTGTGCCAATTTCGGTGAAATGCCGGCATTAAATCACTTTCTTCCTTTATTTTCATGGCAACTGCGCCACAAGCTGGTGCTTGCCAAGTTGCCGCTTTGCTAGGAGAATTCCTGACAACATACATGCCGCATGCCAAGCAAAGGAAAATATGAAGCCTCTCGGCATCAAAGCAAAAGTCGCGCTGGCGACCAGCCTTACTTCGGTCGCCATGATTGCCCTGGTCACACTGGTACAAGTGCAACGCATGCGCGATGATTTCACCAAGGTACTGCTGAGCCAGCAAACGGCCATGATATCCCGCACGGCAGAAGAGCTCGATGACAAGCTCGGCATGCTGCTCGACGTCATCACCGAAACGGCGCGCCGCCAGCCGGCCGCACTGATGGCGCAGCCGGCCCAGTTGCGCCAGTACTATGAACAGCGCGCCATGCTGGCTCTGTTCGACGACGTGCTGGTGCTCGATACGCGCGGCAAGCTGGTCAGCGATGTGCCGGAATTGCAGGAGCGCAGCGCTCTCGATGTCAGCGACCGCCCGTATTTCCAGACCGTCATGCGCACCCGCAAGGCCATGATCACCGAGCCGATGCTGGGCAAGACCAGCGGCATGCCGATCGTGCAGATGGTCGCGCCCGTGCTGGACAAGAACGGCGAGATAGCCGGCCTGGTGGTCGGCGTGCTGCGCCTGTACAAGGACAACCTGCTGGGCGACCTGCGCACTGCCAAGGTGGGCAAGAACGGCTATTACTTCATACTGACTCGCGGCAAGGTGCCGCGGTATGTGCTGCACCCGGAGACCGCCAAGCTGCTGCAACCGCGCGTCGGCCCCGCCAGCAGTGACGAAGGCAGCACGGTCAGCAACAACAGCAGCGGCGTCAGGGCGGTCAACAGCTTCAAACAGCTGAAATCGGTGAACTGGCTGCTGGCCGCCTCGCTGCCGATTGACGATGCATTTGAACCGTTCGACGGCGTGCTGTACCGGCTGGTGCTGTGGAGCGCCTGCGCCTCGCTGCTGGCGGCACTGGTATTGGGCTGGGTCACGGTGCGCCTGCTGTCGCCACTGGTGCGCTTGCGCGACACCCTGCTGGCACTGCGCAGCAGCAACCAGCGTTTCACGCCGCTGCCGGTCGAGCAGCGCGACGAAATCGGCGAACTGACGGCGGCCTTCAACAGCCTGATGAGCGAGCGCGACCGCCTGCAGCAGGAAGTGGAAGCACGCGCCAGGGAACTTGAAGACGAGCGCGACCGCGCCGAAGCGGCCAACTGCGCAAAAAGCGATTTCGTTGCCAACATGAGCCATGAAATCCGCACGCCCCTGAACGCCGTGCTGGGCATGGTGTATCTGCTCGGTAATACCAAACTCAATACGGAACAGCGCAAATACCTGACCATGGTGCGCGTGGCTGGCCAGTCGCTGCTGGGCATCCTCAACGACGTGCTCGATTTTTCCAAGATCGAGGCACGCCGCATGGACCTGTCGCCGGTCGAATTCGATCTCGACGAGGTGATGAATACCCTGGCCACCACCATGACCATGAACGCCGGCGAGAAGGAGCTGGAACTGGCGATCGCAGTCGAGTCGGACGTGCCGCGCCGGCTGGTCGGCGACGCCCAGCGCCTGCAGCAGATCCTCGTCAACCTGGCCGGCAACGCCATCAAATTTACCGCCAGCGGGGAAGTGGTGGTGGCCATTAGCCTGGCAGAACAGACTGCTGACAAAGCCTGGCTGCGCTTCGAAGTGCGCGATACCGGCATCGGCATGACGCCGCAGCAGCAGGAACAATTATTTACCGCCTTCTCGCAGGGCGACCAGAGCATCACGCGCCGCTTCGGCGGCACCGGCCTGGGGCTGGCCATCAGCAAGCACCTGATCCACATGATGGGCGGCGATATCGCCGTGGCCAGCAGCGAAGGCAAGGGCAGCCGCTTCTGGTTCAGCGTGCCATTCGAGGCTTTGGCGCAGCCGAACGAAGAGCGGCGCACACCGGCGCTGGGCCACTTGCGCCTGCTGGTGGCAGACGACAACCGCACCACGCGCGAACTGATCGTCAAGCTGATCGAAGCGTGGGGCTGGGCCGCCGACGAAGTCGACTCGGGCTTTGCCGCCATCGAACTGTACCGCGAGCGCCTGGAGCAGCAGCAACCGTATGACGTGGTGCTGGCCGACTGGCACATGCCGGTGATGGACGGCCTGGCCACGGCCAAGGCGATACGCCAGGCGGCCAGCGGCCAGCGCCAGCCGATCGTGGTGATGGTCAACGCGTTTGCGCGCAACCACCTGGAAGAAATCTCGAGCGCGGCCGAAGCCGACGTGGTGCTGATGAAGCCGATTACCGGGTCGAGCCTGTTCGACGCGCTGCACCAGGCCTTGAGCGCCAAGCAGGATGGCGAACAGCATATCGCACTGCAGCAGAGCGGCAATGAACTGGCTGGCGTGCACTTTTTGCTGGTGGAAGACAACCCTCTGAACCAGGCGGTAGCGCGCGGCATCCTGGAGCACATGGGTGCCACGCTGGACGTGGTTGGCGATGGCCTGCTGGCCGTCGAGCGCCTGCGCGCGGAGGCACCACGCTACGACATCGTGCTGATGGACATGCAGATGCCGGTAATGGACGGCTTCAGCGCCACCCACATTATCCGCACCGAACTGCGTCTGAACCTGCCCGTGATCGCCATGACGGCCGGTGTGCTGGCCTCCGAACGCGAACGCTGCATGACGGCCGGCATTACCGACTTTATCGCCAAACCGGTAGTGGTGGAAGAGATGATGGAAGTGATCAGCCGGCACCTGCCCGGGCGGCCATCCGCGCCCATTGCCACGCCGGCGGTGACCTTCGACGAGGAAGTGTTTTCCATGGCCACACTGATGCGCGTGATGGGCAAGGACGCCAAGGGCAGGGCGGTGCTGCGGCGCATGGTGGAAGACGCGCTGAACAAAGGCATGACGCCGCTGCACAATGCCGAGCAAGCGTGGCAGGCCGGCCGCCACAGCGAGGTGGCGCGCATTCTGCACGCCCTGCGCGGCTCGGTGGGTACCCTGGGCACCAAGCGCCTGATACGCGCTTCGCTGGCCACCGAGCAAGCCATCGACGAAGGCCGCCACGACGAGGTGCCGGCGCTGCTGGCGCAAACGATGCTGGAACTGGAGCAGGTGCTGGCGGCCGCTGCCGACTGGCTGGGGCGGCTGGAGGATTAATTAACCCAAACCTGGGGTCAGACCCTCAATGCCGCTAACTCAGAGGCTTGCGCTGCCAGTCGAGGGGGTCTGACCCCGGCAGTAACACGGTCTCAGGCCGGAACGCCCAGGATCACGCTCGACGCCTTGAACATCGCCGTCAGGTGGCTGCCGGCAGCGATCTCCATCTCGACCGCGCTGTGATTGGTGATGATGGCGGCGATGGTTCCCCCGCCCGGCAAATCAAGCACCACTTCCGTGTTGACGGCGCCCGTCTGCACGCGCGTGACGGTGCCGGCCAGCTGGTTGCGCGCCGAGAAACGCGCACCTGCGCCATCGGCCACCAGGATGACAGACGAGGCCTTGATCAGCGCAAACGCTTCCACGCCGGGCGCCAGGCCCAGGCTGTCGCTGCTGCCCTGCGTGACGACTGCGACGATCTGCTGGCCGCCTGGCAATGCCAGGATCACTTCATCGTTGACCGCACCGGGCTTCAGTTCAGCCACCTTGCCCAGGAATTGATTGCGCGCCGTGGTTTTCATGGCCATTCTCCGTATCAGTAAAAGGTCGTCGGCAATACCCTCGGCCTGGCTGCCCAGCTGGCGCAGGTAGCGTGCATGTTCGCGCTCGATAAGGCGAAAGTTGTCGACCAGCTGGCGCCCGCGCGGCGTCAGGCGCGTGCCGCCGCCACCCTTGCCGCCCGCCAGCCGTTCCACCAGCGGCTGGCCGGCAAGATTGTTCATCGCGTCGATGGCGTCCCAGGCCGCCTTGTAGCTCATCTTCACCAGCCTGGCCGCCTGCGTAATCGAGCCGCATTCGGCAATCGCGCCAAGCAATTCCACGCGCCCGGCGCCACCGAGGTTCTCGCCGCCCACCGTCATCCAGACCGAGCCCTGCAGACCGATTTCTGCATTATCCAATTCTCACCTCCTGCGCAATGGTTTCCATCGTATCGATGCGGCCGTCGCGCAAAGTCAGCACATGGTCGCCGAGGATGCGCGCGTCTTCCGGGTCATGCGTAATCAGTATCATCGGCACGCCCAGGCGATGCTGCCACTGGCTCAGTTCCTGGCGCATGCTCACTCGCAGGGCCGGGTCGAGCGCGGCGAACGGTTCATCGAGCAGCAGCGCGGCCGGTTCGGCCACCAGAGCCCTCGCCAGCGCCACTCTCTGGCGCTGGCCGCCGGACAACTCGTCGGGATACTGGTGCGCCAGTTCCTGCAAGCCAAAGGCGTCGAGCCAATGATCGACTTTGGCCAGCTTTTCGCGCGCGCGCGGGTTGAACCAGCCGCGCGCCAGGCCAAAGCCCACGTTCTGGCGCACCGTCAGGTGCGGGAACAGGGCGTAGTCCTGGAACAGATAGGCCACATTGCGCTGCTGCGGCGCCAGGTTGATGCCGGCGGCGGAATCGAACAAAGTGCGTCCGTTCAGGCGGATATGGCCGGCGTCGGGCGTAAACAGGCCGGCAATCGCTTTCAGGGTGATGCTCTTGCCGGCACCGGACGGGCCATAGACGGCAATACGCTGGCTGCCGGACGTGCATTGCACGTGCAGGTCGAAACTGCGTTTGCCGGAGCGCAAGGTGGCGCGGATGTCGAGGTCGAGTTGCATGGGCTTACTTGTGAGCGATGCGTCCGGGCGCCAGCCGGCCGGCCGCCAGCAGCACCACGATGCACACGGCGGAGGTAATCAATACCAGCGTGTTGGCGGTATCGTCCTGGCCCGCCTGCACCGCCTCGTACACGGCCACTGACAGGGTCTGCGTCTTGCCGGGGATGCTGCCGGCCACCATCAGGGTGGCGCCGAATTCACCGAGAGCGCGCACAAAACCGAGCAGCACGCCGGCCAAAATACCACGCCAGGCCAGCGGCAAGGTGACGCGAAAGAAAATGGCGACTTCGGAAATACCCAGCACCCGCGCCGCCTGTTCCAGCTGGCCATCGACCGCTTCGAACGCCGCGCGCGCCGGCTTGAACACCAGCGGAAAGGCAACGATGGTGGCGGCGATAACGGCACCCTGCCAGGTAAAAATCAGGTTGATGCCGAAGTGTTCCTGCAGCCAGACACCAAAAGTGCCGCGCCGGCCCAGCAGCACCAGCAGATAGTAGCCCAGCACCGTGGGCGGCATCACCATCGGCAACGTCAAGATGGCGTCTAACAGCTCGCGCCCGGCAAAGCGCGTGCGCGCCAGCAGGTAGCCGGTAGCGATACCCAGCAGCAGATTGAGCGCCGTGGCCCATGCCGCCACTTTCAGCGATAGGGCCAGCGCGGTCCAGGCGATCTCCATGGCGTCGCTTAGGGCTTCCTGAAACCGTCAGCTTGCTTGAATCCAAAGCGCGCGAGTATGGCTTGCGCCGGTGCCGTCTGCAGGTAGCTGACAAAACGCTGCGCCTCGAAGGCGTTACTGCTGCCCTTGATGATGGCGATCGGGTACCGCACCGGCGACGCCAACGGCACCTCGAACACCACCTTGACTTTGTCTTTCATGATGGCCGCATCGGTACCGTAGACAAAGCCGGCGTCGACTTCGCCGCGCGCCACGTAATCGAGCGACTGGCGCACGTTTTGCGTACTGATGGCCTTGGCCTGCACGCTGTCCCACAGATTCGCCTTTTTCAGCGCGCCTTGCGCATAGCGGCCCACCGGCACGCTGGCCGGGTTGGCGAGCGCCACCCGCGTCACGCTTTTCTGCGTCAGGTCATGGAGGTTTTTGATGGCCAGTTTGCTGTCCGACGGCACGATCAGCACCAGGCTGTTGCTGACGAAATCATGGCGCTCGGCCGGCAACACCAGGCCCTGTTTTTGCGCCATGTCCATGGTCTCCTGGTCGGCCGAGGCAAACACGTCGACTGGCGCGCCCTTGATAATCTGCTGCAGCAACACGCCGGAGGCGGCAAAGTTCAGCGACACCTTGCTGCCCGGATACTGCGCCTCATAGCTTTGCGCCGCATCCTTGAAGGCGTTCGTCAGGCTGGCCGCGGCCGACACCACCACTTCGCCGGCCAGAGCAGAGCCAGCGGCAGTGGTCAGCAGGGCGGTGCCCAGCAGGCGGGCAAGAGAGGTCAGGCGCATGGTCGTATCCTTGGGATTAAACAATCAACAGCAGCGTAATATACATGGATATATAACGCTCTGCCATTGCACAGGTCAAGCGGCCGCCCAATGCATTCCCTGATATACTGTATGAATACACAGTATATCGGAGCGCAGCATGGAATTGACGGACAAGCTGGAAATCCTGGCCGACGCGGCCAAGTACGATGCTTCCTGCGCCAGCAGCGGTGCGCCCAGGCGCGACTCGATTGGCAAGGACGGCTTTGGTGCCACGACGGGCATGGGCATCTGCCACAGCTATACGCCGGACGGGCGCTGCGTCTCGCTGCTGAAAATCCTGCTGACCAATTACTGCCTGTACGACTGCCAGTACTGCGTCAACCGCCGCAGCTCGAACGTGCCGCGCGCCCGCTTTACAGTGGCCGAAGTGGTCAAGCTCACGGCCGACTTCTACCTGCGCAACTACATCGACGGCCTGTTCCTCAGTTCCGGCATTATCCAGTCGGCCGACTATACGATGGAGCAGCTGGTGCAAGTGGCGCGCGAGCTGCGCGAGGTGCACCAGTTCCGCGGCTATATCCATCTGAAAACCATCCCCGATGCCGACCCGGCCCTGATCGCCGCCGCCGGCCGCTATGCCGACCGCCTCAGCGTCAATATCGAACTGCCGACGCAAGACAGCGTGCAAAAGCTGGCACCCGAAAAAAGCGTGCACACCATCAAGCTGGCGATGGGGAACATCCGCCGCAAGCTCGATGAAAAGGCCGAGGAACCGAAGTCGCCGCGCTTTGCGCCGGCCGGCCAGAGCACGCAGATGATCGTCGGCGCCGACGCCAGCGATGACCAGCAAATCCTCAACACGGCCGAGACCCTGTACGGCAGCTACAAGCTCAAGCGCGTGTATTACTCGGCCTTCAGCCCTATCCCCGACAGCCCGAAAAGCGTGCCGCTGGCACCGCCGCCGATGCTGCGCGAACACCGCTTGTACCAGGCCGATTTTTTGCTGCGCAGCTACGGCTTCCAGGCCAGTGAACTGTTGCCCGCCACCGGCGGCAACCTGGCGCTCGATATCGACCCGAAACTGGCCTGGGCGCTGGCGCACCGCGAGCATTTTCCGATGGACCTGAACCGCGCCGCACAGCACATGATCGCGCGCGTGCCAGGCATCGGCCTGCGCAATGCGCAGCGCATCGTCGACCTGCGCAAGCTGCGACAAGTACGCTACGCCGACCTGTCGCGCCTGCGCTGCAGCATGAAAAAAATCGCGCCCTTTATCATTACGGCCGACTACTTTCCTGCGCGCGACGCCACCACCTCCGAGAACCTGCGCCGCGCCATGACGGCAGCGCCGCAGCAGATGAATTTGTGGCCGGAGCTGCAGGCGGCATGAACGATGTGGTGAGGCTGGCGCAGTCATTCGACGAATGGCGCGCGGCGGCGCGCGAGCTGATCGCGCGAGGCGTGGCGCCAGCCTCGGTGCAATGGCAGTCGCTGCTTGGTGACGGCGACCTGTTTGCTGCCATGGCAGAGGCGACCGATACCAGTGCGCCGCCGCTGCGCCTGCCCCGTCAACTGGTGGAACTGCTGGAAAGCGCCGCCTGCTTCAACGTGGCTGATCGCTGGGCGTTTCTGTACCAGGTGCTGTGGCGCTGGCAGCAGGGCCAGCACGACGTGATCTCGCCGGCCGATCCCGACGGCGCACGCCTGCACGGCATGGCCAAGGCAGTGCGCCGCGAAGAACACGACATGCACGCCTATGTGCGCTTCCGCGAACGCCCGCAGGAGCAGGGCGCACCGCGCTTTGTGGCCTGGTTCGAGCCAACCCACGACGTGCTGCCGCAAGTGGCGCGCCACTTTGCACGCCGCATGGGCAATATCAGCTGGATGATCGCCACGCCGACCGCCACCATGATGTGGGACGGCGAGACCTTGCACACCGGCCCGGCCCTGATGCGCGGCCCGGCCGATATCGACGACGCCGGCGAAGCGCTGTGGCTGACCTACTACCGCAGCATCTTCAACCCCGCGCGGCTGAACGCCGACCTGCTGCGCAGCCATATCCCGTCACGCTTCTGGAAAAACCTGCCCGAAGGCGCCATTGTGCCGGCTATGGTCAGTGGTGCCGCCAACGGCGAACGCCGCACCGGCCAGACGGCCACAGTCGGCCAGCGCAGTGGCGCCACCATGATCCCGATCTCGCCCGAACGCGCCCAGCCCGTACGCGAACTGTCCACCACGCTGGACCAGTGCCGCCGCTGCGAACTGTGGCAAAGCGCCACCCAGGCCGTGCCCGGCGTCGGTCCCGCGCAGGCGGCCATCATGCTGGTCGGCGAACAGCCGGGCGACCAGGAAGACCTGGCGGGCCTGCCGTTTGTCGGCCCGGCCGGCGCGGTGCTCCAACGTGCCATGCAGGAAGCCGGCATTGCACGCGACAGCATCTACCTGACCAATGCCGTCAAGCATTTCAAGTGGGAACCACGCGGCAAGCGCCGCCTGCACAAGACACCAGCACAACGCGAAATCGCCGCCTGCCACGACTGGCTGGAACAGGAACTGGCCAGCGTCCAGCCGCAAGTCGTCGTCGCGCTGGGCAGCACGGCCCTGAAATCGATATTGCAGGATGGCGCGGCCACCATGACGCCGCTGCTCGGCACGCCGATTCAGCATGATGGGCGCTGGGTGGTGACCGTGTATCACCCCTCGTATGTGTTGCGGGCGCCCGATGAGGCGATGCAGCGGCAGGCGTATCGGGTGATAGTCGAAGGGCTGCGGCAGGCATTAAGTTTGATACATCATCAGGCTTGAGGATTAGCTTGCCGACTATTGTCATTTTTCATCTAAAAAGAAACAAAAATTTCTATGTGAAAATTTTTTAATAGTCAAATACACAATGTCCATTTACACTTGTAGATTCAAAAAATGATAACAAACAAGGGGTAAAAATGAAAAAATCTCGACTTTATTGGGCATGCTGGCATTAACCGGTTGTGCCTCTGTTGCTGGTGAAAAATTTCAACCTGTGTCGATTCAAACCATTCATGAAAGCGCAGAAGTATCAGGTATTGGCTGCAATCTCAGCAATGATGCCGGCAACTGGTTCGTCGTCAGCCCGGGCAGCATCATGGTACACAAGAGTACCGGCGACCTGATCATCGATTGCAAAAAGGGGAATCTGGCCGGTAACTCGACCCTGGTATCGAAGTCGAATGGCGCGGTATGGGGCAATATTTTGCTCGGCGGCGGCATCGGCTACCTTGTCGACCGTAACACAGGCGCCGGCTTTGACTATCCGAATACGACCACCATCATGATGCGCGATGTCAGTATCGCACCGGCAGCACCGTTGCCGGTGCAGGCCGTAGCTGAAATACCAAAAGCGAACTAAGCTGCACTCTCAGATCGGCGAGCTTGCCTTCGGCGGGCCTTACAGCGTGCTCGCCGGTATCTGCCGAGGCTCCTCCCTGCGCGCATAGCGCTGCGCAATCACCGCACACACCATCAATTGAATCTGGTGAAACAGCATCAGCGGCAGGATCACCATGCCCAGTGAACGGGTGGAGAACAGCACCTTGGCCATCGGTACGCCGCTGGCCAGGCTTTTCTTGGAGCCGCAAAAAACGATGGCGATTTCGTCTTCTTTGGAAAAACCCAGGCGGCGGCTGACAAAGGTGGAGAGGCACAGCACCAGTGCCAGCAGCAGCAGGCTGATCAGGCCCAGCGCCACCAGGGTTTCCACCGACAGCGTGTGCCAGATGCCTTCGTTGACGGCTTCGCTGAAGGCCGTGTAGACCACCAGCAGGATCGAACCCTGGTCGACGTATTTCAGGGTGGCTTTATGACGGTCGACCCAGCGGCCTATCCAGCGGCGCAGGAACTGGCCGGCCAGGAAGGGCAGCAGCAATTGCATCACGATCGACAGCACGGCATCAATCGAAGATTTGCTTTCCGCGCCTTTCGCCACCAGCAGGCCGACCAGGATGGGGGCCAGGAAAATGCCGATAAAGTTCGAGGCCGAGGCGCTGCAGATGGCGGCAGGCACGTTGCCGCGCGCCATTGCGGTCATGGCGATCGACGACTGCACGGTGGACGGCAAGGCGCACAGGAACAAGATGCCCATGTACAGGTCCGGCGTGAGGAAGGTCAGGGCCAGCGGTCGTAGCGCCAGGCCGAGGATGGGGAACAAAATGAAGGTGCTGGCCAGCACCAGCAGGTGCAAGCGCCAGTGCAGGGCGCCGGCCACCACCGCTTCGCGCGACAGCTTGGCGCCATGCAGGAAGAACAACAGGCCGATGGCGACGGTGGTGACATGGCCAAATACCACGGCGGTGGTGCCCGAGCATGGCAACAAGCTGGCCAGCGCGACGGTCACCAGCAGGGCGATCGTGAAGTTATCGGGTTTCAGATTGCGCAGCAGGGCGCCGGGAGAGAAAGAAGACATGCGGTAGCCTGGTAGCGGCGCAGCACAGCGCCAGTACCGGGCATTTTACCTGCTTGCTTGGCGGCATGCCTGGAAGCTGCATGCCGCCGCTGCAGTTCATAGCGCCTGACAGAACCGTAGCGAGCGGCAGCGATTTGTGGCCGAGAAGCGCAGCTGTGCTGGAGCACGGGGCCGCCGAGGCAGTGAGCATCGCAGGCCGCAAAGCGCGACGCGCAGTAGGTTATGTCAGGTGCTATACGATGCCGCTGCTGCTCGCACCTGCTTTCGGTGGACGCGCCACGCCGCGCTGCTCGCGGTAGCCCGTGCTGCGGTAGCAGGCCACCGGATCGATCGCCGCCCCCGAACGCAGGCGCGCCATGGCCAGGATGGCGCTGACGTCAGTACGGAAGGCCTGCTTCAGGGCTTGCGCGGACGCATGCACGTCGTTGCTTTCCTGCAGATGGCGCAGGCCGGCGCGGTCGACCAGTGCAGACTGGATAAAGGCGCGCTGCACTTCCACCGCGCTGCTCATCAGGCTTTCAATCGGGTCGGTCACATTGTGCGACTGGTCCAGCATATAGGCCGGGTTGAAGGTGCTGCCTTCGCGCTCGGCCGCATCGGCCAGTTCGTTAAATACCAGGAACAACTGGAACGGGTTGATGCTGCCCGAATCGAGGTCGTCGTCGCCGTATTTGCTGTCGTTGAAATGGAAGCCGCCCAACTTGCCGAACTGCGCCAGGCGCGCCACGATCATTTCGATATTCGTGTTCGGCGCATGGTGGCCCAGGTCGACAAGGCATTTGGCTTTTGGTCCCAGCGCGGTGGCGCAGGCAAAGCTGGTGCCCCAGTCGGCGATGGTGGTGGCGTAGAAGGCCGGCTCGAACAGCTTGTGTTCAATGAAAATGTTCCAGTCGGCGGGCAGGGCGCCGTAGATATCGCGCATGCTGTCCAGGTAGCGTTCCAGCGCGCCGCGCAGATTGTGCTGGCCCGGAAAGTTGGCGCCGTCGCCGACCCATACCGTCAGCGCAGTCGAACCGAGCGCGCGGCCCAGTGCTATGCATTCGATATTGTGCTCGACCGCCTGCGCGCGTACCGCCGCACTTTGCGAGGTCAGGCTGCCGTGCTTGTAGGTATGCGCCTGGCCCAGTTGATCTTGAAATGTGTTGGAATTGACGGCGTCAAAGCCCAGTCCGTAGCCTTCGGCGATTTCGCGCAGGGCGGCCGTGTCGCTGACCTTGTCCCATGGAAAATGCGGCGAAACGGCCGGCGTGGCATGCGTGAGCTGGTTAATGACGGCGCAGTCTTCCAGCTTTTCAAAAATATTGCGCGGTTCGCCCACGCCGGGAAAGCGCGCAAAGCGCGTGCCGCCGGTACCGGCGCCCCAGGTGGGCACGGCCACGGCAAAGGTCTGCGCCAGCGCCGTCAGTTTTTCAATGTCCTGGCCGCGCCGTTCCAGCACGCCGGCCAATGCCGCGTAGTCGGCGTCGAGGTTGGCTTGCAGCTTGGCATTATGTTCGTCCACCAGGCCGCTATCGATCATGGTATTCATCTTGTCTCCTTGGCGCGCAGCGCGGCGCATTGGCCGGCTGCGTCATGTTTTTATATGTATTGATTATCGGGTAAATGCGGCCGCATTGCCGGCGTCGACATTGAGGATATTGCCGGTGCTCTTGGCCGCTTTTTCGCTGGACAGGAAATACACGGCTTCGGCGATGTCTTCCGGCAGCACGCTGCGTTTGAGCATGCTGCGCTGACGATAGAACTCCTCGATATCGTCCGAGGCTATCTTGTTCGAGGCGGCCCGCTCTTCTTTCCACTTGCCGTCCCATATGCGCGAACCGCGGATCACGGCGTCGGGGTTGACGACATTGACGCGGATGCCGTGCGGCGCGCCCTCCAGTGCCAGGCAGCGCGCCAGATGAATCTCGGCCGCCTTGGCGGTACAGTAGGCCGAGGCACCACCGGAGGCCACCAGGCCATTCTTGCTGGCCACGTACACCATGCTGCCACCGAGTTGCTGCTGCTTCATGATGCGGAAGGCGGCGCGGCTGACCAGGAAGTAGCCGGTCACCAGAATCGACTGGTTGCGCTCCCACATTTCCAGGGTCGTGTCTTCCACCGGCGCCGACGAGGCGATGCCGGCGTTCGACACCAGCAGATCGACGCCACCAAAGCGCAGCGCGGCCGCGTTCAGGATCGCTTCGACTTCATGCTCGGCCGTGATATTGGCGCGCACGGTGGCGATATTGTCGCGGCCCGCCACCTTCAACAGAGCCTGCTCGGCTTCTTCCAGGGCGCCGCCATCGATATCGGTCAGCATCACGCACGCGCCTTCCTGCAGCAACTGGCGCGCCACGGCCTGGCCGATGCCGCCGGCGCCGCCCGTCACCAGCGCGATGCGCCCGGCCAGGCTTTTCGGTTTCGGCATGCGCTGCAGCTTGGCTTCTTCGAGCAGCCAGTATTCGATATCGAACGCTTCCTGTTCCGGCAAGCCGACATAGGTGTCGACGCCATTGGCGCCACGCATCACGTTGATGGCATTGACATAGAACTCGCCGGCGATGCGCGCCGTCGCCTTGTCCTTGGCGAACGACAGCATGCCCACGCCAGGGATCAGGTAGATGATGGGGTTGGCGTCGCGCACGGCCGGGCTGTTGTCGTGCTTGCAGCGCGTGTAGTAGGCGATATAGTCGGCACGGTAAGCGGCTAGCGCATCGTCGAGACCGGCGACGAGCTTGTCGAAGTCGGGGCTGGCGGGATCGAAGTCGATCACGAACGGACGGATCTTGGTGCGCAGGAAATGATCGGGGCAGGAAGTGCCCAGCGCGGCCAGTGGCAGCAGGTCGTTGCTGCAAACAAAATCAAGCACGTTGGCGCTGTCGTCGAAGTGGCCCAGCTTGTATTCCTGCTGGCTGATCTTGCCACGCAGCAGAGGCATCAGCCGCTGCGCCAGCGCGGCGCGTTCTGCTGCCGGCAGCGGCGCCGATTTCGCACCGCCAAAGGCCGGTTGCCTGGTATTTGCAGCCAGCCAGTCTTCGGCGCGCTTGATGATGGCCAGCGTTATTTCATAGCAGGACTTGGCCGTATCGCCCCAGGTAAACAGGCCATGGCCTTCGAGGATAATACCCTTCAAGTTCGGCTGCGACTGCGATAGCGCTTCCAGTTTCAGACCCAGGTCGTAGCCAGGCCGCTGCCATGGCAGCCAGCCCAGTTCACCTTCGAATATCTTTTGCGTGAGCGCGCGGCTGTTGGCGCAGGCGGCAATCGCGATCACCGCGTCCGGGTGCATATGGTCGACATGCTTGCGTGCGATATATGCGTGCAGCGGGGTATCGATGCTGGCCGCGCGCGGGTTCAGGTTGAAGGTGCAATGCGGAAGATACGCCACCATTTCGTCTTCCAGCGCCAGGCCACGGTAGCGGCTTTTCAGGGCATTGAGCTTGTCCATGTACAAGGTGGAAAAACCGTCGAGCTTGATGCTGCCCAAGTCGCCGCCGGAACCCTTTACCCACAGCACTTCGGTGTCGCTTCCGGTGAGCGGGTCGGTCATGGTGATCTTGGCCGAGGTATTTCCGCCGCCAAAGTTGGTGATGCGCATGTCGGAGCCGAGCAGGTTCGAGCGGTACAGCAGCAGCTCCGGTTCGCTCAAGGTTGCGGCGTGCGCGTCGTCCCACAGCGAGGCCATGGGCGCGGGCGATTTGGTGTCCATCGTGGCGGTCATACAGTGTCTCCATTATTGGTTATGTGTGCCCGGTGCCATGACCACATCTGTGTGCGGGCAGTTGGCGGCAGCAGCGCTCAGTAGAAATCAGCGGCTTGACCATGTCAATCAACAAGCAATCAAAACGATGAGGGAAACACAAATAATCATCATGTTGATCGGAACCCTGATCACGCATTTGCGCGATCAGCAAATAATCACGATGTTGATTGATTGATTGTTGACATGGATTGCTCAACTGCTTAGGCTGGCTCACCGATAAAGAAGTCGTCCCTGCCAGCAGGAGAGGACTCAAGAGGAGACAAAGTGATCAATCACAAACGCCGCAAGGGGCTGTTGAAGTTACTCGCCGAGCACACCACGGCGAGCGTCGATCAATTGGTCGACTGGCTCAATTCATCGCCGGCCACCGTACGGCGCGATATCGCCTGGCTGGCCGAGCGCAATCTGCTTGTGCGCACCCGTGGCGGCGCGGAAAGCCTGCCGCAAAAAAAGCAGCGTACGTTTGCGCTGTCGGGCGAGACATTCCAGAACAATATCGACCGCTGCGCCGCGCAAAAACGCGCGATTGCCCGCCATGCCTGCGGCCTGTGCGCGGACGGCGACACCATCATTATCAATGGCGGCACCACCACCTACCGCATGGTGGAATTCCTGGTCGACAAACGTCTGAAAATCCTCACCAATTCCTTCATGATGGCCGAGCGCCTGTTGATGACCAGCGAGAACGAAATCATCCTGCCGGGCGGCAAGGTCTACCGCGAGCAGAACGTGATCCTGAGCCCTTTTGATAACGACATCAGCCAGCACCATTACGCCGGGAAAATGTTCATGGGTGTGTATGGCCTGTCCATGCTGGGCCTGATGGAAGCGGACCCGATGCTGATCCAGGCGGAGAAACGCCTGATCGGCCAGGCGGAAGAACTGATCGTGCTGGCCGACAGCAGCAAGTTTGCGCGCAAGGCCGGGCTGATTCTGTGCGGCCTGAACCGCGTGTCCTGCGTGATCACCGATACCGGTGCGTCGGACGCGGCGGTGCAGATGCTGGAACAGTCTGGCGTGAAAGTGCTGGCGGTGGCGCCAGAGCAGGCGCCGGAGCCGCATGCCGAGCCGGAATGGCAAGCCCAATAAAAAACAAGAAGATGGCAGGGGGCATGGTGCCTACCGCCACATCAATAATAAAAGGAGACGTGGCATGAAAATGAACAAAATGATGGTGGCGGTGCTGAGTACCTGCATGATGGCTTGCCTGGCCACCAGCGCCCAGGCGGCGGAAAAAATGAAGATCGCGATGGTCGTGAAAAACCTCGGCAACGGCTTTTTTGACGCCGCCCACGAAGGCGCAAACGAAGCAGCCAAGCAACTGGGCGACGTGGAAATCATCTACACGGGCCCGACCACGGCCACCGCCGAAGGCCAGATCGAAATCATCAGTTCCCTGATCAGCCAGAAGGTCAAGGCCATTGTCATTTCTGCCAACGACGCCAATGCGCTGGTACCGATCACCAAGAAAGCCATGCAGCGCGGCATCAAGGTCATTTCCTTCGACAGCGGCATCGCCAAGGATGGCCGCCTGCTGCAATTGAATCCATCGAGCCCTTCCCTGATCGGCCAGAAGCAGATTGAAATGGCGGCCGACGCCATCGGCGGCGCCGGTGAAATCGCCATCCTGTCGGCCACCGCGCAGGCGACCAACCAGAATATCTGGATAGCCGAAATGAAGAAAACGCTGGCCCAGCCGGCGTATTCGAAAATCAAGCTGGTGTCGACCGTGTATGGCGACGACCAGTCCGACAAAAGCTACCGCGAAGCAATCGGCCTGCTGCGCAGCAACCCGAACCTGAAAGCCATCATCGCCCCCACCACGGTCGGCATCAATGCGGCCGGCAAGGCCGTGGTCGACGAAAAACTGGTCGGCAAAGTGTATGTGACGGGCCTGGGCCTGCCTTCGGAAATGGCTGGCCATGTAAAAAGCGGCGCCGTAAAGAGCTTTGCGATCTGGAATCCGATCGACCTCGGCTACGCCGCCACCTATGCCGCGCATCAGTTCGTGGCCGGCAAGGCGACTGGCAAGGCCGGCGAATCGATTGCGGTCGGCCGCATGGGCAAGCTGACCGTCGACGCGGCAGGCGAAGCGGCGCTGGCGCCACCGTTTACGTACGACAAGGATAACGTCGACAAGTTCTCGAAGATTTTCTAAGACGTCGGCGGCTCACGTCGGGTTACGCCTTGCGCTGACCCGACCTACGAATATCTCTCAAGTGTTAACGGCTATGTCACAGAATCCCCCTATTGCGCAGAACGATGTGCCGGTATTGCGCCTGCACGGCATCTGCAAGCATTTCCATGGCGTTACCGCGCTGAAAGACGTGGCGCTGACGGTACGCGCCGGTGAAGTGATGGCGCTGATCGGCGAAAACGGCGCCGGCAAGTCGACCCTGGTCAAGACGCTGACCGGTATTTATCAACCGGACGCCGGCCATATCGAAGTCGCTGGCCAGCGCGTGCTGTTTGCCAGCACGCAAGACGCGATGGATGCCGGCATTACCGCCGTGCACCAGGAAACCGTGATGTTCGACGAACTGACGGTGGCCGAAAACATCTATATCGGCCGCCAGCCGCAGACCGGTTATCCGGCCCGCATCGACTGGGCGCTGATGGCCAGCCAGGCCGAAGCGATCTTTGCGCGCCTGGAAGTGCAGCTGCCGGTATTGGCCAAGGTCAAGGAGCTGAGCGTGGCGCAGCGCCATTTCGTGGAAATCGCCCGCGCCCTGTCGCAAGATGCGCGCGTGGTGATCATGGACGAGCCGACGGCCTCGCTGTCGCAGCGCGAAATCCACGAGCTGTACCGCATCATCGGCCAGCTGCGGGCGGCGGGCACGGCGGTCATTTTCATCTCGCACAAATTCGATGAAATCTTTGCCGTCGCCGACAGTTATACGGTGCTGCGCGACGGCCATTTTGTGGCCACCGGCCAGCTGGCCGAGATTACCGAACCGCAACTCGTTTCGCTGATGGTGGGCCGCGCCATCCATCAGGTATTTCCCAAGGTCGAAGTGCCATTGGGAGCAACCCTGCTGGAAGTATCGCAGTTCTGTCACCCGACCGAATTTCGCGATATTCAGTTTTCAGTGCAACAAGGTGAAATCGTCGGCTTCTACGGCCTGGTGGGCGCCGGCCGCTCCGAGGTGATGCAGGCGCTGTTCGGCCTCACGCCGGGGGTCACCGGCACGGTCAAGATTGCCGGCAAGGAAGTGGCGATCCGCAGCGCCAGCGATGCCATCAAGCATGGCATCGCCTATGTGCCGGAAGACCGGCAGCACCAGGGCGCGCATTTGTCGCTGTCGATCGTGCAGAACATTACCTTGCCAATACTGGATGGCATCGGTTTTTTCCTGCGCAGCAAGCGTACGCGTGAAACTGCGATTGCGCGCCAGTTCAGCGAACAGCTGGAACTGAAAGCGAGCCACTTTACGCAGATGGTGTCGGAACTGTCGGGCGGCAACCAGCAAAAAGTGGTGCTGGCCAAATGGCTGGCCACCAAACCCAAGGTCATTATTCTCGATGAGCCGACCAAGGGCATCGATATCGGCTCCAAAGCGGCCGTACACCGCTTTATCAGCGAACTGGTGACGCAAGGCCTGTCGGTGATACTGGTGTCGTCGGAATTGCCGGAAGTGCTGGGCATGGCCGACCGCGTGGTGGTGATGCACCAGGGCCATATCAATTGCGTTTTTTCACGCGCCCAGGCGACACCGGAAAAAGTGGTCGCTGCCGCCTCCGGCAGCGCGTACTCGAACGAGGAACTCTCATGCACTACCTGAAACAACGCGAAGTCCAGCTGGCGCTGCTGATCTTGCTGCTGGCCGTTGCCGTGGGCGTGCGCGCCCCCGTCTTCCTGACTGCAGGCAGTCTCGGCAACCTGCTGACCGACAGCACTTTACTGATCATGCTGGCGCTGACGCAAATGTTCGTCATCATCACGCGCGGCATCGATCTGTCGGTGGCCTCGAACCTGGCCTTGTCCGGCATGATGGCGGCGCTGCTGGCCGTCAACTATCCCGACCTGCCTTTGGCGCTGGTGATGCTGGTGGCGGTGCTGATCGGCCTGCTGCTGGGCCTGGTGAACGGCTATCTGATCGGCTACCTGGACCTGCCGCCCATCGTGGTGACTCTGGGCACCATGAGCGTGTACCGCGGCCTGGTGTTTGTTCTGTCCGGCGGCGCCTGGGTCTCGTCGCACCAGATGCCGGCCGATTTCATCGCCTTTCCATTGGGCAGCCTGTTCGGCGTGACGCATCTGGTATGGATCGCCGCGGCAGCGATGATCGCCACCTGGCTGCTGGCGCGCTATACCCGCTTCGGGCGCGACCTGTATGCGATCGGCAACCAACCGCTGGCGGCGCGCTATGTCGGCATCTCGACTGCACGCCGGCTGTTCTGGACCTATGGCCTGTCGGGCATGATGGCCGGCCTGTGCGGCTACCTGTGGGTGGCCCGTTATGCGGTCGCGTATTCGGAAATTGCCTACGGCTTTGAATTTACCGTGATCGCCGCCTGCGTGATCGGCGGCATCAGCATCGCCGGCGGCGCCGGTACCGTGGCCGGCACCGTGCTCGGCGCACTGTTCCTGTCCGTGATCAACAACGCCTTGCCGATCATTAAAGTCTCGCCGTTCTGGCAAAGCGCACTGACGGGCATCGTGATCCTGACAGCCGTGCTGATCAATGCACGCGGCAACAAGAAAGCCGGGCGCCAGATCCTGCCGCTGGCCCTGCTACAACCCTCATCAAGGAGCGCCGCGTGAACGCGATCTCGACTTCCCTGGACCAGCCTGACGCGGCCACTACGTCATCAGAAAAGGCGCCCGGTACGCGCTATACCATCCTTGACCGCAAGGCGCCGCATCTGTCGCATTACCTGGCACACTGGGAAGCGCTGCTGGCGCTGCTGCTGGTCGCGGTATTCATCGGCAACAGCGTGTTCCTGCCGAACTTTTTCGACACGTACAACCTGGCCGACAGCACCTTCAATTTCAGCGAAAAAGCCCTGATCGCACTGCCGATGGCCTTGCTGATCATCTGCCGCGAAATCGATATTTCCGTCTCGGGCACGCTGGCGCTGTCGTCCGTGGCCATGGGCTTTGCCCACCACCACGGCGTGCCACCGGCAGGCCTGCTGTTCGTGGCGCTGGCCATGGGCGCCGTATGCGGCAGCCTGAACGGTGTGCTGGTGACGCGCTTTGCCCTGCCGTCCATCGTCGTGACGATCGGCACCGTGGCACTGTTTCGCGGCCTGGCCAGCGTCATCCTCGGTGACCAGGCATACACGGGCTATCCGCAACTGCTGATCGACTGGGGCCAGGGCTACTTCTTCGACATCATCCCGCGCCCCTTCGTGATTTTGCTGGTGCTTGCCGTGCTGTTCGCGGTGCTGCTGCATGCGACCAGCTGGGGCCGGCGCATCTTTGCCATCGGCAGCAATCCGATGGCTGCGCGTTTCTCGGGCGTGGCGGTGGACCGCTACCGCTTTGCGCTGTTCGTGGCCACCGGTGCCATGGCGGGGCTGGCCGCCTGGTTGCTGACCGGACGCATCGGCAGCACGCGGCCGAATATCGCCATGGGCTGGGAACTGGAAGTGATCACCATGGTCATCCTGGGCGGCGTCAGCATTGCCGGCGGCAAGGGCAGCATCGGCGGCGTGATGCTGGCTGTGCTGCTGCTGGGCATGGTCACCTATGGCCTGGCATTGCTGAATATTCCTGGCGTCATCATGACGATTGTGGTCGGCATCTTGCTGCTCATTACGATCGCCCTGCCGCGCCTGTTGAACCGCAAATCGACGAAAAAATAATCATGGAACAAATT
The DNA here is from genome assembly GCF_051380735.1 of Janthinobacterium longum. NCBI lineage: Bacteria > Pseudomonadati > Pseudomonadota > Betaproteobacteria > Burkholderiales > Oxalobacteraceae > Janthinobacterium > Janthinobacterium longum. The sequence continues at coordinate 78,081 of NZ_JBNYXQ010000008.1, forward strand.
GCTTTCAGAATGCAGCTAAAACCCGGCAATGCTGCCGAATATCAACGCCGCCACGACACCATCTGGCCCGAGCTGGCGGCCTTGCTGCACGAGTCCGGCGTGCGCGACTACAGCATCTTTCTCGATGAAACGACGGGCGCGCTGTTTGCCGTGCTGCGCCGCATGGAAGGCCACGCAATGGCGTCACTACCGCAGCATCCGGTCATGCGTCGCTGGTGGGATCACATGGCCGATCTGATGGAAACGCAGGCCGATGCCTCGCCAGTATCCTCGCCCTTGTTGCCCGTCTTTCACCTCGCATAAGGACTGCCGTGACCATCGACGCCACCGTTGTACTCGATATCGGCAAGACCAATGCCAAGCTGACCTTGCTGGACGCCGCTGGCGCCATCGTGGCCGAGCAGCGCTGTCCGAACAGCATCATTCAGACCGGACTGTATCCGCACTACGATACGGAGCGGCTGTGGGACTGGTTGCAAACCACCCTGGCCGCGTTTTCACAGCTGGCGCGCATTAGCGCCATCGTGCCCGTCACGCATGGCGCCACGGCGGCGCTGGTCGACGACGAGGGGCTGGTACTGCCCATACTCGACTATGAATCGAGCCTGCCGCAAGCGCTGGCAGCCGAGTATGCTGCCTTGCGCCCGGCCTTTGCCGACAGCTTGTCGCCGCAACTGCCGTGTGGCCTGAACCTGGGCTTGCAGCTTTACTGGCTGGCCAAAACGTATCCGCAGCAATTTGCCCGCGCGCGCCACATTTTGACGTATCCGCAATACTGGGCCTGGCGCTTGTGCGGCGTGGCGGCCAGCGAAGTGACCTCGCTCGGTTGCCATACGGATTTGTGGCAGCCGCAGCAAGGCAGCTTTTCGTCGCTGGTCCATCACATGGAATGGACGCAGCTGTTTCCGCCGCTGCAAGCAGCATGGACGGCGCTGGGGCCGGTGCGAAACCATCCCGCGCTATCCGGTTGCCAGGTACTGTGCGGCATCCATGACAGCAATGCCTCACTGCTGCGCTATCTGGAGACCGAGGCGAACGACCAGCCGCGCACGGTATTGTCGACCGGCACCTGGGCGATTGCCGCCGCCTTTGGCGCGCCACTGGACCGGCTCGATGAAACGGCCGACATGCTGGCCAATGTCAATGCGCTGGGGCAACCGGTGGCCTGCATGCGCTTTATGGGCGGGCGCGAATTTTCCGTGCTGGCGGGAGCCTCGCCGCAAGTGTGCGCCATGGCCGATATCGAAAGACTGGTGCGGCAGAGTACCCTGGCGCTGCCATGTTTTGCCGAGTCCGGTGGGCCGTTCGTCGGCCAGGCGGGGTGCATCGAAGGCCCCAGCCCGCGCACGGCGCAGGAACACTATGCGCTGGCTACCCTGTATTGCGCGCTGATGAGCGACTATTGCCTGGACGCCCTGGACGCACAGGGACCGGTCACGGTGGAGGGCAGCTTTACGGACAATCCGCATTTCGCGTCGCTGCTGGCGGCCTTGCGGCCGGGCCGGGACGTGGCGGTGTCGCAGGACGCCAGCGGTACTACTTGTGGCGGGTGGATGTTGCATCGCTGGGGTGAGGTGCCGGCAATGGAGGCGACGGTGGAAAAGCCGCTGGAGCTAGCTGGATTGATGACATACCGCGAGCAATGGAGGCAACTGACAGTGTCGCGTTAGCCCAGCGGCCGTAATGCCGGGGTCAGACCCGCCGGGTCTGACCCCAGATCTACTTTCGGGCTGAAATAACGCCAGCAACTCGCCAGAATTAAATCAAACGCAAAAAAATGCCCTGTCCGCAGACAGGGCAACCCGGAGTAAAGCTCAGCGCGAGGCGATTAACCTGCGGCTTTGACTTTCAGTTCGTTCTTGATTTCTTTCACGCCGCTCACGGAGGCGACGATCTGAATGATGCGGTCGCCCGCTTCGGCGCTGGGCACTTCGCCCGACAGGACCACTACGCCTTGTTGGGTTGCTACCTTGACTGGCAGGGCCGATGCCTGGGCATCGGCACCGAGGGCGGCCTTGGCCGACGAGGTGATGGTTTCATCAGGTACGGCAGCAGCGGCGTTGGCGGCAACCACGGTGTCAGCAGGAGCTTGTGCTTTTGGTGCGGAGTCAGCGGCATGCGAAGCGGTGATCGAGGCGCCCGACAGAACGATAGCGGCAACCAGGGTATTGAACAGTTTCGATGTTTGCATGGTAGTTCCTCTCAATAAAGTTAAAAGCTTCTTACTTGGTTAAGGCAACACTTTGGAGCGTTACACAGGACCATACAGCAAGCAGCGTGCCAGCTTTTATAAACTCTTTGAAATCAATCACTTACATAAAATCTGCATTTTTCCGGCCTGGCACGGCCTGAAAAACCCGGCTTTTTGTCGCCGGACAGCGACACGGTATGCGCAAGCTATCAGGACTTTCAAACAACCCTTTGATTTCAAAGGATTATTTTTTGTCGCTAATCGGCGACAGGGTCATTTTCACCGCGGAACAGGGCCGGCGTCAGCTCGTATTTCTGCAGCAGGCGGTAGAACTCCGTGCGGTTGCGGTCGGCCAGTCGCGCGGCATCGGCCACGTTGCCGTCGGTCAGGCGCAGCAATTGAACCAGATAGTCGCGCTCGAAGCGCTGCTTGGCTTCGTTATAGCTGAGCGCTTCCAGTGACGGCACGCGCAAGGCGCGCTGTACCAGGCTCAGGGGCACCAGCGGCGCCGTGGCCAGCGCACACACTTGCTCCACCACATTGACCAGCTGGCGCACATTGCCGGGCCAGGGCGCGCTGACCAGGGCGGTCAGGGCGTCGGGTGCGAAACCGTTCAGCGGCTTCTGATACTTGTCGGCCAGCTTGTGCAGAAAATGATTTGCCAGCAGGGCGATATCTTCGCGGCGCTCGGCCAGCGGCGGCAGGGTCAGGGTCACCACGTTCAAACGGTAATACAGGTCTTCGCGAAATTGCCCTTCGGTCATCGCCACGTCCAGGTCGCGGTGGGTGGCCGACAGCAGGCGCACGTCGATCGGCCGCGTCTGGTCGGAGCCGACCGGGCGCACGGCCCGTTCCTGCAGTACGCGCAATAATTTGACTTGCAGCGGCAGCGGCATGTCGCCGATCTCGTCCAGGAACAGGGTGCCGCCATCGGCCGCCTGGAACAGGCCCTCGCGGTTGCCGACCGCCCCCGTAAACGAGCCTTTTACATGGCCGAACAATTCCGATTCCAGCAGTTGCTCGGGGATCGCGCCGCAATTGACGGCGATAAACGGCGCCGTGGCGCGGCGGCTGGCGTTGTGCAGCGCGCGCGCCAGCAATTCCTTGCCGGTGCCGCTGGGGCCGCGTATCAATATGCTGGCGTCCGACCCGGCCACCAGCCTGGCTTCGGCCAGCAGCTCGGCCATCTGCGCGCTACGGCTGATCAGCTCGGCGCGCCAGCTCTCGTCGCTGGACGCGGCGGCCGGCATCACGGTCGACAGCTTGACGGCGTAGGCCACTTTTTCCATCAGCGCCTTGCCGTCGAACGGTTTGGTCAGATACGCAAACGCGCCGCGCGCGGTGGCGTCGACGGCGTCGGGAATGGTACCGTGGGCCGTCAGCAGTATCACCGGCAGGGCAGAGTGCTGGCGGCGGATATCGTCGAACAGGGCCAGGCCGTCACGGCCCGGCAATTGCACGTCGGTAATCACCAGCGCCGGCAATTCGACCGCCAGGCGCGCCAGCGCCGCTTCCGCGCTGCCCACCGCCGTCACCCGATAGTTGCCGGCCTGCAGGCGGATCGTCAGCAGCCGCAGCAGGTCCGGATCATCATCGACCAACAAGATATGCGGCTGGCTCATTTTGGCGCTCCCGCAGCAGGGCGCACCGACAGGCTGCGCTCGATATTTTTCAGCGCTTCGAGTTTTTCATTGAGCAAGTCGTTGCGGCGCTGGGCATCGCGCACCTGGCCATTGAGTCTTTCCACCGCCTCGTCCTGGCGCCGCAAGTCGGCATACTGGCCAGAAAGGAACTGCGCCAGCGGCGCCAGCAGTTTCGCTTCATCGCTGGAGGCTTGCGTGACCGAATCGAGCAGGGTTTGCGCGCGCGCCAGCTCGCCAGGCGTGCGCAGGATGGCCTGCAGCATGGCGCGGCGTATGGTGTTTTGCGGCGCATGGTCGGCGCGCGACAGTTCCAGCTGCGCTTTCACCAGTTCGGATGGCGTCATCAACCGCAGGCTGGCCTGATAAGCCAACAGCTCGGTGAGCTTGGGATCGGCAACAACCACGATGCGCGGCGGCGTTTGCACCAGCACAGGTGTCTGTTTGGGCGGTGGCGCGGCGCAGCCGGCCAGAAACATGCTGGCGGCCAATAGCGGCACGGAAAGTTTGATCATCATAAAGGCAGTTCTATCCGAAAGTGAGCGCCGGCCGGGCGCGGTAAAAGAAGGACGCGGCCATCGTGGGCGGCAATATATTCGCGTACGATGGACAGGCCGATGCCATTGCCGCTGCGAGCACCAGCCACCTGGCGCACGCCCTGGTAAAACGGCTCGAATATGCGTTCGGCGTCTTCTGGCGCAACACCGGCGCCCTGGTCGATGCAGTCGATGCGGACGCAGCCTTGGTCACCGGACAATTCAAAGCGCACGCTGCCCCCCTCCGGGCTGAAGCGCACCGCGTTTGACAGCAGGTTGGCCAGCACGGTGGCCAGTTTGTCGCGATCAATTTGCACCACCAGCGAGCCGCCGCGCACATCGATCGTCAACCGGCGCGCCTGCCATTGCAATTGCTGCGTCACCACGACTTCGTGCAGCAGCGCCAGCAGGTCTACCTTGCTGTGTACCAGATGCTGAGCATCAAAGGCGGCGGTATTGTAGCGCAGCAGGTCTTCGATCTGGGTTTGCAAGGAGGCCGTGTTCTGCTGCAGGATGCCGGCGATTTCACGCTGGCCATCGCTGAGTTTGCCGGCCACCTCGTCTTCCAGCAAGGCCACGCCTTCGCGCAGCGCCGCCAGCGGGGTTTTCAGTTCGTGCGAGATATGGCGCAAAAAACGTTCCTTGTCGGCATCCAGGCTGGCCAGGCGCTGGCGCAGCCAGTCCAGCTGCTGGCCCAGCAAGCGCGTATCGGCAGGGCCACCGACGACGATGGTCTGGTCGTAACGTTTGTCACCGAGGCGTTCGATGGCGCGCTCGATGCGGCGCAGCGGACGCGACAGCAGAAAACCGAAACAGGTGGCCAGCACCGCCGCCAGCACCACGGCGCCGATCACCAGCAGGCCCAGCAGGCGGCGCTGGCGTTCGAGTTCCACCAATAAATCGTCATTGCGGCTGCCGATTTCCGTCTTGCTGTCGCGCGCCACCGTGTCATTGATCTGCGCCATGCGCACAAAGGCGCGCGACACCACCGCATGGCCGTCGCGCTTGCGCTTCTTGCCCGCCTGCAATACTTCCCAGGCCGACTCGGCCTGCGCCATCCATTCGTCGGCCAGTTGCGGCGCAAAGTGCGGCGTGGCGCGGTTCAGCACGTTCAAGGCGGCGGCCGCTTCCTCGCGCGCGGCCGCATAGCGCTCGCGAAACACGGGGTCATCGAGCACCATGAACTGGCGCGCGCTGCGCTCCATCGCCTGCGTGCGTTCGGCCAGGCGCTGCGATTGTTCCGTCAGGGTAATCGCCTGCGCCGCCGTGTCGCGCCCCAGTTGGGCCAGGTGTTCCAAGGTCAACAGGGCTTGCACGGAAGTGGCCGCCATGATGCCGGCCGTCAGGATAAACGCGGCAAACAGCAGTTGGCGAAATGACAGTCTGGACAAGGGGTGGCCTTCGGCTTGGAAGCGTGGGAAAAGGCGCATGGTACGCCAAGGCCGCATCCCATGACGCCGCCTTGCCTGCTGTCGGGGCTGCCGGCGGCGCGCTGCGAATAGTCCTAGTACAATAGGAAAACCCTGAAAACACTGTGGCTGGCGCCGGGTACTGGCTTTTCGCCAGGTTGACCCCAGATAGTAGCCAGCCCGAGCGCATTACACTCCATCAGACCACCCAGAACAGAGATCCCATACCGCATGAGCACATTTGAAAAAGTCAGCAGCAACTTCATTCCAGTCTTGCAGGCAACCATCGAGCAATACGTCGAGCCCGCCTCAGGCATGCGCCATATCCATATGCATACCGAGCAGGCTGAAATGGTGTTCCTGGTGGCTTTTCCCACCGTGCCCGAAGTAAGCGATGGCCGCGCGCATATCCTGGAGCACCTGGCCTTGTGCGGCTCGGCCCGCTACCCGGTGCGCGATCCCTTTTTCTCGATGCTGCGCCGCTCGACGGCCACCTTCATGAATGCGATGACCTACCCGGACCGCACCGTGTATCCGTTCGCCAGCACCGACCGCAAGGATTTCTTCAATCTGCTGGACGTCTACCTGGACGCCGCCTTTTTCCCGAATCTCGATTACCTGAACTTCCGCCAGGAAGGCTGGCGCCATGCTTTCGAAGGCGACAAACTGGTGTACCAGGGCATCGTCTTCAATGAAATGAAGGGCGCTTTCAACAGCCCCATGCGTGCGCTCGACAGCGGCATTGCCAGCACCTTGCTCAAGGGCACGACGTACGAAGTGGAATCGGGCGGCGATCCGCTCGATATTCCCGACCTGACGCACGAGATGCTGAAAGAATTTCACGCCAGCCACTACCACCCGTCGCAAGCCGTGATCATGACCGCCGGCAATATCGAAGCGTCAGCGGTGCAGGAACAGGTAGCGGCCAAGGTATTGTCCAAACTGAGCGGCTTTTCACCACGCCGTTTGCCGCAGCTGGCACCCGCCTGGACGGCGCCACAGGAAAACGTGGTGAAGATTCCGTCGCAGGAAGCGCGCGATGATGAATTCGGCCTGCAATTCGCATGGCTCTTGGGCGAGTCGTCCGACCCGCTGGCGTTTTATCACGCGCATTTGCTGTCGGCAGGTTTGCTGGGCGAATCGTCGGCGCCCGTGATGCGCGCCATGGAATCGGCTGGCTACGGCCGCCCGTCGGACATGAACGGCCGCGACGCCGGCACGCGCCAGATGGTGTTCCATATCGGCATGGAAGGCCTGACGGAAGAGCAGATTGCGGATGCCCACGCGCGCATCTGGGCCGCGCTGGAAGAAACAGCGGAAGAGGGCATTCCGGCCGCCGTGCTGCATGCGGCACTGCGCGACATCAAATACGGCCAGCGCGAAATCAGCAGCGGCCGCATGCCTTACGGCCTGGGCCGCTTGTTGCACGCGCTGCCGCTGGCCATGTATGACGGCGACGTGATGGACGCCTTTGACAATACGGCCATCCTGGAAACGCTGGAAAAGCAGATCGACGACCCGGAATTCTTCAAGCAGCTGGTGCGCGACCTGATCGCCAACCCGACCCGTTTGACCACCCGCGTGGTACCGGATGCCGGCTTCTTCACGGAACGCGCGGCACAGGAAGACGCGAAACTGGCCGCGCTGCAAGCGAGCCTGACGGAGGAGCAGCGCGCGCATATCGTGGCCGAGTCCGCCGCACTCGACGCCCACCAGCAACTGCCGTCGAACTCGGAAGTGCTGCCGCGCATCCGCCCGAGCGACGTCAGCGCCCATCCGCGCCCGGCGCTGGCGATTCCCGAGGCTGTCAACGGCGCGGTGGCGTTTTCGATCGCCTCGAACGGCATCAGCTACGCCAACGTGCTGTACGACGTGTCGCACCTGCCGGAAGCGTCGTGGCCATGGCTGCGTTTGTACACCGACCTGGCGCCGGAACTGGGCGTGGGCGAGATGTCGTTCGACGACGCCAGCGCCTGGCGCCAGAGCATGGTGCCGTCGTTCCATATCGGCCTGGAAGCAATTCCCCGCCCGCAACAGACCATGCGCGTGGAACTGTCGTTCTCGGCCAGCGGCCTGCGCGAAGAACACGAAGCAATCGCCGCCGTGCTGTCGGCCTGGATTGCCAAGCCGCGCTTCGATGAAGAAGAGCGCCTGGCATTCCTGATCGAAAGCCTGGTACAGGACAAACTTTCGAGCCTGGCAGAATCGGGCAGCCGCTACGCCATGCTGGCCTCGACCGCGCCGCTGTCGCCGACGCGCCGCTTCGACGACATCATCGGCGGCCCGGCTGCGCTGCCGTTCTACCGCCGCCTGCAGCAGTTAAGCAAGACCTCCGAGGGCTTGCAGGAAATCGCACGCGAACTCGACGCTCTGCACGCCCATATCATCGCCCAGCCACCAACTGTGCTGTGCGCCGGCCTCGACCAGGACGGCGTGATCCTGGCCGGCCTGCTGGACCTGCCCAAGGTCGACGCGGCAGCCGCCAGGGAAGAGGTCGTGGAAGAGGGTGCAGTGAACGCCCCGCCGGTGGTGCCGATGCCGCTGGCCAATACGGCCCTGCATGCCACCAGCCAGATCAACCATTGCTTCGTCTCCTGGACCGTGCCCGGCGTGCATAGTCCCGACGCAGCAGCGCTGGCGGTGGCGGCCGAACTGATGACCAACCAGGTGCTGCATACTGCGCTGCGCGAAAAAGGCGGCGCCTATGGCGGCAGCGCCAGCTATGCTGCCGGTGCGGGTACCTTTACCCTGAGTTCCTACCGCGATCCGCGCCTGGCCGGCACGTATGCCGACTTCGACCTGACGTTGACGCAGATCCTCGACGGCGATTTTTCGCAGGAACAGGTCGAAGAAGCCATCATCTGCGTGATCAAGGGCCTGGACAAACCGCATTCGCCGTATGCCGAAGCGCTGACGGCCTGGAACATGCAGCAGCGCGGCACCACGGAAGCGGTGCGCCAGCAGTTCCGCACCGGTGTGCTGACCTGCACCCTGGAGCAGATCAAGGCCGTCACCCGCACCTGGCTGAAAGACGGCCAGCCGAGCCGCGCCGCGTTTGCGGGCAATACGACGCAAGACCTGGCAGGCCTGGAAGTGGTGGATTTGCTGGCGCTGGCGAGCTGATCCAGGCAGCGTCAGGACTTGCCTTCAATACTGGCCGCGCCGCTGGCGCGCGCCAGGCTTGAGCGTGCGCCAGCCACCGCACGCAGGCGTGCTTCAAGGTAGGCGCTCACGCGTGGATGCTGGCTGAAGGCAACGTTGAAGCGTATGTACTGGTTGGGCGTGTCGTTGGCCGAGAACGCGGCGCCGCGCATCAGCAGGATCTTGTTGCGGTAGGCGTCCTGTACCAGCAAGTCCACATCCAGCCCTTCGGGCATGGTGCCCCACAAGAAAATTCCTGCGTCGCCGTGCTGTTCGAACAGCACGCCGGCCGCGCTCAGTTGCTGCGTGCTGGCGTTGCGCGCCACCATGATCTTGCGTTGCAGCCGCTCAAGGTGCTTGCGCAGGTTGCCGGCCTTGAGCACTTCAAGCAGCACGTATTCGTTCAGTGCCGGCAAGGTCATGATGGCGTGGATCTTGGTTCGCATCAGCAGCTTGAGCAGGGAGGGTGCTGCGGCCAGGTAGCCCATGCGCAGAGCCGGGCTCAGCGCCTTGCACAGGCTGGAATAGTAGATGACGCCGTCCAGTCCGGACAGCGATGCCAGCCGCGTGCTGTGGGCCTGCTGGAAATGGCCGTGCACGTCGTCTTCGGCGATCAGGAAGCCATACTGCTGCGCCATCATCAGCACCTTGTGCAGGTTGGCGGCGCTGCTGCTCCAGCCGGTGGGATTGTGCAAGGCCGTCTGCACGAACAGCAGGCGCGGACGGTGCGCGCGGCACGCCGCTTCCAGTTCGTCCAGGTCGAGGCCATCGGGGCGGCGCTTGACGGGCACCAGGCGCACGCCGTCCTGGCGCAGCCTGCCGAACATCAGGAAGTAGCCGGGGTCTTCCACCAGCACCGTATCGCCGGGCTGCAGAAACGTGCGGCAGATCAGATCGATGGCATGGGTGCCGCCGAACGTGGTGAGGACGTGGCTGGCGTCCGCAGCGATGCCGATGCCGCGCAACAACAGCGCGATCTGCTCGCGCAGTTCGGCCAGCCCTTGCGGCGGACAGCGCGAGGCCATGCCGGCCGCGCTGCGCGCCAGGCCACGTTGCACGGCGGCCGCCGGCAGCGCGTCCTGCAGCCAGGTGGGCGGCAAGGCGCCGCTGCTGGCCAGCAGCACGCCGGGCCGCTGGTCGTTGACCTGCTGGCTCAGCCACACCGCTTCCTGCTCCTGGCCCGCTTCCAGCGCCACCTCGTCGGGAATGGCGCGGCTGGCGTCAGTGGGTGCACAGACGAAGAAGCCCGCCGTGCCGTGCGTAGCGATGACGCCTGCCGCCACCAGCCTGTCATAAGCCACCACCACGGTGTTGGTGCTCACGGCGAGTTGCGTGGCGAGCTGGCGGATCGACGGCAGCCTGGTTCCGCCAGGCAGGACGCGTTGCGCGATCTGCTGGCGCAGTGCGGCCTCGATCTGCTTGAACAGGGCGATGGGTGAGGAGCGGTCGATGGCGAACATGGTTGGAAGTCTAGCGTAAAAACATCACGGCCAGCACCAGCAGGATGGCGCCCATCGCCAGATTGAATATGCGCTGGTTGCGCGGTGCTTTGAGCACGCTGCGGATCGAGACGCCGAACAGCGCCCACATGGCGTTGCACGGCATGCCGACCACGGTGCCGATGACGGACACCAGCAGCGCACTGGCGAACATATTGCCCTGCGAAGGCATGAAGACCGAGGCCATGGTGACCGCCTTGAGCCAGCTCTTGGGGTTCAGCGCCTGAAACAGCGCCGCCTGCGCAAACGACACGGCCTTCGGTGCGCTGCTTCCCGCCACCGGGGCGCCGGCAAGCTTCCAGGCCAAAAACATCAGGTACAGCGCACCCGCAATCCGCAATACCTGCTGCACCATCGGATACGCAACAAACACGCTGCCCAGCCCGACGCACATCAGCATGGTCTGTACCAAGATGCCGAGCTGGATGCCGAGGATAGCCGGCAGCGCACCGCGATAGCCGAAATTGGCGCCAGTGGTAGCCAGCATGACGTTGTTTGGCCCGGGCGTGGCGGACATCACAAAGCAATAGCTCATCAGTGGCAGCAAGTCGATCATGGCAGGCAGTCGCAGCGTGGAGAAGGCCCCAGTCTGGACGCATGGCACGGCAGCGACAAGGCACAATGCGGCGCAGACAAGCACATGCTGTATCAGTCGAACGACTGCTACAGCCTGGCCGATCGCCGCCGCAGTGCGCGATAGTCAATCGTCCTGCACGCCCTGCAAGGTATCGGCCAGCAGGGCGGCCAGCCGCTCGACGGGCGGGCGCGGCGTGTGCGCGGCGCGCAGCAGTTCCAGCGACAGCGAAGGCAGCGCGGGCAGGCCTGCCTCCACCGCATCGAGCACGCAGACCGAGGCCGGCAAGCCGTAAGCGGTGCGCACCGTCACGCCCAGGCCGGCAGCGGCCGCCGCCCACAGGCCAGCCAGGCTGGGGCTGGTAAATGCGATGCGCCAGGCGATGCCGGCGCGGTCCAGCGCCTCGGTGGCGCAGCGCTGGAATAAACAGGGGCGGTCAAACGCGATCAGCGGCAGCGGTTCGCCCGATTGCGGCTGCCATGGCAGGGTGGGCGAAGCGATCCAGCGCATCTCTGGCGTGGCGATCAGGGTGCGCCGCTGCGCCTGCCAGCCAGTCAGGTCCTGCATGCCGCTGCAGCCCCACAGCAGCGCCAGGTCGAGCTGGTCCAGCTGCAGGCGTTCCATCAAATCCGTATTGCGCGCCACATGCGCTTCGATGCGCACCTTGGGATGGGCACGCGCAAAGCGCCCCAGGACGGCAGGCAGCAGCGCCTCGCCAAAGTCTTCCTGCAAGCCCAACCGGACCCAGCCTTCCAGTTCCACTCCGCGCAGGGCGACGGCGGCCTCGTCGTTCAGCTCGACCATGCGGCGCGCATAGCCGAGCAGCACGTCACCGGCGTCCGTCAGCGCCAGGCCACGGCCCGACTTGCGAAACAGCGGCAGGCCGGCCTGCTCTTCCAGTTTTTTCAGTTGCGCACTGACGGCCGAGGTGGAACGGCCCACTTTATCGGCCGCGCGCGCAAAGCTGCCCAGCTCGATGCCGGCCACATAGCTGCGCAGGAAAGCGATATCAAAATTGAGTACGTTCATAACCGTCCGGTTTCATCGAACAATCAGATAAAAATTATCTGATATTCAGAATCATCGTACTGCGTAACACTGGCATGGTCAATTACAGCTTTCTCTTCCATCATGCCTGCTTCCTGCCCTGCCATCGTCTCCTCCGTCCCGACCTTCAACACTGCCCATCGCTGGAAAGTGCTGGGGGTCGGCGTAGCCGCCAACGCCAGTTTTTCAGCCTGCGCCAACGGCATGCCGACCACCGCCATCTGGCTGCGCAGCGGCTACCACCTGAGCAATACCGAACTGGGGGTGGCGCTGGGCGCCATGGGCCTGGGCGTGGCGCTGTCCGAACTGCCATGGGGCATGGCCACCGACCGCTGGGGTGACCGGCCCGTGCTGCTGACCGGCTTGCTCGGCACCCTGCTGGCCCTGCTCACCTTGATGCTGTGGATTACGCCGCAGGGCGCGGCCGTGCCATCGCTGACGTCCTTGGCAAGCGGCCTGGCGCTGGTGGGCGTATTGGGCGGCAGCGTCAATGGTGCCAGCGGCCGCGCCGTGATGCGCTGGTTCGGCGCGGGCGAGCGCGGTTTTGCGATGAGCATCCGGCAGACAGCCGTGCCACTGGGTGGTGGCCTGGGTGCGCTGCTGTTGCCCACCCTGGCTGCCCGCTACGGCTTTGTACCGGTGTTTGGCGTGCTGGGCCTTTTCTGCGCCGTGACGGCCTTGCTGACATGGCGCTGGATGCATGAACCCGCTTTCACTGCCGAGCCCGCCAGAGGCCCGCAAAACGCGTCCATGGGCTTACCTGATGGCAAGCCTTCGACGCCAGTCTCGCCACTGCAGAATCGCCAGGTGTGGCGCATGGTGGCCGGCATCGGCGTGCTGTGCGTGCCGCAGTTTGCCATACTCAGCTACGCCACCGTGTTCCTGCACGACCATGGCCACCTGGGCCTGGCGCAGATCACGTCCGTCATGGTGATCCTGCAACTGGGTGCGATGGTGATGCGCATCTGGAGCGGGCGCCATACGGACCGCCATGCGAATCGCCCGGCCTACCTGCGCGGCTCGGTACTGGTGGCGCTGGCCTCGTTCCTGCTGCTGGCCGGCGTGGCGGGGCTTTCCGCACCTGGCTGGCTGCTGATGGCAGCGGTGATCGTGGCCGGCGTCTGCGTATCGGCCTGGCATGGCGTGGCGTACACGGAACTGGCGACGCTGGCCGGTGCGGCCAGCGCCGGCACCGCACTGGGCATGGCCAATACAGCCGTGTATGTGGGCTTGTTCGCGACGCCCGTGGTACTGCCGCACTTGCTGGCGGCCAGCAGCTGGGCCTGGGTCTGGCTGGCGGCGGCGCTGGTGGCGCTGCTTGCCTGGCCGCTGTTTCCCCGGCCTTAGGACAACAGGGAAATCCGGTACACGCAGCGCATGGCATTGGCCAGCACGTGCTGCTCGCGCACCACGCTGGCCGAGGGCCCCACCACTTCCTGGAACAGCTGCAGCTCGGAGCGGCAAAAGCCCTGGCAGGTACGCGCGGCGGCGCAGATCGGGCAGTGGTCTTCGATCAGCAGCCAATCGTCACCATCGGGTTCCACCCGGGCCATATAACCCTCTTCGTCGCGGATGGCCGCCAGTTGCGCCAGACGCGTCGGCAAGTCCGGCGCCGAACAAGCCAGCGCATAGGCGCTGCGGCTTTCTTTTTCGCGCTGGGTGATCAGCTGGTTCAGTCCTTCCTCGCCAAACAACTGGCGCACCGAGCCAATCAGCTTGATCGTCAGCTGCGCATGCGTGTCGGGAAAACGCGCATGGCCCGCTTCGGTCAGCACCCAGTTCTGGCGCGGCCGCCCGGCGCCGCTTTGCACCTCCTGCCTTCCTTCGATCAAGCCCGCCGTCACCAGCTTTTGCACTTGCTGGCGCGCCGCCTCGCCCGTCATGACCAGGGTCTTGGCCAGCGCAGACGTGGAGACGGGACCCTTGGTCTTGATGAAATACAGGATGCGTTCCGTCGTCTGCGGGGCCGCAGCGCTGTCGCCATTATCCAAACGTTTACTTGTGTAATTCATTTTGCTCAACTATGATGGGGTCAGTTAACCAACCTATTGCTTGCATAATAGACTGATAGCACTGTGCTGTCGAGAATTCCATGCCGGCAAGCTTTTTTGACGGGAACGACCATGCCGCTACACGATACCATTTTGCTGTTTCAAACCGTGCTCGCCACAGGCCTGGCTTGCTGGCTCAGCATTGCCGCCATCAACAATCTGCACGCCTTTCATGGTGCTGTCTGGGCCATCGGCAATACCATGCGCATGGACCCGCTGCGCCAGGACCCAACCGTGGAAACACCGCTGCTGCGCCGGGCTTCGAGGTCGCTGACCTTGCACCGGCTGGCGCTGCTGGTGGTGCTGGCGCTGCAACTGGCTGCCGCCATTGCTGCCTGGACCGGCGTGGCCCTGTTCGTCAGCGCCGGCATCAGCGACGCACTGCCGTGGCTCAATCTTGCCTTGTGCGCGATGGCGGCGTTCCTGCTGCTGATGCACATAGGTGGCCTGTGGTTCGGCTACTGGATCGCGCAGGAAAGCTTGCAAACCACCCATCTGGTGCTGCTGCTGTTCACCCTGTCGCTGTTCTTCCTGTTTAACGCGCGGCTCTGACGCGCCCTTCCCGAAAGACTCATCATGAAAATCAGATTTGCCGGCGCTGGCGCGCTGGCCATCACGCTCGCGGTGGCGGGCATCATCACGTACCCACGCCTCGAATCGCACGCTGCCGTCGCAGTGTCGCCGCCGGCCACCAAGGTGGCGCTGGCGCCGGTGCTGGCCGGCACCCAGCAACGATTTTTCACCGGCGTCGGCGAGCTGGAAGCGGCGCGCCAGGTGCAGGTAGCGGCCGAAACAGGGGGGCGCATTACCGCCATCCGCTTTGCCTCGGGCCAGCAGGTCAGGGCTGGCGAGGTACTGGTGCAGCTCAACGACGCGCCGGAACAAGCCAGCCTGCTGCGCCTGCGCGCGCAGTTGCATAACGCCGTGACCAGCTACCAGCGCACCCTTCAGCTGGTGCAGGATAAAGCCGCCACGCAGGAGCAGCTCGATGCGGCGCTGGCCGCACGCGACGCAGCCTTGGGCGAAGTGCGCCAGACCGAGGCGCTGATCGCGCAAAAGACCATCCGCGCGCCATTTTCCGGCCAGATGGGCATTCGCCGCGTGCATGCCGGCCAGTACCTGAACCCCGCCGATACGGTGGCCAGCCTGGTCGACACCAGGTCGCTGCTGGTGAATTTTTCTCTCGATGAACAGGGCAGCAGCAAGCTCGCACCCGGGCAGGCGGTGCAGGTGACGGTCGACGCTGATCCCGATCAGGTATTTGCGGCGAAGATCAGTGCCATAGATCCCTTGATTTCACGTGCGCGCATGGTGCAGGTGCAGGCGACGCTGGACAATCCGGGCGGCGCGCTGAAGGCCGGCATGTATGCCAATGTGAAGGTGGCACAGGCCGGCAAGGCACAGCAGCAACTGACGGTGCCGGAAACGGCCGTCACCTACAGCGCTTATGGCGACACGGTGTTTGTCGCGCAGCAGGGCAAAGCGTTGACCGTCAAGCGCGTGGCCGTCACCCTGGGAGAACGTGCCGACGGCAGGGTAGAAATCGTCAAGGGTCTGGCGGCGGGCCAGCAGGTGGTCGCCTCGGGCCAGCTGAAACTGGCTGACGGCATGGCGGTGCAGGCGGTCGCCAATACCCTGGAAAAGGAAAACCTGCGATGAGATTCACCGACCTGTTCGTGCGCCGCCCCGTGCTGGCTCTGGTGATCAGCAGCCTGATCGTGATGCTTGGCATGCTCGCCATCAAGCAGCTGCCGGTGCGCCAATACCCCATGCTGGAATCGTCGACCATTACCATCGCCACCAGCTATCCGGGTGCCTCGGCCGACCTGATGCAGGGCTTTGTCACGCAGCCGATCGCGCAAGCCGTATCGTCGGTGGAAGGCATCGATTACCTGACGTCATCGTCGGTGCAGGGCAGCAGCCTGGTCACTGTGCGCATGGAGCTGAATCGCGATTCAACCCAGGCGCTGACGGAGGTCATGACCAAGGTCAACCAGGTACGCTACAAGCTGCCCGAAGGCGCGTTCGATCCCGTGATCGAACGCTCGGCCGGCGACTCCACCGCCGTGGCCTATGTCGGCTTTGCCAGCAATACGGTCTCGGCGGCGCAGCTCACCGACTACCTGGCGCGCGTGGTGCAGCCGATGTTCTCCACCATCGCCGGCGTGGCAAAAGTGGAGACCTTCGGCGGCCAGCAACTGGCCATGCGGCTGTGGATCGATCCGGCAAAACTGGCGGCGCGGGGACTGACGGCGTCAGACGTGGCGAACGCCGTGCGGCGCAATAACTACCAGGCCGCACCCGGCAAAATAAAGGGGCAATTCGTCGTCTCCAATATCAGCGTCAATACGGATCTCACCAGCGTGGCGCAGTTTCGCGAGATGGTAATTGCCAATCGCAAGGACGATGGCGGTGCGCTGATACGGCTGAAGGATATCGGCACGGTGGAACTGGGTGCGGCCGCCAGTGAAACCAGCGCCAGCATGGACGGCGTGCCGGCCGTGCACCTGGGCCTGTTCCCCACGCCCGGCGGCAATCCTCTGGTGATCGTCGACGGCATCAAAAAACTGCTGCCCGACATACAAAAAACCCTGCCGCCCGGCGTCAGGGTGGAGCTGGCGTTCGAGACGGCGCGCTTTATCCAGGCCTCGATCGATGAAGTGGCGCACACGCTGCTCGAAGCCCTGGCGATCGTGGTGCTGGTGATCTGGTTGTGCATGGGCTCCTTGCGCTCGGTCCTGATCCCGGTGGTGACGATTCCGCTGTCGATGCTGGGTGCGGCCGCGCTGATGCTGGCCTTTGGTTTCAGCATCAATCTGCTGACGCTGTTGGCGATGGTGCTGGCCGTGGGGCTGGTGGTCGACGACGCCATCGTGGTGGTGGAAAACGTGCATCGCCATATCGAGGAAGGCAAGACGCCGGTGGCGGCGGCACTGGTGGGCGCGCGCGAAGTGGCCGGCCCCGTGATCGCCATGACGATCACCCTGGCGGCCGTGTATGCACCGATCGGCATGATGGGGGGCCTGACCGGCGCGCTGTTCAGGGAATTCGCGCTGACCCTGGCCGGCGCGGTGGTGGTGTCGGGCGTGGTGGCATTGACCCTGTCACCGGTCATGAGTTCCTTTCTGCTGCAGCCAAAAACCTCGGAAGGGCGCATGGCGCGCGCCGCCGAACATTTTTTTGCTGGCCTTACGGGCCGCTATGCACGCCTGCTGGCCTGGTCGCTGGGGCGCCGCTGGCTCAGCGGCGGCTTTGCCTTGCTGGTGATGGTCAGCCTGCCATTTCTGTATTTGCTGCCGCAGCGCGAACTGGCGCCGTCGGAAGACCAGGCCAGCGTGCTGACGGCCATCAAGGCGCCGCAGCACGCCAACCTCGATTACGTCGAGCGATTTTCAAGCAAGCTTGAACAGATCTACCGGCGCACGCCGGAGACGGCATCGACCTGGATCATCAACGGCAGCAACGGCCCGGCGTCCAGCATCGGCGGCATCAACCTGACACCGTGGGGCGAGCGTGCACGCAATGCGGCCGTGATCCAGGCCGAGCTGCAGCAGGCCGTGGGCGACGTCGAAGGCACCAGCATTTTCGCCTTCCAGATGGCACCCCTGCCCGGGTCGAGCGGTGGCCTGCCGGTGCAGCTGGTGCTGCGCAGCGCGCAGGATTACGCCACCCTGTATCGCACCATGGAAGAGATCAAGCAGCGTGCCCGCGCCAGCGGCCTGTTTGCCGTGGTCGACAGCGACCTCGATTACAACAACCCGGTGCTCAAAGTGCGCGTGGACCGTTCAAAAGCCCACAGCCTGGGCGTGCAGATGCAGGATATCGGCGAGTCACTGGCGGTGCTGGTGGGCGAGAACTACCTGAACCGCTTCGGTCTAGATGGCCGCGCCTATGACGTGATCGCGCAAAGCCCGCGCGCCCAGCGTTTGACGGCGCAGGCGCTAACGCAGCAATACGTGCGCGCCGACGACGCAAGCCTGGTGCCGCTGTCCGGCCTGGTGACGTTGACGCAGGAGGTCGAGCCAAACCAGCTGACCCAGTTCAACCAGCAAAACGCCGCCACCTTCCAGGGCGTACCCGCGCCCGGCGTCACCCTGGGCGATGCGGTGGCCTTCCTCGACGGCGTGGCAAAAAACCTGCCGCCCGGTTTCAGCTACGACTGGCAATCCGACGCACGTCAGTTCGCCACCGAAGGCAATGCGCTGCTGCTGGCGTTTCTGGCGGCCGTGATCGTGATCTACCTGGTACTGGCGGCCCAATATGAAAGCCTGATGGATCCCTTGATCATCCTGATTACGGTGCCGCTGTCGATCTGCGGCGCCCTGATTCCGCTGGCGCTGGGCTGGGCCACCATCAATATCTACACGCAGATCGGCCTGGTGACCCTGATCGGCCTGATCAGCAAACACGGCATTTTGATGGTGGAGTTTGCCAACGAATTGCAGGTGCAGGAACAGCGAGACCGGGCCAGCGCGATCGCCCGCGCGGCGCAGATCCGCTTGCGCCCCATCCTGATGACGACAGCCGCCATGGTGGTGGGCCTGGTGCCGCTACTGTTCGCTTCCGGCGCAGGCGCCAACAGCC
Source organism: Janthinobacterium longum (assembly GCF_051380735.1). Classification (NCBI taxonomy): domain Bacteria; kingdom Pseudomonadati; phylum Pseudomonadota; class Betaproteobacteria; order Burkholderiales; family Oxalobacteraceae; genus Janthinobacterium; species Janthinobacterium longum. Next base: position 96,753 of record NZ_JBNYXQ010000008.1, read on the forward strand.
GTTTCGGCCTGGGCGTGGTGATCGTCTCGGGCATGCTGGTCGGCACCGTGTTTACCCTGTTCGTGCTGCCGACCATGTACACCTTTTTGGCCCGCAATCACGCCGCCGGCGATACCAGCGCACGCGCCCGGGCGCTGTCGCAAGCCACCGCACCACAAGGATCATGATGAACCAGAAAACCCTTGCCTTCTCGCTGGCGTCACTGCTGCTGGCCGGCTGCGCTGTCAGCCCCGCCTATGTCACGCCAGGCACGCCAAAGATCACGCTGGCCAGCCCCCAGCAAACGCAGTTCAAAGGTGCCGACAGCAGCGCCAGCAGCACGCCATGGTGGACCTTTTTCGATGATACGGTGCTGACGCAACTGATCACCGCAGCGCTCGCGCACAACCTCGATATCGCCCAGGCGCAAGCAAACCTGCTGGCGGCGCGCGCCGTGTTTGACGAGCGCCAGCTCGACCGGCTGCCCGCCGTCACCGGTCAGGCCGGCTGGCAGCGCAAGGTAGAACAGACCACGCCCGAGACACGCAGTACCACCGCCAGCACTCGCCTCGGTCTCGATGCGCAGTGGGAGCTCGACCTGTTCGGTCGCCTGGGCCATATCAGCCGCTCGGCGCAGGCGCGCGCTGGTGCCGCGCAAGCCGATCTGCGCCAGGTGCAGCTGGTGATCGCGGCCGAGGTGGCGCGCAATTACTACCAGGCGCTGGGCGATCAACAAGGCCTGGCGCTGGCACAATCTCAGGTCGACAGCTGGCGCGAAACGGTGGCACTGATCGACGCGCGCCTGGCGGCCGGCAGCGGCCTGCCGGAAGAACGGCAGAACGCGCTGGCCAACCTGGCGCGCAGCGAGGCCGCGCTGCCGCCATTGCAGGCCAGCTTGCGCCAGGCCCGGTACCGGCTCGATGTGCTTGGCGGGCAGGCGCCGGGCGCCACCGCGCTGCTCTTGACCGCCCCCATGGCGGCGCCGCTGGCCGGCCAGCTGCCGCTGGGCGACGTCAACCTGCTGATTAAGCAGCGGCCCGACGTGGTGCGCGCCGAGCGCCTGCTGGCCGCCTCCACCGAAGACGTGGGCGCGGCCACCGCCGAGCTGTATCCGCGGGTCAGCCTCGGTGGCTTTATCGGCTTTTTCGCGCTGCGCGGCAGCAGCGTGCTTGACGGCGGCGCACGCGCCTTTGCGCTGGCACCCGCCATCAGCCATCCGGCGTTCCGGCTGGGCAGCGCCCGGGCGCGCGTGCGCGGCACGCAGGCCGTGGCGCAAGGCGCGCTGGCCGCTTATCAACAGGCAATGCTGGTGGCGCAGGAAGAGGTGGAAAACGCCGTCACGCAACTGGTGGAAAATCAAACGCGGCTGGCCTCCTTGCTACAATCGGCACGCCACGCCAGCGCTGCGCGGCAGATCGCCGACACGCGTTACCAGGCGGGTGCCGGCAGCTACCAGGCGGTGCTGGAAAACCAGCGCGCCCTGTACGACATACGACGCGAAGCGCTGCAGTCGGAAACCGCCTCCTATACCAGTGCGATCGCGCTATACCAGGCGCTGGGATGGGGACTGCACAATGATATGTAAGCCACCGAGGAGACACGATGTTTGAACTGGCAAACTGGTTGAACCAGCCGAAAAAATGGACGCTGGAAGACAGCATGCTGCGCGTCACCAGCGACGACAAGAGCGACTTCTGGCGCAAGACCAGCTACGGTTTCATCCGCGACAGTGGCCATTTTTTCGGCATGGCCACCGATGGCGATTTCACGGCGCAGGTGCACGTGGCCGGGCACTATGTCACCTTGTACGACCAGGCCGGACTGATGGTGCGCATCGATGAGGAACACTGGATCAAGTGCGGCGTCGAGTTTTCCGACGGCCAGCTATGGCTGAGCACCGTACTGACGGCGGATACATCCGATTGGGCGGTCAGCGCGGCGCCGGCCATGCCCGACGGCTTCTGGCTGCGCGTGACCGTCAGTGCAGGCGTAATCCGGGTGCAGTATTCGGTCGATGGCAAGTTGTGGCCGCTGTTGCGCCTGGCGCCATTTCCTGTAGCCGACCGCTATCTGGTGGGGCCGATGTGCTGTACCCCGGAACGCGGCGGGCTGGAGGTGGCGTTTTCGCAATTTACCGTCGGTCCGGCGCTGCGCAAGGACCTCCACGATCTGAGCTGATCACTCATGCACATTGAGCGAACGGTGAATCTCTTTTGATTCGTTGCGGCCTGGCCGGTCGTCGGCCAGCTTGCCCGCTTCGCTTTGCGGCTGCTGGCCCGAGCCCTTGACGTTGGCATGGCTGTCCGGCTTGCCCAGGGTGTGCATGTTTTCCTGCTCGACCGGATCGGGTCCGCCTTGCGGCGTGATCACATCGTTGGCCCAGTGGCCGCTGTTGGCAGTGCCGCTGGATATCTTGCCACCGCCCTGGTTGGCATACGGATCGCCGGCGGCCTTGTCGGCGTCGGTCTTGTCGATCCGCGTATTGCGACCCTGGTCAGTCGGGTGCTGTGGGGTATTGCCGTGTTTTTCGTCCATGATGGCTCCTCGGTTCAGGTGTCATTCCATGCTAACGGTGCCAGCGCGGCTTCAAAATAGGCGTGCGGCGTGGCCGCTTGTAGGAAAAATGCCCGACCTTTCGGCACGATTTTCGGGGTACGCCAATAGGGGCCATGTGAAACCATTCCCGCACGGAAAAGGAAAGACGCGCTGGCGTTTTTCGTCCTAGACTAGTGCCACGACTGCAGGCGCTGCCTTTTATAAAAGGGCAGGCTGCGGCTACAGCGAATGATGCATTGACCTTATCCCTTACCGATCGGAGACCATCATGGCACAGACTTTGGCAGCAGTATTTGACAACCGCGCATCAGCTGAAAGCGCACGGCAAAAATTGATCGCCTCGGGCTTCGGCAGCGAGCGCATCCGCCTCAATGACTCCGCCAGCGACTACAGCGGCGTCCCTTCGGCTACCTCGACCGTGGCCAATACCACCGGGCGCGACGACGACGGCTTTGTCGCCAGCATCAAGCATTTCTTTGCCGACCTGTTCGGCAGCCATGAAGACCGCTATGTGTATGCAGAAGCCGTTTCGCGTGGCCACGTGGTGCTGACACTGGAAAGCGCCAGCGATGCGGAAATCGACCGCGCCAGCGATATCGTGGAAGACTTCGGCCCGCTCAATATCGAAGAGCATAGCGAGCAGTGGCGTGCCGGCGGCTGGAGCCGCGACGACAGCACCACCGGCGCAGGCTATGCCGGCAGCAGCGCGGGCAACCTCAGCGGCAGTAGTGCCGCCAGCCTGCAGGCGCAGTCGGGCAGCCTGTCGCAGCAAACCACGCCGCTGGGTGCGGGCGCGGAACTGGGCATTAATCCGACCGTTCCTGTCGGCAACCTCAGCCAGACATCGACCGTCTCGCAGCAGTTCGCCCGCGATGATACGCCAGACTTTATCCAGCCAGGCGGTGCAACCAGCCTGGGCGGCACGCGCAATGTACGTACCTACCCGCGCGTCGACACGCTGTCGAACGATATCGTCGCCGACGAACAGTACTACCGCAGCCACTGGGATGCGACCTATCTTTCCACTGGTGGGCGTTTCGAGGACTACGATCCGGCCTACCGCTATGGCCGCTCGATGGCCGGCAGCGACACCTATCGCGGCCGTCCATGGGATGAAGTGGAACCCGACCTGCGCAGCAACTGGGAACATACGTACCCGCAGTCAACCTGGGACAACTTCAAGGATGCCGTGCGTCACGGCTGGAATCGTTTGACGACGTAAGGCGCTTCCATTGCAGAGTGCTGACGCTGCGTCGGCACTCTTCCTTCTTCAGCGCTCTTCCTTGGTCAGCTTCAGAAAGTGATTCAGGATATGAAAATGATCCTCGAAAAACTGTTCCTCCATTGCCGGCAGCGAGGCCAGCGGCAGCCACTGGGCCAGCGCCGCGTCGTCGGCGGCGGACACTTCCGGTAACTGGCTGGTGTGCAGGTTGAAATGGTGGGCGTGCGTAATGGTGCGCCCGCGCTGGCTACGGTCCGGGTGATCGAACACGGCCACCCCGACCAGCGCCTCTTCCAAGGTCGGCCCCAGCACCCCCAGCTGCGTTTCTTCCGCAAGTTCCCTGATCGCCCCCTGCAGCAAGCGTTCGCGCGGCTCCAGAAAGCCGCCCGGCAGCGCCCACAAGCCCTTGCCCGGATAACCGCCGCGTTTCACCAGCAGCACATGGCCACCGGTCTGCACCAGCGCGTCGACGGTGCTGAAAATCGGCGCATACGGCGCCGTGCGCCAGCGCGTTTTATACGCTTCGATGGCACGGTGTTCCTGCACCAAAGGTGCGTACCACGGCAGCATGGTCCACGCTTTCACGTACTGGGCGATGGCCCTGGGCAGCAATTGCGCCAGCGCACCAAGCGACACATCGACATCTTCCGCTTCGAACAGCACCTTGCGGATCGCCGTGGCGCCGATCGGGGCGCTGGCGTCGATCTCCTGGTTCAGCATCTGCCACTGCGGAAAATGGTGCAGATAATAGCTGGTGGCGTCCTTGAAGCAAGCCACCAGCGCCACGCGCGACGCCTGCGGCACGGCGCCGGCCACCGCGCGGCGCACGCTGTCGGCCCACAGGCCATCATCATAGTAATCACGCACGGCCACGTAATGCACGCGCTCTCGCTGCGCCTCGGGCAGGCTGGCAGCTATCATGGCGGCCCGCTCCTGCCACGTAAACGGGTTCTTCGGGCTGCGCGCATGGAAGGCGGAACCTAGCACCACCACCACCTGTGCGGCGCTGGACAAGGCGGCCCGCAACAGGCCCGCATGGCCGCTGTGAAACGGCTGGAAGCGGCCGATCAATACCGCGCAGTCAAAGGAAGGGTTCAGGCTTGCTGCGTTCATGCTGCGTCTCCGGTAGGGTAGTGGGCGGCGATCGGCAACTGGCGGCCGCTGCCAAAGGCGCGCGAGCGCACGCGGATAATCGGCGCCGCCTGGCGCCGCTTGTATTCATTGCGCGCCACCATGCCAAGGATGCGCGTGACCAGGCGTCGCCCTTGCTCGCTCTCGCGCAGCTGGTCGACAAAGGCCAGCGCCTGCGCGCTTTCGTGCGCCGGCAGCCGGTTGCCCTCGATATGCCACTTTAAAATTTCATCGAGCACGGGGTAGGGCGGCAGGCTGTCGGTGTCGCGCTGGCCAGGCGCCAGCTCGGCCGATGGCGGCTTGTCGAGCACGGCTGCAGGTATCAGTTCGCGCCCGGCGCTGGCGTTCACATGGCGCGACAGGGCGAACACTTCCGTCTTGTACAGGTCGCCGATCAGACCCAGGCCGCCATTGGTGTCGCCATACAGGGTGCAGTAGCCAACCGAGATTTCGCTTTTGTTGCCGGTGGTCAGCAGCAGCGCGCCAAACGCATTCGAGTATTCCATCAAGATGGTGCCGCGCACGCGCGCCTGCAGGTTTTCCAGCGGCAGGCCGGCCAATCTGCCGTCGAACGCGGCCGCATAACCGCTTTCATACTGCGCCACGATATCGCGGATCGGGTGCGTCAGCAGGGTGATGCCCAGGTTGTCGCACAGCGCTACCGAATCGGTGACCGAGCCGGCACTGGAAAACACCGAAGGCATGGTGATGCCGACGACGTTGTCCGCGCCCAGCGCTTCGACAGCCAGCGCCAGGGTCAGCGCCGAATCGATGCCGCCCGAACAGCCGACCACCACTTTTGTAAATTTGCAGCGGCGCGCATAGTCGGAGAGGCCCAGCACGATCTGACGGCGCGCAAACTCCAGCGCCGGGATGCCTTCCACATCGGGAACAGGGAAGGGCTGGCCGCCGGGCTGGCTGAACTGGCCGGCGTCAAAACGCAGCAATTGAAAATCTTCCACGAAACGGGCCGCCTCGAACTGCACCCCGGCCGTCGGCGAAATGGCGAACGAGGCGCCGTCGAACACCAGCTGGTCGTGGCCGCCAACCTGGTTGACGAACAGCAGCGGAAGATCGAGGCGGCGGCAGGCGGCGCCGAACACCGCATGGCGCAGCGCGCGCTTGCCGATATCGGACGGGCTGGCGTTGATGCTGACCACCAGGTCGGGACGCGCTGCCTGCAGGGTGGCGAAGGGATTGGCGGCGTAGGCACGGCCTTCATCGTTCCAGCCGTCTTCGCAGATCATGAAGCCAACCCGGTGGCCGGCCACGTCGAGCGTGCAGGCCACCGGCGGGCCGGCCTCGAAATGGCGGCCCTCGTCAAAGATGCCGTAGGTAGGCAGCAGCTGCTTGTAGTATTCGGCAACGATCTGGCCATCGCGGATCGCCAGCAAGGCGTTATACAGCGGTTTGCCGGGGCCAGGATTGGGCCGCGCCGTACCGAGCACGGTCACCAGCGCCGGCCAGCGTTTCGAGGCCTGCAGCACCGCCTGCAGCGCCGCATCCATATTGCGCAAAAAGGCGGTGTCTTCGAACAGGTCGCCCGGGTAATAGGCGCTCAGCGTCAGTTCGGAAAACACCACCATGTGCGCGCCCTCATGGCTGGCGCGGCGCATGTTGTCAATCACGGCGGCGGTGTTGGCGTCAAAGTCGCCGATGGTGAAATTGCGCTGGGCAAGGGCAATCGAGAGCATGGTGTCTTCTTTCAGTCAAAAACGCGTAATGCGCTATCGTGCCTGAAAACAGACAAATCGTGCTGATACAATCGTGCAAGGTCGTGCGCTACAGGGTTTTCAGCCAGGCGCGCAAGCGGGTGCGCGCATTGGCATAGGGGGACGAGGTATTTAGCTGGATCATGCGGCCCATGGTGTACTGCTTGTACCACGGCTCACCATAAAGCTGCCCATCGTCGCTCGCTTCCACCAGTGCCACCAGTTTTGCATTGGCCTGCGCCAGGCGGTGCAATAACTGCGCCATATCGAGCTGGGCATGGTCAACATAAAACTGCTGCGCCAGCGCACCGAGTTGGTTCCACGTGAAACCTTCGGCAGGAAAAGCAATCTCTGCGACAGATTTTCCCTCACGCAGCTGCGCATGCCAGTGCAACACCAGCTCGTTCCAGCCCACCAGATAGGACAGCAGATCGCATACGCTGATGCGCGTGCCGGCGACATGGCCATCGAGCACCAGCTCGCGCGCAAGGCCGGGCGGCACGCGTGCCAGGTCCTGCTGCAGCCTGGCGTAACTGGTGTCGATGGCGTCCAGTAATGCCTGCCGATTGTGCGGAATGGTCATGACGCTTCCTTCCAGGTTTCAGCTCGTCAATGGTGGCATGGGTGCTGACGGCGCTGGTGGCGCCCCCCCCGGTGCCGGCGCGGCCGCCGAAATGGATGGTGCCTCGAACTGCCCAGGCAAGCCACTGAGAATCATGGTGTTCGGCTTGGCGATCGAGACTCCGGCCGCATCGAGGCGCTTGAGCAGTTCGAACAGCAGCGCGCTGCGGATGCCCGACGTCAGGCGCGGCGAAGAAGCAAAGCCGGTAGCGTTGAACAGCAGGTTGCCATTGTCGATGCCATCGAGGTGCACGGCGGGGGCCGGTGTGTCGAGCACGTCATGGTTGTCGACAAACACGCCCAGGATCAGCTCACGCGCTGCCTCGGCATCCGTGCCCAGCGGCAGCGGCAGCTTGACCTGCACCAGGCCCAGCGGGCTGGCGTGGGTGACATTGCGCACCGTCTTGGTAATGAATTCCGAGTTCGGCACGATCACGGTCGAGCGGTCGCCCATCTGGATTTCAGTGGCGCGTACATTGATGCGGCGGATGTCGCCTTCCACCCCGCCCAGCGAGACCCAGTCACCCACTTTGACGGGACGCTCGGCCAGCAAAATCAGGCCCGACACGAAGTTCTGCACCACTGCCTGCAAACCAAAACCGATACCGACCGACAGCGCCGACGCCACCCATGCGATGCGTTCCAGGCCGATGCCGGCCGACGACAGCGCCAGCGCCACGGCGGTAACCCCGCCGGCATAGCCGAACAAGGTCAGGAACGAGGTCTGCATGCCCGAATCGAGATTGGTGGTCGGCAAATAGCTGTTTTGCAGCCAGCGCTTGAAAAAGCCGACGCCGATATAACCCACCAGCAGCACCAGCAGCGCCTGGATCACGGAGCCGGGGCGTATCGCCACTTCGCCGATGGCGAGGCCATCCTGCAGCTTGCCCAGGCGCTGGAACAGTTCAGCCGGGCCTTCGCCAAACGGCGCGAGCAGCAGCATCAGCATCAGCAGCACGATCAAGGCGCGGCCCAGGCCCGACAGCAGCACGGCCGCCTGGTCGCGCGCTTTCGGCGTGGCCAGGACAGGATTGGCCGAATCCGGTGGCGGCGGCGTCGAGGCCAGCAGCATGCACACATCGTCGACCAGCACCGTCAGCAGATAAGTAGTACAGACCACCACCATGATCCAGGTGATCTGCTTGGTGACAAAGCTGCCGAAGGCGACATAGCCGACCAGCAGGCTGATCAGGCTAACTGCCAGCGCCAGCCACAACACCACCACCACGCAGCGCAGCCACAGCGGCGTGACGGGCGAATCGGGGTCGGCGGCGCGCACCTGGCGCCAGCAGCGTTCGGCGCGCAGCAGGCCATAGGCAACCGTGATGCTCAATACCAGTGCCACGATGCAGTTGACCGCCACGGCCGTCGACAAGCCCGTATTGATCACGATGGAAACACGTTCGGCGGCCCATACCAGCACCATGACGAGGGCAAACACGGTCGGATAGCGCGCCATGCGCAAGGCCAGCGCATCGGACAGCGGCAGCAGGCGCCACGAGGCGCGATGCGGCGAGAGCAGGGCGTGGCCCAGGCCGGCCGTGAAGCCGGCAAAGCAGATCACGCCAACCAGGCTGCCCAGAAAGACATCGGTCTTGTCGGTCACGCCGTTATTCCAGCGCAAGCCAAAGGCCAGCAACTCTGCTACCAGGCCCGGCGTGGCCAGCGCCAGCACCAGCACCGCCAGCGCATGCAGCGAGCGGCGCAAACGGCCGTGCGGCACGCGGGTGGAGGTCAGCATCAGCAAATGGCGCGAGATCCACACGCTGGCCACCAGCACCAGCACGATGCCCACAAAGATCGAGACCCACACCATGACCGGCGTGGCGCGCGCCGCATCGACCAGTTCCAGCCCCAGGTTTTGCAGGCGCATGCCGGTTTGCGGCCATTCGGCATGCAGCTGCTTCCAGAAGCCGCTAGCCAGGATCGACGAGGTACGTTCGCCCAGGCGCGCCTGCAGCTGCGCGCGGCGCACCGTGGTCACTTGCTCGGACGCTTGCGCCGCTTCGACCGACAACAACCGCGCCAGCTTGACCTGTGAGTCGAGCGCGCTGCTGTTATGGTCGAGCTGCTTGCGCTGCTCGGCCACGTCGGGCGCATCCTTGGTACCGGCCGCCGGCTTGCCCAGTTCGGCCAGGCGTGCCTGCACGCTGGCCAGCTGCGGCTCGATATCGGCCGCCACCTTGTCGGCCTCGGCGCTGGCAGCCAGCGCATCGGCTTTCATTTGCGACAGCGCGGCGTCCGGCACATCAGCCGCGCCGTCCAGGGTCTTCTGGATCGTGGTGATCTGCTTGCGCAAGTTGTCGAGGTGCTGGTCGACCGTGGGGTCATCGGCCTGGGCCCAGGCCGGACTGGCGCCAAATGAGAAGGCCAGCAGCAGCGCCAGCAGGAAGGGAAACAGCAATCGGAATGGTCGATGAGAAATCATGCGGGCCTATGAACAAAGAAGTAGGGTATTAGCGGCACAATATAGCCGAAAACGCTGCTTTAAAACGTGCAATTGCCGCCTGGAAAGCCAATATCACGGCAATTGGCGCCAGCAGCCTACGTCTATTGCACTATAGATATGTGATATGAAAAAGACTAGCATCGTGTGCCCAAGACAACGTGCTTCGCAGGCGCGACCGGTCCTTCCACTTCCTTATCGAGCCCATCATGAAGTTCATCTCCAACCTCAACATCGGCAAACGCCTGGCGCTGGGCTTTGGCGCCATCAGCGCCATGCTGATCGTGATTTCCTGCCTGGGCCTGGCCATGCTGGGCAAAATCAACCAGGGCACTGACCATATCGTGCGTGACAGCATGCCGAAGATCGCGATTGCCAATGCACTGGCGGACCACGTCAACGATATCGCCATCGCCCTGCGCAACAATATGCTGACCACCGATGCGGCCGACCGGCAAAAGCAAGTGGGCGCCGTACTGGCCGCGCGCGCAGCGGCGGTGGCCGACATGGCCAGGCTGGAGCAGATCGCCAGGCTGCCGCGCGAACGTGAAATGCTGGTGCAGCTGCGCGCCGCCCACCTGCGCTATGCCGAAGGCCAGGACCATCTGCTGGAACTGGTAAAAACCAGCACGCTGGAAGAAGCACGTACTTATATGTATGACCAGGTGCGCGCGATGCTTGACGCCTACAAGCGGCTGATCGCGCAAGAGATCGCCTTGCAAAGCGAGCAGGCCACGGCGAATGCCGCCAGCGCGCACGACACCTATCTCACCACGCGTTTGCTGCTGGTCGGGCTGTCGACTGTCGCCCTGCTGTGCGCCGCGCTGCTATCGTACCTCATCACCCATTCCGTCACCAAACCGGTGGCGCAGGCATTGAAGGTGGCCCATACGGTGGCCGCTGGCGACCTCAGCAGCACCATCATCATCGAATCGCGCGATGAAATGGGCCAGTTGCTGCAAGCGCTCAAGAGCATGAACGACAGCCTGGCGCGCACGGTGGGCACGGTACGCGCTGGCACCGACGCCATCGCGGCCGCCTCGGCCCAGGTGGCGGCCGGCAGCCAGGACCTGTCGTCGCGCACCGAGCACGAAGCCAGTTCGCTGGAAGAAACCGCTTCATCGATGGAAGAGCTGACCGCGACCGTCAAGCAGAATGCCGACAACGCACGCCAGGCCCATGTGCTGGCCGATACCGCCTCGGGCGCGGCCCAACGCGGCGGCGCCATGATCACGCAGGTGGTCGCCACAATGGACCAGATCAGCCAGTCGTCGAGCAAGATCACCGACATTATCGGCGTGATCGACGGCATTGCATTTCAGACCAATATCCTGGCACTGAACGCCGCCGTCGAAGCGGCGCGCGCCGGCGAGCAGGGACGCGGCTTTGCCGTGGTGGCCACTGAAGTGCGCAACCTGGCCCAGCGCTCGGCGGCTGCGGCCAGGGAAATCAAGCACCTGATCGATGATTCGACCAGTTCGGTGGCCAGCGGCAGCGCCCTGGTGCACCAGGCCGGCGCGTCCATGGGCGACCTGGTCGACAGCGTGCGCCGCGTAACCGACATCATGGGCGAAATCACCTCGGCCAGCGCCGAACAGACGGCCGGCATTGAACTGATCAACCGCGCCATCAGCGAGATGGACATCGACACCCAGGAAAACGCCGCCCTGGTCGAGGAATCGGCCGCCGCCGCAGCCGCCCTGCGCGAACAGGCAGCCACCCTGGCGCAACTGGTCAGCGTGTTCAAGCTGGGCGACCAGCCGGCCGCCGGGGCGGCTACGGCGGCCACTGTACCTGCACCGGCCTTGCCTGCTCACTCTTCCACTCTGGCCAAGCGCGAGCAGCAGGCCGAGCCGGCGCTGCAGGAATGGGAAGAGGCCTGAAAACGACGGTATCATGGTGAACATAAATCTTATATTAAGCCTCTTAAATACAAGAATATGTACATTCCCATGCCATGACAAAACGCCTGCGCAGCACCGATCTCCATCGCCTGGACGCGCTGGTACAGGAAGTGCTGGCGATTGCGCAAAGCAAACCGGCTGTCGACAGTCTCTTGCGCAAGCGCCTGTTTGCCACTCCCGGCATGGGGGGCGCACGGCCGAAAGCCACGGTACAGGACGGCGACGATTATTGGCTGGTAAAGCCTGGCCTGATGACCGATACGCTCGATCTGGCTTTGCTGGAGCATGCGACGATGCAATGGGGTAGCAAAGCCGGCCTGCGTTTCGCCGATACGCGCCACCATCCGCTGGGCATCGAGCGCAGCGTGATCCGCATCCTGCGCTTCGACCGGCGCGGTGCGCAGCGCATCATGACCGTCAGCGCTGCATCCCTGCTGCAGGTGCAATATCCACCGGTAGAAGCGGCTGACAGCATAGCCGCCAGCTATCCGCGGCTGGCCGAAGAGCTCAAACGCATCGGCGCTCCGCCAGAAGATGGTATCGAACTATTTGGCCGCATGGTGTTTAACGGCGTCGTTGGCAATAACGACGATCATCCGCGCAACCATGCAGTGCTGTTCGACCTCGACGAGCAACGCTGGCGCCTGTCGCCCGCCTTCGATGTCGTGCCGGAGACGCAAGACGATCCCGGGGCGCTCGTCATGCAAGTCAGCGCAGGTCGCTACGACATCACGCGCGAGGCCATGTTATGCGACTGCCTGCGCTTCGGATTTGCCACCCACGCCGATGCACGAGACCATTTCGACTCGCTCCTGAAACGCATTGCAGACAGCTTTGTCGAGATCGCCCCATTGCTTGATGCGGCCTTGCGCAAGGCCCTGCAAGAGCGCCTGCAAACGATGCTGGCGAAGCTGGGCCTGGCAGGATAACTCAGCCAGGCGCCAGGCGCGCCGCAAAATACCGCCCCGGCGTGGTGCCGAAGGTGCGCCGGAACAGCGCGATAAAGGCGCTGACGCTGTCGTAGCCCAGATCGATCGCCACTGCCGTCACGGACTGCCCGCCGGCCAGCAGTTCCAGTGCGCGCAGCAGGCGCAAGCGCTGGCGCCAGGTGGTAAGGTTCATGCCCGTCTCCTGGGCAAAACGGCGGCTCAGGGTGCGCGGCGCCAGGCTGGCCCAGTGCGCCCACTGGTCCAGTGTGCGTGCGTCGGCGGGGTCGTCGATCAGCGCACTGGCAATGCGCAGCAGGCGTGCTTCGCGCGGCAGCGGCAAACCGAGCGCATCGACCGGCGCCGCCGCGATTTCATCGAGCAGCACCTGCGCTATCCTAGCCCGGGTGCGTTCCAATGGCACGCCACTTGCCACCGGCCACTGCGCTGCGCGCAACACCGCTTCGCGCAGCAAGCCCGATACCTTGATCGCGCAAGGCTGCAGCGGCAGTCCTGCGCAATACGGCGGCGCCACATAGACGGCCCAGCCTGAAAATGGCCCATGCGACCTGGCCGCGTGCGTGACCGACGACGGTAACCACACGGCATGCGTGGTGGGAATGGTCCAGTTGCCGGCATCGGTGCGCACCGTCAGCAGGCCCGAAAACAAACCCAGCAACTGGCCCGGCAGATGGCTGTGCGGCACCGACTCGCGCGCCACGCTCTCGCTGGCCGTGACGGCGATCAAGTGCGGCTCGCCATCGGCCATCGTGATGGCGTGGCGCAGCCTGGTTTCCAGCGGATCGGGATTCGGCATGGCGTATTCGAGCTATTGATTGGCCGTATTAGCTTAGCATCGCCACGGCTTCGGCGCTATGCTGGGGTGACCACTGTTACAGGACACCGCCATGACGACTGTTAATCTGACCGAACTATATGCCCCGCCCTCCGAGATGATCACCAAGGCGGTACTCGACCATCTGCTGCCGTTTCATCTGAGCTATCTGAAAGCGGCGACCTTCTTTTGCCTGGCCAGCAGCAGCGCCGAAGGCCTCGATGCTTCCCCACGTGGCGGCGCACCGGGCTTTGTCCATGCACTGGACAATAAAACCGTCGTCTTTGCCGACTGGCCCGGCAACAACCGCATCGCCTCGCTGAGCAATCTGCAAAGCGATGACCGCATCGGCATGCTGTTCCTGTTTCCCGGACTGGAAATATTCATGCGCATCAATGGCCATGCAAGCATTTCCACCCATCCCGAACTGCTGCAGGCACTGGCCGAAGGCACACGGCTGCCGAAAACAGCGGTGGTGGTCAAGCTCGATGAAGTGCTGTTCCACTGCGGCAAAGCCATCAACCGCGCGAAACTGTGGCACCCCGATTCCAGGCTGGAGCGCAAGAGCCTGCCGTCACCGGGCGACTTCCTGGCTGCCCTCACCGGCGCCGACAAGGCCACCGCACAGGCGATGGACGAAGGCTATTACACGGCCATCAGGGGCGATCTGTACGCTGAACATTGACTGGCACGCAGTGAGCACGCTGGAGCGAGCCACGCGCGAGAAAAAACCTATCCATTTGCCATTGCGCCACAGTTCGCCATGGGTCACTATGCAATGGGAAACAAGTTACGATCTGAAACCGCCATATTTTTCCGGATTAACGCTCAGGAAACAGAATGAAGCTGCATAGCCGGTCGAAATACTTGTCCCTCCGAACGTCGCGCCGCCTGGCATGACGTCTTGCCTGACCCATCAATCAACTGCAGGAGCAAACAAATGAGCAGCAACGATAGCCCAGCCCAGTGTCCATTCAGCCAGGCGAAAACCGCCGGCACCACCAACCGCGACTGGTGGCCCGACCAGTTGCGCCTGGACCTGCTGCACCAGCACTCCGCCAAGTCCGATCCGATGGGCGCCGGCTTTGACTACCGCCAGCAATTCAACAGCCTTGATCTGGCCGCCGTAAAACGCGACCTGGCGGCCTTGATGACCGATACGCAGGACTGGTGGCCGGCCGATTTCGGCCACTACGGCGGCCTGTTCATCCGCATGGCCTGGCACAGCGCCGGCACCTACCGCACCGGTGACGGCCGCGGTGGCGCACGCCGCGGACAGCAGCGCTTTGCGCCGCTGAACAGCTGGCCCGACAACGTCAGCCTGGACAAGGCGCGGCGCCTGATCTGGCCGGTCAAGCAAAAATACGGCAGCAAGATTTCGTGGGCCGACCTGATCATTTTGACCGGCAACGTGGCGCTGGAAAGCATGGGCTTCAAGACCATCGGCTTCGCCGGCGGGCGCGTCGATACGTGGGAACCGGACCAGGATGTGTACTGGGGCCGCGAAACCACCTGGCTCGCTGGCGACCTGCGCTATGCGCACGGCAGCCACGGCGTTGACAAAGCAGGCGGCGTGCTGGTGGCGGACGACAATGCCGATGGCGACGTCCACAGCCGCAAGCTGGAAAACCCGCTCGCGGCAGTACAGATGGGCCTGATCTATGTAAATCCGGAAGGACCGGACGGCAACCCCGACCCGCTGCTGGCGGCGCGCGATATCCGCGACACGTTTGCGCGCATGGCCATGGACGATGAAGAAACCGTGGCCCTGATCGCAGGCGGCCACAGCTTCGGCAAGACCCATGGCGCAGGCCCTGCAGACAATGTCGGCCCCGAGCCGGAAGCGGCAGGCCTGGCCGCCCAGGGTTTCGGCTGGCACAACAAGTTCGGCAGCGGCAAGGGTGGCGACACCATTACCAGCGGCCTGGAAGTGACCTGGACCAAAACCCCGGCGCAGTGGAGCAATGACTTCTTCGAGCATCTGTTCGGCTTCGAATGGGAACTGGGCAAGAGCCCGGCCGGCGCCCATCAGTGGTTTGCCAAAGGCGCCGAAGCGACCATTCCGCACGCGCACGATGCGTCGAAAAAACTGGTGCCAACGATGCTGACCACTGACCTGGCCCTGCGTGTCGATCCGGCCTACGAGGCGATTTCGCGCCGCTTCCTGGCCCACCCGGATCAATTCGCCGACGCGTTTGCGCGTGCCTGGTTCAAGCTCACGCACCGTGACATGGGTCCTAAATCGCGCTATCTCGGCAGCGAAGTGCCGGCCGAAGATTTCATCTGGCAAGACCCGCTGCCGGCGCTCGACCACGCACTGGTCGACGCTGCCGATATTGCCGCCCTCAAGGCGTCGATCCTGGCTTCCGGTTTGAGTGTTGCGGAACTGGTGTCGACCGCCTGGGCGTCCGCCTCGACCTATCGCGGCTCCGACATGCGTGGCGGCGCCGATGGTGCGCGCGTACGCCTGGCGCCGCAAAAGGACTGGGCCGTCAACCAGCCGCAACAATTGAGCAAGGTGCTGGCAGCGCTGGAAAAACTGCAGGGCGAGTTCAACGGCAAAGCCACTGGCGGCAAGCGGGTATCGCTGGCCGACCTGATCGTGCTGGGTGGCGCTGCCGCTGTCGAGCAAGCCGCCAGCCTGGCCGGCCATACGGTGACGGTGCCGTTCACGCCGGGCCGCACCGATGCCACGCTGGAGCAGACCGATGTGGAATCGTTCGACGTGCTCGAACCGATCGCCGATGGCTTCCGCAATTACCAGAAAACGCGCTACGCCGTACCGGCCGAAGCGTTGCTGGTGGACCGCGCGCAACTGCTGACCCTGACGGCGCCCGAGATGACCGTGCTGGTGGGCGGCTTGCGCGTGCTGGGCGCCAATAGCCCGCAGTCCGACGCAGGTGAATTCACCACGCGTCGCGGCATGCTCAGCAACGACTTCTTCGTCAAGCTGCTCGACATGGGCACGGTATGGACGGCAACGTCCGATGCCGCCGAGGCCTTTGAAGGGCGCGACCGCAAGACGGGCGCGCTGCAATGGCGTGCCAGCCGCGTCGACCTGGTGTTCGGCTCGAACGCGCATTTGCGGGCGATTGCCGAAGTGTATGGCAGCGCCGACGGCGAAGAAAAATTCGTCGGCGACTTCGTGGCGGCGTGGAGCAAGGTCATGCAGCTGGGCCGCTGACACCAGGCCATCGGGCGTCAGGCCGCTGTACCGGCCTGGCGCGCAAGGTCTGCATGCACCGGATAATCCGTATAGCCTTGTGCGGTGCCGCCATACATAGTGGCCTGGTCTACCGCGTTCAACGGCCAGCCATGGGCCAGGCGCGCCGGCAGATCAGGATTGGCGATAAACGGACGGCCAAAACCGATCAGATCGGCCAGGCCGGCCTCGACCAGGCGCGCACCGCGTTCTGCCGTATAACGACCGGCGTACAGGATGCGGCCGCTGAAGGTTTGCCGCACATCGTGGCGGAACGCTTGCGGTAGCTCGGGCGCATTGTCCCAGTCTGCCTCGGCAATCGACAGATAGCCTACGCCCGCCTGTTCCAGCACCTTGATCGCCTCGATGTACGTGGTGTGCGGATCGTCTTCCACCAGGCCGATATACACCCGGTCCTGGTCGGTGCCGCTGAACAGCGGTGCAAAACGCACGCCCAGCCGTTCCGGTCCCACCACGGTGGCCACCGCCTGCACGATTTCACGCAGGAAGCGCAGGCGGTTCTGCAATGAGCCGCCGTATTCATCAGTACGCACATTGGCGTGCTGCGAGATGAACTGGTTCACCAGGTAACCGTTGGCCGCGTGGATTTCAACCCCATCGAAGCCGGCGTCGAGCGCGTTTTGTGCCGCCTGTGCATACAGGGCCACCACTTCGGCAATCCCGGCCACGCTCAAGGCCTGTGGCATCGAGGGCGCGACCAGTTCACCGGCACCATCGCCAGTTTCGATAAACGCCTTGACCTGTTGCGCCTGGATGGCGGACGGCGCGATCGGCGCCTGGCCACCAGGCTGCAGCGCGGTGTGCGAGACGCGGCCGACATGCCACAGCTGCGCGAAGATAATGCCGTCCTGGGCATGTACCGCGTCGGTCACCTGGCGCCATCCGGCGATCTGTTGCTGGCTGTAGATGCCGGGAGTCCAGGCATAGCCCTGGCCGCGCGGTTCGATCTGCGCGCCTTCAGTGATGAGCAGGCCGGCACTGGCACGCTGGGCGTAATACTGCGCCATCAGCGCGGTTGGCACATCGCCCGGCTGGGCTGCGCGCTGGCGTGTCAGCGGCGGCAATACGATGCGGTTTTTCAGGGTGTGGCGGCCCAGGGTGGTGGGCTGTAGCAGTGGAGCATGGTACATGGTAATGTTCGATCTGTATAAAAATATTAGACTGGTCGTCTAAAAACAATGTCAAAAAAAGCGCACTGAGTGAAATGCGTGTTCATGGCCGCACTATAACAACGAATAGACCAGTCGTCTAGTTGATTTTTCTGCCTGCCATTGTGATAACGACTGCTCTGCCAAGGCAGCCAGCGGCAAGCTTGCCGCCCCCTGCTTACCTCTTTTGGCTGAACGGCAGGCAGTCTGCATGAAAAATTAACAATTTTTTATAAAGCAGACTGTCACGGTGCTTGCCTGTTGGCTTGTGCAGATCCTGCTCGCCGGCGCTAGTTGCTGAAAACAGCATTCACCCCAACCGCGCATCCTTGAAACTGATCCCGAGAAACTCAATCAGCTTGCTGAGCGCCAAAGGCATGTTCTTGCGGGTGGCGTAGATGGCATAGATGTTCAACGGTATCGCTTCGCATTCCGGCAGCAAGGCGACCAGTTCGCCCTTGTCGATCAGCGGCAAGGCCATATACGCCGGCAGCATGGCCAGCCCGGCGCCATGCAGCACCGCCTGCTCGATGGCCGATGCATCATTGGCGCCGAAATTGCCCGTAACGGGCACGGCCAGTTCCTCACCGTTGCAGTTGAAGGTCCAGGTGCCTTTCCCATAGAAGGAATGAATCAGGCAATTGTGACTGCCGAGCTCCTCCACACGGCGCGGTGTGGCGTGGCGGCGCAAGTAGGCGGGCGAGGCGCACAGCATGACGCGGCACTGCGCCAGCTTCCTGGCCACCACGTTCGAGTCCAGGATATTGGTGATCCGGATGGCAAGGTCAATGCGCTCGTCGACCAGGCTGACGGTCTGGTCCGACAGCAGCATGTCGACGCCAACGCCGGGGTAAATCTCCAGGAATTGCGCGATCATATTGGTCAGCACCGAACGCCCCAAGGTGGTGCTGGCGGTGATGCGCAGCCTGCCGCGCGGCACGCCACTGGGCTCTCCCACCGCCGCCTGTATGCCTTTCGCCATCTCCAGCAACTGGCAGCAACGCGCCAGCGCCTCGGTGCCGGCATCCGTCAGGCTCAGCCTGCGGGTGGTCCGGTGCAGCAAGCGGGCCCCGGCCCAGTCCTCCAGTTCCCCCAGGTAACGCGACACGACCGGTCGCGACAAGCCCAGTTTCTGTGCAGCGCCCGACTGGCTGCCACAGGCTACCGTGGTAATAAACACTTGCATTGCAACGAGCTTGTCCATCGATTCGACCGTATTTGACAACAAACCATGCCACTTTATAGACTTTTTTGCTGAATAGAAAGCAACTATACTGTGCAACAATTTTAATTACATAAAAGAATTTTTTGCATTGCCATTGCTGTGTTGCCCACCCCTGCATTCCCTCCTGCCATCGCCCCTCCAGGCAACGGTTGATCTCTTCTTTGAAAAGTCCTTGATGAATAAGCTTTCGTTTCAACAAAAACTCTGGCTGCCGCTGGTAGCGAGCTTGCTGTGCATAGTGATCATTTTTATCTACAGCGCGGTACAAACACGCGAGTTGCGCCTGGACGAGCGGCGCAAGGACCTGAGCAATGTGAACGAAGTGGCGCACAGCATCGTGAAGCATTTCGACGAGCAGGCAAAAAGCGGCACCCTGAGCAAGGAAGACGCACAGAAACAGGCGATAGCCGCGGTCAAGTCGCTGCGCTTCAGCGGCGGCGGCTATACCGCGATTACCAACAAAAACATGATTTCCCTGATGAACCCGTTCGCGCCGCAAAACAATGGCAAGGACATGAGCGGCTTCAAGGATTCCAACGGCTACTATTTGTACCGTCATATCGCTGAAGCGGGCGCCAGCGCCAGCGGCACCGGCTATGTGTATTACGTGTGGGCACGCCCGGGTGGTACCCAACCGCTGCCAAAGGTCTCGCATGTGATGCGCTACGCGCCGTGGGAATGGGATCTGATTACCGGCGTCTACATGGACGATATCAACGATGCCTTCAAGAAGGAACTGGTGAATGCGGCCGTGGTGCTGGCGGTGGTCTCGCTGGCGCTGGCGCTGCTCGTCACGCTGGTCAACCGCAGCCTGGGCGCCACCATAGGCGGCGACCCGGGCGCTGTCAGGCAGGCCGCCTCGCGCATTGCCAGCGGCAACCTGAGCGCACCACTCAACACCGTCAAGGGTGATGACAGCAGCATCCTGTTCGGCATGCAGACCATGCAGAACCAGCTGGCCGACACCATCGGCGAGATCCGCCGCAGCGCCAACACCATCGCGCTGGCTTCGGCTGAAATTGCCGCCGGCAATAGCGACCTGTCGGCCCGCACGGAGAGCCAAGCAAGTTCGCTCGAAGAGACGGCCGCCTCGATGGAGGAACTGACCTCCACCGTCAACCAGAACGCCGTCAACGCGCAGCAGGCCAACACCCTGGTGCTGTCGGCCGCCGGCGTGGCAGAGAAGGGCGGACAGGTCGTCTCGCGCGTGGTACAGACAATGGACACCATAAATGCGTCGGCCACACGCATCGTCGACATTATTGGCGTGATCGACGGCATCGCTTTCCAGACCAATATCCTGGCCTTGAACGCAGCCGTCGAAGCGGCCCGTGCTGGTGAACAGGGCCGGGGCTTTGCCGTCGTGGCTTCGGAAGTGCGCAGCCTGGCGCATCGCAGCGCCGAGGCCGCCAAGGAAATCAAGGTGTTGATCGGCAACTCCGTCGACAGCATCAAGGTCGGCAGCGCCCTGGTGGCGGAAGCGGGAGTGACAATGGACCAGGTGGTCTCGAGCGTGTCGCGCGTGACCCAGATCATGGCCGCCATCAGCGCCGCCTCCCAGGAACAAAGTACCGGTATCGGTCACGTCAACCAGGCGATCAATGAAATGGACGCCGTCACCCAGCAAAACGCGGCACTGGTGGAACAGGCAGCGGCGGCAGCGGCCAGCATGCAGGATCAGGCGGCGATGCTGGCGCAACTGGTGCAGCGCTTCCAGCTTGACGCCAGCGAGGCACCGGCCCCGGCCGGCAATACGCCACGCATGGCGGCACGGCGAACACCGCTGGCGCTGCGCGCAGCGTAAGCAGCGCCTACAGCCAGATGCGATATATCCAGTAGCTCTCGTCGCCCGATTCCAGCAGGCGCAGGAGCTTTCCGGGGCTGTGGCCGGTGATGGCGTGCACCTCGCGGCTCAGGTGGGCCTGGTCTGCATAGCCGCCTTGCGCGGCCACATCGGCCAGCTTCGCCGGCCCGCCCCGGGCTTTGTCGCGCGCCTCGAAAAACGACTGCTCGGCACGCCGCAGCCGCAACAGGCTGCGCATGGACTGCCCGGCGCGCGCCTTGATGCGGCGCTCGATATTGCGCACGCCACGTCCCAAGGCCGTATCGGCCGCCTGCCATGCCAGGTGGCGCACCCAATCGCCCGCCAGCGCTCCCGATCCCTTGGGCCGCGCCGCCTGCCATAACGGCGCCAGGAACTGTTCCAGCAGCGCCAGCCGCGCGGCATCATCAGGTGCGGCCAGGATCGCATCGGACAGGGCCTGCCACTCGTCGCCCAGCACCTCGTCCAGCGCCGCCCAGCGGTCCACGCAGCACGCCATGTCGATGCCGCTGATCGCCTGCAAGGCCTGCGGATAGAACATCACCATGAACAGTCGCACGGGACCGGGATTCCAGCTGATAGTTGGCTGTGTCTGCGGGCCGGCAAAGGCGGCGCGCACCGGTGCTGGCGGTGTCGGCAAACCGGCAGGCACGATCAGTTCGCCCTCACCCTCAATAAACCAGGCGATGGTGCACAGCGGCGTGGCCGGCGAATGGTTGTAGCGGTCCTCAGGGTCGACCAGCGGTGCCTCTACCGTGCTGCGCGTGATGATCGCGCGCACGCAGGAAGACAGCGCATAAGGGGGCACGAGCAAACGCGTGGTGGCGGGATGGGACATGGTGAAATTCTAACCCGGCAGCCGCTTGTCGCAAACGTTCAAGACGGCGATACCACACGGCGGCACAGTAGGCGCATGCCACTACAGGAGAACATATGCCACGCCACCTTTCCGACCTGCCCGGACCACGCCCGTGGCCGCTGCTGGGCAACCTGCCGCAACTTTCACCGACGAGCATGCACCGCCAGGTGGAAGCGTGGGCCAGGCAATATGGCCCGCTGTTCGCCATGCGCTTTGCCACCACGCCGGTGCTGGTGGTGGCCGACCCGATACTGGTCGGCGGCGTGCTGCGCGACCGGCCGGAGGGCTTTCGCCGACCATCCGCCACGGCGCAAGTCGCGATGGAAATGGATGGCCGTCCCGGCCTGATCGTGGCCGAAGGCGCGGCCTGGCGCGCGCAGCGCCGCATGGTCATGGCCGCGCTCGCGCCGCACGCGGTCAAGGCCTATTTTCCGGCGCTGGTGGCGACCTGTTTGCGCCTGCGCGAACGCTGGCGCCAGGCCGCGCAGGCTGGCACCGGCATAGCACTGGCGGTCGACCTGAAGTGCTACAGCATCGACATCATTGCCGGCCTGGCCTTCGGCATCGAGTTCAACACGCTCGAACATGGCGAGCATGTTCTGCAGCGCCATATGGAAATCATCCTCGCCGGCGTGGCGCGCCGCTCGATGGCACCATTTCCGTACTGGCGCTACCTGAGACTGGCGCGCGAGCGTGAACTGGACGCCAGCGTCGCCGCGCTGCGCACCGCCGTCGACCAGCTGATCACCGGTGCACGCACGCGGCTCGAGGCCGAACCGGCACGCCGCCAGCATCCGGCCAACCTGCTGGAGGCGATGCTGCGCGCGGCGCAGGAAGAGGGCAGCGGCGTCGACGACAATATTGTTGCCGGAAATGTTGCCACCATGCTGCTGGCCGGCGAGGAAACCACCAGCAGCACGCTGGCCTGGCTGCTATATCTGCTGCACCGCAATCGGGCCGCGCTGCAGCAGGCGCGCGAGGAGGTGCAGCGCCTGGCGCCCGATACGGCACGCTGCACCATCGAACAGATGGACGCGCTCGTCTACCTCGACGCCTGCATCCAGGAAGCGCTGCGCCTGAAACCGGCCACGCCCTTTATCGCGCTCGAAGCCCTGCGCGACAGCATGGTGGGCGACGTGGTGGTGCCGAAAGGCGGCTTGGTCTGGTGCGTGATGCGACACGACAATGCCATACCGCCTGGCAGCGACTTCGATCCTGACCGCTGGCTGCGCCAAGGCGGCGACGCCATCGGCAAGCAGACCGCGATGCCCTTCGGCGCCGGCCCGCGCACCTGCCCCGGGCGCTATCTGGCGCTGCTGGAAATCAAGGTGGCCTGTGCCATGCTGCTGGCGACGTTCGACATTACCACCATCGATACGGCAGACGGCAGCGAAGCCGAAGAAGTGATGGGTTTCACGATGTCGCCCGAGGCATTGCAGATGCGGCTGCGCGCCATCTGAGCCGACAGGCCGCCGCACGGCAGGTTTGTGCGATCACCGTGTTGTGCAGGACACCATGGCAGTTCCTTGTTAAGATGCCATTCTTGACATTGCTCAGAGCCACCCATGACATTGCCTGTAAACCAAGCGGCCCGGCATTTGCGCGCCGCCATACGCGAGGCCACCGCTGGCCTGGTCGACCGCGAACAGTTGGCCGAACTGATGATACTGGCAGCGGTCGCACAGGAACATCTGCTGGTGATCGGGCCACCCGGCACGGCCAAGAGCGCAGTGGTGCGGCGCGTGGCGCACAGCCTGGGCGGCCAGTATTTCGAGTATCTGCTGGGCCGCTTTACCGAGCCATCGGAGTTGTTCGGCCCCGTCAACCTGAGCAAACTGCGCGAAGGCCAGGTTGAAACCGATATCGCCGGCATGCTGCCGGAGGCGGAGATCGCCTTCCTCGACGAAGTCTTCCTCGGCTCGACCGCCATCCTCAACACCTTGCTGGGACTGCTGAACGAACGCCAGTTCCGGCGCGGCCACACGCGCATCGATTGCCCGCTGCGCGTCTGCGTCGGCGCGGCCAATGCGCTGCCCGAAGACGAAGGCCTGGCGGCATTCGCCGACCGCTTCCTGCTGCATGTATTCGTCGAACCGGTACCGGACAACCGCCTGGAAGACCTGCTGGCGGGCGGCTGGGCCGCTGCCCGGCACAAGGTGACGGCGATCGCCGACCTGGCCAGCCTCGACGTGCTGAACCAGGCCGTGGCGCAGGTCGACATGGAGGGCGTGCGGCTGGCGCTGGCGCAGGCGATCCGCCTGCTGCGCCAGGCCCACGTGCAGCTGTCGGACCGCCGCATCGTCAAGGCCCAGCAACTGATCGCCGCAGCCGCCGTGCTGGCCGGCCGTAGCGCCGCCACCCGCGCCGACCTGTGGCCGTTGCTGTATGTGATACCGACCGCCGCCGGCCAGCAGAGCGCACGCGAAACCCTGCGCGAACTGCTGGCCGACGCCAGCCATCCGCTACTGCAGGCGGTGGTCGAACAGGCCGCGCAGCAGCCGATGGCGCGCCTGGCGCGGCTGCTGGAAAGCGCCGACCTGCTGCTGGCCGATGGCGCTGGCGAACACGTGCGGATCGAAGCGCTGCTGCGCGAAATCGACGCCAACTTCGATACCGCACAATTGCCGGAACAACTGGCGGAGCGGCGCCAGCGCCTGATCGCTGCGGCGGGCCAGCGCTGATGCCGGTAATGGCCTGGCAAACGCGCGCCACCGCACTGGTGCCGGCCGGCCTGGTCGCGCCCGCGCTGCTTGCGCCCGCGCTGCTGGCGCTATTGCAATCATGCAGTCTCAAACAGCTGCAAGCGCTGTCGGTGGTGGCCACGCGCGACCTGCTGGTGCTGCTGGGCGCCAACCAGGCGCTGCCGTGGATCGATGGCGCACGCTATTGCGCGCCAGATCCGCATGCGCCCAATTTGTGGACCCCCACGCATCTGGCGCCAGCGCTGCCGGCCGACCTGGTGCAAACCAGGCTGATCGAACGTGCCGCCAGCAGCCCGGTACTGCTGTGGCACGCGCCGGAACTGCTGCTGCCGCTGGCCGGCGCACAGGCGCTCACGCCTTCGCTGCTGGACTGGCTGGCGCAGGAGCTGGCATGACAGCGCTGCCGGCCGCACTGGAGCCATGGGCGCTCTGGTTGAATTTGTTTGCGCCAGACCTGGCGCCCGCCGTCGGCGCGCTGCTGCTGCGCCTGCATCCGCTGGTCGGCAAACTCAGCACGGCCACACTGGAACGCGGCGCCGAGCCTGCCGGCATCGGCAACATCGTGCGACGCGGCCACTACGAGCGCCTGTTGATCTCGGAATGGGCGATTGCCGACGCCGAACCGGACGAATTTTTGCGCCGCGCCGGCAGCGGCGAACTGCTGTTCAACGGCCCGGAACCGGCCGTGCACCAGCGTTCGCTGCATAGCGTGGCGCTGTTCGACGCCGGCCCGGCGCAACTGGGCGAGCCGCGCCTGGCCCACCTGGCGCTGTTCATCCTGCTGGCGCGCCGCGCGCAGCAGGCCGGCGCGCAATTTCGCTGGGGTATCTGGCAGCGGCCGGGCGTCATGTTCGACGACAGCGGGCACGATGCGCTGCGCAAGCTGCTGCGTTCGCGCACCTTGCAGCCGGCGCCGGTTGACGCCCGCCAGCAATGGGAAGCAGAGCTCGGCGCCGACCTGGCCGACTGCTGGCTGATCGGCGTTAGCGGCGAAGCCCCAAGGCAGGCGCGCAACCAGGTTGCTATCCGCCGCGCTCTGGGCGGCAATCACCTGCACGTCTGCGTGCGGCAACGGCGCGACCAGCGCACGCTGCAGCTCGAACTGCCCGCTGCGCCTGTCGCCGTGCGCCTGTTGCGAAAACCGTTCACGCCTGCCGCGCTGCCGGGCACGATCCATCACCGCGACACCCGGCCATCGCGCGCGCAAGCGCCGCGTTTTTCCAGTGGCGGCAAGCTGGTCTGCGTGCGCCAGCTCGACGGTAGTGGCATCGTCTATCATGTGCCGCAGTCGGCCTCTGGCAAGCCGGGCAAATACCGCATCCTGTCGGTGCCCGCGCACGGCGCCATCCTTGCCGCAGGCGTGTTCAAGACCACGTTGTCGTGCATCACCAGCGCCGATGGCACGCTGAAGTTTCACAACTTTCCCGGCCCGCTGCTTTCCGGCAAGCCGATCTTGTGCGAACGCCCACCGCTGGAAGACTTTCATGCGCCGCCCGGCATGGCACGGTGGCTGGAGGCGTTTTATCTGCTGGCGAACCACACAGTCAAACGCTATGAACATGTGGTTGTGCTCGATACCAAAAGACGCCTGGTTTGCTGGCAAGCCGTCCCGCCGGCATCGCCAACGGCCATGCCGACTGTATCTTTCCATCATATGCTCGACGACGTGATCGGCATCCATCATTTGGGCGATTCGCTGTACATCGGCTGCGCCGAGGGCGGCGGCGTCCAGCTGTATCACTGGCATAGCCAGAATTCGTCTCCATCCAAGATGAACCGGATCGCGCAAGCAGGCAGCGCGCTACTGCATGGCGCACTGAAAGGCGAGCCCGATGGTCACGGCGGCACGCTGCTGGCAATCAAAACCGGCGCGACGCAATGGTGGGTCGGCAGCCATAACAAGGGCGAAACGATGGACATCGACGATGGCGCCACTGTGCTGGGCGTGGCCATCAGCAGCAAGCACCCGAAACCGGGCCTGGTGGTGCTGCACCCGGGCCGCCGCCGCATCGAAATGCGGGTCGGCCATGTGCGCCATGAACTGGCGACCTCGCCCGAACCGATACAGCAGGCCAGCATGGACGCCGCCAGTGCCCGCATCGCCTGGATCACGGCCAAGAGCAGCACGGTGGTGGTGCGCGATCTTGATGGCGAACAGCCATTGCTGCAAATTTCCTGCGATGGCGGTGCCGATGACGCCGATGACGCCTATGAATAAAGTCCGCCGCCCCCTTTATGAAGGCATGCAACTGGTGCATGCGCTGTGGTTCGACCTGGCGCTGACTGGCGAAGCCGAGGCGCGCCGACGCGTGCTGCGCCACTGGGCGCCCGGTGCACGGCTGCATCTGGTGCAGGACGGTTTCCTGCTGCTGCTGGCAAGCCCGCGCCAGGCCCGTTGCGAGTTGCTCGACGGCCTGCCGCTATGCGAGCAGGCAGGCATCCTCAGCAGCGCGCCATTGGCGGCGGACGAGCGTGCCGCCACGCCGCCATCGTACTGCTGGCTGGTACGCGCGGCGCAGGCGGAACTGATCAGCCTTGCCGCAGCACCGCGCATCGATCCCGCCGCCTGGCTCGAGCTGGACGCGATTGCCCTGCATGCGCCTTTGCAGCCACCGCGCGCCGCCGCCACCGCCACCGCCACCGATCCGGCGCTGCTGGCGGCGATGCCTGTGCATGAGATCTTTTCGGATACGCTGGCGCCGCCCAGCGCCAGCCGCGCAGATTTTTTAAGACAGCTCGACCAGGCCCGGCACGGCCAGCGGCCGGCGATATCGGGCGCCGGCATCGGCCAGGTGGCGGCGGGCATGGCGGGCATGCTGGCCAGGCTGTTCGGTGGCCGTGCGCAGGGTCAATCCAGGCAGGCGGGCGGCGGGCATGGCCAGCGGCAGCCTGAGTCGGTGCTGGCGCAACGACTGGCCGCGCTGGCAAGCCGGCTGGCGATCCTGACGCGCGCCTCCCGCATTATCGGCTGGCGCCAGGCCGCTTATCTGCGCAAGATGATGGCGTTGCTTGAAGAAGGCGATACGGCCGAAGCACTGCGCCATGCCATTCCGCTGGACAGCTCGTCGCAGCCCAGCCGCCAGGCCTTCGGCACGCCGCGCCCGCGCAGCAGCCTGGAAATCTCCGGCCCGGGCCAGGCGCGCAGCGCGATCGGCCTCGGTAGCGAGCTGGAAGACTATTTGCGCACAACCTACCGCCGCACTTTTGAGCGGCTGGACCGCGAAGGCAAGATCGACGAAGCCACCTATGTGCTGGCCGAACTGCTCAAGCAGGGCAGCGAAGCGGTCGACTATCTGGAACAGCATGGCCGCCTCAAGCAGGCCGCCCAGCTGGCCGAAACCATGGAGCTGGCGCCGGAAATCGCCGTGCGCCTGTGGTGCATGGCCGGCAATCTCGAGCGGGCGCTGCAACTGGCCCGCATAGGCCAGGCCTTCGCCGCCGCAGTCCAGCTGCTGGAGAAACGCCGCAGCCCGCAAGCTGCGCTGATGCGGCTGCTGTGGGCCGAAGACCTGGCCATGCGCGGCCAGCTTGCCGAAGCGGCAGAGGCCATCTGGCCCCTGCCGGAACAGCAAGGCCAGGCGCTGGCCTGGCTGCTCGAAGGCGAGCGCGCCGGCGGCACCCTGGGCCTGCGCTCGCTGCTCAAGAAACTGGTGCTGCTGCCGGCCAGCCTGCCCGACAGCGAGGCGCGCGTGCTGCAACTGCTGGACGACGACAGCGAACACGGCGTGCAGCAGCGCATGCGCCTGGGCACGGAACTGCTGGTGCTATCGCAGCATTCGCCCGCCACCAAACGGGTGGCGGCAGAACTGATGCGCCCGCTGCTGACCGATCGCATGGCCGGGCGCAGCGACTTCGACAAGAAATCGCTGACCAGGCTGTTGGCCCTGTCCGACGGCGCCATCCTGCAGGCCGACCTGCCGCCGCTATCGATGACCGCCATCACGCCGCCACCGGGGCTGACGGCGCGCAGCGAGATGCTGCGCGTGCGTCTGGACGAGCGCGGCTTGCTGCCGATACACGACGCGCGCCGCCTGCCCGACGGCCACTACCTGCTGGCGCTGGGCGAGGGCGGCGTGGTGCGCATCGACCGCCATGGCCGCCAGCTGGCGCAGTTCCCCGTGCCGGCCACGCGCCTGGTGCTGGCGGCCGGCGGCCAGCGCGCGCTGGCGCTGGTGCAGCGCGACAGCAAGTGGCGCGTCAGCCGCATCGACCTGCTCGCGCGCAAGGTATCGGACTGGATCATCGAACCGCTGCGCTTCTGGGCCGACAACCATGACGGCCTGGTATGGAACGCAGTGATCGACAACCGCCTGGTCGCCATCGATATCAGCAAGGATCAATTGACGGTGTGCTGGCAGGTGGCCGACCTGCCGGGCCGCGTGATCGCCTTCCTGGAAGAGCAGGGCACGCAAACCCTGCTGCTGGAAACCGCGCACGAGATCGAGCAATGGCGCTATCAGCTGCCCGCGCGCCGCCTGACGCAACGCGACAGCTTTCCCCGCCCGCAACATGAACTGCTGGCGCTGTTGCCGCACCACGCGCGCGACACACCGACACTGGTCCGTGAACAGCACAATGAAGGATACATGTCGCTGCAAGTGCATAACGGCGTTTCTGCCGCACCATTTACGCTGGCATCGTGGGCGATTTACAGCGCCATCGACGTGACACAGGCGGCCGGCTTGCTGCTGGTGCGCAGCCACCCTGACGACGACACGCTGGAATGCCTGGTGGTCGACAACCGGACGGGAAAAGTACTGGCCCAACTGTCGCTGGGCGCATGCGAAGCGGCAAGGGTGCAGGTCGATGACGGGCACATACTGTTGTTCGACCAGGCGGGGCGCATGATTGATGTGGGCTGCGAGGATAGTGGGGTGCATGTGCTGACGCTGGGGTAGGGATGTCGGGCAGGAAGGCATGGCCGACAAGCCGGTGCCCGGTGTCTGTTTTTTAGCTCACATGTGTGTGCTGACCATACGGGTTGCCGACAGACCGCCGCCCAGGCGGAAACCAAGGCGCCGTGTCGCCGCACGCAGCGAGGAATCAGATTGGCGTGTAGTACATCGGCAACGCATGGCTGAAACGCGCACCTTCTTGTGCACAAACCGCAAGCGCGTTGGCTAACACTGGAGAATGAACGCCCAACCGGCCCGACAGTGCAGCTGCATCTCTGGCATATGCGCGCTTACGCATGGCGCCGAGGCCCCTAGCCGGCAAAACAGGTCTCGTGCATGCCATTGGCCCCTGTCACACTGACCGCAAGCAGGGCACCGTCTGCATCGGTGGGCGTGGAAAGACCCACTCTCGCGCTGGTACAGAACAGGATATCGCCCGAGTGGCCACCGATTGCCGGACACGTGCTCTGGATTGCCGGCGATGCAATAACACGGTCAACCCGACCATCCGGGCTGTATCGAACGACCCTGCTGCCGCCCCACTCCGCATTCCACAGGAAACCATCCGCATCGACACAGGAGCCGTCCGGCGCGCCGCCGCCGAGGACATCCGCAAATACGCGTTGGTGTTCAAGACTTGGATACTCGCAACAAAAAATGTTCGGCTGCAGCGAATCGCAGTAATACATCGTCGTGCCATCGGGACTGAAGCAAACGCTATTGGCGATGGCAACGCCGGGCAGCGCCAGAGACTCGATGGTCATCGTTTGGGCATTGAGACGATAAAAAGCCCCCACCCGCTCCTGCGGCTCGCCTTCGTGCATGGTGCCGAAGACAAAGTTACCTTCGCGATCGCAACGCCCGTCACCGATGCGCGTATTCGGGTTGCCGGGTGATGCACCGATCTCGGTGAGCACTCCTGTCGCCAGATCAAAAAAGGCCAGGCGGGATGCCAGGCCGAGTAACAGCACGTCTTGCCGCGCGGTGAATGCAAACGATGCCAGTCGCTCGGGCAAGGGCCAGCGCCCACGGACTCCGGTGCCCGGCGCGTAGGCCAGCAACTCGTTTCCCAAGATGTTGGTCCAGAAAAGACGGTGTGTCCGTGGGCACCAGATCGGACATTCGCCGAGCATATCCTCGGACTTTTCAATAATTTCGAACATGATTTTCTCGTTTGTGTAGATCATTTTCTGATGCGGCTCTGCCAGGGAGGCGCCGCTTTCATCCGCTCAGGGCTTCGACACCCGCTCACCGAATACCAGCATGGCCAAACCGGCAATCATCAACAATGCGCCTACCAGTTTTGCTGCGGAAATCGGCCGTGCCGTTGCACCCAGCAGGGCAAAGTGATCGATGATCAGCGAAGACGTCAGCTGGCCGACGACGGCCAGCCCCACCAGCATGGTCAGGCCGATGCGCGGTGCCAGCAGGACATTGCACAGCAATGCTCCGGCACCGAGCAGGCCGCCCAACAGGCTCCAGAGGGGCTGGGCAGGTACTTGCGCCAGTGATGGTATGGCACCGCCGCGCAGCAAGGCGATCACAGCCAGAGACAACGCACCGATGATGAAAGACACCAGCGATGCCGTCAGGGAGTCTCCGCCGATGCCGCGCGCTAACTGACCATTCAAGGTAGTTTGCAAGGCGATGGCAATGCCGGCGCAGAAAGCAATCGGTAACAGTAACGCGTTCATCAAGCGCTGCTTACGAACCGTGGATCGGTGCAAACGACGCCTCGAACAGATCGGGCTTGTAACCCGCAGCACTGAACAGGTGCATGCAGGATTCGTCGATTGCAGCACGCAGCTTGGCCTGATCGACGCCCAGCACGACGCCACCGCGTTTGCGCAGGCGCCCGCCAATGATGACGGTATCGATATTGCTGCGCTCTGCCGCGTGCACCACGGTGCCGATGGCGTTGTTGACCGGGTAAATGTTGAGGTCGCCGGTTCGGATCAGTACCAGGTCGGCCTGCTTTCCCGGGCTCAAGCTGCCGATCCGTTGTTCCAGCCCCGCAACTGCGGCGCCGTCGATGGTGGCAGCCTCGAGTAACCGGAACGCATCGCTGGGCGCTGCCACATGGTGCTGCCCATGGTGGCGCCGGGTATGATCCATGGCCCGTTGCAGATAGAACGCCACGCGCATTTCCATGAACATGTCACCGCTGTACGAGGTCTCGTTGTCGACACTCAGGCCGGGGCGTATGCCATGCTCGAACGCCTTCTGCCAGGCGTTCACGCCATCCTCGATACCGTAGTGGGCATCCGAACGCGGGCATACATTGACGCGCACACCTGCTTCGCGCAAGATGTTCCAGCCGGATTCAGGCAGACAGGTGCAGTGGTTAAAGATGTTGTCGCTGCCAAGCATCCCCTGCTCGTGCAGGCCTTCGAGCTCGGCTGCCATACCGCCGCCGAAAAACTCGGTCACGATAGGAATGCCGAGTTCGCGTGCGACGGTCCACTGGTCGGGTTCCAGCTGCGCCATCATGGCCAGTGTCACCAGGCTGTCAGGGTCGTTGAAGTACTTGGCCTGCAGGCGTGCCAGGTTGCCGGGCCAATGCGCCGTATCCCAGTCGCCAGCGACGGGCGCGCCGGCAGCATGGACCGCACGGATGCCCGTATCGAGCAGGGCTTCGACTGCCGCGTCGGAGTGCGCTGCCGTGCGGCTGTTGTGGGAGTTGTCGATGACGGTCGTGATGCCGGCATCAATGCAGCCCAAGGCCGTGAGCAGGTTGCCCACGTAGATGTCCTGCGGCCGGTAGTATTTGGCAAACGAGAAATGCGTGGCGTTGCAATAGTGCTCGAGCGATTCCGCGTTGGGGTTAATCCGGCGCAGCTGGCCTTCCCAGGAATGGCGATGGGTATCGACCATGCCCGGAATGGCAATCATGTCTGCGGCGTCGATCACTTCGGCGCCGTCAGCGTCGAGCCGCAGACCGATGGCAGCAATCACGCCATCGGCAATCAGGATATCGCCCTTGGGTAAATTACCGACATTGCCATCCATGCTGATGACGGTAGCGCCGCGAATCAGTATCTTGTGGGAGACCGAGGCCAGGGGCTGGAGTAATTGACGATCTGGTGCGGGCATGGTCGTTTCCTGCGCAGGTGATGAGATGCAGGCAGTCTAGTGCAGGCCAGCACGGAGAAAAAGTGCCACCGCGCATTTTCAACATGCAGAAAATCCGAACAATGTCGGCTACCCGACAGTGCTGAACAGCTCAGCCGTCCAGTCGGCGAACGCCCGCATCGCAGGAGAGAGAAAGCGCTGATGGGGATAAAATAGTGACACCGGCACAGGGGCCGGCCGCATGTCGGCCAGTACCTCGACCAGTTCTCCGGTGCGCAACTGGTCCGCCACCAGGATCTCCGCCAGCTGCATCAAGCCGCCTCCGTCCAGGCCCAGCTTGATGTACAGTCCCGTCTCGTTAACCGCTACCGAGCCAGGAACCGCCACACCGACACTGCTGCCGTCCTCGGTAAAATTCAGCTCAGTTACCCGCCTCGTCGTGCTGGAAAAATAGTGGACCGCCCGATGTAATGGCAAATCCTCCAAACCCTCGGGAATCCCCTTTTCTTCCAGATAGGACGGCGCTGCGCAGGTAATCCAGCGCAACTCGCCCAACCGGCGCGCGACCAGCGCCGAGTTATGGAGGCTGCCGGTGCGGATCACGCAATCGATGCCTTCCTGGATCAAGTCCACCTGACGATCATTTACGCCTATCATCAGATACACATCGGGGTAGCGCTGCTGGAACTGCTCCAACTTTGGCAGGATCAAGGCGTGCACAATCCCTGCGGGCACATCGACGCGTAAGCGCCCATGCGGACGCTCGGCAGAGCCGTGCAGGCTCGATTCAGTGTCGTCAATCAGGTCAAGTATTTCGCGGCAGCGGGACAGGTAGCGCTCGCCCTCTGGCGTCAGGCTAAGGTTTCTAGTGGAACGGTTAAGCAGCCGTATCTGCAAATGCTTTTCCAGCCGCTTGATGATGGCGGTGACTGAGGAAGCCGGCAAACCCAAGGTCTCTGCTGCGCGGACAAAACTTCTGCTTTCGACCACTCTAAGAAATACTTGCATTGCATGTACGCGATCCATGGGCTGTCCTAATGACTATAGGGAAAGCGGCACTATATCGCAGCCTCGCTCCATGTCAGCCAACCGAACAATATCAATCACTTTGGCTCCCGCAGTTCTTTCTCGCAGTTCATGTATCTATATATTTCGCGATCGGGAGCATGAAGGCGCGCGCGTCGAAAAACGAACTGGATGACCGGGAGGCCCTGGCGTCATCGCGGCAAGCTTGCTCAGCGATGGCGTCAGTCCTGATTTCCGTTTGCAGTGGAATCATTGAAACGACATCGTCGCGGCATTAAAAAGCCCATGTGGTCAGATCAAGGCAAACATGGGCTTCAGCTAATGGCAAGTATCCAAGGCCACTTGTGTCAGACTTTATTGTTTGCCAACACCTTCTCTCCCAGCCATTGAACCCTTACTCCACCGTCACCGACTTGGCCAAATTCCGCGGCTTGTCCACATCGGTGCCGCGTGCCAGCGCTGTGTGGTACGCCAGCAGTTGCAGCGCTACGACGTGCAGGATCGGGGACAGCACGCCGTAGTGTTCCGGCAGGCGGATCACGTGCAGGCCTTCGCCCGAGCTGATGCGCGAGTCGACGTCGGCGAAGACGTACAGCTGGCCGCCGCGGGCGCGCACTTCCTGCATGTTCGACTTCAGCTTTTCGATCAGGGCGTCGTTCGGGGCGATGGTGACGACCGGCATTTCATTGGTCACCAGGGCCAGCGGGCCGTGCTTGAGTTCACCGGCCGGGTACGCTTCGGCGTGGATATAGGAAATTTCCTTCAGCTTCAGCGCACCTTCCAGGGCGATCGGGTAGTGCATGCCGCGGCCTAAAAAGAGGGCGTTTTCCTTGCGGGCGAATTCTTCGGACCAGGCGATGATTTGCGGTTCCAGCGCCAGCACGGCGGCAATTGCCACGGGCAGGTGGCGCATGGCTTTCAGGTGGGCCGCTTCTTCGTCGTCGGTCAGGCGTCCGTTGACTTGCGCCAGGCACAGGGTCAGCAGGAACAGGCCGGCCAGCTGGGTGGTAAAGGCCTTGGTCGAGGCGACGCCCACTTCGACGCCGGCGCGGGTGATGTAGGCCAGCGCGCATTCGCGCACCATGGCGCTGGTGGCCACGTTGCAAATCGTCAGCGTGTGATGCATGCCCAGGCTGCGCGCGTGTTTCAGGGCGGCCAAGGTGTCGGCCGTTTCGCCGCTTTGCGAGATGGTGACGACCAGGGTGTTCGGATGCGGCACGCTGTCGCGGTAGCGGTATTCGCTGGCTACTTCCACGCTGACCGGCACTTTGGCGATCGATTCGATCCAGTACTTGGCGGTCATGCCGGCATACGAGCTGGTGCCGCAGGCCAGGATCAGCACGCGGTCGATCTGCTTGAAGATTTTATAGGCGCCGTCGCCGAACAGCTCGGGCATGATGGCCGTCACGCCTTCGAGCGTGTCGCCGATGGCGCGCGGTTGCTCGAAGATTTCTTTCTGCATGTAGTGGCGGTACGGGCCCAGTTCGGCGGCACCGGTGTGCGCATGCACGGTCTTGACTTCACGGTTGACTTGCCTGCCGTCGACGTCGACGATCCACACGCGCGACAGTTGCAGGTCGACCACGTCGCCTTCTTCCAGGTAGATAATCTGGCTGGTGGTGCCGGCCAGCGCCATGGCGTCGGAAGCGACAAAGTTTTCACCTTCGCCCAAGCCGACGATCAGCGGCGACCCCTGGCGGGCGGCGACCACGCGGTGCGGTTCGTCGCGGCAGAAAACGGCGATCGCATAAGCGCCGTCGAGGCGCTTGACGGCTTGTTGCACCGTCTCGAACAGGTCGCCGTTATACATATGCTCGACCAGGTGGGCGATGACTTCGGTATCGGTCTGGCTCTGGAACACATAACCGAGGGCCGTCAGTTCGGCGCGCAGGTCGTCGTGGTTTTCAATAATGCCGTTATGCACCAGCGCCACGCGGGCGTTGTCTTCGGTTGGCGAAAAGTGCGGGTGGGCATTGAAGGAAACCGGGGCGCCATGCGTGGCCCAGCGCGTATGGGCGATGCCGGTAAAGCCGGCGAGGCCTTCTTCGGCGATCCGCTTTTCCAACTCGGCCACGCGCGCGGTGGAGCGCGAACGTTGCAAACGGCCATCGGCGTGCAGGGCGATGCCGCAGGAATCGTAGCCGCGGTACTCCAGGCGCTTCAGGCCTTCGAGCAGGATGGGGGTGATATTACGCTGCGCTACCGCGCCGACTATGCCGCACATGGAAACCTCGAATTGAATTAACTAATGCATCCATGCTAATCCAGCGAGTATGAAATAAGCTTTCTAAATTCATTTTTTTTTGATTGAATATTTCATGTATATTTTGCGATGAAATATTCTTTCATTTAATTCAAATTTATTTTCTAATTCATGAGCGACACTACCATCCTGCTAGACGATATCGACCGGCGCATTCTGAATGCCTTGCAAGTTGATGCATCACAAACCAACAGCGAACTGGCGCGGCTGGTGCATGTCTCGGCGCCGACTTGTTTGCGCAGGGTCAAGCATCTGACCGACAGCGGCGTGATCGAACGGCAGGTGGCGATCGTCGCGCCGCAACGGGTGGGGCCCAGCCTGACGGCCGTGGTCGAGATCACGCTCGATGTGCAGGCGGCCGAACGCATGGCCGAGTTCGAACAACTGGTGGCGAACGAAGCGGCCGTGCTGCAATGCTACCGCGTCTCGCCTGGCCCCGATTTCGTGCTGCTCGTGCAGGTGGCCGACATGCCGGCCTACCATGCGCTGGCGCACAGCCTGTTTACAGCGCACGCCAACGTGCGCAATGTAAAAAGCTATTTTTCCACCTTCCGCAGCAAGTTCGAGACGCGCATCGCCGTCTGAGCCGGGGCACAGACAAGTTATCCAGACTTGTTATGCCACTTGTGCACATTGTTATCCACAGCCTGCGAAGTGCTCCGGGGCTGCATGGCGCAGCTGCTTTTTTCATGCCTGGGAAAAGCTAGGGTGAAAAACAAGTTATCCCGACTTGCCCAGCGATTGCTCACCAGTTGGCAACAGGCTTGTGCACAAATTTATCCACAGGAAACCATGCGAATCATGCATAAAATACTTATTTAATTCAATAACTTGGAAGTTATTCCTGGCTTATTCAGTATTTGTACACAGCATTATCCACAGATGGAAAACTCAAAATGAACATCTCGAAATATCATGTTCATTTGCAGGGTAAAGATGGATGAGGCTGGAGAAGACGCGAAACTTGTCCCGTCTTTTTCACAGCTTTTACATGGCTTATACCAGGCTTATCCCTGCGTCTTTCGCATGCTTGCACACAGCTTTATCCACATAGTAAAAATGACAATTCAAAAATTGCTGACTTATCCCCTTTTTGCACACCAACTGTCCACAAGCTTGTCCACAACACCCATGCATATAAAAAATGCCGCCAAGCCGTAAAGGCTCGCGGCATCGTCTGCCATCAGGCAGCGCAACTTATTTCGGCTTCCTGACCGGGCGTTCCCAGCCCTCGATGGTGATTTGCCTGGCGCGCGAAACGGTCAACTTGCCGGCCGGTGCATCTTTCGACAAGGTGGTGCCGGCGCCCAGGGTGGCGCCCTTGCCGACGGTCACCGGTGCGATCAGCTGGCTGTCGCTGCCGATAAAAGCGTCGTCCTCGATCACGGTGCGCGATTTGTTGACGCCGTCGTAGTTGCAAGTAATGGTGCCGGCACCAATATTGACGCGCGAACCGATGGTGGCGTCGCCGATATACGCCAGGTGATTGGCCTTGCTGTTGGCGGCCACCTGGCTGTTTTTCACTTCGACGAAGTTACCGATATGCACTTCCTCGGCCAGCACCGTACCTGGGCGCAAGCGCGCGTACGGGCCGATCAGCGAACCGGCGCCAACGACAGCTTCTTCGATATGGCAGAACGGCTTGATGTGCGCACCGGCCGCCACGGTGGCGTTGACCAGCACATTGTTGGCGCCCACGCGCACGCCGTCGCCCAGTTCCACCCGGCCTTCGAACACGCAGCCGACGTCGATGGTGACGTCGCGCCCACAAATGAGTTCGCCGCGCACGTCGATGCGGGCCGGGTCCAGCAGCGTCACGCCGCGCTCAAGCAGGGCCAGCGCGATATTGTTCTGGTGAATCCGTTCCAGCTGCGCCAGTTGCACCTTGCTGTTGACGCCAGCGACTTCCCACACGGCGCCGGGCTGGGCCGAGGTGACGGGCACGCCGTCGGCCACCGCCTGGGCGACGATGTCGGTCAGATAGTATTCACCCTGTGCATTGTTGTTCGACAGGGCTGACAACCATTTCTTCAGTTGCACGGTCGGTGCGACCATGATGCCGCTGTTGATTTCGCGGATGGCGCGTTCCTCGGGCGTGGCATCTTTTTCCTCGACGATGCGCACAATGGCGCCATTTTCGCGCACGATGCGGCCCAGGCCGAAAGGATCATCCTGCACCACCGTCAGAATCGCCAGCTGGCCGTTGCCGGCCGCCTGTACCAGTTTCTGCAAGGAATTGCTGCTGGTCAGTGGCACGTCGCCGTACAGGATCAGGGTAGGGACGGTATCGTCCAGCAAAGGCAGCGCCTGCTGCACGGCGTGGCCAGTGCCCAGCTGCTGCGCCTGCTCGGCGGCGGCGATGTCCAGCGACTGTCCGGACTTGTACTGCTCGAGCAGTTTCAGCACCGCTGCGCCCCCATGTCCGTAAATCACGCATAATCTGGACGGCGCCAAGGTGCGCGCCATATCAATCACATGCGACAGCAGCGGCTTGCCAGCCAGTGGGTGCAGTACTTTTGGCAGCGCCGACTGCATGCGTTTCCCCATACCGGCGGCGAGAATGACAACGTTCATAGTCCGTATTTATTTTATAAGTTAAGAATATGAAAAAGTTTAACACGCAGGCCCTTTTCCAGAATCGCTTGAAGTACGCAGTATTGACGCTGATGCTGGTGGTGGTGGCCGGCTGCACCAGCCTGCGCCTGGCTTACAACAATGGCGACACCGTGCTGTACTGGTGGCTGAACGCCTATGTCGACCTGGACCGCGACCAGAAAGGCTGGGTCCGCGAAGATATCGACAAGCTGTTCGACTGGCACCGCAAGACCCAGCTCAAGGACTACGTGGAAATCCTGCGCAAGGGCCAGAAGCAGGTACAGGGCAACCCCACGCAGGCGGACCTGCTGGCCGACTACAGCGAAATCAAGAGCCGTACCCAGTCGCTGCTGCTGAAAGCGGCGCCCGACCTGGCCGACCTGGCGCGCTCGCTGAAACCGGAACAGGTGGCGCAAATGGAGAAGAAGTTCAAGTCGAACAATGACGACTACCGCAAGAAGTTTCTCACGGGCGACCAGGAAAAGCGCCAGCAGCTGCGCTACAAGAAATCGATGGAGCAGTTCGAGCTGTGGTTCGGCAGTTTCAGCAGCGAGCAGGAAGCCATTATCCGCAAGGCGTCCGACGCGCGGCCGCTGGACAATGAAATCTGGCTCGACGAGCGCTCGCGCCGCCAGCGCAATGTGCTGAACCTGGTGCAAAAGGTGCAGAACGAAAAACTGAGCAAGGAAGCCACCGTGGCTTTGATCAATACCCTGATCAAGGACAGTTTCGAGCGCCTCGAACACTCCGATCGCAAGGCCTTTTTTGATACGTTTGACAACAGCACGGCGCAGATGGTTTTGACCGTCATCAAGATCGCCACGCCGGCGCAAAAAGCCCATGCCGTCAAGCGCATGCAGGGCTGGATCGACGACTTCAATTCGCTGGCGGCGCAGCCCAAATAAGCAGCGCCGGCACAGGGGCGGTGGGGGCCATATGCTATAGTGGCCGCCATCGAATTGAAGAAATCCCCCATGCAAAAGAAGATCAAGAAACCGGCCAAAGTGCCGGTCCACCACGCGCCGCCACCGAACCAGGTGCGCATTATTGGCGGGCAATGGAAGCGCTCCGTCTTGCCCGTGCTGCAGGCGCTG
Organism: Janthinobacterium longum; assembly: GCF_051380735.1. Classification (NCBI taxonomy): domain Bacteria; kingdom Pseudomonadati; phylum Pseudomonadota; class Betaproteobacteria; order Burkholderiales; family Oxalobacteraceae; genus Janthinobacterium; species Janthinobacterium longum. The sequence goes on from NZ_JBNYXQ010000008.1 coordinate 136,009, forward strand.
GGCTTGCGCCCGACACCGGACCGCGTGCGCGAAACGGTATTTAACTGGATCAATCACCTGCGCGACGGCGAGTGGGCCAACGCCCAGGTGCTGGATCTGTTTGCCGGCAGCGGCGCGCTGGGCTTCGAAGCGGCCAGCCGCGGTGCATCGTCCGTCACCATGGTCGACACACATACGCCCGTGATACGCCAGCTGGAAGAAAACAAGACCAAACTGCGTGCCGACAATGTGCAGCTGCTGCGCGGCGACGCCTTGCTGACGGCACAAGGCCTGGCGGCACACGGCCAGCGTTTCGACCTGATCTTCCTCGATCCGCCTTACCAGCAAGACTTTTTAGCCAAGGTATTGCCGCTGTGCGCGAATCTGTTGAAAGAGGGCGGCATTGTTTATGCGGAATCGGGCTTGTCGATGGTGTTCGATGAAAACAGCGAACTGGACAAGCCGGACTGGATGGCGCCGTGGGAAGTCATCCGCGCCGATAAAGCAGGGACAGTTTATTATCATTTGCTAACTTACAACAAGTGCTGACAACGGCCTGAATCTGCTTATAATTTGAGCAGAAATCAGCCAAAAGCGGCCCCCAGCCCAAGGCAAAGCACCAAATTCAGGCATAATGCGCGTCTATATTGGTGCATCGTCAGGGAGCCGCAATGGTTGTAGCCGTTTATCCGGGAACGTTCGATCCGCTCACGCGCGGTCATGAAGATTTGGTGCGCCGCGCATCGGGTCTGTTTGACAAGCTGATCGTGGGTGTGGCCGACAGCAAGAACAAGAATCCGTTTTTCTCGCTCGACGAACGCCTGGAAATTGCCAACGAAGTGCTTGGTCATTATCCGAATGTGCAAGTGGAAAGCTTTTCCGGCCTGCTCAAGGATTTCGTGCGCAACCATGAAGCACGTGTGATCGTGCGCGGCCTGCGCGCCGTGTCCGACTTCGAATACGAATTCCAGATGGCCGGCATGAACCGCTATCTGCTGCCTGATGTCGAAACCATGTTCCTGACGCCATCGGACCAGTACCAGTTTATTTCGGGCACCATCGTGCGCGAAATCGCAGCGCTGGGCGGCGACGTCTCCAAGTTTGTCTTCCCCTCGGTCAACCGCTGGCTGCAAAGCAAGATTGCCGCCAACGCTGCATTGACGCAATAAGCAAGAGTAAACATCATGGCACTACTGATCACCGACGAATGCATCAATTGCGATATCTGCGAGCCCGAGTGCCCGAATGACGCGATCTACATGGGCGCCGAAATCTACGAAATCGACCCGAACAAGTGCACCGAATGCGTAGGCCACTTCGACGAGCCGCAATGCCAGCAAGTGTGCCCGGTCAGCTGCATCCCGCTCAATCCGGCCTGGATCGAAAGCCCGGAACAATTGCAGGCGAAGTACGAACGCCTGCAAGCCGAATTGCCGCTGAAAGCGTAAACATTCCGGCCGCCAAGCTGCGCGGCCCTCTTGCGGCAACTGTTCTACACTGTCCCTTCGCTTATTTCATGGAAGGCAGCAGATGCTCAGCATATCCCGACTCGGCCGCTCGCTGGCCACCGCCTGTCTCTGCGCCGCTCTGGCGCTGCCGGCGCTGGCCGTCGAGGTGGGCGGCGTCAAGCTCGACGACACGGTGCAACTGGCGAACCAGCCCTTGAAACTGAATGGCGCCGGCGTGCGCTACAAGCTGATCTTCAAGGTCTACACCATCGCGCTCTACTTGCCTGAAAAGAAAAGCCAGCTGGCCGAGATCCTGGCGCTACCCGGGCCGCGCCGGCTCGAAATCGTCATGTTGCGCGATATCAGTTCCGACGACCTGGGCAAGTCCTTCATGGAAGGCCTGAACCGCAGTTCCGACCAGGCCGACCGCACGCGCCTGCTGAGCCAGACGATGCAGCTGGGGTCCATGTTTGAAATGGTGCCGGGCTTGAAAAAAGGCGACATGCTGACGGTGGACTGGGTGCCCGAAGAAGGTACGGTGTGCAGGCTGAACGGCAAGCAGCTGGGCGAAAAAGTGCCCGACCTGGCTTTTTATAATGCGCTACTGAAGATCTGGATCGGCGCCCATCCGGCCGACATGCAATTGCGTTCCCATTTGCTGGGCGAGGTGAGCTGAATCACGGACGTTAAAAAAGCCGGCGTGACCGGCTTTTGCATGTGCGGGAAAATCTTATGTGCGTGTGGCCAGCTCGCGCGCCAGGCGTTGCTCACGGCTCAGCTTGGGACGCACCACCAGCACCAGCGCACGGGCGATACCGACCAGCAAAGGTTTGAAGACCAGTGCAAAGGCAGCAATGGCGACCAGCGCCAGCGCGAGTTGCAGGAAGGCGATCAGGGAGATGTCCAGTACGGCTGCGGGTATTGCGTACAGGGCGGTGGCGAAGGTAGACATGATTTCCAGTGCATTATAGAATTTGGCAGTACTATAGTGCGGTGCAACATATAAATCTAATTCCATTTTCTGATACCAATTATATGAATCATGAATGGAAAACTGTAATATTTTTTTACCAGTGAAATCAATCCGCCCCGGCGCGGTTTACACTGGTAAATAATTTCTCTGAATTCAACTTTACCTTGGACTTTCCATGAGTTTTCTGACGCTGGATCTGAACTTGCTGCGTGTTTTCGACGCCGTCATGACGGAACAAAACCTGACGCGTGCGGCCGGCCATCTGGCAATGACACAGCCGGCGGTATCGAACGCCATCAAGCGCCTGCGTGAAAGTCTGGGCGATGAATTGCTGATCCGCACGGCGTATGGCGTGAAGCCGACGCCGCGCGCCGAAGCGCTGTGGCCGTCCGTACGCTCAGCCCTGGCCAGCCTGGAAGCGGCAGTGACGCCGGAAACCTTCGATGTCTCGAAAACCCATGCCACCTTCCGCATGGCGATGGCCGACGCCACCGCCGCGTTCTGGCTGCCGTCGTTGATGCGCTCGATCGAGCGCGAGGCACCGGGCGTGAATGTGCGCATGATGCCACTGACCACGCGCGAACCGCGGCCGATGTTGCTGCGTGGCGACATCGACCTGGCAGTCGGCTTCTTCCCCGGGGTAGCGGCGCAATTGTCGAGTGAAACAGGCTCACCGATCCGCCACGAGCGCCTTTACTCGGGCAAATACGTGTGCGTGATGCGGCGCGGCCATCCGCTGGCCAACCAGGAGCTGACCCTGGACAATTATTGCGCCGCGAATCACTTGCTGGTGAGTTTTTCCGGCCGCGCTCATGGCCTGATCGACGAAGCGCTGTCGCAGATCCACCGCGAACGGCGCATTTTATTGACCGTGAACCAGTTTTTCACGGCCGGCCGCGTGGTGGCCAACTCCGACCTGATCACGGTCCTGCCACGTCACCTGATTGCCTCGACCGGCATGACCGAATCGCTGCTGTACAAGGACTTGCCGCTGACCTTGCCGGCGGTCCACCTGGACATGCTGTGGCACGAACGCGACGCGCGCAGCCCGGCCCACAAATGGCTGCGCAATCACCTCGAAGGCATGAATACGCCGGTGTTGCGCTCGGCCACGGCCGCCGGTGGTGGCGTCACCGCCAAACCCCACATCGATTGATCAGCTTGATCAATGCCACGACAACGCCTGAGGAAAGCGTAGCGAGCGGATGTGAGTTGTGGCTGAGAAGCACAGCCGTACTAAAGTACGGCGAGCATCGCAGGCCGCAAATCGCACCGCGCAGTAGCTTTAATCAGGCGTTGCTGGAGCGGTAGCCGACGCGGAACCCACCCCAGTGCTTGCCGTCCACATAGATGGGCGCCGACAGGTCATGCATGACCTCGCCCGTATCCCTTTTATACGTTTGCAACAAAAACGGCCGGGTATTGCTGCCGCAGCGCGCGCCCGTGCGGTCGCTGAAGATGCGCTTGGTACGGTTGTGCACGATATCGTGATCGTAGTCACCCGTCAGCGGCTGTGAAAATTTCTTGTTGTGGGTCGGAAAATAGCCATTCGTGTCGACCGCACCCGCATACGCCAGCTGGGGCAGGGCGACCAATAACGCTTCCTGCAGGTCCGGCAAGACCTTGTCGGTAAACGCGTCGAACAGGGTGCTGTGCTTGGGTGGATTGGTATTCGGTATAGGCCGGTAGTGGCGGTCGAACAGCGCCTCGCGCGTGATGCGCCTGGCGGCAATCGCCTGCTCGAACAACTTGCCCACCGCGTGCGCGGCCTGCTGGGCGGCAATGCGGATCTCGTCGTGCGGGGTCGATACGGTGGATTCTCCCAGCGCGCTGGCGATCACTTCGGCCCGTTCGGCCAGCGCCATCGCCGACTGCGTGGCGCGCGGCAATTCGGTATTGGTCGACAACATGCTGTCGCGTATCTGCGCGATGGCGTCGGCGATCACTTGCGTGGTGTCCACATGTTCGCGCGAGGCGCGCGCGATCTGGCCGATCTCGTCTTCCGACACACCTGACGATTCCTCGATATGGCTCAATGAGCCATGCACGCTTTCCACATTGCGCGCCGCTTCCGTCACGCCGGCGGCCAGCGACTGCATGTCGCGCGCGGCAAGCTCGGCCTGCTGATTGATTTCACGCACCATCACGCTGATCTCGTCGCTGGCTTCCTTGGTGCGCAGCGCCAGTTGCCGCACTTCGCCGGCCACCACCGCAAAGCCGCGGCCATGTTCGCCGGCCCGCGCCGCCTCGATGGCGGCATTCAGCGCCAGCAGGTTGGTGCGTGCGGAAATATCGGAGATCGCTTCCGTAAAGCCGGTAATGCGTTTCGATTTGTCTTGCAGGCTGAGCATGGCGGTAGACGCCGCCTGCGCGTCTTCGCGCGCGCGGTGGACACGCTGCAAGCCCTGGTCCAGTTCGGCGCGCGCTGCCACGCTTTCGACCCGTACGCCGGCGGCCACTTTGGCAGCCCGCTCGGCATTGGCGGCAATTTTTTCGGTGGTGCGCGCATTCTGTTCGGAACTGTCGGCGATATCGCTGGCCGTCTGCACATCCAGGTCGACTTTCTTTTTGACCGAATCGACAAAATACGAGGTTTCCGCCGCGCCTATCATGATGGCGTCGATGGCGCGCCCGACCGTGCCGGCAAACAGCTGCAGGCCCTGCTTGCCATCGCTGCGGTTCGCCATGGCAAGCAGCACCGCCCCCACCAGGGCGGCCAGCACGGCGATCAGGTAAGGGGAAGTGGCGCCCGCCAGTTGCAGCAGGAACACCAGGCAACAGGCCAGCACGATGGCCGCGAGCGTGAATAGAAAGAAACGTACCATCTGGTGCGGCAACTGCTTCATTTGTCCCCCGCTGCGAGAATCCGTACCGGCCCCAGTCGGGGCAAGCTGTAGCCGGATGCGGGTGTGCACGATTGCACGCACCGCACCTTGATCCCGACGTCTGCGCGTCGTATCAGGCGGCTACCGGATGGCAGATTTGTAGTTCCACCCTACAACATTTATCCGCTTAGCTCAATCGGAAAAATGACGGGATGCAAGCGAGGTCATTTGATCGGCAGTTTGGTGGTATTTTTGACCTCTTCCATCACCGCATAAGTGTGGGTTTCACGCACGCCTTTTTGCAGCAAGGTTTTACCGAGGAATTCGCGGTAGGCCGCCATGTCTTTCACGCGCGCCTTGACCAGATAATCGAAACCGCCGGCCACCATATGACATTCCAGTACCTCCGGAATGATTTGTACGCTATGCTTGAAGGCGTCGAACACTTCCGGCGTGGTGCGGTCGAGCACGACCTCGATAAACACCAGCAGCGACACGTCGAGCAGTTGCGGATTCAACTGGGCCGTATAGCCCATGATGTAGCCCGATTCGTGCAGCTTGCGCACGCGCTCGAGGCAGGCGGCCGGTGACAGGTTCACGCGCGCGGCCAGCTCCACATTGCTGATGCGTCCATCGCTCTGCAATTCCATCAAGATTTTCTTGCTTATCTTGTCCAGCATCCGAAGCACTCCCCAAATAAATATTATTTGGTTAAATTGTCGCATCAAAAACTATCTATTGCTAGCCCTCTGTATTACCAGAATTAATCCATAAGAATCCCCTTTACAATCGAATCATCTTAGCATCCGACTTTCTGTATTATTTTGCACTAAAAAAGGGCAAAAAATACCGCCGGTTCCGTCATCTTTTTCCTTGTAAAGAGTCCCTATGCACCCTGCTGGCCACCCGGCTTTTACCCCGCATCCATTCGCCGCGCTCCAGGCGGAAATTTTGCCTCCAGCGACGGCGCCACGTGCCGCCATCACTGCCGCCTACAGGCGCGACGAGGTTTCCGCCGTCCAGTGGCTATTGCAACAGGTACGTCCTTCCAGCACCGAAACCACCGCCGAAGGCCAGGCGCTGGCGCACCGGCTGGTGGCGGCCGTGCGCCAAAAACGCACACGCTCGTCCGGTGTTGATGCACTGATGCATGAATTCTCACTGTCCTCGGAAGAGGGGGTTGCCCTGATGTGCCTGGCCGAAGCACTGTTGCGTATACCTGACACTCAGACGGCCGACCGCCTGATTGCCGACAAAATCAGCAAGGGTGACTGGAAAAAGCATCTGGGCGAATCGCCGTCGATGTTCGTCAATGCGGCCACCTGGGGCTTGCTGATTACCGGCAAGCTGGTCGGTACCAGCAGCGAGTCGGGCTTGGGTTCAGCCATGACCCGCCTGATCGCCAAGGGCGGCGAACCGTTGATACGCAAAGGCGTGGACCTGGCGATGCGCATGCTGGGCAATCAGTTCGTAACGGGCCAGACCATCGAAGAAGCACTGAAAAACAGCCGCGACAATGAAACGCGCGGCTACCGCTATTCCTACGACATGCTCGGTGAAGCAGCCCTGACCGAACAGGATGCGCTCAACTACTACGCTTCGTATGAAACGGCGATCCACGCCATCGGCAAGGCGTCGAACGGGCGTGGCATCAAGAACGGCCCCGGCATCTCCGTCAAATTATCTGCCCTGCATGCGCGCTACAGCCGCGCCCAGCGTGCCCGCGTGCTGGCCGAATTGCTGCCGCGCGTGAAAGCGCTGTTGCTGCTGGCCAAGCAATACAACATCGGCTTCAATATCGATGCGGAAGAAACCGACCGCCTGGAATTGTCGCTCGACCTGATGGAAGCACTGGCGTTTGATGCGGATCTGGCCGGCTTTGAAGGCATCGGCTACGTGGTGCAGGCGTATCAAAAACGCTGCCCGTTCGCCATCGATTACCTGATCGACCTGGCCCGGCGCAGCGGCCGCAAATTCATGGTGCGCCTGGTCAAGGGTGCGTATTGGGATGCTGAAATCAAACGCGCCCAGGTCGATGGCCAGGACGGCTATCCAGTCTATACGCGCAAGGTCTACACCGACGTATCCTACCTGGTGTGCGCGCAAAAACTGCTGGCCGCCAGCAGCCTGATCTACCCGCAATTTGCTACCCATAATGCGCAAACGCTGGCGACGATCTACACCTGGGCCAGGCGCGACGGCATCACTGACTATGAATTCCAGTGCCTGCACGGCATGGGCGAAACCCTGTACGACCAGGTGGTGGGCACGGCCAATCTGGACAAGCCATGCCGCATCTATGCGCCGGTCGGCTCGCACGAAACCTTGCTGGCCTACCTGGTGCGCCGCCTGCTGGAAAACGGCGCCAATTCGTCGTTTGTGAACCAGATCGTCGACGAAAACGTGGCCATCGACAGCCTGATCCGTGATCCGATCGAACAGGCTCGGCTGCAGGGCGGTTTGCCGCATCCGGCGATCGCCCTGCCGCAGGCCATGTTCGGTAGCGAGCGCAAGAATTCTGCCGGCATCGACTTGTCCAACGACGACACCTTGCGCGCGCTGGCCGAGGGCCTGGCGCAGACACACGCCTGGCAAGCGTCGCCATTGATCGATGGCGCTGTCAGCCTGAACGCCCCCACATTGATGATCTGCAATCCGGCGCGTCATGATGACCAGGTAGGCAAGGTCGCTGAAGCGTGCCCGGCCGACGTGGAAACAGCGCTGGCCGCCGCCAGCGCCTTCGCTCCCGCATGGCAGGGCACGGAAGCGTCGTTGCGCGCCCATGCGCTGCGCCGCGCCGCCGATCTGTTCGAAGAGCATCACATCGAGCTGATGGCGCTGGCCGTGCGCGAAGCGGGCAAGTCGCTGCCGAACGCGATCGCCGAAATTCGCGAAGCGGTCGACTTTTTACGCTATTACGCGGCCGAGGTCGACCATGCGCCGGCTACCGTGGCGCTGGGTCCGGTGACCTGCATCAGTCCATGGAATTTCCCGCTGGCCATTTTCACGGGCCAGGTGGCCGCTGCATTGGCAGCCGGCAATGTGGTACTGGCCAAGCCGGCCGAGCAAACGCCGCTGATCGCCTGGCGCGCGGTGCAATTGATGCACGAAGCGGGCGTGCCGCGCGGCGCCCTGCAATTTTTGCCCGGCAGCGGTGAAGTCGTCGGCGCGGCGCTATGCCAGGATGCGCGCGTCAAAGGCGTGATCTTTACCGGATCGACCCAAGTGGCGCAGCTGATCAACCGTACCCTGGCTGCGCGCGCCGTGGCGGAAAACATCGATATTCCATTGATAGCCGAGACCGGTGGCCAGAATGCACTGATCGTCGATTCCTCGGCCTTGCCGGAACAGGTAGTGCAAGATGTGATGTCGTCGGCGTTCGACAGCGCTGGCCAGCGCTGCTCGGCCTTGCGCGTTTTGTTCCTGCAGGAAGAAATTGCCGACAAAACCATCAAAATGCTCAAGGGTGCGATGCAGGAACTGCGCGTCGGCAATCCTGACCGCCTGGCAACCGATATTGGCCCCGTCATCGATCTCGAAGCGCAAGGCAACCTGCTGGCCCATATCAACCGCATGAAAACCGTGGCGCTCGACCATTTTTCGCTCGACCTGCCGCCCGTGGAAGGCACGTTTGTCGCGCCGACCGTGCTGGAAATCAAGTCGCTGGACCAGCTGACGCAAGAAGTGTTCGGCCCCGTGCTGCACGTCATCCGCTACAAGCGCGCCCAGTTGCCGCAGTTGGTGCAGTCGATCAATAACAGCGGCTATGGCCTGACGCTGGGGATTCATACGCGCATCGATGAAACGATTGATTTCATCACCCAGCGCGCACATGTGGGCAATATTTATGTGAACCGCAATATCGTCGGTGCCGTGGTCGGCGTGCAGCCATTCGGCGGCGAAGGCAAGTCGGGGACCGGTCCGAAAGCGGGCGGCCCGCTGTATCTGAAACGCCTGCAGCGCAATGCGCCGGCCGGAGCGCAGCACCAGCGCCAGGCAGCGCCAGCGCTTGATGCGCTGATCGTCTGGGCCAAGATGCACGGCCACGACCAGGTGATGCAGCTGGCTCAGGAATACACGCGCACGACCTTGCTGGGAAGCACCATCGTCTTGCCGGGTCCGACGGGCGAGCGCAATACCCTGAGCTTTGCCGCGCGCGGCACCATCTTGTGCGCGGCCGCCACTTCGGGCGTGCTGATGAACCAGCTGGCGGCGGTGCTGGCAACCGGTAACCAGGCGCTGGTGCTGGCCCAATCGGTCAGCCTGATCCCGGCCGACTTGCCGGCGGCGCTGAAAGACCGCATCCAGGTCATCACGGATATTTCGTCGGGCGAACATGATTTCCAGATCGCCATGATAGAAGCAGCACTGGCAGGCGAGCTCAAAACGCTGCTGGCGGCCCGTGAAGGGGCCGTGGTGGGCATCATCGACACAACGGCTGACTCCGCCATCCCTCTGTGGCGCCTGGTCGCAGAGCGGGCGCTGTGCGTGAATACGACGGCGGCCGGCGGCAACGCCAGCCTGATGATGCTGAGCGTGTAAGCTGCTCAACAAAAGCAGAACCTGGCGGGTTCTGCCTTTTTTTTATACAAAATCAGCCGGCCAGACGCTGGCACAGTCGTTTGATGGTGCCAAAAGCATAACGCGAAGCAACGCCGTTCACGAAACGCATGAAGTCGACGGCCGCTTCTTCATTGGCGTTATCGGACACCGTGCGCATCACGGTAAACCGCACGCCCAGTTCAAAACACACTTGCGCGACAGCTGCGCCTTCCATTTCAACGGCCAGCAGGTCCGGAAGATCCGCTTTCAACTGGTTCAGATGGGCGGCGCTGCCGATAAACTGGTCGCCGCTGGCAATCAGGCCGCGATGCACTTGTGGCTGCTGTAAACCAAATTGCCTGATTTCCACCGGATCGAGCACGGTGTTTGCGTCTTCACCCAAAAAGTCCTGCGCAGCACTGGCCAGTTGTTCGCTCAATGCCAGATCGCTGGCAAAGCGCTGCAAGCCGGTCAGCGGCACTTCGAAGCGGGGAAACAGGGGCCGCGCATCCATATCGTGCTGCAACAAGGCTTCGGCCACCACGATATCGCCCACTTTGACTGAGCTATCCCCGCTGCCGGCCACGCCGGTAAAGACGATGTGGGTAACTCCGAACTTTTCCACAAGCAAAGAAGCCGTCATGGCGGCAGCAACCTTGCCCAGACGCGACAGGACGCACACAGCGTCGATATTCCACAGCTGCCCAAGGGTGTAGACCCGCATGCCGTGCGAACGCGTGACGGCCCCTTGCATGGCTTCTACCAGCCCCTGCTGTTCTTCATGCAGGGCACTGATGATTCCCAGGCGCATTTTTTTGTCTGTATTCATGTGTTTTTCACTGGTTTTGCGCGGTTGAAAACGTTAACAGCACCGTTTACGTGACTTTTCTACGGTCTGCGTTGGTTTCTGTGTTTTAAATAAAGATGTATACATAAAAATAGTAGTGATAGTAAACGACGCTTTTTCTGTGGATAAGTCGGTATACAGGCGCGTTAACAAGCACTTAGCCCACAAAAAAGCCCTTGCACAAGCATTGTATCGAGGCAGGACTTGTTTGGGATAAAAGTTAGCCTGTGGACAAAGAAGGACTTTTCCCACATCTCGTCCTGTGGATATACAGGCAGTTATCCACAGTAGCCAGCAAAAAAACACGGTTTTCACGTTTGCCGCCGTGCTGTTGGCACACCTCAATGGCTGGCCAGTATGTTGCGCAGGATCGACCGCGAATTCCTGTAGACGGTTTGGCAGTGGGTGTCAGGGTCGCTGTTAACGTTTTTTTTGCGGTATTTGCCGGTTTTTGGAAAAAACGGCGGCGTTCGCGCTTTTTTTGTCGGTTTACAATAGATTGATATATAAAAATAGTAGTAATAGTAAACGCCGATTTTTCTGTGGATAAGTCGCTTTTTTTCAACAGGATCAATTGTTTACGCGTAAAAAAAAGCCTGCATAAGGCCTGTATCGCTGAAGGAGCAAAATTGTATAAAATATCGGCCCTGCGCTGATTTCATGTTTACGCACAAGTCATCCTGTGGATATCGACTGACTTATCCACAATCGTTCTGAAATTCCCCTTTTTTTCATTTTGCACGCCTTGCCTGGATTGTCGGCAGGCATGCGTACAGGCGTCGTTTCCTGCAAAACCGTTTTGCAGCGTCGATGTTGATATGCCGGCTTGCCGTTTTTTTGCCGGGTCATTGGTGCCTGATTTTTTTAGCTGGCAGCGTTGCCATGGCGAGATCAAGTGCACGTGACCAGGTTTACTCTAACAAGACCGTATACAAGAATAGTAATAGTAGTTAACGCAGCACTTTCCTGTGGATAAGTACAGATTTATCCTTGTAAACAAAAACTTGGCGCGCGTATAAACACTGTTCAAGCGCTGTATGACGCGTCAACAGTTTTGGGATAAAAAAATCGCCTCTGAAAAATTTTTCGTTTACGCACATATCGTACCTGTGGATATCCCTACACTTATCCACAGCAGAAAGCGGTGTTTTTTGAGCACGGATTGAGCAGCCATGGAGCAGGCTGAGCAATTAATGTCGCCGAGCAAGGTCACTGGTGGTAATCTGTTTTGCGACTCATGCACGAACAGACTCTGGTAATGGCAAGCGGCGAGGAGACACGCCGCCCACCCTTAAAGGTATTACCGAAAGGAGCTTCATTGGAATCGGCAGGCGAATTTGACTACATCATCATCGGTGGCGGTACGGCAGGGTGCGTGCTGGCCAACCGGCTCACGCGTGACAAGGATGCCACCGTCTTGCTGGTGGAAGCTGGCGGCAAGGACGACTATGTGTGGATCCATATCCCCGTCGGCTACTTGCATTGCATCGGCAATCCGCGTACTGACTGGCTGTATTCCACCAAGGCCGATGCGGGCCTGGGCGGGCGCAGCCTGATTTATCCACGCGGAAAAGTACTGGGCGGCAGTTCATCCATCAACGGCATGATTTATATGCGTGGCCAGGCACAGGACTACGACCGCTGGGCCGAGCTTGTCGGCGACGCTTCCTGGGGCTGGGACCAGGTGCTGCCGCTGTTCAGGCAAAGCGAGGATTATCATGGCGGCGCTTCACCCTACCATGGTGCCGGCGGTGAATGGCGGGTGGAAAAACAGCGCTTATCGTGGGATATCCTGAATGCTTTCCGCGACGCCGCAGAACAGGTCGGCATCCCGAAAACGCCGGACTTCAATTGCGGCGATAACAGCGGCAGCAGCTATTTCGACGTCAACCAGCGCCGCGGCATACGCTGGAATACCTCGAAAGCATTTTTGAAACCGGCCTCGCAGCGCCCAAATCTGACCATCATGACGGGCTGCCACGTGGAACGCCTGCAAATCACTACTTCGGAAAACGGTCCGCGCTGTACCGGCATTACCTTTACGGGCGGCGGCACGCAGTGGCAGGCGACGGCGCGGCGTGAAACGCTGCTGACTGCCGGCGCCATCGGTTCACCGCATCTGCTGCAATTGTCCGGCATAGGCCCGGCCGGCTTGCTGCGGCAACATGGTATTGCGCCGGTGGTCGACGCGCCTGGCGTGGGTGGCAATTTGCAGGATCATTTGCAGCTGCGCATGGTATTCAAGGTGCAGGGCGTGAAGACCTTGAACATGATGGCTGGCAATTTGCTGGGCAGGATGCAGATCGGCTTGCAATATGCGCTATTCCAGAGCGGACCGATGTCGATGGCGCCGTCGCAGCTGGGTGCGTTTGCCCGCTCCGACCCGGGCCAGGCCACGCCCAACCTGCAGTATCACGTACAGCCCTTGTCGCTCGACAAATTCGGCACGCCCCTGCATACATTTCCTGCATTTACGGCCAGCGTCTGCAATCTGCGCCCGACTTCGCGCGGCAGTGTGGAACTGGCCTCGAACGACAGTTATGCAGCACCAGCCATCACCCTCAATTACCTGAGTACGCCGGAAGACCGCCAGGTGGCAGCCGATGCCTTGCGCCTGACGCGCAGCATCGTTGCTGCGCCGGCCTTGCAGCGGTTTGCTCCGCAGGAATACAAGCCCGGTCCGCATTACCAGACGCAAGCCGAACTGGTGCAGGCGGCCAGCGAGATCGGCACGACGATTTTTCATCCGGTCGGCACTTGCCGCATGGGCCTGGCCAGCGATCCCTTGTCGGTGGTCGACAGCCAGTTGCGGGTGATTGGCGTGGCTGGCTTGCGCGTGGTCGATGCCTCGATCATGCCGTTTATCACTTCGGGCAATACCAACTCGCCGACCGTGATGATTGCCGAAAAAGCGGCACAAATGATACAAAAATGCTGGAAACCCGATACGGTTTGAGGCCGCTTGCACCATGATAGAGAGGCGAAAGTCCCCGTAGTTATACTGTATTGTGCGGCAAATTCAAGTTGTGTAATATGAAAAAAACTAAGTAGTACAAAAAGTACAACTAGGAGACACGATGTCAAACATCATCTTGGAAACAAGAAATTTGACCAAGGAATTCAAGGGCTTCACCGCTGTGAGCGATGTGAACCTGCAAGTGGAGCGCGGCCATATCCACGCCTTGATCGGCCCTAACGGGGCCGGCAAGACCACATGTTTTAACCTGCTCACGAAATTTCTGGTTCCCACTTCCGGACAGATCCTGTTCAATGGAAATGACATCACGGCCGCAAAACCGGCCCAGATTGCCCGCATGGGGGTGATACGTTCTTTCCAGATTTCTGCCGTATTCCCGCATCTTTCCGTGCTGCAGAATGTACGCATCGGCTTGCAGCGCCAGCTCGGTACCTCGTTCCATTTCTGGCAAAGCGAACGCGCCCTGAACCAGCTCAACGACCGTGCCATGGCCTTGCTGGCCGAGGTCGACCTGACCGAATTTGCCGACACCATCACGGTCGACATGCCCTACGGGCGCAAGCGCGCGCTCGAGATCGCCACCACCCTGGCAATGGAGCCGGAAATGATGCTGCTCGATGAACCGACGCAGGGCATGGGCCACGAAGACGTGCACCGTGTCACCGAGCTGATCAAAAAGGTCTCGGCCGGCCGCACCATCTTGATGGTGGAACACAATATGAGCGTGGTCTCCGGCATCTGCGACAAGATTTCCGTGCTGCAGCGCGGCGCCATGCTGGCCGAAGGCAGTTATGCCGAAGTGTCGCGCAATTCGCAGGTGATGGAAGCGTATATGGGCACCACCCACGCCGAACTGGAAGGGGCGCATTGATGACATCGATCAACAAAGCGCCGGCGCTGGAAATTTCGCAGCTGCAAACCTGGTATGGCGAGTCGCACATTTTGCATGATGTGAACCTGAAAGTGCAGCAGGGCGAGGTGGTCACTTTGCTGGGCCGCAATGGCGCCGGCCGCACCACCACCTTGCGCGCCATTATGGGACTGACGGGCGCGCGTACCGGCTCGATCAAGGTCAACGGCGTCGAGGCGATCGGTTTGGCCACGCACAAGATCGCCCACCTGGGCATTGGTTATTGTCCCGAGGAGCGCGGCATTTTTTCTTCGCTGTCGACGGAGGAGAACCTGATGCTGCCGCCCAGACTGAACGTGGCCAGCGGCGAGAAGGGCATGTCGGTCGCCGAAATCTACGCCATGTTCCCCAACCTGCAAGAGCGCCGCCACAGCCAGGGCACGCGCCTGTCCGGCGGCGAACAGCAGATGCTGGCCGTGGCGCGCATCTTGCGCACCGGCGCGCGGCTGCTGCTGCTCGACGAAATATCGGAAGGCCTGGCGCCTGTCATCGTGCAAGGGCTGGCGCGCATGATTACCACTTTGAAAGCGAAGGGATACACCATCGTCATGGTGGAGCAGAATTTCCGGTTTGCCGCGCCGCTGGCGGACCGGTTTTATGTGATGGAGCACGGTCAGATCGTCGAGACTTTTGCTGCATCCGAACTGGAGGCCAAGATGCCGGTACTGACCGAACTGCTTGGCGTGTAGTGCGAGCGATCGAATTCAATAGCAAACAATAATTTCCAACGGAGACACCATGAAACGTAACGCTATCGCCATTGCCACCGCTGCCATTTGCGCGGTGGGCTTTTCCTCCTTCGCTCACGCCCAGGTCTCGGGCGACACCATCAAGATCGGTTTTATCTCGGACATGTCGGGCGTGTATTCCGACGTCGACGGCCTCGGTGGCGCCGAAGCCATCAAGATGGCAATCGCCGACGCCGGCGTGGTGCTGGCTGGCAAGAAAGTGGAATTCATTTCCGCCGACCACCAGAACAAGGCCGATATCGCCGCCTCCAAGGCGCGCGAGTGGTTCGACCAGCAGGGCGTCGACATGCTGATCGGCGGCACCAATTCCGGTGCCAGCCTGGCGATGGCCAAGGTCGCGGCCGAGAAGAAAAAGGTGTTTGTTGCCATCGGCGCAGGTTCCTCGCGCCTGACCAATGAAGAGTGCTCGCCCTACACCGTGCACTACGCCTACGACACCGTGGCGCTGGCGCGCGGCACCGGCGGCACCATCGTCAAGCAGGGTGGCAAGAACTGGTATTTCATGACGGCCGACTATGCATTTGGCCATTCGCTGGAAAAAGACACGGCCGAGGTCGTCAAGGCGGCCGGCGGCAAGGTGCTCGGCAGCGTCAAGCATCCGCTGGGCGCCTCCGATTTTTCTTCCTTCCTGTTGCAGGCGCAAGCGGCCAAGCCGCAAATTTTGGGCCTGGCCAATGCCGGTGGCGACGCCATCAACAGCATCAAGGCCGCCAATGAATTCGGCGTGTCGAAAACCGTCAAGCTGGCGGGCCTTTTGATCTTTATCAACGACATCCATTCGCTGGGCCTGAATTTGACGCAGGGCATGTACCTGACTGATGGCTGGTACTGGGATTTGAATCCGGAAACCCGGGCCTGGTCGAAACGCTATTTCGACAAGATGAAGAAAGAGCCGTCGATGCTGCAGGCAGCCGACTACTCGGCCGCAAGCAATTACCTGAAAGCCGTCAAGGCGCTCGGCACAGACGATTCCGACAAGGTCATGGCCTACCTGAAAAAAACCAAAATCAACGACATGTTCACCAAGAACGGCGAAGTGCGTCCCGACGGCCGCATGGTGCACGACATGTATCTGATGGAAGTGAAAAAGCCGGCCGAGTCGAAATACCCATGGGATTACTACAAGGTGGTGGCCACTGTGCCTGGTGCGCAAGCGTACCTGACCAAGGCCGAATCGAAATGTTCGCTCTGGAAATAAGCTGACAGCACTGGCCATGCTTCACCTTGCACGGCCACGCCCAGTCGTGGCCGTGCGTCTCCCTTGACACCACACCGCCGTCCGGCGGTGCTTTTTATACTGTGATGCCATGGAAATTTTCGGCGTTCCATTACAAGCAATGATGAGCCAGCTGCTGCTGGGCCTCGTCAACGGCTCGTTCTATGCCATGTTGTCCCTCGGTCTGGCCGTGATCTTCGGCCTGCTCAACGTCATTAATTTCTCGCACGGCGCCATGTACATGATGGGCGCCTTCCTGGCCTGGATGGGCCTGAGCTATTTCGATATCAATTACTGGGCCATGCTGGTGATCGCCCCACTCATCGTCGGCGCCTTCGGCATCCTGATCGAAAAAACCATGCTGCGCTGGCTGTACAAGCTCGACCACCTGTACGGCTTGCTGCTGACCTTCGGCATCACGCTGATTGTCGAAGGCGTGTTCCGCTCGTTTTATGGCGTATCGGGCCAGCCGTATGCGGTACCCGAATTGCTGGCTGGCGCCACCGACCTGGGCTTCATGATTTTGCCAAACTATCGCGCCTGGGTGGTTGTCGCCTCCCTTGTGGTATGCCTGGCGACCTGGTTCGTGATCGAAAAAACCAAGCTGGGCGCCTACCTGCGGGCCGGCACGGAAAACCCGAAACTGGTCGAAGCGTTCGGCATCAACGTGCCGCTGATGGTGACCCTGACGTTCGGCTTCGGCGTGGCGCTGGCCGGCTTTGCCGGTGTGCTGGCAGCCCCGATTATCCAGGTCTCGCCGCTGATGGGCTCGAACCTGATTATTGTCGTGTTCGCCGTGGTGGTGATCGGTGGCATGGGTTCCATTATGGGTTCCATCCTGACGGGCCTGGGCCTGGGCGTGATCGAGGGCCTGACCCGCGTGTTCTATCCTGAAGGCTCGGCCACCGTGGTGTTCGTGGTGATGGTTATCGTGCTGCTGCTGCGTCCGGCCGGCCTGTTCGGCAAAGAAAAGTAATCTCATCAGTCATGTATTGGAGCAATCACGATGAATAAGAATGTAGGCTACGCAATCGCCCTGGCGCTGGCGCTGGCCGCACCGTTTTACGGCTATCCGGTCTTCCTGATGAAGTTGCTGTGCTTTGCCCTGTTTGCCTGTGCCTTCAATCTGCTGATCGGCTATACCGGTCTGCTGTCATTCGGTCATGCGGCGTTTTTTGGCGGCGCCGGTTATGTTACCGGTTATGCGCTGCGTACCTGGGGCTGGCCGACGGAGCTGGGCCTGCTGGCCGGCGTCGCCACTGGCGCTTTCCTGGGCCTGGTCATGGGTGGACTGGCGATCCGCCGCCAGGGCATCTATTTCACCATGATCACCCTGGCGCTGGCGCAGATGGTGTACTTCCTGGCGCTGCGTTTGCCGTTCACAGGCGGCGAAGATGGCTTGCAAGGTGTTCCACGTGGAACCTTGCTGGGCACCATAGACCTCGGCAATGACACCGTCTTGTACTACCTGGTGCTGGCGATCTTTATCGCCGGCTTCGCCCTGATCGTGCGCACCATCCATTCGCCGTTCGGCCAGGTGTTGAAAGCGATCAAGGAAAACGAGCCGCGCGCGATTTCCTTGGGCTATGACGTCAACAAGTACAAGCTGATGGCCATCGTGCTGTCGGCCTCGCTGGCTGCCCTGGCCGGCGCCACCAAGACCCTGGTGCTGGGCTTTGAAACCCTGACCGATGTCTACTGGGGCATGTCGGGCCTGGTCGTGCTGATGACCTTGGTGGGTGGCATGGGTACCCTGGCTGGTCCCATTATTGGCGCCGTGCTGATCATTGCGCTGGAAAACAAGCTGGGGGACTTCGGCACCTATCTGGCCACGCATACCGGCGTGGAGTGGTTCGGTACCCTGGGCGAATCGGTGGGCATTGTTACCGGGATCATCTTCGTGATCTGCGTGCTGATGTTCCGGCGCGGTATCGTGGGCGAGGTGCTCGCCCGCTTCGGGATCAGGGCAGCCAGGCCAGCAGCCTGAGATTGAAGCAGCAAGCACGGCCGGACGCAAGTCCGGCTTTTTTCATCTGGAGACCGTTTTTAGCGTTAGCTCATCAATGAAGGGAGAACAGCGATGACCACCACCGTCCCGCGTGCCAGCGGCCTGGGCGCACTGTTGTTATTGTCCGCCTGCGGCAGCAGCCACACGACAGAAGACCTGAACCAGTTGCCCGCCTACCTGGGCGCCATCACGCGCCTTGACGTCGACGGCAAGACCAATGATTTGTTGACAGCTGGCCTGGGCAAGACGGGCCTGGGCGCAGCGGCCCCCGCGTATGCCGATCCCGAGCGTCCGACTGCGATGGAGTTGCGCCGCAACGCCATCCACGCCAATTACCGCGCCGTGCTCGATATAGCCGCCAGCAGCGGCTACGGTACTTTGTACGGCCCGAATGTCGACGCCAATGGCGTAGTGGGTGGTGGCGAAGGCCTGATTGCCGGCAGCGAATATATCGCCTACGCCGACGATGGCACGGGCAAGAAGAACGTCACCCTGATGGTGCAGGTGCCCGCCAGTTTCGATCCCGAGCGCGCCTGCATCGTTACCGGTACTTCCAGTGGCTCGCGCGGCATCTATGGCGCCGTCGGCAGCTCCGGCGAATGGGGCTTGAAAAAAGGTTGCGCCGTGGCCTATGCCGACAAGGGCTCCGGCACCGGCCTGTATGTGTTTGAAGACGACAGCGTCAATCTGCAGAGCGGATTGCGTGCCACGTGTGGCCAAGCCGGCAAGAGTGCCATCTTCGCACCCGACCTGGTTGAGGCCGACCGTGCCGCCTTTGCCAGTGCCTATCCGAACCGCATCGCTTTCAAGCATGCGCACTCGCAGCAGAATCCGGAGAAAGAGTGGGGCAGGGCGACCTTGCAGGCGGTCGAGTTTGCCTATTATGTGCTCAACGAGCGTTATGGCGCGACCGCACGCGATGGGGTTGGCCGACTGCTGCGTTTGAAACCGTCCAATACCATCACGATTGCGTCGAGCATTTCCAACGGCGCTGGTGCCGCGCTGCTGGCCGCTGAGCAGGATAGCCGTGGCCTGATCAGTGGCGTGGCCGTCAGTGAGCCACAGATACAGCCGCAACCATCGACTGCCTACAACGTGCGCCAGGGCGCGCTGACAATGGCCGGCGCTGGCCGTGCGCTGTTCGACTACGCCAGCTATGCAGCCCTTTACCAGCCCTGCATCGCCTCTGTTGCCGGCAATGCCGGACGCTGCACGGCGCTGGTGGCCAAAGGCTTGTTGACTGGCGGCGACCTGGCCTCGCAGCAGCAGGATGCGAAACTGCGCTTGCAGGCGTATGGCTGGCTTGCGGACTCCGACCCCTTGCAGGCCTCGCATGCGGGCACGAATATCCTGGTGGCTGTGACCTATGCTTATGCCTACGGGAAATTCTCCGTGACGGATAAAGTCTGCGGTTTCAGTTTTGCCCAGACCGATGCGCTCGGCCATCCTGTTGCCTACACCAATGCACAGAAGGCGGCCAGTTTCGCCACGCAGAACGGCATCCTCGGCAACGTACTCTATGAAGATGCGGTGGGTGGGGCAAGTGTGTATACGACCGCCGTGTCGCCATCAAGCAAGCTGGCCGACCAGGCGCTTGACGGTTTTCTGTGCCTGCGCAGCCTGGCCACTGGCGTGGATGCCGTCAGCGGCGCAGCCTTGACCGGGATACTGGCGGCGCAAAGCACGCGCGTGCGTGCCGGCGTGGCCGAGGTACAGGCAACTGGCAAGCTCAATGGCAAGCCGGCGATCATCGTGCAGGGCCGCAGCGATACCCTGATCCCCGTCAACCACGCCTCACGCGCCTACCTAGGGTTGAACGCGGCAGCGGAGGGCGCCAACAGCAAGCTGCGCTATATCGAGGTGACCAACGCCAACCATTTCGATTCTTTCAGCAGCGCCTTGCCGACACTGGTGGTGCCGCTACATGTGTATCTGAACCGTGCGCTCGACGCCATGTATTTGCACCTGCGCTCGAACCAGGCCTTGCCGCTATCGCAAGTGGTGCGCACGGTGAAGCGGCCTGACGCCAACACGCCAATCACTAACGTCAATGTGCCGGCGATTGCTGCGGTGCCCGCTGTGGCCAATACCATTAGCTTGACGGGGGCCCTGGTGAACGTTCCTGATTAAGGTAGCAGGTCCAAAAGAAAATGGCCACGTTTCACGTGGCCATTTTCAATTCCAGGCACTGTCCGGTATGTCTGCCAAACCCTGGAACACGGGTTTTGAAAACCAGTATCCCTGCATCAGCGTAATGCCACAGCTGGCCAGGAAGTCACGTTCGGCGCGCGTCTCGATGCCTTCGGCCAGCACCTTGATATTCAGTTCGCAGCACAGACCGGCGATCGAACGCACTATGGCCTGGCGTGGCGCGTGGTGATCAACGTCGCGTACCAGGTCCATGTCGATCTTGATGATATCGGGCTGGTATTCTGCCAGCAGGTTCAGGCCTGCAAAGCCGGCGCCGAAATCGTCGATGGCTGTCTGGAAACCGAAGCGCCGGTACTCACTGAAGATATTCACCAAGTGAGGGCGATCCAGCACCCGCTCGCCTTCTGTCACTTCAAAGATGATCTTATCGGTAGGAAAATTGTGTATGCGCGCCGCTTCCAGGGTGCTGCGGATGCACACTTCGGGGCGATAGACGGCATTCGGCAGGAAATTAATCGACAGGAATTCCTTCATCCCCAGCTGCGCGGCGCCGGCCACGGCCTTTACGCGGCAGGCTTGGTCGAAGCGGTAGCGGTTCGCATCCGTTACTTGCGCCAGCACGCTGGCGGCGCTCTCGCCGTTAGGGCCGCGTACCAGCGCCTCGTAGGCATAGATGCTGCGCGTGGCCAAGTCGACGATGGGCTGGTAAGCATATTCGAAGTCAAAATCCAGCGGCGCACTGTCGTGGCAACCCGCGCATTTCCCATGAGGAAATGTCGTTGTGTCAGGATGGATGGGAATATCTTTGTTGTTCATGAGGGTAGTGTATCAGCAGACGGTGTTGTATCTGTCTGTTATCTCACCAAGCGGTCGTATCTGCGACAGAAGAGCCAGTCCGAGAATTTACTCCGCTTTTCGGGCCCATGTTCCACGTGAAACCATCTTCGATCAGCGATATCGTTGTTCCACGTGGAACACGAAGATAAGCGTAACTTGCTTGCTGAGTAAAAAATAGGCAAAAAATGACCCGTAAAAAGTTATGGCCGCAAAAAGACTCTATAATCGGAGCTCACTCCTCGCATTTACCTGATACTCATGTTATTTCCTACAGAATTCGACGTCATCGTCGTCGGTGGTGGTCACGCCGGTACCGAGGCGGCCCTCGCTTCCGCCCGCATGGGGCAGAAGACACTTTTGCTCACGCACAATATCGAGACCCTGGGCCAGATGTCGTGCAATCCATCGATCGGCGGCATCGGCAAGGGCCATCTGGTCAAGGAAGTCGACGCCATGGGTGGCGCGATGGCGATTGCCACCGACGAGTCCGGCATCCAGTTCCGCATCCTCAATTCCTCGAAAGGCCCGGCAGTTCGCGCCACGCGCGCCCAGGCCGACCGTATTCTCTATAAAGCCGCGATCCGTTCGCGCCTGGAAAACCAGCCGAATTTGTGGCTGTTCCAGCAGGCCGTTGATGACCTGATGATCGAAGGCGACCGCGTGGTCGGCGCCGTGACACAGATCGGCCTGAAGTTCCTGGCGCGCGCCGTGGTGTTGACCGCCGGTACTTTCCTCGACGGCAAGATCCACGTGGGTCTGAACAATTACTCCGCCGGCCGTGCCGGCGATCCGCCTGCGATCTCGCTCTCCAGCCGCCTGAAAGAACTGAAGCTGCCGCAGGGCCGCCTGAAAACCGGCACACCGCCGCGTATCGATGGCCGCAGCATCGATTTTTCGGTGATGCAGGAACAGGCGGGCGACCTTGATCCGGTGCCGGTATTTTCGGTAATGGGCAACACGGCCATGCACCCGCAACAGGTGCCGTGCTGGATCACGCATACCAACAGCCAGACGCACGACATCATCCGCGCCGGCCTTGATCGCAGCCCCATGTACACGGGCGTGATCGAGGGCGTGGGCCCCCGTTATTGTCCGTCGATCGAAGACAAGATCCATCGCTTTGCCGGCAAGGAATCGCACCAGATTTTCCTCGAACCGGAAGGCCTGACGACGCACGAATTCTATCCAAACGGCATCTCGACCAGCTTGCCGTTCGACGTGCAGATCGCCTTGGTGCGCTCGATGAAGGGCATGGAAAACGCACATATTCTGCGCCCCGGTTATGCCATCGAATACGATTATTTCGACCCGCGCGGCTTGAAAGCGTCGCTGGA
Organism: Janthinobacterium longum; assembly: GCF_051380735.1. Lineage (NCBI taxonomy): Bacteria > Pseudomonadati > Pseudomonadota > Betaproteobacteria > Burkholderiales > Oxalobacteraceae > Janthinobacterium > Janthinobacterium longum. The sequence goes on from NZ_JBNYXQ010000008.1 coordinate 158,805, forward strand.
AACCAAGGTGGTGGCAGGGCTGTTCTTTGCCGGCCAGATCAATGGCACCACCGGTTACGAAGAAGCGGCTGCGCAAGGCATGCTGGCCGGTATCAATGCCGCACTGCTGACACAAGGCAAGGAATCGTGGACACCGGGCCGCTCCGAGGCCTATCTGGGCGTGCTGGTCGACGACCTGATCACGCAGGGCGTGCAAGAGCCGTACCGCATGTTTACCAGCCGCGCCGAGTACCGTTTGAGCCTGCGTGAAGACAATGCCGACATGCGCCTGACGGAAATCGGCCGCGCTTTGGGCTGTGTCGGGGATGCGCAGTGGGAAGCGTTTGAGCGCAAGCGCGAAGCGGTGGCGGTTGAACTCGAGCGCCTGCGTTCCACGTGGGTCAATCCGCGCATCCTGGCAGCGGCCGAATCGGAACGCATCGTTGGCCAGGCGATCGAGCGCGAATACTCGCTGGCTGATCTGCTGCGCCGCCCGAACGTGGCCTACGACACGCTGATGAGCATGACGGGCGTGGCAGGCCAGGCCCTGGCTGGCCCCGGCGTGGAAGACCCGGCGGTACGCGAACAGGTGGAAATCCAGCTCAAATACGCGGGCTATATCGAGCGCCAGACCAAGGAAATCGAGCGTCATGAACACTATGAAAACCTGGCCTTGCCAGAGGGTTTCAACTACCTCGATATTGGCGCGCTGTCGGTCGAAGTGCGCCAGAAACTCGACAAGCAGCGCCCTGAAACCCTGGGCCAGGCATCGCGCATTTCCGGCGTCACGCCGGCCGCCATTTCGCTGTTGCTGGTCCACCTGAAAAAGCGCGGTTTTGGCGCGGGGCAGGCTGAAATACAGACCACTAATTTAAAGGACGAGGTTGTTGAATGAAGCAGTTTGACCGGATTGAACTTGCCCAGATTTTGAATGATGGCATTGCCGCGCTGGGGCTGGAGCTGAGCGCGCAGCAGGCTGAACAATTGCTCGACTACCTGGCCTTGCTGGCCAAGTGGAACAGCGTCTACAACCTCACTTCAGTACGCGATCCGCAGCAGATGCTGACCCTGCACGTGCTCGATTCACTGGCCGCCGTGCCGGCATTTGTTGACGCGAAAAATGTGCTCGACGTGGGCGCCGGTGGCGGCCTGCCGGGCATGGTGCTGGCTATCGCACGGCCCGATATCAAAGTCTCGATGATCGATACGGTGCACAAGAAGACGGCATTTTTGACGCAAGTGAAGGCCGAACTGGGCCTGGCCAACGTCACGGTGTACACCAAGCGCGTGGAGCAGCTGGAAGTGAAGCAGAAATTCGACGTGATTACCTCGCGTGCTTTTGCCGACCTGTCCGACTTCGTCAACTGGTCGAACCACGTTTTGGCAGAGGGCGGTCAATTTATCGCCTTGAAAGGGGTGGCACCGCCAGACGAGCGCGAGCGGTTGCCGGCAGACTGGAAAGTGACGAAATTGACCCCTATACAGGTGCCAGGGCTGGATGCAGAGCGTCATCTGGTATTTATAACAAGAATTTGAAAGCCAAAAAAATAAACGATATAAACCATTTATACTATATAAATCGTATGAATAATATAAACGATTTATACTATGTAAATGATATAAATCAAATAAACAGTATAAATCGTTTCGGTGGAGAGCCGGGGCGCGACAATGAAGTTTGCATCCATTTACAACTAGAAGATACATGGCCAAAATTTTTTGTGTAGCAAATCAAAAGGGTGGTGTTGGTAAAACCACAACGAGCGTCAACCTGTCTGCCGGCCTGGCCAAGCTGGATCAGCGCGTGCTGCTGGTCGACCTCGACCCACAAGGCAATGCGACCATGGGCGCCGGCATCAACAAGGCGGGCCTGAAAGCGTCGACCTATGAAGTGATGCTGGGCGAGTCCGATGTCAAAACGGCACGCCAGCGTTCGGAAGCGGGGCGCTTCGATGTGCTGCCGTCGAACCGCGAGCTGGCCGGTGCCGAAGTGGAGATGGTCGAACTGGATCGTCGCGAAAGCCGCCTGAAGGACGCGCTGGCCGAAGTCGACGGCGACTATGACTTTATCCTGGTCGATTGCCCGCCGGCACTGTCAATGCTGACCCTGAACGGCCTGTGTGCCGCACATGGCGTGATCATCCCGATGCAGTGCGAGTACTACGCGCTGGAAGGTTTGTCGGACCTGGTCAACACCATCAAGAAGGTCCATGCCAACCTGAACCCCGAGTTGAAGATCATCGGCCTGTTGCGCGTCATGTTCGATCCGCGCATGACATTATCACAACAGGTGTCGGCCCAGCTGGAACAGCACTTTGGCGACAAGGTCTTCAAGACCATTATTCCGCGCAACGTGCGCTTGGCCGAAGCGCCATCGTATGGATTGCCTGGCGTCAACTTCGACCCCAGCTCGAAAGGCGCGCAAGCGTATATCGCCTTCGGTGCCGAGATGGTCGAGCGCATCAAGCATATGTAATAAGCGAGCGCTCAGGGTCAATATGTGAGCGCTTACTTGAAAACTGATTAGGACAGCATGGCTACGAAAAAATTAAAAGGACTGGGCCGCGGCCTTGACGCTCTGTTGGGTGGCGGCGGCGACTTCGCCAGTCCCGAAGTGAATACGCCGACAACCTTGCCGGTAACGCAAATGCAGGCTGGCAAATACCAGCCGCGTACCCGCATGGACGAGGGCGCCCTGAATGAACTGGCCGCCTCGATCAAGGCGCAGGGCCTGATGCAACCTATCCTGGTGCGCCCGATCGGCCAGGATAGCGTCAGCGGCCTTGTAAAATATGAAATCATCGCCGGCGAACGGCGCTTCCGCGCCTCACAGCTGGCCGGGCTGGCGGAAGTACCGGTGCTGGTGCGTGATGTCGACGACCTGGCGGCGGCCGCCATGGCGCTGATCGAGAACATCCAGCGCGAAGACCTGAACCCCTTGGAAGAGGCGCAGGGCATCCACCGCCTGATCACCGACTTCAGTTTTACCCATGAGCAAGCGGCCACTGCGGTCGGACGCTCGCGCAGCGCGGTATCGAACCTGTTGCGCCTGATGAATCTGGCAGCGCCCGTGCAAACCATGCTGATGGCTGGCGATATCGACATGGGCCATGCGCGCGCCTTGCTGGCGGTCGATGCGGCCAGCCAGATCGCGCTGGCCAACCAGGTGGTGGCAAAACGCTTGTCCGTGCGCGAAACGGAAAAGCTCGTGACCCGCACCGTGGAAGAGGCAGCCAACCCGGTGGAACCGCGCGTGAAAGAAAAATCGGGCGATATCGCGCGCCTGGAAGAAGAGCTGTCCGATGCCCTCGCCACTCCGGTAGTGTTCAAGATGGGCAGCAAGGGCCGTGGCCAATTGGTGATCGATTTTGCCGATCTTGACGTACTGGACGGTTTGCTGAGCCGTTTGCGTGGTTAAATGACGGGCTGCTAACACAAGCGCGGGCGGCGCGGCAAGCCGCTTTGCCATATGTTGGTGCAAATCGCCGCGAAGTGTCGGTAAAGCGTCTGTTTCATGCTGCAATTGCCCAGCAGCGGTGCGTCAACGTTTGACTCTGTATATCAAAGCCAACTATAATCCCGTGTCTTTGCGTGTGTAGATTTTTCCGGGGACTTGGTAATTGAGTGATTCGAAGCAAAACATTGCCAAGCCGGTCTACAAAGTAGTTGCCTTGCAGCTAGCAATCGTGATCACCTTCGCCACTGTTACCCTGTTTTTTGGTGGCAGCGTGAAGGGCTGGTCCGCCGCAGTTGGCGGTGCAATCGCCGTCATAGGCAGCATGACATATGCCATGCTGGTGGTTCGCGGCTCCAGCGACGCCAAAAAGGCTTTTCGTGCGCACGTGCGCGCGGAAGCGGTGAAAATGTTTATCACAGCGGTGCTGTTTGTATTGGCACTGGTGTTGTTTCAGTCGGCCGCCTGGTTATGGCTGATCTTGGGTTTCGCGGTGGCAACCTTAGCATACTGGTTTTCATTGCTCGCTGTTTAATCATTGGTTTCAGGGCCTGTTGTGCTCTGAAACGACAAATCTAAATTCATTATGACCACAGAACACGCTATTGAAGCGGGCCATGCTGCCCCGGCCAACGCCACAGAATACATCAGTCACCATTTGACCCACTTGAAAAGTGCCAGTGGCACCTTCAATCTGGACACCTTCTGGATCTCGGCTGCCCTGGGCTTTGTTTTCCTGGCCGTTTTCTACATGGCTTCGCGCCGTGCGACGGCTGGCGTTCCCGGCAAGCTGCAAAACTTCGTCGAAATGATCATGGAAATGGTCAATGAGACCATCAATGGTGCTTTTCACGCCAAAAGCAAGATCATCGCGCCGCTGGCCATCACGATTTTCGTGTGGGTCTGGCTGTTGAACGCAATGGACTTCCTGCCGGTTGACCTGCTGCCGAAGATTTTGACCTTTTTTGGCGTACATAACCTGCGCGTGGTACCAACTGCGGACGTGAACCATACTTTTGGCATGTCGTTCTCGGTAGTTCTGTGCATTATCGCGTTTTCCGTCAAGGCCAAGGGCCTCGGCGGCTGGATCAAGGAGCTGTTCACGGCGCCGTTCCATGCCAGTGGCATTATCGGCACGATCTTGTTGGCACCAGTTAATTTCTTGCTGCAAATGGTTGAGTTGGTTGCAAAACTGATCTCCCTGTCGCTGCGACTGTTCGGCAATATGTATGCCGGCGAGCTGATTTTCATCTTGATCGCGTTGTTGCCTTGGTGGGCACAGTGGGCGTTGGGTGGTCCATGGGCAATTTTCCATATCTTGATTGTAACTTTGCAAGCTTTTGTGTTTATGGCGTTGACGGTTGTGTATCTGAGCCTTGCGGTTGAGAAGCATTAATCAGCAACTTTATATTTTGTTTTTTTGTTAATACCTTTCGTTTTTAAATTTAGGAGAATTTTATGCAAGCTCTGATCGCACAAGTACAAAGCATGACCGTTCTGGCAGCAGCAATCATCATCGGCCTGGCCGCAATCGGTACCGCTTTGGGCTTCGCTATCTTGGGTGGTAAATTCCTGGAAGCTTCGGCACGTCAACCAGAACTGATGCCACAACTGCAAACCAAACTGTTCGTTATCGCTGGTCTGCTGGACGCCATCTCGATGATCGGCGTTGGTATCGCTCTGCTGTACACGTTCGCTAACCCGTTCCTGGCTCCATTGATGGCTGCTGTTGCTCAGTAATTCGCTCCAATCCTAGGAGAAACTTTTAGTCAGGAGCAAAGGTATGGACATCAATATGTCGCTCATCGGCCAGATGATCACCTTCGCGGTGTTGGTCTGGTTCTCGATGAAGTTCGTATTTCCAGCGCTGAATACAGCGCTGGATGAGCGTGCCAAACGAATCGCGGATGGATTGGCTGCGGCCGATCAAGGTCAGGCTTCGATGGCTGTCGCTGAAAAGCGTGCGCAAGAAGCATTGAACGGTGCACGTGAAGAAGCGTCGCAACGCGTTGCGGACGCTGAAAAGCGTGCCCAGCTGGTTGCTGAAGAGATCAAGCAAAATGCTCAGGCTGAAGCGGCGCGGATCATTGCGCAAGCCCAGTCCGACGCCGAGCAGCAACTGTCGAAAGCACGCGAACAATTGCGCGCTCAGGTGGCTGACCTGGCGATCAAGGGTGCAGAGCAGATCTTGAAACGTGAAATAAACCCAACGGCTCACGCCGAAATGTTGCAGCGTCTTGCTGTCGAGCTGTAATCATGGCAGAACTCGCAACCGTCGCCCGTCCCTACGCGGAAGCTTTGTTCCGCGTAGCCCAAGCAGGTAAGGAGTCAAGCAACCTCGCGGCGTGGTCCGAACTGGTGTCCGAATTGGCCCAGGTCGGCAGCCACCCCGAGGTACAGGCGTACGCGCGCAATCCGAAAGTTTCGGAGAGCGACGTCGCCGCCACCATCCTGTCGTTGTTGAAATCGCCGCTCAACGAAGAAGTCAAAAACTTCGTCAATTTGTTGGTCGAAAATGGCCGCATCAGCCTGCTGCCGGAAATCGGCGCGCAATTCCATGCCTTGAAAAATGGCCTGGAAGGTGCGGCTGACGCCGAGATCACGAGCGCTTTCGATCTGAGCGAAGGCCAAACGGCCGAGCTGGTTGCAACGCTGGAAAAGAAATTCAGTCGCAAGCTCAATCCTGCTGTCACAGTGGATCCATCGCTGCTTGGCGGCGTGCGCGTCGTTGTTGGCGATCAGGTGCTCGACACCTCGGTGCGCGCCAAATTGCAGCAATTGCACGTCGCACTGGTGTCGTAAGACACGCGCTTCGGCAGGCCAGCTTAGACAGACCCTTACCCCTCGCGCAAGCTGAGAGAAACACTTTTAGGAGTTAGTATGCAACTCAACCCATCTGAAATCAGCGAGTTGATCAAGAGCCGGATCCAAGGTCTTGATGGCGGCGCTGAAGTGCGTAACCAAGGTACGGTTATTTCCGTTGCCGACGGTATCTGCCGCATCCACGGCCTGTCGGACGTGATGCAAGGCGAGATGCTGGAATTCCCGGGCAATACCTTTGGCCTGGCGATGAACCTGGAGCGCGACTCCGTCGGTTCCGTGATTCTGGGTGCTTACGAGCACATCTCCGAAGGCGACACGGTGAAATGCACCGGCCGCATTCTGGAAGTCCCGGTTGGTCCTGAACTGCTGGGCCGCGTGGTCAACGCGCTCGGCGTGCCGATCGACGGCAAAGGTCCGGTCGAAGCGAAAATGACGGCTGCGATTGAAAAAATCGCTCCGGGCGTGATTGCCCGTGAATCCGTTTCGCAACCGATGCAAACCGGCCTGAAGTCGATCGATGCGATGGTTCCTGTTGGCCGCGGCCAGCGCGAACTGATCATCGGCGACCGTCAAACCGGTAAATCGGCCGTGGCGATTGATGCGATCATCAATCAAAAAGGCCAGGGCATGAAATGTATCTACGTCGCGATTGGCCAGAAGGCCTCGTCGATCAAGAACATCGTGCGCTCGCTGGAACAGCACGGCGCGATGGAATACACCATCGTTGTCGCCGCTTCCGCTTCGGAATCGGCCGCCATGCAATACATCTCGCCGTACTCGGGTTGCGCCATGGGCGAATACTTCCGTGACCGCGGTGAAGATGCACTGATCGTCTACGATGACCTGTCCAAGCAAGCTGTTGCCTACCGTCAGATCTCGCTGCTGCTGCGCCGCCCACCAGGTCGCGAAGCGTACCCGGGCGACGTGTTCTACCTGCACAGCCGCCTGCTCGAACGCGCAGCCCGCGTGAACGCCGACTACGTCGAGAAGTTCACCAACGGCGCCGTGACTGGCAAGACCGGTTCGCTGACGGCACTGCCGATCATCGAAACCCAAGCAGGTGACGTTTCGGCCTTCGTGCCGACCAACGTGATTTCGATTACCGACGGCCAGATCTTCCTGGAAACGTCGCTGTTCAACGCCGGTATCCGTCCTGCAATTAACGCCGGTATTTCCGTATCGCGCGTCGGTGGCGCCGCCCAGACCAAGGTCATCAAAAACCTGTCCGGCGGTATCCGTACCGATCTGGCGCAGTACCGTGAGCTGGCCGCGTTTGCACAGTTCGCTTCGGACCTGGACGAATCGACCCGCAAGCAGCTCGACCGTGGTGCCCGCGTAACGGAATTGCTCAAGCAAGCCCAGTACTCGCCACTGTCGATCTCGCTGATGGCTGTCTCGCTGTTCTCGGTGAACAAGGGCTTCATGGACGACGTGCCAGTCAAGCAAGTGCTGTCGTTCGAAGCAGGCATCCACGCTTACATGAAAACCAAGCAAGCTGCTCTGCTGGCCAAGATCGAAGAAACCAAGCAACTCGACAAAGACAGCGAAGCAACTCTGTCGGCGGCCATTGCTGATTTCAAGAAATCCGGCGCATATTAAGCGGCCAGGCGGCGCCCACCTCGAGTGAGGCGCTGCCCTACGCGCAGAAGGAGTAAGGACTCATGGCATCAAGCAAAGAGATACGTGGCAAGATCAAAAGCGTAGAGAATACGAAGAAGATCACCAAGGCGATGGAAATGGTCGCCGCGTCCAAAATGCGCAAGGCGCAAGACCGGATGCGGGCTGCTCGTCCCTACAGTGACAAGATTCGTAATATCGCCGCCAATCTGGCGAATGCCAATCCGGAATACACGCACCCGTTCCTGGCGGCAGCGCAAGGCACGGACGCCAAGGCAGTGGGTTTCATCGTCGTCACGACCGACAAGGGTCTGTGCGGCGGCATGAACACCAATATCTTGCGCCAGGTGACGACCAAGTCGCGCGAGCTGGAAACAGCCGGCAACAAGATTGCAGCAGTCGCTATCGGTAACAAGGGTTTGGGTTTTTTGAATCGCATCGGCGTCAAGATCGTCGCTTCTGCCATTCAAACTGGTGATATGCCGCACCTGGATAAATTGATCGGACCTGTCAAGGTCATGCTCGAACAGTTCCAGGCAGGCGAGCTCGATGCAGTGTACCTGTGCTACACCAAATTCATCAACACGATGAAGCAGGAACCAGTGGTCGAACAGCTGCTGCCCCTGACGGCCGACAAAATGGTCGCCGACAAGAGCGCACACTCGTGGGATTACATCTACGAGCCAGATGCACAAAGCATCATCGACGAATTGCTGGAGCGCTATGTAGAAGCGCTGGTGTACCAGGCAGTCGCGGAGAATCTGGCGTCCGAGCAATCGGCACGGATGGTCGCGATGAAAGCTGCAAGCGACAACGCAGGTAGTGTGATCGGCGAACTGAAGCTCGTCTACAACAAGACCCGCCAAGCTGCGATTACCAAAGAACTCTCCGAAATCGTCGCCGGTGCGGCAGCGGTTTAAACGAATTTAACTATATTTGAAGGAACGAACATGGCTGATGGCAAAATCGTTCAGTGTATCGGTGCTGTGGTGGACGTTGAGTTTCCCCGCAACGCGATGCCTAAGGTATTTGATGCCTTGAAGATGGCGGGCTCGGAACTAACCCTGGAAGTACAACAGCAGTTGGGCGACGGCATTGTCCGTACCATTGCACTCGGCTCGTCCGATGGCCTGCGTCGCGGCATGATGATCCAGAACACCGGCAAACCAATCATGGTGCCAGTCGGTAAGGCAACCCTGGGCCGCATCATGGACGTGCTGGGTAACCCGATCGACGAATGCGGTCCGGTATCGCACGAACAGATCGCCTCGATCCACCGCACCGCTCCTGCGTACGACGAACTGTCGCCATCGCAAGAACTGCTGGAAACCGGCATCAAGGTGATCGACTTGGTGTGCCCGTTTGCAAAAGGCGGTAAAGTCGGCCTGTTCGGCGGCGCCGGCGTGGGCAAGACCGTGAACATGATGGAACTGATCAACAACATCGCCAAGGCACACAGCGGCGTGTCCGTGTTTGCCGGTGTGGGTGAGCGTACTCGTGAGGGTAACGACTTCTACCACGAGATGGCTGACGCGAAAGTGGTCGATCTGGAAAATCCGGAAAACTCCAAAGTGGCGATGGTCTACGGCCAGATGAATGAACCGCCAGGTAACCGTCTGCGCGTCGCGCTGACCGGCCTGACGATCGCTGAATCGTTCCGTGATGAAGGCAAGGACGTTCTGTTCTTCGTCGACAACATCTACCGCTTCACCCTGGCCGGTACCGAAGTATCGGCACTGCTGGGTCGTATGCCGTCGGCGGTGGGCTACCAGCCTACCCTGGCCGAAGAAATGGGCCGTCTGCAAGAGCGCATCACGTCGACCAAGACCGGCTCGATCACCTCGATCCAGGCTGTCTACGTGCCTGCCGATGATTACACCGATCCTTCGCCGGCAACCACCTTTGCTCACCTGGATTCGACCGTTGCACTGTCGCGTGACATCGCCTCGCTGGGTATCTACCCTGCAGTTGATCCACTGGACTCGACCTCGCGCCAGCTGGACCCGCTGATCGTTGGCCAGGAGCACTACGACACCGCGCGTGCCGTGCAAACGACCCTGCAGCGCTACAAGGAACTGCGTGACATTATCGCGATTCTGGGCATGGACGAGCTGGCACCGGAAGACAAACTGCTGGTGGCCCGTGCACGTAAAATGCAGCGTTTCCTGTCGCAGCCATTCCACGTCGCTGAAGTATTTACCGGTTCGCCAGGTAAATACGTTTCGCTGAAAGACACGATCAAAGGCTTCAAGATGATCGCGTCGGGCGAACTCGATCACCTGCCGGAACAAGCGTTCTACATGGTCGGCACGATCGACGAAGCAATCGAAAAAGCCAAGAAACTTAACTAAGTTAAGTCTGGGCCTAACCCCGCCCCTCGCAGGGCGGGGTTCTTCAACCCGATAGGACACACATGGCACACACAATTCACGTTGACGTGGTTTCCGCTGAAGAATTGATTTTTTCAGGTGAAGCAGAATTCGTCGCGTTGCCGGGTGAGCAGGGCGAGCTGGGTATCTACCCACGCCACACGCCCTTGATTACCCGCATCCGTCCGGGCGCGGTCCGCATCAAGGTAGTCGGCCAGGCTGAAGAAGAGTTCGTCTTCGTTGCCGGCGGCCTGCTGGAAGTGCAGCCTGACACCGTGACCGTCCTGGCCGATACCGCGATTCGCGGTCACGACCTGGACGAAGCGAAAGCGCTGGAAGCGAAGAAGCTGGCGGAAGAAAACATCCACAACAAGGATTCGGGCATCGACTACGCGCAAGCGCAAGCCGAGCTGGCAAGCGCGATTGCGCAGCTGGCCGCGATCCAGAAGCTGCGCAAGCATTAATTGCCGCGCACGCAAAAAAAGCAGCCTTTGGGCTGCTTTTTTTTAATCAGCTGCACATGCCATACGCCTTGCGCTCGTCGAAATACCGGTACGTAAACGTGCGCACCGGATAGCGCTTGCCGGCCACCAGCATGTCCGGCATATTCAGGTCAAACCGTTGCGGCAGCTGGCGCGGCAGCTGCAGCCGCAAACGCCATTGCGTCGCCTTGCTGTTGCCCACTGCCGAGAACATGATCGGCAGCTGCTCGATCACGTCGACGATTTCCGCTTTCTGGTCCAGGCCGCGCTGGTAGATGGTGGTGACGTTGGCGTTGGCAAAAGGCGGCTTTTTCGGCTCTTCCAGCAGGAAGGACAAGCGTGTAAAACTGGCTTGCGTGCCGACCGGCAAAGTGAAAATCAGCGCCAGTTCGGTGCCGCCGTCTTTCAGCGTGGTCGGTGGCGTGGCATACACGGTAATGCCGCGTGGCAGTTCGAAACGCGAGCCTTCCGTCCACGTCTTGCAATCGGGCGTGGTGGCCTGGTACAGGCTGGGCGCCGTATAGTCGTCGCAGGCGGTCACCAGCAGCAGGAGTGGAAGGGCAAGCAGGGCGGAACGGCGCATGGGGATCAACCAGTAGGGAAGCGAGCCGACAGTGTAAGCGATCCTCCGACGATCGGCCAGCCGGCTTATGCGTGATCTGGCGGTGCGCGCCGCACCGTCTGCAAGGCGCAGTGGCCAGCCTGCAGGGCAGCGGCGATGATATCGAGCGCGACCTGCGGGCGCGCCGCACCGCACATGAATATATCGACGGCGGCAAAGCCGGCTTCGGGCCAGGTGTGGATCGAGATATGCGATTCGGCCAGCAGCAGCACCCCGGTTACGCCCAGTTCCGCGCCGAAGCTGTGGAAGTGGCCATGCAATACCCGCGCGCCGGCTTCGATGGCCGCCTGGCGCAGCAGGCTTTCCAGCGCCGCGCAGTCGCGCAACAGTGCCGCATCGACGCCGGACAGATCGGCCAGCAAGTGTGTACCGAGCGGCAGGTGCGCGCTTGCCGTCACTTGTGGCTGCCGCCGCTGGAGCCGCCGCCATAACTGCCGCCGCCGCTGCCGGTGCGCGAACTCCAGCTGCTGCCACCGCCACTGCCGGCGACCTTGAACATGCGCACCCAGTTGGCGGCCGTGACGGAAAACGTCACCATCAGTGCATAGATCACGTATTTGCTCATTATGGGGTCTTGTTCTTGTCGAGGAAAAGGGCGGGCACAAACAGCGCCACGCAACCGAGCAAACTCCACATCAGCGTGCTGGAAAACGACACGAACATCGGGATCGCATTCAACACCAGGGTGATGATGATGAAGACCTTGGCCACGCCGCGATGCGACATCTTGACGTTCGACGTGGGCGTGCTGCCATGGAAGGCGGCGCCGAACCAGGCGCTCATCTGGTCGTAGGCGACCGGCACCGAGCGTGACCAGGTCATTTCTTCGCCGGTCAGCTCGGCCGCCAGTTTGGTCTGCCCCTGTTCGAATTCGACCACATGGGTGGTGTCGCCGACGGCCACCTTCCAGTTGAAGGCGCCAGCCACATAGGTCACCCGCGAACCGTAGTCATACAGCTTGGTATAAACAGCACCGTCGAGCATGCATTTTTCGGCCTCCAGCGCAGGCCAGGTCGGCCAGTTCGGTAGTACATTCGAGCGCGACCAGCCTTCGTCGGTTTCCACCAGCCAGAAAAAGCCCGCGTGGGCGCTGTACAGCAGGTATTCGTTCCACTCGGTGGCTTCGTCGTCGGCGCGGCGCATCATGCCGATCACGGTAAAGTCGGCATTGTTGATCTTCGCCGTGGCGCCAAGATCGAGCGTAAATTCAGCTGCGGCTTCGTCTTCCAGCTGTTTGCCCTTGGCCAGCACCTGCGCTTCCGGGCCGCTGGCGTCAAGCTGGGCATGGCAGGAAGGGCACACCAGTTGAGAGGCGGCGCCGGGCACATATTTGATGCCGCTGCCGCAGGAAGGGCAGTCGAGCGCATCGAGCTTGCCGCGGTATTTGCCGGCGCTGGCGGCAATTGCATCCTGGTCGCGCAGCAGCTGGCACTGCATGCCTTCCAGGGTAACGGCCACGCCCTGGTACAGCACCGGCTGCGGGCCGTCCGTGTAGTCGAGCGTGGCAAAGCTGGCGTAGTTGCGCAGATCGGCCACCTGGATGCGCCAGCCGCTGCCGACCTTGAATGGCAGTTCGCCCTGGCCGGCGACGCACTCGCCGCTGCGCACTTCGGCCGCCGTGTACGGTTCGTTGTTGATGGTGTATTGCTGGCCCGGGCGCAGCTCTGCAAAAGCGGGCAGGGCACCGTTTGCCTTGCGCTCGCGCGTTAGCGTGTACAGGCCCGACGAGTCACCCAGCCACGCCGTGCTGGCGTCGTCGAACAGCAGATACCACTCGTTCCACGTACCTGCCGCATAGCGCTGCTGGATGCGCCCGACTACCGTAAAGTTGACGCCTTCGTGCACGCCTGCCGTGCCGATCTGTATAGCCGAATAATCCTCCAGCACGGCCGACATCTTGCCGATATCGCGCACCGAATCGGCGTCCTTCAGGATGGTGCTGTGGCAGTACTCGCACACGGCCAGCACGGAAGCGTGCGAACGGAAGTGGACTTGCGCGCCGCAGCTGGGACAGGAAACAGTTTGCATGCAGTCGCGCTTAGCCGATCAGTTTTTTCAGCAGTTCCGCTTTCGCACCGTCATAGTCGGCCGGCGAAATCAGTCCTTTGTCCAGCAAACCCTTGAGTTTTTCCAGCCGCGCTTCGACCGGTTCCTCGGCTGGTGCGGGAGGTGCTGCCGGTGCCGGTGGCTGCAATGCATTGCCCATGCCTTGCGCCATCACCTGGCCGATTGACAATCCAGCGCCCAGGCCCGCGCCGATGCCGGCCATGCCGCCTTCGTTCTGCGCCGCCAGCGGAATCGCATTGGCCACCTGGAACTTGGTAAAGCCACTCATCTTGTCGGCGCCCAGGCCACCCTTCATGCCGGCCGAGATGCGCTCGTCGAGCGCCGCCTGCAGTTCTTCGGGCAGGCTGATGCTGGCCACATTGAATTCATCGAGACCCACGCCATAGCGGGCAAACGCCTGCGCCAGACCGTCCTTGACCTGCTGCGCCATCAGCGCCTGGTTGGCCGCCATGTCGAGGAAGGGCACGTTGGCGCCGCCCAGCGAGCTGGCCATGCTGGACATCAGGATGCCGCGCAGCTGGTCTTCCACTTCGTCGCGCGTATAGACTTCACGCGTGCCGGAAATTTCGGTAAAGAAGGTGCGGGCGTCGGCAATGCGGTACGAGTACATGCCAAAGGCGCGCACCCGTATCATGTCGAAGTCCTTGTCGCGTATCGTGATCGGCTGCGGCGTGCCCCATTTGCGGCCCGTCTGCACGCGGGTGCTGAAGTAATACACATCGGACTTGAAGGGCGAGTCGAACAGCTTGTCCCAGTTTTTCAGGTTGGTCAGCAGGGGCAGGGTTTGCGTGGTCAGCTTGTGCGTGCCGGGGCCGAACACGTCGGCGATCTTGCCTTCGTTGACAAACACGGCCACCTGCGACTCGCGCACGTTCAGGATGGCGCCGTTCTGTATTTCGAAATCCTGCATCGGAAAGCGCCAGGCCAGCACGCCTTCCTTCTCTTCGTTCCATTGCAGTACATCGATAAACTGCTTCTTGATAAAGCTGCCGAGGCTCATGATTGTGTCCTTGCGAAGGTAAATACGGGGTCAGGAAATGCAGGCGGCGTTGATGGCGCCGATGGCCAGCGCGATGGCGCCCAGCAGGCCGCCAAAAGCGGTGTTGTTCGATTCGATCTGGTCCTTCGACATGCGCAGCAGCCGCGTGGTGACCAGGTAGGCCAGCAGCTGCACCACCATCGCGCCAAACGCCCAGCCGAAGAATTGCTGGTAGTTCGCCGTATGCATCAGCGAGGAAGCGATGGTGGCCGAAAAGCCGAGGATGGCGCCGCCCAGCGACAGCGCCGCAGCCTGATTACCCTGGCGTATCAGCAGCACTTCGTTGTACGGCGTGACGCGCGTGTAGATGACAAAAAAAGCAATCAGCAGCACGGCGGCCAGTAAAAGGTGGATCAGATAGTTTAGGATGTCGTGCACGGCATTCCTCGATTGAGCATTTGATAACGTCCAAGCATATTAGAACAAAACCAGCCCAATGAACAAAAAGATTCTGATTTTATCGGTATTCGTGGTCGCTTCCTGTGGCCTTGCGTATGAGCTGATCGCCGGCGCCATGTCCAGTTACCTGCTCGGTGACTCCATCCTGCAGTTTTCCACGATTATCGGCTGCTACCTGTTTGCCATGGGGGTGGGCGCTCACTTTTCAAAGTATGTGAAAGACGACGAAGTGCTGTCGCGCTTTGTCGATATCGAACTGGCCGTCGGCCTGATCGGCGGCTTGTCGGCGGCGATACTGTTCATGACGTTTTCGTGGATGGCCGCGCCGTTTCGCACTTTATTGTATGTGATGGTATTCCTGATCGGCGCACTGGTGGGCATGGAAGTGCCGCTGGTGATGCGCGCGCTGAACACGCGCCAGACCGAATTTTCCGAACTGGTCAGCCGCGTGCTGACGTTTGACTACCTGGGCGCGCTGGCCGTGTCGCTGCTGTTCCCGCTGGTGCTGTCGCCTTACCTGGGCCTGGTGCGCACGGGCTTTTTGTTCGGCATGCTCAACGTGGCGGTTGGCCTGTGGAGCATCTGGGTGTTTCGCGCCGAACTGAAAAACATGAGCGGCCAGTTCCTGCGCGCCTGCGCCGTGATGCTGCTGCTGGTGACCGGTTTTGCCATGTCCGACCGCATGGTGGAGTGGGGCGAGCATGGCCTGTTCGGCGACCAGATCGTCTATTCCACCACCACGCCCTACCAGCGCCTGGTCATCACGCGCTGGAAGGACGACACGCGCCTGTACATCAACGGCAACCTGCAGTTCTCCTCGCGCGACGAATACCGCTACCATGAAGCGCTGGTGCATCCTGTGCTCGAAGCGCTGCCGTGGGCGCGCCGCGTACTGGTGCTTGGTGGTGGCGACGGCCTGGCCCTGCGCGAGATCCTGCGCTATTCGAATATCGAACACGTTACCGTGGTCGACCTGGACCCGGCCATGACGGGCGCGTTTACCACCCGCCCCGAGCTGGCCGCATTGAATCACAAGTCGTTTTCGGACAAGCGCGTGACCGTCATCAATGCCGATGCTGCAGTCTGGCTGCGCAACAACCAGGACATGTTTGACGCCGCCATCGTCGACTTCCCCGACCCGTCCAGCTTCGCGCTGGGCAAGCTGTACTCGGTACCGTTTTACGACCTGGTGAAAAAACACCTGGCGGCCAAGGGCCTGATGGTGGTGCAATCGACTTCGCCGTTCTTTGCGCCGCACGCCTACTGGACCATCGATGCCACCTTGCGTGAAGTGGGCATGCGCACCTGGCCGTATCACGCCTATGTGCCGTCGTTCGGCGAATGGGGTTTTATCCTGGCGTCGCCGCAGGCCGATTATGTGCCGCCGACCCGCTACCGCCTGCCCATGCGCTACCTGAGTGCCGATACCACGCGCGAAATGTTCATTTTCCCGCCCGATATGCAGCGCTTGCCGATGGCGCCGAACCGCCTCAATACGCAGTCGCTTGTGCATGAATTCGAGCAGGACTGGAATCGGGTGATACGCTGATGCAGCGCCGCTCCTTTATGCTGTGGGCGGCCGGCGGCACGGCGGCGGTGGCAGCTGGCGCCGGCAGTATCGCGGCCTACCTGCGCTGGCAGGAAATCACGCCCAAGATTTTGTATCCGGGCCGCAGCGAGGGGCATTATTTGCGTAACCTTCTGCGCGAGCGCAGGGCGCTGCCACCGCCGTCGCGCACCCTCACCACCGACGTCGCCATTCTCGGTTCCGGCATCGCCGGATTGAGCGCTGCCTGGCGGCTCAACAAGCTCGGTCACAAAGACTTCCTGATGGTCGACGGCCCGCAACCCTATGGCAATGCGGCCGGTGGCCATTTCGGCGACCTGGCGTATCCCACCGGCGGCCACTACCTGCCTTTGCCTTCGCCAGAATCCACGCACGTGCGCGAGATCCTGTTCGACCTGGGCATTATTCAGCGCGACCCGATGGCAGAAAAACCGACCTACGACGAGCGCTATATCCTGCATGCGCCCGAGGAACGGCTGCTGTTCAACGGCCACTGGCAGGACGGCTTTATTCCCGTCGAAGGCGTGCCCGCCGAAGAACTTGCGCAGCACCGGCGCTTTTTTGCGCAGGTGGAGCAATTGCGCCAGGCACACGGCAGCGACGGCAAGCGCGTGTTTGTATTCCCGACCATCGAATCTTCGCAAGACCCGGCCTGGCAGGCGCTCGACACCATCACGTTAAAAGCGTGGATGGAGCAGCACGGCTATACCTCGCCCACCTTGCACTGGTACCTGAACTACTGCTGCCGCGACGATTACGGCACGCGCTACGATCAGGTCTCGGCCTGGGCCGGGCTGCACTACTATTGCAGCCGCTGGGGCCAGGCCGCCAACGCGGGAAACGGCGCCTGGCTGACCTGGCCGGGCGGCATGCAGCCGGTCGCCACCGCGCTGGAACAGGCATCCGGGGTGCAGCGCCATGCCGGCACGGTGGTGTCGCTGACCACTACCGCCAGCGGCGTGGAGGCGCTGTGCTTTGAACTGGTCGACGGCCAGCCGCGCACCTACCTTGTGCGCGCCCGCAAGGCCATCTGCGCCATGCCCTTGTATGTAGCCGCGCGCGTGGTACGCGACATGGCCAGCTATGGCTTTGATTTGAAGCGCCATGTGCCTGCCTATGCGCCGTGGATGGTGGCCAATTTCCTGCTCAAGCGCTTTCCCCATGAACTGCCGCATGCGCCGCTGTGCTGGGACAACGTGGTGTACCAGGAACCGGGCCTGGGCTATGTGGTCTCCACCCACCAGGACATCCGCGTGCGCCCGCCCGAAAAAACCGTCTTCAGCGCCTACGTGGCGCTGTCCGACCGCACGCCCGAACAGGCGCGCAAGTGGCTCGACACGGCCACCCCCGAAGAACTGCTGGCGCTGGCCAGCGTCGACTTGAAAACAGCCTATGGCCGCGACTTTGCCAGCTGCGTCGAGCGCGTCGACATCACCGTGCGCGGCCACGCCATGGCCGCCCCCTTGCCCGGCTTTCGCAGCAATGCCGGCTTGAAAGCGCTACGCGAACACGAAGGCGCGATACTGTTCGCGCATGCGGACCTGTCGGGCTTTTCCGTGTTCGAGGAAGCGGCGTGGTGGGGGGATAGGGCGGCGCGGCTGGCGGCAGTATAAATGTTGGTGCTGACTAGCTCGCCAATTTGAATTCTCACGATCGCAAGCGCGCCGTCTTTACAAACCTTTCCAAAATGTAATAAAACTGGTCCATAAATTATTGACAGTAAAAGTCTTCGGATATAAATTACAAGAGTAAATTTTTATAAAATTTAGTATTTTCGAAGAAATTTATTTTGGTAGTTTTTTATTTGATCAAAGCGGTATTTCAATTCTGGATATACTATGAAAAATCAGTCTGTTGAAAAATTAAAATCGCAATATAAAGTCTTTGTAATTGTCATTTTGACGCTTTCATACCTGATGTTGCCGCTTATTTTTGGAAACAAGATAACAATCTCGCCTTCCGTATTATTTATCGTCGGCATTTTGCCGAACTTATTTTGGTTCCGGTTTGTCAAAATCGACTCCGGAGTGCAATCAGTTGTAACTTTCAGAGGGTTCGTATTACGTACTTTTGCGTCTGCAGCAGCAGCCCTTCTGATGGTGATAATTTACCGTGTGGCGTACAACCTCGGTAGTTGATGTATTTTTGATGGTTTTTATTCGTTTGATAATATATTTGAGTCAACGATCAGTGTCATGGGCAGTTTATTTTGTGACTATTCAGCCGCTATGCGCCTGACTGGATAGGATTGCCAGCGAAGGCGCGCTGCAGGACGGTGACTTAACTTGGGTGGATAGCTTGAGAACGCACTTCGTCAGGTAAACCCCAAGTCGATTGTGAAAAAACATTTCAATATGCTGAAAAATATTGCTACATTTATTCATGAAAAATATGTTCAAAATTTTCATTTTTCTCATTTTTTTGCCATGCACGCAATGGTGCAAGCTGCTCCAATCATTGACTGTCATGCCGAATTTTCTCGTCAAGCATCAGCAGTGTCATCGCTTTCCTTGGTTGATTTTGATAGAAAAATGAACAGTGGATGGCGGGTGCTCGCTGATGCCAAATGTTTTGAAGAAGCTGGAAAAATTATCAAGCAATACATGGAAATAAATTGAACGCAATCTAGCCTTTTTCTTCATCTGCGACAAATTGAGCTGAGATTGGATAGGCGTTCCGAGGTGAAAGAAAGCATTATATTGGCACTTCGGGAAAACGAAAAAATTGATGAAAAATTCAAATTTAATGACTTTTTTCTTGCGCTTGCAGCTTATGCTGAAAATGATATTCAAAAATTCAATCAGCACTATAAAGTAATAGAAGAAAACTCTGATAATTTCAGCAACAAAATGAACCTGAAATTATTAAAATTATACGGGATAAATTTAATGATTCATATCTCAAGATACTGGAAAAAATTTAGATAACTCAGTGGCCGTAAGGAATAAAAAATATTCCTGATTATGTATCTTTCTCAAAAAGTAAAATTTTCCGCTTCAGACATCGCAGCGACAAGACCTTAATGTACGTCTCATCCATACGCAAATAATACAGGCAGCACTTTAGCCCCCTGCAGCAACTGTTTCGCTCGGAGGCGGTCGATGAAGCTCGTTCACGACTCGGTGCGCCAGTGATGTTGCTTGGGCTCTCCGGTTGGGCTTTGACACTGTTCTTCGCCACGTTACTGTCGGCAGCTACGGTATTTGTCTGCACTACCCACTACGCGCGCAAGGAGACTGTGGCGGTGCAGGTCACGCCGGTCGCCTGTAGCTTGCGCATCGGCATTTCTTCTGCTCCCAAGTTACAGGTCGGCGATTTACTCAGCGACAGTTTGAGACACAATTAGGAGGGCCAATTGCTGGCGCAGCGTTCCCTGTTCGAGTGGTTGCGGGATCCGCTGCGCGCCAGCATGAAGCATGGAGGATAAGAGCATGCCAACACGAATGACAGGAAATTCAATGTCACACCTGAGCCTACCCACATCGTTTTTTCGTACAATGCTGGGCGTTTTTACGCTGGCGGGCGCCGTCTGCGGCACGCCAGCCGGGGCCGCGCAAGCGGAGCTTGGCGCTCGCCTGTTAGCCGCCGAAAAGGATGGCAAGCTGGCCTTCTTTTTACCAGAAAGTCATATCGGCACTCCGATGCAAAAGGATCCATATTTTAATGGACCTATTCGCGAAGCCTTTGCGGCCGCCTCGGAACTGTTACTCGAACGTGGCGCCAGTCCTCGGCTCGACTACGATTACCAGCAACGACACTGCACGGTCGAAGGGCCAGATGAGGGCGCGTTGGATACGGAGCTGAACGCTGCCCTGCGCGCTCACCCAGACCCTGTGTTGGAGCGTGTCATGCCGCTGAACGAGGGGATCGAGCACCTGGGCCGCTTTATGCGATTCGAACTGCTGCTGCAAGCGTGGTCTGGACGAGTCTATGAGCAGCCCGCTGGCGGCCCGGCCAAAAACGCGACGACAGTTAACGTACTACCTTCGCAATCGGGACGCCTTATGATCGAGAAGCCGCGCCCATTGCGCTCGATTGACGATACGGCGACGTTTTTCAATGCCTATTGCGCGTTGGTGCCGGCGGAGCGCAGCATCCTGATCCGAAGCTTAATCGACGGCTGGCGGCCGCAGGCTGTTGCGGTGCCGATGCTGCAACCGGAGAGCGGCCTGCGCGGACTCTACCGCTACATCGATGCCCTCTACCGCGCCAGCCTGGACGACATCCGAGATACGCTCGGGTTGGCACCGGCGACTGGCACGGCTGGGCCGGACATGGCGCACGCCGAACGACGCTGGTCTGGTGAGGAGTTGATCAAGCACCACTTCTTGATCGCCGAGCGCAACCGCGCCTGGGTCGCACAACTTCCGGCGGTACTTGCGACCGAGCGCCTGCCATTCTACGCCATCGGCGCCGACCACTTCGCCGACAGCCGGTTCGGACCAGGCCTGATTACGCTGTTGCGCAGGGCTGGTTTCCACGTCACGCTGATCAATGATCGGCCAATGTTGCGCACCCTGCTGGCTCGTCTACCCGCAGCGGCGCGCAAGCCCGACGCACCGGCCTCGAGAGAGGAGGAAGCAGGCCTGCTGACTGGAAAATGCATCCGTATCCCTGGCAATTATTCGTGCTCCTGGGGCGACGCGACGACGATTTACATAGCCACCCTGCCAACGCCATCGTCGTCCAAGGAACTGCTGACCATATGCTACCGGCGCCCTGCCGAGCGTGAGCCGCTGAACCAATGTGTCACCGCCACAGTGCCGCGCGCACCGCAGCGCGTCGCCGACCTCGCGGCGGCGGCGGACATGGCACCTGCCAATGCGGCCCATGCGGCCGCGACAGAATTGCGGCCAGATACCACGCCGCCCCCAAATCGGAGTAACTAATGCGAGATTAACAGCTACGATAGAACCTTATCTTGAAAGGAACACCATGCACCATGCCTTGATTGTGATCGATTTCCAGAACGCCGTACTGAGCGAGCCGCCAGCCTGGCAGGCCGATGCCATGCTCGAGCGCATCGCCGGCCTGATCGCCAGGGCGCGCGCCGCTGGCGTGCCGGTGATCTATGTGCAGCACGATACTGACGGCTCGGAATGGGAAGCTGGTACGCATGGCTGGCAGTTTCCCGAGCGAATCGCGCCGCAGCCACAAGACCATGTCAGTGCCAAGAACTCCTGCGATGCGTTTCGCCAGACCGGGCTGCAGCAGCACCTGGCGCAGGCCGGCATCGACACGATTTATGTATGCGGCTATGCCACCGAATTTTGCATCGACACCAGCGTGCGCCGCGCCGCCAGCCTGGAACTGGCGACCGTAGTAATCAGCGACGCGCATACCACGCGCGACCGCCCGCACCTGGCCGCGCCGGCCATCGTCGAACATCACAACTGCGTCTGGCGCCAGCTGCTCAATCCCGGCAATCCGATTACGCTGGTCACGGCCGACGCCGTGCCGTTCTGACCAGGCGCCCATAAAAAAAGCCGGCGCATGCGCCGGCTTGAACCCCCTAAAGGCTCGAACTGGATTACTTGTTTTTATTGACGACGTCGATAAACACGGCAGCCAGCAGTACCAGGCCTTTGATCACTTGCTGGTAGTCGATGCCGATGCCCATGATGGACATGCCGTTGTTCATCACGCCCATGATAAAGGCGCCGATCACTGCACCCATGACCTTGCCGACGCCGCCCGACGCCGAGGCACCGCCGATAAAGCATGCTGCAATCACGTCCAGCTCGAAGCCGGTACCGGCTTTCGGCGTGGCGGTGTTCAGGCGTGCTGCGAAGATCAGGCCGGCCAGGGCGGCCAGCATGCCCATGTTGACGAAGGTGTAGAAGCTGACGCGCTCGGTCTTGATACCCGACAGGCGCGCCGCTTTTTCATTGCCGCCGACGGCGTAGACGCGGCGGCCCAGCACGGTGCGATTGGTAACAAAGGTGTAGGCGACGATCAGCACCGACATCACTGCCAGCACGTTCGGGAAACCGCGGTACGAGGCCAGCAGGTAGCTGAAGTACACCATCACGGCGGCGAACACGCCGTTTTTCAGCAGGAAGAAAGCGCGTGGCTCGTTTTCCATGCCGTGTTTCATTTGCTTGGCGCGGCTGCGCAGCGAAGTGATGATCAGTGCGGCAGCAGCGATCACGCCCAGCAGCAGCGAGAAGCCGCGCAGATGGTCACCGCCGAACGGGTCAGGCAGGAAGCCCGAGCTCAGCATCTGGAAGCCGTCCGGGAACGGGCCGACCGACTGGCCAGCGAGCAGCGCCAGGGTCAGGCCCTTGAACACCAGCATGCCGGCCAGCGTGACGATAAACGACGGGATCTTGAAGAAGGCCACGAAATAACCCTGCGCACCACCGATGACGGCGCCGGCGATCAGGCAGATAATGCTGGCCGCGACAAAGTTCATGTTGTAGTTGACGATCAGTACCGCCGCCAGCGCACCGACAAAGCCCACCACCGAGCCGACCGACAGGTCGATATGGCCGGCCACGATGACCATCAGCATGCCCAGCGCCATAATGACGATATAGCTGTTCTGCAGCACCAGGTTGGTCAGGTTCAGCGGCTCCATCAGGGTGCCGTTGGTCATGTACTGGAAAAAGCCCATGATGACGATCAGGGAGAGCAGCATGCCGTAGTCGCGCATATTGTTCTTCAAAAAGCCGGCGTAGCTTTTCGCTTCCGGCGCGGCCGCTGGCGCTGCTGGTGCGCCGGCTGTCAGTTTGTTATCCATTGTTCTCTCCGTGTGTGACGATTGCGCGCATGATTCTTTCTTGCGACGCTTCTGCTGCGCTTAGTTCTGCCGCAAAGCGGCCTTCGTTCATGACATAGATCCGGTCGCACATGCCCAGCAATTCCGGCATTTCCGACGAAATCATGATGATGCATTTGCCTTCGGCGGCCAGGTCGCTGATGATGCTGTAGATCTCGTACTTGGCGCCGACGTCGATGCCGCGGCTAGGTTCATCGAGGATCAGTACGTCAGGGCGTGAAAACAGCCACTTCGCCAGCACCACTTTCTGCTGGTTGCCGCCGGACAGATTGACTACCTTCTGCGCCACGCTCGAGCAGCGCGTCTTGAGCTTGCGGCGGAACTCTTCGGCCACGCTGTACTCGCGCTGCTCGTCGATCACCATGTGCTTCGAAATCGCGTCCAGGTTGGCCAGGCTGGTGTTCTTCTGGATATCTTCTTCCAGGATCAGGCCCAGGCCCTTGCGGTCTTCCGTGACGTAGGCCAGGCCGTGGGCAATCGCCTTGCCGATGGTGCTGACGTCGATTTCCTGGCCGTTTTTCAATACCGTACCGCTGATGCGCTGGCCGTAAGCACGGCCAAAAATACTCATTGCCAGTTCGGTGCGGCCTGAACCCATCAGGCCGGCGATACCGATGATCTCGCCCTTTTTGGCGTGCAGGTTGATGCCCTTGATCACGGCGCGGTCGGCGTGCTCGGGATGGTAGACCTTCCAGTCACGCACTTCGAAAATGGTCTCGCCGATGGTGGGCGTGCGCGGCGGATAGCGGTCGGCCATCTCGCGTCCGACCATTTTTTCGATGATGCGGTCTTCGCTGACAGGCTCCACGCGGCAGTCGAAGCTATCGACGGTGTTGCCATCGCGTAGCACCGTGATAGCATCGGCGACGCGCGAAATTTCATTGAGCTTGTGCGAAATCAGGATCGACGAAATGCCCTGGGCTTTCAGGCCCAGCAGCAGGTCGAGCAGGGCCGCGCTGTCGCTTTCGTTCAGGCTGGCCGTTGGCTCGTCGAGGATCAGCAGCTTGACGTCTTTCGACAGTGCCTTGGCAATTTCGATCAACTGCTGCTTGCCCACGCCCAGATTCGTGATCAGGGTGTCGGGCGACTCTTTCAGGCCGACTTTGCGCATCAGGTCGCGCGTCTTGCTTTGCGTGTGTTCCCAGTCGATGACGCCCATCTTGGCCGGCTCGTTGCCGAGGAAGATATTCTCGGCGATCGACAGCTGGGGCACCAGCGCCAGTTCCTGGTGAATGATGATAATGCCGATTTCTTCGCTGTCCTTGATGCCGCGGAACTGGCGCACCTGACCTTGATACTCGATGTCGCCCGAGTAGCTGCCGTGGCCATACACGCCACTGAGCACTTTCATCAGGGTCGATTTGCCGGCGCCGTTTTCGCCCACGATGGCGTGGATCTCGCCGCTGCGCACGCGCAGATTGACATTGTCGAGCGCAACTACACCCGGGAACGTCTTGCGTATCCCGCGCATTTCCAGGATAGTGTTCGTCATATAACCTCTCTGGCACGGCCGCGCCGCATGTTGCGGTCGTGCTGCAGTCTTGTCTTGATATTGCGTGAAGCGAAAGGCCCGGCATTGCCGGGCCTTCAGTACCCGTCTACGAAATTACTTTACTTGCGCTTCGGTGTAGTAGCCGCTGCCGGTAACCAGCACTTGCTTCCAGTTTGCCTTGTCGACGATGACTGGTTTGAGCAGGAACGATGGCACGACTTTCACGCCATTGTTGTAGGTCTTGGTGTCGTTGACGGTCGGCGTTTTGCCGTTCATCATCGCGTCGACCATATTGGCGGTCACTTTGGCCAGTTCGCGGGTGTCCTTGAACACGGTCGAAGCCTGCTCGCCACGGATGATCGATTTCACCGAAGGGATCTCGGCATCCTGGCCCGTCACGACCGGGAATGGCTGCTTCGGCGTACCGTAGCCAACACCTTTCAGCGACGACAGGATACCGATGCTCAGGCCGTCATATGGCGACAGCACCGCGTCGACGCGGGCATTGCCGTAGTAGGCGCTCAGCAGGTTGTCCATACGGGCTTGCGCCACGGCGCCGTCCCAGCGCAGGGTGGCCACTTTTTCCATGCCCATCTGCTTCGAACGCACCACCAGCTTGCCGCTGTCGATGTATGGTTTCAGTACCGACATGGCGCCGTTGTAGAAGAAGTGGGCGTTGTTGTCGTCAGCCGAACCGCCGAACAGTTCGATATTGAACGGGCCCTTGCCTTCTTTCAGTTTCAGCGCCGATTCGATATAGCCCGCTTGCAGCACGCCGACCTGGAAGTTGTCGAACGTTGCGTAGTAATCGATGTTTTTGGTGCCGCGGATCAGGCGGTCATAGGAAATGACCTTGATGCCCTTGTCGGCCGCTTTTTGCAGCACGTTCGACAGGGTGGTGCCGTCGATGGCGGCGATCACCAGCACCTTGGCGCCCTTGGTGATCATGTTTTCCACTTGTGCCAGCTGGTTCGGGATATCGTCGTCGGCGAACTGCAAGTCGGTCTTGTAGCCGCGTTCCTTGAATACCTTGACCATGTTGTCGCCGTCGGCGATCCAGCGCATCGACGATTTGGTTGGCATCGAAATGCCGACTGCGCCCTTGTCTGCGGCGTTGGCCATTGGCATCACGGTCATGCCGGACATGGCCAGCACCAGGCTCGCGCTCAGCATTTTCATTGTTGTTTTCATATTAGGTCTCCACCGTCTTTGAATAGTTGAATGGTCCAGCTTCGCGGTCTGTCGGCCGGCGTGATGCTGGTGGCCAATCCAGGCCACGGCTGATACTAGTTTGTCCAGTGAGACCTCACCAATCAATTTTTTCACTTATGCGATATCCAAATAGATATCACCCCCCTTATTGATGCACTGCGGCATGGATTTTTGTGGGCAGGAAAAAGGGCGCGACCTGGCCATCGGACAGGGTTTTTTTGGTGCGTCGCAATACCAATAATCATCATGCAATTTGGTGATTTTCGTAATTGCGGTCAGGTTGGACGGCGCGCAGAATCGGCCTCACCTGAACTTTGCTCCCTTTTCCCGAAAGCTGCCATGTTGCCGATTTCCCCTGTTTCCCTGCTGCCGCAGGACCTTGCCGACGCCACCCTGATCGGCCGCATCTGGCGCGACGGTCCCTGCGTGGTAGTCGTGCGTGGCGGTGAAGTATTTGATATCACGTCGTCCGTCTCCACCGTATCGGAGTTGCTGGAGCGCGACAATCCGCTCGCCTTCGTGCGCCAGGCGCAGGGCGAGTCGCTGGGACAGGTAGAGCAATTGCTGGCGCAGGCCCTGGCTGCGCCGGCAGGCCAGCCGCTGCTGTTGGCGCCGTGCGATCTGCAGGCCGTCAAGGCTTGCGGCGTGACGTTTGCCGTCAGCCTGCTCGAGCGCGTGATCGAGGAACAGGCCGGCGGCAACGCCGACAAGGCCAATACCTTGCGCGCCGCCCTGCAGGCAACCCTGGGCAGCGATCTGTCGGCCCTGAAGCCCGGCTCGGACGCGGCGCAGCGCCTCAAGGAACAGCTGCAGCAGCGCGGCGCCTGGTCGCAATACATGGAAGTGGGCATCGGCCCCGACGCGGAAGTATTTACCAAGGCACAGCCGATGTCGTCGGTCGGTTGCGGTGCGCAAGTGGGCCTGCTGCCGGCCTCCGCCTGGAACAATCCGGAGCCGGAAATCGTCCTGGCCGTCAACAGCCGCGGCGAAGTGCTGGGCGCGACCCTGGGCAATGACGTCAACCTGCGCGATATCGAAGGGCGCAGCGCGCTGCTCTTGGGCAAGGCCAAGGACAACAACGGTTCCTGCGCCATCGGCCCTTTCATTCGCCTGTTCGACGAGCGCTACACCATCGACACCGTGCGCGACGCCGAAGTGTCGCTGCTGATCGAAGGGGCGGACGATGGTTTCGTGCTCGAAGGCGCCAGCTTCATGCGCGAGATCAGCCGCGACCCGCTCGACCTGGTGCGCCAGACTGCCGGCCAGTACCACCAGTATCCGGACGGCTTCATGCTGTTCCTGGGCACCATGTTCTCGCCCGTGAAAGACCGTGGCGCCCCGGGCGGCGGCTTTACCCACCACCTTGGCGACCGCGTGACGATCGCCAGCCCCGCACTTGGCGCGCTGGTCAATGAAGTCCAGCATTGCGACGCGATCGCACCGTGGCAGTTCGGCGTGCGCGCGCTGTACAGCAGCCTGGCAAAACGCGGCCTGATCTGACTACCCATTAATAATTAGAAACAGAAAGAGACATCATATGCTGCATGCAACCTATCCCAGCCTGGCCGGAAAAAACGTCATCATTACCGGTGGCGGCACCGGCATCGGCGTGGCCATCGTCGAAGCGTTTGCGCGCCAGGGCGCCCATGTCACCTTCCTCGACATCGCCGAGGAAGCCTCGCGCGCACTGGAAACCAAACTTGCCGACCTGCCGCAGCCGCCCGTGTTCCGCTATTGCGACCTGACCGACCTGGCCGGCCTGGCCGCCACGTTTGCCGAGATCGAAGCGACTTGCGGTGCGGCCGATATCCTGATCAACAACGCTGCCAACGACGACCGCCACCAGATCGAAAACGTCACGCCCGCCTACTGGGACGAGCGCATCGCCGTCAACCTGCGCCACCAGTATTTCTGCGCCCAGGCCGTGGCGCCGGCCATGCGCGCCCGGAAAAGCGGCGTGATCCTGAACCTCGGTTCGATTTCCTGGCACCTGGCGCAAGCCAACCTGTCGATCTACATGACGGCCAAGGCCGGCATCGAAGGCCTGACGCGCGGCCTGGCGCGCGACCTGGGCGTCGACGGCATCCGCGTCAACTGCATTATTCCGGGCGCCGTGCGCACGCCGCGCCAGGAGCGGCTGTGGCATACGCCGGAAGCCGAAGCCATGATCCTGCAGGGCCAGTGCTTGCAACTGCGCGTGGAGCCGGAAGACGTGGCAGCGCTGGCGCTGTTCCTGGCGTCGGACAACGCGGCCAAGTGCGCCGGGCGTGAATACTATGTCGACGCGGGCTGGTACGGCGCATGAGCGAGATGAAAATACCGCCATCGACTGCGCCGCGCCGTTTCCGCTCGCAGGACTGGTTCGACAATCCCGACCATATCGACATGACGGCGCTGTATCTTGAGCGCTTCATGAACTACGGGATCACGGCCGAAGAACTGCGCTCGGGCCGGCCGATTATCGGCATCGCTCAAAGCGGCAGTGACATCAGCCCGTGCAACCGCATCCACCTGGACCTGGCCAAGCGCGTGCGCGACGGCATCCGCGATGCGGGTGGCATTCCGATGGAATTCCCGCTGCATCCGATTTTTGAAAACTGCCGCAGGCCGACGGCCGCGCTGGACCGCAACCTGGCCTACCTGGGCCTGGTGGAGATCTTGCACGGTTATCCGATCGACGCCGTGGTGCTGACCACCGGCTGCGACAAGACCACGCCGGCGCAGTTGATGGCCGCCGCCACGGTCGATATTCCTGCCATCGTGCTGTCGGGCGGCCCCATGCTCGATGGCTGGATGGACGGTGAACTAGTGGGCTCGGGCGCGGCCATCTGGAAGGGCCGCCGGCAACTGTCCGCCGGCCTGATCGACAACGACAAATTCCTGCAGATCGCCGCCGCTTCGGCGCCATCGGCCGGCCACTGCAACACCATGGGCACGGCTTCGACCATGAACGCGCTGGCCGAAGCGCTGGGCATGTCGCTGACCGGCTGCTCGGCAATCCCCGCGCCGTACCGCGAGCGGGGCCAGATCGCCTATGAAACGGGGCGCCGCATCGTCGCCCTGGCGCATGAGGACGTGCGTCCTTCAAGCATCCTGACGCGCGAAGCATTTCTGGACGCCATCATCGTCAACGCGGCGATCGGTGGCTCGACCAACGCCCAGCCGCATTTGATGGCGATGGCGCGCCACGCCGGCGTGGAACTGCATTCAAGCGACTGGATGGCGCATGGCTACGACGTGCCGCTGCTGTTGAACATGCAGCCGGCCGGTAAATACCTGGGCGAGCGCTTCCACCGCGCCGGCGGCGTGCCGGCCATCATGTGGGAGCTGCAGCAGGCGGGCCTGCTGCACGCGAACCGCCCCACCGTCACCGGCAAGACCATGGCAGAGAACCTGGCAGGGCAGGAAAGCAATGACCGCGAAATGATCCGTCCGTTTGCCGAACCACTCAAGGAAAAGGCGGGCTTTCTGGCCTTGAAAGGTAATCTGTTCGACTTTGCCATCATGAAAACCAGCGTAATTTCGCCCGCCTTCCGCGAGCGCTATCTGTCGCGTCCCGGCTGCGAAGGTATCTTTGAAGCGCGCGCCATCGTGTTCGACGGTTCTGCCGACTATCACGCCCGCATCAACGATCCGGCCCTCAAGATTGACGACAGCTGCATGCTGGTGATGCGCGGCGCTGGGCCGGTGGGCTGGCCCGGTTCGGCCGAAGTGGTCAATATGCAGCCGCCCGACGCCTTGCTGAAAGCCGGCATATTGAATTTGCCGACGCTGGGCGACGGCCGCCAGTCGGGCACCTCGGACAGCCCGTCGATCCTGAATGCGTCGCCGGAAAGCGCGGTCGGCGGTGGCCTGGCCTTGCTGCGCACAGGCGACATGATCCGCGTCGACCTGGCGGCCGGGCGCTGCGACATGCTGGTCGATGAAGCCGAGCTGGCGCGCCGCACACATGAGCTGCCGCCACCGATCAACGACAGTTCTACGCCGTGGCAGGAAATCTACCGCGCTAGCGTGGGCCAGCTGGAAACC
Source organism: Janthinobacterium longum (assembly GCF_051380735.1). Taxonomy (NCBI): domain Bacteria; kingdom Pseudomonadati; phylum Pseudomonadota; class Betaproteobacteria; order Burkholderiales; family Oxalobacteraceae; genus Janthinobacterium; species Janthinobacterium longum. The sequence goes on from NZ_JBNYXQ010000008.1 coordinate 188,737, forward strand.
GGCGCCTGCATGGAGCTGGCGCTGAAATACCGCGCCGTGGGCCAGACCCTGCCACGGCATAACCATTGATCCCAACTTTTTCAGCAGCACCCGTAGTTCAAAACGTCGTTAATAAAATCCAACAAGGAGACACACAATGAACAAAATCATCAGCGCCGCCATCATGACCGCCATGCTGGCACTGACCAGCAGCGCCGCCCTGGCTGACGCAAAAAATCCGAAAATCGGTTTTTCCATCGACGACCTGCGCGTCGAACGCTGGACGCGCGACCGCGATTTCTTTATCGCCGCCGCCGAAAAGCAGGGCGCCAAGGTCTTTGTGCAATCGGCCGACGCCAGCGAGCAGCGCCAGATCTCGCAGATCGAAAACCTGATTTCGCGCGGTGTCGACGTGCTGGTGATCGTGCCCTTCAATGCGACGGTATTGAACAACACCGTCAAGGAAGCCAAAAAGGCCGGCATCAAGGTGCTGTCGTATGACCGTTTGATCCTGGGTGCAGATATCGACGCGTATATCTCGTTCGACAATGAAAAAGTCGGTGAAATGCAGGCCGAAGGCGTAACCAAGGTCCAACCGAAAGGCAATTATTACCTGCTGGGCGGCTCGCCGACCGACAACAACGCCAAGATGCTGCGCGAAGGCCAGATGAAGGTGCTGAAACCGTTTATCGACAAGGGCGATATCAAGATCGTCGGCCAGCAGTGGGTCAAGGACTGGAGCGCTACCGAAGCGCTGTCCATCGTTGAAAATGCGCTGACGGCCAACAACAACAAGATCGACGCCATCGTTGCCTCGAACGACGGCACGGCCGGCGGCGCCATCCAGGCGCTGGCCGCGCAAAAACTGGCCGGCAAGGTGCCGGTTTCGGGTCAGGACGCCGATCTGGCGGCCGTCAAGCGCGTGATCGCCGGCACCCAGGCCATGACCGTCTACAAGCCGTTGAAAACCATCGCTTCGGAAGCGGCCAAGCTGGCCGTGCAACTGGCGCGCAACGAAAAGCCGGCCTACAACTCCAGCTATGACAACGGCCTGAAAAAAGTCAGCACCGTGCTGCTGAAACCAACGCCGCTGACCAAGGCGAACGTGAATATTCTGGTTGACGACGGGTTCTACACCAAGGCGCAACTGGGTAACTGATCACCCACGTCATTTTTTACCCCAACGGCGGAAATGCTGGGGTCGGACCCTGAGGGTCTGACCCCGGAATTTGCTTTTGGGGTAATCAATACCAGCGACTGTAACCGCAACGAGAGTGAGCATGTCCGACTATCTGCTTGAAATGAAAGGCATCGTCAAACAGTTTGGCGGTGTCCGCGCGCTCGACGGCATCGACCTGCAGGTGCGGGCCGGCGAATGCATAGGCCTGTGCGGCGAGAACGGCGCCGGCAAGTCGACCCTGATGAAGGTGCTGTCAGGCGTGTACCCGCACGGCACCTGGGATGGCGAAATCCTGTGGGATGGCCAGCCCTTGCGCGCCGAATCGATCCGCGATACCGAGGCGGCCGGCATCATCATCATCCACCAGGAGCTGATGCTGGTGCCGCAGCTGTCGGTGGCCGAAAACATCTTCATGGGCCGCGAGATCACCCTGGCGGGCGGGCGCATGAACTATGGCGCCATGTACAAGCGCGCCGACGAGCTGCTGCGCGAACTGAAGATCCCCGAACTGAACGTGGCGCTGCCGGTGATGAATTACGGCGGCGGCCACCAGCAGCTGGTGGAGATCGCCAAGGCGCTCAACAAGAATGCGCGTTTGCTGATACTCGACGAGCCGTCGTCGTCGCTGACGGCGTCCGAAATCGCCGTGCTGCTCGACATTATCCGCGCGCTGAAGGCCAAGGGTGTCACCTGCATCTATATTTCGCACAAGCTCGATGAAGTGGCGGCCATCTGCGACACCATCGTCGTCATCCGCGACGGCAAGCATATCGCCACCACGCCGATGGGGCAGATGAACGTTGAACGCATTATCGCGCAGATGGTGGGCCGCGAAATGAACCAGCTGTATCCGCACCGTAGCAAGAAAGACGCGATCGGCGAGGTGCTGTTCGAGGCGCGCCACGTGACCTGCATCGACGCCGACAACCCGCAGCGCAAACGCGTCGACGATGTATCGTTCACCCTGCGCCGTGGCGAAATTCTCGGCATCGCCGGGCTGGTGGGGGCAGGGCGCACGGAACTCGTTTCCGCCCTGTTTGGCGCCTACCAGGGACCATGCCAGGCCGAGGTCTGGCTCGATGGCAAGCAGATCGACACCAGTTCGCCACAAAAGGCGATTGCCATGGGCCTGGCAATGGTGCCGGAAGACCGCAAGCACCACGGCATCGTGCCGGACCTCGACGTGGGCCAGAACATCACCCTGTCGGTGCTGGGCCAGTTCGTGCGCGCCACGCGCATCGATGGCGATGCGGAGCTGACGGCGGTGCGCGGCGAGATCGCCCAGCTGGAGCTGAAAACGGCCAGCCCTGCGCTGCCGATTACGAGTCTCTCGGGCGGCAACCAGCAGAAGGCCGTGCTGGCCAAGATGCTGCTGACGCGCCCGCGCGTGCTGATTCTGGACGAGCCGACACGCGGCGTGGATGTGGGCGCCAAATATGAAATCTACAAGCTGATGCTGGCGCTGGCCGACCAGGGCGTGGCCATCATCATGGTCTCGTCCGAACTGGCCGAAGTGCTGGGCGTGTCGGACCGCGTGCTGGTGATGGGCGAAGGCCGCTTGCGCGGCGACTTTATCAACGATGGCCTGAGCCAGGAAACCGTGCTGGCGGCGGCGCTGGCAGCGAACACCGAACACAAGGATAACGTGGCATGAAACCTATCGGCATCAAACAGCTTTTCACCCAATACAAGATGCTGGCCCTTCTGATCGCGGTGGCGTTGATCTGGGCCTTTTTTTCGTGGAAGACCGAAGGCAGCTTCGTTACGCCGCGCAACCTGTCGAACCTGCTGCGCCAGATGTCGGTGACCGGCATCCTGGCCTGCGGCATGGTACTGGTGATTATCGCCGGCGAGATCGACCTGTCGATCGGTTCTTTGCTGGGCCTGTTGGGCGGCATCGCCGCCGTGCTTGACGTCACTCAGCACTGGCCGCTGGCGCTGAACCTGATGGCGGTGCTGGGCTGCGGCCTGGTGATCGGCCTGTTGAACGGCTACCTGACGGCCTACCGGGGCATCCCCTCGTTTATCGTCGGCCTGGGCGGCATGCTGGCGTATCGCGGCATCTTGCTGGGCATCACGGGCGGCATCACGGTGGCGCCCGTCTCCGAGCCGATGGTCTACCTGGGCCAGGGCTACCTGCCGGCCACGCCGGGCGTGGTGCTGGGCGTGTTCCTGTTCGTGCTGGCGGCCTTCCTGACCTGGCGTGGCCGGGTCAGCCGCACCCAGCATGGCCTGCCGCAAACGGCGGTCTGGGTCGACGCCCTGCGCGTGGCCGTGATCGGCGCCGTGCTGTATGCCTTTGTGCGCACGCTGAACGGCTATGAAGGCATCCCGCTGCCGGTGCTGCTGTTGCTGGCGCTGCTGGGCCTGTTCAGCTATATCACCAGCCAGACCGTGTTCGGCCGCCGCATCTACGCGGTGGGCAGCAATATGGAAGCGACGCGCCTGTCGGGCATCAACGTGAAAGCCGTCAAGCTGTGGATTTTCGGCATCATGGGCCTGATGTGCGCGCTGGCGGGCCTGATCAACACGGGCCGCCTGGCCGCCGGTTCGCCCTCGGCCGGCACATTCAGCGAACTCGATGCCATCGCCGCCTGCTTTATCGGCGGCACCTCGATGCGCGGCGGCTCGGGCACCGTCTACGGCGCCCTGATCGGCGCACTGGTGATGGCCAGCCTCGATAACGGCATGTCGATGCTGGACGTGGACACGTATTGGCAGATGATCGTGAAAGGCAGTATTCTCACCCTCGCGGTCTGGGTCGATGTCAGTACCCGCGCGGGACGCCGCTAAGAACACCTGACCAAACCTACTGCGCGTCGCGATTTGCGGCCTGCGATGCTCACTGTACATTCGTACAGCTCCGCTTCTCGGCCGCAACTCACTGCCGCTCGCTACGGTTTTGTCAGGTGTTCGAGGCAGGTGCTTGACCTGCAGCCAGGGGCGAAGATACGTCCCGGCCGCCACCTGGAGGAGACACAGAATGAAAATGCCGACCGCGCACCGGATCGCGCTGCTGTTCAATGGCAACAAGATTTATGACCGCGACATTATCGCCGGCATTGCGTCGTATCTGAACACCACGCGCGTGTCGTGGGATTTGTTCCTGGAAGAGGACTTTCGCTGCCGCCTGCCCGGCATCGAGCGCTGGCAGGGCGACGGCATCATCGCCGATTTCGACGACCCGGCCGTCTGCGCGGCGCTGGCCAGCAGCCATCTGCCGGTGGTGGCCGTGGGCGGCTCCTACGCGCAGGAAAGCAGCTATCCGGCTGGCATTCCCTACGTGGCGACCGACAATTTCAAGATCGTCAAGCTGGCCTACGACCACCTGGTCGAAGCGGGCCTCACGCGCTTTGCCTGTTTCAGCCTGCCCGAAGCCGACGTCAACCGCTGGGCGCAGGAGCGCGAAACGGCGTTCTGCGCGCTGATGGAGCGCGACCATATGCGCGCCGACGTGTACCGGGGCGTGGCCACCAGCGCGCCGTCGTGGGACGAAGCGGTCGGGCAGCAGATCGCCTGGCTCAACAGCCTGGAAAAACCGGTCGGCATCATTGCCGTCAGCGACGCGCGGGCGCGCCAGTTGCTGCAGGCCTGCATGCATGCGGGCATCGCCGTGCCCGAGCAAGTGGCCCTGATCGGCATCGACAACGACCCGCTGGCGCGCATGCTGACGCGCATACCCTTGAGTTCAGTGATCCAGGGCGCCGAAGAGATGGGCCGCACGGCGGCTCACCTGCTGCACCAGATGTTGAATGGCGCGCGCCTGTCCAGCACCCGCATCCTGGTGCCGCCGGCCGGCCTGAATGTGCTGGCCTCGACGCGCCACCAGCCGTTCCAGCATCCGCAAGTGATGCAGGCGCGTCATTTCATCCGCCAGTACGCCTGCCAGGGCATCAAGACCGAGCAGGTGGCCGATTACGTGGGCGTGTCGCGCTCGACCCTGGAAGCGCATTTCCGCCACGAGCTGGGGCGCAGCGTGCATGACGAGATCCTGCACTTCAAGCTCGACGCGGCCAAGACCCTGCTGACGCGCGAACCGGGGCAAGTGGCCGACGTTGCCGTGCGCTGCGGCTTTACCACGGTGCAGTACATGCATGCCGTCTTCAAGCGCGAACTGGGCTGCACGCCACGCGAATTCCAGCTGCGCAGCCGCTCTGCCAGCATCGCTCCGCCATGACCGTTTCCGGTAGCAGCCACATTTTGAGCAACCACCGCGGCATGCGCGTGCAGGTCAATCCGGTAGAGGCCAGCCTGCAAGCGTGGTGGGCGCCCGACCGCTACGGCCGCCTGGCCGATGTACTCGGGCATGCGATGGCCGCGCCCGCAGCCGACGTGCCAGGCGCGCACTGGCACTGCGAGGCCGCCAGCGACGCCGCCCTGGAACTGAGCCTGGCGCGTGACGGCTTGTGCGTGCGCCTGCGCTACCGGCTGGAAGACAATGGCGGCTTGCGCATCGATTGCGAGGCGGTGGCCATCGCGCCGGCCCGCATCGGCCTGGCCGCGCCCGCGTTCAATCTGCATGGCGGCGGCATGGTGGCAGACCATGTGCTGCGCGTGGCGGCCGATCATTACCTGCCGGCGGCCGGCGTCACCGAGGTGGCCGGCAGCGCGTTTGATTTTCGCCAGCCGGCGCCGCTCGGTGCGCGCCTGGCCTGGCCCGGCGCCCAGCCAGCTGGCACGGTGGGCTTCGACCATGGTTTCTGCCTGGCCGCCGACGGCCTGCTGCGTGAAGCGGCGCGCGTGGCCGACCCGGCCTCGGGCCGCGAGCTGCGCTTCTTTACCACCCAGCCACGGCTGCGCCTGCAGTCGGACCAGCACCGCTTTTGCCTGGCCACCGAGGCGCTGGAACTGCCGTGTGGCGCCGCGGCGCGGCACACTTTCGTGTATCGTCTGGGGGTGCAGGATATCGATGCATTTGACATATCAGAATCGGTATCGGTAGCGTTAAATAAGTGATTGGTCAGATATGCCGCGCGGTTCTAACATAGGGCAGTTTTTAGCCCATCTTTTTACCGACGCTGCGAAACTTGCCCATGAATATAATCACCATCGATGCCGGTACCACCAATACGCGTACCCTGTTATGGCGGGACGGCGCCGTCATCGCCCAGGCGTCACAGGAAATCGGTGTGCGCAATACGGCCATCGATGGTCACAACGGCGCGCTAAAGCAGGCGCTGCGCGACAGCATCGCCGCCGTGCAGGAGCAGGCGGCGATTTCCAGCGCCGATGTCGCCCTGGTGCTGGCCTCGGGCATGATTACCTCGCCGATGGGCGTCAAGGAAATACCGCATCTGCCGGCGCCTGCCGGCCTGGCCCAACTGGCGCAGGGCATGCAGGCGGTTGACCTGCCCGACGTGCTGGCCCAGCCCCTGTGGCTGGTGCCTGGCGTGCGCAACCAGCATGGCGCCATCGGCCTGCACAATGCCGAAGCGATGGACATGATGCGCGGCGAAGAGACGGAAGTGATCGGCCTGTTGGACCGCCTGCAGTTGCAGGATCCGGCCACCCTGATCATGCCCGGTTCGCATACCAAGCTCGTCAGCGTTGACGAGCGCGGCCGCATCATGGGCTGCGCTACCACCATTGCCGGCGAATTGCTGCAGGCGATTACCCAGCATACCCTGATACGCCAATCGGTCGACGGCGACTTTGCCGAGTCGCTGGTGCCCAAGATGCTGCTGGCCGGCGCGGCCGCCGCGCAAAAGACGGGCCTGGCGCGTGCCTGCTTCAGCGTGCGCACCCTGGGCCAGTTCGGCGCCGTCGAGCGCAATGAGCGCGCCAATTTCCTGATGGGCGCAGTACTCAGCGGCGACTTGCTGGCGCTGCGCAACAGCAGCGCCATCCAGATGCGCCCCGAAACCACGCTGGTCATCACGGGCAAGGCCATGCTGCGCCAGGCGCTGGCATTACTGATCGAAGAACACGGATTTTTTTACGGCAAGCGCATCGTCGTCGACGATGGACAGCAAGCCAATCTGGCGGGCCATGGGGCCCTTTTAATTGCCGCCGCGCGCGGCTTGATTTCACAGCAGGAGGCCGCGTGAGCGAGCAAAAGAACAAACGAGTATTACGCTCCCAGTCGTGGTTTGGTGGCGACGACAAAGACAGCTTTATCCACCGCAGCTGGATGAAAAACCAGGGTTTCCCCAGCGACGCCTTCGATGGCCGTCCGGTGATCGGCATTTGCAATACCTGGTCCGAACTGACGCCATGCAATGCCCACTTCCGCGACCTGGCCGAAATGGTCAAGCGCGGCGTGCTCGAAGCTGGCGGTTTCCCGGTCGAATTCCCCGTGATGTCGCTGGGCGAGACGAATTTGCGCCCGACCGCCATGTTGTTCCGCAACCTGGCCAGCATGGATGTCGAAGAGTCGATTCGTGCCAACCCGATCGACGGCGTGGTGCTGTTGACCGGCTGCGACAAGACCACTCCTGCCCTGCTGATGGGTGCGGCCAGCGTCGACCTGCCGACCATCGTGCTGTCGGGCGGCCCGATGTTGAACGGTAACTACCGTGGCAAGCCTATCGGCTCGGGCACCGACGTCTGGAAATTCTCCGAAGACGTGCGCGCTGGCCGCATGACGTCTGCCGAATTCAAGCAGGCCGAATCGTGCATGTCGCGCTCGGCCGGCCACTGCATGACGATGGGCACCGCTTCCACCATGGCCAGCATGGTCGAAGCGCTGGGCGTGACCCTGCCGGGTAACGCCGCCATTCCTGCTGTCGACTCGCGCCGCAAGCTGCAGGCGCAGCTGACGGGCCGCCGTATCGTCGACATGGTGCATGAAGACCTGAAGCTGTCGAAAGTGCTGACCCGCGACGCGTTTGAAAACGCCATCATGGTCAACGGCGCCATCGGCGGCTCGACCAATGCCGTGATCCACCTGCTGGCGATTGCCGGCCGCATCGGCGTCGACATGCGCCTGGCCGACTGGGACCGCCTGGGCCGCGACATTCCATGCCTGCTGAACCTGATGCCGTCGGGCCAGTACCTGATGGAAGATTTTTACTATGCGGGCGGCCTGCCCGTCATTATCCGCGACCTGCTGGGCAAACTGCATGGCGAAGCGCTGACGGTGACCGGCGCCACCATGGCCATCAACGTGGCCGAAGCTGAAAACTTCAACCCGGAAGTCATTACGCCGTTGGAGCAGCCGTTCAAGGACGAAGGCGGCATCGCCGTCCTGCACGGCAACCTGTCGCCGCGCGGCGCCGTCATCAAGCCGTCGGCCGCCTCGCCGGAACTGATGCAGCACCGTGGCCGCGCCGTGGTCTTCAACAGCATCGAGCATTACAAGGAACGGGTCGACGATCCTGAACTGGACATCGACGCCAGCTGCATCATGGTGCTGCAGAACTGCGGCCCGGTAGGCTATCCGGGCATGGCCGAAGTGGGCAATATGGGCCTGCCGAAAAAACTGCTGGAGCTGGGCGTGCGCGACATGGTCCGTATTTCGGATGCGCGCATGAGCGGCACGGCGTACGGCACCGTGGTGCTGCACGTGGCGCCGGAAGCCGCCGCCGGCGGCCCGCTGGCGCTGGTACGCGATGGCGACATGATCGAACTCGACGTGCATGGCCGCCGCCTGCACCTGGAAGTCTCGGACGAAGAACTGGCACGCCGCCGCGCCGAATGGAAGCCGATTGCGCCGACCATGCGCGGCGGCTACCAGTCGATGTATATCAAGCACGTGATGCAGGCCGACGAAGGCGCCGACCTGGACTTCCTGGTTGGTTGCCGTGGTTCCGCCGTTCCGCGCGAGTCGCACTGACACCGGGGTCAGACCCGCCGGGTCTGACCCCAGCTTTCTGCTGATCCGCCGAACTGCTGGGGTCAGACCCTCAATGTTGACAACTCAAAGCTCTGAGCTAACGTAGACGGGGGTCTGACCCCCGGAGGAAAAAAATAATGGAGACAAAAGCCGAACTGCTGGTCGACTCCCGGGATTTCCTGGGCGAGGGCGTGCGCTGGTGCGAACGCAGCGGGCGCGTTTTCTGGACCAATATTGAAGGCTGCAAGCTGCATGCGCTGACGCTCGCCACCGGCGTGCGCGAGACCTGGGTGATGCCCGAGCGCCTGGCCTGTTTTGCACTGACGGACGACGAGCATGTGCTGCTGCTGGGCCTGGCCTCGCGCCTGGCCTGGTATGACCTGCGCAGCAGCGCCGTCACGACCTTGCACGTGGTCGAAGCCGACATGCCGATGACGCGCCTGAACGATGGCCGCTGCGACCGCCAGGGCCGCTTTGTGTTCGGCACCCTGGACGAGCGCCCTTGCCGCGACCGTATCGGCAGTTTTTACCGCCTGAACCTGGACCTGACGCTGGAGCGTTTGCCGCTGCCGAATGTGGCGATCTCGAACAGCATCTGCTTCAGCGTCGATGGCGCGGCCATGTATTTCTGTGATTCGATCCAGGGTGTGATCTGGCGCTGGGACGACTACCTCGGTGGCGACGCGAGCTGCATCAAGGTGTTTGCGCAGCTGGCCGGCGACCCCGGTGCGCCCGATGGCGCCACCATCGACGCCGATGGCTACCTGTGGAGCGCGCAGTGGGGCGCCTCGCGCGTGCTGCGCTTTGCACCCGATGGCAGCATAGCCCGGCAGGTCACACTGCCGGTGTCTCAGCCCAGCTGCGTGAGCGTCGGTGGCGCCGATTTCAACGAGATATTTATCACCACGGCGCAGGAAAACCTGACGCCGGAACAACTGGCGGCCGAGCCGCAGGCCGGTGGCCTGTTCCATGCGCGCATCGAGGGCGTGCGCGGCTTGCCCGAAGTGCGCTTCACGGCACTGCCAGTCTGACCAACCAATCAGGAGTATCAGCATGTTGAAACAAGCAATTTTTCAAGGCATTATCGAACGCGGCATGGTCGGCATCGTGCGCGCCGACTCGCCCGAAGCGGCGGTACAGATTGCCGAGGCGTGCATCGCCGGCGGCGTGACGGCGCTGGAAGTGGCGTTCACCACCCCCGACACCCTGGGCGTGCTGCGCACCCTGCGCGAGCGCCACGGAAAGGACGTGCTACTGGGCGCGGGAACCGTGCTCGATCCGGAAACGGCGCGTGCGGCCATCCTGGCCGGCGCCCAGTTCATTATTTCGCCCAGCGTCAATGTCGACACCATCGCCGTCTGCCAGCGCTACCAGGTGCTGGCCATGCCGGGCGCCATGACGCCGACCGAAATCGTCACGGCCGTGCAGGCTGGCGCCGATATCGTCAAGGTGTTCCCGGCAGAGATGTTCGGCCCCGCATATATCAAGGCCCTGCGCGCACCGCTGCCGCAAGTGCCACTGATGCCGACCGGTGGTGTCACGGTGGAGAACCTCGGTGAGTGGTTTGCCAACGGCGCCGTCGCTGTCGGCATCGGCGGCAGCCTGAGTGGCCCCGGTGCCAAGGGCGATTATGCCGCCGTCACCAGCCGCGCGCGCGAGTTCGTGGCGCAGATGAAAGCCGTGCGCAAATAGGTCTTCAGGCGGACAGCGGTACGGGCCTGAATCTGCTACGCTAGGCGGGCAATCTCGCACGCCTGCCCAAGTCCAGACCATGTCCACTATCGCCCGCATCCTGCAAGACGCCCGTATTATCGCCATCGTCGGCCTGTCCGACAAACCTGAACGCGCCAGCCACCAGGTGGCCGAATACCTGATAGGGCAGGGCTACCAGATCGTGCCCGTCAACCCGGCGCTGGCCGGCCAGCAAGTGCTGGGCCAGCGCGCCTTTGCCACGCTGACCGAGGCTGCCGCCTCTGTCGCGCCCAGGCGCATCGATATCGTCGATGTTTTCCGCAAAGCCGAAGATATCGTGCCGTTCGCGCAGGAAGCCGTCGCCATCAAGGCCGGCTGTTTGTGGCTGCAGCTCGATGTCGTCAACGAGGAAGCGGCGCAAATCGCGCGCGCGGCCGGCCTGGACGTGGTGATGGATCACTGTACAAAAATCGAGCACCGCAACGTGCAGGTGGCAGCATGAAGGCGCGCACGCAGTTCCGCGCCGGCAAAGGGTTTGACCTCGACGAGGACCGTGCCGGCAAGCGCCTGTTGGGCGCCGCCACCAAGGCCGCCAACAAGAAGCTGACCCATGCCCAGTGCAAGGCGCTGGACCGCGAGGAAACCGTGGCCCTGACGGCGCAGATCGCCGAGTGCCAGAGCATGCTGTATGCGCAGCACAAGCAGAAAGTGCTGCTGGTCCTGCAGGGCATGGATACTTCCGGCAAGGATGGCACAGTGAAAGCCATCTTCAGCAATATCAACCCGATGGGCATCCGCGCCGTGGCCTTCAAGGGGCCGACCGATATCGAACTGGCGCACGATTACCTGTGGCGCGTGCACCAGCATGTGCCGGTGAAAGGCGAGATCGCGATTTTCAACCGCAGCCATTATGAAGACGTGCTGATCACGCGCGTGCAGGACATGATAGACAAGGCTGAATGCCAGCGCCGCTACGCGCAGATCCGCGATTTCGAGCGCATGCTGAGCGAAACCGGCACCGTCATCCTGAAGATCTTTTTGCATATTTCCAAGGACGAGCAGCGCGGCCGCCTGCAGGAGCGCCTGGACGATCCCGACCGCCAGTGGAAGTTCGACCCCAACGATATTGCGCAGCGCAAGAAATGGGACGCCTACCAGCGGGCCTATGAAACCGCGATACGCGAGACCGACGCCGACCACGCGCCCTGGTATGTGGTGCCGGCCAATTCCAAAACCCAGCGCAACCTGGTGGTGGCGTCGCTGCTGCTGGAAACCCTGCAGTCGATGAAGCTCGGCTATCCCGCACCCGATCCGAAACTGTCTTCCTACAAGGTGGAGTAAAAACTAGCGTGAGCCGCGGCGCGCGGCCAGGCGGTCGAGCATGTTTTTGACCGCCTCCATCTGCGTGCCGCTCTTGCGGTAAAAACCCGGATCCAGCGGATTGATGCTGGTATAACCCCAGAAGTCCCAGCAGCCTTTCGGGTTGTATGGGTAGACCGGGCTCGGTTCCACCTGCGGATACAGCACCACGATCCGGTTCGCGTCGGCCACCTGGTTGTAGCCGGTGCGCATATAAAACTGCTCGCCGATCGCCTGCGTGGTTTGCAGGCAGCCGTGGAACACCACGTGCACGCGGCAGCTCTCGCTGTTGCAGGCGGCGGGAATATAGGCGTAGCCGGTATTGCCCATGCTGGAATACGAACTCCTGATAAAGCCGCGCTGGTTAAAGGCGATCAGCTTGCCGTTCAAGGTGGCCGACGGCGGCCGCAGGTCCGGGTACAGGTGCTGCAATATGTCGCGCGCTTGCATGAAGCCGCAGTTGTTGATGAAAGGCGGCTCGGTAGCGTCGCAGGCGTTATCCCGCAGGCTGTCGGTGATGATGGCGTGGCCGGCCGCCACCGTGTCGGCAAAGCGGATATTGCCCGCCGGGGTGCCGGCCAGCTGGTAGAACCTGGCCACTTGTTCCACTACCGGCCGCGTCACGATCTGGTCTTTTGTACCGCTGAACAGATAAATGCGCTGGCGCTGCAGGTTGGCCGTGTCGTCGATCAGCTTGTCGCGCGCAAAGTCCTGCGCCGCGCGCAGCAGGCCGGCCGCGTCCGGTGGCGATATTTGCGCGTTAGCGGGGTTCATGCAGGTACTCAAGGCATTGTTCAGGTATGCGATAAACGGAAAGCGGCCCGGCTGGCTGGCGCAATAGTACGGCCCGCCGGCGACAATGCCGGCGCCGCTGACAGTGGCCGAAAAGGCGACGGCGAACTGCGCCGCCATAAAGCCGCCCGACGACAGGCCGGACACCGTCGTCTGGCGCAGGTCGACCTGCAGCGCGGGCAGGGCGCTGGCCTCGTCTCTGGTAACGGGGGGCTTTGGGCTGCCGACCACGGCATGGGCCTGCGAGGCGAGCAGCAGGCTGGCAGCGAGCACAATAGTGGAGTGGAATCGGGACATGGCGTTTCCTTGGTCTGGAAAGATTGAGCACAGGAAATAGCGAGCATAGGTAAAAAAACGCCGGGCAGGGCGGCGACTGCCTTGCCCTTGACGCCGCTCAAACCTGCGCGTCGCATCGGCAGCGTGCACGCTCGCGCAAGGATTGGCATAGAATGCTTTTTTATCTTTCATCATGGTGCCCGCATGTCCAAGACTATTGCCAAGCTGTTCGCGTTGACCGCCCTGTGTGCGGGCCTGCCCGCTTTTGCCGCCCAACCCGCCGTTACTGCTACCATCGCTGCCGCCGCTGCCCCGGCCGCCGCTGCACCAGTGGCCTGCCCGGCCATTCTCAAGCAGACCTTCAACCGCCTGCAGGATGAAGCGCCGCAAAACCTGTGCCAGTACGCTGGCAAGGTGGTGCTGGTCGTCAATACCGCCAGCTATTGCGGCTTTACCAAGCAGTATGAAGGCCTGGAAGCGCTGTATGCCAAGTACGGCAGCAAGGGCCTGGTGGTGCTGGGCTTTCCGTCGAACGATTTCGGCAATCAGGAGCCGGGCAACAGCAAGGATATCGCCGACCTCTGCTACAACACCTACGGCGTGAAATTCCCCATGTTCGCCAAGTCGGTAGTCTCCGGTTCCACGCCAAACCCCTTGTATGCCGACCTGATCAAGCAGACCGGCAAGACACCGGCGTGGAACTTCCATAAATACCTGATCGACCGTAACGGCAAGGTGCTGGAAAGCTTCCCCAGCAAGGTGACGCCAGATGACAAGAAACTGGTCGGTGCGGTGGAAAAAGCGCTGGCGATGTAAGGACGGCAGCAGCGTGCGTGCCAGCGGCGCCTGCTGGCGCGCATGGTCTGCCTTATGCGATCGATGCAGCGCCTTCTGTGGCTTCCCGGCGTGATCGCTTGAAAGCCTTCAGTTCTTTGGTTGCAAAAAGCTGGTTTCTGCCCATTTCACTTGATGCCTTGATCTTGCCGTCGCTGACATAACGACGAAAGGTTGACATCGATACGCCCAGATACTCGGCCGCTTCGCGCGACGTAAACTCGTCTTGCGCCAAGTGGCCAAACACTTCCTCATGAGAGAAATTCTCGGCGTAGATGCTGGGTTCTGCCAGCAGTGCAAAAAATTTCGCCCGCTCGGCAGAAGGCAACTGGCGGAAATTCTTGAACACTATTTCTGCGGTAAAAAGACTCATTGTCGGCCTCACGATTTCAAATATTTTTTGAGGGCAGTGTAGAAATTCTCATGTACACCTACTTGGTAGAAATCAATAAATAATAGCTCGATATCTGCGCCATTTGCTTCCAATTGCTCAACCGTTGGAGGACGATAGGCAATCAAGTATTGCTGGCGATTTTGCACGAACTTATACACCCGGATTCCTTGCAGATCACCTGTCTTGGCTTCACCGATCGCAGGTGTGTTGCAAACCTCCTCGACCGCATCCTCAATCGCAAGTTGTAAAGGCTTGCGTTGCTTTTTAACAAATGACACGAACAGTGGTTTGTAATTGGGCTTCATATTGAGTTCTTATTGTCTCAAATATGAGTATATATGATGTCAGTTGCGACTGCAAATGAAGCAAAGATGCTGTCCTTACCCGATGGCCTTAGACCAGCTGCGCCGGCATCGCCCCGCGCAGTGCATTGCATACAACGATTTGCTCTGCCATGCCCAGCATGGCGCGCGTGATCACGGTTTCCTGCGCATTCCATGCCGGGTCGGCCAGCATGGCCGCGCGCTGCACGCCGGGCAGCAGGCCGCAGGCCAGCGGCGGCGTATGCCAGCGCCCGTCCAGCCGCACGAACACATTGCTGCGCCCGCCCTCGGTCAGTTCATCTCGCTCATTGAAGAACAGCATGTCGAAGCAGCCCTGCGCTTCGGCTGCGCGCCAGGCGGCGTCGTAGCGGACGCGCACGCTGCTTTTATGGCGCAGGAACAGGTCGTTGCTCGCTGTCGCCTCGGGCGCCAGCATCACTTTGACGGTGGCGGGCAGGGGCGCCAGCGTGCCGCTCTGCACGCTGAACGCACCATCCTGACGCAGCGCCAGGCGCAGGCGGAAGGGAGTATCGTCAAGCCGCGCGGCACAGGCGGCATGCAAGGTGGCCAACGCCGCGTTTTCATCCCAGGCAAAGCCGAAGTAGCGGGCCGATGCGCTCAGACGGGCCAGGTGGCGCGCCTGCTGGCGGCACCCATCGATGCGGCTGGCATGCAAAGTCTCGAACAGCTCGAAGTCGTTCGCCAGTCCCGTCAGGAAGCGCGCCTTGAGCTGGCATTCCGCGTATTCTTCGGCTGCCACGCTGTCATGCACGATGCCGGCGCCTACGCCAAGTTCACCCCGGCGCGTGCCGCTGGCAGGGTCAAGCGCCTGCAGCGCCAGGGTGCGGATCGGCACCGACATGCAGAAGTCGCCCACCGCGCGCGCGCCGCCCGCTGTGGGCGGATCGAACCAGCCGATCGCACCGGTATACATCCCGCGTGGAGCCGGTTCCAGTTCGGCGATGATTTCCATGCTGCGCCGCTTGGGTGCGCCCGTGATCGAGCCGCACGGGTACAGCGCCTGGAAGATATCGGCCAGGGTGGCGTCCGTGCGCAGCGTTGCCTGCACGGTGGACGTCATCTGCAATACGCTGCTGTAGCGTTTTACTTCGAACAGGGCCGGTACCCGCACCGTGCCGGTTTGGGCGATGCGGCCGATATCGTTGCGCAGCAGGTCAACGATCATCAGGTTTTCGGCGCGGTTTTTCGGGTCTTGCGACAATGCTTGCGCGCGGCGCTTGTTTTCTTCTTCCCGGTCCGCTGGCGCCGCCGGCGCCGTGCCTTTCATCGGCCGCGCCGTCAGCTCACCTTGCGCATGGCGCACGAACAGTTCGGGCGACAGCGACAGCAGGGTAGCGCCGTCGGGCAGCATCAGCAGCGCACCATACGGCACCGGCTGGCGCGCGCGCAGCCGCGCATACAGGGCGGCCGGTGCGCCAAACGCATCGAAGCGCAGCCGGTACGTGTAATTGATCTGGTAGGTGTCGCCGGCGGCGATATAGTCGTGGATGCGTGCCAGCGCCTGCCTGAACTGCTGCTGGTCGATATTGGCCGCGATATTGGCGATGCCGGCCGGTGTAGCGCCTGCCGCTGCCTGGGTAGCGAGCCACTGCAGCACTTCCTCCTGCGTCAAGTGCTGGCAGTGCTCGAACAGCAGCACCTGCGCCAGCGGGGGAGCGGCGCCGGCCAACGCGCGCGCCGGCATCGCCAGCAAATGCACACCCAGTTCGTAGCTGCACGCCGTGACCGCGTACAGGCCGCGTTTTAAAGCCGCTTGCAGGCCGTCCAGCAGTGCCGGCCACTGCTCGCCCGCATCGCAGCGCAGCACGCCCGCCAGGCCCGTATAGAGGCGTGAGCCGGCGCCCGGGCTGGCGGCGTCGTCAAGCAGGGCATAGCAATCGGCGCGCATGGCGACAGCGGCGATGGAATCAGCCCAGCAGCATGGCGATTTGCAGCGCCGCTTCCTGGGACGGATTGATCTTGAAGCCGCTTTTTGCATAGCGGTGCCAGCGGCCGATAACGAAGCTGACCAGCAGCGTGGCGCGCGCCGCCACTTCGCTTTCCTTGCCATGGCCTTCCGAGACGGCCACGCGCAGGGCCTGCTTGAGCGCCAGTTCCACGCGGTCGTAGAACTGGTTCATGCGCACTTGCAGGCGCTCGTCTTCATTGACCAGTGCGTCGCCGATCAGCACGCGCGTCATGCCCGGATTGCTGATGGCGAAATTGAGCAGCATGCCGACCATGTCGCGCGTCTGCGACAGGCCGTCGCTGTGCTTTTCCGTGATCTGGTTGATCAGGCCGAAGACGCTCGACTCGATGAATTCGATTAGTCCTTCGAACATTTGCGCCTTGCTGGCGAAATGGCGGTAAAGCGCCGCTTCGGATACGGCCAGCCTGGCCGCCAGTGCGGCCGTGGTGATCTTTTCGCCTTTCGGCTGCTCCAGCATTGCGGCGAGGGCCTGAAGAATTTGTAGCCTGCGTTGGCCCGGCGGTGTGCTTGCCATGTTTTCTCTTGTAGTTAAAAAAATGCTGCCTTGAGGAGACTTCGAAACCGCCGCTAGCGGCCCGCCACCGGGGATCATCCCGATGGCAGAGACGGTCCCCTTCAGCGCAGGCGGTGAAGGCGGCGTGCCAAATGCCGGACAGATTTTACTTTGACATCGACGTAAGCGGGGCGATTTAACGCTTTTGGCAGCCGCGCCATGCCGATGGGATCGGCCATTTTCAGGTATTGCGTGACCCACGCCGTACGCAAACCGATCTTTTTGGCGCCCTTCAGATTGGCCAGCGTATCTTCAACCAAAATACAACGGCTGGGCTGGATGTGGTGTTTGCGCATCAACTTGCGCAGCATCAGGGTCGACGGTTTCGGACGCAGCTGGCGGTGCACATGCATCGCTTCGATTGCCACGTGATGGGTAAAATGCCGGCGCAGCCGCAAGTGGCGCATCACGTCGCTCGAATAGCGCAGCGGCGCATTGGTCAGCAAGATCTTGCGCCCAGGCAGGCGCCGCAGCAAGGCGCCCAGTCCCCGTTCGGCGCTTATCATCGACGGCAGGTCGGCAAAGGCATGCGTCTCGCTGAGAAAGTGCGCGGCCTGTACCTGGTGGTGCTTGACCATGCCCAGCAAAGTGGCGCCATAGCGGCGCCAGTAGGCCGCGCGCGCCGCATTGACGATGGCGTCGCCGGCCGGCGTCACACCATCGCCGAGCACGCGCGCAATATAGGTATTCATATTGGCCGTGATCAGCGGGAAGATGGCGTGCGAGGCGTTGTGCAGCGTGTTGTCGAGGTCGAACAGCCAGACCGGCGAGGAGCGATTAAGATGGAGCACGGGCACGAGAGTCTTCAGCAATCAATATATAAAAATTAACGACGAAACCAACCATCAGGAAAACCATGCGACGCCAGATTATAGTGATGTTCTGCGGATTATTCTTGCTGCCGCTGCCGGCAGCCTTTGCCGAAGCACCTTTGGTGGCCGTCAACCGGGGTGCGCTGTTCAAGGTACAGGATGCCGGCCACACCCTGTATTTGTTCGGCACCATCCACGTCGGCGCGCCCGATTTTTATCCTCTGGAGCCCACCGTCACGCGCGCCCTGCACGAGGCCGGCGCGCTGGCGCTGGAGATCGACCCCACCCTTGACCCGCGCCTGGCCGCCAGCGCCGTGCTGAAGTACGGCATGGATGCGCCGGGCAGCAAGCTGCCTGCCGACTGCCGCCAGGTGCTGGCGCCGCGCGTGACGCCGCTGTTGCAAAAATATGGCATACCTGCCGAGGCAGCGGTGCCGATGAAGCCCTGGATGCTGGCCAGCGTGCTGGCCATCAGCGAATTTTCCACTCTCGGCTACCGCACCGACCTGGCCGTCGACAGCTACCTGGCGCAGCAGGCGAAACAGCGCAGCATCCCTGTGCTGGAACTGGAATCGATGGAAAGCCAGCTGGCGCTGTTCGGCGGCATGACGCAGGACGAGCAATGCCGCTTTCTGGAAGACAGCATCGAGTCGATCGAGGACAAGGACCAGCAGCAAGAAGCGCGCGAAATCGCCAACGCCTGGCGCACCGCCGATTCAGCCGCCTTCGAGCGCCTGGCCGCCAAAGCCGCCACCGACCCCTCCTTCGCCGCCCGCTTCATGCAGGAAGTCCTGCTCGATGGCCGCAACCCCAAGCTCGCCGACGGCATCGCCAGGCTGCTCAGGCAGGAAAAGACCAGCCTGGCCGCCATCGGCGTACTGCACCTGGTCGGCAAGCAAAGCGTACCCGACCTGCTGCGCAAGAAGGGCTTGAAGGTAGAACGAGTTTATTGAGTTTGAAACGCAGATAGAAACGTCACGTCAGCTCAGCCGCGCAATACAGGCGGCAGAGTAGATGAAAAAGCGTTCAGGGCAAGGCGCCTTGACGAAGGCAGTACGAATGTACGGCTAGGAAAGGCAACGCAGCCATGGGCGTTTTTTCAGATACGGATCGAAGCTGATGGTGCCCTTGACGTGGATCGAACACGTGGCCTCTCCCTTACCAAGGGAGTGCTCTACCACTGAGCTACAAGGGCAAATTGAAAGCGGCGCCAGGTGAGTGCGCCGCCATGTTGCTCGCGATGTGTCGCGTTTTTTTTAGTGCGAACGGATCATAGTACCAAAAGCCTGCTCGGTCAACACTTCCAGCAACAAAGAGTGTTCGATGCGGCCGTCGATGATGTGCACGGTGTTCACGCCGGACTTGGCGGCGTCCAGTGCGGACGAGATTTTTGGCAGCATGCCGCCCGAAATCGTGCCGTCGGCGAACATCTCGTCAATCTCGCGTGCCGACAGGTCGGTCACCAGGTTGCCCTGCTTGTCCTGCACGCCGGCGATATTGGTCATCATGATCAGCTTTTCCGCTTTCAGGATTTCCGCGATTTTGCCGGCCACTACATCGGCGTTGATATTGTAGGCCTGGCCGTCCTGGCCGAAGCCGATCGGCGAAATAATCGGGATAAAGGCGTCGTCCTGCAGCGCCTTGACGACGGCCGGATTGATGGCGTCGATCTCGCCGACAAAACCGATGTCGAGAAATTCGCCCGGCTTTTCGCGGTCCGGCATCTGCATGCGGCGCGCGCGGATCAAGCCGCCATCCTTGCCGGTCAGGCCGACAGCCTGGCCGCCGTAATGGTTGATCAGCATGACGATGTCCTGCTGCACTTCGCCGCCCAGCACCCACTCCACCACTTCCATGGTTTCTTCATCGGTGATGCGCATGCCCTGCACGAAAGTGCCTTGCTTGCCGATTTTCTTCAGCGCATTGTCGATCTGCGGTCCGCCGCCGTGGACCACGACCGGGTTCATGCCGACCAGCTTGAGCAGGATCACGTCGCGCGCGAAGCCGTGCTTGAGGCGCTCGTCGGTCATGGCATTGCCACCGTATTTGATGACGATGGTCTTGCCGTGGAAGTTACGGATGTAGGGCAGGGCCTCGGCCAGAATCTGCGCCTTGATTTGCGGCGATACGGCCGTCAAGTCGTCATTCATGTCCAGGTTCAAATTAGCGAGTTGATTCATGGCGAGTCCGGAAAATAGATAGGGGAGATTTTACAGGGAAGACGAAAATCCTGGAGGCATTATAGGACGATCTTGTTGTATTTTTCCGGATCATCCGATAGTCTGGCCTGATATGCATGCCACAGTGATCAATTCATTAACAATCATGAGCCAGTGTACGCTTTGCGGTGCGCAATTTTGCTGCGGCCAGCTCGATCCTGACGCCAGCGAACCTTGCTGGTGCACAGCCATGCCGCCGGTGGTTTCGGTGCCGGTGCCAAGCGCGGCTGCCATCGGCTGCTGGTGCCCGGCCTGCCTGCAAGCCCATATCGCCGGTCTGAGCGTGCCGCCGACAGCTGGTGCACCATCAAAATAAGCGTGACCATTTTCGATTTTCTTCACATTTGTGCTTGCGCCCAGTACGGCAAGCCGGCCAGACTCCCTCTTCGGAAGTTACCGTAAGGAAATAATCATGCGTTTCAGGGATATCCGCATCGGCGTGCGCATCAACGCTGGCTATGCGATCTTGATCCTGCTGACGCTGGTGGTGATCGTGCTGTCGGGCAGCTGCATTTATGCGATGCGCGCAGAGCTGGAAGAAGTGCTGCGGTATGTGGGCCAGCTCGACGTGAAGCAACAGCAGCAGATCAGCGACAGCGCGGCGCGTATCCGCAGCGATATCGATACCTCTTTGTTGCTGATGGGCTCAATCGGCCTGGCGGCGCTGCTGGTGGGGCTGGCGTTTGCCTGGTCGGCGCGCTCGATCACGCGCCCGCTGGGGCAGGCGGTGGCGATCGCCACGCGCGTGGCCAATGGCGACCTCAGTTCCGTGATCGACGTCGATTCGCGCGACGAAACGGGCGAATTGATGCAGGCGCTGAAAAACATGAGTATCAGCCTGGCGCTGGAACAGGATTTGCGCCATGCGGTCGAGGTGGCCGAAGACGCGACCAAGATGAAGTCCGATTTTCTCGCCAATATGTCGCACGAAATCCGCACGCCGATGAACGGCATTATCGGCATGACCCACCTGGCCTTGCAGACAGACCTGACGCCGACCCAGCGCAACTACCTTGAAAAGGTGGAGTCGGCGTCGAAGAACCTGCTGGCCATCATCGACGACATCCTCGATTTTTCCAAGATCGAGGCCGGCAAGATGACGTTTGAAAAAGTCGATTTTTTCCTGGAAGACGTGCTGGCGCAGATCGCCGACCTGTCCGTGATGCGGGCCCAGGACAAGGGCCTGGAACTGTTGTTCGATGTCGGCGCCGACGTGCCCAATGCGCTGCAGGGCGATCCGCTGCGCCTGGGGCAGGTGCTGATCAACCTGACCAATAACGCCATCAAATTTACCGACAAGGGAGAAATCGTCGTCACCATCCGGCTGCAGCAGATCGACGATCATTCGGCCGTCTTGCGCGTCGACGTGCGCGATACGGGCATAGGCCTGACGCCGCCCCAGCGCAGCAAGTTGTTCCAGGCTTTTACGCAGGCCGATACCTCGACCACGCGCCACCATGGCGGCACGGGCCTCGGGCTGACCATCAGCAAGCGCCTGGTGGAAATGATGGAAGGCGAGATCGGCCTGGAGAGCGAAGCGGGCGTGGGCAGCACCTTTTTCTTTACGGCCCGCTTCGGCCTGGCCGCCGTGCGCCGCGATCAGCTGCCGCATTTGCAACCACTGCCGGTACAGTTTGCCGGCCTGCGCGTGCTGGTGGTCGACGACAACCCCAGCGCGCGCGAGATCTTCGTCAGCATGCTCACCGCGCTGGGCTTCGAGGCGCGCGCCGTCAGCAGCGGCGTACTGGCGATCGGCCTGGTCGCGCAGGCGCGCCTCGAAGGCCGGCCCTTTGGCCTGTTGCTGATGGACTGGAAAATGCCGGGCATGAACGGCCTCGATACCCTGGCCGGCATCCGCGCCGACGCGGCCGGCATCGCGTCCACGCCGGCCTGCATCATGGCCACGGCGTATCACCGCGAAGCGCTGCTGGACGCGGCGCGCCAGCGCGAGCTGCCGCTCGACGGCATCTTGAGCAAACCGATCAGCGCCTCGACCCTGCTCGACCAGATCGCCCTGGTGTTTGGCGGGGTCCCCGGGCAAAGCCGCAAGACGCAGCGCCAGAGCAGCTACAAGGAAGACGAGCGGGCCTTGCGCGGCGCGTGGCTGCTGCTGGTGGAAGACAATGAGGTGAACCAGGAAGTGGCGCAGCAGATATTGAGCGACGCCGGCATCCGCGTCGACATTGCCGGCAACGGCGCCATCGCGCTGGCGAAAATCGCCGAGAATTCCTATGACGGCGTGCTGATGGATTGCCAGATGCCGGTGATGGACGGCTACCAGGCCACGCGCAAGCTGCGCCAGGACGCCCGCTATTCGAACCTGCCGGTGATCGCCATGACGGCCAATGCCATGGTCGGCGACAAGGAAAAATGCCTGGATGCCGGCATGAACGACTTTATCGCCAAGCCGATCGACGTGGCGCAGCTGTTCGGCACCCTGGCGCGCTGGGTGGCCCCAAGCGGGCCGCATGCCGAACAGCTGGAGATGACGCAGCCGCAGCCCGAAGCGTCCTTGCCGGTCGTGCCGGGATTGATGATGGCCGACGCCTTGCGCCGTGTGGGTGGCAATGTCGGCTTGATGCGAAAATTGCTGGACCGCTTCGTCGAAACCCAGTTCGATGCCATGCTGCGCATCGCTGCCGCGATCGATAACAACCAGCTGGAAACGGCGATTCGGGTCGCCCATACCCTGAAGGGCCTGGCAGGCAATATCGGCGCCGGCGGCCTGGCCGACAGCGCGGCGCGGGTCGAGCATTTGCTCAGTCTCGGTTCGCACGACGGCTTGCCGCAGGCCCTGGAGGCATGCACCCTGGCGCTCGATGAACTGGTGCCGAAGATTGCGCAAGCCATGCAGGCAAGGGCCGCACCAAAGCCCGATACAGTGGCTGCGGCGGTGGTGGCGGCGGTGGATCGCGTGCAGCTGGAAACGCGCTTGCGCGAGTTGTCGCAATTGCTGCTGCAGGACGATGCGCAGGCGGTAAAACATCTCGACTGCATCGCGCCGATGCTGGTGGCGGCCGGCCAGGCCGAACATGCGCGCCAGTTGAAACGCATGCTGGGACAATACGATTTTGAAGGCGCGCTGGCGCAGCTGGGCGAAGTGTCCGCCGCGCTCGATTTGACACTGCAGTCACCGCAGACAGGACAGCCATGAAGCCATTGAACAGCAAACCGACCATCCTGGTGGTCGACGACACCCCCGACAATATCGACCTGCTGCGCGCGGTGCTGGAAGACGATTACCGCACCAAGATTGCCGTCAACGGCGAGCGTGCGCTGAAGATCGCCGCCGGCAGCGACCAGCCCGATCTGATCCTGCTCGACATCATGATGCCCGGCATGAGCGGCTACGATGTGTGCCGCGCGCTGAAAGCCGATCCGGCCACCGTCAATATTCCCGTCATATTCGTCACCGCCATGAGCGAGGTGGCCGACGAGCAGCTGGGCCTGGCGCTGGGCGCCGTCGACTACATCACCAAGCCGATTTCGGCGCCGCTGGTGCTGGCGCGCATCAAAACCCAGCTGGGCATGAAGCGCATGCAGGATTTCCTGCGTGACCAGAACCATTACCTGGAAAGCGAAGTGGAGCGCCGGGTGCGGGAAGTGGCGGCGCTGCAGGACGTCACCATCCACGCCATGGCCTCGCTGGCCGAAACGCGCGACAGCGAAACGGGCAACCATATCCGCCGCACCTCGTTTTACCTGAAGGCACTGGCCGAACAGGTGCGCCACTTGCCGCGCTTCCGCGATTTTTTGACCGACAAGAATATCGAACTGCTGTTCAAGACGGCGCCGCTGCACGATATCGGCAAGGTCGGCATTCCCGACCATATCCTGCTGAAACCAGGCCGCTTCGAGCCGCATGAAATGGCCATCATGAAGACCCATACCACGCTGGGGCGCGACGCCATCCTGGCGGCCGAGCGCGAACTGGGCATCGAAGTCGATTTTTTGAAGCATGCGAAAGAGATCGCCTACAGCCATCACGAAAAATGGGACGGCAGCGGTTATCCGCTGGGCCTGGCCGGCGAACAGATTCCGATTTCGGCGCGCCTGATGGCGCTGGCCGACGTGTATGACGCGCTGATCAGCAGCCGCATCTACAAGGATGGCATGCGCCACGAAGAGGCAGTGAAGATTATCGCGCAAGGGCGCGGCACGCATTTTGACGCCGACATGGTCGACGCCTTTTTGCTGATCCAGGAGCAGTTCCGGGCCATTGCCAGCCGCTATGCCGACGGCGTGCGCGAGGCGGCGGCGTTCAGCCCAGGGTCGTAAAGAAACGCATCATTTCGCGGCTCGCGTCCGGCCCTTTGCCATCGGTGTAGCTGCCGCTGTCGCTGCCGCCCGACCAGGCGTGGCCGGCGCCGTGGATTACCCAGTATTCACCAAGCGGCGAGCCGTCCGGCTGGCTGTGCGTGGTGCGCGTGTAGCGGTGGCCATTCGGTACGCTGCCGTCGACCGAGTCGCTGCTGGCATCCTGGCCGCGTACCGCCTGTGCAATCACTTCTTCGCCATTGCGCAGGTTGACGGTGGTATCGCGGTCGCCGTGGAAGACGATGATCGGCACGCCGCCTTCCGGCGCCTGGCGCTTCGACATCGCGCCGCCCTTCATCGCCGACAGCGCCGACGGCAAGTCCTGTGCCGAGGCGAAGGGCAGGCCCGAATGCACGCCGACGCCGGCAAACAGCTCCGGGTACAGAGTGCCGACGATCACGGCCATGGCGCCGCCCGCCGACAGGCCGGCGACAAACACTTCGCGTTCATTGACCGGATACTCGTCGATGATCTGCCGGGCAATGCCGGCGATCAGCGACGGTTCGCCCTGGTCGCGCTGCTGGTCGATGGCGTTGAACCAGTTCCAGCAGCGCGAGCTGTTGGCGCCCTGGGTTTGCGCAGGATAAACGACAAAACACTGCTTTTCTTCGGCCACTGCGTTCATCTGCGTGCCGGCCGCAAAGTCGTCGGGATTTTGCGTACAGCCGTGCAGCATCACGATCAGCGGCATGGCCTGGCCATGGTAGCTGCTGGGGATATACAGTTTGTACGAACGCGTGCCTGCCTGGTTGGCGTAGCTGCCGTCGATGAACTGCGCGCCTTCTGGGAGCGGCGCGCTCCTGACTGCCGGGCCGCCAAAGCCGGAAAGGCCGGACGGCTGGAAGTTCGGCATCTCGAAACTGGGCATGTCGAAGCCGTGCTGGCCCAGGCCGGCCGGTACACCGAGGCGTGACATGAAGTCTTGGGCGAAGTCCTGCGCAGCCTGCGCGGGAGTAGGCGGCACCGGCGCAGCTTGTGCCTCGGTTGCTTCAGGCTGTGGCTGGGCTGCCCTGGCCTGGCTGCCAGCTGGTGGCGGATTGATATCTTGCATCGGGCGTTGTTGCGGCGTGGCTGTTGCCTGCGCTGCCGGCGTTGCCGCACCGGCGGGCGGCATCAGGCCAGCGGCCGATAATGCGCTCTGGATCGCTTCGGTGGCGGCTTGCGGGCCGCTGCCCATCAGTTTGCTGGTGGCGGCGCGCATTTGCGCCATCATGTCGTGCGGAAGTTTCATGGCAGTCCTTAACTGTTGCATGCGCAACGGGTCCGGCAGCTTGCCGCGACCGTCGCGCTAGTGAATTCGCCCTGCGAGCGCCGTTTTGACAACGGTGCTGGCATGCAGGGCACCTAATACAAAAATCGATTCGATGGTGGCCAGGGCCAGTTCCACCGACACATCGTTGGCGATGCTGGCCAGTCCCAGTACCTGTATCTGCAGGCGCTGGCCGGCTGCCTGGATCGCTTCCAGGTCGGCGCGTGAATAATGCTGCATGCCCAGCACCAGGCTGCGTCGCGCTACCGTCTGCTTCACCACATCGGCGTGCGTACCGAGCTGGTTGCGTATCGCCGTACGGATCAGATCCGTGCGGTTGGAATAGAATCCCTCCCGTACCAGCAGATCAATCTGTCCCAGGTCGATCAGGCCCAGATTGATGGTGATTTTTTCCGATTCCCCTATTTTGGGCTTGCTGTCTTGCGTGGCCATAGCGCTCCATAAACTCCATGCGGCATCCAATTGCCATCTGTATGGATGGTATTATAGACCTGAAGGCATCCCAGTCAAGTCATTCCCGTCTGATTTTGGCCGGGGTTCTTGTCCTACAGAATGTAAAATCAGCGCCGGAAAGTGTGCACTCTTGTTGATGCGACAGCATTTTTCGGCTCGCCACCGGGCCAGCGTTTCGCGGCATAATGGCTGTTCCATTTACAGGTGCCTTTCATGATGGTCGATACTTCGCCAGTCCTTCCCCCAGCCTTGTCGACGCCAGTGCCGTCGCCCTGCGTCAGCCTGTGCAAGATGAACCGCAACAGCGGCTTGTGCGAAGGCTGTCTGCGCACGCTCGACGAGATCATCGCCTGGAGCAAGGCCGACGACGACTTCAAGCGCGCCGTCTGGGCCCAGCTTCCCGGGCGCGAGTCCTTGCTCGATTTCGAGCCCGATTACTGAGAAAACCATGACGCTGCTGCCGGACTCCATCGTCGTGTTCGAGCGCGGCTGGCTGTCGTCGAACAATATCGTGCTG
The DNA here is from genome assembly GCF_051380735.1 of Janthinobacterium longum. Classification (NCBI taxonomy): domain Bacteria; kingdom Pseudomonadati; phylum Pseudomonadota; class Betaproteobacteria; order Burkholderiales; family Oxalobacteraceae; genus Janthinobacterium; species Janthinobacterium longum. The sequence continues at coordinate 215,471 of NZ_JBNYXQ010000008.1, forward strand.
CACGGCCGCGACGAGGTGGCGCTGATCGACAGCGGCTACGTCACGCATGCGCCGCAAACCCTGGCGCTGTTGCGCCACAGCCTGCAGGGCCGGCCCTTGGACCGACTGTTCAATACTCATCTGCATTCCGACCATTGCGGCGGCAACGCGCTGCTGCAGGCCGCTTATGCTCCCCACGGCTGCCATACCGCGATTCCCGTGTCGGAAGCGGCCAAGGTGCGTGCCTGGGACGTCGACGCGCTCAGCTTCAGGGCCACCGGGCAGCAGTGTCCGCGCTTTTCTTTTGATGCCACCGTCGCTCCCGGCGACAAGCTGGTGCTGGCCGACCAGGGCTGGCAGGCGCTGGGTGCACCGGGCCATGATCCCCATTCACTGATCTTTTACTGTGCCGCCGAGGGCATACTGGTGTCGGCCGACGCGCTGTGGGAAAACGGCTTTGGCGTGATCTTCCCGGAGCTGGAGGGCGAATCGGGGTTTGCCGAAGCGCGCGCCACGTTGGAGCTGATCGCCACGCTCGATGTGCGGGTGGTGATCCCCGGTCATGGCCGGCCGTTTGCCGATGCGAAAGGCGCGCTGGAACGCGCCTTTTCACGGCTGGACTACCTGTCGTCGGAGCCGGCGCGCAATGCACAAAACGCCGTCAAAGTGCTGCTGAAATTTTTGCTGCTGGAACGCCAGCGCATCGTGCTTGCCGACGTGCCTGCGCTGCTGGGCAATATGCCGCTGCTGCACCAGGCGAACCGGCGCTTCCTGCGCCAGGAAGTGCCGGCGCTGGCCGAGTGGGCGGTGGCGCAGCTGGTGCGCGCGGCGGCGGCCAGGGTAGACGGCGCGTATCTGCTGAACCAGGGCTGAAAACGGACAGACCAAAAATAGAGCACGACCGTACTTTTTTTAATCTATAATCGTTGTTCCGATAGTCCAATTAACTTTTCAGCGAGTCCGCCATGGCATTGCCTGTAGCGTTGCAAAACCTGTCCCTTCCCGTTATCGCCTCGCCGATGTTTATCGCCAGCGGTCCGGCCCTCGTCGCGGCGCAGTGCAAGGCCGGCATCGTCGGCTCCTTCCCGGCGCTCAACGCGCGCCCGGCCGAGTTGCTCGACACCTGGCTGACCGACCTGCAAGCCGAACTGGCCGCCTTCCAGGCCGCCAATCCCGATAAAAAAGTGGGCCCGATCGCCGTCAACCAGATCGTGCACCAGTCGAACGACCGCCTCGCGCATGACGTGGAAGTGTGTGTCAAGCACCGTGTTCCCATCATCATTTCGTCGCTGCGCGCGCCGCCGAAGGAAATGCTTGACGCCATCCACAGCTATGGCGGCATCGTGCTGCACGACGTGATCTCGATCCGCCACGCGAAAAAGGCGCTGGAAGCCGGTGTCGATGGCCTGATCCTGGTCGCTACCGGCGCCGGCGGCCATGCGGGCACCCTGTCGCCGTTCGCGCTGGTTGGTGAAGTGCGCAAGTTCTTCGACGGCCCGCTGGCGCTGTCTGGCTCGATCGCCACCGGTGACGCTGTACTGGCCGCGCAGGCGATGGGTGCCGACTTTGCGTACATCGGCTCGCGCTGGCTGGCGACGAAAGAATCGAACGTCAGCGACGGCTACCGCGACGCCATCGTCGAGTCCAGCGCGGCCGACATCGTCTACACGAATTTGTTTACGGGCGTGCACGGCAACTACCTGAAAAAATCGATCGAAGCGGCCGGGCTGGATCCGGAAGCGCTGCCGGAAGCGGACAAAAGCGCAATGAATTTCGGCTCTGGCAGCGCCAAGGCCTGGCGCGATATCTGGGGCGCTGGACAGGGCGTGGGCTTGATGGACGACGTACCCACGGTGGCCGAGATGGTGGCGCGCTTGACGGCCGAATATGAGGCGGCGCGCGCGCGGTTGAAGCTGTAAAACGTAAAGGCTGGGGTCAGACCCGACGGGTCTGACCCCGGAATAAGCCATCTTGCAAGATGGCTTATTCCTGCTTCAAATCCTCGGGCTTGATCGCCCACAGTCCCGGCAGGTTGCGCCAGTAGCCATACGCATCCATGCCGAAACCGACCACGAAGCGGTTCGGGATCACCAGGCCGACGATATCGGCTTGCACCGGCTTTTTCTTGCCAATTGCCTTGTCGGCGAATACCGCCAGGATGACTTCGGCCGCACCCATGTCGAGCAGGCGCTGCTTGACGTGGGCCAGCGTTTCGCCTTCGTCGAGGATATCGTCGAGCACGATGACGGTGCGTCCCGCCACGTTCGAGCGCGGGATGACTTTCCACACCACTTCACCACCCTTGTCATCGTCGCCGTAGCGGCTCACATGGATGTAGTCGAACTCCAGCGGGAAGCTCAGCTGTGGCAGCAGATTGCCGGTAAACACGACCGCGCCGCCCATCACGCCCAGCACCAGCGGGAAGTCCTTGGTGCCTTCGGCGTTGTAGCGCGCGTTGAGCACATCGGCCATGCGCGTGATCGATGCCTGCACGGCTTCCTGGTCAAACAGCAGCTCCGCGTTCTTGAGCAGATCGCGGGCACGATTGTGATGAAATTCTTGCATGGACTCTTGCATGGCGATAAACGGGGCTAATGGTTAATGCCGATATTATCCCGCAATTTGGCTCATGCGTGCTATGGCGCTATGTGTAGTCGCGCACGTCGTCGATGATTTTCCCGTCCAGTGGCAAGCTGCCACGGGCCACCAGCCGCACCTCGCTGCGCAGCTTGGTCAGTTCGCGGATCGATGTGACGATGGCTTCCACCCCCGCACCATCGCCCGGCTGTTCCACTTCGCAATGCAGGGTCATCTCGTCGTTGGCCATGCGGCCCGACACTACCAGGCGCGCCTTGAGGATCTGCGGATGGCGACGCGCTACCTCATGCACCTGCGACGGATGGACGAACATGGCGCGCACCTTGGTGGTCTGGTCGGCACGGCCCATCCAGCCCTTGATGCGGGTATTGGTGCGCCCGCACGGCGAGGCCGGTGCATCGACCAGCACGGCCGACAAGTCGCCGGTGGCAAAGCGGATCAGCGGATAGTCGGCATTGAAGACGGTGACCACCACTTCACCCACTTCGCCGGGCGCCACGGGGATGCCGCTGCCCGGATGGACGATTTCCAGCAGCACGTTTTCATCGACCACCATGCCGGCATTGAGCTTGCCGTTGCTGGCCGTTTCATAGGCGATGCTGCCGATATCGGCCGAGGCATAGGTCTGGAACACATGCGGCACGCCGTTGGCGGCAAACCAGCTGCGCAAGGATTCGGGCAGCGCTTCGGCCCCCATCAGGGCCTGCCTGACGCTGCTGATGTCGGCGCCCATTTCGCGTGCTTTTTCAATGATCAGTTTCAGGAACGACGGCGTGCCGACATAGGTGTCCGGTTTCAGGTCCGCCATCGCCTGCACCTGCATTTCCGTCTGGCCGATGCCGGCCGGGATCACGGTGCAGCCGATGCGCGCGGCGCCGCCTTCGACCATAAAGGCGGCCGGCGTGAAGTGGTACGAAAAGCAGTTCTGCAGCAGGCCGCCGGCGCGCACGCCGGCCGCGTACATGGGCCGCGCAAAGCGCCACCAGTCGCTACCGCGGCCTTCGGGATCAAAAATCGGGCCGGGCGAGACAAACACGCGCGCCAGGGCGTGTTTCGGCGTTGTATTGAGGCCACCGAACGGCGGCTCGCCCTGCTGCAGATGTTTCAGGTCGGACTTGCGCGTGACGGGCAGCCGCGCCAGTGCCTCGCGGCTGGTGATGGTGGCCGCATCGACGCCGGCCAGGATGCGCGCCCATCCCGGCGCGCCTTGCGCGCGTGCGACCAGCTGCGGCAGGCCGGCCATCAATTCGCTTTCGCGCGCCTCAAAGGTGCGCGTTTCCAGGGTGTCGAGCGTATCGGTCATGGCTATCATTCTCCAAATGTCAGTGCGTGTTTGTCCTCACGCCCGGTTGTCCGTGACTGCCAGGCGCGTTGAAAGTGAGCGTTTTTTGATCAGGCCAGCCAGCGTTTCCTGCGGCGGTAGAACTTCATGTCGCGAAAGCTCTTGCGCCCGGCACTCGACACGCCGAGGTAGAATTCCTTGACGTCTTCATTGCTGGCCAGATCCTGCGCCTGGCCTTCCATCACCACCCGGCCGTTTTCCAGGATGTAGCCAAAATCGGCATAGCGCAGCGCCACGTTGGTGTTCTGCTCGGCCAGCAGGAACGACACGTTTTCCTTGTGGTTCAGGTCCTTGACGATGCCGAAGATCTCTTCGACGATCTGTGGCGCGATGCCCATCGATGGCTCGTCCAGTAATATCATCGACGGCTTGGCCATCAGCGCGCGGCCGATCGCGCACATCTGCTGCTCGCCGCCCGAGGTGTATCCGGCCTGGCTGCTGCGCCGCGTTTTCAGGCGCGGAAAATAGTGATACACCTTCTCCAGCGCGTCCTTCAGTTCGCCGCGCGAAATGCTGCGCGTGTAGGCCCCGGTCAGCAGGTTTTCCTCGATCGTCAGGTGGCCGAAGCAGTGGCGCCCTTCCATCACCTGTGACAGGCCCCGTTTTACCAGTTCGTTCGGCGTCAGCTGGTCGACGCGCTCGCCCTTGAACTGCACTTCGCCCTTGGTAACGTCGCCACGCTCGCCACGCAACAGCGTCGAGATGGTTTTCAGGGTGGTCGACTTGCCGGCGCCATTCGCACCGAGCAGGGCGACGATCTTGCCCTGCGGGACCTGCAGCGACACGCCCTTGAGAACCAGGATCACATGGTCGTAGATGACTTCGATATTGTTGACCGACAAATAGGGCGGAGGAATGTCCGGCGTTTGCGTGGCAGTGAGTGTCATGGCTGCTTCTTCAAAATGTCAAACAGGGGACCGGCAGCGGCCGGCCCGTTTTTTTTGCTTACTTCATGCAAGCCGGCGTGATCTTTTTCTCGTCCGCATACTTGCCTGACGATTCCTCGACCAGTTTGCGCACCAGTGCCTTGTCGCCGACGATCCATTTTGGCGTGATGGCGGTCCATTTCTTGCCATCCCACTGCTGCACCTTGACGGCGCCCGAGCCTTCATGATCGTCGCAGCTGGTTTTCACGGTAGGGAACATGCCCAGCGCGCCGACGGCTTTCTGGCGTGCGTCGTCGACGTTCAGGTTTTCCAGGCCCCAGCGCATCTGCTCGCCGGTGATAGGCTTGCCCTTGCCGAATTTTTCCTGCGCCGTGCGGATCGCTTCGACCCACAGGATGGCGGCCGTCACGCCGCGCATATGGTAGACCGAACCGATGCGCGACTGGTCGGCCAGGTTGCCCTTGCCGGATGCGTACAGTTTTTTGCGGATATCGTCGAGCACCGGGTAGTTGCCGGGCGTGTTGAACGTCATGGCGCTGTAGCCCTTGGCCGCGTCACCCGATGGAATCGTGTCTTCCTCGGAACCGGCCCACCACACGCCGAGCATTTTCTCGCGCGGGAAACCGTTGCGCTGCGCGGTCTTGATGGCCACCGAATTCATCACGCCCCAGCCCCACAGGATCACGTGATCTGGCCTGGCCTGGCGGATCTGCAGCCACTGCGACTGCTGTTCGCTGCCTGGCGGCGCGACGGGAATCTTGATCAGCTCGAAGCCATACTGTTTCGACAGCGCGTCGAGCACCGGCATCGGCTCCTTGCCGAAGGCCGAGTCGTGGTACAGGTGGACGATTTTCTTGCCTTTCAGCTTGTCCATGCCGCCTTCCTTGTCGCCCAGGTATTTGATCATGGCGGCGGCCTGGCTCCAGTAGCTGGAGATCAGGGGGTAGACATACGGGAAGACCTTGCCGTTGGCGGCGTCCGAGCGGCCGTAGCCGATCATGGTCATCGGGATCTTGTCCTGCGCCACGCGGTCCAGGATGCCGTAGGCAACGCCGGTGGACAGCGTTTCGACCAGGGTGGCGCCGCCTTGCCTGGTTTTCAGGCGCTCGTAGCATTCCACGCCGCGCGAGGGGTTGTATTCGGTCTCGCATTCTTCCCAGCTGATCTTCACGCCATTGACGCCGCCGGCCTGGTTGACCAGGTTGAAGTAATCGATGATGCCGCCGTAAAAGCCCGAGCCGCCGGCCGCATATGGGCCCACGCGGTAGGACGGCAGGGCGATGTACTGATCCTGCGCCTGCGCGGTGCCGGCAATGGTCAATCCGGCAGTGGCAAAGGCGGTGGCCAGCATGAGCGATTTGATGTGTTTCATTGTGTCTCCTCTTGTTTTATTTGGTATTCAACAGAACCGACATCGACTGCAAAATCAGTGGGGGAAAGGCCAGAGCCGCAATTTTTCTTTCGCGATCTGCCACAACCTGGCCAGGCCGTGCGGCTCGACGATCAGGAAGAAGATGATCAGCGCGCCGAACACCATCAGTTCCAGGTTCGAGGCCACGCTGGTGGGCAATGACAGGCCGTGCGCGACGATGTTCAGAAACACCGGCAGCAGCACGATAAAGGCGGCACCGAGGAAGGAGCCGAGGATGGAACCGACGCCGCCGATAATGATCATGAACAGGATGCGGAACGACAGGTCGAGGTTATAGGCTTCCGGCTCCACGGTGCCCAGGTAGGCGTAGGCATACAGGGCGCCGGCCACGCCGCAGTAGAACGAGCTGACGGCAAACGCCAGCAGCTTGGTGCGCATCAGCCTGAAACCGATCACTTCGGCCGCCATATCCATGTCGCGCACGGCCATCCAAGAGCGGCCCACGTTCGAGCGGATCATGTTCTTGGCCAGCAGCGCCATGCCTGCGACGATGGCCAGCACCAGCAGGTATTTGCTTTGCGGCGTATCGAACTGGTAGCCGAGGATCTGCATCGGCTGCACCGTCACCACGCCCGACGAGCTGTAGTTGGTCAGGTAGGGAATCTTGGTCAGGCACCAGACGACAAAAAACTGCGTTGCCAGCGTGGAGGCAGCCAGATAGAAGCCGCGTATGCGCAAGGAAGGCAGGCCAAAGGCGATGCCGACCATGGCCGCGCACAGGCCGCCGAGGATAAACGACACCAGCAGCGGCAGGCCAGGCAGGCGCGCCATGAAGTTATATGAGGCGAATGCGCCGACGGCCATAAAGGCGGCCGTACCGAGCGACAGCTGGCCTGCGTAACCGGTCAGGATGTTCAGGCCCAGGGCGGCCAGGGCGAAGATCAGGAACGGGATCATGATCGCCGACAGGATGTAGGGCGAGGCGAAATACGGCAGCAGGAAGACGGCGGCGATCAAAGTCGCCGTCAGTGCCAGGCGGTCCTGGCGGATCGGGAAGATCTGGTTGTCGTCCTGGTAGCTGGTCTTGAATTGTCCGGCTTCACGGTAGATCATGGGGTGGTCCTTTGCGATAGCATTGTGCAGGGGCAGGCGTCAGATGCGCCGTATGATTTTTTCGCCGAACAGGCCTTCCGGGCGCACCAGCAGGAACAGCAGGGCCAACACATACGGGAACCAGCCTTCGATGCCGCCGCCCACCATCGGGCCGATATATACCTCCGCCAGTTTTTCGGACGCGCCGATAATCAGGCCGCCGACAATCGCGCCCGGTATCGAGGTAAAGCCGCCGAGGATCAGCACCGGCAGCGCTTTGAGGGCGATAAAGGTGAGCGCGAACTGCACGCCATTCCTGGCGCCCCACAACAGGCCCGCCACCATCGCCACCAGGCCCGCCACGCCCCACACCACGGCCCAGATGCGCTGCAGCGGAATGCCCACGGCCAGCGCCGCCTGGTGGTCGTCGGCCACCGCGCGCAGTGCGCGGCCGACCTTGGTTTTCGAGAACAGCAGGGCCAGGCAGATCACCAGCAGCGCGCAGATGCCGGCCGCCACCACGTCGAACTGCGAGATGATGATGTTGAAGTTATCCATCAAGAACTGCATCGGCACGTCTTCGATCGGCAGGTCCAGCTTGTGTACCTGCGAGCCCCACATCAGCTGCGCCAGGCCTTCGATAAAGAACGCCAGGCCGATCGTGGCCATGAAGAGGGTAATCTCGGGCTGGTTCACCAGCGGGCGCAGCACCACCCGTTCGATCGCCATGCCCAATACGATCATGGTGACCATCGTCAGCGGTATCGCCAGCCACAGCGACAGGCCGAATTTGTCCATGATGCCGACGCAGGTCAGGGCGGCGAAAAACACCATCGCGCCTTGCGCAAAATTGAACACGCCCGAGGCCTTGTAGATCAGCACGAAGCCGATCGCCACCAGTGCATACATCACGCCCGACAGCAGGCCGCCGATCAGCACTTCAAAGAAAAAATTGATATTCATGAGTCTTCCAGTGTGGTGTGCGGATAGCCCTGCCCGATTACGGGCAGGTCGTTTCGCCGGCAGGCAGCGTGCTGCCTGAATTCCCGGCTACACTACCCAAGTACGCGTTGATGACATCCTGGTTGCTGCGCACCTCGTCCGGCGTGCCGTCGCCGATCTTCTTGCCGTAGTCGAGCACCACCACGCGGTCCGAGATATCCATTACCACGCCCATGTCATGCTCGATCAGCACGATGGTGGTGCCCAGCTGGTCGTTGACGTCGAGGATAAAGCGGCACATGTCCTGTTTTTCTTCCACGTTCATGCCGGCCATCGGTTCGTCGAGCAGCAGGATTTCCGGTTCGGCCACCAGTGCGCGGCCCAGCTCGACGCGCTTTTGCAGGCCGTAGGGCAGGCGCCCCACCGGGGTCTTGCGGATCGCCTGGATTTCCAGGAAGTCGATGATTTCCTCGGCCTTCTTGCGGTGCTCTATTTCCTCGCGCCGTGCCGGTCCCCAGTACAGGGCCTGCAGCAGGAAGCTCGATTTCATCCTGAGGTTACGGCCGGTCATGATGTTGTCCAGGACCGTCATGCCCTTGAACAGGGCGATGTTCTGGAACGTGCGCGCAATGCCGGACTTGGCGGCCTGGTAGCAGTCCATGCCGCGCCGGTGTTCGCCGCGGTAGATGATCTCGCCCTGCTGCGGGCGATAAACGCCGTTGATCACATTGAGCATCGAACTTTTGCCGGCGCCGTTGGGGCCGATAATGGCGCGGATCTCGTGCTGCTTCACGTCGAACGAGATATCGGTCAACGCCTTCACGCCGCCGAATGACAGCGAGATATTTTTCAGGTCGAGGATCACGGGGCCAGTCTTGCGCTCGGTGCCGAAGTGGACGTCGGGTTCATTCATAGGCATCGTCGCTTGCTCCATCATGCTGCCAGGCCCAGGGCCGGCCGGGTTTTGCTGGTCCAGATCTGCAGGTCGGCGCTGGTGGAACCGGTGCGGCCATCCTCGAACTTGACCTGGGTCTCGATGAACTGCGAGGTCTTGCCCTCGTACAGGGCAGCGATCAGCACCGCGTATTTTTCGGCGATGAATTTGCGGCGTACCTTGCGCGTGCGGGTCAGTTCGTCATCATCGGGGTCCAGTTCCTTGTGCAGCACCAGGAAGCGGTGGATTTGCGTGCGGTCCATCAGCGGATCGGCCGCCAGTTCTGCATTGACCTGCTCGATGCAATCGCGCACCAGACCATAGGTTTCCTCGCGCGCGGCCAGGTCGGTATAGCCGGCGTAGGCAATGCCGCGCCGCTCGGCCCAGTTGCCGACCGCCTCGATATCGATATTGATAAAGGCGCAGACCTGGTCGCGGCCATGGCCGAAGGCGACCACTTCCTTGATGAAGGGGAAGAACTTGAGCTTGTTTTCGATATAGTTGGGCGCGAAGATGGCGCCGCAGGTCAGCTTGCCGACATCGGCCGCGCGGTCGATGATCTTCAAATGGCCTTCGCTGTCGAACACGCCCGCGTCACCGGTATGAAAGTAGCCGTCGGCGTCGATCACTTCGGTGGTGGCTTCGGGGCGGTGGTAGTAGCCGCTCATGGTGGCCGGCGACCTGACCAGCACTTCGCCGTTGGCCGCCAGTTTGACTTCCACGCCGGGCGCCGGCAGGCCGACGCTGTCGAACTTGATATTGCCGTCCGGCTGCAAACACACGTAGGCACAGGTTTCGGTCGAGCCGTACAGCTGCTTGAGGTTGACGCCGATCGAGCGGTAGAAGCGGAACAGGTCGGGTCCGATGGCCGCGCCGGCGGTGTAGGCCACGCGCACGCGCGACAGTCCCAGCACGTTTTTCAGCGGGCCGTAGACCAGCACATTGCCCAGCTGGTAGCTGAGGCGGTCCATCAGGGAGACTGGCTTGCCGTCCAAAATCTGCGCGCCGCAGCGCCTGGCTACGTCCATGAAATGGCTGAAGATACGGCGTTTGATGCTGCTGGCGTCTTCCATCCGTATCATCACGCTGGTGAGCATGTTTTCAAACACGCGCGGCGGCGCAAAGTAGCAGGTCGGGCCGATTTCGCGCATGTCGATCATCACCGTATCGCCGGACTCCGGGCAGTTGACGGTAAAGCCCGCCACCATCGCCTGCGCCAGCGAAAACAGGCAGTCGCCTACCCATGCCATCGGCAGGTAAGACAAAATGTCTTCCTCGTCGGTCAGCTTGTCGAAGGCCACGCCACCTTCGCCGGCGCACAGCAAGGCGGTGTGGCTCTGGCAGACGCCCTTGGGTTTGCCGGTGGTGCCCGAGGTGTACAGGATGACGGCCGAGTCCAGCCCGCGGCCCGCTTCCACGGCTGCCTCGAAAAAGCCCGGATGGTCACGGTCGTACTCGCGGCCCAGCGCCTGCAGGCCGGCGAACGACATCAGTTCGGGCTGGTGGTAGTGGCGCATGCCGCGCTCATCGTCATACGCGATATGGGCCACGTTCGCATACAGTGATTTGAGTTCGAGCAGCTTGTCGACCTGTTCCTGGTCTTCGACGATGGCATACTGGATATGCGCGTCCTGCAGCACGTAGGCCATGTCGGCCGCCGGCGCATCCTGGTACAGCGGCACCGGCACGCCGCCCAGGCTTTGCGCGGCCAGCATGGCCCAGTACAGGCGCGGGCGGTTGTCGCCGATAATGGCAAGATTCATGCCGCGCTGGAAGCCGATCGCGGCCAGGCCGCAGGCCAGCGCACGAACCTCGGCATTGACGTCCTGCCAGGTCCAGGTTTGCCAGATGCCCAGGTATTTTTCGCGGAAAGCCGGTTTGTCGGGACGAACGGCGCCATGCTGCACCAGGCGCCGGGGAAAAGTCGGCATTGCTGTGTTGTTTTGCACCAGTGTCTCCTGTTGCGTGTCTCAGGCGCCACCTCGTTGTGTGGCACTCTGTGTTTTTATGTGTACGGCGTTTGTGCAATGATAGTAGCTTGCGCAGGTATGACGAGTTGTCTTTTCGGGGACATTTACCCACTTTTCGATGGTGCATCGCACAATGATCACAGCTGAAATCAGTCTCACCGATGCCGTGCGCGCAGCCAACTGGGCGCGGCTGCTTGACGCCGGTCAACTGGCCCGCGTCGAGGCCGACACCTTCGAGAGCTTTACGCCAAAAGGCGGTTTCATCTGCCGCAAGGGCGAGCCGGTCGAGCACTGGATAGGCGTCATCAGCGGCATGGTCAAGATGAATAATTTTTCCGCCTCGGGCAAGGCCATGACCTTTACCGGCATGCCGCCCGGCAGCTGGTTTGGCGAAGGCTCGCTGTTGAAACGCGAGATCCGCAAATACGACACCATCGCTGTGCGCGACACGCGCGTGGCGCGCCTGCCGGCCGCCACTTTTCACTGGCTGCTCGACACCAGCCTGCCATTCACGCGCTTTTTGCTGATGCAGCTGAACGAGCGCCTGGGCCAGTTTATCGGCATGGTGGAAAATGACCGCCTGCAAGATATCAACACGCGCGTGGCGCGCTGCCTGGCGTCGATGTTCAATTCGCATCTGTACCCGGGCGTGGACACGCTGGTGCAGCTGTCGCAGGAAGAGATCGGCCTGCTGTCGGGCTCCTCGCGCCAGCGCGCCAACCAGGCTTTGCAGGTGCTGGAAAAACAGGGCTTGCTGCGCCTCGATTACGGCGGCATCCGTGTGCTTGATCTGGACGGCCTGCGCCGCTACGAGGCCAACGATGAACACTGATATCTCCGCCCGCGCCAGCGCCCTGCGCGCGCGCCTTGATGGTGCACCCGTCGACCATGCGCGCTTCACCGGCCCGCCTGTCGATCTGGACGGCTGGACACCCGAGGAACTCGGTGTCATCTGGGGCGCGCTGCACCGCGCCGACGGCTTCGGCCATGATGATCCGGAGCGGCGCGCCCTGGCGTCGCGGCTGCTGGCCCAGGCTGCCAGGGCTGGCCTGGCGCCGGTGCTGGCCGGCGCCGTGTTTCTCGACGCGCTCGATGCCGCCGGTGATCACCATTGGCAGTGGGAGTACGCGATAGCCTGCCTGGCCTGTTTGCAAGGCGAAGTGCCGGCAGGCACGGCGGCACAGGCACGGCGCATACTGGGCGAGCCCTCGCACTGGGCCGGTTACCCTTACCAGGCCTGGCTGCTGGCGCACCTGGCTGGCGACGATGCGCCAGCGTTGTTCATGCAGGAGATGGCGGCGGCGCACGCGCGCGAGCCGATGCCGCTGACCATGCAGGAAATGGCGTTGCTGGCGCAACTGAAGCACGATTCGCTGCTGGCGCTGGCCGGCTCGCGCCATAGCAGCTTCTGGAACCGCGACAGCATCGGCGAACCTGACCCGGCCGAGGTACTGGCCGGCGACGCGGCCTATATCGATTTTGCGCGCACGATACTGGAACAGGCGACGCGCCATATCGCGGCCATCCATGACGGCAGCGTGCCGTATGCGGCCGACGCCGCGTTTTCGCGGCATGACACGCCGGTGCTGGCGCGCGCCGCCCGGCTGGCCGCCTACCGCGACGAAGCCTGGTTCGCGCCCGTGGTCACCACCTTGCTGCCGTTGGCATGCGTGGCGCCCGGCACGGCAAAAAGCGCACCGTCGCAGTCGCTGGCAATGGCGCTGGGCCATGCGGTGGAAACCATCCCCACGCCGGAAAGCCTGCTGGCCTTGCGCACCGCGCTGGAGCAGGTGCGCCATGCGGGCATCCGCAAAAAACTGGAACGCAACCTGAAGCCGGCCGAACGGGCGCTGGCCGAACGGCCCGATATCGCCTGGCGGGCCGGCATGCCCGGCCCTATGGGCAAACGGCGCCAGGCCGTGTTGGCGCGCCGCCTGGAAGCGGGCTACGCCGGCGAAGTTGGGCTGGCCCTGGCGCAGTGGCGCACCCTGCGCGAGGACGCCGATATCGACACCGTGGCGCGCAGCCTGATCTGGCGCGGCGGCGACGGCGTGGCGTTCATGCTGGCCGGGGAGGGCGCCATCGATGCGGATGGCCAGGCGCTGGCATTGCCCGAACAAGGCGATATCAGCCTGTGGCATCCGCTGCACGCAAGCATGCAGGAACGCGCTGCCTGGCAGGCGCTGGTCACGCAGCGGCGCCTGCGCCAAAGCGTGCGCCAGGCTTATCGCGAGGTGTATCTGCCGCCGGACGATGGCGGCGCACCGTTTGCCGGAATGCTGCTGTCGATTCGCACCTTGCTGGGACTGGCGCGCAGGGAAGGCTGGCGGCTTGACGACGATGAAGGGTTGTCGCGCCAGTTCGGCGCCTGGCGCGTGACCTTGCTGCTCGAAGGGCGCATTTATCCCGGTGCGCAAGGCGCTTGTACTTCGGGCGCGCTGGTGTTGCAGGAGCGCGTGGCCAGCCGCTGGCGGGTAGTGGCGCCCGGCCAGATGGCGCCGGTGGCGTATTCCGAAGCGTGCCGGGCGGTCGATTTGCTGGTCAGCGCCAGCGCGTTTGCGCTGGTCGAAGAAGAGCGTAGCGCGCAGCGCGAACAGCGGCTGTTTTACCTGTCCGGCCTGGAAACGGGGCCGATGGTGGGCATGCGGCGCGATATCTTGCGGCAGGTATTTGCGCAGCAGATCGAGGCCGGCCGCATGGCCGTCGAAGCGCGTCACCTGATGGTGGGCCGGCACGCGATCCACCTGGCCACCGGCAGGGTCACGCTGGACGGCGCCGAAGTGGTGGTGGAAGTGCCCGCCAAAGGCGGCAAACTGGGCGCCGTGCCCTGGTTGCCGCACGACGAGGCGCTGCTGGAAAAAATCGCCGGTCTGGCCGGCCAGCTGCTCAAGGGGTGAGATGCGCCGCATCCTGATCCTCGCTGTCGGCAGCGCCGGCGATGTCTACCCGTTTATCGTGATCGGCCAGGCGCTGCGCGCACGCGGCATGGAAGTGACACTGATGGCGACGGCGAATTTTCGCGAACGTGTCGAGCGCGCCGGCCTGCATTTTGTGTCGGGCCTGAGCCAGGAAGAACTGGACGCCAGCGTGATGGACCCAGACCTGTGGCATCCGGTCAGGGGCTTTGCCACCATCTGGAAGCATATGGCGCGCCATTTGCCCACCGCCTATGCGCAGCAGCTGACGCTGGTGAAGCAAAAGCCGACGCTGATCGTCGCCAGCACCCTGGGGCTGACGGGGCGGCTGCTGCAGGAAGCGCACGGCGTGCCGTTGGTGACCGTGCATCTGGCGCCATCGTGCTTCCTGACGGCGCATGACACCTCGGTGCGGCGTGGCCTGGTCTGGCCCCGCTCGCTGCCGCGCCCGGTGGTACGGCTGGTGCTGGGAATGGTGGAACGGCTGATGCTGGACCCGGTGGTGCGCCCGGCCATCAACCGCCTGCGCGCGACGCTGGGCCTGGCGCCCGTGCGGCACGTGATGAGCCGCTGGCTGCATTCGCCGCAGCAGGTAATTTGCGCCTTTCCCGCCTGGTTTGCCGCGCCGCAGCCGGACTGGCCGCCCAATACGGTCTGTACCGGCTTTCCGCGCATGCCGGCGGCCGATGGCCAGCTTGATCCTGCTTTGCAGCGCTTTATCGATGCCGGTGCAGCACCGCTGGTTGTCACGCCCGGTTCCGCGATGGCACATGGGGGCGGTTTTATCGGCCGCGCGCTGGACGCTGCAAGCAGCCTGGACTTGCGCGTGGTGGTGGTCACGCCCTACCGCGAGCAATTGCCCGCCGTGTTGCCGCCATCGGTACATCATGCAGCCTATGCACCGTTCGATCTGTTGAGCCGGCAGGCCGCCGCCTTTGTCCATCACGGCGGCATCGGTACCAGCGCCACCGTGCTGGCTGCCGGCAAACCGCAACTGATCGTGCCGTTTGCCTTCGACCAGCCCGACAATGCTGCGCGCCTGAGGCGCCTGGGCGTGGCCGCCACGGTACTGCCAAATGCACCGCTGCGGGCATGGGTGCAGGCTTTATCGTATCTGTTGAATGACACGCAAGTGGCGCTCGCCTGCCGCACGCTGGCCTATGCCATGGCGCTGGAAACGCCAGCGGCCGAACAGATCGCGCAGATCATTGCGCGGCAGGCAGAGTGAGTACAGTATCGCCGGCAATCGGAGTATCATGGTCGCTTCCCAGCACCGCACCTTCTCGCCGCCATGCAGACATCCGTTCACAGTAATCCCGCCTCCCGTTTGACCTCGCTGCGCGCTGCCATGCGTGCCCAGCAAATCGACGCCTATATTGTCCCTTCCGCCGATCCGCATTTGTCCGAATACCTGCCCGCGCACTGGCAGGGCCGCGAATGGCTGTCCGGCTTTACGGGCTCGGTCGGTACTCTGGTCGTCACGCAGGACTTTGCCGGTGTGTGGACCGATGGCCGCTACTGGGAACAGGCAGAAACGGAACTGGCCGGCAGCGGCATCGCATTGAAGAAAATTCCGTCCGGTGCGAGCGTGCTGTTTATCGACTGGCTGGGCGCCACCATGCAGGCCGGCCAGACGGTAGCGGTCGATGGCGCCGTGCTGGGCCTGGCCAATGCGCGCCTGTTGCAGCAGGCGCTGGCGCAAGGCGTTACGCTGCGCACCGATACCGATTTGCTCCATGCCGTGTGGGCCGACCGCCCGGCGCTGCCTGATGCCGCCATTTTCGAGCATGGCGCGCCGTATCCGGCCCTGCCACGTGCTGAAAAACTGGCGGCAACAAGGGCCAGCATGGCCACCCACGGCGCCAGCCACCATGTGATTTCCACGCTCGACGATATTGCGTATCTGTTCAACCTGCGCGGCGCCGACGTCAGCTACAACCCGGTGTTCCTGGCCCATGCGCTGGTGGGGCCGCAGCGCGCGACCTTGTTTGTTGCCGACGGCAAGCTGCCCGCCGCGCTGCGCGCGGTGCTCGAAGAGCAGGGCGTCGATGTGGCGCCGTATGCACAGGCCGCAAACGCGCTGGCTGCCTTGCCGGCCGGTGCCAGCCTGCTGCTCGACCCGCGCCGCGTTACCTACGGCACGCGCCAGGCCGTCGCCGACGGCGTGCGCGTGATCGAGGCGATCAACCCCACTACCCTGGCCAAGTCGCGCAAGACCGACAGCGAAGCGGCCCATGTGCGCGCCGCGATGGAGCAGGATGGCGCAGCACTGTGCGAATTTTTCAGCTGGCTCGACAAAACCCTGGTTGACCCGCAGCGCGCGCCCTTGACGGAAATCGGCATCGATGAACACCTGACGGCATGCCGCGCGCGCCGCGCCGGTTTTGTCAGCCCCAGTTTCGGCACCATCGCCGGCTTCAATGCCCACGGCGCCATCATGCATTACCACGCACATGCAGAGACTGCGGCCACGATTGAAGGCGACGGCCTGCTGCTGATCGACTCGGGCGGCCAGTACCTGGGCGGCACCACCGACATCACGCGCGTGGTACCGGTAGGCGCCATTACCACCGAACACAGGCGCGATTTCACGCTGGTCTTGCGCAGCATGATCGCGCTGTCGCGCGCGCAGTTCCCGCGCGGTGTGAAGTCGCCGATGCTCGACGCCATCGCCCGTGCGCCGCTGTGGGCCGAAGGCATCGATTTCGGCCATGGCACCGGCCACGGCGTGGGCTTTTTCCTGAACGTGCATGAAGGGCCGCAGTCGATTTCGCAGTCCACCATGCCGGAGCCGCAAACGGCGATGGAGCCGGGCATGATCACCTCGGTCGAACCTGGCATCTATCGCCCCGGCCAGTGGGGCATCCGGATCGAGAACCTGGTGCTGAACGTGTCCGCGCCATCGTCGCAGTTTGGTGAATTCCTGAAATTTGAAACCCTGACCCTGTGTCCGATCGACACGCGCTGCATCGAGCGCAGCCTGCTGCGCGACGACGAAGCGGCCTGGCTGAACGACTATCACGCCACCGTGCGCGCGCGCCTGGCGCCGCACCTGGCTGGCGACGCTTTGGCGTGGCTGGAACAACGCACGGGAGCCATCTGATGCGATCGACACGCGCCACCTCCGCCATCGAGCGGCTCAAGGAACGCACCGGCAACCGCCTGTACACGATGGCGCGCACCGGTGACGAACTGTTTTTCCTGACCGAAGGCCCGGGCTTGCCGCCCTTGTGCGAGCCGCTGGAACTGGACGCCTTTGTGGCCTTTGTCAACGCGCTGGGTCCGCAAAAGGCGCGCCGCGTCAGCAAGCTCGATGTGGCGTTTGAAAAGCAGCTGACTAAAAAACCCTAGATGCCGACCATCGACTTCCTGCGCGCCTACTGGTCGCCGGCCGAGCTGGCGACCAATGGCGTGATCCTGATGAACCTGCTCGGCGCTTTGCTGCTGGGCCTGCTGGTCGGCTATGAGCGCTCGTATCACGGGCGCGCGGCCGGCATGCGCACCTACAGCCTGGTGTGCATGGCCTCGGCCGCGCTGACGGTGCTCGGTGGCTACCCGGAGTTCTGGTACGGCGGCCATGGCAACATCGTCGGCAGCGACCCGACGCGCGTGATCCAGGGCATCGTCACCGGCGTCGGTTTCCTGGGCGCCGGCGTAATCATGCGCGAAGGCTTCAATATCAGCGGCCTGACGACGGCGGCCTCGATCTGGGCCTCGTCGGTAATCGGCATCATGGTAGGCATCGGCTTTTACCTGTCGGCCATGGGCCTGGCCTTCCTGTGCGCGATGGCGATGATTTTTCTGTCAAAATTGGAGAACTGGCTGCCCTCGCGCCATGCCATCGCCATCACCATGCGCTTCAAGCGCGACTTCGTGCCACGCGAAGATGCCTTGCGGCGCATGGCTGCCAGCCGTGGCTACGACATCGCAGGCGGTACGCTGGCCATCGGCTGCACCGACGGCATGCAGGAATGGCGCTTCGTCGCCATCGCCCACGGCAAGAACACGGGCGCCAGCCTGTCTGCCATGTCGGCCGAGCTGGCCGCTTTCGACGGCATCGCCGGCTTCCAGCTGTCGCATGCCCGCAACTAAGACAAGGCAAATACATGATCACCGATGTTCAGGCAAACGATGTACTCGATTTCTGGTTTCTCGCTCCCGACAACCCCGGCCACGGCCAGTCGCGCCCCGAATGGTTCCGCAAGGATGACGCGTTTGACGCGCAGATCCGCGAACGCTTCGGCGCGCTGATCGACACCGCCATCGACGGTGGCCTGCGCGACTGGGCAGCAACGCCACGCGGTGCGCTGGCCCTGATCCTGGTGCTCGACCAATTTACGCGCAATGTGTACCGCGACACGCCGCGCGCGTTTGCCGGCGATCCGCAGGCGCTGGAACTGGCCATCGCGCTGGTGCAAAATGGCCAGGACCAGCAGCTGGAACCGACCTTGCGCGCGTTTGTCTACATGCCGTTCGAGCATGCGGAAGACCTGGCCATGCAGGCGCGCGCGGTGGAGCTGTTCCAGCTGCTGGCGCAGTCGCGCGAGGGCTTCGAGAGCATGCTCGATTATGCCCAGCGCCACCAGGAAGTGATCGCCCGTTTCGGCCGCTTCCCGCACCGTAACGCCATCCTCGGGCGCGACTCCACGCCGGAAGAACTCGCCTTCCTGCAGCAGCCGGGCTCGCACTTTTAACGCGGCATGCATGTCACCTTGAATATCATCGGCGCCGGCCATGTGGGCCGTGTGCTGGGCCGCCTGTTCGCCGGCGTGGAAGGCGTGCAGGTGCAGGACGTGCTGACGCGCTCGATGGACTCGGCGCGCGCTGCGGTCGGTTTTATCGGCGCAGGAAGGCCGGTCGACAGCTATGCCGCCTTGCGGCGCGCCGACGTCACCATGCTGGCAGTGTCGGACGACCAGATCGTGCCGGCCTGCGCAGCGCTGGTGGCCGAGGGCGGGCAAAGCGGCGCCATCGTGTTTCATTGCAGCGGCGCGCTGGCGTCGAACCTGCTGCTGGTGGCCACACAGGCTGGCGCTTCGGTCGCCAGCGTCCATCCGATCCGCAGCTTTGCCGACCCCAGCCAGGTGGCGGCCAGCTTTGACGGCACTTATTGCGGCATCGAAGGTGATCCGCTGGCGCTGGCCTTTTTGACGCCGGCCTTGATCGCCATCGGCGCGCGCCCGGTGCCGATCGACGCTGCGGCCAAGACCGTGTATCACGCCGCCGCCGTATTCGCCAGCAATTACCTGGTGACGGTGCTCGATGCCTCGCTGCGTGCCTACCAGGCGGCCGGCATCCCGGAAGCGGTGGCGCGCGAGCTGGCCGGCCCTTTGGTGACGGAAACCGTGGCCAATGTGCTGCGCCTGGGCGCGGCGCCCGCGCTCACCGGTCCGATTGCGCGTGGCGACATGGCCACCGTGGCGCGCCAGCAGCAGGCAGTGGCGCACTGGGACGCGGCCACCGGTGACTTGTATGCGGCGCTGGTGGCACCTACCGTGGACCTGGCCCGGCGCAAGCGCGGGCAGTAATGGTGTGTTGGTGCAATATTAACTGGCAGTCAGCGGCCAGATAACCACAACTTGCCAAATAAACGTGCGGCGTTGTCGACAAAGCTGCCGATTGGAAATAACATTTGAAGCTGGGAATCAAGCGCACCGCCCCGGTCATGGCGCCTGCTTCAGGCGCGAGACAGCACGCGCAGGGAGAGTTCCATGTTATTTTTAAAGACGACGTCCAGCAGCAAGGCGCCCGGCATTTATGAGGTCGATATCGCCGCCAAGCCGCCTGGCAAGACCTTTGGCGTATTCCTGGCCACCAATCCCGACCACGCGCCGCAAGCCTTGCTTGATCAGTTGACGGCGCTGGGGTTCGAGAATGTTTACAGTTCGTCCTATCTGCACAAGGATGGCTGCCAGGTACTGGACCTGCATTTCCAGAAAGACGGCACCGATATCTTCAAGGGCTGGAAAAGCGAGGAATGCGTGAAAAACCTGGCCGACATTACGGCCCTGTTTGCGCAACATGGCATTACCATTACGCCGCGCGTAATGACGATGGCGGAAGCCTACGCTTGACGGAGGTTTTTTATTTCTCTTAAGTTTCGCTTAAGTCAGCCTAACTTTGGTCATTTCTACCTTAATTCCAGTTTGACTGCCTGGCTTACATCTCGTCACACTTCTTACGGAATGGAGCGGGACGTGTGTTTTTCACGGTGCTATCGTGAACACATCGCATTTCGCTGAACTGCGAACCCAGGCAATTCAACTTATTTAAGAGAGAACATGATGAAAAAGATCCTGTTTGCAATGATCGCATCCGCAACTGCCCTGTCCGCCATGAGCGCGGCCCATGCCGAAGGTCCCTATGTCGGTGTCGGCGTCACCGCCAACCGTTATGATTTCAGTGTCCCGGGCGCCACCAGCGCCGACAACCACAGCGGCGCCAAGGCCGGCGGCAAGTTTTTTGCCGGTTACGACCTGAACCAGACCTGGGCGGTCGAAGGTGGTTATGCCGACTTCGGCAGCAAGGACTACAGCTACGTCAATGGCGCTGGCGCCGGCGGCAATGTGAAAAGCGATTCGCATGGCTACTATCTGGCCGGCAAGGCCACCATGCCCGTCAATGAAAAAGTCGGCGTGTTCGGCAAGCTCGGTGTCGCCCGCGTCGACAACAGCCTGAGCGGCTCGGGCCTGTCGACCGGCATCAACGGCGAAAACAAGACCGGCGTGTATGCCTCGCTGGGCGCCCAGTACGCTATCAACGAGAAAGTCTCGCTGACGGCGGAAGTGGAACACTTCGGCAAGAGCGCCGACCAGGGCCATAAAGCAACCGGTCTGGCTCTAGGCGCCCGCTACAACTTCTAAGCTTTCATCTGGAATTTGCTGAAAAAAAAGGCAGTCACCGCGAGGTGACTGCCTTTTTGCATCGCTAGCCGTGGAAATTACACGGTCAGCGGCTTGTAGCGGATGCGTTTCGGCTTGGCGCCTTCTTCGCCCAGGCGTTTTTTCTTGTCGGCTTCATATTCCTGGTAGTTGCCGTCGAAGAATGTCACTTGCGAGTCGCCTTCGAACGCCAGGATATGCGTGGCGATACGGTCGAGGAACCAGCGATCGTGGGAAATGACCATCACGCTGCCGGCAAATTCCAGCAAGGCGTCTTCTAGCGCGCGCAGGGTTTCCACGTCCAGATCGTTCGACGGTTCATCGAGCAGCAGGACGTTGCCGCCCATCAACAGCGTTTTCGCCAGGTGCAGACGGCCGCGTTCACCGCCCGACAGGTTGCCGACGATTTTTTGCTGGTCGCCACCTTTGAAGTTGAAGCGGCCCAGGTAGGCGCGCGACGGCATTTCAAAGCGACCCACGGTCAGCATGTCGGCGCCGCCGCAGACGTCCTGGAATACGGTCTTGCCGTCCGACAACGAGTCGCCGCGATTCTGGTCGACAATCGACACGCGCGCCGTCTGGCCGATGGCCACTTCGCCGCTGTCCGGCTGTTCCGTGCCGGTGATCATCTTGAACAGAGTCGATTTGCCGGCGCCGTTGGGGCCGATAATGCCGACGATGGCGCCGGCCGGTATCGTGAAGCTCAGGTTGTCGATCAGCAGGCGGTCGCCGAACGCTTTCGACACGTTCTTGAATTCGATCACTTCATTGCCCAGGCGCTCGGCCACGGGAATGAAGATCTCCTGGGTTTCATTGCGCTTCTGGTATTCGTGCTCGGACAGCTCGTTGAAACGGGCCAGGCGGGCTTTCGACTTGGCCTGGCGCGCTTTCGGATTCTGGCGCGACCATTCCAGCTCTTTCTGCAGCGCTTTCTGGCGCGCCGACTCGGTCGCCTCTTCCTGCTTCAGACGGGCTTGCTTCTGTTCCAGCCAGGTCGAGTAATTACCCTTCCATGGAATGCCGCTGCCGCGGTCCAGCTCCAGGATCCATTCGGCTGCGTTGTCGAGGAAGTAGCGATCGTGGGTAATTGCCACCACGGTGCCCGGGAAGCGCAGCAGGAATTGTTCCAGCCAGTCGACCGATTCCGCATCCAGGTGATTGGTCGGCTCGTCAAGCAGCAGCATGTCCGGTTTCGACAGCAGCAGCTTGCACAGCGCCACGCGGCGCTTTTCACCGCCGGACAAGACACCGATCTTGGCATCCCATGGCGGCAGGCGCAGCGCATCGGCGGCCATTTCCAGTTGCAAATTCAGGTTGCCACCGTCGGAAGTCGAGATAATCGCTTCCAGGCGCGCCTGTTCATTGGCCAAAGCGTCGAAATCGGCGTCTTCCTCGGCGTAGGCGGCGTACACTGCTTCGAGCTTGGCTTGTGCTTCGAACACTTCGCCCAGGCCGGACTCGACTTCCTGGCGCACGGTTTTTTCCGGATCGAGCTGTGGTTCCTGCGGCAGGTAGCCGATGTTCAGTCCCGGCATTGGCACGGCTTCGCCCTGGATATCGGTATCGATGCCGGCCATGATTTTCAGCAGGGTCGACTTACCGGAACCGTTCAGGCCCAGCACGCCGATCTTGGCGCCTGGGAAAAACGACAGGGAAATATCTTTCAGGATCTGGCGCTTGGGCGGGACGATCTTGCCCACGCGATTCATGGTGTAGACGTAATTAGCCATTGGAAATCTCGGGTGTTATACAAAGACGAACAGGATACGGTAAACGCCCGCTTCCGGCCAGCGTTGTGCGTGCCTTGTGCTTGCCTTGTGCGTGTCCAGTCAGGCCGCCAGGCGGGCCCGGCGCGACATCCACAGCCCTTCGCAGGCATACAGCGCCAGCGCGACCCAGATCACCATGAAGCCCAGCATGCGTTGCTGCGTAAACGATTCATGGAAGACCCACACGCCGATCAGCAACTGGCCGGTGGGCGCGATATATTGCAGCAGGCCCAGCACGGCCAGCGGCAGCCGCCGCGCGCCGGCGGCAAACATCAGCAGCGGAATCGCCGTGATCGGGCCGGAGGCCAGCAGCAGCGCGCGCGTGGCGTTCGATTCCGTATTGACGAAGCCGCTCTGGCCATGCCAGGTCAGCCACAGCATATAGGCCAGCGCCAGCGGGAACAGGATCATGGTTTCGAACGACAGGCCTTCCAGCGCACCGAGCGCGGCCGTCTTGCGCAGCAGGCCGTAGCCGCCGAAGGTGGCGGCCAGCAGCAGGGCGATCCACGGCACTTGTCCGGTCTGCCAGGTCAGCCAGGCCACGCCGCACGCAGCCAGCGCGATGGCCAGCCACTGCGCGCGGCGCAGGCGTTCGTGCAGCAGCAGAAAGCCCAGCATTACATTGATCAGCGGCGTAATGAAATAGCCGAGGCTGGCATCGACCACATGTCCGTTGTTGACGGCCCAGATATAGATGAACCAGTTGGCCGACAACAGGAATGCGCTGGCAACGAAGCCGGCCACCACCTTCGGCTGGCTTTTCAGGCTGCGCAGCCAGCCCCACTGGCGGCGGAACGTGAGCACGATGCCAAGAAACAACAGCGACCAGACCATGCGGTGGGCGAGGATTTCCTGCGGTGCGACTTCTTCCAGGGCATGGAAGTACAGTGGAAACAGGCCCCAGCACAAAAAAGCGAGCGAGGCGTACAGCATGCCTGGATTCATGATCGGCTTCACAAAGAGAGTAGACAGTCTGTCATTATCGCTGAAATCAATACTGCCTGCCGGACGCTCCCGGGGCAGCGTAGAATGGCAACAAATCGAAGACCGCGACGCCGCGCACAGGGGCGCCGCAGCCAACAATAAACGACCTTGGGGCAGCTGCCGAACCATGCAAAAATACTCTTGCTATTTGCTAATACCTATCATATTGTGCGATGCAACAAAACAAAAACAGGTGCAATCTTGACGTCGGAACATAAAAAAAGCGGCCTGGCCGGCATGACGCTGGCGGCCGTTGGCATCGTCTACGGCGATATCGGCACCAGCCCGCTGTACACCCTGAAAACCGTGTTTGACCCGGCTCATGGCCTGGCGCTGACGCATCACAATCTGCTGGGCATCGTCTCGCTGATCTTCTGGGGCCTGACCCTGATCGTCTCGCTCAAGTACGTGACGCTGGTGCTGCGCGCCGACAACCGCGGCGAGGGCGGCATCATGGCCCTGATGGCACTGGTGCTGTCGTCCGTCAGCAAGCTGTCGCGCTGGCATTTCCCGCTGATGGTGATCGGCGTGTTCGGCGCCACCTTGTTTTATGGCGACAGTGTCATCACGCCGGCCATTTCCGTGCTGTCGGCGATCGAAGGCCTGGAAGTGGCCACGCCGGCCTTCAGTCCGTATGTGGTGCCGCTGACGATCGTGGTGCTCGTTGCCCTGTATTCCGTGCAATCGCACGGTACGGCCGGCATCGGCCGCTATTTCGCGCCCATCATGGTGCTGTGGTTTGCTGCGCTGGCGGTCATGGGCGTGCTCAACATCATCAAGTCGCCGCAGGTGCTGGCGGCGCTGAACCCCATCCATGCGGTCACGTTTTTGATGAACAACGGCTTTGTCGCATTTGTCGCGCTGGGCGCGGTGGTGCTGGCACTGACGGGCGCCGAGGCGCTGTATGCCGACATGGGCCACTTCGGCAAGAAGCCGATTCGCCTGGCCTGGTTCCTGATCGCCTTCCCGGCGCTGGCGTTGAACTATCTGGGCCAGGGTGGCCTGCTGCTGGCGCATCCGGAAGCGGTGTCGAATCCGTTTTACCAGCAGCTGGGCTCCTGGAGCGTCTACCCGCTGGTGATATTGTCGACCATGGCCACCGTGATTGCCTCGCAGGCGACCATTTCCGGCACCTTCTCGATGACCAAGCAGGCCATCGCGCTGGGCTTCCTGCCGCGCATGCGCGTGCGCCATACGTCGGAAAGCGAAATCGGCCAGATCTACATTCCGGCTGTAAACTGGCTGCAGCTGTGCGTGGTGCTGCTGGCCGTGGTCGGTTTCGGTTCCTCGGAAAACCTGGCTGCCGCCTACGGCATTGCGGTGACGGCCACCATGCTGTGCACCACCATATTGACGTTCTTCGTGATCCGCTACCGCTGGAAGATGAACCTGCTGCTGTGCTGGGCCGCCACCGGCTTTTTCCTGGTGATCGACGTCAGCCTGGTGTCGGCCAGCGCGCTGAAACTGTTCCATGGCGGCTGGTTCCCGCTGCTGCTGGGCTCCATCCTGTTCATCGTCATGCTGACCTGGAAGCGCGGCCGCCAGCTGGTGTTCGACAACCTGGAAAGGCATGCGATTCCGCTCAATGATTTCCTCGCTTCGCTGTTTATCGCACCACCGCTGCGGGTGCCGGGCACGGCGATCTTCCTGCGCGGCGAAAGCGATGGCGTGCCGCATGCGCTGCTGCATAACCTGCTGCACAACAAGGTGCTGCACGAACGCGTGATTTTCCTCACCGTCTTCATGCATGAGGAACCATGGGTGCCACGCAGCGAGCAGGTCAATGTACTCGACCTGGGCCACCAGTGCTATCAGGTCAATGTGCATTACGGCTTCAAGGACGAGCCGGACATTCCCGCTGCACTGGCGCTGGCGCAAGGGGAGGCTGGCGACTTCACCTTTGAAATGATGGAAACCTCGTTCTTTATCGCCCGCCAGACCATTATCTCGACGCCGGGCTCCGGCATGATGCCGTGGCGCGAGCACCTGTTTGTCACCATGTCGCGCAATGCGCGCACGGCGGCCGACTACTACCAGATCCCCAGCAACCGGGTGATCGAACTGGGTACGCAGGTAGAAATCTGAGGTAGCTGGCCGATGCGTTGGTCCTGCCAGTGTTGCAGGAACCACGCATTTGCCGGCCTGCTTACGTCTGCTTACAAGTTGCCCTGGTTACTCCTGTTAAACTGCAGCCCGCACGGTCCGCATCGTACGGGCTTCAGTCACACTCCAATATGTAAAGGGAAACCATGAAATCGGTATTTCAGTTGATCGCCTCTGTCGCTTGTGCTTTTGCCCTGACCGCTTGCGGCAGCGCCGCCAACGAAAAAAAGGACGTCGTCATCGATCCGGCCACGCAGGTGAAGGAATTGATCGTTACCGACCTGACGGTGGGCACGGGTGTGGCGGCCGCTTCCGGAGATAGATTGATCGTTACCTACACGGGCTGGCTGTACAACTCGGGCAAGCCGGACAACAAGGGCACCCAGTTCGACGCCACCAAGCCTGGCGTTGGCTTTGATGTCGTGCTGGGCAAGGGCCGCGTCATTCCGGGCTGGGACCAGGGCCTGGTCGGCATGAAGGTGGGTGGCACGCGCCGCCTGACGATTCCGTCGGACCTCGGCTATGGCCCGAACGGCAGCCTGCCAACCATTCCTGCGTATGCCGGCCTGGTATTTGACATCAACCTGGTCAGCGTCACCAAGCCCTGATGTAGCGCCTGCAGGGCAAGTAAAACGGGCGGCCTGCGGGCCGCCCGTTTTGCGTTTTGCTTGCCCTGCAGGTGCTTCAGGCGGGCACCAGTTCCTGGAAATAATAGGTGGCGCCGCCAAGATCTTGCGGCGCATCGTAGCGCAGCACCTGGGTGCGCTTGAGCGCCACCGGCGCGCTGAAGGCCGGGCCGTCGTAGACAAAGGTATGGAACTCGCCATTTTCGCCGCAGGCGTCCACGCCGGGCGGCAGGTCGGCCAGGAAGGCGGCGTCGAATTCGCGCCCGCAAAAGTCGGCCGACAAATGCTGGCCGTTGATGCACACGACGATGGCCTTGAAGCCGGCGGCCAGAAATTCTTCGACCAGCGCCAGGCGGTTTTCTCCCCATAACGGCAAATGCGCTTGCAGGCCAGCGCTGGCGCAGACTTTTTCTTCCCAGTCGCGGTGCGGCTGCAGGTCGATATCGCCAAACAAGGCATGCTCGATGCCTTCGGCTTTCGCCGCGCGCAGCATGGCGATGAATTGTGCCTCGTAGCTGGCCCAGCTGGCATGATAGCGCTGCAGGCGCGCGCCAAGGCTGGCTGCCTGCGCTTCGAGCAGCTCGGGCGGCACGCCGTGCGAACGCGACTTGCGCCCGTCCTCATCCATGGCCGTAATCAACAGCGGCACGCTGATGCCCGCAGTGCGCGCGCGCCACAGGGCCAGGCAGGAATCCTTGCCGCCGCTCCAGGAAATCAGGGCAGTCGTCATACAGCTTCCGCCGCGCGCAGCATGTCGATATGCTGTATGCCGTCTTCATCGTAGGGTGCGCTGACGGTGACGAAACCGAAGGACTGGTAAAAGCGCTCGAGGTACTGCTGGGCGCCGATGCGGATTGCGTGACCCTGGTGCAGGCGCACGGCGCGCGCAATGCCCTCAAGAAGCAGCAGCTTGCCGGCGCCCATGGTGCGCGCCTCGGGCGCCGTCAGCACGCGGCCCAGCGACATTTCCACATACTTGGCGCCCGGCGCCAGCACGCGCAAGTAGGCGGCCAGCTGCGGCTGGCCATTGCCATCATCCTTGTGCCAGCCCAGCAAATGCATGGCCCCCTGGTCATGGCCATCCAGGTCGGCATACAGGCATTGCTGCTCCAGCACGAATACGCGCTGGCGCAGCGCCAGCACCGCATACAATGAGTGGGGGCCGAGTTCGTCGAAGGTTTGCCATTGCCAAGTGATCATCGCGCTTCCAGATTGTCAGGGAAAGAGCGTGATTTTAAAGCTTCAGGCGAAAAAAAACCGCGCCGCCATCAGGCAGCGCGGTTTTTCATGACACGGGCCGTGCTCAGACGATGGTCAGGGTCACGTCGATATTGCCACGGGTAGCGTTCGAGTAAGGGCACACGATGTGGGCGGCGGCAACCAGCTTTTCAGCGTCGGCGCGGTCCATGCCCGGCAGCGAAATTTTCAGTTCCACTTCGATGCCGAAGCCCGTTTCGATGGCGCCGATACCGACCGTGCCTTCGATCGACAGGTCTGCTGGCAGGGCGATCTTGTCGCGGCCGCCGACAAATTTCATCGCACCGATAAAACAGGCCGAATATCCAGCGGCGAACAGCTGTTCAGGGTTGGTGCCGACGGCGCCGTTGCCACCGAGTTCTTTCGGCGTGGTCAGTTTCACGTCGAGCACATTATCGGACGACACGGCGCGGCCTTCGCGGCCTCCGGTGGCGGTAGCTTGGGCGCGGTACAGGACTTGTTGGATCGACATGGTAGTGCTCCTTGAGTTAAATAGTTAACGACTAAATAGTGTGTTACTTTTTGGTTCTTGCCCCGGAGGCCCATCTGAAACATCTGCAATGCGGCGTCCATGTACATAATATATATCGCGCACTATTTAATTGCAAGCGATTTTTATGCAATACGGCGAGACTCAGGCTTTATTTTTTTGCTTTCGTCGCCCATTCATGCCTTCCGTCTCATAATGACTCCCGCCATGTGTGCCGCTTGATAGTCTCGGCTCACTTCAACGCCCCCAGGATCCCGTCATGACCAGCTTCTTCTTTATTTTCCGCCTTGCGCTGGCAAGCTTCGCCGCGTATGCATTGATCATCTCGATCGCGCTCAATAACCTGTTGAGTGATGATGCCCATTATGAAGGTTTTGTGGTCGCCACCGCTGCCCTGGTATTCGCCTTTGCCGCCCTGAATGCGTTTTCGCATGTGCGCCGCGTGCGCCTGATCGCCGGCCAGGTGAATGGCGCGACCCTGTCCTGCCGCCAGCGGCGCCAGATCGAGGTGCCGTTCGAGGCCGGCGAAACGTTCGACCTGATCGACGCGGCGATCCGCGAACTGCCGGGCAGCGAGATGCTTGAAAGTGCGCGTGACAGCCTGCAGGTGCAGGCCCGCGTGCGCCGTCCGGCGCCGTACACGCAGTCCGGCTCGCCGCGCTGGCATCTGCTGAACTTCCTCGAGCCGCGCCCGAACCAGATCCTGGCCACCGTCACGCCGAACGGCGAAGCGGGCAGCGTGACCTTGATCTGCGAGCCGGCGCGCACCGCCTGGACCGACTGGTTCCTGGTCGACCATGGCACCAACCTGGAAAACGCCGAAGCGGTAACGCGGGCGATTACGCGCCGGGTGGCGCAGCGCCGCCGCGGCGAGCAGGCCGATGCGCGCCAGACGGTGACGGAAAAAGAGCTGACGGTGGCCAAACTGAGCCTGCTGCACGCCCAGGTCGAGCCGCACTTCCTGTACAACACCCTGGCCAGCGCCCAGCTGCTGACGCGCAGCGACCCGGCACGCGCCGATGAAATGCTGGGCAATCTGATCGAATACCTGCGCCATTCGCTGCCGCGCACCGAGAACGCCATGTCGACTTTGGGCATCGAGCTGGAACGGGCCAAGGCCTATCTCGACATTTTGAAAATCCGCATGGGCAGCCGGCTCAATTTGCAGATCGAAGTACCGCCATACCTGAAGCAGGTGGAGTTGCCGCCGATGATGCTGCAAACGCTGGTGGAAAACGCCATCAAGCACGGGCTGGAGCCGAAAAGCGGCGGGGGCACCGTGTGGATACTGGCGCGCGCCGGCGAGGGCACGGTGGCCATCACGGTAGCCGACGATGGCCAGGGCTTCAGCGACCATGGCGGCGGCACCGGCATTGGCCTGCGCAATGTGCGCGAACGGCTGCGCCTGACGTATGGCGACGCGGCGCTGTTTTCCATCGTGTCGAATTTCCCGGGCGGCGTGGCGGCCACCATCACGGTGCCGGACAGTTCGGCCAGGGGAGCGGCATATGGCTAAGATGTATACTTGTGTCGTCGCCGAAGACGAAACCCTGCTGCGCGAAGCGCTGCTGACCTTGCTGTCTGAAGTGTGGCCCGAGCTGCGCGTGGTCTCGGCCTGCGATGATGGCGGCACGGCCCTGGAAGCGATCGCCACCTTCCAGCCGGACCTGGCCTTTCTCGACATCCGCATGCCGGGCCTGTCCGGCCTGGAGGTGGCGGCTGGTGCGCTCGATGCCAGCCCTGGCACGCAAGTCGTGTTCATCACTGCCTACGACCAGTATGCGATCGCCGCGTTTGACAAGGGCGCCGTCGATTATTTGCTGAAACCGGTGGCGCGGCCACGCCTGCAGGCTTGCCGCGAGCGCATCGAGGCGCGTGCCTCAAAAGGTGCGGCGCCCGATGCATCGCTGGCAGCGCTGCTGCAGCAGTTGACGGGCGCGCTGCCATCGGTAGCCAAGGCGCCGCCGCTGGTGTGGCTGACGGCCAGCAGCGGCAAGGACACCAAACTCATCATGGTCGACGATGTCG
This sequence comes from Janthinobacterium longum, assembly GCF_051380735.1. Classification (NCBI taxonomy): domain Bacteria; kingdom Pseudomonadati; phylum Pseudomonadota; class Betaproteobacteria; order Burkholderiales; family Oxalobacteraceae; genus Janthinobacterium; species Janthinobacterium longum. The sequence continues at coordinate 245,640 of NZ_JBNYXQ010000008.1, forward strand.
CGTACTTTCAGTCCGATACCAAATATACGGCGGTGATGACGGCCGAAGGCGAATCCTTGCTGAGAAAACCGATACGCGAGCTGCTCGACACGCTCGACCCGGCCATCTTCAAGCAGATCCACCGCTCGACCATTGTCAACATGAGGGCGGTGGCGTCGGTGTCGCGCGATGAAATGGGCCGTGGCCTGCTGCGCCTGAAAACCCGGCCGGAGACGCTGACGGTGAGCCAGCCGTTCATGAGTTTGTTCAGGAATATGTAACCCTTTCAAGGCCGGGGTCAGACCCTCAATGCCGCTAACGCAAAGGTCATTGCCAACAGTGACGGGGGTCAGACCCTAATGCCGTTAAGTTAGTGTTCGCCTGAGACGTCGCTCTGGATAGCGTTGTGGTTTTGCCTTTGCGACCCGATCAAATTTTCGATCGGGTCGATAGACATTGAGCTCGACGA
>NZ_JBNYXQ010000009.1:0-203489 GCF_051380735.1 Janthinobacterium longum
TTTTTCGTCTGGTGATTTGTCATTGTTAACCCCAAGCGAAGTCTGGGGTCAGACCCCCACGACCGACGGCGCAAGCCTCTGAGTTTGCGGCATTGAGGGTCTGACCCCGGCTGTTCAAGGGTTATTGGCTTGCGACCCCCGGCGTCGCAACGCTCCGGGCCACCCACTCGATCAGCGCGTCGACTGCGGCGCGGCCGTTGCCATTGCCCACCAGGTCGCTATTGATCATGGCTACCACCACGCATTGCCGGTTGTTGGCGTCCGGCACATACCCGGCGATTGCCACTACATTTTTCAGCGTTCCCGTCTTGATGCGGGCGCGTGCGGCGGCCGGGCTGCCCAGCAGGCGCTTGCGCATGGTGCCGTCCAAAGCCACGATGGGCAGGCTGGACTGGAATTCGGGCGCCCACACGCTTTGCTGCATCGCCTGCAACACGCCTGCCAGCTGCAGCGGCGCAATGCGGCCCGTGCGCGACAGGCCTGAACCATTGTCGACCAGCATGCCGTTTGTATCGATACCGTGGCGCTGCATCCAGTCCTGTATTACTTGCCGCGTACGCGTGGCTGTATCTTCGGGCGCCGTCATGGCGACCGGTCGGCTGCCCAGCCAGCCATCGCTTTGCAGGCTGCCGATGCTGAGGAACAGAGTGCGCGCCAGGGTGTTGTCGGACGATTTGTTGATGTCGCGCAGCACTTCCGGCAAGGCGCGCGCCACGTGATCGGCCAGCATGCGCGTGCCGACTGGTTCGGCCACCGGCGGCAAGCCTGTGTTTGGTGCTTCCCGCACGCTGCCGGTAATGGTGCCGCCCAGCCGCTTCCAGGTGCTGCGGAACAAGCGATCGGCGTAATCGTTGCGGTCCAGCACATTGATGCTGAACGCCTTATGGCAATTCTGCGGGAAGGTGCCATGCAGGATGACTTGCAGCTTGCCGCCCGTATCGCGTCGGTATTCGGGCGGACGCCAGCCGTCTTCCCAGCGCGCGCAACTGCCTTTTACTAAAGTCATGTCGCTGGTGAGCGTCACATTCTCGAGCGCCGGCAGCATCAGCAGGTTCAGTTGCTGCGTGGTCGAGCTGAGTTCGATATCGAGCAAATTGGTATTGAGCAGCAAGGCGTCGGGAATCACGTTGTAGCGGAACTCGGCCGATTCATCGAACGGTGGTGCACCGATATCGGGACGGGCCGGCTGGAACAACTGGCGGTCGAGGATCAGGTCGCCCTTGATTTTCACGATACCCTGGTTGCGCAGGGTTTGCAGCATGTGTTCGAGCACGTCGGCATTGAAATCCGTGTCGGCGCCGCCGCGCAAGATCAGGTCACCCTTCAACACCCCATTGATGACGTCGGCGCTGGTGCGCAGCTCCGTGCGGCCGCGAAAGGTGGGTCCCAGCTGTTCCAGGCCAACGGCCGTGGTCACCAGTTTCATGGTCGATGCCGGCTGCATGCTGCGTTCGGCGCCGTGCGACATCACCACGGTGTTGCCGCGCAGGACGATGGCGCCCATGGCGTCCTCGGGAATATTGGCGCTGCGCAGCAGCACGCTGACCGACTCGGGTAATTGCGCGTACGCTGTCGACAGGCCAAGCCCGGCCAACAGGGCGGCGATCAGTACGGGACGTAACATGGCGCTCCTCAATGGAAAAAGACGTAGGCGACAAACACGGCGGTAACCACGCCGGCGAGGTCGGCGATCAGGCCGGCCGTGATGGCATAGCGCGTCTTGCGGATACCGACCGAGCCGAAGTACAGAGCCACGATATAGAAGGTGGTGTCGGCCGAGCCCTGGAACACGCAGGCCAGTCGGCCGACGAAGGAATCGACGCCATAGGTATTCATGGCGTCGATCATCATCGCTTTCGAGCCGGAACCGCTGAGCGGCTTCATCATGGCGGTCGGCAAGGCGGGCACGAAATCGGTATTGATGCCAAGGTTGGCAAAGAACCAGTTAAAGCCGCTCATGACGAAATTGAACACCCCCGCGTTGCGGATCACGCTGATGGCCACCAGCATGCCGACCAGGTAGGGAATCACGGTGATCGACGTCTGGATGCCGCCTTTGGCCCCTTCGATAAAGGCGTCATACACGTTCACTTTTTTGCGCAGTGCTCCGATGATAAAGATGGCGATCACGCTGATCAGCACCAGGTTGCTGACCACTTTCGACACCAGCTCGATTTCCTGTTTTGTCAGATATTGCGTGAAATACCAGATCATGGCGACGATGGCGGCCGTCATGCCGCCCAGCCAGCTCAGCACCACGCTGTTGAGCAGATTGATGCGTTGCTTGATCGATACCGTGATGATGCCGACGACGGTAGCGACATAGGTGGCGATCATGCAGGGAATAAAGATGTCGGACGGATCGGCAGCACCTAAAATGGAGCGCTGCGCCATGATTGCCAGAGGTATCAGGGTCAGGCCCGAGGTATGCAGCACCAGGAACATGATCTGCGCGTTGGTGGCTTCTTCCTTGTTCGGGTTCAGCGTCTGCAGGCTTTCCATCGCTTTCAGGCCAAACGGCGTGGCCGCATTGTCCAGCCCCAGCAGGTTGGCCGAGAAATTCATCACCATATGGCCGGTGGCCGGATGATCCTTGGGAATTTCCGGGAAGATGCGCGAAAAGAACGGCGCGATCACCTTCGCCAGCCAGCCGACGATGCCCGCCTTTTCGCCGATATTCATGATGCCCAGCCACAAGGTCATCACGCCGGCCAGCGGCAGCGCGATATCCATCACGCCCATGCGGGCTGTTTCAAAGGTGCCATCGATGATGCGCTTGAAGATATCGGTATCGCCCAGGAACAGCCACTGCAGCACGGCAGCGAGGAAACCTACGAGGAAAAAGCCGGACCAGATGTAATTGAGTGCCATGGATGATCAGTTTTTAATGTGAAACAAGGAAAATACCTGCAAGCAAAGTATAGAGGCAGCGTGCGCTACGTTGATGAAAGAATGCAGCCTTCGCATGCCAAAAGGTTATAAGCTGGCAGCCTGTTTTCATTGGCGTCCTTGTGCTTGCCCGCGTAGTGTGGACAATGCCTGCCTTCACCTGTACTGGATCACTGATAATGTTTTTGCGTAAAACCGCTTGCGCCGCCTGCCTCGTGTTGTTGAGCTTGTTTGCCGGCACTGCTCAGGCAGCCACCGAGGCCGCCGCCGATGCCGGGGCTGCTCGTGCCGGCAAGACCCTGCACCTGTTCCTCAGTACCAGCGAGACGGGCCTGGACCCGGCCGTCGCTTCCGACCTGGCCAGCCTGAACCTGATGGAAAACGTGTTTGATCCGCTGCTGCGCTACGACTACCTGGCGCGCCCGGTCAAGCTGCAGGGCAACACGGCGCGCGGCCTGCCGAAAATCGAGGACGGTGGCCTGAGCTATACCTTCCGGATCCAGCCCGGCGTGTTCTTTACGCCCGACCCTGCCTTCAAGGGCAAGCCGCGCGAAGTGACGGCGCAAGATTATGTGTACAGCCTGATGCGGCTGTACGACCCTGCGCTGAAATCGCCGTGGCTGTTTTTGCTGGAAGACAAACTGGTGGGCGATGCGGCGCTGAAGAAAAACTTCAGCTACGACACGCCGATCGCAGGACTGCAGGCGCTGGACAAATATACGCTGCGCATCCGCCTCAACAGCATCGATCCGAACTTTTTGTTTTATCTGGCCATGCCGGCCACCGGCGTAGTGGCGCGCGAAGTGGCCGAAGCGTACAAGGCGCCTGGCCAGCTGGGCAACCATCCGGTAGGTACCGGTCCGTTCATGATCACCGAGTGGAAGCGCAGCGACAAGATCGTGCTGCAGGCCAATCCCGATTTCCGTACCACCGTATTCCATACGCAGCAGGCGGCGCTGGCCGCACTGGCGCCAGCCGATCAGGCGATTGCCAGGTCGCTGGAAGGAAAAAAGCTGCCGCTGGTCGAGCGCATCGAAGTGCGCATCGTCGAGGAATACCAGTCGCGCATGCTGGGCTTCCTGAAAGGCGAGTTCGATTACCTTGAGCAGGTGCCCGAGTCGCTGACCGATATGGTGCTGGCCAACGGCGCACTGAAGCCGGAACTGGCAGCGAAAGGCATCACCCTGGAACGTTTCCCGGTGCTGCAGACCTATTATATGTGGATGAATATGGACGATTCGGTGCTCGGAGGCTACAGCAAAGTCAGGCTGGCCCTGCGGCGCGCGATTGCCCTCAGCTATAACAGCGGCGAGGATATCGCGTTGTTGAAAAAGGGCATGGCCCTGCCGGCGCAGTCGCCGCTGCCGCCCAATGTGCTGGGCTACGATAAAAACTACCGCAGCCCTGTGTCATACGATCCGGTACTGGCGCGTGCGCTGCTGGACCGTTTCGGCTACAAGCTGGGCGCGGATGGTTTTCGCCGCCAGCCCGACGGCACGCCCTTGATCCTGACCATGCACACGGAGCCGAGCACGGTGGGAAGGTTGCGCGACGAGTTGTGGCGCCGCAATCTCAATGCGATCGGCCTGCGCGTGGAATTCAAGAGCGACAAGAAGACCGAAATCATCAAGGCCTCGCGCCTGGGCAAGGTGCAGATGTTCGAGACCAACTGGATCGCCGACTTCCCGGATGGTGATAACTTTATGCAATTGTTGTACGGTCCCAACAGTGGCCGAGTCAACTACGCTCGCTTCAACTTGCCCGATTACAATAAACGCTATGAGGAGGCGCGCCTGCTGTCCGATACGCCACGCCGGCACAGCCTGTACTTCGACATGTCACAGCTGATCCATGCCTATACGCCATGGGTGCTGCTGACCCATCCTGTTTCGGCCGACCTGCAGCAGCCGTGGCTAAAAAACTACAGGCGCCATCCCGTGGAATTCACTTCCTGGCGCTATCTGGACGTCGATATGACACGGGGCCGCCCCGCAGCGAAATAAGCCAGCGGTGAAAAAGGGCATTCATTCCAAAAAGTTATGGTTAGGAAAGCATATTTCATTGGCTGGTGGCGGAAGCATCGCGCTACTCTGAAAATGAAAACAAATAAAGTCATGCGCAAACATCATAAAAAAATGTACTGCGAGACAGATGCAGCGATATGACTAACAACCTGGCTTGAAGAATTCAAGTATCGATTGCCCAATAAGGAGAAGGCCCGTGAAATTGAAGAAGCTAGCGCAGTTGATGGCATTGATAGGGGTGGCTGGCACGGCCGTCGCACAGGAAGCGACGCCACAGGCAATGCAACGGGTCGAAGTGACGGGCAGCAGCATCAAGCGCATCGCCAAGGAAGGTGCGCTGCCGGTGCAAGTGATCACCTACGATCAGATCGAAAAGCAGGGCATTACCAGCGCCGAACAATTGATGTCGACCATCTCGTCGAATGGCACCGGTGCGAACAATATGACCTCCGGCAATAACGTATTTGGCGCCGATGCCGACCGGGTCAGCGGCGGTGCATCGTTCGCTTCGCTGCGCGGCCTGGGGCCGAACAGCACCCTGGTGCTGTTGAACGGCCGGCGTATTGCCACCCACGGCGCCAGCGGCAAGGCGGTCGACCTGAACTCGATCCCGATGGGCGCCATCTCGCGCGTGGAAATCCTCAAGGATGGCGCTTCGGCCATCTATGGCACCGACGCCATCGGCGGCGTGATCAATTTCATTCTGAAAACCAATTACAACGGCGTGGAAGCGTCGGCCACCACCAATTCCACCGAAGCAGGCGGCGGCATGAATCGCCGCGCCGCCTTGCTGGCCGGCCATGGCAGCCTGGAAGAAGACGGCTACAACGTCATGATGAGCTTGACGGTCGACAATGACGACAAGCTCAGCTCGAGCCAGCGCAGTTTTGCCAACGGTTTCCAGCCGGGCCGCGGCCTGTCGCCTGACACCACCGGCACGCCGTTCGCCAACCAGCTGACCGGCGCCGGCACGGCCCTGGGTACCTCGTTTACGGTTCCCGGCAGCACCAATCAATACTTGCAAGCCAATCCGCTGAGCTTGACGGGCAAGTGCGATACGGTGGCCGGCATGTCGCAATACCAGACGGCGCTGTGGTCGAAAGTTACTTCGCCGCTGCGCACCACCTATTCCTGCGCCTACGACTACGGTGGCGACTATGTGATTTCCTTCCCGGTCGAGCGCGCCAATTTGCTCAGCCGTGGCACTTTCAAGCTGGCGCAGGACCATACGATGTTTGTCGAGCTGCTTGGCTCGCGCACCAAGGCGACGGCGGAATTTACGCCGATGCAGATCCAGACTACGGCTGCTGCGGGCAATCTCTATCCAGTCGGTGGCGCGTATTACCAGGACTTGTCTGCCTACATCCCGACCTTCGACAATACCAAGCCGATTTCGTATAAATGGCGCGCCAACGATTTCGGCAACCGCACCCAGGAAAACACCACCGACAACCTGCGCCTGCTGGTTGGCTTCGAAGGCACGCTCGGCAAGTGGGACTACAAAGCCGGCGTGTCGCATGCGCAAAGCAAGACCAACACCAGGCTGCTTGACGGCTACTCGTACACGGCGCAGCTGTTCCCGGCGCTGGCCAGCGGCGTGATCAATCCGTGGGTGGGCCCTGGCCAGAGCCAGAGCCAGGCTGCCAGGGATCTGATCGAGTCGACCAAGTTCCGTGGCGATTTTCAACATGGCAAGACTACCCTGACGGGTATCGATGGCTCGGTGTCTGGTGAGTTGCTGCAATTGCCGGCCGGCGCCATGTCGGCCGCAGTCGGTTTTGACCTGCGCCGCGAAAGCTATGCGTTTGGCCAGGATATCGATGCGACGCTGGTGTATCTGTCGCCGGGCAATGCGGCGCTGGATAAAGCCAGCCGCAACGTCAAGGCCGTGTACGCGGAATTGCTGGTACCGATCATCAAGGACCTGGAAATGCAGCTGGCCTTGCGCCGCGATGACTACAGCCTGGTCGGCGCATCGACCAATCCGAAAGTGTCGTTCCGCTACCAGCCCGCTTCCTGGCTGCTGTTCCGTGGTTCGGCCAACAAGGGTTTCCTGGCGCCCAGCTTTACCCAGCTGTATTCGGGCCAGCTGTTCCAGGAACTGTCGAGCGGCGTGATCGATACCATTGGTTGCGGCCGCCATCCTGGCGATCCGGTCTTCTGCGCACCATCACGCCTGAATTATTTCTCGGGCGGCAATACCGCGCTGAAACCGGAAACCTCGAAGCAGGGCAGCTTGGGGATGGTGATCGAACCGCTCAAGGGATATTCCGCCTCGCTCGATTATTGGGCCATCAATTCCAGGGACCGCATCCTGAACCGGTCGGCCACCATCGTGTTGCAAAATGCCGCTTTGCTGCCGCAAAACATCATCCGCAATGCCGATGACACCATCAACTACATCCAGGCCGGCTGGATCAATGCGGCCGGTTCGCGCACGCGCGGCGCCGACCTGAGCTTGCGTGGCGAAGGCAGCACCAACGGCTACAAATGGAATGCGGCGCTCGATGGCACCTGGACCCAGAGCTTCAAGTTTGCCGAGATTGCCGGCCAGGAGTACAAGGAGTACGTGGGCAATTTCTACACGCGCGACCTGTATTTGCGCTGGAAGCACAACGCCTCGTTCTCGCTGGCGCGTGGCGACTGGAGCGGTTTGCTGACGCAGAACTACAGCACCGGTTACAAGGACCAGGTGCCGAATGGCGGCGCACTGCCGTACCCGGCCGGCTTCAATCCGAAGGTCGGCAGCTATACTACCTATACCCTGTCGGGCACTTATACCGGTTTCAAGAATACGACCCTGACGGTGGGCATCCAGAACCTGTTCGACAAGGACCCGCCGTTCACTGCGCATAACGTTGACGATGTGGTCGGCGCCGGCTGGGACCCACGAGTGGCCGATCCGCGTGGCCGTGCGCTGTCGTTCCAGGTGAAATACAAGTTCATGTAATCCGCGCAGGCGGAGCATGACTGCAGCGGCGGCGCCTGGCGCCGCCGTTTTCTTTTCCAGAAAGGGCCGCATGAGCAGTCACAGCAGTTTTAGCCGGCGCCAGTTTGGCGGCATGCTGGCCGCCGCCGTCGGTGCGGCAGGCGCACCGGCCCTGGCCGCTGCCGCGCAGCCAAAAGGAGCACCCATGCAAGCACACCCCCTGATCAAACCGGCGCGCCTGCGCCAGGGCGACCTGGTCGCTCTGGTCGCTCCTGCCGGCCTGCTCGATGAAGACGACATCACCAGGGCCATCAGCAATATCGAATCGCTGGGGCTGCGCGTTACCTTGGGTACGCATATCCGTGCCGTGCACGGCAATTACGCCGGCACGGTGCAGCAACGGCTGGACGACCTGCATGCGGCGTTTCGTGACCCGCAAGTCAAGGCCGTATGGGCCATACGTGGCGGTTCGGGCTGCATTTCGCTGCTGGCGCATATCGACTACAAGATGATCCGCGCCAACCCGAAGATCCTGATCGGCTATTCCGATATTACCGCGCTGCACCTGGCGATTCATCGCCACACGGGCCTGGTGACATTTCACGGGCCGGTGGCGTCCTCAACCTTTTCCGATTACACCGTGACGCACTTGCAAGCCGTACTGATGCAGCCGCAGGAGCAATATACGATACCGATGGCGCTGGAAAATCACCGCCGCGCGCAAACCCAGCCCAACTTCACCATCCGCACCGTGCATGGCGGCCAGGCGACGGGGCGGCTGACCGGCGGCAACCTGTGCATGGTCAGCGCGCTGGCCGGCACGCCGTATGCGGCCGAGTTCGAGCAGCGCATAGTGTTTCTGGAAGAAATCAACGAAGCGCCATACCGGGTCGACCGCATGTTGTATCAGCTGGATCTGGCAAGCAAGCTGTCGAGCGCAGCGGCGCTGATGCTGGGCGTGTTCATGCATTGCGAGGCGGAAGAGGGTGGCAGTTCATTGACGCTCGAGCAGACCGTGGACCAGCATTTGCTGCCACTGACGGCGACGGCAGTGGCCGGCTATTCCTTCGGCCATATCCGCGACCAGTTCACCTTGCCCATGGGCATACTGGCCACCCTGGATGCCGAGCGCCAGACGCTCACTCTGTTGGAAGCTGCCGTCAGTTAGCTCGCGTACGGCGGTGGGCGCAATTTGTCCGTATGCTATGGTGCATGGGCGGCATGGCACAGTGTCATGTCGCGTCCTTTACCAGGTGCATCATGATCAACCGCCACGCCAGTGCGTATATCCTCAGCCATCCTTTATCGTTCGTATTGCAGGTACTGAAAGGCTTTCGCGCCAACCAGGGCCTGCTGCTGGCCGGCGCCGTCGCGTATTACTCGCTGCTGTCCATCGTGCCGCTCCTGATGCTGGTGGTGGTGGCGCTGTCGCACGTGATCGCTGAAGACGAACTGCTGCGCACCATCGGCCACTACCTGGAATGGCTAGTGCCGGGGCAATCGAAAGCCATCGTGGCCGAGGTCGCGCATTTTCTCGATAACCGCAGCGTGATCGGCTGGCTGTTGCTCGTTACCATGCTGTTTTTCAGCTCACTGGCGTTCACAGTACTGGAAAACGCCATGAGCGTGATTTTCAACCATCGCGTGGCGATACGGCGCCGCCATTTCCTGATTTCCGCCATCTTGCCGTATTGCTATATCCTGTGCCTGGGCGTGGGCATCCTGCTCATTACCCTGGTGGCCGGTGGCCTGCAGGTGATGGGTGACGAAAGCGTGCGCTTCCTACGCAAGGATTGGGGCCTCGAGGGCTTGTCGGGCGCGCTGCTGTATTTGCTGGGGTTGACCGGCGAGATACTGGTACTGAGTTCAATTTACCTGGTGATGCCGGTGGGCCGGCTGTCGTTTACCCATGCGCTGATCGGCGGCGTGACGGCGGCACTGCTGTGGGAAATCGCGCGCCATGTGCTGGTCTGGTATTTTTCTACCCTCTCGCAGGTCAATGTCGTCTACGGTTCGATGACGACGGCCATTGTCGTCATGTTCAGCCTGGAGATCGGCGCCACTTTGCTGTTGATGGGTGCGCAAGTCATTTCCGAATACGAGCGCGTGGCGCGCGGCGGTGAAGAAGACAAGCCGCTGGAGCTAAGAACTTGATTTAAAAAGGTTGTTGCGCCGCACAAACCGCTGTGCTATACTACGTTCAGTGGTTGAGATTTGCTAGCAGATACTCTCACTATCCAGTTCAAGTACGGCGACCGACAGGTGTAATGTCGATGGCATAACGAGTACGAGCAGTGGATTTTGTAATTCCGGATACGTTGGTCGATTTACACTTGGAGTCACCATGCAGATAGCATGGGAGTCCGAAAATCAGGAGGCACTTTGCAGATAGCACTGGCGTCCATGAAACGATTAAAGCATTGGTAATACATTGGAACGAAGCCCGCGCTAGCGGGCTTTTTTTTCGTCTGTGGCTGGCGCGTTGAGCAACCTACTGCGCAGCCCGCTCTCGACTCGGCGTTACTCGCCGTACCGAAGTACGGCTGCGTTACTCAAGCCGATATCGGGCTTGCTCGCTACGGTTGCTCAAGGCGCCGAGATTTTTACTGCTTTTATAAAGCTCTGGCGATCAGGATTTTCTGGATATCGCTGGTGCCTTCGTAGATCTGGCACACGCGCACATCGCGGTAGATGCGCTCGACCGGGAAGTCCGACACATAGCCGTAGCCGCCATGCACCTGGATGGCGTCGGAGCATACTTTTTCGGCCATCTCGGACGCAAACAGTTTTGCCATCGCCGCTTCCTTCAGGCAGGGCATGCCGGCGTCCTTCATCGATGCCGCATGGCGTATCAGTTGCCGCGCCGCCTCGATTTGCGTGGCCATGTCGGCCAGGCGAAACTGTACCGCCTGGTGTTCATAGATGGCCTTGCCAAAACTTTCCCGTTCGCGCGCGTAAGTCAATGCCGCTTCATAGGCGGCGCGCGCCATGCCGACCGCTTGCGAGGCGATGCCGATGCGTCCGCCTTCCAGGCCGGACAGCGCGATCTTGTAGCCTTGGCCTTCCTCGCCGATCAGGTTTTCGGCCGGTATGCGGCAGTTCTCGAACAGGATTTGCGCGGTGTCCGACGAGTGCTGGCCCATTTTCTGTTCCAACCCCGCCACGATATAGCCGGGCGTATTGGTCGGTACCCAGAAAGCGCTGATGCCGCGCTTGCCGGCCGCCTTGTCGGTCACCGCCATGACGATGGCCACGTCCGCATATTTGCCGCTGGTAATGAACTGCTTGGTGCCGTTGATCAGGTAGTCATTGCCATCGCGGGTGGCAGTGGTGCGCAGGGCCGAAGCGTCGCTGCCGGTGTGCGGTTCGGTCAGGCAAAAGGCGCCCAGCATGGTGCCTTGCGCCAGCGGACGCAGCCATTGTTCCTTCTGCGCCGCATTCGCGTACATCATGGCGATGCTGCAAACGGGGCAATTATTGACCGAGATAATCGTCGAGGTGCCACCATCGCCGGCGGCGATTTCTTCCAGCACCAGTGCCAGCGACACATAGTCGAGACCGGCGCCGCCCAGTTCCTCCGGCACGGCCACGCCAAACGCGCCCAGTGCCGCCAGTTCCTGCAGTTCTTCTTTCGGGAAATGGTGCTCCTTGTCCCAGTGGGCCGCGTTCGGCGCCAGGCGCTCGCGCGAAAAACTGCGCAGCGCCTCCTGTATCATGCTTTGCTCTTCATTGAGTATCATGGTTTTTTTACCAGCCGATGGGGCTGCCGTCGTAATTGCGGAAAACCGCCTGCCTGGCTTGAGGCAGGCTGGCCAGGGTGGCGCGGATGCCGGCCGCGCTTTCTTCGGGAGAAATATCGGCGCCGGCGCCGCCCATGTCCGTGCGCACCCAGCCCGGGTGGAAGGCCACGCAGCTCACGCCCTGCGGGCCGTGTACGAGCGCCGTATCGATCAGCACGGAATTGAGGGCCGCCTTGCTGGCGCGGTACAGCGAACCGCTGGCGTTGCTGCGTTCGCTGAGCGAGCCCATGTGCGAAGACAGTACCGCCAGCTTGCCCCTGGCATTGCCTACCAGCGGCGCCAGGATCGGCAGCAAGCGCATCGCCGCCAGCACATTGGTATGCATTACGGCATCGAAATCGGCTTGCGCGGGAAAGCCGTCGTGGCGCGGGCCATACACGCCCGCGTTCAGGATGGCGACTTCGAGCTTTTCGTCGTCGAGCTTCCAGCCCAGGCCGGCGCAGCCTTCGACGTCGGTCACGTCGAGCTGGTGCGCCTCGGCACCCAGTTGCTTGAGCGTTTCACAGTCCTCGACCTTGCGGGCGGTGGCGATCACGCGCCAGCCATCCTGGCGATATTGACGAACGATTTCATGGCCGATGCCGCGCGAGGCGCCAATAATCAATGCTGTAGGCATATGCTGCTCCCTGGAGTGATGGAAAAGCCCAGCTTATACCAGTTCGATCGCCATCGCCGTCGCTTCGCCGCCGCCGATGCACAGCGCCGCCACACCGCGCTTGCCGCCGCTCTTTTTCAAGGCACCCAGCAGGGTGACGATAATGCGCGCGCCCGAGGCGCCGATCGGATGGCCCAGCGCGCAGGCGCCGCCGTGGATATTGATCTTGCTGTGTGGAATATCGAGGTCGTGCATGGCGGCCATCGGCACGGCGGCAAATGCCTCGTTGATTTCAAACAGGTCGACATTGCTGCTGCTCCAGCCGGTCTTGGCGTACAGTTTTTTCACGGCACCAATCGGCGCCGTGGTAAACAGATTCGGTGCCTGGGCATGCGTGGCGTGGCCGTGGATTTTTGCAATGATGGTGAGACCGAGCTTGTTCGCCGTCGATTCGCGCATCAGTACCAGCGCAGCCGCGCCATCGTTGATCGACGAGGACGAAGCGGCGGTAATCGTGCCATCTTTTTTAAAGGCTGGTTTCAGGGACGGGATTTTTTCCAGCCGCGCTTTCAATGGACCCTCATCGACGCTGACGACGGTATCGCCGCCGCGGCCGGGCACGGTAACGGGAGCGATTTCCCAGTCAAAGCCGCCACCCTTGGCTGCTGCCTGGGCGCGCTTGACCGATTCGATGGCGAACGCATCCTGCGCTTCGCGCGTGAACGCATACTGGCTGGCGCATTCTTCGGCAAAAGTGCCCATCGAGCGCGCATTGCCTTTTTCGTCGCGGCTGTAGGCGTCTTCCAGGCCATCCATCATCATGTGGTCGAACAGCATGCCGTGGCCGATGCGGTAGCCGCCGCGTGCCTTGGGCACCAGATAGGGCGCATTGGTCATCGATTCCATGCCGCCGGCCACCACCACCTCGGCGCTGCCGGCCAGCAGGGTGTCGTGGGCAAACATGGTGGTCTGCATGGCCGAACCGCACATTTTCGACAGGGTGACGGCGCCGGTAGAGTCCGGCAAGCCAGCCTTGCGCAAGGCCTGGCGCGCCGGCGCCTGGCCCTGGCCGGCCATCAGGCAATTGCCGAAATACACGTGCTCCACCAGTTCGGGGGCGACACCGGCGCGCTCGACGGCGGCCTTGATGGCCACGGCGCCCAAGTCGCTGGCGGTGACGTTGGAAAAATCGCCCTGGAAGGCGCCCATGGGGGTGCGCGCGGCACCGACGATAACGACTGGATCATGCATGATGGATCTCCGTATCAGTAATGGCTTATTTGGTTTCGGCAAACAATTCGCGGCCGATCAGCATGCGGCGAATTTCGCTGGTGCCGGCGCCGATTTCATACAGCTTGGCGTCGCGCCACAGGCGCCCGGCCGGGTAGTCATTGATATAGCCATTGCCGCCCAGCGTCTGGATCGCTTCGCCGGCCATCCAGGTGGCTTTTTCGGCGCTGTACAGAATCGCGCCGGCCGCATCCTTGCGCAACTGGCGCACCGCTTCCGGCGTGGTGGCGCGGTCGCAAGCCTGGCCCACCGCATACACATAGGCTTTGCAGGCCATCATGGTCGAATACATATCGGCCAGCTTGCCCTGCATCAGCTGGAATTCGCCGATGGCCTGGCCAAACTGCTTGCGCTCGTGCACATACGGCACCACCAGATCCATGCAGGCCTGCATGATGCCCAGCGGGCCGCCGGACAGCACCGTGCGCTCAAAATCGAGGCCCGACATCAGCACATTGACGCCCTTGCCCAAGCCACCCAGCACGTTTTCAGCTGGCACTTCGCAATCCTGGAACACCAGTTCGCCCGTATGCGAGCCGCGCATTCCCAGTTTGTCGAGCTTTTGCGCGATCGAAAAACCCTTGAAATGTTTTTCGATCAGGAACGCCGTCATGCCGCGCGCGCCGGCCGCCAGGTCGTTCTTGGCGTACACCACCAGCACGTCCGCATCGGGGCCGTTGGTGATCCACATCTTGGTGCCGTTCAGCACCCAGCGGTCGCCCTTGAAGTCAGCGCGCAGCTGCATGCTGACGACGTCCGAGCCGGCGTTCGGTTCCGACATGGCCAGTGCGCCGATGTGTTCGCCGGTGATCAGTTTTGGCAGGTATCTGGCTTTTTGCTCGTCGCTGCCGTTGCGCTTGATCTGGTTGACGCACAGATTCGAGTGGGCGCCGTAGGACAGGCCGACCGAGGCCGAGGCGCGCGAGATTTCTTCCATGGCGATGATGTGGGCCAGGTAGCCCATGCCGGCGCCGCCATATTCTTCGCTGACGGTGATGCCGAGCAGGCCCATGTCGCCCATCTTGCGCCACAAGTCCATCGGGAACTGGTCGCTGCGGTCGATTTCGGCCGCGCGCGGGGCGATTTCGGCGGCGGCGAATTGCTGTATCGCTTCGCGCAGGGAGGCGATGTCTTCGCCGTGGTCAAAGGTCAAGCCTGGGAGATGGAGCATGTCGTCCTCGTCGTCGTTATATGTGATCGGCTGTCTGCCGCTTCAAAAGCAATCGTTTTAAAAGCTATGATACTCAGTTGTGACGTTTACGTAAACGTAAAGCAAAGTATAAAGCATGTGCTTGCGGCCTGCATCATGCGGGCCGCTGCGTTTTTACCGCGCTACCGCGCCGTCGTCCAGTTCGGCCAGCATGCGCGCACAGGCCGCTTCGTGGCTGCTGATTTCGGCCAGTGCCATTTCGATGTCGATGCGCTGCTGCTCCAGGGTCTGCCGGTGCTGCGCCAGCACGCCGAGGAAGCGGTCCATCTGCGCGCGCGTGTCTTTTGGCGATTCATACATGTCGACCAGGCTTTTGATCTCGGACAAGGCCAGGCCCAGGCGCTTGCCGCGCAAGGTCAGCTTGAGGCGAGTGCGGTCACGTGGCGTATAGACGCGGCTGCGCCCGCCCGCGCCTTCGCGTTTCGGGCTCAGCAAGCCCTGGTCTTCATAGAAGCGGATGGCGCGCGCCGTGATGTCGAACTCGCGGGCCAGTTCGGTAATGGTGTAGGTATTGCTTGGTGCGGGCACGGGCAGGGACATGGGGCTGAGGGACATGATGTGTTGACTGGATTGACGTTTACGTTCGCGTCAATGCCATTGTAGCGCGCCTGCGTCGTATCACCAGAAAAGAAATACTGGCGCAGATGACACCAACTTTCTTCGTGCCAACATAAGTGCTTTTCGTTATGATGGAAGTAAATTTGCCATTCAGGCAAGCATGATGTCATAAGTTTCTATAATGAAATTAAATAGTATTTTTATAAAATTTATTATTAAGAAATTGTATGGCGTGCACCTTGCATCTGTTGCCTCAGGGGCGCATGATCCTATACCGTATGTTGTAGTGCCAAAACGAGGCTTTGAAATCGTGCTGCATTGCGAAATTCAAAGCCAGCCGCGAATTTGACCCGAAGCCATGCAGGATAACAAAAGAAAATTTGGCGGCTTTTTTACCCAAAAAGTCTGCTGGAGTGTTAATTGTGAAGTATTTACTTTTCAAAAATTAACAATCAGCATGGTCATTCAAGAAACTGACTTTCATGTTACAACATGAAATAGTACACCTATGAATTCTTCTAACGAACGCGAAAGCTTCAGCCAGCGACTTCAGCTGGCTCTGAAAAACGCCCACTACTCCCCCGACAGCCCGACCAGACTGGCCCGGGAATTCAATATCCGTTTCGACGGACGGCCGATTACCGTGCATGCAGCCAGGAAATGGTTAGTTGGAGAGGCCATTCCCACGCAAGAAAAATTGCGCATGATCGCCCAGTGGCTTGGTGTGCCGGCGGAATGGCTGCGCTTTGGCGGGCCCGAAAGCGCTGTCCCGAATGGTGAAGCGGGCAGTGCCTTGTCGCGTTTCGAGTCGGCCGATGTGAAATTAATTGCTGATCTGCAAAGATTAGATGAGCATCATCGTCAAATCGCGCGCGAATTTATTCGCATGCTGGTGCGCGTCAACTACCAAAAGTAAGTATTTTCCCGTAGTCGCGGCGCTTTTCGCATGGCGCCAGGCCAACCGTTCAAGGTTGGCTGTTTTTTTACGCGCGGTCATGCCGGAGACATGATTTTGCTGCACAATCAGACCTCTTATGTTGCACTGCAACGCGATTATTCGATAATCGTCCCGTAACAGACGGCGCAGTTGCCAATAGCGGCGCATAATGAGATCAGAAGCAGCCAGTTTGTCATCCACCACGGAGCCGAGCATTTGAGCCGTCTTATGAAAAGCAACTACAGCAACACCGCGCAGTTGAAAGACTTGATGACCGTGCCGCCCATGACCGCTGCGCAGCATGCGGAAGTGATGCGCAAACGGATAGCCCAACGCAGGATGGTTGAAGAAGCCAGGGATTTGAAACGCGCCAGTGCCGTACAGTTCGAAAAGCGCTGACTGCTTTATGCGGTAGCGCTGTCGCTATTCTTGAGCCCGTTCCAGCGTGGCGCAAGGCTGTGTTCGATACCGAGCAGGTCGATGACTCTTGCGACCGTGTGGTCGACCATCTCGGCGATGCTGTTCGGCAAATTATAAAAGCTGGGCAGGGGCGGGAAAATGATGCCGCCCATTTCGGTGACAGCTGTCATATTGCGCAGGTGCGCCAGGTTGAATGGCGTTTCGCGCACCATCAAAATCAAGCGCCGGCGCTCCTTGAGCACCACATCGGCCGCGCGCGTGATCAGATTATCCGACAGGCCATGCGCCACGGCCGCCAGCGTCTTCATCGAGCAGGGCGCAATCACCATCCCATCCGACTGGAAGGAACCGCTGGCAATCGATGCGCCGATATCGCGTTGCTTGTGCACCACGTGCGCCAGCGCTTCGATATCCTTGCGGCCCAGGCCGGTTTCCTGGTGCAGCGTCAATACCGCCGCGTCCGACAACACCAGGTGGGTTTCGATGCCGGGGATGGCGCCCAATAGCTGCAGCAGCCGCAAACCGTACACGGCGCCGGTAGCGCCCGTGATGGCAACGACGATGCGGCGCGGCCGCTGCGCTACATCAGGCATCGAGCAGGGACTTCAGTTCGCCCGATTCAAACATTTCATTCATGATGTCGGAGCCGCCGATAAACTCGCCCTTGACATACAGTTGTGGAATGGTTGGCCAGTTCGAATAGTCCTTGATGCCCTGGCGAACTTCCGGATCGTCCAGCACATTGACGGTGGCGATGTTTTCCACGCCGCAGGCTTTCAGGATCTGGATGGCGCGGCCGGAAAAGCCGCACTGTGGAAATTGGGCCGTGCCTTTCATGAACAGCACGACCGGCGTGCTCGTCACGGTTTCTTTGATCCAGGTTTGTACGTCGCTCATGGTGGCCTCTGATTGGGTAAATAAATAGATGGCGTCATTTTATAAGAAAACGACGCCACGGGTATGCGCTCAGGTCATTAATTGAGGAACTCAGTCACGCTGCAGCGCCTTGCCCAGGCAGATGGACTGGGCCGCGCCCACGTATTTGCCCCAGGGCGTGACGCGGGTGTAGCCATGCTTGCTGTAAAAGGCCACGGCGCGGGTGTTGATCACGCGCGTGGACAAGTGCACGGCGCGGTAGCCCAGGCGCAGCGCTTCTGCTTCGGCATGCGCCAGCAAGGCTGCGCCCACGCCCGCGCTGCCGGGGCGGGAATACATGCGCTTGAGTTCGGCCGTTGTACTGTACGGTTCGCCCAGCGGACGCAGGGCGGCGCAGCCGAGCAGCTGGCCGGCACTGTTTTTGGCCAGATAAAATCTGCTGCGCTGGTCCGGCGCGTCGCTGGCAAACGAAGCATGGCCACTGTCACCAGTGAGCCTCTGCAGCACGCTTGACAATTCATCCTGCAACAGCAGCGCTTCGGTACTGCTGGCGCTGGCTGTCGCGATGATGATGTCTGGCACGACTTAACCGCGCAGCTTGGCAAACGCGGCCGCCATGCTGCCGGCCGGCTCGGGGGCGTTGCGTGTTTGCGACTGGTGCTGGGCCATGCTGCGGCGGTCGTTGCGGTCGCCTTTTTGCTCGGGCTTGCTGCCGGCCTGTGGTGCGCTGTCCGTCAATCGCATGGTCAGCGCGATGCGCTTGCGCTTTTCATCGACTTCCAGCACTTTTACGCGCACTACCTGGCCGGCTTTCACCACCGTGTGCGGATCTTTGACGAAGGTATTGGACAATGCCGAGATATGTACCAGGCCATCCTGGTGCACGCCGATATCGACAAAGGCGCCAAATGCCGCCACGTTGGTGACCACGCCTTCCAGTATCATGTCCGGGCGCAGGTCGCGGATTTCTTCCACGCCTTCCTTGAACGTGGCGGTGGTAAATTCGGGACGCGGATCGCGGCCCGGCTTTTCCAGCTCTTTCAGGATGTCGGAAATGGTCGGCACGCCGAAAGTTTCATCGGCATACCTGGCCGGGTTCAATGTTTTCAGCAACGACGTTTCGCCGATCACGGCCTTGATGTCTTTCTTGATGTCGGCCAAAATCTTTTCCACCAGCGGGTACGATTCCGGATGGACCGCCGAGGCGTCGAGCGGATTGTCGCCACCCATCACGCGCAGGAAGCCGGCCGCCTGTTCAAACGTCTTGTCGCCCAGGCGCGGCACGCCTTTCAGTGCCGCGCGCGAGGTGAACGCGCCCTTCATGTCGCGATAGCTGACGATGCTTTGCGCCACACTGGCCGACAGGCCCGACACGCGCGCCAGCAGTGGCGCGGACGCCGTGTTGACGTCGACACCGACCGCATTGACGCAGTCCTCCACTACCGCGTCGAGCGAGCGGGCCAACTGGCTCTGGCTCACGTCGTGCTGGTACTGGCCCACGCCGATCGATTTCGGATCGATTTTCACCAGTTCGGCCAGCGGGTCCTGCAAGCGGCGCGCGATCGAGACGGCGCCGCGCAGCGACACATCCATGTCCGGCAATTCTTTCGATGCGAACTCGGACGCCGAGTACACCGACGCGCCCGCTTCCGAGACGACGATTTTCGTCATCTTCGCTTCCGGGTGCTGCTTGATCAGGTCCTGCGCCAGCTTGTCGGTTTCGCGCGAGGCGGTACCGTTGCCGATCGAGATCAAGGATACGTTGTGCTTGGCGGCCAGCCGGCCCAGGGTGTGCAGGGAACCATCCCAGTCGTTCTTTGGCTGGTGCGGGTAGATCACGGCCGTGTCGACGACTTTGCCGGTGGCGTCGACCACGGCCACTTTCACGCCCGTGCGCAGGCCCGGGTCCAGGCCCATGGTGGCGCGCTGGCCGGCCGGCGCGGCCAGCAGCAGCGCTTTCAGATTGGTGGCAAACACATTGATGGCGTCCTGCTCCGAGCGTTCGCGCAGCGCGCCCATCAGTTCGGTTTCCAGGTGCATGAAGCTTTTGACGCGCCAGGTCCAGCGCGCCGTGTCGGACAGCCATTTGTCGGCCGGACGGCCCTGGTTCTTGATGCCAAAGCGGGCGGCGATACGGCCTTCGCACGGGTTGTGCGGCGCATCCCATTTCGGTTTTTCCGCTTCCGTATCAAGGCGCAAGGTGACGTCGAGGATGCCTTCGCGGCGCCCGCGCAGCAGGGCCAGCGCGCGGTGCGATGGTACGGTACTAATAGTTTCCGAGTAATCGAAATAATCGGCAAATTTTTCGCCTTCATCCTGCTTGCCTGCCACCACTTTCGACTCGACCACGCCGTGCTCCTGCACGTATTCGCGCAGGCTTTGCAGCAGGTTGGCGTCTTCGGCAAAGCGCTCCATCAGGATCTGGCGCGCGCCATCAAGCGCCGCCTTGGTGTCGGGCACGCCAGGGTTATTGCCATCGGCACTGGTAAACGCGTCGCGCAGGAACTTGCCCGCTTCCATTTCCGGCGTCAGTTCCGGATTGTCCAGCAAGCCGTCGGCCAGCGGGCTCAAGCCCGCTTCAATGGCGATCTGGGCCTTGGTGCGGCGCTTTTGTTTATACGGCAGATACAAGTCTTCCAGGCGGGTCTTGTCTTCCGCGTGCATGACGGCGTCCAGCAGCGCCGGCGTCATTTTGTTCTGTTCCGTGATCGAGGCCACGATGGCGGCGCGCCGCTCTTCGAGTTCGCGCAGGTAGCGCAGGCGCTCTTCGAGCAGGCGCAGCTGGATATCGTCCAGGCCGCCAGTCGCTTCCTTGCGATAGCGGGCGATAAAAGGCACGGTGGCGCCTTCGTCGAGCAGTTCGATGGCGGCGGCAACTTGCACCGGTTTGGCGGCAAGTTCAAGGGCAAGACGTTGTTCGATGGTGGGCAGCATGGTTGTTTCCAAAGCGATCAAGGCTGGAATGATACGCAATCGGCGCGATTGTGTCAGTCTTTGGACAGTGTGCACGGTGGAACTGATATTGAATAAGCTATTCGGCCGCGTATGAAGGATAATATTGCCTGTTGCCGATTTTGATACACACTCCAACCATCATGCGTACCATGGATTTTACCCGCGACGATATCAGTGACACCCCTGCCGCACCGGCCAGCGCGCCGGGCGGGCCCTTGCCGTACGCCGTCGCCACCTGGCTGCAGCGCGTGGAGGCCGCCGCCCATCCCAAGCCGGTGCTGCCGCTGGCCGAACCCGATCCCAAGCTCAATGCGCACCGCCTGATCTATGTGCTGGCGCCCACCAGCGGCGGGCGCCATGTGGCGCTGTGCCTGTACAAGGCGCGGCTGCGGCCGAATGGCGATGTGGCTGCGGCCAGCCCGATCAGCGAGATTTTTTCGCTGCTGTCGGCGCCGCCCACGTTCCTGACGCCGGCGGACGAAGACCTGGTACGTTTCTTTGTTGCCATGCGCACGGGGCAAAATTCGCAGACGGGCAGTGCCACCGAACCGAAGGGGAAAGTCGGCGCGGCCCTGCTGTCCATGCTGGCCGAGCAGGACAAACTGTTGTGGGCCAATTCCTGGGCCGATGTCGGCAATGGCCTGGTGTATCCATTGAAAGAAGGCCCGGTACGCCAGGCGCGGCTGTTCTGGCGCGACGAAGGCAAGACCATGCGACTGGGCTGGCAGGTCGATCCGCCGGAGGGCGTCAGCCACCATGGCGCCGACCAGATCGACTACATGCTGCCGACCGATCCGCCGTGGTATATCGACAATCTGTCTTGCGGCGTGCTGGAACTGAACCAGGGCGGCTCCGACATTTCCCTGGCCGACCTGCAGGCGCTGGTGGCGCAGGCGCCGCCACTGAACGCGAACGACAAGATGCGCGTTTCGCAACTACTGCTGGCGCAGGGCTTGCAGCATCTGATGCCGCTGCCGCAACCGTTGCCGCAGCGCTTGCGCAAGGATGTGCCACCGACGCCGGTATTGCTGATGGACAGCGCCATGCTGGCCGACGGCAGCGTGCAGCGCTGGCATGACTTTGCCGTGCTGTCCTACGATTACGATGGCGAACGGGTGTCGTTCGACCCGGCCCAGCGCGTGGTGCGCCAGGTGGGCGAGGTAACGGAAATTATCCAGCGCAACACCGTCGACGAAGCGCGCGCGCTGGCGCTGCTGGCCGAACTGCAATTCAAGAAGCCCGGCGCGGCCCCCTTGAGCGGCCTGAAGGGCGCCTTGCTGCTGCCAAGCCAGGCCGAATGGCTGCGCTTTGCCGAGTCCGGCATCGATACCTTGCTCGACGCCGGCTGGATCGTCGAGAAAACCAATAAATACCGCTATGACGTGCTGGATGTCGACGACTGGTATGCCGACATCGATGACCAGGACCCGGAAAGCGGCAACGCCTGGTTTGAACTGGAACTGGGCATCGTCGTCAACCATGAACGCGTGCCGCTGCTGCCGGTGCTGGTGCAACTGATACGCAACGCGCCGAACGACTTCAATCCGAAGATCATCGACGCGCATGCCGATGATGACCAGATGCTGGCCACTCTGCCTGACGGCACCCGCGTGGCGCTGCCGTGGGGCCGCGTGCGGCCTATCCTGAATACCCTGGGCGAACTGTACTTCAACGACAAGATCAAGCGCGCGGTACGCATGTCGACCCTGGACGCGGCACGCCTGGAAGAGCTGGCGCGCGGGCTGGAACTGCGCTGGACCGGTGGCGAGCAATTGCGCGCCATGGGCCGCAAGCTGAGCCAGTTCGGTTCGGTGCAGAAAGTGGCGGCACCAAAGGGTCTGCAGGCCACCTTGCGCGACTACCAGGCCGACGGCCTGGCGTGGATGCAGTTCCTGCGCGACCATGACCTGGCGGGGATTTTGGCCGATGACATGGGTCTCGGCAAGACGGTACAGACGCTGGCGCATATCCTGATTGAAAAAGAAGCGGGGCGCCTGACGCATCCGGCACTGGTGATCGCGCCGACCAGCCTGATGGGCAACTGGCAGGATGAGGCAGCCAAGTTTGCGCCCAGCCTGAAAGTGCTGCTGCTGCAAGGCAAGGACCGCGCCCAGCAATTCGACCAGATCGACGATTGCGACCTGGTGCTGACCACCTATGCGTTGTTGCCGCGCGACGAAGAAACCTTGCGCGAGCATGATTTCCACCTGGTGATCCTCGACGAATCGCACTACATCAAGAATACGCGCAGCAAGGCGGCGCAAAGCGCGGGCCTGCTGCGCGCGCGCCACCGCCTGTGCCTGTCCGGCACGCCGCTGGAAAATCACCTGGGCGAACTGTGGTCGCAATTCCATTTCTTGCTGCCGGGCTTGCTGGGCGACGAGAAGACCTTCAACACCCAGTTCCGCCATCCTATCGAGCGCCAGGACGACCCGTTGCGCCGCATGCTGCTCAATCGCCGCATCAAGCCCTTCCTGCTGCGCCGCACGAAAGACAATGTCGCCAAGGAACTGCCGCCAAAAACGGAAATGGTGCGCAAGGTCGAACTGACGGGGCCGCAGCGCGACCTGTACGAAACCGTGCGCCTGGCGATGGACCAGAAGGTACGCGAGGAAATCGACAAGAAAGGCGTGGCGCGCAGCCAGATCGTGATCCTCGAAGCGCTGCTGAAACTGCGCCAGGTCTGCTGCGATCCGCGCCTGGTCAAGTCCTTGCCTGCGAAAAAGCAGGCGGCCGGTTCGGCCAAGCTGCTTGATTTGATGCAGATGGTGGAAGACTTGCTCGACGAAGGGCGCAAGATCCTCGTTTTCTCGCAATTTACCAGCATGTTGGAACTGATCGAGGAAGAACTGGAAGCGCGCGATATTCCGTACGCCTTGCTGACCGGCGAAACGAAAGACCGCAGCGCACAAGTGGCGGCCTTCCAGCAGGGCGCCGTGCCGATCTTTTTGATCAGCCTGAAGGCCGGCGGCGTGGGCCTGAACCTGACCGCCGCCGACACCGTCATCCACTACGATCCGTGGTGGAATCCGGCAGCCGAAAACCAGGCCACCGACCGCGCCTGGCGCATCGGCCAGGACAAGCCCGTGTTCGTCTATAAATTGATTGCCAAGGGCACGCTGGAAGAAAAGATCCAGTTGCTGCAGCAGAAGAAATCGGAGCTGGCGCAATCGATCCTGGCCGAAGGCGAGTCGCAGAAAATGGCGCTTACCCAGGAAGACTTGCAACAGATCTTTGCCCCGCTGGAAGATTAAGCACGCTTATACTGGCGTATTGATACCATGCCGGGTGTAAACATGCTGCCTGTTTTCCTGTTGCTGCTGGCCGGCGCCATCCTGATGGCGCTGCGTTTCGTGCAACTGCGCCGCGCCCTGCTGCGCGCACGCGAGGGCGAAACACAGTTCCGCCTGCTCTCCGAGCACAGCCGCGACGCGCAATTCCTGCTCGACGCCACCACCTTCGAATTACTTTATATCAGCCCGGCCGCCCGGCGTGTCACGGGCCTGGACTTGCCCGCCTTGCAGGAACACGCGACGCTGTTGTCGGCCGATGTGCCGGCCCGCTTGCGGCGCTGGCAGGACGGCGACACCAGCCGACTGACGCTGGTGCGCGAAGTGGAATTGCCGCACGGCGAAGGCCAGCTGGCGCTGGAAATTACTTCCACCATCGTCGAGCGCATGGCCGGCCGCGCCTGGACCCTGGTCGGCAGCGTGCGCGACGTGACGCAGGCGCAGCGGGAAGAATCCCAGCGCGCGCTCGAGCAGAAACGCTTTGCCTCGATGTTGTCGCATGAGTTCCGCACGCCGCTGGCCACCATCGATGGCGCCGCCCAGCGCCTGGTGGCGACCGGCGGCGGCGCCGACGAGGCCACCCGCAAGCGCTATCTCAAGATCCAGGCTGCGGTCGACCGTTTGCTGGCCATGATCGACGATTATCTGTCGCCCGAGCGCATGGCGGCCATCGGTCGCGAGCGGGCCGCCGATGGCGTCGCTCCTTCGATGTTGCTGCAGCAGGCAGCTGCCACCGTGCCAGCCAGCCATCCGGTACAACTGCAGCTCGATGAAGACTTGCCGGCCCGCTTGCGCTGCGACGTGGCAGGCATGGCCCTGGCGCTGAAAATCCTGCTGGAAAACGCCGTCAAATTCAGCCCGGCCGGCAGCCCGATCATGCTTGAAGGCCGGCTGGCGCCACAGGGCGGGGTGGAGTTCGTGGTGCAAGACCGCGGCCCCGGCGTGCCGGAATCCGAGATGGCGCAGGTGTTCGACAAGGGCTACCGTGGCATGCATGCGGCCGGCCACCCGGGCGCCGGCTTGGGCCTGTATATGGCGCGCGCCGTGGTCGAGGTGCATGGCGGCAGTTTGCAGCTGAATAACCGCGAGGAGGGCGGCGCCGCTTTCCGGATTTGGCTGCCGCTGCCGGCCACCGGGAAAAATCTTGCCTGTGCTGAAGCCAACCGTGATAATTCCTTGACGTAAGCCCGCCCTGCCGTCCATGATGCTGCAAGAAGCGCATGGCAAGTTTGCCTCACGAAATGCTTATTAACAGAAGAATGGCGTAGCAATGACGAAAATACTGATCGTCGAAGACAATCTGGATTACGCAGAAGACATGGCGGAGTTTCTCGTTGAGCTCGAACATGAAGTGCATGTCACCAGCTCGGCCGGCGATATGTGGGCAGCGCTCAGCCACGGCAATGTCGATGTGGTGGTGCTTGACCTGGGTTTGCCGGATGAGGACGGCTTCAATGTCATTCCGCGCATGCGCCAGCTGTATCCGCAGATCGGCGTGCTGGTGCTGACAGGCCGGGTGGCGTTCGACAGCCGCATCCGGGGTTTGCGCCTCGGTGCCGACCACTATTTGACCAAGCCGATCAAGTTCCCCGAACTGGCCGCCCATATCGAGGCGCTGGACCGCCGCGTCGGTCCGCAGGAAGCAGCCGCGCCGGAACCTGGCAAGTGGACCCTCAGAGTGAGCGCGCGCCAGCTGGAATTGATGGGTTCGGTGATCGCACTGACGGAAAAGGAATTCAATTTCCTGCACCTCCTGACCATCAATACCCGCCCGGTGCCGCGTGATGTGATCGTGGCCGGCATGGGCGGCGAAGATCCCGATGCGGGCCGCCGCGTCGACATGCTGGTATATCGCTTGCGCAAGAAAGCCAAGACCGGCCTGGGCCAGGATCTGCCACTACGCAGCGCCTATGGCGAAGGCTACAGCCTGTCGGCCAGTTTCAATCTGTCCTGAAGCCGGGCCATCAATAAAAAGGGACGTAGTCACTTCCTTTTTTTGATTTGTGAAAAAAAATCAGGGCCAGAGTCATGTTGCGGTAAACAACATGTGTAGAATCAAGGTATTAGCCTTTATCCTGACGACTCTGCCATGGCCCGCTTGCCCCGTTTGATCATTCCCCACCTGCCCCATTACGTTATCCAGCGCAGCAGCAACCGCCAGCCGGTGTTCCAGGACAGCGTTGACTATACGCAGTTCCTTGCGTGGCTGAAAACCGGCGCCAAAATGTTCAAGGTCGCGATCCACGCCTATGTGTTATTGCCTGACCAGTTGCATTTATTGGCCACGCCCGGTGATGCGACCGGCCTGGGCCAGCTGATGCAGTGGCTGGGGCGCTATTACGTACCCTACTTTAACCAGAAGTATGGGCGTGAGGGTGCTCTGTGGCAGGGACGCTACAAAACCTCGGTCATCGATGCCGAGCATTTTTTCCTGCTTTCCTGTCACTATCTGGAAATGGTGCCGGTGCAGGCGGGCCTGGCGGCCCAGCCGCGTGACTACCCCTGGTCCAGCCATGCCCACCATGCGGGCCTGCAGAGCGACCCCATCGTTACCGACCATGCGCTGTACTGGGCGCTGGGCAATACGCCATTCGAGCGCGAGGCGGCCTATCTGCGCCTGGTCGAGCAGGGCCTGGGCAGCAGCCAGGTCAAGGCCCTGGAAGCGGCCGTATTGAAGGGCTGGCCGCTCGGCTCGGACGCCTTCAAGCAGGCCCTGGAAGTCAAAATGAAACGCCAGGTGCTGCCCGCGAAACGTGGCCGGCCGCGCAAGATTGCGGTCGAGACCAGCCAATAAAGGAAAGAGGAAACAAGACGCATTTTCATTGATAAAACAATGACTATGTCCCTATTAAATTTTCACAGCGACAAAATTGAATTTAATTCGACTCTGACCCTGATTGTTGTAGTTGAGTTTTCTGCTGCATTGCACTACCCTGAGCTTTCGATAGATTTCTGCAGCGGAGAGCCCATGAAAGCGCAAGGCCTGTACGACCCAGCCAATGAACACGATGCCTGTGGCGTCGGCTTCGTCGCCCATATCAAGGGCAACAGAACCCATTCGATCGTCGAACAGGGTTTGCTGATACTGAAAAACCTCGATCACCGGGGCGCCGTCGGCGCCGATGCGCTGATGGGCGATGGCGCCGGCATCCTGATCCAGATTCCTGACCAGTATTACCGCGAAGAGATGGCCAAGCAGGGCGTGGAGTTGCCGCCGCCTGGCGAATATGGCGTGGGCATGGTGTTCTTGCCGAAGGAACATGCGTCGCGCATCGCCTGCGAACAGGAAATCGAGCGCGCCGTGCGCATCGAAGGCCAGGTCGTGCTCGGCTGGCGCAATGTACCGGTCGATACCGACATGCCGATGTCGCCGACCGTGCGCGCCAAGGAGCCGGTGATCCGCCAGATCTTTATCGGCCGTGGCCCGGACATCATGGTGACCGACGCGCTCGAGCGCAAGTTGTATGTGATCCGCAAATCGTCGGGCCACGCGATCCAGGCCTTGAAGCTGCTGCATGGCAAGGAATTCTTCGTGCCGTCGATGTCGGCGCGCACCATCGTCTACAAGGGCCTGCTGCTGGCCGACCAGGTCGGTGTCTACTATAAAGACCTGCAGGACGCGCGCTGCATCTCGGCGCTGGCGCTGGTGCACCAGCGTTTCTCGACCAACACCTTCCCGGAATGGCCGCTGGCCCACCCCTACCGTTTGATCGCCCACAACGGCGAGATCAACACCGTCAAGGGCAACTTCAACTGGATGCGCGCGCGCGAAGGCGTGATGAAGTCGGCCGTGCTGGGCGACGATCTGCAAAAGCTGTTCCCCTTGATCTATGAAGGACAGTCCGACACGGCCTGCTTCGACAATGCGCTCGAACTGCTGCTGATGGCCGGCTATCCGATCGCCCAGGCGATGATGATGATGATCCCCGAAGCGTGGGAAAACCACACCACGATGGACGACAACCGCCGCGCCTTCTATGAATACCATGCGGCCATGATGGAACCGTGGGACGGCCCGGCCGCGATGGCGTTTACCGATGGCCGCCATATCGGTGGCACCCTGGACCGCAATGGCTTGCGTCCGGCACGCTACATCGTCACCGACGACGACCTGGTGGTGATGGCCTCGGAATCGGGCGTGCTGCCGATCCCGGAATCGAAGATCATCCAGAAATGGCGCTTGCAGCCTGGCAAAATGTTCCTGATCGACCTGGAAGCGGGCCGCATCATCGACGACCAGGAACTGAAAAATACCTACGCCAACGCCAAGCCGTACAAGGCGTGGATCAACTCGGTGCGCATCAAGCTCAACGAAATCAAGATGGCCGAGGGCCAGGCGAAGCAGGACCGCGCGCAAGGCGAAAAAGCCCAGCCTTCGCTGCTCGACCGCCAGCAGGCGTTCGGCTACACCCAGGAAGACCTGAAATTCCTGCTGGCGCCGATGGCCGCCGCCGGCGAGGAAGCCACCGGTTCGATGGGCAATGACTCGCCGCTGGCCGTCATGTCGAACAAACTCAAGCCGCTGTACAGCTACTTCAAGCAGTTGTTCGCGCAAGTGACCAACCCGCCGATCGATCCGATCCGTGAAGCGATGGTGATGTCGCTGGTGTCGTTTATCGGCCCGAAACCAAACTTGCTCGACACCAACAACGTCAATCCGCCAATGCGCCTGGAAGTGTCGCAGCCGGTACTGGGCTTTGACGACATGGCGCGCCTGCGCAATATCAGCGCGCACACCGGCGGCAAGTTCAAGTCCTATGAACTCGATATCTGCTACCCGCTGGCCTGGGGCAAGGAAGGCGTCGAAGCTTGCCTGGCCTCGCTGTGCGCCGAAGCGGTCGACGCCGTCAAGTCGGGCCATAACATCCTGATTATCTCGGACCGCGCCATCTGTGCCGAGCAGGTCGCCATTCCGGCACTGTTGGCCACCTCGACCGTGCACCAGCACCTGGTCAGCAAGGGCCTGCGCGCTTCGGCCGGCCTGGTGGTGGAAACCGGTTCGGCCCGTGAAACCCATCACTTCGCCTTGCTGGCAGGGTATGGCGCGGAAGCGGTCCACCCTTATCTGGCGATGGAAACCCTGGTCGACCTGGCGCAAGGCTTGCCGGGCGACCTGTCTGGCGACAAGGCGATCTACAACTACACCAAGGCGGTCGGCAAGGGCTTGATGAAAGTCATGTCGAAGATGGGTATTTCGACCTATATGTCGTACTGCGGCGCGCAGATATTCGAAGCGATCGGCCTGAACAAGTCCCTGGTCGACAAGTACTTCAAGGGCACGGCCTCGAACGTGGAAGGCATCGGCGTGTTTGAAGTGGCGGAAGAAGCGCTGCGCCTGCATAACCTGGCCTTCGGCAATGACCCGCTGCTGGCCGACAAGCTCGACGCCGGCGGCGAATACGCCTTCCGCGTGCGTGGCGAAGACCATCTGTGGACGCCGGACGCAATTGCCAAGCTGCAGCATTCCACGCGCAGCAACAATTTCTCCAGCTATAAAGAGTACGCCCAGATCATCAACGACCAGAGCCGTCGCCACCTGACCCTGCGCGGCCTGTTCGAATTCAAGCTCGACCCGACCAAGGCGATCCCGCTCGATGAAGTGGAGCCGGCCAAGGAAATCGTCAAGCGTTTCGCCACCGGCGCCATGTCGATGGGCTCGATCAGCACCGAAGCGCACGCCACCCTGGCGGTCGCCATGAACCGTATCGGCGGCAAGTCGAACACCGGCGAAGGCGGCGAAGATCCGTCGCGCTATGCGATGGAACTGAAGGGTATCAAGATCAAGCAGGGCGAAACCATGGCCTCGATCATGGGCAAAGAGCAGATGGTGGTCGACATTGCCCTGCAGGAAGGCGATTCGCTGCGTTCGCGCATCAAGCAGGTCGCGTCTGGCCGCTTCGGCGTCACGGCGGCCTACCTGAACTCGGCCGACCAGATCCAGATCAAGATGGCGCAAGGCGCGAAACCTGGCGAAGGCGGTCAGTTGCCCGGCCATAAAGTGTCGGAATATATCGCTACCCTGCGTTTCTCGGTGCCGGGTGTGGGCCTGATCTCGCCGCCGCCGCACCACGATATCTATTCGATCGAAGACCTGGCGCAGTTGATCCACGATTTGAAAAACGCCAATCCGCGCGCCTCTATCTCGGTCAAGCTGGTGTCGGAAGTTGGTATCGGCACGGTGGCCGCCGGCGTGACCAAGGCCAAGGCCGATCACGTGGTGGTGGCCGGCCATGACGGCGGCACCGGCGCTTCGCCATTGTCGTCGGTGAAACACGCCGGCACGCCGTGGGAGCTGGGCCTGGCGGAAACGCAGCAGACGCTGGTATTGAATGGCTTGCGCAGCCGCATCCGCGTGCAGGCCGATGGCCAGATGCGTACCGGCCGAGACGTGGTGATCGCCGCCTTGCTGGGCGCCGACGAAATCGGTTTTGCCACCGCGCCGCTGGTGGTCGAAGGCTGCATCATGATGCGCAAATGCCATCTGAACACCTGCCCGGTGGGCGTGGCCACGCAAGATCCTGTGCTGCGCGCCAAGTTCTCGGGCAAGCCGGAATATGTCGTCAATTACTTCTTCTTCGTGGCCGAAGAAGCGCGTCAATTGATGGCGCAGCTGGGCATCCGTACCTACGATGAACTGATCGGCCGCGTCGACCTGCTCGACAAATCGAAGGCGATCACGCACTGGAAGGCGCAGGGCCTGGACTTCTCGGCCATCTTCCACAAACCGGAAACGACGGGCGACCAGGCCTGCCGCCACGTGGAAAACCAGGACCACGGGCTGGACAAAGCGCTCGATCACAAGCTGATCGCGCAAGCCCGTGCGGCGCTGGAAAAGGGCGAAAGAGTGTCGTTCATTTCGCCGGTGCGCAACGTCAATCGCACGGTCGGCACCATGCTGTCCGGTGAGGTGGCGAAGAAATACGGCCATGCCGGCTTGCCGGATGACACTATCCACATCCAGCTGCAAGGCACTGCGGGCCAGTCGGCCTGCGCCTTCCTGGCGCACGGCATCACGATCGACCTGGTCGGCGAAGGCAACGACTACGTCGGCAAGGGCCTGTCGGGCGGGCGCATTATCGTGCGGCCCAATACCGAGTTCCGCGGCTGGGCGGTGGATAACATCATTATCGGCAACACGGTGCTGTACGGCGCGGTTGCCGGCGAAGCCTTCTTCAATGGCGTGGCGGGCGAACGCTTTGCCGTGCGCAACTCGGGCGCCACTGCGGTGGTCGAGGGCCTGGGCGACCATGGCTGCGAATACATGACCGGCGGCACGGTGGTGGTGCTGGGCGCGACGGGCCGTAACTTTGCGGCCGGCATGTCGGGCGGTGTTGCCTACGTGTACGACCCGGCCGGTGACTTTGCCAGCAAGTGCAACACGGCCATGGTCAGCCTCGACAAGGTGCTTACGGCCAGCGAGCAGCAAGCCCAGCGTGATGCGTGGCATGCCCAGCACCGCAATGGCACGCCGGAAGCCGATGAAGTGATCCTCAAGCGCCTGATCGAGCGTCACTTCAAGCACACGGGCAGCACCCGCGCCCGCGTCCTGCTCGACGACTGGGCAGTGGCACGCGGCAAATTCGTCAAGGTCTTCCCGAACGAATACAAGCGCGCGCTGATTGAAATGGCCGCCGACGCCGCACAGGAAGTGCAAGCCGTCGCCGCCTGAGCCAGCTGACAATAATGTGACCAGGGAGCGGCCAGGCCGCTCCCCGCCAGCCAAATATAAAGGAATCATCGTGGGTAAAATCACCGGCTTCATGGAATTCAAGCGCCAGGACGAACACTATCTGGAGCCTGCCGCGCGTCTGAAGAACTACAAGGAATTCGTGCTGCACCTGTCGGACGCGCAGGCGACCGTGCAGGGCGCGCGCTGCATGGACTGCGGCATCCCTTTCTGCAACTCGGGCTGCCCGGTCAATAACATCATCCCGGACTGGAACGACCTGGTGTACCGCGGCGCCTACCGCGAAGCACTGGACGTCTTGCATTCGACCAATAATTTCCCGGAATTTACGGGCCGCATCTGCCCGGCACCGTGCGAAGCCGCCTGCACCCTGGGCATCCATGAAGATCCGGTCGGCATCAAGTCGATCGAACATAAAATCATCGACATGGGCTGGGAACATGGCTGGGTCACGCCGCAGCCGGCCTCTTTCAGTACCGGCAAGAAAGTGGCCATCGTCGGCTCCGGCCCCGCCGGCCTGGCGGCGGCGCAGCAACTGGCGCGGGCCGGCCATGCCGTCACCGTGTTTGAAAAGAGCGACCGCATCGGCGGCCTGATGCGCTACGGCATTCCTGACTTCAAGATGGAAAAGTCGCATATCGACCTGCGCGTGAAACAGATGGAAGCCGAAGGCGTGGTATTCCGCCCCAGCGTGCTGGTGGGCAAGGATTTCCCTGCCCATGTGAATAACTGGGCCAAGGAAACGATTTTCCCGGAAGACCTGGAAAAAGAATTCGACGCCGTCATCATGGCCGGCGGCGCCGAGCAGCCGCGCGACTTGCCGGTGCCGGGCCGCGAACTGAAGGGCGTGCATTTCGCCATGGATTTCCTGCCGCTGCAAAACAAGGTCAACGCCGGCGACAAGATCAAGGACCAGATCAAGGCCGCCGGCAAGCACGTGGTGGTGATCGGCGGCGGCGACACGGGCTCGGACTGCGTCGGCACCTCGAACCGCCAGGGCGCCGCCTCGGTGGCCCAGTTCGAACTGATGCCGATGCCGCCGGAACAGGAAAACAAGCCGCTGGTCTGGCCTTACTGGCCGACCAAGCTGCGCACCTCGTCTTCGCACGAGGAAGGTTGCGAACGCGACTGGGCGGTGGCCACCAAGCGCTTCGAAGGCAAGGGCGGCAAGGTTGAAAAGCTGATCGCCTGCCGGGTCGAGTGGAAAGACGGCAAGATGAGCGAAGTGCCGAACTCGGAATTCGAGATGAAGGCCGACCTGGTATTTTTGGCAATGGGCTTTGTGTCGCCGGTGCAGCAGGTACTTGAAGCATTCGGCGTCGACACCGATGCGCGCGGCAATGCCAAGGCCACCACGGAAGGCGAACGCAGCTACTACACCTCGGTGCCAAAGATCTTTGCCGCCGGCGACATGCGCCGCGGCCAGTCGCTGGTGGTGTGGGCGATCCGTGAAGGACGCCAGTGCGCGCGCGCCGTCGACGAGTTCCTGATGGGCGCATCGTTGCTGCCACGTTAAGAAAATAAGCGAGCACTTGCTCGCTTTGAAAGCCAGGGCCACGGCGCGCACAGCGTTGTGGCCCTTGTTGTTTTTTCTTGGGATCAACTAACCGCGAAGGGCGCCGGTCTTTACACGGTTTTTACACTAAAATATCTGACTTTCGATTCATTAGTGTTGTATTCTTCCCCTTGCCAAGGTGGTGGCGAGGGGCGCCTCAGCAGAGATTGGTCTTTCTGCACTACAATACGCCATTAAAATAGTGAGTTTCGTCGTGCCAAATCTTGTTGAAATCCGTGATTTACACTTTGCCTATGGAGAACGTTCGATTTTATCGGGCCTTCAAATGGATTTCCCACGTGGAAAAGTTGTGGCCGTCATGGGTGGCTCCGGCAGTGGCAAGACAACCGTACTGCGCCTGATCGGCGGCCAGTTGCGCCCCAGTTCCGGCGCTGTCACCGTCCACGGCCAGGTCGTGCATGAACTTGATACCGAGAATCTGTATTTGATGCGCCGCAAGATGGGCATGCTGTTCCAGCACGGTGCCTTGTTTACCGACTTGACGGCGTTCGAGAACGTTGCTTTCCCGTTGCGAGAGCATACCGACCTGAACGAAGAGCTGATCCGTACCCTGGTGCTGATGAAGTTGCACGCGGTCGGCCTGCGCAATGCGGCGCAACTCAAACCTGCTGAAATTTCGGGTGGCATGGGCCGGCGCGTGGCGCTGGCGCGGGCGATCGCCCTCGACCCTGAATTAATCATGTACGACGAACCGTTTGCTGGCCTCGACCCGATTTCCATGGGCGTGACCGCCAATCTGATCCGCAACCTGAACGATGCGCTCGGTTCAACGTCCATCCTGGTATCGCACGATGTGAAGGAGTGTTTCGCCATCGCTGATTATGTTTATTTTCTGTCGTCGGGCAAAATCGTGGCGCACGGCACGCCGGCCGAGATGGCCGTCTCGAGCCACCCGTACGTGAAGCAGTTCGTCAATGCGGAAGCCGATGGGCCGGTGCCGTTTCACTATCCCGGCAAGACGCTGGCCGATGACCTGGGTCTGCACGCGGAGGTCAGCCGATGATTGTGCGCTTCCTGGCGGCTATCGGAGCATGGTTGCGTCATTCTATCCAGGACCTCGGCTTTGCCGTCAGGTCCTTCTTTATCATTATTGCCGCTTCGGGCGGCCTGTTTCGCCGGCCGCGCCTGGTGGTCGAGCAATTGTTTTTTGTCGGCAGCCGCTCGCTGGTGATCACCACCGTCTCCGGCCTGTTTGTCGGCATGGTGCTGGGGCTGCAAGGTTATTACACACTGACCACTTATGGCGCGACGCAGTCGCTGGGCCAGCTGGTGGCGCTGTCGCTGATGCGTGAACTGGGGCCGGTCGTGACCGCCCTGCTGTTTGCCGGCCGCGCCGGCACTTCGCTGACGGCTGAAATCGGCCTGATGAAGGCTGGCGAGCAATTGTCGGCGATGGAAATGATGGCCGTGAACCCGATCCAGCGCGTGCTGGCACCGCGTTTGTGGGCCGGCGTGATCGCCATGCCGATCCTCGGTGGTATTTTCACGGCGGTCGGCATTATTGGCAGTTATCTGGTGGGGGTGGTGCTGATCGGCGTTGACGAAGGTTCGTTCTGGTCGCAAATGCAGGCCGGTGTCGATGTCTGGAAAGATATCGTCAACGGCACGTATATCAAAAGCATGGTATTTGGCATTGCCGTGACGTTTATCGCCCTGTTCCAGGGTTACCAGGCAGAGCCGACACCGGAAGATGTGTCCGGTGCTACCACGCGCACGGTGGTCATCTCGTCGCTGATGGTGTGGTGGCTGGATTTCATGATGACAGCTGTGATGTTCAGCAAGTAAGTTCGTAAGAGCAAGAAAATCAG
The DNA here is from genome assembly GCF_051380735.1 of Janthinobacterium longum. Lineage (NCBI taxonomy): Bacteria > Pseudomonadati > Pseudomonadota > Betaproteobacteria > Burkholderiales > Oxalobacteraceae > Janthinobacterium > Janthinobacterium longum. The sequence goes on from NZ_JBNYXQ010000009.1 coordinate 34,845, forward strand.
CCTCCTGCGCAGGGGGCGGCAAGTAAAAAATTATTTAGGATTGTTTATGCAACGTAAATCTCTGGATGTCTGGGTAGGCTTGTTCGTCTTGCTGGGCGTGGCGGCAGTGATGTTTCTGGCATTTAAGGCTGGCAACATGAGTTCGCTGTCTTTCACCGATACGTATACTATTACGGCAAAGTTCGACAATATCGGCGGCCTGAAACCGCAAGCACCCGTCAAGGGCGCAGGCGTGGTGGTCGGCCGGGTGTCGGAAATCGTGTTTGACGACAAGACGTATCAGGCACTGGTGAAGCTGGACATCGAAGAAGGTTATAAATTTCCGAAAGATAGCTCGGCCAAGATTTTGACGGCTGGTCTGTTGGGTGAGCAATATATCGGCCTGGAAGCGGGCGGTGACGAAGCAAACCTGGCAGAGGGCGACAAGATTGCCCGCACTCAATCGGCCACGGTGCTGGAAGACCTGATCAATCAGTTCATCTACAGCAAGGCAGCAGACGGCAAGGACAGCAAATGAGCGAGTCAAACATGAATACTGTAACAAATGCGGGCCGTATCGCCCTGGTCATGGCAATTGCCGCCACCCTCAGCGCTTGCGCCAGCAGCGGCAACCCGCGCGACCCGCTGGAGGGTTACAACCGTGCCATGTTCAAATTCAACGACAAGGTCGATGAAGTGGCCTTGAAACCGGTGGCGACTGCTTACAAGAACGTGCTGCCATCGTTCGTGCAGACCGGCGTGAGCAATTTCTTCGGCAACTTGTCCGATGTCTGGAGCGCCGCCAACAACTTGCTGCAAGGCAAGGGCGAGGCGGGCTTGCAGGACATCGTGCGCGTCTCCATGAATTCGACGTTCGGTATCCTCGGCCTGATCGACATCGCCTCGCAGGCGGGCGTGCCGAAGCACAATGAAGACTTTGGCCAGACCCTGGGATGGTATGGCGTCAGTTCGGGTCCTTACGTGGTGCTGCCGCTGATGGGTCCGTCGACCATGCGCGACACCGTCGCCCTGCCGCTCGACGTGGTGGGCGATCCATGGCGTTACAAGGATCCGACCAATGTGCGCAATATCGGCACCGTCACGCGCGTGATCGACAAGCGCGCTTCCTACCTCGACGCCACCAACCTGATGGAAGCGGCGGCGCTCGACCGTTACCAGTTCGTGCGCGACGGCTACCTGCAGGCGCGTGAAAGCAAGGTTTCCGACGGCGGTAACAGTCGCAGTGACGAACCGGCGCCAAAGAACGACAGCAGCGCCATCAATGAGCAAGACAACATGAATGCGGCGCCGGCCGCCGCTGACGCGGTAACATCTGGTAGCAATACTGTTGCCACCGGGACCACGACGCAATAGTAGACTAGCGTTACGCATTGTCATTTACCCTGCGCTACAGGCGGTGTTCCACAGTGAATACCGGCCTGCGCATGGCACGATCACCTGAAAGGTAGAACCATGAAATTGCTGAAACAACTGCTCGCGATGGCCACCATCGCTTTTGCCACTGCCACCCAGGCCGCCGCGCCTGCCGCTGAAGCGCCGGATGCGCTGGTCAAGCGCATCAGCCAGGAAGTGATCGACACGGCCAAGGCCGACAAGGGCATCCAGGCTGGCGATATCAATCGCGTCAACCAGCTGGTGGAAACCAAGATCCTGCCGTACGTGGACTTCCAGCGCATGACCTCGCTGGCCGCCGGCCGTCACTGGCGCACCGCTACGCCGGACCAGCAGCAGCGTCTGTCGGCCGAGTTCCGCACCCTGCTGGTGTACACCTACGCCGGTGCGCTGTCGCAAATCAAAAATGAAACCGTGGACTTCAAGCCGCTGCGCGCCAGCCCGGATGACACCGATGTGGAAGTGCGCTCGCAGGTGAACGTGGCCCGTGGCGAACCGGTATTGCTGAACTACCGCGTGGCCAAGTCGCCTACCGGCTGGAAGATCTATGACATCAATGTGATGGGTGCCTGGCTGGTGGAAACCTACAAAAGCAGCTTCAACAGTGAAATCAGCAAGGGTGGCATCGACGGACTGATCAAGACCCTGGCCGATAAAAACAAGGCCCTGGCCTCGCGTCCTGTCGCCAAAACCAAATAATCGGCTATCATATAGCTCCGATCCAGCTCCAGCGCAGCCACGCCATGCCAGACCCTCTAGATACCTTGCAGTCCCTGACGTCACTGACCGTGCACAACGCCACCCTGGCGTTGGAGCAGGGCATGGCGGCAATCCGCTCGGGCCAGACCAGGTTTGACTTGCGCAACGTGAAAGCCGTCGATTCGGCGGCCGTCTCGGTGATGCTGACGTGGCAGCGCGCGGCGCAGGAAGCAGGCGCCGTGCTGGAGCTGAACAACCTGCCGACCAACCTGAAAAACCTGACCAAGCTGTATGGCGTGTGCGCGCTCGTGTCGAGCACGCTGTCGGCCGAGGACTGTGGCACTGCCGGCGCCCACGCCGCGCGCAGCCCGTCCGACCTGCATCATCATTGATCCTGTCCCGCTCCCCGCATCAGCAGTAGTTATCAAGCCGGCCGTGCCAGCGCGCCGCCGGACTGATCTCCAAGTGTTCCACGAATTTTCCAACTATAATTGACTGTTGCGCCACCTTCAAAAGAAGACGGCGCCCGGCACCGGCCTGTCGGCCTGGCTTTACTCCGGCAAGCGGCGCATCACATCAGAACACAAGCACATGACCGCAATTCAAATCACGAATGTCGAAAAGAGCTATAAATCGCTCAAGGCGCTGGGCGGCGTCTCGCTGGAGATCAAGGAGGGCGAATTTTTCGGCCTGCTCGGTCCCAACGGCGCCGGCAAGACCACCCTCATTTCCATTATCGCCGGCCTGATACGGCCGGACGCAGGCAGCGTCACCATTCAGGGCCACGACGTGGTCAAGGACTTCCGCAATGCGCGCCGCAGCGTTGGCGTGGTGCCGCAGGAACTGGTGTTCGATCCCTTCTTCACGGTGCGCGAGACCTTGCGCCTGCAGTCCGGCTATTTCGGCCTGCCCAACAACGACAAGTGGATCGACGAGGTGATGGAAAACCTCGACCTGACCAGCAAGGCGGACACCAATATGCGTGCGCTGTCGGGCGGCATGAAGCGCCGCGTGCTGGTGGCCCAGGCGCTGGTGCACAAGCCGCCGGTGATCGTGCTCGACGAGCCGACCGCCGGCGTCGACGTGGAACTGCGCCAGACTTTATGGAAATTTATCTCGCGCCTGAACCGCGAAGGCGGCCACACGGTGGTGCTGACCACCCACTACCTGGAAGAGGCGCAAGCCATGTGCCAGCGCGTGGCCATGCTGAAAAGCGGCAAGGTGGTGGCGCTCGACACCATGTCGGCGCTGATCCGCCGCATCGCCGGCTCGCAGCTGCAAGTGCACCTGCAGCACGGCAGCCTGCCGGCCGATTTGCGCCACCTGGTGCTGCACCCCGAAGAGCCGCAGGCGCCGAACAAGTTCAGCCTGCGCGTGAACGACTACAGCGAAGTCGAACAGATCCTGGCCCGCCTGCGCGAGTCGGGCGCCGTGATCGATGAAATGCAATTGCAACAAGCTGACCTGGAAGATATCTTCTTGCAGATCATGGATAAAGGTACCGTATGATGTCGTCAGGCTTTCGCACCCTCGTCTATAAAGAGACCTTGCGCTTCTGGAAAGTGGCGACGCAAACCGTGGCCGCCCCCGTGCTGACCTCGATGCTGTACCTGCTGGTGTTCGGCCATGTGCTCGATGGCCGCGTCGAACCGAGTCCCGGCGTCAGCTACACCGCCTTCCTGATTCCCGGCCTGGTGATGATGAGCGTGCTGCAAAACGCGTTCGCCAACTCCTCGTCCTCGCTGATCCAGTCGAAGATTACCGGCAACCTGGTGTTCGTGCTGCTGACCCCCTTGTCGCACTGGGAAATCTTTTCGGCGTATGTACTCGCTTCGGTGGCGCGCGGCCTGGCGGTGGGCCTGGGCGTGTTCGTCATCACCTGCTGGTTTGCCGACCTGTCGTTCGTGGCGCCGTTGTGGATCATCGTGTTTGCCTTTCTGGGCGCTGCCCTGCTGGGCACCATGGGCCTGATCGCCGGCATCTGGGCCGAGAAATTCGACCAGCTGGCCGCCTTCCAGAACTTTTTGATCGTGCCGGCCACGTTCTTGTCGGGCGTATTCTATTCGATCCACTCGCTGCCACCGCTGTGGCAGACGGTGTCGCATCTGAACCCCTTCTTCTACATGATCGATGGCTTCCGCTATGGCTTCTTCGGTACTTCCGACGTCAATCCGTGGCTGAGCGTGTCCATCGTCGCCGGTTTCCTGGTGATCCTGGCGTTCGCCTCGATCCGCCTGCTGAAAAGCGGTTACCGCCTGCGTCATTAATACGCATTAATACTATCTACGACCCAATTCAAATCTCCAAGGACTTATCGTGACCACCACGCCAGAACTGATCCACGGCTACCTGCAGGCCGGCCTCGAATGCACCCACCTCGAAGTGGAGGGCGACGGCCAGCACTTCCAGGCCGTCATCGTCTCGCCGCAATTTGCCGGCAAGCGTTTGATTCAACGCCACCAGATCGTCTACGCGGCGCTCGGCGACCGCATGCGCGAGGAAATCCACGCGCTGTCGATGAAAACCCTGACACCTGAAGAATACCAAGGATAAGCAATGGACAAGCTCCTGATCAACGGCGGCAACCGCCTGAACGGCGACATCGCCATCTCCGGCGCCAAGAACGCCGCCCTGCCCATCCTGTGTGCGGGTCTCCTGACCGCCGGCGACCTGGAACTGTCGAACGTGCCGCACCTGCACGATGTCGCCACCATGCTCAAATTGCTGGGCCAGACTGGCTTGAAAGTGCAGCAGGACGGCGACCGCGTGGTGCTCAATGGCAGCGCCATCACGACCCTGGAAGCACCGTATGACCTGGTGAAAACCATGCGCGCTTCGATCCTGGTGCTGGGCCCTCTGCTGGCACGCTTCGGCGAAGCGAAAGTGTCGCTGCCGGGCGGCTGCGCCATCGGTTCGCGTCCGGTCGATCAGCATATCAAGGGTTTAGAGGCGCTGGGCGCCGAGATCCGCATCGAAGCGGGCTATATCTACGCCAAGTGTGCCAAGCTCAAGGGTGCGCGCATCGTCACCGACATGATCACCGTCACCGGCACCGAAAACCTGCTGATGGCAGCCACCCTGGCGCAGGGCGAGACCGTGCTGGAAAACGCCGCCTGCGAGCCTGAAGTGACCGACCTGGCCAACCTGCTGGTGGCGATGGGTGCGAAGATCGACGGCATCGGCACCAGCCGCCTGGTGATACAGGGCGTGGCCGAGCTGCATGGCGCGGCCCACGCGGTGATACCCGACCGTATCGAAACGGGCACCTTTTTGTGCGCGGTGGCGGCCACCGGCGGCGATATCACCCTGCGCAATGTGCGCACCGACATCCTTGACGCAGCGCTCGACAAACTGCGTGCGATGGGCCTGACGATGACCTTTGGCGCCGACTGGATCCGCGCCGAAATGTCGGCACGTCCGAGTCCGGTCAGTTTCCGCACCACCGAATACCCGGGTTTCCCGACCGACATGCAGGCGCAGTTCATGGCCGTCAATACGCTGGCCAACGGCGCCAGCCGCGTGACCGAAACCATTTTTGAAAACCGCTTCATGCACGTGCAGGAGATGAACCGCCTGGGCGCCGATATTACGATTGAGGGCAATACGGCCATTATCGCCGGCGTCAAGCAGCTGCGTGGCGCGCCCGTGATGGCGACCGACCTGCGCGCTTCGGCCTCGCTGGTGATCGCCGCCCTGGCCGCCGACGGCGAAACCCTGATCGACCGCATCTATCACCTCGACCGCGGCTACGACCGCATGGAAGTGAAGCTGTCCGCGGTCGGCGCGAACATCGTGCGCATCAAGTAAAAGGCAAGAACATGAATGGTTTGAACAAGGACTCGCAGCTGATCCTGGCGCTGTCAAAGGGCCGTATTTTCGACGACACCATGCCGCTGCTGGAAGCGGCCGGCATCCGCGTGCTGGAAAACCCGGAAACCTCGCGCAAGCTGATTCTGCCAACCAATGACCCGAACGTGCGCGTGATTATCGTGCGCGCCAGCGACGTGCCGACCTATGTGCAGTATGGCGCAGCCGACTTCGGCGTGGCTGGCAAGGACGTGCTGCTGGAACATGGCGGCGAAGGCCTGTACCAGCCGATCGACTTGAATATCGCCGCCTGCCGCATGTCGGTGGCGGTGCAAGCCGGCTTCGACTATGAAAAAGCCGTGCACCAGGGCGCGCGCCTGCGCGTGGCCACCAAGTTCGTGCACACGGCGCGCGAGCACTTTGCCGCCAAGGGCGTGCACGTCGACCTGATCAAGCTGTATGGCTCGATGGAACTGGCGCCGCTGGTTGGCCTGTCCGACGCCATCGTCGACCTGGTCAGCACCGGCAGCACCCTGCGCGCGAACAACCTGGTGGAAGTCGAACACATCATGGAAATCTCGTCGCGCCTGGTGGTCAACCAGGCGGCCCTGAAGCTCAAGCGCGAGCGTTTGCAGCCGATTATCGAAGCGTTTGAACGCGCCTCGCAAGCCAAGTAACACGCTAACACGCACCGGGACAAGCAGGAAGATCATTATGCCGATACAGATACGCAAGCTCGATTCAAGCCAGGATGGCTTTCAACAGTCGCTCGATACGCTGCTGGCGTTCGAAGCCGGTACCGATGACGCGATTGAAACGTCGGTGACCAAGATCCTGGCCGATGTGAAAACGCGCGGCGACGCCGCCGTGCTGGAATACACCAATCGTTTCGACCGCATCCCGCATGGCGGCGCGGCCGAAATGGCAGCCTTCGACATCTCGCAAGCCGAACTGCAATCGGCGCTCAATGGCCTGCCATCGGCCCAGCGTGAAGCGCTGCAGATCGCCGCGCAGCGCATCCGTGTGTTCCACGAGCGCCAGCGCGACGAGCTGAAAGGTTTTAGCTATACCGAAGCGGACGGCACGGTGCTGGGCCAGAAGATCACGCCACTGGACCGGGTCGGCATCTATGTGCCGGGTGGCAAGGCCGCCTACCCGTCGTCGGTGCTGATGAATGCGATTCCCGCCCATGTGGCGGGGGTGGCCGAGATCATCATGGTGGTACCGACTCCCGACGGCATCAAGAACCAGATGGTGCTGGCCGCCGCCGCGATTGCCGGCGTGACGCGCGTGATCACCATCGGTGGCGCACAGGCGGTCGGCGCCCTGGCCTACGGCACGCGCACGATAGCCGCCGTCGACAAAATCGTCGGCCCCGGCAACGCCTATGTGGCCGCCGCCAAGCGCCGCGTGTTCGGCATCGTTGGCATCGACATGATCGCCGGTCCGTCGGAAATTCTGGTGCTGTGCGACGGCAGCACCGACCCGGACTGGGTGGCGATGGACCTGTTTTCGCAGGCCGAGCACGACGAACTGGCCCAGGCCATTTTGCTGTGTCCGGACGCCGGCTACATCGCGCGCGTCGAGGAAAGCATCGCCAGGCTGCTGCCGACCATGCCGCGCCAGGCCACCATCAGCACCTCGCTGCAAGACAGGGGCGCGCTGATCAAGGTGCGCGACATGGAAGAAGCGTGCGCGATTGCCAACAACATCGCCGCCGAGCACCTGGAAATTTCAGCGGAAAACCCGCAGCAGTGGGCCGATCGCATCAACCATGCGGGCGCCATGTTCCTCGGCCGTTTTTCGTCCGAATCGCTGGGCGACTATTGCTGCGGTCCCAACCACGTGCTGCCGACTTCGCGCACGGCGCGCTTTTCGTCGCCATTGGGTGTATATGACTTCCAGAAGCGCTCGTCGATCATTCATGTCAGCGAAGCGGGTGCACAAACGTTGGGCAAAGTGGCCGCTACGCTGGCCTATGGCGAAGGCCTGCAGGCGCACGCACGCAGCGCCGAACTGCGCCTGAAGCCGCAATGATATCGCCGGCGCCAGCGCAGGACTGGATCAACCGGGTCTGGTGCGAAGACGCGCTGGCCGGGCTGGCGCGCATTCCCGATGGCGCGGTCGACCTGATCCTGACCGACCCGCCGTACAACCTGGGCAAGGATTACGGCAATGCCTCGGATCAGCAGTCGGCAGCCGATTACCTGCGCTGGACCGAACAGTGGATCGATGCGGCGCTGCCCAAGCTGAAAGCCAATGGCAGCCTGTATATTTTCACCACCTGGCGCAATTCGCCCGAGATCTTCGTGATGCTGAAACAGCGCATGACGATGATGAATGAAATCATCTGGGACCGGCGTGTGCCGTCGATGGGCGGCAGTGTGCGCAGCTTTTCGTCGGTGCATGACACGATCGGGTTTTTTGTCAGGCGCAAGGATTATTACTTTGACCTCGACGCGGTGCGCATCGCGTATGACGCGGCGACAAAAAAGGCGCGCTCACGCTCGATCTTCGTCGGTGCCAAGTGGCTGGAATTGGGCTATAACCCGAAAGATTTGTGGAGCGTGTCGCGCCTGCACAAGGAGCATCCTGAACGGGCCGACCATCCGACCCAGAAGCCCTTGGTGATTATCGAGCGCATGGTGAAAGCGTCGTGCCCGCCCGGTGGCGTGGTGCTTGACCTGTTCATGGGCAGCGGCACCACGGCGCTGGCGGCCAAACGCTGCGGGCGCGATTTCGTCGGTTTTGAACTGAACCCCGATTACTGCACGATTATCGAACAGCGGCTGGCGGCGCAGGAGCAGGAGCAAGAGCAAGAAATTTCAGCCGCACCGGCGAAAAAGAAAGCCGTCACCCGGCCTGCCGCCAAAAAAACCGCAGCCAGGAAACCCCGCCGCGCCGTGGTGCCGGAAGACGCAGCAGTTTAAATTTTCATTCAAGTCAGGAGTGTTTGCAGCATGTCTTTCCTCGATCAGTTAATCAACAACACGGTGCGTGCCGATGTGCGTGCCGTCAACAGCTATCAGGTGGCCGACGCGGGCGGCTATCTCAAGCTCGATGCGATGGAAAACCCGTATCTGCTGCCGCTACCGTTGCGCGAAGAACTGGGTACACGCCTGGCCGGCTCGGTACTGAACCGTTATCCGCACTCGTACGAGAGCCTGAAAGCAGCAGTCTGCAACAAGCTCGGCGTGCCGGCTGGCCATGACGTCATTCTCGGTAACGGTTCCGATGAACTCATTTCGATGCTGGCGGTAGCCTGCGCCAGCCAAGCGCCGGCGCCGCGTGCCGTCATGCTCGCGCCGGTGCCAGGCTTCGTGATGTATGCGCGTTCGGCACAGTTTGCGGGCATGGATTTCGTTGGCGTGCCGCTCAACGACGATTTCAGCCTGGACCTGGACGCCATGCTGGCGGCCATCGAACAGTACCGGCCAGCGCTGGTGTTCCTGGCTTACCCTAATAATCCGACCGGCAACCTGTTCGATGCGACCGATATCGAGCGCATCATCACTGCCCTCGGTGACACCGGCATTGCCGTGCTCGACGAAGCGTATGAACCATTCGCGCAGCAGAGCTTCATGGGGCGCCTGCCCGAGTTTGCCAACCTGGTGGTGATGCGCACCGTATCGAAGCTTGGCCTGGCCGGCATCCGTCTCGGTTATATGTCGGCCGCGCCAGCCTTGCTGGAACAATTCGAGAAAGTGCGCCCGCCATACAACGTCAACGTCCTGACGCAAGTGGCGGCCGAGTTCGTGCTGGACCATCTTGACGTGCTCAATGCCCAGGCCGCCTTGCTGAACCGCGCACGCGATGAGCTGGCCGCCAGGCTGGCAGCGCTGCCCGGCGTGACGGTGTTTCCATCGAAGGCAAATTTTCTCCTGATTCGTGTGGCCAACGCCGACGATGTTTGCGCCAAACTGCTTGCCCGCCGGGTTTTAATCAAAAATATGAGTAAAATGCACGCTGTGCTAGCCAATTGCCTGCGTGTCAGCGTCAGTACTCCCGAAGAAAACACCCTTTTTTACGATGCCTTCCAGGCATCCCTCGTTTAGCCTATCGCCAGAGTCCCCTCATGAACCGCACCGCAGATATCACGCGCAATACCAATGAGACGCAAGTTCGCGTCGTCATCAACCTCGACGGCACCGGCCAGCAAAAGCTGGATACCGGCGTGCCCTTCCTCGACCATATGCTGGACCAGATCGCCCGCCACGGCCTGATCGACCTGGACATCACGGCGACGGGCGACGTGCATATCGACAACCACCATACGGTGGAAGATGTCGGCATCACGCTGGGCATGGCGTTGGCCAAGGCGATCGGCGACAAGAAGGGCATCCGCCGCTACGGCCACGCCTATGTGCCGCTGGACGAAGCGCTGTCACGCGTGGTGCTCGACTTCTCGGGCCGCCCGGGCATCGAATACCATATTCCGTTTACGCGGGCGATGATCGCCGGCTTCGACGTCGACCTGACCCTGGAATTTTTCCGCGGCTTTGTCAACCACGCGGGCGTGACCCTGCATATCGACAACCTGCGCGGCACCAATGCCCACCACCAGTGCGAAACCGTGTTCAAGGCCTTTGGCCGCGCACTGCGGATGGCCGCCGAGCTCGACGAGCGCGCGGCCGGCATCATTCCATCGACCAAGGGCAGCCTGTAAGCGCCGGCCTTGCATCGTTTTCATCGATTTTCAGACTGAATAAAACACATGAACAAGATTGTGGTGGTGGATTACGGCATGGGCAACCTGCGCTCGGTGGCGCAGGCGCTGCGCGCCGTGGCGCCGGAAGCGGACGTGCGCATTTCGGGCCTGGCGCAGGACATCGACAGCGCAGACCGCATCGTGCTGCCGGGCCAGGGCGCGATGCCTGACTGCATGCGCAGCCTGCGCGAATCGGGCGTGATGGAAGCGCTGCTGCGCGCCGCTGACAGCAAGCCGGTGCTTGGTGTGTGCATCGGCGAGCAGATGCTGTTCGATGGCAGCGAAGAGGGCGATGCGGCCGGACTGGGCTTGTTGCCCGGCAAAGTCGTGCGTTTCCAGCTCGACGGCCAGCTGCAGGAAGACGGCTCGCGCTTCAAGGTGCCGCAAATGGGCTGGAACCAGGTGAAACAAACGGCGCCGCACGTCCTGTGGGACGGCATCGCCGACGATGCCTATTTCTATTTCGTGCACAGCTATTTTGCTCAGCCTCAAGAGGCAGCCCATACTGTTGGCCAGACTATCTACGGCCAGCCGTTCGCGTGCGCCGTTGCGCGTGATAATATTTTCGCTACACAGTTCCACCCTGAAAAAAGTGCTGCCGCCGGTTTGCAGCTGTACCAGAACTTCGTTCACTGGCAACCCTGACCTTGACCGTTGCTTTCCCAGAACCTTTTGCTACTCACTCACCTTAAACCACACTGACCATGCTGCTTATTCCCGCCATCGACCTGAAAGACGGTCACTGCGTACGCCTGAAACAAGGCGATATGGAACTTGCCACTGTATTTTCCGAAGACCCGGCTGAAATGGCCCGCCATTGGCTGATGCAAGGCGCGCGGCGGCTGCATCTGGTCGACCTGAACGGCGCGTTTGCCGGCAAACCGAAAAATGAAGGCGCCGTCAAGGCCATCCTGAAAGCCGTGCAGGATTTCGCGGTAGAAAACGATATCGACGAAATCCCGGTGCAGCTGGGCGGCGGCATCCGCGACCTCGATACCATCGAGCGCTACCTGGACGCCGGCATCAGCTACATCATCATCGGCACGGCGGCCGTGAAAAGCCCGGGCTTCCTGCATGACGCCTGCAGCGCCTTCCCCGGCCATATCATCGTCGGCCTGGACGCCAAGGATGGCAAAGTGGCCACCGATGGCTGGAGCAAGATGTCGGGCCATGAAGTGATTGACCTGGCGAAAAAATTCGAAGCTTATGGCGTCGAGTCGATTATCTATACCGATATCGGCCGCGACGGCATGATGGGTGGCATCAATATCGACGCCACCGTCAAGCTGGCGCAAGCGGTGAAAATTCCCGTGATCGCGTCAGGCGGCCTGCATAACCTGGGCGACGTCGAAGCGCTGTGCGCGGTGCAGGACGAAGGCATCGAAGGCGTGATCTGCGGCCGTTCCATCTACGAAGGCACGATCGACCTGGCCTCGGCGCAACTGCGCGCCGACGAGCTCAGCGGCGACATCGAACCTGATACGGACGCTGGCACCGAGGCATAAGGCAGCACGCCGGGGCGCATGCGTCCCGGTTTTCTTGTGGCGACAATCTGGATTAATCATGCTTGCAAAACGAATCATCCCCTGCCTGGACGTGACCAATGGCCGCGTCGTCAAGGGCGTCAATTTCACCGAACTGCGCGACGCCGGTGACCCGGTGGAAATCGCGCGCCGCTATGACGAGCAGGGCGCCGACGAAATCACTTTTCTCGACATCACGGCATCGAGCGACAACCGCGGCCTGATCTTCCACATCATCGAAGCGGTCGCCTCGCAGGTATTCATTCCGCTGACCGTCGGCGGTGGCGTGCGCGTGGTCGACGACGTGCGCCGCCTGCTCAACGCGGGTGCCGACAAGGTCAGCATCAACACCTCGGCCGTGACCAATCCGCAACTGGTGTACGAAGCGTCGCAAAAACATGGCTCGCAGTGCATCGTGGTGGCGATCGACGCCAAGCAGGTGGCGCCGGGCAAGTGGGAAGTATTTACCCATGGCGGGCGCAACGCCACCGGCCTCGACGCGTTCGAATGGGCGCGCAAGATGGAAAGCCTGGGCGCCGGTGAAATTTTGCTCACCAGCATGGACCGTGACGGCACCAGGATCGGCTTCGACCTGGGCCTGACGCGCGGCGTATCCGACGCCGTCAGCATTCCCGTGATCGCTTCGGGCGGCGTGGGCGGCTTGCAGGACCTGGCCGATGGCATCAAGCTGGGCCGCGCCGATGCGGTGCTGGCCGCCAGCATCTTTCACTATGGCCATCACACGGTGCAGGAAGCCAAGCGTTTCATGGCGCAGCAGGGCATTCCGATGCGCCTGGTTTAACAGGATAACGATAATATGCAGAACGGAACTATGGTCGCAAGCAATGCAAAGTGGCTGAAAAAGGTCAAATGGGACGAACACGGCCTGGTGCCCGTGATCGCGCAGGAGGCGGGCAGCAACGATGTGCTGATGTTCGCCTGGATGAACCGCGACGCGCTGTCGCGCACGGTGGAACTGGGCGAGGCCGTCTACTGGAGCCGTTCGCGCAAGAAGCTGTGGCACAAGGGCGAGGAATCGGGCCACACGCAAAAAGTGCTGGAAATCCGCCTCGATTGCGATGAAGACGTGATCTTGCTGAAAATTGAGCAGACCGGCGGCATCGCCTGCCATACCGGCCGCCATTCCTGCTTCTTCCAGAAGTTCGAAGGCGATGAAAAGACCGGCGAATGGCAGATCACCGAACCGGTACTGCAAGACCCCGACACCATTTACCCGCAAGCGAAGAACAAATGAGCGACACCCTGAAACGCCTGGCCGCCGTGATCGAATCGCGCAAGCTGGCCAATGGCGGCGACCCGGCCACCTCCTATGTGGCGCGCCTGTTTGCCAAGGGCGACGATGCGATCCTGAAAAAAATCGGTGAAGAAGCGACGGAAACCGTGATGGCCGCCAAGGATGCGCGGCGCGACAACGATCCGTCCAAAGTGCTGTACGAATGCGCCGACCTGTGGTTTCATACGCTGGTCATGCTGGCCCAGTTCGAGCTGACGCCGCAGCAGGTGCTCGATGAACTGGCGCGCCGCGAAGGCCTGTCTGGCCTGGAAGAAAAAGCCGCGCGCAAGGATGAGCTGCGCGACGCCGGCGAAGCGGACAAACACTGACCAACCCTGGAGCATGCGTGGATAACTGTATTTTCTGCAAGATCGCTGCAAAACAGATTCCGTCGACCATTGTGTACGAGGACGACGACTTGCTCGCCTTTAAAGATATCAACCCGGCCGCACCCGTGCATCTGCTGTTGATCCCGAAACGCCATGTGGCGACCCTGTCCGATTGCGACGACAGCCATGTGGACGTGCTGGGCAAGCTGTTGCGCCTGGCGCCGAAGCTGGCGGCCGAATTCGGCTGCGCTGTCAGCATGGACGCCGATGGCGTGCCATCGGGCGGCTTCAAGACCCTGGTCAACAGCGGTCCGGACGGCGGCCAGGAGGTGTACCACCTGCATATGCATGTATATGGTGGCCCGCGTCCATGGCGCGGCCAGCACTGACTTTACGCAACCGGCAAGGTTCGCGTGTATACTACCGGCATTGGTTGACGCTACTCGGGCGCTGTCCCGCAAGGAGAATGTGATGGGTTCATTGAGTATTTGGCACTGGCTGATCGTCCTCGTGATCGTGATGCTGGTTTTTGGCACCAAGAAACTGGGCAATATGGGCGGTGATATCGGCAAGGCAGTCAAAGGCTTCAAGGATGGCATCAAGGGCGACGACGAAAAACCGCCCGTGAATACCCCTCCCGTGCCGCCATCGCAAGTGGCCGACAAAAGCACGATCGACGTCGACACGAAAGAGAAAAGCAAGTTCTGATGGCGTGGCGGGGCCTGTGCCTTGCCCGTCTGAAGCACTTGAACGCTTATGATCGATCTCGGTCTCTCTAAAATCGCCATCATTGGCGTGGTGGCGCTGATCGTTATCGGCCCGGAAAAGCTGCCCAAGGTGGCACGCATGGCCGGTACCCTGTATGGCCGGGCGCAGCGCTACCTGAACCAGGTGAAATCCGAAGTCACGCGTGAAATCGAACTCGAAGAGCTGAAAAACCTGCAGAAAGAAGTGCAGGAGGCGGCCGAGTCGGTCAAGCAGAGCGTGGAGAAATCCATGCATGGCGTGGAAAATTCGATTTCAGGTAATCTTGCCGAGGTGGAAAACGCCTGGCGCGGCGATACTTCCGTGTATGCGGCGCAGGACCACGACGGCCACGATGCGCATGAAGCCATGCTGCGCGCCACCCAGGATGACCTGGCACGCAAGGCGCGCGAGTTCCGCCGCAAGAAACTGGTGCGCAATTCCGCCATTCCCGGCTGGTATAAACAGCGCCATGGCGGCAAGCAGCATGTGCAGTCGGCCGCTGCCCGCGTGGCGCGCTTCAGGCCGCGCAGCGCCTCCTCCCCATCGTCTTTTTATTCATGAGCGACAAATCTCCGGTGGAAGACACCTTTATCTCGCATCTGGTCGAGTTGCGCGACCGCCTGGTCAAGGCTTCGATCGGCATCGCGGTGGTGTGCGCAGTGCTGTTTTATTGGCCCGGCCCGGCCCAGATCTACGACTTTATCGCCGCGCCGATGATCGCCTCGCTGCCGGTCGGCTCGAAAATGATCGCCACTGGCGTCATTTCGCCGTTCCTGGTACCGATGAAGGTCACGCTGGTGATCTCCATTATCGTTGCCCTGCCGTGGGTGCTGTACCAGATGTGGGCATTTATCGCCCCTGGTTTGTACACGCATGAAAAGCGGCTGGTCGCGCCACTGGTGATCTCGTCCTCGCTGCTGTTCATGGCCGGCGTGGCCTTCTGCTATTTCTTTGTATTTGGCCGCGTGTTTCATTTCATCAGCAACTTTTCACCGACGTCGATTGCGGTGACCCCCGATATTGAAAACTACCTCGATTTCGTCATGTCGATGTGCCTGGCCTTTGGCGCCACCTTCGAAGTACCGGTGGTGGTGGTGATCCTGGTGCGCATGGGTCTGGTCAGCATTGTCAAGCTCAAGGAAGTGCGCCCCTACGTAATCGTTGGCGCCTTCGTGATCGCCGCCATCGTCACGCCACCCGATATCGTCAGCCAGTTCGCGCTGGCCCTCCCGATGTGTCTGCTGTTCGAACTGGGCCTGCTGGTGGCGCCGATGTTTGTCAGGGCCACGCAGGCGCCGGAAGAAGCCTCCTAGACGTTTTGCCGTGCGCCATGCAAAAAAGCCGCTGTCTTCCCTGGAAGCAGCGGCTTTTTTAATGTTTGGAGCAAACGCTATCGGTTAAAGCTTTACTGCATCAGTTCCTTGATCACCTTGACCGGCGCACTGCCGTAGCTGAGGAATTGCTCATGGAAATCCTTCAGCACGAAGCGGCTGCCCAGTGCCTGCTTGCGCTGTTCACGCAGGTCCATGATTTCGCTGTAGCCACTGAAGTAGCTGGTCAGTTGCACCGAACTGAGTTGTACACGGCGCCACTTTTCCGTCGCTTCGCGCCTGGTCTGGAAGGCCTGGCGCGTCAGCAGGTCGATCGCCTGCGCTTCCGTCATGCCCAGCACGTGCACGCTGTAATCGAGGATGGTGTTGGTGACGCTGCGCAAGTTCCACTTCGAGTACATCAGCCACATTTCCGCTTCATTGTTGCCATAGCCCGATTCAAGCATCATGCGCTCGCCGTACACGGCCCAGCCCTCGACCATGGCGCCGTTGCCGAAGATGGACTTGATCAGCGAAGGCGACTTGTTGGCATAGACCAGCTGGGTGTAATGGCCGGGAATCGCTTCGTGAATATTCAGGATCTGCAAGATCCAGTGGTTATATTCGCGCAAGCTGCTTTCCGCCTGTTCCGGCGTTTCGCCGTCGAGCGGCGTCACGTTGTAATAGGTGCGGTCCTGTGGACGATACGGGCCAGGCGCTTCGATGCTGGCGCCGGCCACGCCGCGCTGGTACGGCGGCGTTTCGCGCACCACCAGCGGTTTTTGCGGGTCCATCGTCAGCAGGTTGTGGCTGGTGACCCATTCTTGCAGTTGCGGAATCTGGCGGCGGATTTCCGGCACAAAATCTGCCGGCGCCACATGGTTGCTGGACAGCTTGTCGATCACCATGCCGATCTTCTGGTTGCGGTCCTGTGGCTTGGCGACGTTGCCCATGGTTTTGGTCCACAGCTCGTCGGACAGGCTGTCCATGTGTTCAAGCAGTTTTTCACGCGCCGCCAGGGCCTTCTGGTACATCTGCTCGGCGCTGACGCTGGCCTGGATATCGTAATTGAACTTCTGTTCGTACAGCTCCTTGCCGATGCGGAAAGAACGCGCGCCGTTTTGCGCCAGGGCGGCGTCCTGTTCCGTCAGCCATGCGGCATAGCCTTGCACGGCCGTGCGCGCCGCCGTGACGCGCGTGTTGTACAGCTGCTTTTCGGTCGGCGTCAGGATAGACGCCTGCGCTGCCTTGTTCAGGTCGTCGAGCACGGTCAGCACGCCGGCGCTCTGGGCAATCGCCAGTTGCGTATGCTCGCGGGTCGGGTTGACGATGCTGGCACGCGCGGCCACATAGTATTGCGGCACGGTGGCGATGCGCTTGAGCAGGGTGCGCAGGCGCTGTGGCTGCGAAGCGTATTCCGTGTTGAGGATGTAGTCGATGGAACTGGCCACGTTGTACATGGCCGGATTCCATTCGAATTCGCGGAAGGTGGTCAGGTACCAGCGGTCCGACTGCAGCTTGTTGGTCAGCAGGGCCAGGTCGGTGCGTTGTTTGTCCGACATTTTGCTGCCATCGAGCTTGCCGAATTTTTCCAGCCACTCGTCGATAAAGGCCAGCTGGCGCTGGCGGTAGGCCGCGTCCGGGATGGTCAGGTTGGCCGCGCCATCATACTTGCCGGCGGAAATCGCGCTTTCCGGATCGAGGCGCCACAGATTGGTCAGGAACTGGCCACTGAGGTAATTCATGGTGCGGTCGCGGCTGTTTTCAGTGGTGGCGGCCGCTGCGGCAGTGGCTGTGGCAGTGGCGCCGGCGACGGCCGCCTTCTTGCCGGTGCTGGCCTTGCCGTTTTTCTGCGGTTTCCCGGCGGCGCCGGCCGGCGACAGCGTGAACGCCATCATCAATGCTGCGAGTGCAACTTTGTTTCTTATCATCATAAGTATTCTCTTGATTATTTGGTTATTTGTGTTTATCAGTAAATATTAAACTGATAATGTCGGTAACAAACAACGATTGCACCCCCTGCTGTGCTTGCCGTGGCGGTGCAAAGATTAGCATCAATCGC
Organism: Janthinobacterium longum; assembly: GCF_051380735.1. Lineage (NCBI taxonomy): Bacteria > Pseudomonadati > Pseudomonadota > Betaproteobacteria > Burkholderiales > Oxalobacteraceae > Janthinobacterium > Janthinobacterium longum. Next base: position 52,716 of record NZ_JBNYXQ010000009.1, read on the forward strand.
CGGCGTTGCGCCAGCTTTACACGAGGCTCCGGGTTTCAGGCGACGACGGCGCGGCTGTCCAGCAGCTCCTGCAGCCGGCTGTTGATGGTGTCGACGGCCTGCTTGCCGCGCGCCATGCCGCTCGCGTGAATCACCGTTTGTCGCGTGGCGCGCAGGCCGATACGCACTGTGTATGAGCGGAACAGCCAGCTCCAGAAGTTGGTCTCGGCACTGGCCTGGTCCATGTCACGCCACAGCACGCCCGTCAGTTTTTTCTTCCATGGCAAGATGCCGGAAGCGAGCCACACGCCCGCCTCGTCGTAATACAACTGATGGCTGCGGATGGTCAGCAGGCGGTAGCCGACGATCAGCGCCGAGCCGATCAGTACGATAAAGGCGGCGCGCGTGTTGTACTTGAACGCCAGCGGCAGGGCGGCGAAAAACAGCAGCACCGCGATCGTGAAAGTGCCGGCATACGCGGTCCAGGACTTGCCGCATAAAAAAATCGCACGCGGGCTGGCGTTGGTGGAAATGGCAAGTGGGTCGGTCATGGGCGCAATCGTAATCCAGGGAAAAAACATCATCGCATGGAATCAAGCCGCCCGTTTCGCGCCACGCTTATTTTTTCAAGCCTTCCTGCAGCATGCCCAACATATCCTGGGCCGACATGCGCGCGGCCGCGTCGCTGCCTTCGAGCAGGCTGTCGGCCAGGTCGCGCTTGTGCTGGTGCAATTCGACGATGCCTTCCTCGATCGTGTGTTTGGCCACCAGCCGGTAGATGGTCACCGGGCGCAGCTGCCCCATGCGGTGGGCACGGTCCGACGCTTGGTCTTCCACCGCCGGATTCCACCACGGGTCCATATGGATCACGTAGTCGGCCGCCGTCAGGTTGATGCCCATGCCGCCCGCTTTCAGGCTGATCAGGAACACCTCGCCCTCGCCCGCCTGGAAGGCGTCGACGCGCCGCTTGCGCTCCTGCATGGTGGTACTGCCGTCGAGATACTGGTATTGCACGCCATGCTGTTCCAGGTGCTGGCGGATCAGGGTCAGATGGTCGACAAACTGGCTGAATACCAGTACCTTGTGGCGGTTTTCCAGCAAGCCCGACAGCAGTCCGGCAAACGCCGCCAGCTTGCTGCTGGCCAGGCCCAGTTCCGGCGCCACCAGCTGCGGGTTGCAGCAGGCGCGGCGCAGCTTCATGATTTCGGCCAGGATCTGGATGGCTTTTTTCGAGGCAGGCCCTTCCACCATCGCCAGCTTTTCCAGCGCTTCGCGGCGCAACGACTCATACAAGGCGGTCTCTTGCGGCGACAATTGCACTTCCAGCACGATCTCCGTGCGCGGTGGCAGTTCCGACAGCACTTGCGTCTTGGTGCGGCGCAAGATGAACGGCGCGATCAGGCGGCGCAGCCGCAAACGGGCGCCGGCTGCGGCGCGCTTGTCCTGGTCTTTTTCGATCGGGCCGGCAAAACGCAGGTTGAACTGGTCCAGCGTACCGAGCAAACCGGGGTTGATGAAGCGGAACAGATTCCACAATTCACCCAGGTGATTTTCCAGCGGTGTGCCGCTGGCCACCATGCGAAAGTCCCCCTGCAGCGCCATCACCGCCTGCGAGCGCTTGGTTGCGCCGTTCTTGATGGCCTGCGCTTCATCGAGCACAATCGTATGCCAGCGCACGCCGGCAAACAGCGCCGCTTCCTGCTGCAGCAAACCATAGCTGGTCACCACCAGGTCGAATGGCTGCAGCTTGTCGAGCATGTCGGCACGGTCGCCGTTGCCAAACAGTTTCAGCTGCAGGGTGGGCGCGAAGCGCTGCGCCTCGGATAGCCAGTTCATGCACACGGAAGTTGGCGCCACCACCAGCGTCGGCCCGTTCGGTGCGCGCGACAAGATCAGCGCCAGCGCCTGCAGCGTCTTGCCGAGACCCATGTCGTCGGCCAGGCAGGCGCCCACGCCCCAGTTGGCCAGGCGCGCCAGCCACTCGAAGCCGGCCAGCTGGTAGTCGCGCAGGTCCGCTTGCAAGGTGGAGGGCAGTTGTGGCGTAAAGTCGTCCAGCGCACGCAGGCGCAGCAGGTGTTCGCGCCACAGCTTGTCGGCTTTCACGCCGCCCGCATCATTGGCCAGCTCTTCCAGCGCAAACGCTGCCAGCGGATGGATCTGCACGCCATCTTCCTGCAGCTGCCCATAGGCGGCCAGTTCGGACAGGCGCCGGTGCAGTTCGTCGCTGAGCGCCAGGAACTGGTTGTCGCCCAGCGCCACGAAGCGGCTCTTGTTGTTCTGCATCAGGTCCAGCAGCGCGCGCAGGTCCATCACCTTGTCTTCGTCGATCTGCACTTCGCCGCTGGCGGCAAACCAGTCTTTTTCACTTTTGATATTGAGCCGCATCTGGCCGCTGTCGATGCGTTTCGACACGCGCATCGATTCGCCTTCGGGCCAGGCCAGCACCAGCCCGGCGGGATCGAGCTCCTGCAGTTCCACCAGCAATTGCAGGGACAGCGACGGCTGGCCCAGCAGCCATTCGCCATGCTCTTCCTCGGCCTGTTCCAGCACCAGACACTTGCCTATCAGCTGGCGCTGCGCTTCGCGCTCGGCGTTCAGGTCGCGCCGCGCCTGCACCGCGCGCCCGGCGACGTCGGCAAACACGCTTTCGGCGCCGCTGCCGGGGGCATAGTAAGCGCCGCTGTCGACCAGTGGGCGCACCAGGATCTGCATTTTGAGGCCCTGGCTGTAGGGCAGCAGGTGGACGTGCAGGCGCGGATCGGCCGTGATCACTTCGGCGTCTACCACACCGCCGCCGATATCGGATTGCACCGTGACGATCGACGAGATGGCGGCGATCGCCTGCAGCACCTGTTTTTCCGCATGCAGCGGCACCGACAAGCCCAGGCCGACGATGGCGGCGATGCGCCGGTGCTCGTCCTGGATATGCACCACGCGCAAGCGGGTCGGGGTTTCCTTTACCACCACCACGTCGACCGCTTCCTCCGGTACGGGGGGCTGCAGGCCCAGCCACAACTGGCCGTCGTGCGACTTGATCAACAGTTCCGGCGCGCCGGCCAGCAACTCCACGCGCGTGTCCGGTGCGTCGAGCCAGAATACCAGCGGGTGCCCTACCAGCAGCAGGGCCGCCTTGTCGGGCACGATTTCATGGCGCGGCGCCGATGAGTAATATTGCTTGAAGGGCAGGATGCTGGCCGCCGCGCGCACATCGTGCGGTGTCAGGAAATCGAGCTCGTGCGCGTCTTCAGCCAGGCGTTTCAGACTCATCGCGCGGCCCTTGCTCCAGCCGCCACGCGCGTCGCGCTTCTGTTCGCGCACTTCCACCGCCGTCAGGCCGTAACGGGTGTCGAAGGCCACCAGCCACACCAGCCGCGAAGCGCTGCCCGGTGCTTCGCTGGTGGCGCCTGGCTGCAGATTGATCAGCGCGCTCAGCTGGCGCTGCCATGCTTCCTGGCGCTCGAACCACGGAGCCATGTCGGTCAAGCCATGTTTGGCGCGCAGGGCCGTGGCCTGGCGTTCCCGGGCCGTATCACCAGATAAACCCAGCAAGCCGGCCGCATGCGCCGCGATCAGCTCGTAGCCTGCCGCCTGGGCCTGTGTCACCAGTGCCAGCAGCTCCGGCTGGTGCCCGGCGAACTGCGGCAGCGACAGCCAGTAATACAGCAAACCCTGGAACAGCTGCGCCTGCAAGGCGGTTTCCCAGTGGCGCGTTGGCACCAGTTCGGCCTGCATCACGCCGGCGCGCACCAGGCGCAGCATATGCAGCTGCTGGTAGACGGTGCTGTCGTGGTTGGGCTGGGCTCGCACGGCGATATCGAGATAGGTCTCGGCCGTTTTCAGGTGCTTGGCGTCACCGCTTTTCAATAGTGCCAGCATGTACAGGTGGCCGCCGATGCCGGTAAACAGCAGCTTGCGCTTGCTGTTTTCCTTGCGAAGCGCTTTCAGGGCTGCTTCAAAGCCGGCCAGCGCCTGGGCATGTTCGCCGCGCAGCACGGCGATGGTGCTGTCGATATACAGGGTCTGCGCGCCTTCCAGGCCGGCCAGGTAAGCGGCTGCCTGCTCCAGCTCACCGCACAGGATGGCGTCTTCAGCCAGGGCAAGCGGCAGCGCCGGGGCAATCCAGTCGCCGGCCGCCGTCTGCGCCGCGAAATGCGTGCGGGCATAGACGCGAATGGCCGGCGCCATGGCGGGCTCGCGCGGCGCATTGGCCAGCAGCACGGCCAGGATCTCGTCCTGCAGCTGCGGCACGATATACGGCAGCATCGCCGGTTCGAACGGCCGGCCGCAAATCTCGATCAGCGGATGCAGCTGCTGCGCTTCATAGCAGGCCATGCAGGCGGCCAGCAGGCTGGCTACCTGGCTGCGTTCGTCATTGCGCAACAGCGCGATGCGCAAGCGCGCCACGCCTTGCCGGTAGCTGCGCAACTCCACATAGCCGTCCCAGTTGCGGCGCACCGGGTTGATGGTTTCGATCGCGTGGCACAGGTCGCGAAAATGCAGGTGTTCGATCGCCTCGCGCATGGCCGGCCAGCGCAGTTTCGCTTCGCAGGCAAAGCCGCGCCCCACCACCTCGGTCGCCAGCGCCAGGCGTGCCAGCCGCTGCAGCATCTCTGTTACCGTGGTCAATTTGAAGGGCGTGCAGTCGGGTTCGCCGATATTGGCGCGCTGCAGGTGTTCATACACGGCGTGCTTGCCGACCGGCTCGCCGACGATGGCCAGCAAGGCGAGGATCATCTTCTCGTGCAGGTGCAGGGCGTCGAATTGTTCAAGCAATTGCTGGTCGGTCATGCGGCTGTTCTTGGTGAGTGAATGAAACGATCAGGCTGGCAGATTGTCGATCTGCACCGGCGCCTCGCCTTGCGGCGTGGCCAGCCGCAACACGCGCCGATAAAAATACAGTTCTGCTTCCAGGGTGCGGATAATGTTTTCGGCCTTGCGGAAACCATGGCCTTCGCCCTCCAGTGGCACATAGGCGACCGGCACGCCACCGGCTTTCAGGGCGTCGACCATCAACTGCGACTGCTGCGGCGGCACCACCTTGTCGTCCAGGCCCTGGAAGAAAATCATCGGCCGCGACAGTTTATCGGTGTGGTGGATCGGCGAACGGGCCCGGTACAGCGCTTCGGCCTCGGGCTGCGAAGCGATCAGGTAGTCATTGTAGTGCGATTCGAATTTGTGCGAATCGAGGTCCAGCCCTTTCAGGTCCGATACGCCATAGTAGCTGGCGCCGGCCTTGAACACATCGTGGAAGGTCAGCGCGCACAAGGTGGTCAGGCCGCCGGCGCTGCCGCCGCGGATGATCAGGCGCTCGCCATCGGCCAGGCCCTGTTCGACCAGGTAGCGCGCGCCGGCGATGCAGTCATCCACGTCGACGATGCCCCATTGGCCGCGCAGCGCGTCGCGGTATTGCCGGCCAAAGCCGCTGCTGCCGCCATAGTTGACGTCGAGCACACCGATGCCGCGGCTGGTCCAGTACTGCGTCGCCAGCTTCAGGGTATTGCTGGCCATGCTGGTCGGGCCGCCATGGCTGATGACGATGACAGGCGGCAGGGTATCGGCTGGTGCTTGCACGTCGCCATTGACCGGTGGATAGAAAAACGCGTGCGCGGTGCGGCCGCCGGTCGTCGGGTAGCTGATGCTGCGCGGCACCGACAAGTAGTCGAGTGCAGGCAGCTCGGTGATCGATTGCGCCAGCACTTCCAGTTCATGGTTCGACAGGTCGATGCGCGCCAGTTCCAGCGCGATGGTGGGGCTGCCGCCCAGCAAGGCCACATAGCCGGGCCCGACCCGCAGTTCGCGGATTTCCTGGTACGGGTGCGGCAAGGCTTCCAGCCTGGCCGCGCCCACCGTCAGGCGGGCCAGGTGGCTCACGCCCTGCACGATATAGCTGCAAATGAGTTCATCGTCGGAGACGAAACCGTACAGGCTGCCGCCAAAGGTCCAGTGCGGCGTGGCAAATTCGGCTTCCATCGGGCACAGCGCTTCCACCGCGCCGCCGTGCAGGCGGTACAGATTCCACCAGCCACTGCGGTCCGACACAAAATGCAGCACGCCGGCGGGCGACCATTCCGGCTGGCATATCGATTCGCTTGCGCTGCCCGCCACCAGGCGTGGCGTGCCCAGGCCGCCGTCAGGCTGCACCTCGGCCAGCCACAACTCAGTGCCCTGCCACGGCAGACGCGGATGGTCCCAGGTAATCCAGGCCAGTTGCCGGCCATCCGCTGACAAACGCGGCGCGGCATAAAAATCGTGGCCCTGCGCCAATACCGTTTCGGTGCCATCGAAGCCGACCGCCGCCAGGGTGTTTTCGGGATGGGCATGGCCTTGTGCCGGATGCTGTTCGCGCACCGCGATCAGGCGGTCGCGCGCGTGGTCGACCACGAAGTCGGCATAACGGGTATTGCCGCCGGCGCTGAACGCTTCGGGCGCAGCGTCGCCCTCGATGCGGTACAAGCGGTTGTCAAGAAAATGTGAAAAATATACGCTTTCGCCGTCGATGGCATAGGCGCCGCCGCCGTATTCATGCACGCGCGTGCGCAGATTGAACGGCGCCGGCGTGATCTCGTCGACACGCGCGCCGCGCTGGCGCAGCAGGGTGTTGCGGCCCGCTTCGCTGGCGCGCCCCGCCAGCCAGTACACATCGCCGCCGTCCGCACCGCCCAGCGCCAGCTGGGTCAGCGGCGAAGCACCGGCCGCGACGATGTCGGCGCTGATTGGCGAAGGCCAGGTGCCGTAGGGGATGACGGGGGCGGTAGTGGATGTCATGCGGAACTCCATTGTTGGATGGGGCGTCAGGCGCCAGGCGTGCATCATCATAAAGGAAGGCGACCCGCTGCGCCAATGCTGCAAACCGTTACCGGAATCAATGAAGTGGCGGCAATTGGATGCGATAATACCGCTTCTCCCAGCCCGATTGCTTGCCATGCCACAATTTGCTCCGCTCCAGAACGACACCTTTTTGCGCGCCCTGCTGCGCCAGCCGACCGAGCATACGCCAGTGTGGCTGATGCGCCAGGCCGGCCGCTACCTGCCTGAATACCGCGCCACGCGCGAGCGGGCCGGTTCCTTCCTGGGCCTGGCGAAAAATCCCGATTACGCCACCGAAGTGACCTTGCAGCCTCTGGCGCGTTTTCCACTCGATGCAGCGATTTTGTTTTCCGATATCCTGACCGTGCCCGACGCGATGGGCCTGGGCCTGTATTTCGCCGATGGCGAAGGCCCTAAATTCGAGCGTCCGCTGCGCACCGAGCAGGACGTGATGGCCTTGCAAGTACCGGACCTGGAGTCGCTCGACTACGTCTTCAAGGCTGTCACGCAGATCCGTACCGAACTCAATGGCCGGGTGCCGCTGATCGGCTTTTCCGGCAGCCCGTGGACCCTGGCGTGCTACATGGTGGAGGGCGGCGGCTCGAAGGAATTCCATACCATCAAGAAAATGCTGTACAACCGCCCCGAGCTGATGCACCACATCCTGGCGATCAACGCCACCTCGGTGGCGCAATACCTGAACGCGCAGATCGATGCCGGCGCGCAAGCGGTCATGATTTTCGATTCCTGGGGCGGTGCGCTGGCCGATGGCGCCTACCAGGAGTTTTCGCTGGCCTATATGCAGCAGGTGGTGGCGCAACTGAAACGCAACAAGGATGGCGTGAAGATTCCCGCCATCGTGTTTACCAAGGGCGGCGGCCAATGGATAGAGCAGATCGCCGATATCGGCGCCGACGCCGTCGGCCTGGACTGGACCGTCAACCTGACGCGCGCGCGCCAGCTGGTGGGCCATAAAGTCGGCCTGCAGGGCAATCTGGACCCGGCCATCCTGTTTGCCAGCCCGGACCAGATCCGCGCCGAAGTGGCCAAGGTCCTCAATGCCTTTGGTGCGCCGTCCGAAGGCACCGGCCACGTATTCAACCTTGGCCATGGCATTTCCCAGTTCACCCCGCCAGAATCGGTGGAAGCCATGGTGGAAGCCGTGCACAGCCAGAGCCGCGCCATGCGTAGCGGCCAGTAAGATCGCCCGCAGGCACTGCAAAGGCAGGTTTTCCACAGGAAGCCTGCCTTTTTCACGTGCGCGACGGCAGCTGGAAAGCCGACTTATGCACAATTTTTTTTGCTGCGGAAATAAAAGGCACTCGCGCATGCATGCCCGGGAGAGTATTGCAAGTGGTTGATTTTTAAGGGATAAAAAACAGCTTTGATGGACTATCTTGCAGTATCTGGCAAGGTTGTTCTGCCTGGTGGCGCCGTTGTTCCTTCATTGTCCACAAAGTTATCAACAGATTCTGTGGATAAAAATGAAAAGTATTTTGTTTACCGGGACTTAGCGGCGATCTGCAGGTTTTACATGAGAAGCATGGTTTGAGCGCGCTGGCCTGGCACCAACTTGCCGCTGTTACGCTGGTGTATTACTTTGCGCCGATATCGCGAAAATGCCTTGATGCATATCATGAACACCGCGCTTAATGCCCGGAAACAAGAAACCGAATTGCTCAGTTATGCACAGCTGCCGAGTAAAGCCTGCCATTTTAGCCATGCCCGTTGCAAGTTTTTAAGCCATTGATTTTAAACGTTTAATTTATTTTTCGTGCGCTCTTGACGGTAATTGGCATTGTATGCAATGGAAATTTGGAAAGTTAATTTTTCTTTGTCCACAAAGTTATCCACAGAATTATCTTCAGGCTTGGCCTGCTTTACCGGCCAGACCAAGTATCATGGCCGGCCGTGCGCCCACCGCATTGTTATCAACCTGGAATAGGCAAGACCCATGGCGCAGTGCATCCTGAAAATCGCGCTCGATACCCCTCTCAACGTCCTGTTCGACTATCGCTGGAGCAGCGACGACGCGCCCCTGCCGCAGATCGGGCAACTGGCGCTGGTGCCGTTCGGCCGGCGCGAAGTGATGGGCCTGATCGTCGGCGTGGCCGGCAGCACCGAGGTACCCGATGCGAAAATGAAAGATGTGCTGGCCGTGCGCAGCCAGCTCACGCCGCTGTCGGCGCAATGGCTGGCGCTGGCCGCGTTTGCCGCCGACTACTACCAGCGTCCGCTCGGTGAAGTGGCGCTGCCGGGGCTGCCAAAAAACCTGCGGGTGCTGACTACCGTGGCGCTCGACCGCGCCATCAAGAAGCTGGCCAAGCTGAACGATGCGCATGACGGCAGGCCGCTGAACATGCCGCCGCTCAACCCTGCCCAGCAGGAAGCGGCCGATGCCATCGGTGGCGCGCAAGGTTTCAAACCGACCCTGCTGTACGGCGTGACGGGCAGCGGCAAGACCGAAGTCTATCTGCAGGCCTGCGCCCAGGTGCTGGCGCGCGAGGAGGCGGCGCAGATCCTGATCCTGGTGCCGGAGATCAACCTCACGCCCCAGCTGGAAGGCAATATCCGCGCGCGCTTTCCCGGCGTCATGCTGGCTACCTTGCACAGCAGCCTGTCCGAAGGCGAGCGCATGCTGCACTGGCTTGCCGCCCACCAGGGCCAGGCGCGCATCGTGCTGGGCACGCGGCTGGCCATCCTGGCATCGTTGCCTAATTTGAAATTGATTGTTATCGACGAGGAGCACGATCCTTCCTACAAGCAGCAGGAAGGCTTGCGCTATTCGGCGCGCGACCTGGCCGTGTGGCGCGCCTGGCAGCTGCAGATCCCCATCGTGCTCGGTTCGGCCACGCCGTCGCTGGAAAGCTGGCACCACGCGCAGACGGGACGCTACCGCAAGCTCGAATTGCGCGAGCGGGCCGTCAAAAATGCCGTGCTGCCGCGTGTCAAGCTGCTCGACATGGAACGCGACAAGCCGAAGGACGGCCTGACCTCGCACCTGGTGGCGGCCCTGAAACTGCGCATGGAGCGCGGCGAGCAGTCGCTGCTGTTCCTGAACCGGCGCGGCTATTCGCCCGTGATCTGCTGCGAATCGTGCGGCTGGATCAGCAATTGCACCCGTTGCACCTCGTTCATGGTGCTGCACAAGCCCGAACACCGGCTGCGCTGCCACCATTGCAGCCTGGAACTGCGCATTCCGCGCCATTGCCCCACTTGCGGCAATGTCGACCTGCAACCGCTGGGGCGTGGCACGCAGCGCGTCGAAGAGGGCTTGCAGCAACTGTTTCCCGAAGCGCGCATTTTACGGATCGATGCCGATTCCACGCGCAAGAAAGGTAGCGCGCAGGAAGCGTTCGATACCGTGCACCGCGGCGAGGTCGATATCCTGATCGGCACGCAGATGGTGGCCAAGGGCCACGATTTCAAAAAGCTGACCCTGGTCGGTATCTTGAATCCCGACACGGCGCTGTTTTCGCAGGACTATCGCGCCAGCGAGCGCCTGTTCGCGCAGCTGATGCAGGTGGCGGGCAGGGCGGGACGGGCCGCGCAGACCGAGGGCGGCAGCGTCTCCGAGGTGCTGATCCAGACCCGCTATGCGCGCCATCCGCTGTACGACGCGGTGGTCAACCATGATTACGACCATTTCGCCACCACCTTGCTGGAAGAGCGGGCCCATGCGGCGTTGCCGCCGTACCTGTTCCAGGCGCTGCTGCGTGCCGAAGCGCCGGAACTGGCGAGCGCCATCGAGTTCTTGCAGGCGGCCAAGGATTGCCTGGCGCATCCGGCGATTACCATCAACGATCCGATTCCGATGAGCATGACGCGTGTCTACAACGTCGACCGCGCCCAGCTGCTGCTCGAATCGGCGTCGCGGCCCGCGTTGCAGGCCTTTCTGAAGGAATGGCTGGCCGAGCTGCGCGCCATGAAGACGCGCGTGAAATGGTCGCTGGAAGTCGATCCGCTCGATATCTGATCAATGCAGCCAGGCCCGCGCCGGGCGCACGATCTGCTCGGACAGCAATTTGGTAAACGGCGTATATACGAATTGCCGCTTGGTAAAACCTTTTTCATGCCAACAGAGTAGTATGCATGCTCATCGAATGACCTCTGTGGCGGCAATAATGAACAACAATATCAAGACTATCAAGGTGGATGTGGCCGTGATCGGCAGCGGCACGGCCGGCCTGACGGCGCACAAGGCGGCGCGCCTGCACGGCAAGCGCGTGCTGATGATGGAAAGCGGCCCTTATGGCACCACTTGTGCGCGGGTCGGCTGCATGCCCAGCAAACTGCTGATCTCGGCCGCCGAAGCGGCCCACGCTGTAACGGCCGCGCCCGCGTTCGGCGTGCATCCGGGCGCGCTGCGGATCGACGGCCAGCAAGTGATGGCGCGCGTGCGCAGCGAGCGCGACCGCTTTGTCGGCTTCGTGCTCGAAGGCGTCGATGCGATTGCCGATGAAGAAAAATTGCGCGGCCACGCCCGCTTTATCGCCCCCGGCAAGCTGCAGGTCGATGAACACACCATCGTCGAAGCGGCGAGCGTGGTGATCGCCACCGGTTCTTCGCCCATCGTGCCGCCGGAATGGAAGGCGGCCGGCGAGCGCGTGATCACCAGCGATGCCGTGTTTGGCTGGACCGACCTGCCGCGCTCGCTGGCGGTGGTCGGCGCCGGCGTGATCGGCCTGGAACTGGGGCAGGCGCTGGCCCGCCTGGGCGTACGCGTGACCCTGTTTGCACGTGGCGCCAGAGTGGCGCAGCTGACCGATCCGCTGGTGCTGGCAGAGGCCGGCAAAGTGCTGGCCGGGCAATTCGATATCCGCTTCCAGACCAGCGTCGCGCATATCGCAAAAACCGACGATGGACTGGGCCTGCTGCTGACCAGCCGCGATGGCGAAGGGAAGGAAAAAACCGAGCAGTTCGAGTATGTGCTGGCCGCCATTGGCCGCAGCCCGAATGTGCACGGTATCGGCCTGGAAACGGCGCAGATCGAACTCGACCGCCATGGCGTGCCCTTGTACGACAAGCACACCATGCAGTGCGGCAAGAGCAGCATCTTTATCGCCGGCGACGCCAGCGACGAACTGCCGCTGCTGCCCGAGGCGGCCGACCAGGGCCGTATCGCCGGCGACAATGCGGCGCGTTTTCCCGATGTGCAGCCGGGCCTGCGCCGCACGCCGCTGGGCGTGGCATTCACCGAACCGCAGATTGCCACCGTCGGCGCCACCTACCAGCAGCTGTGCATCAGCCATGTGGGCCGTTTTGCCGTTGGCGCCGTGTCATTCGGCAACCAGGGCCGCAGCCGGGTGATGCTGCAAAACAAAGGCATGCTGCGTGTGTATGCCGAGTTCGGCAGCCAGCGTTTCCTGGGCGCCGAGATGATAGCCCCGCGCGCCGAGCACCTGGGCCATTTGCTGGCCTGGGCTTGCCAGGCGCAGCTGACGGTGCACGCCATGCTCGACATGCCGTTCTACCATCCGGTGATCGAAGAGGGCGTGCGCACGGCCTTGCGCGAACTGGCGCTGCACCTGCAAAAAGGCCCGGGCGATGTGCCGGACTGCGTCGACTGCACGCCCGGTACTTGAGCTTCAGATGGTTTATAACACCTGACAAAACCGTAGCGAGCGGCAGTGATTTGTTGCCGAGAAGCGCAGCTGTGCTGGAGCACAGTGAGCATCACAGGCCGCAAAGCGCGACGCGCAGTAGGTTTGGTCAGATGTTAATTCAGAAGGCCGGCGTCGAGGCGACCCTCGGCCGCCAGCTCGCGCAGTATGCGGATGGTGTCGATATCGGACTCCTGGTAGGCCGAGCGGCGGAAGTCGTCGTACATGGCGTTGGCCGCATCGGTGGCCGCGTCATTGCCGTCGTCATACTGGAAACGCACCCACAGGCTGTGTTCATCCGGCATTTCGATGGTCATCACCAGCGAGGAGGCGCTGATATCCTTTTGCGCCGCCACTGCATAGCGCACCTGTAATTGCGGCAGCAGCACGACCTTGTCTTCGATCACCAGTTCGCCATAGCGCAGGCGGCGTGAAAAACCGTTGTCGGTGCGCTCGCTGATCTCGCACTCGTCCAGGTGCGGCACGAACAGCTTGGGCGACTCGGCGCGCAATACCAGGCCACGCCAGACCTGTTCGACCGTCAAGGTATCGATCAGCGGGTTGAGGGGATCGTTGATTTCAATCAGATGTTCAAATTTCATGGGGCGGCCATTCAAGAGGTTGGGGCGCAAGGCCGGAGTGATAGCTGGAATAATAGCCGGGATGGTACTCCAGGCCGGGTTGTGCGGCGTAGATTCAGTCTGCCAAGATGGCGCCCGGACGGCATTTATCAAGACCCGGTGCGTGCAATCGGCGTACACGACGCTGTTACAATGGACTGCTGTTCCCTGCGGAAATACCCTGATGTCCAAAGCACCACAATTCGGCCTGAACGCTCCCCAAAGCGAAGCCGTCACCTATCTCGACGGCCCCTGCCTGGTGCTGGCCGGCGCTGGCTCGGGCAAGACGCGCGTGATCACGCAAAAGATTGCCCACCTGATCGAAGACCGCGGCTACGACCCGCGCACCATCGCCGCCCTGACTTTTACCAACAAGGCGGCGCTGGAAATGCAGGAGCGCATCGCCAAGCTGTTGAAGCAGCCGCGTCAGGCCAAGCAGCTGACGGTATCGACCTTCCATTCGCTGGGCGTGAAGATCTTGCGCCAGGAAGCCAATGGCGTGGGGCTGAAAGACCGCTTTTCCATCATGGACAGCGACGACTGTTTTTCGCTGGTACAAGACCTGGCCATAACCACCGACAAACAGATCATCCGCCAGATCCAGACCGCCATGTCGCTGTGGAAAAACGGCCTGATCGACCCCGACACGGCGCTGGCGCAAGCCAAGGATGAGGACGACGCCAACGCGGCGCGCATCTACCGCAGCTATGTGGCTACCTTGTCAGCCTACCAGGCGGTCGATTTCGACGATCTGATCCGTCTTCCCGTCGAATTGTTCCGCAACAACGACGCCGTGCGCGACAAATGGCAGCGCCGCCTGCGCTACCTGCTGGTCGACGAGTACCAGGATACCAATACCTGCCAGTACGAACTGGTGAAACTGATGGTGACGGGCATCGGCAAAAAGCCGATGTTTACCGCCGTGGGCGACGACGACCAAGCGATTTATGCCTGGCGCGGCGCCACCGTGGAAAACCTGAAAACCCTGGAAACAGATTTCCCCGACCTGCGCGTGATCAAGCTGGAACAGAATTACCGCTCCACCATGCGCATCCTGAATGCGGCCAATGCCGTGATCGGCAACAACCCGAAACTGTTTGAAAAATCGCTGTGGTCCGAACACGGCCTGGGCGAGCCGATCAAGGTGCTGGGCATGCAGACCGACGAGCAGGAGGCGGAACAGGTGGCCATCATGATCTCGGCCGACCATTTCGAGCGCAAGAACAAGTTTTCCGATTACGCCATTTTGTACCGTGGCAACCACCAGGCGCGCATTATCGAGCAGTGCCTGCGCAAGGAGCGCATCCCGTACACGATTTCCGGCGGCCAGAGTTTCTTCGACAAGGCCGAGATCAAAGACATCATCAGCTATCTGCGCCTGCTGGCCAACGAAGACGACGATCCGGCGTTTATCCGCGCCGTCACCACGCCGCGCCGTGGCGTGGGGCAATCGACGCTGGAGGTGCTGGGCGCGTTCTCGGGCCAGTGGCAGTGTTCGCTGTTCCAGGCGGTGTTCAAGGGCGGCATCGAAGCCAAGCTGACCGACCGCCAGTTGGGGCCGCTGCGCGACTTCTGCAACTTCATCAATGATCTTGAGTCGCGCGCCAGCCGCCCTGGTGCAGCCGGCAGCGGCGATGCGGCGGCCGAAGTGCTGGACGACATGATGAAGGAAATTCATTACGAGTCCTACCTGTACGACGCTTTCGAAGAGCGGCAGGCGCAAAGCAAGTGGCAGAACGTGCTGGAATTCGTCAACTGGCTCAAGGAGCGGGGCCGGGGCGGCAAGGACCGCGATGGCGAAGAAAAAAACGTGCTGGAACTGACGCAGATGGTGGCCCTGATGACCATGCTCGAGGGCAAGGACGAAGAGCAGGATGCGGTGCGCATGTCGACCCTGCATGCATCGAAAGGGCTGGAGTTTCCGCACGTCTTCCTGGTCGGCGTGGAAGAGGGCATCTTGCCGCACAAGGGCGACGCCGACGCGCCGGCCGAAACCATGGCGGCGCGTATCCAGGAAGAACGCCGCCTGATGTATGTGGGCATTACACGCGCCCAGCGCACCTTGCACATTACCTGGTGCAAGAAGCGCAAGCGGGCCGGCGAGCAGGTGCATTGCGACGTGTCTCGTTTTATCAAGGAAATGGAACTCGACGTGGGCGACGCCGTGCCGACCGAGTCGGAAGTGATTTCACCCAAAGAACGGCTGGCGCGCATGAAGGCGCTGCTGGCAACCCCCAAGACCTGAAGTCAGCCAGCGTCCGATGTCAGCTTGGGCACGATGGCAAACTGCATGCCCAGCGCGTCGAGCATTTTCAGGATGGTGTCAAAGCGCGGCTTGCTGCCTTCGCGCAAGGCTTTATACGCGCCTTCACGCGTAATGTCGGCCCTTGCCGCCACCTTGCCCATGCCATGCGCGCGTACCACGTCGTTCATGGCCGCCTGGAACAGCTCGGCATTGCCGGTGGCAATGATTTCGCTCATATAGGCGGCGATGGCGTCCGGACTGGTCAGATGCTGGGTTGGGTCGAAACGGCTCAGGCCCAGCGCCTCCAGATCATCGAGGTCGAAGCTGTCGTGGTCACGGTTCATTTTTTTCGTCCTTGCTTGTCGTTGATGGCAGCCTGTTTCTGCTTGCGGATCGCTGCCTGCGTGGCTTTCAATTCGGCGAGGATCTTTTTCGCCTTGTCGATATCGCGTTGTTGGCTGGCCTTGTCGCCGCCGAGCAGCAACAATATCAACGCGCCCAGATTGGTTTCATGAAAATACACGCGCCAGCCCGGTCCTGTCTGCAAAAAGCGCAGCTCACAGACGCCGTCGCCTACCGCGCGCCAGTCGCCTTTTTTACCGTGCTGCAGATTCTTGATGCGCGCATCGATGGCCGCCGTCGCGACATCATGCAGCTTGTCTTCCCAGCGGCGATATTGCGCCGTCTTGAAGGTCTCGATCAAACATGGTTGAAGATCAGTAGACGTATCCATTGTAATCGTTTGTTCTCATTCGTCAAGGAGTTTCATGCAATCTCAAGGATAGCGACGCAATCTGCATTGCGTGGTCATGACCGCAGCTTGTTTGCGGTGGATCGCGAGGCTGGAGGGTAAAATGCGTGTTTGATGCCAGGAGTTACCGTGAGCACTATGGACAATGAACAGATGGAAAGCCGTTTCGTCGATATCGAAATCAAGCTGGCGCAGCAGGAAGACCTGGTCGAGTCGCTGAACCAGATGGTGTACCAGCAGGGCCGCCGCATCGACCAGTTGGAAGCGATGCTGCACAAGCTGGGCGAACACGTGCGCGAAGGCGCGCAGCAGGCCAACGGCGGCCAGGTCAACGAGCGCCCGCCGCATTACTAATCATTACTGTATGACGTGATACCTGCAGTCGTTGCGGGTGACGCAAGTTTGTCAGGCTGTTATTATTTCAGGCTGGTCCGCGACACAATCGCGGTTCTCTTGCGTACTTTGAAAGATGTCATGACCCGTCCAACACTGCTCGTCATCGCCGCCAGCCTGATGCTGGCGCCAGCCGCTTTTGCCGCGACCAAGGCGCCTGCTGCCGCTGCCACTACCGTGGCTGCCTCCCTGCCTGCCAGCAATCCGTTTGCCCAGGCCAGCAGCCTGCCATTCCACTATCCTCCGTTCGACAAGATACAGGACGCCGATTACGCGCCTGCCTTTACGGCCGGCATGGCCGAGCACCTGGCGGAGATCAACGCGATTGCCAACAATCCGAAAGCGGCCACCTTCGACAACACCATCGTCGCCATGGAACGCGCCGGCCAGCTGCTGGGCCGCGTGCGCACCGTGTTTTCGGTGATGTCGGGCTCGAACACGAATGAGACCATCCAGGCACTGGAGCGCGAGCTGGCGCCAAAAATGGCGGCCCATAGCGACGCGATCATGCTCAACGGCAAGCTCTACCAGCGCATCAACACCTTGTACGCCAAGCGCGACAAGCCGGGTCTCGATGCCGAATCCAAACGCTTGCTGGAACGCTACCACACCGATTTCGTGCGCGCCGGCGCCAAGCTGTCGGCGGCCGACAAAGACAAATTGAAAACCTACAACGGCCAGCTCGCTGCCCTGTCGACCACGTTTGCGCAGAACGTGCTGAAGGAACTCAATGCCTCGGCGGTGGTGGTCGATACGCGCGCAGAGCTCGACGGACTGTCGCCGGCGGCGATTGAAGTGGCCGCCGGCCTGGCCAAAAAACGCGGCCTGGACGGCAAGTACGTGATTGCGCTGGTCAACACCACCGGCCAGGCGCCGTTGTCGCAACTGACCAACCGCGCACTGCGCGAACGCATCATGGCCGCCTCGCAGGCGCGTGGCAGCCATGGCGGCGAATTCGACAACCGCCAGGTGGTGCTGGACCTGGCCAAGCTGCGCGCCGAACGCGCCGCGCTGATGGGCTACCCGAACTACGCGGCCTATTCGCTGGAAGACCAGACCGCCAAGACCACCACCGCCGTCAATGCGCTGCTGGGTGAACTGGCCAAGCCGGCAGTGGTCAACGCGCGCCGCGAAGCGGACGATATCCAGAAAGTGATCGACGCGGAAAAAGGCGGCTTCAAGGTCGCCGCCAGCGACTGGGCCTATTACAGCGACAAGGTGCGCGCCGAACGCTACAACTTCGACCAGAACCAGCTCAAGCCTTATTTTGAAATGAACAGCGTGCTGACCAAGGGCGTGTTCTTTGCCGCCGGCAAGCTGTACGGCCTCACCTTCAAGCAGCGCACCGACCTGCCGGTGTACAACGCCGACATGCTGGTGTTCGACGTGTTCAACGAAGACGGCAAGCAACTGGCCATCTTCACGCTCGACCCTTACGCGCGCAGCAACAAGCGCGGCGGTGCCTGGGCCAATGCCTATGTCAGCCAGTCGGCCCTGCTGGGCAACCAGCCCGTGATCGCCAACAACCTGAACATTCCGAAGCCGGAAGCGGGCCAGCCGACCCTGATGACGTTCGACGAAGTGACCACCATGTTCCACGAATTCGGCCATGCGCTGCACGGCATGTTCTCGAACGTGAAATATCCGCGCTTCTCGGGCACCAGCGTGCCGCGCGACTTTGTCGAATACCCGTCGCAGGTCAATGAAATGTGGGCGCTGTGGCCGGAAGTGCTGCAGAACTATGCCAGGCACTACCAGACCGGCGTGGCGATTCCCGCCGAACTGCTGGCGAAAGTGAAGGCTGCCGACAATTTCAACCAGGGCTACAAAACCACCGAATACCTGGCCTCGGCCCTGCTCGACCAGCGCTGGCACCAACTGACCCCGGCCCAGATCCCGACCGACGTGCTGGCGTTTGAAAAAACCGCACTGCTTGAGGCCGGTATCGATTTTGCACCAGCGCCGCCGCGCTACCGCACCACGTATTTCTCGCACGCGTTTGCGGGCGGCTATTCGGCCGGCTACTACGCCTACCTGTGGTCGGAAAAGCTGGACGCCGACACCGTCGAATGGTTCAAGGAAAACGGCGGCCTGACGCGCAAGAACGGCGACTGGTTCCGCAGCAAACTGCTGTCGCGCGGCGGCAGCGCCGATGCGCTGCAGATCTATCGCGATTTCCGTGGCCGTGATGCGAAAATCGAGCCGCTGCTGGAGCGCCGTGGCTTGAGCGGCAAATAAGCTCACTAAGCTAAAAATGGCCGCCGCGTATTGGCGGCCATTTTTATTTGGTCAATCAAAACCGGCGCCGTGGTAAACCGCGCATTCGGCCTGCTGCGCCACGCTGGCAGATCACCCTGCTATGATTTGCCACTGGTCCGCGACATGCTCGCGGTTCTTCCCTGCACCTTGAAAGATGTCATGATCCGTCCACAACTGCTCGTCATCGCCGCCAGCGTCATGCTGGCCCACGCCGCCCCACAAGCCATGGCCGCCGCTGCAGCGCCCGCCAATGCGCCCGCCGCAGCGCCTGCCAAGGCGCCCGTCGCCATCAGCGCGCAAAACCCGCTGCTCAAAGCCAGTCCCTTGCCATTCCAGATGCCGCAGTTCGGCCTGATCAAGGACGCGCACTATGCACCGGCGTTTGCCGAAGGCATGAAGCGCCAGCTGGCCGAAGTCAATGCGATCGCCAACAACCGCCAGGCGCCGACGTTTGAAAACACCATCGTCGCGCTTGAGCGTACCGGCCAGCTGCTGCACCGCGTGCAGAGCATTTTCAGCAACATGACTTCGACCAATACCAACCCCGCGCTGGAAGCGGTGGAAACCGACATCTCGCCCAAGCTGGCCGCCCACGCCGACGCCATCAGCCTCAATCCGAAACTGTTTACCCGCATCGACACCCTGTACGCCAAGCGTGACCAGCTGGGCCTGGATGCCGAATCGCTGCGCCTGCTGGACCGCTACCACACCGATTTCGTGCGCGCCGGCGCCAAACTGTCGGATGCCGACAAGGAAAAACTGAAGGCCTTCAATGCCGAACAGGCCGGCCTGGAAACGGCCTTTGCACAAAACGTGCTGAAGGAAACCAACGCCAAGGGCCTGGTGGTGAACACGCGCGAAGAGCTGGCCGGCATGACCGACAGCGATATCGACACGGCCGCTGCCGCCGCCAAGGAGCGCGGCCTGGACGGCAAGTTCGTCATTGCCCTGGTCAATACCAGTGGCCAGCCGCCACTGGCAGTGCTGACCAACCGCGCCACGCGCCAGCGTTTGATGGATGCGTCATTGAATCGTGGCAGCCAGGGCGGCGAATTCGACAACCGCGCCATCGTGCTGAAACTGGCCAAGCTGCGCGCCGAACGCGCCACCTTGCTTGGCTACCCGAACTACGCGGCCTATGCGCTGGAAGACCAGACGGCGAAAACCACCACGGCGGTGAACACCTTGCTGTCGGAACTGGCGAAACCGGCGGTGGCCAATGCGCGCCGCGAAGCGGCCGATTTGCAGGGCGTGGTCGACGCGGAAAAAGGCGGTTTCCAGGTGGCCGCCGCCGACTGGGCCATCTACACCGACAAGCTGCGCAACCAGCGTTTCAATTTTGACGAGAACCAGCTGAAGCCCTACCTGGAACTCAATAGCGTGCTGAACAACGGCGTGTTTTTTGCAGCCAATAAACTGTACGGCATCAGCTTCAAGGAACGTAAAGACTTGCCGGTATACAACCCGGACGTGCGCGTGTACGACGTGATCGACGCCAACGGCAAGCCGCTGGCGCTGTTTATCGCCGACTTCTATGCACGCGGCAACAAGCACGGCGGCGCCTGGATGAATGAATATGTGTCGCAGTCCGGTCTGATGGGCACCCATCCCGTAGTGGCCAATCAGCTCAACATTCCGAAGCCGCCAGCCGGCCAGCCGACCCTGCTGACGTTCGACGAAGTGACCACCATGTTCCACGAATTCGGCCATGCGCTGCACGGCATGTTTTCGAACGTGAAATATCCGCGCTTCTCGGGCACCAGCGTGCCGAGCGACTTTGTCGAATACCCTTCGCAGGTCAACGAAATGTGGGCCGTCTGGCCGGAAGTGCTGCAGAACTATGCGAAGCATTACCAGAGCGGTGCGGCCATGCCGCAGGAGCTGCTGGACAAAGTGATGGCGGCGAAAAAATTCAACCAGGGTTTCATGACCACGGAATATCTGTCGGCGGCCTTGCTGGACCAGCGCTGGCACCAGCTGGCGCCGAACCAGATCCCGACCGACGTGCTGGCGTTTGAAGCGGCGTCGCTGAAAGAGGCCGGCGTCGACTACGCGCCGGTGCCGCCGCGCTACCGCACCAGCTACTTTTCGCACAGTTTCTCGGGCGGCTATTCTGCCGCCTATTACGCCTATCTGTGGTCGGAAAAACTCGATGCCGAATCGGTCAACTGGTTCAAGGAAAATGGCGGCCTGACACGCAAGAACGGCGACTGGTTCCGCAGCAAATTGCTGTCGCGCGGCGGCAGCGTTGACGCGCTGCAGCTGTTCCGCGATTTCCGTGGCCGTGATGCTACCGTCGAGCCGCTGCTGGAACGCCGTGGCCTGAAAACGCAGTAAGTCTGCGCCTGCGCTTGCATTGTTCCTGAGCGAACAATGCAAGCGTCATGTGCGCGCAGCGTAGAATTGAGTAAGATATCAAGACACGTAGTTGAAAGAACAAAATGAATCAGCAAGATTTGAATGGCGTCACGTTGGAAGCGATCGTGACGCGACTGCAAGCCCATTACGGTTGGGATGGTTTGGGCAAGCGCATCGACATCAATTGCTTTATCAGCGAGCCGAGCATCAAGTCGAGCCTGAAGTTTTTACGCAAGACCCCGTGGGCCAGGAGCAAGGTGGAACAACTGTACCTGGACACGCAATTTACTGACTGACAGGAAAAAACATGGAAACCAAACTCAAGGAATCGTTACAACAGCTGCGCTCGAACCTGGAGTCCAGCGGCCCCGTCGATGAAGAGTTGCAAGGTTTGCTGCAAAAGCTCGATGGCGACATCCATCTGCTGCTGGAAAAGCGCGCCGCGCTGGAAGCCCAGGAGTCGCAGGAAGAAGAATCGACCACCTATGGCTTGGCCGAGCGCAGCCAGGAATTGTCGGCCCAGTTTGCTGTCAAGCATCCGAAACTGGAGCCGGCGCTGCGCGAACTTGGTGAAATTCTCGCCAATATGGGGATTTAAAGGCGGTCTGTCGCTTCGCTATCGCAATGCGCCCCACTGGGGCGCATTGCCCCCAAGTGATTGAAATATAAACGTTTTTTGCACCAGAATCCAACAGTCAACGACAGGCTGTCAGGTTTGAAATGGCCAATTCCGGTACAATCCGGGCAATGAACTCCCCTGCCAATTTATTTGCGACCGTACCCAAGCGGTCTGCCCGCGCTGCCGTAGCGCCTTTCCTGCCCATGTCGCGCGCCGAGATGGATGCGCTGGGCTGGGACCAGTGCGACGTGATTTTAGTCACTGGCGACGCCTATATCGACCATCCGAGTTTCGGCATGGCCCTGGTTGGCCGCCTGCTCGAAGCGCAAGGCTATCGGGTCGGCATTATCAGCCAGCCCGACTGGCTGTCGGCCGACGCCTTCCGCGTGCTCGGCAAGCCGCGCCTGTACTACGGCGTGACCGCCGGCAATATGGATTCCATGGTCAACCAGTACACGGCCGACCGCAAGATCCGCTCCGACGACGCCTATACGCCCAACGCCGAACCGAACAAGCGCCCGGACCGCGCCGTTACCGTCTACGCCCAGCGTGCGCGCGAAGCCTATCCGGACGTGCCGGTGGTGATCGGCAGCATCGAAGCGTCCCTGCGCCGCATCGCCCACTATGATTACTGGTCGGACAAAGTGCGCCGTTCCGTGCTGCCCGACTCCAAAGCCGATCTCTTGATTTTCGGCAACGCCGAGCGTGCGCTGGTCGACCTGACGCACCGCCTGGCTGCAGGCGAATCGATCAAGGATATCCGCGACCTGCGCGGCACCGCCTTCATGGTACCGGCCGGCTGGCTGCCCGGCGACGACTGGGGCGTGCACAATTCCACCCGCGTCGACGTGCCGGGCAAGATCGATCCGCATTACAGCCCGTACGAAATGATGCAGGAAGACAAGACCGCCTGCGCCACCGAGAACGCGTCGAAGTCTGCCGAAGTGATCAAGCCGATCCGCATCATGAGCCGCGAAGAACGGCTGGCGATGGCCAAGGAAAAGCACGACAAAACCGTGGTGCGCCTGCCCGCGTATGACGTGGTCAAGGACGACCCGGTGATGTATGCGCACGCCTCGCGCGTGTTCCACCTGGAATCGAACCCCGGCAATGCACGCGCCATGGTGCAGGCGCATGGCGAACGCGACGTGTGGCTCAATCCGCCGCCGCTGCCGCTGGCGATGGACGAAATGGACGGCGTGTATGACATGAACTACGCGCGCGCGCCGCACCCAAGCTATGGCAAGGCGCATATCCCGGCCTGGGAAATGATCCGTTTTTCCGTCAACATCATGCGCGGCTGTTTTGGCGGCTGCACCTTCTGCTCGATTACCGAACACGAAGGCCGGATTATCCAGAGCCGTTCGGAGCCGTCTATCCTGCGCGAAATCGAGCATATCCGCGATAAAACCAAAGGCTTTACAGGCACCATTTCCGATATGGGCGGCCCGACCGCCAATATGTACCGGCTGGCCTGCAAGGAAAAAGAGATCGAAATATCGTGCCGCCGCCTGTCGTGCGTGTATCCGTCGATCTGCGTCAACCTCGGTACCGACCACAGCAAGTTGATTTCGCTGTACCGCAAGGCGCGCGCGATTCCCGGCATCAAGAAGGTCCTGATCAGCTCGGGCCTGCGCTACGACCTGGCCGTGCGCTCGCCCGAATACGTGAAGGAACTGGTGACCCACCACGTCGGCGGCCTGCTGAAAATCGCGCCCGAGCATACGGAAGAGGGCACCTTGTCGAAGATGATGAAGCCCGGCATCGGCGCGTATGATGAATTCAAGGAAATGTTCGACCGCTTCTCGCTCGAGGCGGGCAAGAAGCAATACCTGATTCCCTACTTTATCGCCGCGCATCCCGGTACCACCGACCTGGACATGCTGAATCTGGCGCTGTGGCTGAAGAAAAACAACTTCAAGCTCGACCAGGTGCAGACCTTCATGCCGACACCGATGGCGATGGCCACCACCATGTATCACACGCGCAAGAATCCCTTGCGCAAGGTGACCGCTGATTCGGAAGTGGTGGAAACGGCGCGCAGCGGCAAGATCCGCCGCACGCACAAGGCTTTCCTGCGCTACCAGGACCCGGCCAACTGGCCGATCCTGCGCGAAGCGCTGGTCAGCATGGGCCGTGGCGACCTGATCGGCAATGGCGACAAGCATCTGATCCCGGCCTGGACTTCGTCCGAAGCGGGCGGCCTGGCCGCAGGCGAACGCAGCCGCCAGACGCACGGCGCCGGCACGCCCGACAAGTTCAAGGTCGCACCCGGCAAGAGCCGCATTGCCCTGGGCGGCACGGCAGCGGCGCCCAAAGCGTCGGCGGCCGAATCAAAAGTACGGCCATCGATTCTGTCGACCATCAAGACGAAAACCAAGCCGGCCGCTGCGGCGCCGATGGCTCGTGGCAAGCCGCCAGCCAAGGGCGGTGCACCGGCACGCGGTCGCAGATAAATAGCCAGCCGACAAGGCAACGCTGTAGCTGTTCTTCGAAACCCGGCCACGCGCCGGGTTTTTTCTTGGGGAAGTGGCAATTTTGCTGCACTGCACATACAGAATCGCTTGCACTCCAATGGCGCATTGAGGCACACTTCGCTTCGCGCAAACGTTTGCGCACAGCGTTTTACAAAAAAGCATTGCTCAGACGTGCTTGCCCAACCATACCCTGGAGACTGCCATGACATCCCGTATTCGCCTCAAAATGATCGCCGCCGCCGCTTTCGTGTGCGCCCTGCCTGCCCTGCCCGCGATGGCGCAGACGGCTGCCAAGCCGAAGGTTGCACTGGTGATGAAGTCGCTCGCCAACGAATTTTTCCTGACCATGGAAAACGGCGCCAAGGCGCACCAGAAAGCCAACGCCGCCAAGTACGACCTGCTGTCGAACGGCATCAAGGACGAAACCGATACTTCCAGCCAGATCAAGCTGGTCGAGCAGATGATCGTCTCGCGCGTGAACGCCCTGGTAATCGCCCCGGCCGACTCGAAAGCGCTGGTGCCGGTGCTGAAGAAGGCGGTAGACGCCGGTATCCTGGTGGTCAATATCGACAACAAGCTCGACGATGCCGCCCTGAAAGAAAAGGGCATCTCGGTACCGTTCGTCGGCCCGGACAATCGCAAGGGCGCCAAGCTGGTCGGCGACTACCTGGCCAAGCAGATCAAGAAGGGCGACCAGGTTGCCATCATCGAAGGCGTGTCGACCACCTACAACGCGCAGCAGCGTACCCTGGGCTTCCAGGACGCGATGGCCAGCGCCGGCGCGAAAGTCGTCAGCGTCCAGTCGGGCCAGTGGGAAATCGCACCTGCCAACACGGTGGCCGCCGCCATGCTGAACGCCAACCCGAACATTACCGCCATCCTGGCCGGCAATGACAACATGGCCATCGGCGCCGTGTCGGCCATCAAGGCCGCCGGCAAGACCGGCAAGGTGAAGGTCGTCGGTTACGACAACATCAACGCCATCAAGCCGATGCTGGCCGACGGCCGCGTGCTGGCGACCGCCGACCAGTTCGGTTCGCAGCAAGCCGTATTCGGTATCGAAGCCGTGCTGAAAGCCATTGCTGAGAAGAAAAAGCAGGCCGAATTGGGCGGCACCATCGAAACCAAGGTGGAACTGGTCGCCAAGGGCGCCAAGTCCTGATCGTCTGATCCCGCCGGGGCTGGCGTGTGCCGCAATGGCAGGCGCCAGCCCCGTTTGTCCTTTTACGCGGAGCTTTCATGCCTACCGACATCCCTGCGGCGTCCTCTGCCGCCACCCCTTTGCTCACGCTCGATAATATCGGCAAGTCCTATGTGGGGCCCGTGCTCGGTGGCGTGGCCCTGCGTTTCATTCCCGGCCAGGTACTGGCGCTGACGGGCGAAAACGGCGCTGGCAAGAGCACGCTGTCGAAGATCGTCTGCGGCTTGGAGCAAGCCACCACGGGCACTATGTTGCTCGATGGCAAACCGTACCAGCCGGCCTCGCGCGGCGCCGCCGAAGCGCTGGGCATCCGCATGGTGATGCAGGAACTCAATCTGATTCCGACCCTGTCGATCGCCGAAAACCTGTACCTGAAGAATTTGCCGCAGCGTTTCGGCTGGATCGACCGTGGCCGCCTCGAGCGCGATGCGCGCGAGCAGATGGAAAAAGTCGGCCTGGGCGCGCTCGACCCATGGACCCTGGTGGGCGAACTGGGCATCGGCCACCAGCAGATGATTGAAATCGCACGCAACCTGATCGGTACCTGCCGCTTGCTGGTGCTCGATGAGCCGACCGCCATGCTGACGCACCGCGAAGTCGAGCTGCTGTTCCTGCAGATTGAACGCCTGAAGGCCGAAGGCGTGGCCATCATCTATATTTCGCACCGCCTGGAAGAGCTCAAGCGCGTGGCCGACCGCATCGCCGTGCTGCGCGACGGCCAGCTGGTGTGCGACGATGATATCGCCGGCCATTCCGCCGCCGACCTGGTGGGCCTGATGGTGGGCCGCTCGGCTGACGACGAAATCGACCTCAGCGGGCGCACCTTAGGGGCGCCGCTGCTGCGCGTGCGTGGCCTGGCGCGTGGCAATGTGGTGCATCCCACGTCGTTCGACCTGCGCGCCGGCGAAATCCTCGGTATCGCCGGCCTGATCGGTTCGGGCCGCACGGAATTGCTGCGCCTGATCTTTGGCGCCGACCGCGCCGACGCCGGCCAGGTGTTCCTTGGTGACAGCGAAACGCCGGCCGTGCTCGGCTCGCCGCAGGCCGCCGTGAAGGCCGGCATCGCCATGATCACCGAAGACCGCAAGGGCCAGGGCCTGCTGCTGCGCCAGTCGATCGCCATCAACACCACCCTGGCTTCGCTTGACACCGTCAACCGTGGAGGCTGGATGGACCACGGCGCCGAAGCGGCCGTGGCCAACGACTATATCGGCCAGCTCGGCGTGCGTTCGCGCAACAGCCAGCAGCCGGTCGGCGAACTGTCGGGCGGCAACCAGCAAAAAGTGGTGATCGGGCGCTGGCTGTACCGCGACTGCCCCGTGATGCTGTTTGACGAGCCGACGCGCGGCATCGATATCGGTGCCAAGTTCGACATCTACCAGGTGCTGGCCGAACAGGCGCGCCAGGGCAAGGGCCTGGTCATTGTCTCGAGCGACCTGCGTGAACTGATGCTGATCTGCGACCGCATCGCCGTGATGAGCGCCGGCAAGATTGTCGACACCTTCGAGCGCGGCGCC
Source organism: Janthinobacterium longum (assembly GCF_051380735.1). NCBI lineage: Bacteria > Pseudomonadati > Pseudomonadota > Betaproteobacteria > Burkholderiales > Oxalobacteraceae > Janthinobacterium > Janthinobacterium longum. The sequence goes on from NZ_JBNYXQ010000009.1 coordinate 79,545, forward strand.
TGGAGCCAGGACGCGCTGCTGTCGGCGGCGTTCTCCGGCTATATGAACACTCCTTCCACCCCCGCTGCGGCTTGATGCCGCCGGAAAGCTTTCCATGACGACACCTACTTCTCCTTCGTATCTGCAACGCAGCCTGGCCGACCTGAAAAACTATGCGGGCCTGATCGGCGCGCTGGTGGCCATGTGCGTGCTGTTCTCGTTTGCCAGCGAAAACTTCTTTACCCTGGCCACCCTCAGCACCCTGTCGAACAATATTCCCACCCTGGTGGTAATGGCGGTCGGCATGACGTTTATTTTGATTATCGGCGGCATCGACCTGTCGGTCGGCTCCGTGATGGCGCTGGCCGCCTCCGTCCTGTCGCTGGCGGTGGTGCACTGGGGCTGGCCCGTGTGGAGCGCGGCGCTGCTGGGCATGCTGGTGGCCGGCACCTGCGGCGCGATTACCGGCCTGATTTCGGTCGGCTGGCGCATCCCCTCGTTTATCGTCTCGCTGGGCGTGCTGGAAATGGCGCGCGGCCTGGCCTACCAGGTGACCAATTCGCGCACCGAATATATCGGCAGCGCCGTCGAAGGCATCAGCTCGCCGATCGCGTTCGGCCTGTCGCCAGCGTTTATCGCCTCGATCGCCATTGTCGTGATCGGCCATCTGGTACTGACGCGCACCGTGCTGGGCCGCCACTGGATCGGCATTGGCACCAATGAAGAAGCGGTGCGCCTGTCGGGCATCAATCCGAAGCCGTCGAAAGTGTTGGTGTTCGCACTGATGGGCCTGCTGGCCGGTGTCGGCGCCTTGTTCCAGGTATCGCGCCTGGAAGCGGCCGATCCGAACGGCGGCGTTGGCATGGAACTGCAGGTGATTGCCGCCGTGGTGATTGGCGGCACCAGCCTGATGGGTGGCCGTGGCTCCGTGATCAGCACCTTTATCGGCGTGTTGATTATTTCCGTACTGGAAGCGGGCCTGGCGCAAGTGGGCGTATCGGAACCGGTAAAGCGCATCGTCACCGGCCTGGTGATCGTCGCCGCCGTGGTACTCGACACCTATCGTCGCCGCGGCGAACGCGCTTGAATTCCAGTCCATGGCGACCATCAAACAGGTAGCGCAGGTGGCCGGGGTGTCGTTTACCACCGTCTCGCATGTGCTCAACAACACGCGCCCCGTCAGTGACGAGGCGCGTGCGGCCGTGCTGGCGGCGGTCGAGCAACTGCATTACGTGCCCAGCGCACTGGCGCGTGCGCTCAAATGCCGCAGCACCGGCACCATCGGCCTGATCATTCCCAACAATACCAATCCGTATTTTTCGGAAGTGGCGCGCGGCATCGAAGACAGCTGCTATGCGGCCGGCTACAGTGTGATCCTGTGCAATTCCGATGATGATCCGATCAAGCAGCGCGAGTATCTGAACGTGCTGCTGACCAAGCGCTGCGACGGGTTGATTCTGTCTGCCCTGGCCGATCGCGACGGCGAATTGCTGCATAAAATGAAGGTGCCGGCCGTGCTGCTCGACCGCGCGCCATGCGACCTGTCGCTCGATGCGGTGGCGGTAGACAACCGTGCTGGCGGCCTCCTGGCCGCGCGCCACCTGCTGGGCCTGGGGCGGCGTCGCATCGCCTGCATCGCTGGCCCGCGGGAGGTCGGTATTTCGAATGAACGCATCGACGGCGTGCGCAGCGCCCTGCAGGACGCCGGCGTGGTGTTCGATGCCGCACTGTGCCGCCATGGCGACTTTTCCAGCGCCGGCGGCTATGCGGCCGCTCTGGCACTGCTGGCGCTGCCTGCCACCCAGCGCCCCGACGCGCTGTTCTGCTGCAATGATTTGATGGCGTTTGGTGCCCTGCGCGCTGCTGCCGAACTGGGCATTGCCGTACCAGGCCAGCTGGCCGTGGTGGGCTTTGACGATATTGACCTGGCCAGCTTCGTGCATCCACCGTTGACCAGCGTGGCGCAAAATACGCGCGAGCTGGGCCATATCACGGCCGCCTGCCTGCTGGCGCGCATCGCCAACCCTGACCTGCCGCGCCAGCAACGCAGCGTGGCGCCCGAGCTGCATGTGCGCGGTTCGTCCGGCGACCTTGCTTTGACTTCACCTTTTACTGAACTGATGGGATGACACCATGATCGTGGTTATTGGCAGCATTAACATGGACCTGGTCTTGCGCGTGCCGCGCATGCCGCTTCCCGGCGAAACCCTGACAGGCGGCGCCTTCCGTACCATTCCCGGCGGCAAAGGCGCCAACCAGGCTGTGGCCTGCGCGCGCATGAGCGGCAAGGTTGCCGCCGGTGGCCAGCAGGTGGCGATGGTGGCCTGCGTCGGCGACGACGAATTCGGCGCCACCCTGCGCGCCGCGCTGGTGGCTGACGGCATCATCGACCGCCACTTGACGACCATGCCGGGTGTGGCCTCGGGCATCGCCTCGATCCTGGTCGACGACAACGGCCAGAACAGCATCGTGCTGGCCGGCGGCGCCAACGACTGCCTGAGCCCCGCGCATATCGATGCGGCCAAGGAACTGATCGAACAGTCCGACATCGTGGTGCTGCAACTGGAAGTGCCGATGGAGACCGTGGTGCACGCCATCAGGCTGGCGCGCTCGCTGGGCAAGACCGTGGTGCTGAACCCGGCGCCGGCCGCCCGTGTGCCCGCCGATGTGCTGGCGCTGGTGGATTATCTGATCCCGAACGAAATCGAAGCGGCCATGCTGGCTGGCGCCGGGGTCGACGCCAACGACGTGAAAGCGCTGGCCGCCGCACTGCAGAAACAGGGCAGCGACAATATCATCATCACGCTGGGCGCCAAGGGCGTGCATGCGGCGCTGTATGGCGGCGACTTTGACTTCCCCGCGCAAGCAGTGCAGGCAGTCGACACCACGGCCGCTGGCGACACCTTTATCGGCGGCTTTGTGGCCGGTCTCGCGTCCGGCCTGGACGAAGCCGAAGCGATTGCACAAGGCCAGCGTGCCGCCGCCTGGAGCGTCACCAAGCCCGGTGCGCAGACCTCGATCCCCCATTTGCACGAACTGTTTTAAGCGCTCACATGAAAAAATCACCGCTGCTCAATATCGCCCTGTCGCAACTGGTCGCCTCGCTGGGCCATGGCGACATGGTCGTTATCGGCGACGCCGGCCTGCCATCGCAGCCCGGCGTGCCCCTGATCGACCTGGCCCTGACGCATGGCATACCCGGCTTTATCGACACGGTGAAAACCGTGCTCAGTGAAATGCAGGTAGAACACCATTTCCTCGCTACCGAATTGCCGCACCATAACCCGGCGATTGCCGCGCAAGTGGCGGCGCTGGGCCTGCCGGACGCGCGCGCGCTGTCGCATGAAGAATTCAAGCAACTGAGCAAACGCGCGCGCGCCATCGTGCGCACCGGCGAATGCAGCCCGTACGCGAATGTGATCCTGGTTGCCGGCGTGGTCTTCTGACCATCATCACCTGCCTGCACCCCGCGCCGCCATGCCCATGGTGACATCTCTCCCTTGAAACCCGCGTCTCCCGCCGCCAGCTGATACCTGGCCAGCGGGACGCCGTGCGTTGTCATTCCCGGCTTATACTCGCCTGGCTGGTTCTCCAACGATACTTCCATCCACTGACCAAAGAGGTGCATACATGGGCATTTTTACCAATATCTACAACAAGATCTTTCATCATGGCGAAGCCGCCACCCCGGCCGCTCCTGCCGCTCCTGCCGCTCCTGCAGCACCGGCTGCCCCTGCGTCCGCCCCGGCTGCGCCGGCAGAAGTTGTCGACGTGGAAGCCGTGCTGACCAGCCTGGCCGAGAAAAACGCGGAAAAGCTCAACTGGCGTACGTCGATTGTCGATCTGCTGAAACTGCTGCAGCTCGACAGCAGCCTGGCCTCTCGCAAGGAACTGGCGCAGGAACTGCATTTCACGGGCGATACCAATGACTCGGCCAGCATGAACATCTGGCTGCACCGCCAGGTGATGATCAAGCTGGCCGAAAATGGCGGCAAGGTGCCGGACTCGCTGAAAAACTAAGCACTTTCAAGCCAATGGGAACTGCCTGTGATGGGGTTCTCATACTGTTACGATAGTCAAAAGCAATTGAATCTATTGTAACAATCAATTTTGAATATGAGCCAAAACCCTATACACTAGGGTCTTACTGATTCACAACCCCGAGAGGAAATGACCATGTCGATTATCAATACCCAAGTTAAACCATTCAAGGCAACCGCATACCACAACGGCAAATTCGTCGACCTGACGGAAGAGTCCCTGAAAGGCAAGTGGTCGATCTTCATGTTCTACCCAGCCGATTTCACCTTTGTTTGCCCAACCGAACTGGAAGACCTGGCCGATCACCACGCCACGTTCCAGCAAATGGGCGTCGAAGTGTATGGCGTTTCGACCGATTCGCACTTTGCGCACAAAGCATGGCACGACACCTCGGACGCGATCAAGAAAGTGCAATACGCACTGATCGGCGACCCGACCGGCACCCTGTCGCGCAACTTTGAAGTCATGATCGAAGAAGAAGGCATGGCACTGCGCGGTACCTTCGTCATCAATCCTGACGGCTTTATCAAAGTGATGGAAGTGCATGACAACGGCATCGGCCGTGACGCGTCGGAACTGCTGCGCAAAGTCAAAGCCGCACAATACGTCGCCGCTCACCCAGGCGAAGTGTGCCCAGCCAAATGGACGGAAGGCGCGTCGACCCTGACCCCATCGCTGGACCTGGTCGGCAAGATCTAAGCTTCAATGCACGACGTAGCAAACAAGTAGTTACCGCGATGCCGGACCGGGCGTCCGGCCCGGCATTCGCCTAAATATTTGTAAAAGGAAAAGTAATCATGTTAGACGCAACCCTCAAAACCCAACTTAAATCCTACCTGGAAAAAGTGGTGTATCCGCTTGAGCTGGTCGCCTCTCTCGATAACAGCGCAAAAGCTGGCGAGATGAAAGAATTGCTCCAGGAAATAGTCCTGTTGAGCGACAAAATCACGCTGGTCGAGCGCCTGGAAGCTGGCGTACGCGCCCCGTCCTTCAGCATCAACCGTGCCGGTACCGATATCGGCGTGCGTTTCGCCGGTGTGCCGATGGGCCATGAATTTACCTCGCTGGTGCTGGCGCTGCTGCAAGTGGGCGGCCACACCATCAAGTTCGACGAGGCCGTGATCGAACAGATCCGCAACCTCGACGGCGATTTTGAATTTGAAACCTTTATCTCGCTGTCCTGCCATAACTGCCCGGAAGTGGTGCAGGCCCTGAATGCCATGTCGGTGATCAACCCGCGCATCAAGGTCACCACGATTGACGGCGGCGTGTTCCCGAAAGAAGTCGAAGAACGCCAGATCATGGCCGTGCCGATGATGTTCCTGAACGGCCAGCATTTCGGCCAGGGCCGCACCAATGTCGAGGAAATCCTCGCCAAGCTCGACACCAATGCCGGCGCACGCCAGGCTGAAGCATTGAGCAAAAAAGACGTATTCGATGTGCTGATCGTCGGCGGTGGCCCTGCCGGTGCGGCAGCCGCCATCTACGCCGCTCGCAAGGGCATCAACACCGGCGTGCTGGCCGAGCGTTTCGGCGGCCAGACGCTCGACACCATGGCGATCGAGAACTTTATCTCGGTCAAGGAAACCGACGGCCCGAAATTCGCCATGGCGCTGGAGCAGCACGTCAAGACCTATGACGTCGACATCATGAATACCCAGCGCGCCGCGAAACTGACGGCCGGCAAGCTGATCGAGATTGAAACGGCCGGTGGCGCCGTCTTGAAAGCGAAGACCGTGATCCTGGCAACCGGCGCCCGCTGGCGCGAAATCAATGTGCCGGGCGAGAAGGAATACCGCAACAAGGGTGTTGCCTACTGCCCGCACTGCGACGGCCCGCTGTTCAAGGGCAAGCGCGTGGCCGTGATCGGCGGCGGTAATTCTGGCGTGGAAGCGGCAATCGACCTGGCCGGCCTGGTCAAGCACGTGACCCTGATCGAATTTGGCGCGGAACTGCGCGCCGATGCGGTGCTGCAACGCAAGCTGCGCAGCCTGGCCAACGTCACCGTGATCACCTCGGCGCAAACCACCGAGATCCACGGCGACGGCAAGATCGTCAATGGCCTCAGCTACACGGACCGCGTCAGCGGCGCGTCGAACAAGGTCGAGCTGGAAGGCGTATTCGTGCAGATCGGCCTGGTGCCGAACACCGAATGGCTGAAGGGCACGCTGGCCTTGTCGCGTCACGGCGAAATCGAAGTCGATGCGCGTGGCCAGACCTCGATCCCTGGCGTATTTGCGGCCGGCGACGTCACCACGGTGCCGTACAAGCAGATCATTATCGCCACCGGCGAAGGCGCCAAGGCAGCCTTGTCGGCCTTTGATCACCTGATCCGTTCGGGCGACGAAGAAGTGGTGGAAGAGTCGGCCTCGAAAGAAGCCATGACAGCGTAAGCTGGCGCACTTGAAAAACCGGAACCGCCGCATGGCCGTTCCGGTTTTTTTACGCCTGCCTACAGCTGCACGGTGGCCGCCAGCGGCAATTGCGGCTCCAGGTGGCTGGTCAGCACGATGCACTGGCGCGCCAGACGGGCCGGATCGGACAGGCGCTGGCGTAGATATGCCATGGCATCGGCGTCCAGCCCATTGAACGGTTCATCGATCAGCAGCAGCTTCACCGGCAACACCAGCGCCAGTGCCAGTTGCAGCTTTTTATGCTGGCCCAGCGACAGGGCGGTAACGCTTTGCCGCAAGGTCGAGCTGATGGCAAAAGCGTCCAGTTCGGCGTTCAGCAGGGCCAGCTCGCTGCCCGGATACAGGGCCAGGTGCAGGTCGAGCCATTCGTGTACTTGCAGCCAGGGCAGGGCGGGCGCGTCGCCACCGCAATAAAACGCCTGGGCGCGGTAGGCCAGCGGCATGCCGGCGCTGTCGAGTTCGTCCAGGCGTATGCTGCCCCGCGCCGGCAGCAGGGCGCCGCCCGCCAGTTTCAATAAAGTGGTTTTGCCGGCCCCATTGGCACCGCGCAACCAGGTGATGCCGGGCCCGAATCGCAGATTGCAGCGTTGGAACACACTGTGCGTGGCGAAATGAAAATCGAGCTGCTCGACATGCAGAACGGGAGAAGGCAGGTTCAATTCCATAATTCGCTTCCGATAGCGCTCAAGGCAAGGATGGACAAGGCGACCAGGGCCACGCGTGTGCGCGCCGTCAAGCGGGTCAGGCCGACAATGGCCAGTACGGCCACGCAGGCAGTGATGGCGTAGACGCTGGTCACGCGCTGCTGCAAGGCGGCGGGATTGATACAAAACAGCAAGATCGCTGCACTGAGCAGCACCGCAAAGGCGGGCAGCAGGCTGGCCGTGCAGGCCAGGCGCAGCACGGTGGCGCTGGCCAGGGGCCAGGCGTCCAGCGAAGGGCGCAGCACGGTGATCTGCTCGCGCACGGCCTTGTCGCCACGGTCCGTCACAATGATCAGGCTGGCGCTGGCCAGCAAAGCGAGCAGTGGCGCCGGCACCAGCGGCACGCGCAACAGCCAGGCCAGCATGCTGGCGAGCGCGCCGGCCAGCAGCACGCTTTGCTGGATGCCAATTACATTGTCGTTACGCCAGAAGGGCAGCCAGAACAGCTGTCGCCACAGGAATACGGCAGGCCAGCGGGGGCGGTGGTACGCATACGCTGCCAGTGTGGGCGCGCGTGTCTTTTGCGCCGGGCGTGGCGTACGCAGGCGCAGCGCCATGATGCAGCTCGACAATAGCCAGGCCAGCAGCCACGCGGTGACGGTGGCGGCGATACCGGGCGCGGCAATCGGGCGCAGCCATGGTGGCGACTGCAGCAGCCAGACGCTGGCCGAAACAAAGTAAGCGATGCCCAGCGGCAGCATCAGCAGGCCCGCGACCGCCATATCGGCTTGCCAGCGCAGGCGTGGCGGCAAGGGCAACTGGCGCAACCACGCGGCGACAGCAGCGGGCAACAATCGCTTGCGCAGCAGCCAGGCCGGCAGGCAAGTGAGCAAGGCTTGCGCACACAGCACGCCCAGCGCAGCCGGCCAGGGCAGGGTCATGGCCAGAAAGCCGGGCAGGGCGATCATGCTCAGCAGTGCCAGCAAGACGGGGCCGGCCAGAAACACGACGATTTCCATGGAACTGGCCATGCTGGCGGCAAATTGCAGCAAAGCATGGTGGCTCAGGCGCAGCCGCAGTGCAATATAGGGATGTGTGCTGCTGGGCAAGCGCATACGTGCAGAGGGGGAGTGATAGTGAGCGCTGATTCTAGTGCATTTGCTGCCCAGAAATGGGAAAAGCCCTTCGGTTCAGCGAACCAAAGGGCTTTTCTTTTATTGGCGGAGCGGACGGGACTCGAACCCGCGACCCCCGACGTGACAGGCCGGTATTCTAACCAACTGAACTACCACTCCAAGCTCGTATGATCTGTGTTGCTGATCCATGAAGCACTGGACAGTTTTCTGATTGTTGGTGGGTGCTGAGAGGCTCGAACTCCCGACCTACGCCTTGTAAGGGCGCCGCTCTACCAACTGAGCTAAGCACCCGCATACCCAGAAAACTATCCCGACGTTTGTCACCACGTCTGGAAGAGGCACTATTATAGAGGGCGGTTTCCCGGTTGTGCAACTAAAAATGCAGATTTTATTTTAGTGCCGGAGTCAGACCCCCAATGGGAAAAGCCCTTCGGTTCAGAGAACCAAAGGGCTTTTCTTTTATTGGCGGAGCGGACGGGACTCGAACCCGCGACCCCCGACGTGACAGGCCGGTATTCTAACCAACTGAACTACCACTCCAAGCTCGTATGATCTGTGTTGCTGATCCATGAAGCACTGGACAGTTTTCTGATTTGGTGGGTGCTGAGAGGCTCGAACTCCCGACCTACGCCTTGTAAGGGCGCCGCTCTACCAACTGAGCTAAGCACCCAAAGCTTGCTTGTCTCAGAAAACTATCCCGACGTTTGTCACCACGTCTGGAAGAGGCGCTATTATAGGATGGTTAAAATCGTTCTGCAAGCGCTTTTTTCAGATTATTGCGTGATACCCCATTGCGACAGCATCCAGGCCATATTGAAGGCATTTTCCTTGATGGCGTCATAGCGACCTGATGCACCACCATGGCCAGCGCCCATATTGGTTTTCAGCAGCAGTGGATTGCTGTCCGTTTTATAGGCGCGCAGCTTGGCCACATACTTGGCCGGTTCCCAGTACATCACCTGGCTGTCGTTCAGGCCGGTGGTTACCAGCATCGCCGGATACGCCTTGCGGGCGATATTGTCATACGGCGAATAGCTGAGCATGTAGTCGTAGGCGGCCTTCTGGTTCGGGTCGCCCCATTCCAGGTATTCGCCGGTGGTCAAGGGCAGGCTGGCGTCCATCATGGTGTTCATCACGTCGACAAACGGCACGGCCGCGTGCACTGCGTGGAACAGTTCCGGGCGCATATTGACGACCGCGCCCATCAGCAAGCCGCCGGCGCTGCCGCCCTGGATGATCAGGCGGTTCGGGCTGGTCCATTTTTCACGCACCAGATAATCGGCGCTGTCGATAAAGTCGTTGAAGGTGTTTTTCTTCTTCATCAGCATGCCGTCTTCATGCCAGGCTTCGCCCATGTCGGTGCCGCCACGGATATGCGCCTGGGCATACACCACGCCGCGATCGAGCAGGCTGATGCGGCTGATGGCAAAGCTCGCTTCCGTCGAGATGCCGTAGGAACCATACGAATACAGCAGCAGCGGCGCCGAGCCGTCGCGCTTGACGCCTTTCTTGTAGACGATCCACAGCGGCACTTGTACGCCGTCGCGCGCCTTGACCCACAAACGCTCGGTGGCATAGCGGCTGGCGTCATAGCCGCCGACGATTTCCTGCTGTTTCAGCACCGTGCGCTGGCCGTCCTTCATGTTGACGTCAATCACCGTCGGCGGCGTGATGGGCGACTGGTAGGACATGCGAAATTGGGTCGCATTGAATTGCGGCGTGCCGGTCGCGTTGGCAAGGTAGACCGGGTCGTCGAACTTCACCGTTTTCCACTGCTTGCTGTTGAAGTCATAAATACGGGCACGGTTCAGGGCGCGCGCTTTTTCCATGACCACCAGGTAATCCTGGAATACATCGAGCGACTTGATGACTGCGCCCTTGTCGTGCGGCACCAGGGGACGCCAGTTCTTCGGTTGTGGCGCGTTCAACGGCGCACTGACGATGCGGAAGTTTTTTGCGTCCTTGTTGGTGAGAATATACAACTGGCCATCGCGGTGCTCCACGCTGTAGCGGTGACCTTTTTCGCGTTTCAGCACCGGCGCGAAGGTGCCGTCCGGTTTGCTGGTCGGCAGCAGCAGCACTTCGGTGGTATCGGTGCTGCGCGACTCCAGTACGAAAAATTGCTGGTCGCGCGTGCGGTTGATGCCGATGGCAAACTGCTCTACCGGCTCGTGATACACCTGCTGCGGCGCACCGCCCAGGTCCAGGCGGAACAACCGGTCCGAGCGCTTGGTGGTGGCGTCTTCCTGTGCCAGCATCAGGGTGGCGTTGTTGGCCGCCCAGGCCAGCGAAGTCACGCGCGGCATGGTGTCTGCCAGCAGCTTGCCGGTTTTCAGATCCTTGACATGCAGCTGGTACTGGCGAAAGCCGGTCGTGTCGGTAGTGTAGGCCAGCAACTGTTCGTTCGGGCTGACGGCAAACGCGCGCACCGAAAAGAAGGCGTGGCCTTCGGCCAGCTGGTTCTGGTCCAGCAGGATTTCTTCTGTTACTTGCGCGTCATAGGCACCGTTGGCGCCGACCAGGCGGCGGCAGTTGATCGGATATTGCTTGCCCGCTTCGGTGCGCGTGTAATAGTAGAAGTTGCCCATGCGTACAGGCACCGACAGATCCACTTCCTGCATGCGGCCCTTGATCTCGCCAAACAGCTTGTCGGCCAGTGGCTGTATCGGGGCTGTCACGGCTGCCGTGTAGGCATTTTCCGCATTCAGGTAATCGATCACGGCGGGATCGGTCTTTTTTTGCAGCCAGCGGTAGTCGTCGGTAACGACCGTGCCGTGGCGGGTTTCCTGCCAGGCAGACTTGGCGGCGACAGGTGCGTCGGCCGCCATCGCCAGTGGCGCCAGGGTAGACAGCAGCAGGGCCGGCAGGCTGATGGCCAGGCGGACGGTTTGGAAATAGCGTGATGTACGAGACAAGGCAACTCCTTTGTAGTGTTGTGGCAAGATTCTATTCTTGCTACTCAGAAAAGCAACCGCTGATCTTGCTGGTCCGTTTCAACTTGCGAGAATTGCCGTTTCGGGTAATACTGTATGCATGACCAGTATTTTGCCGCTACCGTGCTGCGGCAAGCCCAACCGCCGCGAGGTGTCCTTGACCGCATCCATTTGCCCATCGCCTGAAACACCCGCTGCGCGCCGTTGGATCGCTCACCTGGACATGGACGCCTTTTTCGCCTCCGTGGAACTGCTGAAGTATCCTGAATTGCGCGGCGAAGCCGTCGTTATCGGCGGCGGTCGTTTGCAGCAGCCCGTGTTTCAGCCGGACGGCACGCGCCAGTTCGCCCGCATGCGCGACTATGTGGGGCGCGGCGTGGTCACCACCTCGACCTACGCGGCGCGCGCGTTTGGCGTGTTTTCGGCGATGGGCATCATGAAAGCGGCCAAGCTGGCGCCCGACGCCATCTTGCTGCCGGCTGACTTCGAAGCGTATCGCGAGTATTCGGCCCGCTTCAAGCAGGCAGTGGCGAACCTGGCGCCGGTGATCCAGAACGTCGGCATCGATGAAATCTATATCGACCTGACCGAACATGGCGAGGACGCGCCGGCGTTTGCCGCCAGGCTGAAAGCGGCCGTGTTCGAAGCCACCGGCCTGTCGTGCTCGATCGGCCTGGCGCCGAACAAACTGCTGGCAAAAATCTGCTCCGACCTGGAAAAGCCCGATGGGCTGACGATCTTGCATCCGCAAGATATCGCCACGCGCGTGTGGCCCTTGCCGGCAAAGAAAATCAACGGCATCGGCCCGAAAGCCACCGCCAAGCTCGAAGCGATGGGCATAGTCACCATCGGCGAACTGGCCCAGGCGGACGTTGCCATGCTGCACACCCAGTTCGGCGATGTCTATACGGGTTGGCTGCACCAGGCGGCGCTGGGCATCGATGACCGTCCGGTGCAGACCAGCCGCGAAACCAAGTCGGTCAGCCGCGAAACCACCTTCGAGCGCGACCTGCAGGTGGTGCGCGACCGCGCCGTGCTGTCGGAAAAACTGGAAAGCCTGTGTACGCGGGTGGCCGGCGACCTCGACAAACACGCGCTGGCCGGGCGTACAGTGGGCATCAAATTGCGCTTCGAAGACTTCAGTACCGTCACGCGCGATATCACCTTGCCCAGCGCCACGGCAGACGCGGCGGCGATCCTGCGCGCCACCCGCGACTGCCTGCGGCGGGTGCCGTTTGAAAAGAAAATCCGCCTGCTGGGGGTGCGCATTTCCACCCTGTGCGACCCGTCCCAGGCAAGCCGGCAGGCACCGGTCCAGGCCGAGCTGTTCCCCGCCCTGTAGCCATTCAAAACCCTGTTTAAAGCATCGCGCCAGTCCACGCTATTGACGGCAGGAACGTGTCGAAAGTGTAGAATGGCGTCCTATCAGATCCAACGAAACAACCGGAAGACAAAAACTATGTGGTTCAAGAATCTTCAGATTTACCGCCTGCCCGCACCGTGGGCTTACACGCCAGAACAGCTGGAAGAGGCTCTGTCCTCGAACAAATTTACGCCGGCCACCAGCATGGACCTGATGCGCCAGGGCTGGGATACGCCGCGCCCGAATGGCGGCCTGGTACACGTGGTCAACAAACAGATGCTGATCCTGCTGGGTACGGAAAAGAAACTGCTGCCTGCCACCGTCATCAACCAGGTCGCCAAGGCCCGCGCCGCTGAAATGGAAGAGGCGCAAGGTTTTGCACCGGGCAAGAAAGCCATGAAAGAACTGAAAGAGCGCGTGGCCGACGAACTGCTGCCGCGCGCCTTCAGCATCCGCAGCAATGTGTGGACCTGGATCGACCCGGTCAATGGCTGGCTGGTGGTCGATGCGGCCAGCCCGGCGAAAGCCGATGAAGTGATCAAGCTGTTGCTCAAAGCCGTCGACAAATTGCCGCTGGAAAGCCTGCGCGTGCAGCGCTCGCCGGTGGCGGTGATGACGGAGTGGCTGCAGGCCGACGATGCGCCGGCCGGCTTTACGGTCGACATGGACACGGAACTGCGCGCCACCGGCGAAAGCAAAGCCACCGTGCGCTATGTGCGCCACACACTGGAAGCGGACGATCTGCGCCGCCATATCGCGGCCGGCAAGCAGTGCACGCGCCTGGCCATGACGTGGAACGACAAAATCTCGTTCGTGCTGACCGAATCGCTGGCCATCAAGAGCATCAAGCCGCTCGACGTGATCAAGGAAACCGAATCGAGCACCAAGAACGACGAAGAACGTTTCGACGGCGACATGATGCTGATGACGGGTGAATTGTCCAAGCTGATGGCCGACGTGGTCGAGGCACTGGGCGGCGAAGCAAAGGCGTAAGCATTGCTGTTAACCTTGCCGTAAAAAAGGAGCTGCGGCTCCTTTTTGCATGGCGCCAGCGCGTTGCTACAAAGGCTGGAACACGCCGGCGGCGCGGTTTTTCTGCACATTGTCCCAGGCAAAGATCTGCCCGTTCATCGCCACGTAGACACCGGGCGGCAGGGCTTGCGCCACGCCGCAGGCAAAGCCCAGGTTGAACAGGGCGTCGGAGTTGGCGATTTCATACGGAATCATGGCACCCGTCAGGATAATGGTCTGCTGCAACTGCGCCGCGCCCAGTACCTGTGCCGTTTCGCGCATGGTGTCGGTGCCGTGGATGATGACAATGGCTTTTTCGTGCGCCGCGCGGCACGAGGCCAGCACGCGCTGGCGGTCGGCATCCTGCATGTCGAGCGAGTCGAGCAGCGGCAGTTGCTCCAGCGCTACCGGCGCCGTCATGCGCGCACGGGCGATGGCGGCCGGCAAATGACTGTCGGAAAAACCCAGGGTGCCGTTCAATTCGTTGTAATGCTTGTCGAAAGTGCCGCCGGTGGCGAGGATGCGCAAGGTCATGATGTGCTCACGATGTCAGTGGAGAATGACGCGCATGATAGCCTGAATGGCGATGCATGGGCCAGCAAGCTTGTTGAGCCGCATCTGGAAAATTCGGCCATCTGTGAGTACACTGGCTTCTTTGTTCCTGCTCCGGCTTGCTGATTCCCCATGAAAGCGCTCGCTCCCGGCACCGTCATTTTTCATCGCCATCGCGGTTATGGCGTGATCACGTCCGTCAACTTGCTGACCGGCTGGATCGCTGCGCGCTTTGGCAGCGAGTCGCGCACGCTGGACCTGAACCTGTCCACCGATGATGTCGAATTTGCCGATGGCGAAGCGATCCGCTTTCGCCGCGCGCCGCCCGACCGCATGCCGCATGCACGGCTGATGGCGATGGTGCGCGAGCTGCACCGGGCCGGTTATCAAAAACTGTATCTGTATTCCTGGCCGAAACCGTCGGGCCTGCACTGGCGCTGGCATTTGTTTACCGGCCCGCGCAACTGGCTGCAGCGGCCGTGGCGCGAAGGCTGGTATGGCTCGGGCGCCGACTACAACGTCAATCCCGTGATGGGCTGGGGCGATACGCCGGGCGCCACCACCGCCGAACTGGTCGACGCGCTGGCGCGCTTCGATCCGCAAGGGCTGGCCCAGGCGCTGGGCCGCGACGAAGACCATGCGGCCTGGTTCGCGCAGGTCTGCGACGCCCTGCTGCCCAACTATATGTACAGCCTGGACATGCCGCGCGAACCGGGCGCCCCCTTGCCCGAGATGCCGCCGGTACCGGTGATTGCCGTGCGCGCCGGCTTGCCCGCTTACGCTGGCCCGGTAATCGCCTGGCCACCGGGCTGGGACGGCCTGTGGTCGCGTTCGCACGTGCTGCCGGCCCCTGCCATCAGCATCACGGGCGAGCCGGATTTGCTCAAGGGTTTCCAGCGTTCCTGAAAGCAAGCTGGCGCGCGTGCGCCAGCACCTCGGGGTTCAGCAGGCGCGTGCATTGCCCACGTTCATAGTCGACGATATTTTGCAGCGCATAGCTGAAATACAGTTCATAGCCGTCACGCTCGACGTAGCCCAGGTGTGGCGTAGCCAGCACATTGGGCAGTTGCAGCAGCGGCGACGCTGGCGGCAAGGGCTCGTCGGTAAATACGTCGAGCGCGGCCGCGCCCGGGCGCCCTTGCGGCAAGGCCGCTTCGAGCGCACCATCGGCCACCAGTTCGGCGCGGCTGGTATTGACGAACAGCGACGTCGGCTTCATGCGCGCCAGGTCCTGCGCCGTGACCAGGCCCCGCGTCTTGTCGGACAGGCGCAGGTGCAGGCTCAGTACATCGGCCTGCGCAAAAAAGTCCTCGCGCGAGTCTGCCGCCGCATCGCCAGCCGCTACCGCCGCCGCGCGGCTTGCATCGCTGCCCCAAACCAGCACCCGCATGCCAAACGCGCGACCGTAGCCTGCCACCAGCTGGCCGATCTTGCCATAGCCCCAGATACCGAGGGTGCGGCCCTTGAGCGCCGTGCCCAGGGTGTTCTGCGCCGGTTCCAGCGAGGCCATCTGCCACAAGCCCTCTTTCAGGTTCTGTGCGTACGGCACGATCTTGCGCTGCGCCGCCATGATCAGGGCCCAGGTCAGTTCGGCCGGCGCCGTCGGCGAGCCCACGCCTTCGGCAATCGCAATGCCCAGTTCGGTAGCGGCGGCCACATCCACGTGGCCGCTGACCTTGCCCGTTTGCGACAACAGCTTCAGATTGGGCAGCTTGGCCAGCAGCGCACGATTGAAATTGCTGCGCTCGCGTATCAGCACCAGTGCGTCGAACGGTGCCAGGCGGATCGCCAGTTGGCCCAGGCCGCGTGCCGTGTTGCTGAACACTTTGACGTCGTGGCCTGCGGTTAATTTGAAACAATCGAGGCCGCGCACGGCATCCTGATAATCATCGAGTATGGCAATTTTCATGGAAGTTGACCGATCTTAATGTGGATTTGGTAGGGAAATAACAGGATACGGGCAATGCTGAATAGCCTACTACATTAGTCGGGCTATTTTCCTACATTTTTGCGAGAATAGCGGTTTTACGGGTGTACAATCGCCGACACTTTGCAGCATTCTGGTGCATGCACCGCGCGCCACCAGGCGCAAATACCTGCCGCCGGCGCCTCGCGCTGCGGCCGGCAAAACAACCAAACAGCCAGCGTGTACGCACCGCGGCACGGTTGTCTGCCTGAACGACCAGAATTCTTAATTGGTATTGGAGGTAATATGAATCAGCCCGTCATGGGTGGCGTTGCTACACTCAACGTCCCAGCTTATATTAAACAACAGAAACTGATCAACTGGGTGGCAGAGATTGCCGCGCTGACCAAGCCTGATCGCATCTACTGGTGCGACGGTTCGCAGGAAGAGTACGAGCGCCTGTGTGCCGAGATGGTCGCCAGCGGCACCATGAAAAAACTGAACGCCGACAAGCGCCCGAACTCCTACCTGGCTTGCTCCGACCCGAGCGACGTGGCCCGTGTCGAAGACCGTACCTATATCTGTTCGGCAAAAAAAGAAGCGGCCGGCCCGACCAATAACTGGACCGAACCGGGCGAGATGCGCAACACGCTCAACGGCTTGTTCGACGGCTGCATGCAGGGCCGTACCATGTACGTGGTGCCGTTCTCGATGGGCCCGCTCGGTTCGCCGATCGCGCATATCGGCGTGGAACTGTCCGATTCGCCGTATGTTGCCGTCAACATGAAAATCATGACCCGCATGGGCCGCGCCGTCTACGATGTGCTCGGTACCGATGGCGAGTTCGTGCCGTGCGTGCACAGCGTGGGCGCGCCGCTGGCCGCCGGCCAGGCCGACGTCAAATGGCCATGCAACAGCACCAAATACATCGTGCACTTCCCGGAAACGCGCGAAATCTGGTCCTTTGGCTCGGGCTACGGCGGCAACGCCCTGCTGGGCAAGAAATGTTTCGCCCTGCGCATCGCCTCGAACATGGGCTACCAGGAAGCGCAAGCGTCCGCAGACGCGCCGGGCTGGCTGGCCGAACACATGCTGATCCTCGGCGTCGAGTCGCCGGAAGGCAAGAAGCACTACGTGGCGGCAGCCTTCCCGTCGGCCTGCGGCAAGACCAACTTTGCCATGCTGATACCACCGGCCAGTTTCAAGGGCTGGAAAGTGACCACCATCGGCGACGATATCGCCTGGATCAAACCCGGTGCCGATGGCCGCCTGTACGCCATCAATCCGGAAGCGGGTTACTTTGGCGTGGCGCCCGGCACCAATGAAAAAACCAATTTCAACTGCATGGCCTCGATGCGTGAAAACACCATCTTCACCAACGTCGCGCTGACCGACGACGGCGACGTCTGGTGGGAAGGCTTGACGAAGGAAGCGCCAAGTCACCTGATCGACTGGCAAGGCAAGGACTGGACGCCGGCATCCGGCACCAAGGCTGCCCATCCGAATGCCCGCTTTACTGTTGCAGCGACACAAAACCCGGTGATCGACGCCGCCTGGGACGACCCGGCCGGCGTGCCGATTTCGGCCTTCATCTTCGGTGGCCGCCGTTCGACCACCGTGCCTTTGGTCACCGAAGCGCGCAACTGGGTCGAGGGCGTGTACATGGCCGCCACCATGGGTTCCGAAACCACCGCCGCCGCCGTGGGCCAGATGGGCGTGGTGCGCCGCGATCCATTTGCCATGTTGCCATTTATCGGCTATAACATGAGCGACTATTTCCAGCACTGGCTGGACATGGGCGTGAAAGTGGGCAAGGTCAACCCGGCCGCGCTGCCGAAGATCTATTGCGTCAACTGGTTCCGTACCGACGAAGCGGGCAAATTCGTCTGGCCTGGCTTTGGCGACAATATGCGCGTGCTGAAATGGATGCTGGAACGCATCGACGGCAAGACCGGCGGCGTGGAAAACCTGTTCGGCACCACGCCCGAATATGGCGACCTGAACTGGGACGGCCTGCCGTTCACGCAAGAGCAATTCGACACCATCACCTCGATCGACAAGTCGGCGTGGGTAGAAGAATTGAAATTGCACACGGAACTGTTTGAAAAGCTGGCATATCATCTGCCGCAGGAACTGGCAGACAACAAGGCAGCGCTGGAACAGCGCCTGGCCAGCTAAGAGTTTGATGGTTTAGTGGGGGGAGACGCACGCTGGCAAAGACCGGCGTGTGATACAAAGACACGCCGGCAATGACTGGCGTGCTGAAAAGGGAAACGGCGCGGATTGCATGAGCAATACGCGCCGTTTTTTATTGCAGGCTGTGGGGGCTATCCAGCCTTGGATGGAACAAAATAGATCGGGTAAACCTCGTCCAGCATGTTGGGGCATTGTCCTGGCTTTTCTGCAGGAAACGTAATGGTGAGTGGCGCCGTTTCATGCAGCCTGTCCTCCACTTCCAGCATGCCCGCATAGGCTTTGACCTGGCGTGGTGCAGGTGCCTGGCAATCGCCGAGGGCAAGCTCCCTTCCATTGCCGTGAAAGCTGCCCCCATGGGGAATCGTGGTGCAGACGGTGGGCAGGTAGTGGAACGGGGTATATCGTCCGACTGGCGTGAATTGCCGCCGATCTGCCTGCTGCAATTTGTGCTGCATGAAGTACAGCAGCTGCGGCCGGTATGGCTCATACGCCGTCGGCAGCGTCAGGCGCAATGGCTGGACGGCCATGGTCGCCGGCTTGCCGCAAGTGCCTGCGTTTGCGACCAGCAGCTTTTCGCGTCTGGCTGAGCCATCTGTGCGTACGGTGAACGCCGCATCGCCGTCGATGTCCATAGACCTGATGCCCATGCGAAGCTCGGCCTTCAGGCGCCGCTTGCCTTCGCGATATTCAATTTCGTATACTCTGTCAGGCTTGAATCCTTCACGTGCCTCGACGCGGTACAGCCCGGCGGCCGCATTGACCTCTTCACTGATATCGAGTAAGCCATGTTGTGAGGCAAATCGCTTGACTCTGTCGCTGTACTCATCCTGTTCCCGCCCGGCCCCGCCGGTCTTTAGTGACTCCAGCGTACGGCACATAGCCTTGCTGGTGTTGGCCGGCTTGCTGCATTGCCGCATTTCCGGACTGCCGAGGAAAAAGCCTTCCCATTGCGTACCCATCTGTTTCTCCACCTGCAGTCTTACCAGTTGCGGGGACAGGCTGCGGCCCGTATCGCGTTCGCGGATACGAAATCGTTTTGCCGACAAGGGTACCGGAGGATGGACGATGAAATAGCCTTCGTCGTCGCCGACCACAAACTCAGGATAGCGCTCAAAAAGAAATAGTACGCCGCGTGCATTCGCAGGCAGAGTGATCGACGCAGGATGCCTTATGGTTGCTGGCTCAAGATGCAGGAACTCACCAAGTTCCTCAGGCGGACAGAAGCAGGCCAGCACCGTGCCAGGCAGCAACATTGATGCCAGCGCCATATGGTGGCGCATCAGCTTGAACAAGGACAGGTTATTGCGTGGCATGCATATATAAAAGACCAGTCGTAAGAAAACAGTTTCCCATAGAAAAATCCCCCGGGCAAGACAACTGGCCGCGGGATCATGGTAGCAAGCGGAACTTACTGTTTCAGCAGCGGCCCCAGGTATTTACCCGTCACGCTGGCTGGATTCTGCGCCACGTCTTCCGGCGTACCGGTGGCGATGATCTGTCCGCCGCCGGCGCCGCCTTCGGGGCCCAAGTCGACGATCCAGTCGGCCGTCTTGATCACGTCCAGATTGTGCTCGATGATCACCAAAGTATTGCCCTGGTCGCGCAGGCGGTGTATCACTTTCATCAGCAGGTCGATATCGTGGAAGTGCAGGCCGGTGGTCGGCTCGTCCAGGATATACAGGGTGCGGCCGGTGTCGCGCTTGGACAGTTCCAGCGACAGTTTCACGCGCTGCGCCTCGCCGCCCGACAGGGTGGTGGCGCTCTGGCCCAGCTTGATGTAGCCCAGGCCCACGTCCAGCAGGGTCTGCAGCTTGCGCGCGATCAGCGGCACCGGCTTGAAGAATTCATGCGCCTCTTCCACCGTCATGCCCAGCACTTCGGTGATGTTCTTGCCCTTGTATTGCACTTCCAGCGTTTCGCGGTTGTAGCGCTTGCCGTGGCAGACATCGCACGGCACATAGACGTCCGGCAGGAAGTGCATCTCGACCTTGATCACGCCATCGCCCTGGCACGCTTCGCAGCGCCCGCCCTTGACGTTGAACGAGAAGCGGCCCGCGCTGTAGCCGCGCTCCTTGGCCGTCGGCACAGTCGAGAACAGATCGCGGATCGGCGTAAACAAGCCCGTGTAGGTGGCGGGATTCGAACGCGGCGTGCGCCCGATCGGCGCCTGGTCGACCGAAATGACCTTGTCGAAATGCTCGAGGCCACTGATCGAATCGTGCGGCGCCGGTTCCGTTTGCGAGCCGTACAAATGGCGCGACAGGGCAGGGTACAAGGTATCGTTTACCAGCGACGATTTGCCCGAACCCGATACGCCCGTTACGCAGGTCATCAGCCCCACCGGCAGGCTCAGCGACACCTTTTTCAGGTTGTTGCCGGTCGCGCCAGTAATCACCAGCTGCTTTTCCGGATTGCTTTCATGACGTTTTTTCGGCACGGCGATTTTCAGCTTGCCGTTCAGGTACTGCGCCGTCAGCGACTTCTTGTTCTTCAGAATGTCTTTCAACGTGCCTTCGGCGATGATCTCGCCGCCGTGCACGCCGGCGCCCACGCCCATGTCGACGATATAGTCGGCGGTGCGGATCGCGTCTTCGTCATGCTCGACCACCAGCACGCTGTTGCCGATATCGCGCAAGTGTTTCAGCGTTTCGATCAGGCGGTCGTTGTCGCGCTGGTGCAGGCCGATCGAGGGTTCATCGAGTACATACATCACGCCCGTCAGGCCCGAACCGATCTGCGACGCCAGGCGAATCCGCTGCGCTTCGCCGCCCGACAAGGTATCGGCGCTGCGGTCGAGCGACAGGTAATCGAGGCCCACATTGTTGAGGAACTTCAGGCGCGAAATGATCTCCTTCACCACGCGGTCGGCGATCTCTTTCTTGGCGCCCGTCAGTTTCAGTTTTTCAAAGAAATCGAGCGTCTCGCGCAGCGGTTTTTCCGCCACTTCATAGATCGCGCGCTGCTGCTTGCCGGTACCGACCTTCACATGGCGCGCTTCCACGCGCAGGCGCGCGCCTTCGCAGGACGGGCAGCATTTTTCATTGATGAACTTGGCCAGTTCTTCCTTGACCGCCATCGAATCGGTTTCGCGGTAGCGGCGCGACAGATTGTTGACCACGCCTTCAAACGTGTGTTCCTTGACCACCGTGCGGCCGCGCTCGTTCACATAGCTGAATGGAATCGACTGCTTGCCCGAGCCGTACAGCACGGCTTGCTGGGCGTTCAGTTCCAGCTGCTCGAACGGCAGGTCCAGGTCAAACTCGTAAAAGTCGGCCAGGTTCGACAACATCTGGAAGTAAAACTGGTTGCGGCGATCCCAGCCCTTGACGGCACCCGAGGCCAGCGACAGGTTCGGGAACGCGACGATGCGTTTCGGGTCAAAGAATTCAATATGACCGAGACCATCGCATTCCGGGCAGGCGCCCATCGGGTTGTTGAACGAGAACAGCCGTGGTTCGAGTTCCTGCAGCGAATAGCCGCACTCGTTGCAGGCGAACTTGTTCGAGAATACCTGCTCTTGCGCGGTATCCATTTCGTAGGCCACGGCGCGGCCATCGGCCAGGCGCAGGGCGGTCTCGAAACTTTCCGCCAGGCGCTGCTTGATGTCCTGGTTGACCTTCACCCGGTCGATCACCACGTCGATCGTGTGCTTTTCGGTTTTCTTCAGTTTCGGCAGGTCGTCGACCTCATAGATCTTCGCCTCGTGCGTGCCGCTCTGCACGCGAAAACGCACGAAGCCCTGCGCCTGCATCTGCTCGAACAGATCCACATGTTCGCCCTTGCGGTTGGCCACCACCGGCGCCAGTATCATCAGCTTGGTGTCTTCCGGCATGGCCAGCACGGCGTCGACCATTTGCGACACGGTCTGCGCGGCCAGCGCGTGTTCCGGATGGTTGATGCAATACGGCGTGCCGACGCGCGCATACAGCAGGCGCAGATAATCGTGGATTTCCGTCACCGTGCCCACGGTGGAGCGCGGGTTGTGCGAGGTCGCTTTTTGTTCGATGGAAATCGCCGGCGACAGGCCTTCGATCAGGTCGACGTCCGGTTTTTCCATCAGTTGCAGGAACTGGCGCGCATAGGCCGACAGCGACTCAACATAGCGACGCTGGCCTTCAGCGTACAGGGTGTCAAAGGCCAGCGAGGACTTGCCGGAACCGGACAGGCCGGTAATCACGATCAGCTTGTTGCGCGGCAAATCGAGATTGATATTCTTGAGGTTATGCGTGCGAGCACCGCGAATGCGGATCTGTTCCATGTGATTAGCCTTGCTTTCAGTGGGATGCGGTGGACACGTGGCGACCGGGATGGGGCGACAACGGCCAATTTGTTACTATAGCCGGGTTTTGTTGCGCACGCCTGAGGCCGTGCCTGGCGGATTTTGCCGCCTGGCCGGCGTGTGCGGACAAAGGTTGATGCAGATGCGTACAGCCGTTTTAATACTGTATATAATACCAGTATTCAAGTTTCTTGTTTTCACCGCTGCTGAAAAAAACGGGACCGTGCCACACCGCTGCATGGCACCTTGCACGTGCCTCAATACAAGTCGCCTTGTGCTTTGGAGTCGCTTATAATCGTCGTTTAGTAAAAAATCCAACGCGCGGCACCTCCCGCAGCAGTTCAACAGGAGTTATTCATGGCATCAGTCAACAAAGTCATTATCGTCGGCAATCTGGGCCGCGACCCGGAAATCCGCTACATGCCTAGCGGCGACGCGATCGCCAATATCGCCGTGGCCACTTCGTACAAATCGAAGGACCGCAACACGGGCGAACAAAAAGAGTTGACCGAATGGCACCGCATCTCGTTCTTCGGCCGCCTCGCTGAAATCGTCGGCCAATACCTGAAAAAAGGTTCCTCTGTCTACGTCGAAGGCCGCCTGCAAACCCGTAAATACACGGATAAAGATGGCGTCGAGAAATACGCTACCGACATCATCGCGGAAAACATGCAAATGCTGGGCGGCCGTTCCGGCATGGGTGGCGACGCCGGCGGTGGCGACGACAGCTATGGTGGCAACAGCGGTGGCTACGACGCCCCGGCCCCACGCCAGGCCCCAGCCCCGCGTCCAGCCCCGGCACCGGCACCACGCCCGGCACCGAAGCCAGCGCCGAACTTCTCGGATATGGATGACGATATTCCGTTCTAATGGAAGACATTTAAAAGTGTAAACAACTCAAAGCCTCGCCATGATTGGTGAGGCTTTTTTATTGTTCTGACCCGTGCGGTAACAGGTTGACACTTTTCCGAGCAAGCGATGATGAGGGCTTGGTTTCCGGAACGGAAGTGTCCAGCCTGACAAAAGATTTTAGATCGCTGGGCCGGGAAGCGCGTACGTGTTCACGGATGTTGTGAGACATGCAAGTTGCTCATTCTTCTATTTTTCTGTACGCTGCAGCAGACAATTTCGGGGTAGTTCAGTGGAAGAACGCTCGGCTCTGAACCGAGATGGCGCTGGTTCGATTCCAGCCCCCGAACCCAGGCAAAGGACCAGGAACCAGTGCGGAAATCAAACGACGACGACGTTGCTGGTGTTGACGTCCCAGTATGCTCGGCTTATGCAGCTGGGCAATTAGCCAAGGCATTGTTGGCGACTGAACAAACAGAAGATGCCGGACTGGCGGAACGGGCAGCGCGCCGCGTTACACAGTGGCAGGAAATTGTCTCCAACGTTCTCAGTGGCGCAGCGCGCTACGGCTCACGTACACCGTTGCCGGATACCCCGGCATGGGCGACGCTGGAAGTCGCCACGGGCGGATTTGCAACCGGCCGTCTGCTTGCCGGCGGCCCGTTGGAGGCCTACGAAACGCAACTGATCAAGCGTCTGTCCATCCCGGAAAACGAGGATGCCAGGCTGCGTCTGAACGCATATTTCGTGACGGATCAAGGGATGGGTGAGCTATTGTCGTGGCTCGATGACAGACGCTACGCGATCCGTTACCCGGAAGAAGGCGCACTGCTTGCTATTGCCTGGATGTGCCGTGAAGGACATGCGGAGATGGCCCGGGATATCCTCAGCATAATCTCACCGCTGTTCCCGACGCTACGTTTCTATCCAGTGCCGGATTTCCGCCCACACCGTTACGACGCAGGTGTACAGGTTCAAGACGTTGCGACGACACGCGAACAGCTGCGCCGTATCGCGCCGAATGCTGCCATTCTGGCGCAGCGTCATGCTGTAGCGGTATATGCACCCTTGCACGACCGCCTGCTGGCATTGTTCGCACAAACCATGACGCACGATGACTGGCCGTGCCAGGTCTGTCCAGCGGATTGGGTTGACCGGGCGCGTGAGCTATTGTTGGAGTGCGAAGAGGCCGATCAAGCGAGCAGTCTACCGTCCAGATATCGTAAAGCTGGTAGCCATCATCTCCAGCTTCGTGGCTATCTGCAGGCCTGTGCCATGGATTTCGGTTCGCTGCCAGCGAAAGATCTGGAACGCATTCGTCAATTATTCCGTTGCAGTGTGGCCAAAAGGGGGCATCCGCTTTCAGCGCAAAATGCACAAGTTCGGCAGCTTCATCGCGCGGAAGTTTCAGCGCCGCTGCATGCCGAGATCGCTCATCTGATAGAACAGCGGTTGAAGTCATTCGAACAGCTGGACGGACTGGACGACACAGACCTGTGCAAGATGGCAGTCACGCAGACCGAAGCGACCCCGAGGGTGCCGGCGGGAACCGCAATTCCGCGGTCGGTACGGCGCAAGATTGATCGATGCCTCAGGGACTCTATCGAGGAACTGACCCGCCGCGGCTTGATCTCGTCGGGAGAGGTAATGGCGAAAGTGCTCCCGCAAGTGACATCTGGAATGCATAGCCTGGGACTTGAGGATGGAAGTCTGCAACAGTTGTACGCGGCCATCTATCGAGCGTTCAGGCAGCGCCGTTCCTTGTTGCTCCTGAACCTGGAGAGCCAGGTACGCTTGACCGAGTTGCCTTGGGTGAATGCGATTGAGGGCTTCCGCCGCAAGGATTTTTCGGCAGCTGCCGCATCGCGCCAGGCGTTGGAGCAGATTGTCATCCTCACATTGGAGTACTTCCCACACGCGATTCTGCCGAACAAGCTTGTGCGCGAAATCGCGGACCTCGCGTCACGTTCCGGCCTGGCGATCCCGCTCGTGGAGGAACTCGCAAGCGATATCTTCATGGGCAAGTTCGGATCCAAGTTCACGCGAGCGGCAAAGCTCGCCTGCGGGATGCTACAAGGCTCGCTCTACGCCGACTACTACGAAATCGATGCAGCCCAAATCGAAAGCCTTGCGGAAAGCCATGCTCGCGAACCAGCGCCGAAGCGCCAGGCAAAAACGGGATTCGCGCAGCTTTGCGCGCAACGTGCTGGAGTACAACTCGGCCAATGGTGCCCGGCGTCAAACGGCATGATCATTGAGCAGCAACAGATTCTGACAACCCACAACCTGGCGGCATTGATCTCCGGCTTGCAACTAAAAAACACTTTGCAGAGCAGGTTCCGCGACATGGCGCAATCGTGCTTCCGATGGATATGTGCCCGCAATCAGTTGCAGGTGGTCGACTGGCACGCAAAGCTCATCCGAATCAAGAACTCTGCCTATGCGTGGCGCCAGATGGTCTTTTTCCTGTCCATGCTCCCACCCGGAGAACTGAAATTGACGCTCGACTGGATGGAGGAGTATTACAAACAGCAGTCGGAACAATTCCAGTTGCGCTACCGGCCGGTGCTGGATGGACTCAAATCATGCGCATCAGCCCGCATGCCTTCTGCGCCGTTGTCAACCGAAAAACAAGGCCGCCAATTTCTTGGCTGGTCTGAAACCGGTCATTGGCTATTGCGTGAGGCACAGGGCGAAGGCGTTTGACTCGAGGTGCCAAGCCAGGCGGTCCAATGCCATGCAAACGTCACATCTGCGCGGCCTCCAGGTAGCGCTGCGCATCGAGCGCCGCCATGCAGCCGGTGCCGGCGCTGGTGATGGCCTGGCGGTAGATATGGTCCTGCACGTCGCCGGCAGCGAATACGCCCGGGATGGAGGTGGCGGTTGCCATGCCTTCGGTGCCGCTGCGGGTACGCAGATAACCATTGTGCATGGCCAGTTGACCTTCGAAGATGGCGGTGTTCGGCCGGTGGCCGATGGCGACAAACACGCCGTGCACGGGCAGCTGTTCCAGCTCGCCATCCTGGCGCCGCAGGGCGACGCCCGTCACGCCGCTGTCATCGCCGCATACTTCGTGCAGGCTGGCGTTCAGTTTCAGCACAATCGAGCCTTGCGCCACCTTCGCCATCAGGCGGTCAACCAGGATCGGCTCGGCGCGGAATTGATCGCGCCGGTGTACCAGTGTCACGCGCGAGGCGATGGTCGACAGATACAGCGCTTCCTCTACCGCCGTATTGCCGCCGCCGATGACGGCAACCTCACGGCCACGATAGAAGAAGCCGTCGCAGGTGGCGCAGGCCGACACGCCGCGTCCCATATACGCTTGCTCGGACGGCAGTCCCAGGTACTGGGCCGAGGCGCCGGTGGCGATGATCAGCGCGTCGCAGGTGTACTGGCCGCCATCACCGACCAGGCGGATCGGTTTTTCTTCCAGATGGGCAGTGTGGATATGGTCGAACACCATGCGCGTGCCGAAGCGTTCGGCGTGCTGGCGGAAGCGTTCCATCAGTTCCGGGCCCTGCACGCCGAGCGGATCGGCGGGCCAGTTTTCGACGTCGGTGGTGGTCATCAGCTGGCCGCCCTGAGCGATGCCGGTGATCAGCGTCGGCTGCAGGTTGGCGCGCGCCGCGTACACGGCGGCCGAGTAGCCGGCCGGGCCGGAACCGAGGATAAGAAGACGGTGGTGGTTCATGCAAGCTCCTGTCAAGTGGCTGTGCGCTGCAGCTGGCGCACAAAAGTTTCGGGCGGCATGAAGCCGATCACGCGCGCCTCCGGCACTTCCTTGCCATGGGCGTTGAACAAGATGATGCCGGGTGGCCCGAACAGCTCGAAGCGCTTCATCAGCGCGCGGTCGTCGGCATTGTTGGCGGTGACATCGACCTGGACCAGCCGCATGCCGCCCATGGCTGTGGCGACGCGGCCGTCGGAGAAGGTCATGCGCTCCATCTCCTTGCAGGCCACGCACCAGTCGGCGTAGAAGTCGAGCATGACCGGCTTGCCGGCGCTGGCCAGCACCTGATCGAGCTCGGCGACAGTGCGGATACGGGTGAAGCGCGGTCCCTCATGCGCCGTCGTCGTGGCGCCTGCCACCGCACCGCCGCCGCGCAGATGCGCCAGCGGCTGCAGCACGTCGGTGCCGGAGCTGGCGGCGCCGACCAGTTCAAACAGACCGGCCAGCAGCATCACCACGCCCAGCGCCCTGGCGGCGTAGGCGCCGATGCCCGCGCCTTTCGGCAACGCTGCGCCGGCAAGCAGGAAGCTCGCGCACAGGATGGCGAGTACGCCCCACAGCGCCATGCTGGCCGTGACCGACAGTACCGGGCCGATCATCCAGATTGCCACCGCGATCAGCAGCAGGCCGAAGACCTTCTTGACGTTGTTCATCCAGGCCCCCGCGCGCGGCAGCAGGCTGCCAGCCGACAGGCCCGTCAGCAGCAGTGGCACGCTCATGCCGGTGGCCATGGCGAACAGCGCCCAGCCGCCGGTGGCGGCATTGCCGGTCTTGCTGATGTAGAGCAGGGCGCCGGCCAGCGGTCCCGCCACGCAGGGGCCGACGATCATTGCCGATAACGCCCCCATGATGAAGACGCCTGCCAGCTTGCCACCGCTCTGGCGTCCGCTCGATTCGCTCAGGCGGCTTTGCAGGGAACCGGGCAGCTGCAACTGATAGACGTCGAACATCGACAGGGCCAGGGCGAACAGCAGCGCGCCAAAGGTCAGCAGCACCCAGGGCTTTTGCAGGGCGCCGGCCAGGCCTTCGCCGGCCAGGCCCGCCGCTACGCCGAGCGCGGTGTAGACCAGGGCCATGCCCAGGCTGTAGGCGGCGGCCAGCAGCAGGCCGCGCCTGCGGGTCACGCCACCTTCACCGACGATGATGGACGACAGGATGGGCACCATCGGCAGCACGCAGGGCGTAAAGGACAGCAGCAGGCCGAATACCAGGAAAGCACCGCCGATGCGCCACAGGCTGCCGCTTTGCAAGGTGCGCTGGGCGAGCGAGGTGTCGTCCTCGGCGTGGGCAGGTATGGCGGCCTTTGCCGGCTTGGCGGACGCGGTGGCGGCAGGTACGCCGGCATCATCGGCAGTCCTGGCGGTCAGCACGCCGGGCGCTGCCGGATTGACGGTGTAGGTCAGCACCACGGGCGGATAGCACAGCCCTGCGTCGGCACAGCCCTGGTAGCCGAGCGTCAGATCAAACGGCGCCGTGCCGCTGACCGGGACGTCCAGCGCGAGCGAGGTGTAATACGTCTCCATTTCCTTGCCGAAGTTTTCGTCGAACTTGCGCTTGCCCGCAGGCAGCTGCGGCTGCCCCACGCCGGGACCGGTGAAGGACAGCCGCTCGCGATACAGGTGATATCCCGGCGGAATGGCCCAGCGCAACGCGACCGTATGCGCATCGCGCAGTTCCGCCTTCACTACAAACGCCTGCTCGGGCGGCAGAAAGTCCGCCGCCGCAGCAAACGGCAGCCAGGCGGCCAGCAGCAGCGCGCACAGCCAGTTAAAAATCGACTTCATGGGGTTCTCCTGAAAATGTGTCCTTGCTGATCAATGGCCAGATAGCCCATGCCGCAACGGTCAAGAAAATCGAGTCCGTCTTCCTCCATCAGCATGGCGATGGTGGTGCAGCTGCCGGCGGTGAGCGCCAGTGGCGCCACCACGCTGATCGAGCGCCAGTACGATACCGGCATGCCGGTGCGCGGATCGAGCACATGGCAGTAGCGCCGGCCATTGACTTCAATAAAACGTTCGTAATCACCGCTGGTGGCCAGGGCGCCGCGGCTGATCGGCAGGCTCGCGACCGTGTCCGCCATGGCGCGCGGGTCCTGGATGCCGATGCTCCACGCGGCGCCATCGGCACGCGGCCCGAGAAAGCGCATGTCGCCGCCCAGGTTCACGTAGCCGTGCTCCACGCCCATCTCCGCCAATACTGCGGCGGCCTGGTCGACGGCGTACTCCTTGCCGAAGCCGCCGAAATCGAGTTCCATGCCCCGCATGGGCAGAAACACCCTGGCATTGCCGCGCACGACCTTGTTCCAGCCGACCAGGGGCAGCAACTTGTTCAAGGCGTCGGACTTGGGCAGACGGCTGTTGCGGAAATCCCAGACCTTGCGCAGCACGCCGGAAGTGATGTCGAACAGCGCCCCGCTGGCCGCATGCAGCCGGTCGGCATAGGCCAGCAGCGCTGCCGTCTCATCGTCGCACTCGACCACTGACAGCCCTGCGGCGGCATTGATGCGGCTGATGATGCTGTCGCTGCGGTAGCGCGAATATTTGTTTTCAATCCGGCGTACTTCGGCGATGGCCGGTGCGGCGATCAGGCGCGCCGCCTCGCCATCGTCAGCCACCACGCGAATGTCGCAGCGGCTGCCCATGGCCGTGAAGGCGACGCTGTGGATGTCGGCTACCACAGTCGCGTGAAACCGATTTGCACGCTGGTGGCACGCAGCGGCGCCAGGCCCGGACTACCGTCGCCGAACACGCGCCAGGCGCCGCGCTGCTCATAGCGCTCCAGCTTCAGGTCCACGCTCCAGTCCTGGTCGATCTGTTTGGCGACCTTGATGCCGGCCGTGACGGCGCCAAACCCGGACAGGCGCTGGTCGGCCGAGGTAAAGGCCGTGCCGCCGAACACATAGCCGGGCGGGAAAGGCGCGCCGGTACTGGCACCGTACACCGGGTCGAAATAAAAGTGCGCCGCGCGCTGCGAATACAGGCGCAGGGCTGGCGTGAGCGTCCAGCCGCCGGCCAGCGATTGCACCCACTCCGTCGACAGCGTATGCGCGCTGACGCCGAAGCTGTCGCGGTAATAGCGGTAGCTCAGGCGGCTGGTGGCATCAAAGCCCACGAAACGGTGGTTCCACTGTGCCAGCAGGGTATCCTGATCGCGCTTGCGCGGACGGTTGTCGACCAGCTTGTACGGATCGGAGTAATAACCATGGCCGCTGGTGTGTGTGTAGGTGAGCTGGCCGATATCGACCGGCGTAAACACGTGCGTCACGCCGGCCAGCAGGTTCACGGTCTGCCGGCCTTCATTGGCGACGATGCGGTTGACCGGATTGATGGCGTCGTCCGAACCGCCCACGCCGAAGGCCCAGGTGGTGTTCTTGTCTTCGCTGTCCACCGTTCCTTGCAGCGACAGGGCGCGCGAGCGGTAGTCATGCTCGGTGGAGAAGGCCGCGCCCAGGCTGATGGTGCCGCCGGGTCGGTAGCGCGTGACGGAGACATCGCCCGCCTTGCGCAGATCGTCCATGCGCGAGGCGCCCGACACCGCCGTATGGTAGCGCGGCGAAGCGCCGGAGACATCGTCGGTGGTCGCGCTGGCGGCGATCGCCCAATCGCCTGCCACCGGCGCCAGCACCGAGATCGACGGGGCGTGCACCCGAATCCGGTCCAGGCCCGGCTGATCTTCCCTGTAGTCCAGGTATTTCACGCTGATGGCGCCGCGCTCGGGCGGCGTTTCGGCGTGCACCAATGCCGGCAGCAGCATGGCTGCCGCCAGCAGCGCTTGTCCTGCCGAAGGCTGTTTGTTGTGATCCATGGTCGTCCTTGTCAGTTGCAGCCGCAGCCGCCGCCGCCAACCGCGCTGCCGCCGGAGGCGGCTTCCTTGCTGGCGTAGATGTGTTCATTGAAGCGGGTGGCCAGGCCATCGCCCTGGATCAGCATGTCCGGACGCGCCAGCTGGCCTTTTTCCCACGGCTGCACCGGTGGCAGTGCGCAGCCGGACAAGCCGGCCACGGTGGTGCACAGCGCCAGCACGGTTCGTGTCAACGTGCGTGTATTCATTTCATCGCTCCCAGTGCGGTCTTGATGCGGCTTTCCAGCGCTTCGCGGTCGGCGGCACGAAAGCCGCTGTGCTCAAACAGCACCTTGCCGTCCGGGCCGATCAGCACGCTGCTGGGCATGCCCTTGACGCCGTAGGTGCGCGGCGTGGCGCCGCCGGGATCGAAGGCGATGGCGAAGCGGGCCGGCGTGGTGCCGAGGAAGCTGCGCGCATCATCGGCCTTGGCATCGACATTGATACCGACGATTTGCAAACCCTGGCTGCCGTAGCGCGCCTGCATTTCGTTCATCCACGGGAAGGACTGGCGGCAGGGGCCGCACCACGAGGCCCAGAAATCGAGGTACACCAGTTTTCCGCGGTACTGCTCCAGCTTGACGGCGCCATCCGGGCCGCTCAGCGCGAAGGCTGGCGCTTGCGTGCCCGTTTCCAGCGCCGACGCTGGTGGGGGCAGCGCGAACAGGGCGCAGGCGGCGACGCCGGCCAGCGTGCCGGCCACGGCGGCCGCGCGCGGCATGCGGCGGCGCCATACCAGCACACCGGCTGCCAGCAGCACCAGCAGCGCCAGCGTCGGATCATTGCCATCCTGGGCGGCGGAGCAGCCGCCGCCGCCATGGTTCTGCGACTGCCCGCTGACGACGACCGATGCCGCGCCCTGGCCGCTCAGTGCGATGGTCCAGCTGGCGCCAGCCGCTTGCAACGTCAGGTTGCCGTTTGCGCTGCCGGCGGTGGTCGGGGTAAAGCGCACCGGCAGCTCGCACGAGGCACCGGCTGCCAGAGTCAGTGGAAAAGCGCCGCAGGCCGTGGTGTCGGTGGTGTCGGCGGCGTAGGGGCCGCTGAAGGTCGCGCTGTTGATGGTCAGCGCCGCGCTGCCGCTATTGGTCAGCGTGAAGCGCTTGAGCAGACCTGTATCGCCCACAGTGGCGCTGCCGAAGTCGAACGCTTGCGGACTGGCGCTCAGGGACGCCGTGGTGGTGGGCACGGCCAGGCCATTGCCATTGAGGCGCAGGCTCAGTTGCGCGCCGCCATCGGTCACCAGCACCAGGTCGGCGCTGCGGGTGCCAGCGACGGCAGGCTTGAAGCTGGCGTCGATGGTGCAGCTGGCGCCGGGGCTGACGCTGCCGCCCACGGCGCAGGTGCCGGCCAGTGCGAAGTCGCCCGGATTGCCGCCGCCCAGCGTGAGGGTGGTGATTTTCAGCGCTGCGCTGCCATTGTTGCTTAGCGTGATGCGGTGCGCAGCAGCCTGCTGGCCTACCTGCGTATCGGCAAAAGCGACTGGTCCGGTTTCAGACAGCGCAGGGCGCGCCACGGCGGCTGTGGTGCCGGAACCGGTGACGGCCACCGACACATCGGCCGCGTTCGAGCGCAGCAGCAGTGTGGCGTTCACACTGCCTTCGGTGGTGGGCGCGAAGGCCAGCGGCACATTGCAGCTGGCCGCCACCGCCAGCGTGCCGGCGCAGCCGCCGCTGCCGATGGTCACCGACGGTGCGCCGCTGACGGCGACGCTGGCAAAGGTCACTGGCACGTTGCCGCGGTTGGTGATGGCCACGCTTTGCGTGGTGGCGCCGGCGCCGATGGTCTGCGCGCCGAACGAGAGCGCAGTCGGATTGGCCGACAGCGCAGGCGCCGCCGCGCTGGCGCTGCCCGCCAGGCTGACCGTGATGCCGCCATTGCTGGCGTTCGAGGCCAGATTCAGATTTGCCGCGAACGCGCCGGCCGTGGTGGGCGTGGCGACTACCGTCACGG
Source organism: Janthinobacterium longum (assembly GCF_051380735.1). Taxonomy (NCBI): domain Bacteria; kingdom Pseudomonadati; phylum Pseudomonadota; class Betaproteobacteria; order Burkholderiales; family Oxalobacteraceae; genus Janthinobacterium; species Janthinobacterium longum. Next base: position 112,368 of record NZ_JBNYXQ010000009.1, read on the forward strand.
TGCAACTGCCGCCCGCTGGTACGGCGGTGGCCGTGGCGCAGCTGCCACCGAGCGTGAAGACAGCGGCATTGGCGCCGGACAGGCTGATGCCGCTCAGGCTCAGCGCCGCCTGGCCGGTGTTGTTGACGGTGATGCTTTGTACGGGCGACGCGCTGCCGGTCAGCAGTGCGCCGAAGTTCAGTGCGTTCGCCGACAGCGCAACGGTGGCACTGGCGGCCGCATTGCCGGTGCCGCTCAGCGCCACGCTGCTGCTGGCGCCCGTGGCGTTGTGGCTGATAGTGAGCGCCGCGCCACGCGCGCCAGTGCCGCTCGGACGGAATACCAGTTGCACATTGCAGCTGGCGCCTGCCGCCACGCTGGCACCGGCGGCGCAGCTGCCGCCGCTGATGGCGAAGTCGCCCGGGTTGGCGCCGCCGACGGCCAGCGCGCTGATATTGAGCGCCGCATTGCCGCTGTTGGTCAGTGTCGTGCCCAGGGCCGTGCTGGCCTGGCCGACGGTGGTGCCGCCGAAGGCCAGCGTGGCCGGCGCCAGCGTCGCTGCCGGTGCGGAGCTCACGTCCGGATTGCCGATGAAGGCCGCCAGGTCGGCTATTTCTGCCGCGCTGAACTTGCTGTTGAAAAGAGATCCCATGCCGCCACGGTTGGCGGCGAAGGCGTTGCTGATCACGCCGGGATTGTTGGCCGCCGCGCGGATGCCGTTCACGTTGGCCGCCGGTGACGCGCCGTGGCAGGAAGCGCAGGAGGTGCCGCCGGACGCCGGGCCATTCAGGTACAGGCTCTTGCCGTTCAGCGCATCGGCGGCTTGCGCCGAGACGCCGAGCGCCAGCAAGGCCCATATGCCGGCCGTGCATAACGCACGGCCATGGGGCGGTCGAATTCTTTTCATCGGTTCTCCAGTCAGATCAAGGTACGAATCAGGGTGCAAAATGCGGTACAAAAACAGATCCAAAAACAGATCCAGAAACAGATCCAGAAACAGACCCACAAACAGTGATCGCGAAGCAGTTGCACAAGGCATGCGCCAGCACGCACAGGCGCCAGTCCCGCCAGCGCTGGTACACTGCGCCAAACAACAGCCCGGGCCAGAACACCAGCGCCGCTGCCGCTAGACCCGAGCCGAGATGCAGGGCGCTGAAGACGGCGGCGCTGGCCAGCAGCGCCGGCATGGGCGAGATCCGGCGCAACAGCCACTCCTGCAAGCCGGCGCGTATGATCCACTCTTCGAGCACAGGTGCGAGCAGCAGCAGGCGCGCCACGGCGGCGATGTCTGGCGACAGCAAGGCCGGGCCGCAAAACAGGGAGGGGGGCGAGGCAAGCACGCTGGTTGAGCAATCCGTTAATGTTGTCGCGGTCTATACCGGCCCGTGCCAACATGGTTCAATTTCAGGTGAGAAATATATTTTTGCGTTTGCGCAGAACCTTTTTTCCTCGACCGGGTATATACCGGGTCAAAAAAGAATTTGCATGCGGATTGGGGGGGCTGTGTCGGACGAGCTGGATGAAATGGCCTTGCTGGGGCGAATCAGGGGCGGCGACAGGCTCGCCTTCCAGGCCCTGTATCGCGCCTATTTTTCCCGCCTGGCGCGGTTTCTGGACCGGCTGACCCGCAATGTGCCGCTGATCGAAGAGATCATCAACGACACCATGCTGGTGGTGTGGCAGAAGGCCGATACCTTTGACGGCAGCTGCAAGCTGTCCACCTGGGTTTTTGGCATCGCCTATCGGCAGGGTTTGAAGGCGCTGCGCGGACTCGATGAACCGCTCGAGCAGCAGGAGGATCAATTGGGTGCGGCCGCGGCCCAGCCCGAGCATGCGCTGGCGGCGCGCCAGTTGCAGCGCGGCGTCAGCCGGGCGCTCGATACGCTGCCGGTGGAACAGCGGGTAGTGGTCAGCCTGACCTATTACCACGGCATGGCGTATCAGGAAATCGCCGAGACCATGGGCTGCCCCGTCAACACGGTAAAAACGCGCATGTTCCACGCGCGGCAAAAGCTGAAGGACATGCTGTCCGATCATAGGGAAGAGATGCGATGAGTACCCCAAGCACAATGAGCGATACCGAGCACCAGGCGCTGCAGGATTTGCTGCCCTGGTATGCGTCCGGTGCGCTGGGCGATGCCGAAGCCGAGCGCATGCAGCAACACCTGCGCGGCTGCGCCGTCTGCCGCGACGATCTGGCCTGGCAGCGCAAGCTGCTGGAAACGGAAGGCCCTCTGCCCGCAGGGCTGGACCCGGAGCGCGCGCTGGCGCGCCTGATGCCGCAACTGGCCTCGCCGGCTACCTCGCGCGGGCCGGGCCAGCGCCTGCGCGCCTGGCTGGCAGGCGCAGCCTGGCAAGGCTGGGCCATGGGCGCGCAGTTCGCCGCGATCGTCGCGCTGGTGGCGGTGCAGCTGCTGCCGCGCGACGAAGCGCCGGCTTACCAGGCGCTGGGGCGCGGCCCGGCGTCGACGCCGGACCTGCTGGTCGTCTTCAGGCCCGATGCACGCCTGCAGGACGTGCAGCGCATCCTGCAGGCCAACGGCGCCCAGATCATCGGCGGCCCCACCGTCACCGGCGCCTACATGCTCGAGGTGGAGCCGGGCCGCCAGGCGCCATTGCTGGCGGCATTGCGTGACGATGCGTCGGTGGAAACGGCCGAATCGCTGACGGCGGGCAGAGCACCATGATGCGCGCCCTGGCGCTGGCGCTGTGCCTGCTGGCCGGCGCTGCGATGGCGCAGCCGCAGCCAGGCATGGACTTGCCACGCATCGTGCCGGCGGACGATGCGCCGGGTGACGCGTCCCAGGCGTCCCGAGCACCGCCAGCGGCCGGCGCCGCCGAAATCCTGGTCATGTTCCACCTGCCGGCCCCGCATTACCGCGCCGACAGCTACGGCAGCGCCAACTACCGCGACGACGCGGGCCGCGCCGCGCGCCAGCGTATTGCCGCCGCCGTGGCCCAGGACCACCAGCTGGAATTGATGGAGGACTGGGCCATGCCCGCGCTGAGCATCGACTGCTACCGCATGCGCCTGCCCGCAGGCGTGGCGGCCGCTCCCGTGCTGGAGGCTCTGTCGCGCGACGGCCGCATCGAGTGGGCACAGCTGATCCAGGACTTCGCCGCGCAAGGCGGCAGTGATCCCCTGTACCGCATGCAGCCGGCGGCCGGGCCCTGGCAACTGGAGCAGGTACGCAAGGTCGCCACCGGACGCAAGGTGATGGTGGCGGTGGTGGACAGCGGCATCGAGAGCGGCCATCCGGACCTGGCGGGCCAGGTGATGGTCGAGGAGAACTTCGTCGACAACCAGAAATACGTGGCCGAATTGCACGGCACGGCGGTGGCCGGGGTGATCGCCGCGCGGGCCGGCAACGGTGTCGGCATCGAAGGCGTGGCGCCGGACGCGCGGCTGATGGCGCTGCGCGCCTGCTGGCAAAGCGCCAGCGCCACCCGCTGCAACAGCTTCACGCTGGCCAAAGCGCTGAACTTTGCGCTGTCGAACGGCGCGCACATCATCAATCTCAGCCTGTCCGGGCCGCAGGACAGGCTGCTGCAGCAGTTGGTGGAGGTGGCGCAGGCGCGTGGCATCCGCGTGGTTGGCGCGGTCGATCCCGCGCAGCCCGATGGCGGCTTCCCGGCCAATATGCCTGGCGTGTTTGCGGTGGCGTCCGACGGCACCGCGCCGCGCGCCGGGGTGCACGCGCTGCTGGCGCCGGGCCGCGACATTCCTACCACCATGCCGGGCGGACGCTGGGGCGTGGTGGCCGGATCGTCGTATGCCGCAGCCCATGTATCGGGCATGCTGGCGCTGCTGGAAGAACTCAAGCCTCAACTGGCGGCAGTGCAGCTGCGCGAGGCCATCGTCCTGAACCAGGGCAGTGCGCCGTTGACCGGCATCGATCTGTGTGCCACCATCGTCCGCATTTCAGGAAAATGCTCATGCGCTTGTCAACCCGGTACCAGCAGCCACTACGCACGCTCGCCCTGAGCGTGCTGCCCTGGCTATTGGCGCCTGCCGCGCAGGCGCAGTTAAGCGGCAGCGCAGGCCTGCTTTCCAATTATCTTTATCGCGGCATCTCGCTCAGTAACGCCAAACCGGCGGCGCGCCTCGCCCTCAATTATGACGGCACGGCTGGCTGGTACGCCGGCGGGCAGGTGGTAACGGGGCAACTGGTGGGCGAACCGCAGCGCAGCGCGCAGTGGACCGGCTACGCCGGCTATGCACAGCGCCTGCCGTCCGGGCTGTCGTGGGAAACCGGCGTGACCGCCTATGCCTTCCCGCACAATGCCAACTGGAGCTTTCGCGAGGTCTATGTGGGTCTTGCAGGCAGCAAGCTCAGTGGAAGGCTGCATTATTCTCCCGATTACCTGGGCTTCGGCGAACGCACGCTGTATGGAGAACTCAATGGCGGCTCGATGCTGGCGCCGCGCGTGCAGGCGTTCTGGCATGGTGGCTATCTCTACTCGCGCGATAACGCGCTGAGCCGCCGCGCCGAAGGCCGTATCGGCCTGGCCACCGTCCACCAGGGCTGGCAGGCGCAAGTGTCGCTGGACGTGACGCGCCTGCGCAGTGGAACCACCAGCGGCCGCTACGGCGCCGCCACGACCACGGTCGATAGCGGCTGGCCCCATCAATTTGTGGTCACGGTGGCGCGCGCATTCTGACGCCGTGTGTAGATGGGTGGTTCTGTGGTGTTGTATATTGGACGCACCGTCTTGTCGCACGATCAAGTCACCTGTTAACCTTACCTAAGGAACCCCGCATGGCACATCCCTCATTCGGCATTATTTCCCAGCTTCTGGAAGCCGATCCTGGCGCCCTCACCTCGGCGCTGCCCCGCTTCCGTGAGGAAGTCTGGTCCATGCCGGTATGGGTGCGGGGCGAGCAGGTGGAGGTGGCGAATAATCAGACGGCCACCACGCTGCAGCTGTCCGCCCGCGAAGGTGACGAGCTGCCGCTGCTGCCGGCCTACCTCAACGAAGCCGAGGCTGCTGCCGATCTGGCTAGCGGCAGCTATGTCTGCGTGCCGTTCCGCTTCCTGCTCCTGTTTGCCGAGTCGACCCGGCTGGACGTCGCTCTGATGGACGGTGAGGAGTTGCTGGCCATTTCGCATGACGGCCTGATGGCGCTGCGCGACAGCGCAGTGCTCGGTAACGAGGGCGTGCCGGTGACGGCGGAGGAAGTGGGGCAGATGGCGCAGGCCGTCGAGCGCTTTGCAGCGCAGGCGCGCACGTACTGCGCCAGCCATGCCGACATCGCCAGCCTGCATCTGTCGCTGGTCAGCATGACCGGCCTCAAGCCCATGCTGATGGGCTGGCTCAGTGGCGGCAGGGACGAGCATGCGCTGGCCCTGGAACTGCTGAGCCGCCAGTTCCTGCAGCCCAGCTGGCGTTGCCGCGTGTTTGACGCCCTGCCCAGCGAGGGGCGGCTGGGCCAGGCACTGACGGCGCTGCCGGCCGTCTATGAGCGCCAGGCCAGCCAGGGCTGGTTTGGAAAAATGAAGCAGAAATTCAGCGCACCGGCGGTGCAGATTATCCAGCTGGACGTTTCTTAAGCGCTATTGCAAATGTGGCGGAGTTGGCTCCGCCGCCGCCATTTTGTTGTCCTCGCGCTTTTGCGCCAGCAGGTTGGTCATCAAGATCGCCGTCAGCAGTTCCGCCTGCGGCGTTGTGTCGAGCAAGTCGATGCTGTGCCGCGTGCGCAAGGTCAGTACCTTGGCTTGCGCCCTGGCGATCGCCTGGCCATGCCGGGCCAGTTCGAAATCCATGTCCAGCAGGCTGCCGCGCAGCACGGCGCCGTCGAAGCGGCCGCCGACCACCGTGATCTGGCGGCGCCAGCTCCACAGCTTGTCGCGCAGGATAAAGTCGCCGTCGCGGGTGTGCACGTTCCAGATCGGCGCAAACGACCATAGCTTGCGCGTCACGGTAGCGACCTCTTGGCCGTCCTGCGTGATGCTCCAGGGCTTGCTCAGCCAGCCCCAGCGGGCGCGGCTTTCGTACAGGACATTGCCTGCGTCGTCGGTGATCTCGATCTTGCCCAGCAAGGACATCAGCTTGCGGGCGATATGCAGCGTCTTGGTTGCGGTGGAAGCGGTCATGGCGTGCCTCGGTAGCTGGAATAGTGCCGATTCTACAAGGCTTCAGCCATAGCCGGAGTCCTTCACGCCGGCTATGGCGCCGCCGCCACGGTGCTGTCATTCATCGAGGATGTTCTCCTGTCATCAGATGTTGTCGATCTGCAGCAGCACGGCCGTTTCGGCGCGGCTGCGGCGGCAGGCTTCGGCATCCTGCTTCAGGTCGATGCCATGGGTCGGCAGCATGCAGTTCAGGCGTGCCAGCCAGCCTGGCTCCTGCAGGCGCTGGGCGAAGCAGCGCTGCAGCACTTGCAGCGCAATATAGGCGGCTGTCGACGCACCCGGCGAGGCGCCCAGCAGGGCGACGATAGAATGGTCGGCGGCCGCCACCAGCTCGGTGCCGAACTGCAGTTGTCCTTCTTCGTGCTTGAACCAGCCGGCGCTTTCATGCGGCGCGATGGTTTGCACGCGCTGTCCGGCGACGGCTTTTGTCCAGTCCTGCCGCAGCGCCAGCGGGAAGAACTCCTTCAGCGCCGCAAACTGGTGCTCGGCGCTTTGCATCACCTGGCCGATCAGGTATTCGGTCAGCGCCAGGTTGTCGCGCGCCACGTCGAACAACGGAATGACGTTGTCATGCGTGAGCGAAGTGAACAAGTCGGCCGGCGAGCCATGTTTCAGGAATTTGGTGGAAAAGCCCGCATACGGGCCGAACAGCAGCGACTGCTTGCCGTCGATGATGCGGGTGTCCAGGTGTGGCACCGACATCGGCGGCGAACCGCTGGCGGCCTTGCCGTACACCTTGGCGTGATGGCGCTCGCTGACGGCGTCGACGTCGCAGCGCAGCCAGATGCCGCTGACGGGAAAGCCGCCATAGCCCTTCGCTTCCGGGATGCCCGACTGTTGCAGCAGCGGCAGGGCGCCGCCGCCGGCGCCGATAAACACAAACTTCGCCGACACGCTCTGCTGCTCGCCATTGCGGGTGTCCTCGACCATCACCCGCCAGCCCTTGTCCTGCCGTGCCAGCCCCGTCACCTTGCTGTTGTAACGCACGGCAAAACCGGGCTGCCTGGCCAGGTGATCCACCAGCAGATGGGTGAGGGCGCCGTAATCGATATCGGTGCCGGTCACCATGCGGGTGGCGGCGACCGGCTGGTCTTCGTCGCGCCCTTCCATGATCAAGGGCGCCCATTGCGCGATGATGGTGCGATCCTCGGAATATTGCATGCCGTGGTAGCAATGGTGCGCCGACATGGCCTGGTAGCGTGCGCGCAAGAAGGCGACATTGGCTTCGCCCCACACAAAGCTCATGTGCGGGCACGGATGGATAAAGGCGCGCGGATCGGGGATCGCGCCCTGTTGCACCAGATAGGCCCAGAACTGGCGCGAGATGTCGAATTCGGTATTGACCTCCAGCGCCTTGCTGATGTCGATGCTGCCGTCAGCGCGCTGCGGCGTGTAGTTCATTTCGCAGTTGGCGGCGTGGCCGGTGCCGGCGTTGTTCCAGCCGCCGGAACTTTCCAGCGCGCAGTCGTCCAGGGTTTCGAACATGACGATGGATAATGCCGGATCGAGTTCCTTGAGCATGACGCCGAGTGTGGCGCTCATGATGCCGCCGCCGATCAGGACGATGTCTTGCGAGGCGTTCGCAGTGGTGGAATTCAAGCTGGCTCTCCTTTGATGAACAGGGTGAGGGCGTGCTCGCCGACGATGACATAGGCGCGTCGCCAGGGCGCGTCGCCGATCAGCCGCCAGCTGTGGCCGCTGCCGGTGGTGTCTTCGGCCAGCAGCATGTCTCCGGGGTGGATGATGAACGTGGCGCCGCTGGCGCAGCGAAATTCCAGGGTGCCGCTCAAGGTCAGAACGAACTGGCGCGCCGGTGCGTTGTGCGGAGCAAAAGCGCCGCCGGCGGCGGTCTCGCGCCAGGAGATGCTGGCCGCGTGCATGACTTCGCTGAAAACATCGCCACGCCCACCATGTTGATCATGCTCGCCAGCGTGCATGGCAATGCTGCCTTCCTCGAACACGGAGTTGCCGTCCGCGCCGGTCCATATACGTACACATCGGATCATTGTCGTTTCTCCTGGCCTGACAGATCAGCCCACTGTAGCGGTTACACCGGCGCTTCGACCCTGCCATTGGGCCAGGGTGGCGATGTACCTGACCCAATGGCAGGTCAAGCGCGTGCCGGTTTTCCGTACAGTGTGGTGATGCGGTCAATCAGGCCGCCATCCACTTTCCAGGAGTCTTCCATGGCACTTCCTTCCTTGCTGAACCGCCTTGCCGCTGGAGCGCTGGTCGCCGCGCTGTCCCTGCCGCTGGCCGCTTTCGCTGCGCCCGACGTGTCCGTCGCACCCCAGTACGACACCACGCACGTGTATGTACAGAATGCCGATATCGATGCGTTCGTGAACAGCTTTGTCGGCACCTTTGGCGGCAAGGCCTCGCCGCGTGCAGTATTTACCGTCACGCCCACGCCCAGCAAGACCGCTTCCCAGTACGTCCAGACCCCGGTCGGCATGCTGTCGGTGTTCGCCTTCCAGACGCCGATTCCGTACGGCTTCGGCCTTGAACGCAATGGCTATCTGGTGACCGATATAGCCAAGGCAACCGATGCTGCCGTGGAGGCAGGCGCCGATGTTACCGTGGCGCCGTTCGACGATCCGATCGGCAAGGATGTGCTGATCCAGTGGGCCGGCGGCATCAACATGCAGCTGTACTGGCATACCAAAGCGCCGTCGTATGCACCGCTGCATTCGGTGCCGGACAACCGTGTGTATATTTCGCCGGTCTCGGCCGACAAGTTCCTGGCCCAGTTCAGGCAGTTTGCGCATGCGAAAGTCGTCGCTGACGAGAAGGTCGATGGTGGCGAAATCGGCCGCAGCGGCGACGCCATTCGCCGCGTGCAGCTGACCTCGGGCTTTGGCAAGATGACGGTGTTTGTCAGCGACGGCAAGCTGCCGTTCCCGTATGGCCGTGAAAACACCGGCTACCAGGTCGACGACATGGCGGCCACCCTCAGCCGGGCGTCCGCCAATGGCGTGACGGTGCTGGTACCGCCGCTGAAAACCAGCAAGGGCAATGCCAGCGCCATGCTGCAGTTCCCGGGCGGCTACATCAGCGAGATCCACGATGCCGTGCACTAAACCCGTGGTGCAGCTGTGCGGCGCCGCGCTGGCGCTGCTCGCTGGCAGCGTTGCCAGCGCCCAGGAAGCGGCCTGCGAGGTGCAGCGCCCGGTGATCAATTTCAATCGCTGGAGCGAAAACTGGAGTGCGCTGGCCGCCCCCTGCCTGCCGCGCCAGCCGCTCGATGGCCTGAAATATCTGCCGTTCGGCGATGGTGGCTCCTACCTGTCGCTGGGCGCCGGCCTGCGCGAGCGCTATGAGCATATCGCCACGCCGCTGTTTGGCGCCGGCAGTGCGCGCCCGGACGGTTACGTGATCGAGCGCGCCAATGTGCATGCCGACCTGCGCCTGGGCCAGTACGTGCAGCTGTTCGGCCAGCTGGTCGATGCACGTGCATTCCAGAAGCACACGCTGGCGCCGCCGGACCAGGACAAACTCGACGTCGAGCAGCTGTTTGCCACCGTGGCCGTACCAACCGACAACGGCGCCGTCAAGCTGCGCGTGGGCCGCCAGGAAATGGCCTTTGACCTGCAGCGCTTTATTGCCGCGCGCGACGGGCCCAATGTGCGCCAGTCGTTTGACGGCGTGTGGGCCGACTGGGAGCATGGCCCATGGCGTTTGATCGGCTACGCCACGCAGCCGGTGCAAAACCGCAGCGTGGATACCTTTGACGATTACTCCAACAGCCACCTGCGCTTAGATGGCCTGCGTGCGGAATACCAGGGCCTGGGGCCGGGCGATATTTCCGGCTACTACTCGCGCTACCGCCGCGACGAGGCGCGTTTTCTCGACGCTGCCGGCAACGAGCGGCGCGACGTGTACGACCTGCGCTACAACGGCAAGCGCGACAGCGTGGACTGGGACATCGAAGGCATGTTGCAGCGCGGCCAGGTGGGCAGCAAGCGGGCACAGGCGTGGGCGCTGGGCTCGATTGCCGGCTACACCTTTGCCAGCACACCCTGGATGCCCCGCGTGGGCCTGCAGTTCGACATGGCTTCGGGCGACAAACATGGCGGCGACGGCAAGCTGGGCACCTTTAACCCGCTGTTTGCCAACGGTTACTATTTTTCGCTGGCCGGCCTGACTGGCTACAGCAACCTGATCCACCTGAAGCCGTCGCTGAACTTCAAGCCGGCCAAGGCCCTCAGCGTCACCACATCGCTGGGCCTGCAATGGCGCCAGACTACCGGCGACGCGGTCTATGTGCAGAATATGTCGGGCGTGCCGCGCACGGCCGGGCAGGGCAGCCGCTGGACCGGCGCCTACGCACAGTTGCGCAGCGACTGGAGCATCAACCCGAACCTGACGGCCTCGCTCGAAGCGGTGCACTTCCAGGCGGGCGACAGCTTGCGCAACGCCGGTGGCGGCAATGCCAACTACCTGGGGATGGAATTGAAATTCGGCTGGTAATGGTAAGCTTTGCTTCTCGATAACGACAGGAGCCAGGCTTGCAATCCGCATCCATCCACCGCCAGATCGCCCTCGTCAGCTATGGCACGCAATTCCTGCGCGACAAGCTGGCGCTGGACGACTGGTACCGCCACGGCATTTTTTTCGGCGCCCGCCTGCAGTTCCGGCACCTTGGCGACCATGTTCTGCTGGCCGATGACTTTACCTGGTGGCTGGGAATATTGAAGCAGTCCGGCGCGGTGCGCCTGTCGCTACACCTGATGGCCGAATTCGGCATCGCCAGGCCGGCCGTTATCGATGACGGCGACTACGCGGTGGTGGTGCATTTTGCAGATCGCCACCAGATCTGGGCTGTCGGCGTGGAGCGCCCCGCCTGGCGCGACCATCCGCTGGTGCCGGACGTGCCGGGCATACCGATCTTTCCCGACGCGACACATTGGGGTGGCGAGATCGACAGCTACTGGTGCGTCGAAGAGCGGCACGGGCGGTTGGACCTGCCAGAGACCAACTGGAAAACACTGGCGAACAGTATTGCCACCGATCTCGAGATCACGATACCGTCCAGCCTGGTGCCGCCCGGGCCGATCTACCTGCCGTCGACGCCGCCCGCACCGTGGGCGAAGTTTGCGCTGTTCCCCAGTGGCAGCGCGACGCTGCTGGCGCACGGCATCCTGGCCTCGCTGTACCGGGAACAGGCCACGTTCGAGAACGATACGCATTGCAAGAACGACAGCAGTGACTACCAGGGCCTCGATGCCGAGAGTGCGGCAAAGGTCAATGACTGGGGGCGGCGCCTCGCCAGTTGGGTGAGCGAATTGGAAATGCGCTGTGCGAACGAGTGCCGCCAGCGGGCGTCAAGCGATGAGGGCATACCGTTGCCGCTGCCGCCGGCTGCCGCAAAGCCTCCTGCGCACAGCAAAACCCTCAATGCCCGGCAGGACGAACAAACTTCGGTGCATGCCGACCCGGCGAGGCCGCAGGGCAAGTGGTTGCGCCGCATTGTTTTCGTGGTGGTGCTGGCGGTGGTGTGCCTGCTGCTGCTGGCCTTTGCCCATATCGTGGCGGCCTGGCCGTGGCTGTCGGTGATGATCGGCTTGCCGTTCGCCGTGTACACCGTGTATGTGAAAGGCGAGCGCTGACAAACACCCTCGGCGACTGAAGGGCCGGGATCAGGCCTGGAAGGTCTGATCCCGGCACGGTGCTAGTTGAAACTGACCTCCTTGCGGTTGTCGCTGGAAACGCGGTCGATCATCTTGTTATACGGATCGACGCCCACCTCGAACGGTTTTTCCTTGACGGTAATGGTCACTACCGGGTCGCGGCCGCTCAGCATGCGCTTGTCGGTGAATAACACTTTCTCGTCTTTTTCCTTGGCGCCAGGCGCGCGCGCAAAGATGGCGATCTCCACCGGCTCGTCATACACGCGAGGGCTTTCCTTGCCCTTGCCGTCGGATTCGAGCTTGGCCAGGTGCAGCTTCATGGTAACGTCCCATTGGCCGTCCGGCCGCTTGACGGCAGTCGCCCCGGTCACGCGGTTGTCGTAGAAGACGATTTTCTCGAACAGGTCGGTGATCAATGCCTGCTTGTCTGCCGGTGCTTCGGCGCGGATATACGCCAGCAGTTCGGCCGTGGTGGTGAACGGCGCCTGCTGGTAGCCCTTGTCCTGCAGGAAGCGTTTCAGCGCGCGGTTGACGGCCGCTTCGCCGATCTCGTCGCGCAAGCGATAGAACACCAGGCTGCCCTTGCGATAGTGGATATATTGCTGGTTTTCCACGCGCGCCAACGGCAATTCTTCGATCAGTTCGCCACCGCGTCCGCTCAGGTAACGGTCCAGTTCATAGCGCAGGAAGCGGCGCAGCTTGTCGCGGCCGTATTCCTTTTCCATTACCATCAGCGCCGAGTATTGCGCCAGGGATTCCATCAGCATCGACGCACCCTGCACATTGGCGCCGATGACCTGGTGGCCCCACCACTGGTGCGCCATTTCATGCGCGGTGACGTAATACACGTAGTCGATATCATCCTTGTCGCGCAGGTCGGCGATAAAGCCGATGCCTTCCGAATACGGGATGGTATTGGCAAACGACTGGGCAAAGCTGGCGTAGCCGGGGAATTCCAGGATGCGCACCTGCTTGTGCTGGTAGGGCGTGAACTCGGTGGTGTAATAGTCGAGCGACTTTTGCACCGAGGTGATCATGCGATCCAGGTTGTAGCCATGCTTTTTATCGGCATAGACTTCGATCGGCACGCCATGCCAGTCGCCTTTTTTCACGTCCCAGCGCGCCGACAGATAGGCAAAAAAGGGCATCATCGGCTGGTCCATCTTGTAATGGAAATAGCGGCGGCCGTCCTTTTCCCAGCTTTTCTGCAAATAGCCGGGCGCCAGTGCGGTCTGGTCGGCGCTGGTCGACACCGTGGTGTCAAAGCTGATCCAGTCCGCTTCGCTGCCAAACACCGTGTTGCCATAGGCCGACTTGTCTTCCAGCTTGGCCATGCGCTGCGGTTCGCCCAGGCCGCGCTTGCGGCGCTCGTTGCGGTCCTTCAGTTCCAGCTCGCTCTGGTAGCCGAAGTGGGGGAAGTAGGCCATATTGTTGAAAAACGTGCCGTTCAGGTTGACCGGGTCCGGTGCGCCGCTATTGGTAAAACCTTCATGCGTGACGGCCACCGTGAAGTCCAGCGGCAATTGCGCGCCGGGTGCTACTGGCGTGGCCAGTTTCAGGATGCTGAAACCGAGGTCCTTGTCGTCAAGCTGCGTGGTGTGCGCGGGCAGGTTCAGCCACTTCGTGTCCAGCTCGGTATCGCGCTGGATGCGCAGGGTGTCGATCGCTTGCGCGGTCTTGTTCTGCAGCACATAGTGGCCCTTGATCAAGACCTTGCGCTGTTCCGGATAGATATCGACATTGGCCTGCACGTCGATGATTTTGAGCTGCGGCAGGTCCTTGTACTGGCGGTACAGTTTTTCGTAACGCGCCTGCTTGTCCATGCCCGCGTCCGCCGTTTCATAGGTGTTGAGCACATTGGTGTTGTAGAAGATCCAGCCACCGGTGCCCAGCCAGCACAGCACCACCACGGCCAGCGCGGCGCCGGTACGGCTTTTCAGGCGCTGGCCGGCCAGGCTGACGCGCGCGCGCCAGCCAGTCGACAGGCCGCGTACCCAGAACGCCTGCGCCAGCAGCACCAGCGCCACGGTAAACAGGCTCCAGTACAGCGCATACCAGCGCCAGCCAGCCAGGAAGTGGCCATAGCCGTTCATGTCGGAATACTTGATGTCGGGCGTGGCGCCGAAGTTGTACAGATTGTGCTCGAAGTGCAGCATCGCCAGCACGGCCTGCGATACCATCAGCAGAATTACCAGCAGGTAGCCGACGAACTTGTTATTCGACAGCACTTGCAGCACGATGGCGCACAAGCCCATCAGCACGAAGAAAAGCGTGCCAAGCAGGGTGCCTTGCAGGTACAGGCCCAGTTCCACCGGCGCGCCGCCCTTGTAGAGCTGGAAGATAATGGCGGTCAGCACGCCGACCAGCATATAGCCCCCCACCACGCCGACCAGGGCCGTGCACTTGGCCAGCAAAGGCGTCCAGTCGGCCACCGGCATGGCGTCGCTGACGTCGGCGATTTTCACTTGCCGTTCCTTGAAGATCAGTTCGCCCGCATAAAAGCTCACGATAATGATCAGCATGAAGCTGAAACTCTGGCTGATCTGCTGCACCATCAGATAGGTCATCGGATAAACGGCGGTACCGAACACTTTGGACTCCATGCTCATGCCGGCGACCAGGTTGATCACGCCGAACAGCAGCATCACCAGGAAGGGCACGCTCCTGAACACGCCGGCCGCGTCAAAGCGCAGGATTTGCCACCACTGGCGCCAGGCCGTGGCCGCCCCAAACGCCGGCGTAATGCGCGGCAGTAGCAAAGGCGCGGCCACCGCAGCGGCTGCTGCCTGCGCCTTGTGCTTGCCGAACAAACGCTTGCCGGTGCCGGTGCGCTGCGGCTTGAACAGCACCACGGTGGCGGCAAACAGCGCGGTGGTAATGCCCAGCCACAGCAAGCGGTTGGCCAGCAGGAAGCCGGAGAACGGCGGCAGGATGCTGTTCGCTTCCGACGAGGTGAAATAGCGCGTCATGCGGCCAAAGGCCGTCACGCCGAACGGGTCGAGCAGCACCGCCACCCACTCGTTGTTGATATCGCGCGTAAACACGCTGGCGATGGTGCGCAGCACGAAAAACGCCAGCACGCCCACATACACCAGCAGCATCGAGCGGGTGGTGGCAGCCAGCAGCATCAGCAGTGCGCCGACGAACAGCAGGTTGGGTATCACCAGCACGGCGAAGGTCCAGCCATAGGTATGCAGTGAAAATGGCCCCACGCGCTGCGGGTCGACCCATGGCATCAGCGGGCCGATCATGGTGCCGAGCGCAATGCAGACAAAGATCACCAGGCAGGCCACGAAACCGGCGGCAAAGCGGCCGAACAGATAGTCCCATTTGCGCATCGGCGTGGCAAACAGCATGTCGGCCATGCCCACTTCGCTGTCGCGCAATACGGCGCCGGCGATAAAGACGGTGATCAAAAACATCGACAGCAGGGTAAACATGCCCAGCAATTGGGCCACCACGGTGGGCGCATTGCGGTTCACGTTGCCGATCGCGCCACCCATCTGTACCGAGTCGCTGGTGGTCACGCCAAAGGCCATCAGGGCCAGGATGGCGGCAAATACCCACAGCAACGGCTGCCTGAGCTGGTAGCCGAGGTCAAACTTGAAAAATTCCTTCCACATGGTGCGCTCCTTATGCCGCTGCGCCGGAAGGGCGGGCGCTGGCGGCGGCATGGCGCACATGCAGGAAGTACACGTCTTCCAGGTCCGGTGCGATCTGCACGAAGCCGGCATCGGGCTGGCTGTCGGCAAACACATTGATCTGCGGGCGGCCACCGACCAGCCGCGTCGACAGCACGTTCAGGCTCTGTTGGTACTGCGCCAGCTCCTCGGTGGACACGGTGCGGCGCCACACTTTGTTATTGAGCGTATCGATGGCTGCCTGCGGCTCGCCCTGCACCAGCACCTGGCCCTTGACGATCATCGCCATGCGCGGGCACAGGTCGGTTACGTCGGCCACGATATGGGTCGACAAAATCACTACCACCTGCTCGCCGATTTTCGCCAGCAGGTTCAGGAAACGGTTGCGTTCGTCCGGGTCCAGGCCGGCAGTCGGTTCGTCGACAATCACCAGGCGTGGCGCACCGAGCAGGGCCTGGGCAATGCCGAAGCGCTGGCGCATGCCGCCCGAATAGGTACCCAGCTTGCGCTTCCTTGCTTCCCACAGATTGGTCTGCTGCAGCAGCGCTTCGACCGCTTCCTTGCGCGGGCCTTTTTGCGTCAGGCCCTTGAGCACCGCAAAGTGATTAAGCAGGGTTTCCGCGCTGACCTTCGGATACACGCCAAAGTCCTGCGGCAGGTAGCCTAGCTGGCGGCGCAGGCCTTCCTTGTCTTTCAGCACATCGACGCCGTTGAAGCTGATGCTGCCGCTGTCGGGGTCTTGCAAGGTTGCAATGGTGCGCATCAAGGACGACTTGCCGGCGCCATTCGGACCCAGCAGGCCAAACATGCCGTTCGGAATATCCAGGCTGACATCGTGGATGGCCCGGACGCCATTGGAATAGGTTTTGTTCAGTTGTTTGATCGATAGCATTACGGCACTCTCCTGGGCTTGACGGTAAAAGTGCCGGCCGATTCGTGTCGGCCGGTCTGTCGGGTCTTCCGCGATAGCGGATGTTACTTAAAGACAATACTGTATCGTCAATTAGAAAGTAAATAATATTTTTGCGACCACCGGCGAAAAGGCAGGACTGAAATGCGTCAGGGCGGGGATGAAAGACGACTGGACAAAAAAATCCCCGCTCGCGGCGGGGATGCTGGACATCGATGAAGCAATGATCAGAAGCGCATCTTGACGTAGGCCGATGGGCCGGCCAGGCGGATATTGAGGTCGGCGTTGCGCGTGCTGTCACGGCGCAGGGCGATTTTCGACATGCCGTAGTCGGCCACGAAACCGACATTTTTGAACGGGAACCATTCCACGCCCACATTGCCGCCGTAGATATGGCCATTGATGGTGCCGCCATTTTTCTTGATGCCCGACGCTTCCACGTACATGCGCACATTGGGCGTAAAAGCGTGGCGCCATGCCAATTCGACCAGCGGCGCAAACGCGTGTTCGCTGACGGAGTCGCGTGCAGTCGCGTTCACGCCATTGACCAGGGCGGTGGCCGAACCTTCCAGCTTGGCGCTGTAGTAGGCCGCGCCCAGGCCGATGCCGAAGGTGTCCTGGTTCTCGCCTAGCCACCATTTGTAGGCCAGCTTGGCCAGGTCCAGCTGCAGGTCGGCGTCGGCGCTGGCCGTGCCGGTCACTGTCTGGCCATTGATGACGGTCGCGCCGCTCAGGGTTGGCGTGTAGTTCTTGTCATAGCGGTAGTAATCAAAATTGAGGCCATGGTGGTCGCCGATCAGCAGGTCGGCCTTGATGCGTGGAATCGTCGTGTGTTTCGGGTTGGAATCCGGTGCATCAATGCGGCCGAACTGCGTGTCGGCGCCGATATCGATGCGCGGATCGGCATAAAATGCACCCAGAGAGATGCTGGCGCGGTCCAGCGCCACGGATGGCTCGGCGTGTGCGCTGGTACCGGCGGCGGCCGCGCCCACGATACCCAGCAACATGGCACTGCGCACGGCAAGATGGCGCAGGCGTGGTGGCGACAGGCGGGTCGATGTGGACGAGGCAAACATGAAAATCTCCTATGATGATGGGAAGGGCGCCGCAGCAGGGGGCGACACTGAAAGATCGGCATCATAGCAATCGCAAAGCTGAGCTCGTGTAGCCGCACGGCGCAACTGCAGGTCAGAATTGTCCTACTACTATCGACAGGAAAAACCGTATGAAAATTGCCGCCATTTCCGATATCCACGGCAACCTGGCCGCGCTTGACGCCGTGCTGGCCGATATCGCCCGCCACGGCGTCGATGTCACCGTCAATCTGGGCGATATCGTCTCGGGCCACCTGCAGCCGCGCGACACGGCAGCACGCCTGATGGCGCTGGACTTGCCGACCATCCGGGGCAACCATGAGCGCCAGTTGCTCGGTGACCCGCAGCGCATGGGCGTGTCCGATGCGTATGCGCGTGCACAGTTGCTGCCGGAACAGCTGGCGTGGATAACCGCGCTGCCGGCGAACTTGCGCTTGCGCCACGACGTACTGCTGGTGCATGGCACGCCGGCCAGCGACCTGGTGTATTTTCTCGACACCGTCACGCCGCAGGGCAGCCGCGCCGCCACGCTGGAAGAAGTGGTGCAGCGCGCCGGCGCTGCCGAAGCAGCCCTGATATTGTGCGGCCACACGCATATGCCGCGCTCAATCACGCTGCCCGACGGGCGGCTGATCGTCAATCCCGGCAGCGTGGGGCTGCAGGCCTATGACGACGATCACCTGTACCCGCATGTGATGGAAAACGGCACGCCGCATGCGCGCTACGCCATCGTCGAAGACGATGCGCAAGGCGTCTGGCATGTGCAGTTTCATCAGGTGGAGTATGACTGGGAAACGCAAGCGCGGCTGGCGCTGGCCCACGGCCGGCCGGACTGGGTCGTGCCCTTGCGCAGCGGCCGCGTGGGCGTGGCTATCTGAACTCTTCGGCCACCAGATTATATTTCTGCATCTTGTGATACAGGGTCTGTTTCGGCAGCCCCAATACGGTGCTCGCTTCGCTGACGTTGCC
The DNA here is from genome assembly GCF_051380735.1 of Janthinobacterium longum. Lineage (NCBI taxonomy): Bacteria > Pseudomonadati > Pseudomonadota > Betaproteobacteria > Burkholderiales > Oxalobacteraceae > Janthinobacterium > Janthinobacterium longum. Next base: position 130,725 of record NZ_JBNYXQ010000009.1, read on the forward strand.
CGCATAGGTGCGCAGTTCCTGCTCGATCAGCGCACGTTCGAAGGCGTTGACCTGTTCGGCCAGCGACAGCGCCGCAGCCTGCGCACCGGTCGCCAGCAAATTCGAGGCGCCACCGGCGATGCCCAGCACGAAGCGGTCGGCGATATTGCGCAGCTCGCGCACATTGCCGGGCCAGCCATGCGCCATCAGGTTGCGCATCTGCGCGCTCGATACCATCGGCGCGGCGCGGTTGTAGCGTGCCGCTGCGGCCAGCACGAAATGCTCGAACAGCATCGGAATATCTTCGCGCCGCTCGCGCAGTGGCGGCAGGTGCAGCACGATCAGGTTCAGCCGGTAATACAGGTCGCTGCGAAACTTCTGCTGGCGTGACAGGTCCTCCAGGTCCAGCTTGGCGGCGGCCACCACGCGTACGTCGACCGGCGTGGGAATGTTCGAGCCCAGCCGCTCGATATAGCGCTCCTGCAGTACGCGCAGCAGTTTGACCTGCAGCGACAGCGGCAGGCTTTCGATTTCATCGAGAAAAAACGTGCCATGGTCGGCATGTTCGATCTTGCCCACCTGGCGCTTGGCCGCGCCCGTAAACGAACCCGTTTCATGGCCGAAGACTTCGCTTTCAAAAATGCTTTCGGGTATCGCGCCGCAGTTGACGGCAACGAAGTTGTGCTTGCGCCGGTGGCTGAAATCATGCAGGCAGCGCGCCACCATTTCCTTGCCGGTACCGGTGTCGCCATAGATCAGCACGTCCGCCGGTTCGTTAGCAACGTCAAGGATCAGGCGTCGAATATCGCGCATCGCCTGCGAATTGCCCAGCAAACGCGACTCGATGCCGCCGCCGTCTTCGAGCTGGCGCCGCAGGCTGTGCACTTCCAGCATCAGTCTGCGCGTTTCCAGCGCGCGCAGGATCACGTCGACCAGTTGCTCGGACGAATACGGTTTTTCGATAAAGTCATAGGCGCCCGTGCGCATCGCATGCACGGCCATGGTGATGTCGCCGTGGCCGGTGACCAGGATCACCGGCAGGTTGGCGTCGAGCTGCTTGATCGCCTGTAATAAATCCAGGCCGCTCATGCCGGGCAGGCGCACGTCGCTGACGACAATGCCGGGAAAATCAGGCGCCAGCAGCTTGTATGCCTGCTCGGCAGAGTCAAACGCCAGCACGTCCAGCCCGGCCAGCTGCAGCGCCTGCTCGCTGCCTTCGCGCACGGTCGGATCATCTTCGACCAGCAACACCTTCAAACCCTCAAACATGCTTTTCCTCCTGCGTTGCCATCTGTAATTCGATGGTGAATATGGCGCCGCCGCCAGGGGCGTTGTCGGCCCGCAGCACGCCGCCGAACTGGCGCGTGATCTGCTCGGAAATGGCCAGCCCCAATCCCAGGCCCAGGCCCTGCGGCTTGGTGGTAAAAAACGGCTCGAACAGGTGTTCGTACACCTCCGTCGACAGCCCCGGCCCGGTGTCGGCCACATGGATCAGCACCAGCGGCGCCTTGCATTCGACCGTCACGCGCAGGCTGCGCACCTCGCTGCCGTTCATGGCGTCGAGCGCGTTCGCATACAGGTTCACCAGCACCTGCTCCAGCCGGTTGCTTTCGCACACGGCAAAAATATCATCGGGCGGCAACTGCAAGGTAAAGCGCACGTTTTCCACCTGCAGGCGGCGCTCGACCAGGAACAGTGCATTGCTGATCGCGGTCGGTATCGATACCGAGGTCAGGCTGGTGGTCGACTTGCGCGCAAACACTTTCAGTTGCCCCGTGATGGTGCCCATGCGTGCGGCGATCTGCGATATTTTAGCCAGGTTGCGGCGCGCATCGTCAAGCCGGCCGCGCTCCAGCAGGATCACGGCGTTGTCGGACATGGTGCGCAGCGCCGTCAGTGGCTGGTTCAGTTCGTGCGTGATGCTGGCCGACATCTGCCCCAGTACGGCCATCTTGCCAGCCTGGAACAACTCGTTTTGCGTGATGTGCAGCTTTTGTTCGGCCTTGCTGCGCACCTCGATTTCCTGGCTCAGGCTTTGCGTCATGGCGTTCAGTTCCGAGGTGCGTTCCTCGACCATGGTTTCCAGGTTGTCATAGGCATGCTGCAAGTCTTCGCGAGCGCGCAGTTTTTGCGCCACCGCCGCGCGCCGCTGGCGCACATAAAAGAACAGCAGCACGAAAAAGCCCAGCAGCACGCCCGAAAACGCGGCCGCCGAGCGGGCGCTGGCCTTCGCCTGCGCCAGGTCCGACAGGTAAATGAAGGTCCAGCCGTTAGGCGACTTCAGCTTCATCTGCGTCATCACGCTGGACGTAATCTTTTGCGGCGCATCGGCCCGCTCCTGCTCGCGCACGCTGATCACGCGCGCGCCATTGCCCAGTTGCCGGTCCGACACAAACGGTATGGTTTCCAGCTGCTTCGAATAGTACTGGCGCGTGCGGTTGATTTCTTCCACCACCGCCGGCGACAACGGCGCCAGCGTCTTGTATTTCCACTGTGCCACGGAACTCAGGAAGATCACGCCATGCTCGTCGGCCAGCATCACCTTGTCGGCGCCTTGCACCCAGCGTTTTTCCAGGTTTTCCAGGTTCAGCTTGACGGTGGCCAGGCCCAGCATGCGGCCATTTTGATAGATGCCATGGGCGAAGAAATAACCGGGTTCCAGGCGCGTCGTGCCGACCCCGTAAAAGCGGCCCGGTGTGCCGCGCAGCGCATCCTGGGCATACGGGCGAAAGGCAATATTGTCGCCGATAAAACTGTCGGGTCGCTGCCAGTTGCTGGCCGCGCGCGTGTTGCCGTCGAGGTTGCTGATAAAAATGGTCGACGACTTTGCCTGGGCATTCATCTGCTCCAGGTAGTTGTTGACGGTATCGACCAGCACCGGGTCTTCCGGGTGCTGCAGCAGGCGGATCACGTCACGGTTCAGTTCCAGTGTCTTGGGCAGGAAATCGTATTTTTCCAGCGCATTTTCCAGGCTGCTGACATACACCTCCAGGCGCTGCGCACCGCTGGCCTGCAGCTTGCCGATGGCAATGCGCTCGGTCCAGAAATACACCAGCCACACAATCGCCAGGCAGGCGGCCAGTACCACGCCCCAGGCCATGGCCCTGCGGGCCGGATGTTGCGCCAGGTTTTGGTGCCAGGAAAGAGGGGAGGTGCTGCTGTTGGTCATGGTCGGTATCGGGCTGCAATAAGCCACAGTATCGCATCAAGGGACGCGCATAAATGAAAAAAGCCGCCGGAGTGATCTCCGGCGGCCCTGGCAGTAGCTAGACGTGCTTAGAAAGTATGGCGCATGCCCAGGTTGAAGCCGGAATTGCCGGTGCCGTTGTCGGTGGCGTTGCCGACCACGAACGTGGCGCCGTTCTTGTTGCTGATATGGCCGTAACCGGTGTACAGGTCGCTGCGCTTGGACAGGGCGTAGAAAGCGCCGATGGCCCACTGCTGGGCGTCACGGTTCAGGTTGCTCTTGTCGTTGTGACGGATGTACGAGGCAACCACTTTGGTCGCGCCGAGCGGCACGGTCACGCCCAGCAGCACGTCGTTGCTCTTGCTGTTGTCGAGGGCGCGGTTGTCTGCGTAGCCGAGGTGGCCTTGCGCCACGCCGAAGTCATAGCGCATGGCCAGCAGGCTGTTGCGCGTATCTGCCGTGGCCAGCGCGTTTTCCTTGCGGTGGTGCGTCAGGGTCAGGTTCAGCGGACCGTCGATGTAGTGCACGGCGCCGCCCAGGCTGCGGTTTTTCTGGTTGTCGTCGGCAACTTCGCCGAAACCGTAAGCCAGTTCGGCCGACAGCTTGTTCCAGGTCGGGGTGGCGTACTGCGCCATGTTGTCGACGCGGTAATTGGTCGCCATCACGTTCGACGCCGTGCCTGCCAGGCCGATCACGAACGGATCGGCCACGTCGCGCAGGGCCAGGTAGTACGGCGAGTACTGGCGGCCCAGGGTGACGGTGCCGGCGTTGCCGGTCAGGCCCACATACGCCTGGCGACCGAACAGCAGGCCGCCCTGGCCGGAAGTGCCCGTATCGATATTGAAACCGCTTTCCAGCACGAAGACTGCAGCCAAGCCGCCACCCAGGTCTTCCTTGCCCTTGAAGCCGATGCGCGAGCCGGAAGCAACACCGGAAGCGACGCGGGTCAGGCGGTCGCCGGCAGCGTCCTTGTCGACGACCAGGCCGGCATCGGCCACGCCGTACATGGTGACGCTCGATTGCGCCAGGGCGGTGCAGGAAGCACCGAGAGCCAATAAGGTAAACAGGACTTTTTTCATGAAAATCTCTCTATTAGGGGGTTAACTACTGATCGCACTGCCCGACTGCTTGTTACTCAACATTGAGGTTAAATAAATGGCCCGCTTGTGACGGGCCATCGTTTTAAGCTTTGTTAGCGTGGTCTGCTTCGCCCCAATGGCTTTCGGTATTCATATTGGCGGCATTGGCTGCCGCCGCTTCTTCTTCGGTGGCCAGGCCGCCTTCCCACTTGGCGACAACCGCCGTGGCGACGGCATTGCCGACCGCATTGGTGGCCGAACGGCCCATGTCGAGGAACTGGTCCACGCCCATGAGCAACAGCAGGCCGGCTTCCGGAATATTAAATTGGTTCAGGGTGGCGGCGATCACCACCAGCGAGGCGCGCGGTACGCCGGCGATGCCTTTCGAGGTCAGCATCAGCAGCAGCAGCATGGTGATCTGGGTACCGATCGACAGGTCGATGCCATAGGCCTGGGCAATAAACAGCACCGCAAAAGTGCAGTACATCATCGAGCCATCCAGGTTGAACGAATAGCCCAAAGGCATCACGAAGCTGGAGATCTTGCGGTCCACGCCGAACTGGTCAAGCGCCGTCAGCAGTTTTGGATACGCTGCTTCCGAGCTGGCGGTCGAGAAGGCCAGCAGGAACGGTTCGCGGATCAGGCTGACCAGCTTGAAGATGCGCGGGCCGATCACCACGAAACCGGCAGCGATCAGCAGTGCCCACAAGCACATCAGGCCGACATAGAAGCCGCCCATGAATTTGGCGAACGTGACCAGCACGCCCAGGCCGTGGGTGGTGACCACCGAAGCCATGGCGGCGAACACGGCCAGCGGAGCCAGGGTCATGATGGTGCCGGTAATGCGCAGCATGACTTGCGCCAGTTGGTCGATCACATTGGTGAGCGCTTTGCCCGATTCGCCCAGGCCAGCCAGTGCGCCGCCGAAGAAGATCGAGAACACCAGTACTTGCAGGATTTCATTGTTTGCCATCGCCTCGATCGGCGACTTCGGCACCAGGTGCGTGAAGAAGTCTTTCATGGTGAACGCGGCGGTCTTCAGGTTGGTCGACGCGTGCACGTCCGGCAGCGGCAAGCCCAGGTTGGTGCCGAGCTGCATGATATTGGACAGCACCATGCCCAGCGCCAGCGACACCAGCGAAGCGACCAGGAACCAGCACATGGCTTTCAGGCCGATGCGGCCCGCTGTCTTGCCGTCACCCATGTGGGCGATACCGACCGTCAGCGTGGAGAACACCAGCAGCGCAATGATCATCTTGATCAGGCGCAGGAAAATATCGGTGACGATGGAAATATTGCTGGCAATCTTGGCGCTGACGTCCGTATCAGGATAAGCGGTGTGACAGGCGTAGCCGACCAGAATGCCCAAAATCATGGCAATCAGGATGTATAGGGTTAATGGCCGTTTCTTTTTCATTGTGACTCCTCCAGTAAATCGCCGCTGTGAGCGGATTATAAATAGCGAGCAACTTAAGCTTGGAAGGAATACTGCCGAAAAAACAAGCTCTTGCATGCCAGCGTTTATTTGCTGCAAGGTCACTACCTAGCAAAGGATATGCCTGAAAACGACTTTTGGTACAAAACTTATTAAGTTATTGATTACAAGGTGACTTTTGTTGTCAGGAAGCCGCACGACAGGCTGCGTTGCGCGAAATATTGGACGCCGGGCGGCCTGCGCGTATGAGTTTTCATACGCCCTGCCATGGCAGAGTGCATGCACAGGACGTAAAAAAGCCCCGCGCTGGGGCGGGGCTTTCAGGAGAGCCGTATGCTGCCGGCTCAAGCTGTCATCAGAACTTGATGTTGGCACTCAGGCTGAACGAACGTGGCTGGCCCGGCGTGTAGCGGAAGCCGCTCTTGTTGATCGCCGCAACGTAGGTCTTGTCGGCCAGGTTGTAGGCGTTCAGCTGCAGGTCCAGGTTCTTGTTGACCGGATAGGTCGCCATCGCGTCGAAGACCCAGTAGGAATCGACACGGGCCGGGGTGCCGACGGCGCCATCGGTGCCGCGCAGCATTTCACCGACATAACGCGCGCCGCCGCCGATTTTCAGGCCGAACGGCAGGGTGTACGAGGTCCAGCTGGTGAACGCCTGTTTCGGCGTGTAGCTGAGGTTATTGACGCCACTGGCGGTCACCACACGGCCCGATTTGACGCTGGTATTCATGCGGGTGTAGCCAACGCTGACCAGCCAGTTGTGCATGACTTCGCCAACCAGGCCCACTTCCGCGCCTTGCACGCGCTTTTCACCGGTCTGGTAGTAAATGGTCGGGATCACAGGGTCCTGTTCCACTTCATTGGTGACCGTGGTCTGGTACAGGGCAGCCGAGAGCGATAGTTTCTGTTTCAGGAAGTCCCACTTGGTGCCGATTTCCTTGGTGGTGGTTTCCTGCGGATCATACTTCGGATTCTGTGCGCTGTTGGCGCCTGTGCTCAAGGCGAAGTTGACGCCTGGCGGCGCTTTCGAGGTGGCCCACAGGGCATAGACGCTGCTGTCCGGTGTCGGTTTGTACATGGCAGAGATCTTGCCGTTGACATAGGTGTCGCTGAGAGTCAGGTGGGTCGGAATCGGTGTACCCACTGGCAAGACCTGCACCTGGCCGCTGGCAACCGCCGTTTGCAGGGTGGTCGCATCATAAGTGGTATTGAAATGGTCGAAACGCACGCCACCGTTGAACAGCCATTGCTCGCCGAACTTGATGGTGTCGAACACATACGCGCTTTGCGTATTGACTTCGCCTTGCGTGTAAGCGCCGCTGCGCACCGGGTTGTAGCCGGTGACCGGGTCGCGCGGATTCGGGTTGTACAGATTTGCCGCTGCCAGGGTGCCCAGGCTGGAGCCCACATAGCTGTAGTTGGTCTGTTTTTCGCTGGTAAATTCAGCGCCGGCCACCAGCGAGTGCTTCAGGGCCGCCGTAGCGAACTGCGCGCTGAGCACGGTCTGGTTGGTCAGGATGGTGTTTTCCTGGTCTTTCACCGTACGCAGCGAGCGCGCCATCGTCCAGGTCGCCGGATTGGCCGGCACCGGCGTTTGCAAATTGGCGGTGTTGCCCATGAAGGCCGTCAGCAGATAATCCTGGTCAGTCTTGCCGTAGCGCGTGGTGTTTTGCAGTTGCACTGTCGGCGAAAAATCGTGGTCGATGCGCAAAGTGCCCATATCGGCCTTGACCTTGTTGTAGTCCGAGGTGGAGCCGTAGAAATTCTTGGGATCGACCTTGGCCGCCGTATTCAGGAAGGTGCGGATGGTCTTGTTGGTTGCCGTGATGGTATCAGGGGTAGTGTAGCCAGGCAGGCCGATGGTCGGCACGCCGCCATCAGGGACGTTGTCCTGATCCACGTGCAAGTAGCTGGCCGTCACGCGGGTCGGTTTGCCCAGACCGAAGGTGACGGTGGGTGCGATGGCCCAGCGCTTGTCGGTGACTTCATCGCGCGCTGGATTGCCGCTGTCCTGCGTCATCATGTTCAGGCGGAAAGCCGTGCCGCTGTCGGCATCGATCACGCGGTTCCAGTCGGCGGTGGCGCGCTTTTGTTTGCCGCTGCCGGCCGTCAGTATCGAATTGAAGGCGTTTTCCAGGCTGGCGGTCTTGCTGACCAGATTGATCGAGCCAGTTGGCGAACCACGGCCGCCATCGGTGCCGGCCGGGCCTTTGAGCACGTCGATCTGTTCGATATTGAACACGTCGCGCGAGATCGAGCCGACATCGCGCACGCCGTCGACATAGATGCTGCCGGACGAATCGAAACCGCGCATATAGACTGCGTCGCCGGTATTCGTATTGCCGTTTTCGCCGAGGAAAAAGGTACCCACGCCTGGCGTATTACGCAGGGCGTCCGTCAGCGTCAGGGCGCCTTGCTGTTCGATCAGTTCTTTTTTGATCACGACGATGGTTTGCGGCGTGTTGACCAGTGCTTCCGTATATTTCGGCGACGAGGCCTTGTCGGCCTTGAAATCATTTTCCTTGGTGCCAACGACGGTCACTTCGTTCAACATCTGTTGCGATGCCTGCGCGCTCTGGCCGGCAGGATCTGCGGCCTGTGCTGCGACGGGCAGCAGCATCATGGCCAGGGCGGCGCCGACATGCTGGTTAAAGCGGGATTGGACGTGTTTGCGGCTCTTGATTGCCATCTTGCTCTTTCGTTGTGGTCAGGGTAGAGGCGTGCGTCTTGTTGCAAACGCATGCACTGGTTCGTAACAATGGGTGCGATTGTAATAATTGCTCACTATTCTGTAAATGAGAATCGTTATCAGTCTCGTTTGCGTCGCGTTAACGCAACGCTTTTGGCGTGCTTTATGTAAAAGCGCTTTCATTTTTTTCTCGGTGCTTGCAAAGCCGCTCTCCGTGGTGCTAGCGCACGAGAACTTGTGCAGGGGTATGATGAGCAACCTCTTTGATACCGGTGCAGCATGCTTGAAACTCCCCTTGCCTTTGTTCCCCTGATCGACGTTCCTGTGCCGACGCCGTCGGCGGCGGACACGCTGACGTTTATCTATCACCGTGGGCGTCTGCTGCTCCGCACGCCCGACCTGGCCTTGCCTTCGTTTGATCAGGTCGCCACGCTGGGCGTCGACCTGGCGCGCGCCCAGCCGGTCGGTTTGTGGCAGGGGCGCTATTGCCAGGCGGTCTGGGTCGACGACGAAGCCTTGCCAGACGCCAGCCTGGAATGGCGTGGCCTGCGCAGCCTGTTCAATGTGCTTGACGATGATTTTGTCGGCCTGGCCAGTCGCGCCGTGCAACTGGCCGAATGGGCGCGCACGCACCGCTATTGCGGCGTCTGCGCCACGCCCATGGTGCGCCTGCCGGGCGAGCGCTGCTTCAAATGCATGGGCTGCGGCATGATGGCCTATCCACGCATTTCACCGGCGATGATGGTGCTGATACGCAAGGGTGACCAGGTGCTGCTGGCGATGCACAAGCATTCGCCGTCACAGCGCTACAGCCCGCTGGCCGGCTTCCTGGAAGCGGGTGAGTCGGTGGAAGAAGCCGTGCACCGCGAAGTGATGGAAGAGGTCGGCCTGAGGGTGCACAACCTGAAGTATTTCATGAGCCAGTCGTGGCCGTTTCCCCATTCGCTGATGCTGGCCTTTACGGCTGACTACCTCGACGGCGAGATCCGCCTGGACGACAACGAGATCGCCGAAGCGCGCTGGTTCGGCCCTGGCGACGTGTGGCCGGAAGCAACGTCGAGCGTCTCGATCTCGGCGCTGCTGGTACAGGCGCATCGGCCTTTGCAGCCGGCGTAAAACCGGGCCGGTCGAGGCAGCCATGCGACTTTTCTATATACTGTCGGCAATTGAAAATTTGAGGAAGTATCGGCATGGCACACGAAGAATTTACCGAAGACGACTGGCGCCGCATGATTGCCAGCATAGGCGAGGATCCGCAGCGGCCCGGTTTGCTGGAAACCCCGGCGCGCGTGACGAAGGCGTGGAAACACTGGACCTCGGGCTATGGCCAGGACCCGGTCGAATTGCTGAAAGCGTTTGAAGATGGTGCGGAACAATACAACGAGCTGATCGTCGTGCGCGGCATTCCCGTCTACAGCCATTGCGAACACCACCTGGCGCCATTCTTCGGCAAGGCCACCATCGGCTACGTGCCGAACGGCAAAATCGTCGGCCTGTCGAAACTGACGCGCCTGGTCGATTGCTTCTCGAAACGCCTGCAGGTGCAGGAACGCATGACGATGCAGATCGCCAATGCATTGATGGAAGTGCTGGAACCAAAAGCTGTCGGCGTGGTCGTGCGTTGCCGCCATTTGTGCATGGAAAGCCGCGGCATACGCACGCCCGGCGAAGAGACAATTACTTCGGCCATGCTGGGCGAGTTGCAGCCTAACCTGGCAATGCGCACCGAGTTCCTGGCACTGGCGCGCGAAAGTTGATTTCACAGCAAAAAGCCTTGCGATAAGGCGGGCCGGAGACGCGAGCTTGGCCCGGTTAGCCTGTGCGCGCGACTTGGGCATTAATCCGTTTTGCAGCTGTACTGGCGGCGCGATGCCGCCTTTTTCACGTCTGGTGATTAATAGCGGTATTCGCTGACCAGGTGTTTCGTGAAGTTGTACTTGCTGCCGCCGTCAAGCAAATCGATCAGGCGTTTCGGTGTCGAGGCGGACATGAAGGCGTCAGCGGCGCCGTCGGTGCTGCGGAACTTCATGCCGGGGCTGAGGATCTGGCCGGCGCCGATTTTCAGGTGCTGGAAGCTTTTGGTCTTCTCGTTGTTGAGGATGAAATGCAGTTCCTGCTTGAAGGTCAGGAATGGAATCTTCAGCCACCAGCCTTCGTCCGTGCCATAGTTGGTGACGCTGGCAAAATGCGTGTTCTTGTCCGTCAGGGAAGGTTTGCCCAGGCGGTCGTTGATGCGTTTCATGGCTTCGTTCTTGGTCATGCATTTCTTTCTTTAACATCGTTTCGTCAGCAGCGTTGCAGACGCGCATTCTGCCATAGTTTTCTTTCCCTCCATACTGCCAGCGAGCCTGGTACGCATTAACAACACAGGCATGGAAACATTGCTATAGAGCATTGTAAATGTCAGTAATTCAAGCGTATGCTGAGAACAGCTGCAAGGTGCCGCCCAGCGTTCCGGCGCTGCATGGGCGCGCCCTGCCATAAAAGCGCAACGGCGCATTCCGTTGCAAAAAAAATCAAAGCTGGAGGCTCGCATGAATACCCTGTCGTTCAAACAAAAGCTGTGGATCCCCCTTGTCTGCAGCCTGCTGTGCATTGCCATCATTTTCGTCTACAACGCCTTCGAAGTACGCAAGATTCGCATTGAAGAGCGCAGCGCAGACATTACCAACGCGGCCGACCTGGGCCTCGGCGCCGTCAAGATGTTCGGCGAGCTGGCCGTCAGCGGTGCTTTGACCACCGCAGAAGCGCAAAAGCAGGCTTTGGCTGTCATCAGGAGCATGCGCTTCGGCGAGACCGGTTACCTGGCCGTCATCAATTCCGATGCGGTAGTGGTGATGAACCCGGCCGCGCCGCAAACGAATGGCAAGAACATGTCCGACTTCAAGGACGCTGATGGCACCTATCTGTACCGCGACATCGTCAACGTCGGCAAGAGCGACACCGGCAAGGGTTTCGTGCGCTATCAATTTCCCCGCCCCGGCCAGAAAACCCCCGAACCCAAGCTCAGCCGCGTCGCTGCCTACAAACCATGGAACTGGAACATCGTCGTCGGCGTCTATATGGACGATATCGATGCAGCCTTCCGGCAAACCCTGCTGATGTCGCTGGGCCTGCTGGTACTGGTCTGCGTCGGCCTGGGCGGCGTGGTGATGATGATCAACCGCAGCCTGCGCCGTGCGCTTGGCGGCGATCCGGAATATGCGGCCGAGGTGGCGGCAAAAATCGCCGGCAATGACCTGAGCGTCGACGTGCGTACCCACGCCAAAGACCGCCACAGCGTGCTGTACGCCATGAAAACCATGCAGGCCAACCTGGCGTCCGCCATCAGCGAAATCCGCCTGAGCGCCGACACCATCGCCACCGCCTCGAGCGAGATTGCAAGCGGCAATATGGACCTGTCGGCGCGTACCGAAATGCAGGCCAGCTCGCTGGAAGAAACTGCTGCTTCAATGGAAGAACTGACCTCGACCGTGACGCAAAACGCGGGCAATGCGGTGCAGGCCAACGAGCTGGCCCAGACCGCGTCAAATGTGGCGCGCCAGGGCGGCGCCGTGGTGGCGCAGGTGGTTGCCACCATGGACACCATCAATGCCTCGTCGCGCAAGATTGTCGACATTATCGGCGTGATCGACGGCATTGCTTTCCAGACCAATATCCTGGCGCTCAATGCGGCCGTGGAAGCGGCCCGCGCTGGCGAGCAGGGCCGCGGCTTTGCGGTGGTGGCCTCGGAAGTACGCAACCTGGCGCAGCGCTCGGCGGCAGCCGCCAAGGAGATCAAGGCCCTGATCGGCGCCTCGGTCGACAGCATCGCCGCCGGCAGCACGCTGGTGGCGCAGGCGGGCACGACGATGGATCAGGTGGTGGCCAGCGTCTCGCGCGTAACCGACATCATGGCCGACATCACGGCCGCCTCGCACGAGCAAAGCACCGGCATCGGCCATGTGAACCAGGCAATTACGGAGATGGATTCTGTTACGCAACAAAATGCAGCCCTGGTCGAACAGGCGGCGGCTGCGGCCGGCAGCATGCAGGACCAGGCGGCCGTGCTGGCGCAGCTGGTGTCGCGTTTCAAGTTGTCACAACATGAAGCCGGCACGCCGCGGCAGGCAGCATCCCGGCCTGCCGCGCGTGCCGTCCAGGCGCCGCAGCGCAAGCTGGCGCGGGTGTAGTTACCGGGCCGACGCCGCAGCCTGTGGCGCTGCCACAAACGTCAGCTGGTCATCGACGACCTCGAATTTGCCGACCGGCTGGCCCAGGTCGGCTTTCGGATCATTTTCCATTTCCACCAGGCTGTTGCAGGTATTCGTTTCCGCCTGCCACAGCTGGTCGCCCATGCGCACATTCCACACGCCATCGCCGGCCGAAAACAATTCGACCGTGACCTCGTCGGCTGGCGTGTCTAGCGACAGGGTATGCAGGCGCTGGCATTGCGGCAAGTTGGTCGCCATCAGTTGCACTTCCACCGTGTCTTGCCAGAAATAGTTTTGCTGGCGGCGCACCGTCAGCGAATGCTCCTGGCCGTCCACCATGAAGATGGCGAAATCTTTGACACAGCCCGACAGCAGCAGGCATAGCGTGACGATCAGGAGTTTGCGCATGGTCGGCTTTCGGTGAGGGTTGTTTTCCGCTTACGTGGCATTATATCCATGCATACCGTTGCGGCGCGACAATATCGGCGCCCGCGCCACCCTGACCTGAAAGACCATCATGATCGATCTGTACTATTGGACCACGCCCAACGGGCACAAGATAACCATGTTCCTGGAAGAAGCAGGCATCCCCTACAAGATTATTCCCGTGCATATCGGCAAGGGTGAGCAATTCACGCCCGAGTTCCTGGCCATCGCGCCGAACAACCGCATTCCCGCCATCGTCGACCAGGCGCCGGCAGATGGCGGCGCACCATTGCCGCTGTTCGAATCGGGCGCCATTTTGCAGTATCTGGCCGAGAAAAGCGGTCAATTCCTGCCAGCTGACGCGCGCGGCCGGGCCGAGGTGATGCAATGGCTGTTCTGGCAAATGGGTGGCCTGGGGCCGATGGCCGGCCAGAACCACCATTTCGTGCAATATGCACCCGAACCGATCGAGTACGCGATCAATCGCTACGTCAACGAAACGAATCGCCTGTATGGCGTGCTGAACAAGCGCCTGGCCGACCGCGCCTATGTTGCCGGCGACAGCTACACGATCGCCGACATGGCGATCTACCCGTGGATCGTGCCGCACCAGCGCCAGCGCCAGGATCTTGCCGATTTCCCGCACCTGGCGCGCTGGTTTGCCGATATCGCCGCCCGTCCGGCCACCGTGCGCGCCTACGCCCGCGCGGCCGAGATCAACGTGCAGCCGACCGTCAGCGGCGACGCCAAAAGCGTGCTGTTCGGGCAGACCGCCAAGTCCCTGGGCTGATCAGTTGCCACGGTAAGTCGAGAAGCCGAAAGGGCTGAGCAGCAGCGGAATATGGTAGTGCTGATCGGTCTTTTCGACGTGGAATTGCACCGGGATTTCCGGAAAAAACGTCTCCTGTTTCAGCCGTGCATAGTGCTCGCCCGTCTTGAACACGATACGGTAGTCGCCCCGCTCGATGGTTTTATCAAGCGGATACATTTTCGCGACGCGCCCCTGCGCATCGGTCACGCCGCTGGCCAGCTGGCGCCAGTCATTGCCGGTTTTTTGTTCCAGTGTCACCGTCACGCCGGCGGTTGGCGTGCCGGTTTGCAGGTCGAGAATATGCACGCTGAGCGGATTGGCGGCCAGCGCGGTGCTGGAGATAGCGGCGATGGCCAGTGCGAGTGTCAGTGGGATCAGTCGTTTCATGGTATTTCCTTTATAAATTAGATGGCAGGATCGAGTTCGGGCATGGCGGCAATCGCTGCCTGCGCGCACGCGCGGTCTTGCAGGGCGCCGCCGCCAGCGGCCACGCCGATGGCGCCAACAATCTGCCCCTTGGCAGCCAGGGGCAGGCCGCCGCCCAGCAGCAACAGTTCCGGCAAGGTGGTCAGGTTGGCGGCGTCGGGGTTGCTGCGTGCATTGCTGGCCAGCAGCTGCGTATCGGTTTTGGTCGACAGGGCGGTGTAGGCCTTGCGCCGGCTCGCTTCCGTGTTGTGCGGCCCCACGCCATCGGCGCGCTGCACGCTGACGGTATTGCCGCCACGGTCGAGCACGGTCACAACAATCTGCTTGCCCTTCGCCTGGCAGGCGGCCAGGGCAGCCGTGCTCAGTTGCTGCGCGCTGGCAAGCGTGATGTCGCTGACGGTTTGCAGTTGCGCCTGCGCCGGGCCGTTCAACAGGCCCAGCAGGCCGGCGGCAACAATCAAGTGTTTCATGTGGTGCTCCATGTCAAAAGATGGCGCCAGTATGGCCAGCGCCGCCCTACGCGAAGATGATGACCGCATGACATTTTTATCATCCGCAGCAGCTGCCGGCGGGCGTAAAATGGTCCATCCTACTGATGAAAGCGGCCATGCGTATCCTGGTAATCGAAGACGAACCGAAGACCGGCGACTACCTGTTGCGCGGCCTGGGCGAAGCGGGCTTTGTGGTCAGCCTGGCGCGCAATGGCCGCGACGGCCTGCAGATGGCCAGCGAAGGGGGCTATGACCTGGTGGTGCTTGACGTGATGCTGCCCATCATGGACGGCTGGCAAGTGTTGCGTGCGCTGCGCCTGCAGGACGGCGGTGCCGACATACCAGTGATTTTCCTCACCGCGCGCGACGAGGTGCAGGACCGCGTCAAGGGGCTGGAACTGGGCGCCGACGATTACCTGGTCAAACCGTTTGCGTTTGCCGAACTGGTGGCGCGCATCCGCACCCTGCTGCGGCGCGGCCCACCGCGTGAAGACGACGTGATCCGCATCGGCGACATGGAAATCGACGTCATGAAACGCAAGGTCAGCCGGCAAGGCCAGCGCATCACGCTGACAGCGAAAGAATTCGGTCTGTTGCACCTGCTGGCGCGGCGCCAGGGCGAAGTGCTGTCGCGCTCCATCATCGCCTCGCAAGTGTGGGACATCAATTTCGAGAGCGACACGAATGTGATCGACGCGGCCATCCGCCGCCTGCGCAGCAAGCTCGACGACCCGTTCGAACCCAAGCTGATCCATACCCTGCGCGGCATGGGCTATGTCTGTGAGTTGCGCGGATGAAACTTGCGGGGGCGAGTCATTCACTGACCTTGCGCGTCACGGCGGTGTTCGTGCTGATCGTCGCGCTGGTATCGGCCGGGCTGGGCGTCTATCTGTACCGCTCGTTCGTGGCCGAAATCGAACGGCGCGACGATATCCTGTTGCTGGGAAAAATGCGGCAGATCCAGCAACTGCTGGGCAATGCCGGCACGCTGGACATTATCCGCGAGCGGCCGCAATATTTTCGCGACACCATGAGCGGCCAGGAAAATTCCCTGGTGCGCATCGTGCGCGACGACGGCACGCGCCTGATCGACGTCAATCCGCACGGCGAAACCTTGCCGCTGCCCGTGCCGGTGGCGGTCGACGCGCTGGTGACAGCCAGCGCGATCCACGGCTGGACCAGCCGCGACGGTTATCCGGCGCGCGTGGTGGCGGCCAGCGCGCGCATCGGCCAGCCGGCGCAGATGGCCGATATCACAGTGGCCCGCGTGTATGGCGACCGCAGCGCCATGTTCGCCGCCTACCGCTGGCAGATCGTTATTTCGGTGGCCGTCAGCGCGCTGGTGGCGGCGCTGTTGGCCAGCGCCATGCTGCTGCGCGGCCTGCGCCCCTTGCGCGCGATCGCCGCGCACGCGGCCCTGGTGCGCCCCGGCAAGCTGGAGCAGCAGCTCGACGCGCGCGGCGCGCCGACTGAACTGTTGCCCTTGATCCACGCCCTGAACGCCATGCTGGCGCGCCTGCAGGAAGGCTATGCGCGTCTGTCGCAGTTTTCGGCCGACCTGGCGCACGAATTTCGCACGCCGGTGACGAACCTGCTGGGGCAAAGCCAGGTGATGCTGGCCCGGCCGCGCAGCAGCGTGGAATATGAACAGCTGGTGTCGTCCAACATGGAAGAGCTGGAACGGCTGTCGCGCATGATCGACAGCATGCTGTTCCTGGCGCGCGCCCAGCAAGATGAAATGGTACTGGTCAAGCAGGCCTTGCCGGTGCAGGACGAGTTCCTGCGCCTGGCCGATTTTTTCGAGGGCCTGGCCGAAGAGCGCGAGCTGGCGCTGGCCTGCCATGGCAGCGGTGTGGTAGCGGCCGAGCCGCAGTTGCTGCGCCGCGCGCTCGGCAATTTATTGTCGAACGCGATACGCTATGCGGCGCCCGGTTCTACCGTGGTGCTGCGTTCGCACGCTACCACGCAAGGGGTGGAACTGAGCGTTTGCAACCTGGGCCCGGCCATCCCCGCGCGCCACTTGCCGCACCTGTTCGACCGCTTCTACCGGGCCGACCCGGCTCGCAGCGATTCGGCCGCCTCCACCGGGCTGGGGCTGGCAATCGTGACGGCCATCATGCAGCTGCATGGCGGCAGCGCCAGCGTGGTGTCGGATGCGGCGGCCACCACGTTCACATTGCAATTTCCGCTTGCGTAACCCCGGGGTCAGACCCTCAAGGCCGCTAACTCAGAGGCTTGTGCTAACGGTCGAGGGGGTCTGACCCCAGCCTTTACCCCATCTCCACCAAAAACTCCTGCATCCCCGTATGCGCCAGTTGCGCGCAGGCGGGGGCGAAGTGGGGCAATTGGCCCCACAAAAGCGGGTTGCCGACGATATACACATAGTGCTGGGCGCGGGTCAGCGCCACGTTCAGTAGGTTCGGCGTGCCGGCCGCCCATTGCGCGGCGCCCGCCGTGCTGTCGTCGGCGCCCAGGATCAGCATCACCACGCTTTGCTCCTTGCCCTGGAAGGTGTGCACTGTGCCAACCATTTCCCTGGACCATAGCCGTAACTCACGCTGCGTGGGCGCCTTGCCGTAGCCCAGGCGGCGATCCCAGTCCAGGTCGATGATGCGCGCGCGCAATTCGTTGCGCACGGCCTTGAACGGCGTGATCAGGTACATGGACGGCAACTTGCCGTCGCGGCGGTACAGTTTCAGCAGCACTTCCAGCACGAAATCGAGTTGCAGCGGCACCACCTGCTTGTAGCTGACGGGGCCGATGGCGTCGATCCAGCGGCTGGGGCCGCGCGTCAGGCCACGGCTGCCGGCCGGCGGCGCCGTGTCACCGAGGCCATACACCATCTTGCCTTCATAGGCGATGGCGTTGGCCAGCGAGAACATCGGTTCCACGCAGCGGCGGTGCACGCGCAAGGGGCTGCCTATCCACAGCGGCTGCGGGCCACCGGCGCCGACCAGCGCGCCGTAGCGGTTGGCCTTGTCGGCCAACGATTGCACGGAAACATTGCCGGGTGCGTAACTGCCGTCCTGCGTGTGTTCGGACAGGGCCGACAAAGTCTGCACCAGGCGCGGCGGCACCGTAAACACCGGTTCGATCTGCAGCGGGTCGCCCACCACCACCGCACGTTTTGCGCGCCACAGGCTGCCGACCGCCGCCTGCGGCACGGCCTGGCCCGCTTCATCGATAAACAGCCAGCCCAAGGATTCGGTGCCCATGCCCTGGAACTGGCGCGCGAACGAGGCAAACGTGGTCGACACCACCGGCACCACCATGAACAGGCTCTGCCATACCATGGCGATATGCGACTGGTCGTAGGCACGCTTGTTTTTCAGCAGTTTCGACACCGCCAGCAAGTTGCCGCCAAAGCCGGGACCGCCTTTCCTGGCCACTTCGGCCAGCCACGCTTCGTGCAGCGCCAGCGCCTTGGCAAACAGGCGCGAGCGCAGGCGCGCCAGTGCGGGCTCATGCCACAACCCGCTTTTTTGCAGGGCGTCGTCCTCGAGTTCCTGCAAGGTGGCCGGCGCAGCAATGGTGGGGAAACGCAGGCGCGCGCGGCGCAGCATTTCCGTGCTGTCGTCCCACTCGCGTTCGCGCGACTGGGCGCCACGCAGCGCGAAATGCAGGCTGTTGCGAGCGCGTTCGTGGCGCGGCTCCAGTTCGCCTTTCAACAGCAGCTTGATGGCCGATATGTCGCGCGCTGTCTGGCGTTGCGCTTCCGCATTGGCCAGCACCGCTTCCTTGTAGGCGCGCGCGGTGGCGGTGCGGAACAGCCGGGCAAAAAAGCCGGGCTCGGTCAAGGCCACCACGCGTTCTTCTTCCAGCAAGTCCTTCTTGCTGGCCAATAAAGTGTCTTGCTGGGCCATGGCGGCCGCCAGCGCTGCATTCGCGGCCTCCATCTCCACTTCGGCCGCGCGCAGTGTTTCCACGCTGGCGTGCAGGAACTCCTGCTCGCTGCAGGTGCCTACCGCCTGCCACAGGGCGGCATATTGCGCCTGCTCGGCCAGGGCTTTTTCCACCACGTGCTGCGTCTCGCGAAATTCGCGCGCCGCCTGGGCAAAACCCACGCCCTGGTAGCTGGTCAGCCACTGGCGGATATGCTGGGCGTTCGGCGTTTTGCGCGGCGTGGTCTTGTCCCAGTCGTCGTCATAGAAATTGCTGATGAAGCGGCGGCGATTGCTGCTGTTGCCCAGCGCGCAAGAGATCATGCCCCACGGCGTGTCTTCTTCGGCCAGCAGGCGGTTGGCGCCGTTGCCGTCGGCTGCCACGCGTCGCGCCACGCTGTCGAGATAGCGGGTGCGGGCCCATTCCTTGCCCAGCTGTTTCGGTTTCGGCAAATCGCCCGAAATATTTTCCACCGCCGCATTGTTCGACGATGCCACCACCATTTCAAAACCCGTCAGTTCGGGCCGCAGGCGGGCAATCGTGATCGGATCGCGCACGCCTTCGAAGGCGACCGCCACCTTGCCGATAAAGGCGTCGGCGGCGCGGTCCAGGCAGGCCAGCACGCTGGCGCGGCGCACGATATTGTCGGCGAACAGTTCGCGTAGCAAGGTGGTCTTGCCGGTACCCGGTGGGCCGTTGACGGAAAAGATGCCACGCTCCGCCAGTCCGGTGCGCGCGCCGTGGATGGCAAACTGCTGCATCAGGCTCATGGCGTAGCTGGAGTCTTCCAGCCAGTGGCCGCGGTTCATATTGGCGGGGTTCAACATTGCAGCCAGCGCCTGGCGTCCGGCCGGGGTGTACAGATCGATGCGCTCGGCCTGGGCCAGCGGCGTCAGGTAGGCGGCCAGGGTGGGAGAAATCTTGCCCCCGCGCAGGGTGCGGATAATCTGTTCCAGGTCGTCCAGGTAAAAACTGTTGAGGATATCGATCGACGGCTCGACCGCATCGCTGAAATCGAGCACCCGGTTTTCCACCGCTTCCATGCCCGGCAACAGTGCGTCTTTGGGCGGGCGTTTCTTGCGCGTGCGAATCTCCAGCACCGCCAGCGGCTGTGCGGACGAGGGGTGAAAATGCGCCCAGTCCATGAACAGATGGGCCAGCGCGGCAATTTCGGTGCCGGACAGCGGCGTCGATACATTGCCGGCTTCGTCCGTCACGGTGCCGGGCGTGCGCGCGGCGGCGAAATTGCGCAGGCTGTCCTGCAGCGCCAGCTGGCTGTCGCTGTACGCATCCAAGGTCAGGTGCGACCAGTCGGCCGTGCGTGGCCGGCCCAGCGCCCACGGCAAGGTGGACACCGAGACCGGATCGAATTGCGGCTCGCCCAGCGCATTGAGCGTCAGGCGGGCAAAGCACGAGCGGCCGGCCAGTTCGGTCTTTTCCGCGTCGGCAATGGTGTCCGCGCCCGTGGCCGGCAGCAGCTTGTTGATCTCGGCCTTGTCGAACACGCCCAGGAACAGGGAAAAGCCCTCGATCTCACGGTCCGAACCGACGGGCAATTGCGTAAAGAACTGCGGCGACCATTGCGCCAGTTGTTCACGATGAAGGAGACGCACGGTGGACTGGTCTTCAACTTCCGTGATTTGATTCAGGTCAAACGGTATAAAGAATTCAATCTTGTGCCAATACTCCAGGATAGCCAGGAGGCGCTGCTGTTCTGCCTGATTCATGATGACCAATATTTTGTAAAGCGAGCGGGGATTGTAAAGCGTATGCGCGCCGCGTGTTTTACGGTTTCGTGCATTTGCCTGATTCGGTCATAAAAAAAACCGTTGTTCCAGGCGAAAAAAAGCCAGGCAGAAACTTCTTGCCTGGCTTTCCATAAAGAATGCAGGTATTTCGCTTAAAACTCCTCCCAATCACTATCGCCGGCACGCATGGGCGTGCCATTGGCAACCGCCTTGCGCTGCGGGCGTGGCAGTGACGTGCGTACAGGGGCTGGCGTTGCCTTGGCTGGCGCTGCGCGGCGCACCACGGCCAGCTTCGGCGCCGCCGCTGCCTGGCCGGTCTTGAAGAAACCCACCACATGGGCCAGTTCGCCGGCCTGCTCCTGCATGCTTTGCGAGGCGGCTGCCGCTTCTTCGACCAGCGCCGCATTCTGCTGCGTCACCTGGTCCATCTGCGCGATCGCCAGGTTGATCTGCTCGATGCCCAGGGTCTGCTCATGCGTGGCCGAGGTGATCTCGCCCATGATGTCGGTCACGCGCACGATACTGTCCACGATGTCGCCCATGGTCTGGCCGGCTTCATTGACGAGGCGCGAGCCGGTGTCCACATTGGCTACCGAGGCGGCGATCAGTTCCTTGATTTCCTTCGCCGCGCCCGCGCTGCGCTGGGCCAGGTTGCGCACTTCGCTGGCGACCACGGCAAAGCCGCGGCCCTGTTCGCCGGCGCGTGCTGCTTCCACCGCCGCATTCAAGGCCAGGATATTCGTCTGGAAAGCGATGCCGTCGATGACGCCGATGATGTCGACGATCTTTTTGGACGACGCATTGATGGTGCCCATGGTGTCGACCACCTTCGAGACGATATTGCCGCCGCGCACCGCTACTTCCGACGCGCTTTTCGCCAGCTGGTTGGCCTGGCGCGCATTGTCGGCATTCTGTTTCACGGTCGAGGTCAGCTCTTCCATTGCGGAGGCGGTTTCTTCCAACGAACTGGCTTGCTGTTCCGTACGCGACGACAGGTCCAGGTTGCCGGCAGCAATTTCGCCCGACGCCGTGGCAATCGCATCCGTACCGTGGCGTACTTGCCCCACCACGCCGAGCAGGCCGTCGTTCATGGCTTTCAGCGCACCGAGCAAGCGGCCCGTTTCATCGCTGGAACTGACGATGATCTGCGACGACAGATCGCCCGAGGCCACGGTTTCGGCCACGCCCACGGCAGCATTGATCGGCCTGGTAATCGAGCGCGTGATGATCCATGCCACGAAAACGCCCAGCAGCAGCGCCACGCAGCCCAGGCCCAGCATATACGCGCGCGCTGTGTTGCTCAGCGCTTCGGCGTCAGCGGCTGCCTGCGCGGCTTGTTGCGCTTCGTACGCCAGCAAGCCGTCGAGCGTGACCAGCACATTGTTCAGGCTGGGCGCCGCCTGCTGGGTCAGAAAGGCGACCGCTTCTTCGGTCTGGCCGGCCTTGCGCAGTTCGACCACCTTGTTGTTCAGCGGCGCACCGGCTTTCAGGGCCGCGTCCAGTTGCCCCATCAATGCTGCTTCCTGGTCGGTCGACACCATCTTTTGCAGCACTTCCTTGGCCGCGCCGTACTTCTTGCGCGCTGCGCCTATCTTGTCCAGTTGTTCCTGCATCAGCGCGTCCGTCGGCGCCACCACCATGCTGGTGATCGCCAGCGTAATGTTGCGCACGTTGTCGCTCATGGTGTTGGCGGCCGCCATCTTGACGTTCTTGTCGGCGACGATATCGTGGGTGCGCGTACTCAGTTGCGTCATGGAATACAGGCCAACCAGCAGTACCGCCACCAGCAGGCCGAGAACGACAGCAAAACCGATGGCGAGGCGGGTGCCGATGCGAAATTGTGTGAGGAACATGATAGCTTTCGTGTGATCCGGGAAATGACAGCTCAAACCGCTACGTATTAATACTTAGCGCAGCACGGCAGCCATTGTTCCTCAAAATTCCACACGGCAATACAAAAAACTGTATCAGATTGCAAAAAAAGCAGCTTGCGAAAGAAGTTGTCGTGTGGAAACAACGCAAGCAGTCGTCCAGGCCACCTCAGGCTTTTGGAAACGGATTTGCTACCAGAAAATCAATAAAAACGCGCAATTTCGGCGACATATTGCGGCTACCTGGCCACAAGATGTGGAACGGTGCTGCGTGCCGTGTGTGTTCTGGCAGCACCGCCTGCAAGCGGCCCGCCTCACGTGCGGCGCGCGCGGCAAAGTCCGGCAGGGCGGCAATGCCCAGGCCGCTCTCGGCAAAGTGCAGCAGGGTGTCCACGCTATTGCAGCTGAGGCTGGCGGGCAGGCCGGCCGCCAGCAAGGCACTCCAGTCCGCCAGCGGCCACGCTTCGATCTTGCCGCTACTGGGAAATTTGTACAGCAGGCAGTTGTGCCGCGCCAGTTCAAAGGGCAGCATCGGCGCGCCATGCCGGGCCAGGTAGGCGGGCGCGGCCACCAGTTGCAGATGAAACTGGCCCAGCAGCCGGCTCATCAAGCTGCTGTCGGCGCTGTCGCCGGCGCGCACCACGGCGTCATAGCCTTCCTCGACCAGATCCACACGGCGGTTGCTGAAATCGAGATCGAGCTCCACCAGCGGATAGGCGCGTGCAAACGCGGCCAGCACCGGGTTGAGCAGTTCGCCCACCAGCGGCATGCTGACGCGCAGTCGCCCGCGCGGCGCGCTCTTGCTGCTCGACAGCTCCAGTTCGGCCGCTTCGATTTCACCGAGTATGCGCCGGCAGCGTTCCAGAAAAATCGTGCCTTCGCTGGTCAGCGCGATGCTGCGCGTACTGCGGTGAAACAGGCGCACGCCCAGCCGTTCTTCCAGCCGCGCAATACTCTTGCCGATGGCCGAGGCAGAAATGCCCAGCACGCGGCCGGCCGCCACGAAGCTGCGCGTTTCCGCTGCCTGCACAAATGCCGTCAAGCCCGCCAGGTTGTCCATAAGCTCTTTCGATTGCGGACACCAACGTCCGCTCAGACAGAAACTATAGCCTGTTTTTCTTTGATGCCGGCCACCTTACGCTAGGCCTTTCCATTCGAAAGGCTGATCATGAGTACTGATTTTTCCGATGTGGCCCTGGCGGCGCGCATCGATACCTTGCTGGACCTGGTACTGCGCGAGCAGCGCCTGGTGGGCGCGGTGGTGCTGGTGCGCCATCGGGGCTGCGAAATGTACCGCCGCGCGGCCGGCTATCTGGATCGTGAGGCAGGCAAGCTCATGCGCGATGACGCGCTGTTCCGCCTGGCTTCGGTCAGCAAACCGATCGTCTCGGCGGCGGCGCTGGCATTGGTGGGGCAGGGTCGCTTGCAACTGGACGACCCGGTGGCGCAGTGGCTACCGTATTTCCAGCCGCGCCAGGCCGATGGCCGGCTGGCGGCCATTACCGTGCACCAGTTGCTGACGCATACGGCCGGCCTCGATTATGGATTTTTCCAGCCGCCGGGCGGCCCGTATGCACAGGCCGGCGTATCGGACGGCATGGATGCGTCACGCGTTTCGCTGCAAGACAATCTGCGTCGCCTGGCCGGCGTGCCGCTGGCTTTTGCGCCCGGCCAGCGCTGGGCCTATTCGATCGCCACCGATGTGCTGGGCGGCGTGATCGAGCAGGCGGCCGGCCTGCCTTTGGTGCAGGCGGTGCGGCAACTGGTGACGGCTCCGCTGGGCATGCACGACACCGATTTTGTCGCCGTCGATCACGCGCGCCTGGCGGTGGCGTATGCCGACTGCGTGGCAGGCCAGCCGCAGCCGCGCCGCCTGCATGACAGCGGTGACGATCACCTGCCCTTTCTTGACGGCATGGCCGGTTTCACCCTGTCGCCGGCGCGTGCCCTGGACGCTGCCGCCTATGCCTCGGGCGGTGCCGGCATGGTCGGTTCGGCGCCTGACTTCATGCGCCTGCTGGAAACCTTGCGCCTGGGCGGCGCACCCCTGTTGCCGCCAGGCCTGGCCAGCGAGATGGGCCGTAGCCATACCGGCGAGATGGCCCTGCCTTTCTGGCCCGGACGCGGTTTTGGCTTGGGCTTTACCGTGCTGACCGACCCGCTGCTGGCCGGCACGGCTGAAAGCGCGGGTAGCTGGCGCATGGGCGGCACCTATGGCCATTCCTGGTTTGTCGATCCGCTGCGTGAATTGTCGGTAGTGGCGTTCACCAATACCGCCATCGAAGGCATGGCTGGCCCATTCGTCGAGCAACTGTGCCGCGCCGTGTATGGAGAGGATCTGGCATGAGGCGTCCGCATCCCATCGTCTTCCTCGCACTGGGCCTGTTCGGCCTGTACTGCATCGAGTTCGGCGTGGTCGGTATTTTGCCGCTGATCATGCAGCGCTTCACTGTGACGGCCAGCCATGCCGGCATGCTGGTGGGCTTGTTTGCGCTGGTGATCGCCGCCGCCGGGCCGTTTCTGGTGCTGCTGGCCACGCGCTGGCGCCGCAAGCCGGTACTGATCGCTTGCCTGGCCGTCTTTGCGCTGGCCAGCGCGGCGTCCGCCCATGTGCCGCGCTTTGAATGGCTGCTGGCGCTGCGCATGGTGCCGGCGCTGTGCCACCCCGTGTATTTTTCACTGGCGATGGTGGCGGCCGCCGCGCTGTATCCGCCGCAGGAGTCGGCGCGTGCCGGCGCGCATGCGTTTGTCGGCACCAGCATGGGCATGGTGCTGGGCATACCCCTGACCACCTGGATCGCCGCGCAATATGGCTACGAAGCCTCGTTCCTGTCCTGCGCCGCCGTCAATGCGCTGGCTGCACTGGGCTTGTATCTGTTTCTGCCCGATACGCCACAGCAAGCGGCGGTGTCGTATGGCCGCCAGCTGGCGATCCTGCGCAGGCCCGCGCTGTGGCTCAATATTGCGGCCGCCATGCTGGTGTTTGCCGCCATGTTTGCCGTGTATGCGTATGCCGCCGCCTATCTGGAACAGGTGGCCGGCCTGACTGCGCGCCAGACCGGCATGCTGCTGGTGGTGTTTGGCGCCGGCGGCGTGGCCGGCAATCTGTTTGCGGGGCGCCAGCTGGGCCGCCACCTGATGCGCACCGTGTTGCTGCAGCCGCTGCTGCTGGCGCTGGCGTATGGCTTGCTGTATCGCTATGCGGGGGCGGGCGTGCCGGGCTGGGCGTTGGCGGTGCTGGCGCTGTTCTGGGGCGCCGCGCATACCAGCGGGCTGATTGTTACGCAGGTGTGGTTGAGTTCGGAAGCGCGCGAAGCGCCTGCCTTTGCCATCGGCGTGTATATCGCCGCCATCAACCTGGGCGTGACGGTGGGCGCACTGGCGGGTGGCGCCGCGATTGCCCGTTACGGCATGCACGGTGCGCTGGCCAGCGGCATATTGCTGGTGCTGCTGGCGCTGGCCGTGATGCTGCTGAAAGTGGCGCTGTTCCGCGCGCCGTTACGCCAGATGGTTGGGGATGCACACCAGTAGATCGGTGTCGCCTACGTCCACACCCGCCTGCGACAGCAGGGTGGTGGCCTGGCCCCGGTGATGTGTCTGGTGGTTAAAGAAATGCATCAGCAGCGCAAAGAACTGGCGCCGGTTGTCACCACGGCTGTTGCGGTAGTCGAGCAAATGGTCGAGGTCGCTTTCCGTGACGGATTCGGCCCAGTCAACGATCAACTGGTCCAGCCAGTGGCGGTGCGCCTGCATCGCCGCAAAGTCGTCAAACAGCGGCTCGGTGAGCGAGGTGGGCGGCGTGATGGCGCGGATCGGGTCCAGCAGCGGAAAACCGGACGGGTGCTTTGCATAGCGCTGCAGCCACAGGGTATCGCCCACCATGATGTGGTTCAGCGTGCCCAGCAGCGAGCCGAAGAAAGCGCCCCGGTCGCGCTGTAGTTCGTCAAGTGGCAGGCCGGCCGCCGCCGCGTAGACCCTGGCGTTCATCCATTGGTTGTACTCGGCCATCATGCGAATATGCGTACAGCGATGGGTACAGCGGCTCATGGGGTTTCCTCCGGTTTACACTGATTTCAAAAAGGCGCGTATGCCCGCCAGCAGCATCTCGATGGCCATTGCCGTCAGGATCAGGCCCATCAGGCGCTCGAAGGCCGTCATGACCCGTGGCCCCAGCGCGCGCTGCAGCCGCTCGGCGCTCAAAAATACCACCAGCCACACCACGGCTACCGCAGTCAGGCCCGCCACATGGGCAATGACTTCATCGACTTCGTGCGACGAAAACAGCAGCACCGTGGCCAGCGCCGACGGGCCGGCCAGCGCGGGGATCGCCAGCGGCACGATAAACGGCTCGCCGGCGATGTCCATGTCACTATTGCCATTGCCCGGCTGAGGAAACACCATGCGCATGGCGATCAGAAACAGGATCACACCGCCGCCGATGCGCAGCGCGATTTCGGACAATTGCATGGCCTTCAGGAAGTGGCGGCCAAAAAACATAAACAGCAGCAAGATGCCGAAGGCGATCGCGCATTCACGCACCACCACCTTCCAGCGCCGCTCGACAGGCACGCTTTTCAGGGCACTGACGAACAGGGAAACGTTGCCGAACGGGTCGGTCACAAGCAACAGCAGGATAAAAGTCTGGAAGAAATTCTGGGTCATGTCAGTGTTGGTAGCGTTGCCAGCCGGTATAGACAACTTCGGCTCAAGGCTGGCGATGATAACAAGCCGCGCTGCAATCGCCCATGATTATTGATGCATAGCAGCATTTTTTTTGATGGCTGTTGGCGCCGCGCGATAAAAGTCGGTCGGCGTGGTGCCGAAATGCTTTTTGAACATCGCCGCAAAGGCGCTCTGGCTGGTATAGCCATTGTCCATCGCCACATCGATGACCTTGGCCCCATGCGCCAGCTGTTCCAGCGCGCGCAGCAGCCGTGCCTGCTGGCGCCAGTGGCCGAAGCGCATGCCCGTCTGTTTCTGGAACAGGCGGTGCAGGCTGCGCTCGGTGATCTCCAGCTGGGCGGCCCAATGCGCCACCGTCAGCTGCTCGCCCGGTTCTTGCATCAGGCGCTCGCAGATGCCGCGCAGCCGTGCGTCCAGCGGCAGTGGCAGATACAAGGGCAGCACCGGCAAGCTGTCTAGCTCATGCAGCAACAGTTGCAGCAAGTGCCAGTCGCGCCCGCCATCGGCAAAATCGGGTGCGATATCGACGGCCGCCACGATCAGCTGGCGCAGCAGCGGACTGATCTCGAGCACGCAGCTGTGGCGCGGCAGCAGCGGCGAGTTGGCGCAGTTGACGAAGACGGTGCGCATTTTCACGTTGCCGCTCATGCGGATCTGGTGCTCCACGCCAGGCCGCAGCCACACGCCGCGCGTGGGCGGCACCACCCAGCGCCCGTCCTGCGTGGCGATGGTCATCACACCGTCGATGGCGTAAATCAGCTGGGCGTGCGCGTGGCGATGCACCGAAATCACATGGCCGTGGTCATAGTCGATGGCCAGCGCCATGGCGCGCGCGGTGACGGGCAGCAGTTCCTGATAGTCGGCTTGCATGGTAGAAAAGGTCAGTTTTGCGACAGGTACAGGCATATTAACGCGAGAAAGCGCGGCGTGCCTGCGGCATCATGGTTTCCCCGCAACCACCTGGAGCCCTGCATGCCTGCTCGCGACCCCATCCACCCGTCTTCTTATCTTTACCCCATGGCCGCCATGCTGTTGTGGGCCGGCAATGTGGTGGTATCGAAACTGGCGGCCGCCAGCATTGCCCCCACCGCCATCACCTTTTACCGCCTGGTGCTGGTGCTGCTGGTGATGACGCCATTCATGCTGCGCCCGCTGTGGCGCAACCGCGTCGCCATCGGCCGCCACTGGTGGCAGCTGGCGCTGTGCGGCCTGATGTCGATGGCGCTGTTCCAGAGCCTGTCCTACCGCGCCGCCGAAAGCACCACTGCCACCAATATGGCGATTGTGACGGCGCTGGCGCCTTTGATGACGGCGATCCTCAGCGTGCTGCTGCTGGGTGAACGGTTGACGCTGGGCATGGCGGCGGGCGGCGTGCTGTCGTTCGGCGGCCTGTTGTACCTGGTGGGGCATGGCGACATGCTGGCGCTGCTGCACGAAGGCGTGCATGCGGGCGACGCGCTGATGCTGCTCGCCTGCCTGATCTTTGCTTTATATGGCGTACTGCTGCGTCGCTGGCGCCTGGCCGTGCCCGCCTGGCAATCGATCTACTGCCAGGCCCTGGCGGCGCTGCTGTGCATGTTGCCGTTCTTCCTGCATTTGCCGGCTGGCAGCGCGCCCCTGGACGCCACCACCGTGCCGCTGATCGCCTATGCGGGCCTGGCGTCTTCCATCCTGCTGTCCTTCCTGTGGATCGAAGGCGTGAAACTGCTGGGGCCTAACCGCTGCAGCATTTTCGTCAACCTGCTGCCCGGCCTGACTGCCTTGCTGGCGATCGTCTGGCTGCACGATACCCTGCATGCTTTTCATCTGATTGGTGGTGGCGTGTCGCTGCTGGGCGTGCTGCTGGCGCAGCTGGTTCAACGGCCCTTGTTTGCGCGCGGTATCGCCGCGTCCGCATAAATGGAATCGCTGGCAACCATGTACAGGATTGCCAGCTTTT
The DNA here is from genome assembly GCF_051380735.1 of Janthinobacterium longum. NCBI lineage: Bacteria > Pseudomonadati > Pseudomonadota > Betaproteobacteria > Burkholderiales > Oxalobacteraceae > Janthinobacterium > Janthinobacterium longum. The sequence continues at coordinate 159,564 of NZ_JBNYXQ010000009.1, forward strand.
ACACAAAAAAGCCTCGAATAGCGGTAAAAAACCGGGTTTTTCACAAGTACATTGCTACTAATAAATATTCCCTGTAACCTTGCAAGCAAGAAATAAATAGCGCAACAACCCCTCGCTGTTGTCGCGCTTCTCTTATGACCGGACCAAGGCTGCCCTTCCCCCGCAGCCGTAAAACGCTCCGTCAACGCATCCACTCTACAACCGTTACGCCCTGACGCAGGCTGATCCGCAAGGATGCATGCCCTCATCAGCGTATGCAATCGAAGGAAAAACCATGTTCTCCAGACTCACCATCAAGCTGCGCCTGATCATCACCATGACGGTGCTCGGCCTGCTGATCGCCATTCTCGGCCTCAGCAGCATCTTGGGCCTCAAGGCGGCCAACCACACACTGAACGATGTCTACAGCAATCAGCTGGTCTCGACCCAGGCCATCGGCGAATCCGAGATACTGCTGGGCCGCGCCCGCTTCACCATCGATCGCGCCGTGGTCCACCCGGAAGCGGCCAATGCCAAGGATATCGTCACCCGTGCCGAGACGTTCATCGAGGGCTCGAACAAGTCCTGGAAAGTGTACCTGGCGCTGTCGCAAACTGCGGAAGAAAAGATCCTGTCCGACGATATGGACAAATATCGCAAAGACTACATCAACAACGGTTTGCTGGCGCTGGGCAAGGCCCTGCGTGAGGGCAATGCGGAGCAGGTCGATGCCCTGATGATGACTGGCCTGTCGCGGTTGTACAGCACCATGAATGCAGCGTCAGAAAAACTGACCCAGTACCAGATTACCTCGGCCGCCAATATGTATGCCGCCAGCCAGGCCAAATACAATACCCAGTTGAGCATTGCCATCGCCAGCCTGGTGATCGGCCTGCTGATGATCGTGGTCTCGACCATGCTGCTGCTGCGCGCCATTTTCCGTCCGCTGGACCAGGCTCTGCGCCACTTCGACGCGATTTCCGACGGTAACCTGGCCAACGATATCGTCATTGAGCGCCACGATGAAATGGGCACCTTGCTCGATGGCCTCAAGCAGATGCAGGAACGTTTGTCGACCACCGTGCGCGGCGTGCGCGACGGCAGCGGCGCGATTGCCACGGCCAGCAATGAAATTGCAGCCGGCAACCTGGATTTGTCCAGCCGTACCGAACAGCAGGCATCGAGCCTGGAAGAAACCGCTTCCTCGCTGGAAGAACTGACCTCGACCGTCAAGCAGAATTCGGACAATGCGCGCCAGGCCAACCAGCTGGCCGTGTCGGCCTCCGACGTGGCCGTCAAGGGCGGCGCGCTGGTAGCGCAGGTGATCACCACCATGGGCACCATCAGTGATTCGTCGAAGCAGATCGCCGACATTATCGGCGTGATCGACGGGATTGCCTTCCAGACCAATATCCTGGCATTGAATGCAGCCGTGGAAGCAGCGCGCGCGGGCGAACAGGGCCGTGGCTTTGCCGTGGTGGCCACCGAAGTGCGCAACCTCGCGCACCGCTCGGCAAGCGCTGCGAAAGACATCAAGCAACTGATCGAAGCGTCGGTACAGAACGTCGGCACCGGCAGCGATCTGGTGGCGCAGACGGGCACCACAATGGAAGAGATCGTTGCCAGCATTCGCCGCGTGACCGACATCATGGGCGAAATCAGTGCCGCCGGCCGCGAACAGGAACTGGGCATCAACCAGATCAACCAGGCCGTGGCCGAAATGGACACCGTCACGCAGCAGAATGCCGCACTGGTGGAAGAAGCGGCGGCCGCCTCGGAATCGATGCAGGACCAGGCCGCAGCGCTGGCCGAAATGGTCAGCCGCTTCAAGCTCGACGCCAGTCACAGCGTACCAACCGCCCAGCCCGTGCTGCGCAGGCCGGTGGTGGCCGCTGCTGCCAGGCCGGCAGCCGCCAGGCGCCCGGCCCTGAAACTGGCGAAGCCGGTCGCTGCTGCCAAGCCGCGCCCGGCAAAACCTGCGGCTGACAGCAGCGGCGACTGGGAAGAGTTCTAAGTCTTACAAGTCGAGAGAAGGGTGCTTGCGCTGATCGAGCAGCAGCGCAGCGTCTGCTGCGGCCCTGGCGCGCGCCGCCTCCGCTGCCAGCTCCGCTTTCTCATGCGCATCATGGCGCGCCTGCAAGGCCGCCTTGGCGCGTACAAACACAATCTTGATCGCCGCCATCACCGGCACCGACAGGAAAATCCCCACCACGCCACCGAGCTGGTCACCGGCCAGCAGGCCGACGATCACCATCAGCGGCGATACTTCCACGCCTTCGCTCATCAGGTAAGGATTGACCACATAATCCTGGAACAGGCGGTAGGCGGCAATAAAGCCGATCAGCCAGAACACATGTTCAAACCCGCTGAACCCGGCCACCACCACGGCGATCAGGGCCGCCGCCAGCGGCCCGGCAAACGGAATAAACTCCAGCAAGGCAGCGGCACCGGCCAGCAGCAGGCCGTAAGGCACGCCTAACAGCGAAAACGCCACGCTGTACGAAATAAAGGTGGCAATCGACAACAGCAGCAGCGCACGTACATAGCGCGACAGCAAGATGTCGAGGTCATCGATAATGGCGCCCCACAATTTCTTGTTCGGCCGGTTCAGCAGTGCCAGCAAGCCGTCGCGCATGTCTGGCCCTTCCTTGATCAGCAAAAAGCTCAGCACCGGCACCAGCACCAGATAGATCAGGTTGCTGGCCGCATGCATGACCGTCATCCCCAGTTCTTTTGCCAGCGGCATGGCCTGCCCCGTGCCACTGATCAGCTGCGTCTGCATGAACGCCAGCAAGCGCGCCCGCAGCGGCTCCATAAAGTCCGGCAAGGGAATGCGCTCGGCAAAGTTATTTCCCTTGAGTAGTGTCGGCAATTGCTGGCTAAGGCTGATCGCTTCATCCTCGATGCGTGCGCCAAAGATCGACCCCAGCACCGCTACCAACAAAATCACCACCAGGAACACGATGGCGATACCGGCCGTGCGCGGCAAGCGCTTCGGCCCATGGCGTTCCAGCAGCCCGATCAGCGGGTACACAAGGTAGCTGAAGAAGACCGCAAACACCACCACGATCAGGGTCGACGCCACCTTGTAGATAAGGAACAGAAAGAATGCGACGAGAAACGCCGTCCACACCATCTTGGCGACGCGTAAGTTAAAACCGAACATAAAAGATCCTTGAGAGAATGCACCCAGGCGTGACTGGCCCGGGCAGGAAGCGGTGCGCGAGGCGGGGGCAGGTCGTGGCGACACAACGATAAATCATACCGCAAAATGCCGAAATGCCACCTTCATTTGCGTCAGGACAATTTGCCGACAACGGCTTTGCGACTGGGTGGCCTGCTATGATTGCTGCGCAAATTTGCGTATTCTCAGACTCCTCTGGAAACTTCCCTGTATCCACTTCGGACCCGTAATGAAAACCTTTTCCTGCGCAATCGCCGGTTTTGCCATCGCCAGCATGATCGCCTGGGGCGGGCTACTTTGCTGGGGCGCGATCTTTCTTGAACAAGGCGACAGCTACTGGGATCAAACGCCGTATGCTGCGGAAGTTTTCTTTGCGGCGTGGGTGTGCTTCGCCATCGTGACAGCCGTATTGGCCGCGCGATGGCGTCGCCGGCCGTCGGTCTGAGCTTACTTGCCGCGCCAGCTGGCAATATTGATGAACACGCCGTCTTCCTTGCCCTGTTCGCGCAGGCTTACCTGGTAGCGCACACCTGCAAGGCTGCCGCTGAAGACCACCTTATTGCCTTGCTGCTTGATTTGTGCACCCTTGGCCAGTTCGGTGTAAGTGGCCACCAGCGATTCCAGGGTGGCATAGCTGCGCAGCGTCATGTCGGCGTCTGGCACAGGCGTGCCACCGGCAGCCGCCGCTTCCGACGCGGTGCGCACCGGCATGCCCGCCAAGCCGGCTGGCGCGATGATCTTGCCACCGCTGGAACTGCTGTTGAATTCGCTTTCCGGCAGCAGCAAGGGCTTCAGTGCCGCAGGAAAACCGGGCGGCACATCACGTGCTTCCCAGCCCTGCTTGCCCGGTTGGCCAACGAAATACTCTACCTTGGCAATCTTTTGACGCTCTTCAGGCTCTGCCAGGTCCAGCGGCGACGGCAGCTGTCGCGCCCATACCAGCAGCGGCGCGGCCGCGGTTTGTTGCGTGCCAGCCGGCAGGAACACCGTCAGCACAGCTTGGCTATCGGGCAGGCAAACCGGCGCAGCATCGCCAACGGCCGGCTGGCAATGCCCGTTGACCAGGCCGATTGCCTGAATTTTGCGCTGGGCATCGAACAGCACGGCGGCGCGCTGCGTACCGCGCGTGTCGGGATTGATGGAGGCCAGCACCATGCGCCCGTCTGGCAAGGCAGTGTGCGTAATATCAAACTGCGAGCGCAGACTATCAAACACCTGGCGCGCGATCAGCGTGCCGCCAGCCGTGTAGTTGCCGCGCGCATAGCCCACCATCTTGATCACGTCAGAGCGCAGCATCGGCTCCTCGCTCAGACGCCTCGGCGCCGACTCGACGGTCTTGGTCGCGGCCACGAAAGCAGCATCATCAGGCGACACGTTTTGCGCCATCGCCGACATCGGTACAGACAGGGCCGCGCACAGCGACAACATGACGAGCGTGTTTTTTGCTGGAGAATTCAAAGATGATCCTTGTCGAGAAGCGCTACCGGTCCATACGCCGGCAGGGCGGGGCGTCATCTTATCATTTCATGAATAAATTGCTTTTGCCAAGCTTGGCAAATGAATCATCAGAAACTAGCGACCAGTCCAGAACTGCTCGCCATCAGCACGGTCGCGATACGTCCAGGAATTCATCCATGGTGATTTCGCCATTTGCCCAACGCAGCGAGCGTTGTACATCTTCCTCGCTGATTGTGTAGCCAGACAATCCCGCACTCGCCCGCGCATAGTCGAGCGCCTCATGGCGCTTGCGCTGCTCTTCGCTCATCGCTGCCCGGTCGAGGTTCCGCTGCTTCTGCTCTGCCTCGTAAGCGGGGATACTGGCCGCATATTGCTCGCGCATGCGTTGGAAGGCGATGGCGTCGCTTGCCTTGGCCAGTTGCAGGCCTTCGTGCTGCATGTCTTCTTCGTTTGCTTTGGTCATTGGTTTTTCCTCCGTGCGAGCCTGACGCTTCGATCTCTACAGACGCTTAGGACGTCGCCAGGCTAAATACGACACTCATAGGACTGCTGCCCGTGTGGCTAACATAGCTTACCTGACCGTGATAAACGAAGGGCGCGCCTTTGCCGCTGTCGAGCTTGAATTCGCGTACAAATAAGTGGATTGCGAGTCCTCTTTGTGCGTGCTCGATAATGTCCCGCCCCTTTTTATTAGTTGGCGAGGTGGAATTTTGGCTTTGCCAATGGAAAGTGTTGTCATCTATCCAATGATCGAGATAGCGATGATCGGCAGCCTTGCCTTGCTTGTTAAGCGTTACCAGCAGCACTATGGCACCCTTGCTGGCGAGCGTCACATGCCCCACATTCCAATTGCCGATGCTATAGGTTTCGCCAAATAGTGGCGCAATATCCTCGCGCTTGAATGACTGCCCTACGGCCAGATCGAGCGGGCTGATAACGGCTTTAAACCGTGCCAGAGTATGCATGTCTTCGGTGGCATCCATGTCTTGATAGTCTGGATTGCTTGCGCGCAGAACATAGCCGCCGCCAGGTGTTTTGACGATATGGCGCAGCAAATATTGGAAGCCATCGCCAGATTCGTCTTGACGCTCGATCGCCATCACCGAGCCGGTAATGGAACCCGCTCTGGTAGGCGTAATATGTTCCAGCAGCAGGTAGTCGCCATCTTGAATCGGGTGTTTGCCACCGTTCATGGAGTTACCGGATGCGCGGGCAATAAAGTGCCTAAGCGGATCGATGTTTCCATAGCTGGTAGGCAGATTACGGTATTCCTCTACGTCGGCACTACCGGTTTTAAAGTGGCCGCAAGCGATTTTCAAATTTGGAAAATACGGTACCGGTGTCAGATTGCTGACCTTTTCGCTGCGAACAAACGGCAATACATTGCTTGGTAGCTCGGCTTGAACGCGACGGATCTCATACGCGGCCAAGCGATAATCAATAATTTCTTGGACCATCACTTCGAATTTCTGACGCTGGTCGTCAGCGAGTTTAAAAACGGCCTCAAAACGTCCATCCTTGATCCGAAAATCGCTGTTTTTCCCGCTGACATTACCGCCTATCCAAGCGTTAATCGGATTGCTGGACCAATAGCGTAACCATGCCTCGTTTTTACCATTTCCTGCGCGCATTGCTTCCGGAATATCTGCCATCAGCGCACGGCGCCGTTGCATCACTTGCCATGAGCGCTCTGATAGTGTGGCGAGCGTTGGCGGCTTGTCCCAGCCATCAAGCTCCTGAAATGCTTCAAGCAGTACCATCTTGAAGCTCTTGTTCATTGACGTTGTTTCCAGATCGCGCAAAAAGTTGCGGTGCTTAGCAGCGATGACTTGCTCGTCCGCGTCAAGGTCGTCCATGGCGTGAACAAGCGAGTACCAATCGCCATACTCTTTACGCATGGCTGGCAGGCTGGCGCCAGCTCGGTAAAACTCGGCTAATGCGGGCCGCCGACCAAAGCTGTCACGCAAGGCGATGTATTCGTTTTTCGTCCCTTCACTGTCTAGCGATTTAAGAAAGTCGATCAATTCCAAATCGTAGTTGACGAAGCATCCCTCGGGCAGCTCAAGTTGACTCAACTCCGCTTTGCGTGCGAAATCTGCCAATTTTTTATAACTGGCGTCAACCGCAAACAATGCCTCCGGTTTGTGTAGGAAGCTCTTGTGATTACCGATAAAGTCCAAAATCACCAAGCGCTCCTTGCCTTCACTTTTACGCAAGCCTCGACCTAGTTGCTGGAGAAAGAGAATTTTGGATTCGGTAGGGCGCAGCATCATGACGGTATCGATCGCTGGCAAATCGACGCCCTCATTGAACAGGTCGACAGAAAAGATAACGGTAAGGCGTCCGTCGCGCAAGCGCTCTAACGCATCGGCGCGGCTCAGTGGCGAACCGGCATACACCGCAGCACAAACGACACCCGCTTCGGTGAAATGCGCCGCCATAAATTCTGCGTGGGTGACCGAGACGCAAAACGCCAAAGTGCGCTGCTGTTTATAGCGCTGCCACTCTGTAAGCGCATGCCTGGCGCGAGCCAGTGTCGCAAGTTTGTTACTCAGATGGTCAATATCGAATCGGCCGCTGCGCCATGGTAGTTCGGCATAATCGACCGAACTATCGAAGATGCCATAGTAGTGAAATGGCACCAGCAGCTTGGCTGTAATGCCATCGAAAAGCCCGCGCGTAAAGACGAGATTGTCATCGCATAATGACAAGATATCGGATTGATCAGAACGATCTGGCGTCGCAGTCAGACCCAGCAAAAATTTCGGCGAAAAGTATGCTAGTAGGCGACGGTAGGTTGGTGCGGCGGCATGATGAAATTCGTCGACGACGATATAGTCAAAATGGTCTGGCGCGTATTGCTCCAAGTGCTTTTCCTGGCCTAACGTTTGGATGGAGGCGCACAGTATTTCCGCCTGCGTATCTTTGGTCTGACCAGCATAAAAGCCGACGCGTGCATCCGGGCGAATTCTTAGGAAGGTTTCGGCGGCTTGATTTAAAATTTCTTCCCGATGGGCGACAAATAACACGCGGCGCGCGCCAATCTGCTTTGCATCAAATGCAGCGAGCCACGTTTTTCCAAGGCCCGTTGCCAGCACTACCAAACCGCGTCGTAACCCTTCATCGCGTGTCGCTCGCAAAGCGAATAAGGCTTCGACTTGGACCGTGGATGGAGTCGGCGGAGCATCTTGTTCCAAGCTACCCGGCGCTACCGCCATCGGCAAAGGAACTCGGCGGGCATCATACTGGTCGATCCACTCATCCGTTAGGGAAATGCAGCGAGGATGAACAAACAGTTCTTCAAACCTAGAGCGTGCCTCAAGATAGCCAAGGTCGCCCGGATAATCGATGCGGTAATTCCATTCAAGTCCATTTGTTAGCGCCTGCCGACTGATATTGCTGGAACCAATAAATGCCGTGCCGCTCAGAACACTCTGGTCATTAAGCTGCGCGAACAAGTACGCTTTGAGGTGAAAACTACTACCTGCCGATTCGTACACTTTGACCTGCGCACCTTGCGCTTTAAGCAGCATCAATAAGCGTAGCGCCTCGGTATCGGTCACGTCTAAATAGTCGCTAGTGAGTACGCGTACGCGCGCAGGTGGACGTTTTGATTCACTGTCGCCTTTGAGCGCACTTTGCAGGTCCGGCAGTAGCAGCCGTAGTCCAGTCGTCTTAACGAAAGCGACAGCTAAATCGATTTCCGATGCCTGGTTAATGGAGCCGCTCAGGTGCGGTAGAAACGGATCATTGCCGCCTGTGATCAGATGATTTTGAGGCGTTACTGCGCGGCGCACCAGAGCGTTTAACCATTGCTCCGTACGGCCAGGGCGTTGATCGATAGTTTGCCAACAGTCGACGCTGTCAACGTCAGACAAGCTAGCAAACCACTCGCGCAGTTGCGGCTCATCGACGTCCGTAAAATGACGTCCATCTTGAACGCGCTCGCTGGTTCCCAGCTTAAAACTCAGGTAAAACGCACCGCCAGGTTTGAGCGCATTCCACAGACCAGCGAGCGTGGCTGGCAACTCTGCTTGTGGGACATGTAGCAAGCTAGCACAGGCCCAAATACCATCGTAGCAAGCTTGCTCTTTTACATCGGCAAAAGTGCGTAATTGAACATCAAGGTCAGTATGCTCTTTGGCTAACTGCACAAGCTCGTGCGAAGCGTCAAAGGCGGTAACACGATAGCCTTTATCGAGAAAAGCCTTGGCGTCTCTTCCTGAACCACAACCGGCATCTAAAATAATTCCGCCAGCGCTCATGGCAGACAAAAACCGATCATATAGCGCTGACATATCAACATTGACCGTATTGCTAAAAAAAGCTGGCGCGTTCTGATTGTAGTAGCTCAGAGTAGATGTCATCGTGTCATTCAATATGCTCAAAAAAAAGGCGACACATCGTGTCGCCCCTCTATCAACAATACCGCTTAAACGTCAATATTCCCCGCCCTTAACGCATTATTTTCAATAAACGCCCTGCGCGGCTCCACATCATCGCCCATCAGCGTGGTGAAGATCTGGTCCGCCGCAATCGCGTCTTCGATCTGTACCTTCAGCAAACGGCGCACAGTCGGGTCCATGGTGGTTTCCCACAGTTGGTCCGGGTTCATTTCGCCCAGTCCTTTGTAGCGCTGTTTCGATACTGTGCGTTCGGCTTCGTCGCGCAGCCATTGCATGGCCTGGTGGAAGTCGCTGACGGCGATTTCCTTCATGCGCTCGCCTTCGCCACGGCGCACGAATGCGCCTGGGCCCATCAGGCCTTCGAAGGTGGCGGCGCCGGTGCTCAGTACGGCGTAGTCCGGGCCTTGCACAAAGTCGGCGTCGATGGAGCTGACTTTGACGTTACCGTGGTGCATGCGTTCGATGCGCAGCATGTGTTTTTCAGACAAATCGTCCGAGCGCACCAGTACTTTGACGGCCGTGTCGTTGATGGCTGCTTGCAGCGCTTGCGCCGAGGTTTCGGCCAGGTCCAGGGTCGACAGGTCCAGCTGCACGCCGGTCATGATGGCGGTCAGGGCGGCGCGGTCGATCACGCGGGTCAGACGGGTCATGATGGTGTTGGACAAGTTGAACTTGCGCACCAGTTCGGCCAGGGTGTCGCCCGAGATGCCTTCGGCGCCTTCGCGCGGCACCAGCACGGCCGTGTTCAGGGCCACCGTCATCATGTAGGTGGCTTCTTCGGCGTCGTCTTTCAGATAGCGCTCGTCGCGGCCGGCCTTGACCTTGTACAGCGGCGGTTGCGCGATGTAGATGTGGCCGCGCTCGACCAGCTGCGGCATCTGGCGGTAGAACAGTGTCAGCAGCAGGGTGCGGATGTGGGCGCCGTCGACGTCCGCATCGGTCATGATGATGATGCGGTGGTAGCGCAGCTTGTCGGCGTTGAATTCGTCGGGGCCGATGGACGTGCCCAGCGTGGCGATCAGGGTGGTGATCTGCTCCGAAGACAGCATTTTTTCGAAACGCGCCTTCTCGACGTTCAGTACCTTGCCGCGCAGCGGCAAAATGGCCTGGAACTTGCGGTCGCGGCCTTGCTTGGCCGAGCCACCTGCCGAGTCACCCTCGACGATGTACAGTTCGCACAGGGCCGGGTCTTTTTCCTGGCAGTCGGCCAGCTTGGCCGACAGGCCCAGGCCGTCCATGATGCCTTTGCGGCGGGTCAGGTCGCGGGCCTTGCGGGCCGCTTCGCGCGCGCGCGCCGCTTCGACGATCTTGCCGCAAATGATTTTGGCGTCGTTCGGTTTTTCCTGCAGGTAGTCGGCCAGGGTCTTGGCGACGATCTCTTCGACCGGGCCGCGCACTTCGGAAGACACCAGCTTGTCTTTGGTCTGCGACGAGAATTTCGGTTCCGGCACTTTGACCGACAGCACGCAGGTCAGGCCTTCGCGCATGTCGTCGCCGGTGATTTCCACTTTCGCCTTCTTGGCGAACTCGTGTTCATCGATGTATTTGTTGATCACGCGGGTCATTGCCGCGCGCAGGCCCGTCAGGTGGGTGCCGCCGTCGCGCTGCGGGATGTTGTTGGTAAAGCACAGCACCTGTTCGTTGTAGGCGTCGTTCCACTGCATCGACACGTCCACCGAAATGTTCGTGTTCTGGTCCGACATGCGCTCGCCGGTGGCCTGGAAAATGGTCGGGTGCAAGACCGACTTGGCCTTGTTGATGTATTCGACGAAGCCGCGCGTGCCGCCTTCGAAAGCGAATACTTCTTCCTTGCCGTTACGCTGGTCCGACAGCTTGATGTTCACGCCATTGTTCAGGAACGACAGTTCGCGGATGCGCTTGGCCAGGATTTCGTAGTGGAATTCCACGTGCGTGAAAATCTCTTCGTCGGCCCAGAAGTGCACATCGGTGCCGCGCTTGTCGGTGTCGCCGATCACCTGGATGGGCGAGGTGGCCACGCCGTCGACCATTTCGATAATGCGGTTTTGCGGCACGCCGCGCACAAATTCCATGTAATGGACTTTGCCGTTGCGGCGGATGGTCAGTTTCAGCAGCTTCGACAGGCCGTTGACGCACGATACGCCCACGCCGTGCAGGCCGCCCGAGACTTTGTACGAGTTCTGGTCGAACTTGCCGCCGGCATGCAATTCGGTCATGACGATTTCGGCGGCCGAGCGTTTCGGATCGTGCTTGTCATCCATTTTCAGGCCGGTCGGCACGCCGCGGCCATTGTCGGTGATCGAGATCGAGTTGTCGCTGTGGATGGTGACGTGGATCTCGGTGCAATGGCCGGCCAGCGATTCATCGATGGAGTTGTCCAGCACTTCGAACACCAGGTGGTGCAAGCCGGTGCCGTCCGAGGTGTCGCCAATATACATGCCCGGGCGTTTGCGCACGGCTTCCAGGCCTTCCAGGATCTGGATGGAGGAGGCGCCGTATTCTTCCGTTTTGGCCTGGATCGGGGTGTCTTGTGGATTCTCGGACATGGACTGCTTTCTTTGTTAACACCGGGGTCAGGCCCGTCGGGTCTGACCTCAGCCTTTCATTGGTTTCTGGGTAACTTTACAATACCCCAACGTCTTGACTGCTGGGGTCAGACGGGGACGCCTAGTCCCGGCGGGTCTGACCCCTGTTTTATGCCTGCGTTATATCCGCATCGGCATGACAACATACTTGAAGTCGGTGTTGTCAGGCATGGAAACCAGCGCGGACGAGTTCGAGTCGCCCAGCGCGATATTGACGTATTCGCACTTCAGGTTGTTGAGCACGTCGAGCAGGTAGGTGACATTGAAGCCGATATCGACCGAGTCGCCACCGTAGTCGATTTCCAGCTCTTCGACGGCTTCTTCCTGGTCGGCATTGGTCGAGCTGATCTTCATGCTGCCCGGGGTGATAATGCAGCGCACGCCCTTGAACTTGTCGCTGGTCATGATGGCGGCGCGTTGTAAGGAACGCAGCAGTTCATCGCGGCTGATGGTGAAGTCGTTCTTGTAGCCCTTCGGAATCACGCGCGTGTAGTCAGGGAACTTGCCTTCCACCAGCTTCGAAATCAGCTCGATGTCGGCAAAGGTCAGTTTCACCTGGTTGGCGGCGATGTCTAACTGTACCGGCTCGTCGTTTTCTTCCAGCAGGCGCTGCAGTTCGATAATCGTCTTGCGCGGAATAATCACTTCCTGGCGCGCGAAAGTCTGCTCGGTGGCGACCTGGCAGAAGGCCAGGCGGTGGCCGTCGGTGGCCACGGCGATGACATTATTGCCATCGAGAACCAGCAGCAGGCCGTTCAGGTAGTAGCGGATGTCTTGCTGCGCCATCGAGAAATGCACCATATTGAACAGGTGCTTCAGGGTTTTCTGGGGCAGGGTGACGGTCGCGTTATAGCTTTCCGCCTGTTGCACGGTTGGAAATTCTTCGGCGGCCAGGGTCTGCAGGGCGAAGCGCGACTTGCCGGTTTGTACCGTCAGGCGCTTGTTCAGCAGGGTCATGGTGACGTCGCCCGATTCCGGCAGTGCGCGCAGGATATCGAGCAGCTTGCGGGCGGCTACCGTGGTGCCGGTCACGTCGGCGCCGGAACCGATCTGGGCGTGCGTGGTGATCTGCACTTCGGTGTCGGTCGACAGGAACGAGACATTTTCACCGTCTTTGCGGATGAGGATATTGGCCAGAATCGGCATAGTGTGCCGACGCTCGACAATACCGCTCACGATCTGCAGTGGCCGGAGAAGCGTATCTCGGGTGGTTTTGACCAATTGCATAGTTATCCTCAGGTTGGGTATGAAGTTGAAGGTAATAAGTAACAATCATTGCAAGGTAAGCACCGGCAAGGCTCGCTGATTGCTGCTGCGGGCGCCCTACCAGATCATAAGGGTAAAGCACGTTTTGAGCCAGCCTTGCCAAGATGTGTGCTCAGCCCTTCAGTGTTTGCTCCAGCACGTGCAACTCGTGGTTGCATTCCGGGTTTTTGGTGCGGTCCAGGGCGATCTTGCGCACGGCGTGCAGCACGGTCGTGTGGTCGCGTCCGCCGAACAGTTCGCCGATTTCAGGCAAGCTCTTCTGGGTCAATTCCTTGGCCAGGTACATGGCGATCTGGCGTGGCCGCGCAATATTCGCGGGGCGGCGCTTCGAATACATGTCGGCCACCTTGATATTGAAGAAGTCGGCCACGGTCTTCTGGATGTTTTCCACGGAAATCTGGCGGTTCTGTACCGACAGCAAGTCCTTCAGGGCTTCCTTGACAACATCGATCGTGATGTCCTTGCCGTGGAAACGCGAGTACGCCAGAATTTTGCGCAGCGCGCCTTCAAGTTCGCGCACGTTCGAACGCAGGTGCTTGGCGACAAAGAAAGCCACGTCGTCCGAAAACGTCACGCCTTCCTGCTTGGCTTTTTTCAACAGAATCGCCACGCGCATTTCCAGCTCCGGCGGCTCGATCGCCACGGTCAGGCCGGAATCGAAGCGCGAAATCAGGCGATCATCCATGCCGGTGATTTCCTTCGGATACGTATCCGAGGTAATGATGATCTGTTTCTTGGCCGCGATCAGTGCTTCGAACGCATAGAAGAATTCTTCCTGCGTGCGGCTTTTGCCGCCAAAGAACTGGATATCATCGATCAGCAGCATGTCGAGCGAATGATAATAGTGCTTGAAATCGTCAAAGCCCTTGCGCTGGTAAGCGGTCACTACGTCGCGAACGTACTGTTCTGCGTGAATGTAGCGTATCTTCGCGCCCGGATTGTCGGCCATCACCTGGTTGCCGATGGCATGGATCAAGTGGGTTTTGCCCAGGCCCACGCCGCCGTAGAAGAACAGCGGGTTATACGACACGCCCGGGTTGTTCGCCACTTGAATTGCGGCGGCGCGCGCCAGCTGGTTGGCCTTGCCGGTCACAAAACTGTCGAACGTCAGGTCGGTATTGATGCGGCTCTGCTCGCGCCGTGGTGCTGCGCCGATGCTCAGTTCCGGCACGCTGGGCTGCGGCTCCGCCGGGCGCGCACTGGGCGCGCCACCGTTCGGATCGCTGGCCGGCGTGCTGGTGGCTGCGGCCGGCTTTTTCGGCAGCGCCAGGCGCGGGTCGAGCACGAACTGCACCTCGGTGGGCGCTTCGAAGTATTGGATTGCAAGAGCGGTAATGCGGCTGGCGAACTGGGTCTTGACCCAATCGAGCTTGAATCGATTGGGCGCAGCAATGCGCAACTTGCCCTCGTCGTAGTCGAGAGGGATAAGCGGTTTTATCCACGCACTGAATTGTTGCGGTGTCAGCTCCAGTTCCAACTGCGCGGAACAGGCCTGCCAGAAATTGTCCATGAATCGTCTATGTGAAAAGGTGTGGGAGGGCGTATCGATCAGCCCTGCGTACACCGTGTTGCAAGGCCGGCGTCGCGCGAGGGCTCGCCACACGTAACGCGCTATTCTACTCCCGACCGCCAAAGTTATCCACAGGCACGAACGTTATTTTTGCGACTGGGGGCTGGCCGCAGGTGTGCACAAGTCGCGAGTTATCCTCTGTCACGTAGCGGCAATGCGGGCTTCGGGGCAGATGGCGGCTGCTGCAAAAATTACCAGCCGATCACGGCAATCCTTGACAGCGAGGGGGTATATGCTGAATAATTCAGGGTTCCCCGCCCGTATTCCGTGTTTTTTCATTTGGAACGACAATATGGACTAAGCGTGGATTAAGCGGGCGATGAGATTGGCCCTTGTGCCCTGGCATAAGTGCGCGATTGTCATTGGCACCAAAAACTGACGGGACGTCAGACCCGATTTTGCATTTTTTTTGTTTTTAGCGAGACCAACATGAAACGTACTTACCAACCTTCCGTCGTTCGCCGCAAGCGTACGCACGGCTTCCGCGCTCGTATGGCTACCCGTGGTGGCCGTGATGTGCTCAACGCACGTCGCGCAAAGGGCCGCAAACGCCTGGCCGTCTAGGCTTGTCGTTGACAGCTGATCGCGTGGCTAGCTGTACTGCAGTCGGCAATCAACGCGAAGGTTCACACGACTTCGCGCGCGTTCGGCGTATCGTTAAAACGGATGAATTTTCATCCGTTTTTCGTTTGCGCCCTTCGCAAAAAACAGCGCATTTTGTGCTGTATACCCGACACAATCTATTGCCGCATGCGCGGCTGGGCGTCGTTGTGGCCAAGCGTTTCGCGCCTCGCGCGGCGACCCGCAACACGATCAAGCGCGTCACGCGCGAGCTGTTTCGCAACAGTGCACTGCCCCCCATCGACTGTGTGGTGCGCCTGTCGCGCGCCGTCAACAGCAAGGATGGCCCGGCCACCACGGCCAGGCTGAAAGCCGAGCTGCGCGACGAACTGAGCCGCTTGTTCGCCGCGCAAGTGGCGGCACAGGCGCGCTCTGTTGCTGCGCCACCACCTGGTGCGCCATGAAAACCCTGTTGCTGTTCCTGTTGCGAGCTTATCAATTGTTGATCAGCCCCATGCTGGGACAGAATTGCCGCTTCTATCCAAGTTGTTCGCATTACGCGATGGAAGCGTTGCGCGTGCACGGCGCCGCCAAAGGCAGCCTGCTCGCTGCCAGACGCGTATGCCGCTGCCACCCCTGGAATGAAGGGGGCGTCGATCCGGTGCCACCGGCCGACGGCAAAACATCTTCAACGACCGCTTGCGGTTGCAACCACTCCTGACCAATACCCTAATGGATATCAATAAACGTACCATCCTGTGGATCGTGTTCTCCGTCTCGCTGGTCATCCTCTGGAACGAATGGATGATTTCGACGGGCCGCCCATCGATGTTCTCCGCCAATACCGCCCAGACCGTCAAGGCGCCGACCACTCCTGCACCGACCGCCTTGCCGGCCGCCGGTACGGCATCCTTGCCTGGCGTGAATGCCGATCCTGGCGCTTTCAAGAGCGAACGCATTACCATTACCACCGATGTCATCAAGGTCGATATCGACACATTGGGTGGCCAGGTCAAGCGTCTGGAATTGCTCAAGTTCAAGGGCGCGGGCAATCCTGGCTGGTTTGGCGGCTGCTTCGGCCTGTTCAAGGTCTGCCAGCCTGATGATGGCAAGCAGAACGAAGTGCTGTTCGACGAAGGCGTGAATCACACCTACCTGGCGCAAACCGGCCTGGTCGGCGGTCCTTTCCCGACCCACAACACCGGTTTCACGGTGCAGCCTGGCGTGCGTACGCTGACTGACGGCAAGCAGATCCAGCTGGTAATGGAAGCGGTACAAGGCGGCGTCAAGCTGACCAAGACGTTCACGTTCAAGCGCGGCGACTATGTGATCGACGTGCGCCATGACGTGGCCAACGTCGGCACCGCGCCGGTCACGCCGCAGCTGTACATGCAACTGGTTCATGACGGCAACAAGCCGGTCGGCGACTCGTTCTTCAACAGCAGCTACACCGGCCCGACCCTGTACACGCCGCAAGACAAGTACCAGAAGATGACGTTCGAGAAGATCGAAAAAGCGGCCATCGAAGATGAGAAAAAAGGCACGGACGCAGCCATGAAGGCCTTGCATCCGGTCAAGGCTGACGGCGGCTGGTTTGCTATCTCGCAACACTTCTTTGTCTCGGCATTCGTGCCGCCAGCGAACATTGCGCGCGATATTTTCACCAAGAAACTGTCCACCAACACCTATGCCATCGGCAACCTGCTGACCTTGCCATCGCTGGCGCCAGGCGCATCGGCCGCCATCGATGCCAGGCTGTACTCGGGCCCGCAGATCGCGCATCTGCTCGAACCAGTGTCGCCGGGCCTGGAACTGGTCAAGGATTATGGCTGGCTGACGATTATCGCCAAGCCGATCTTCTGGGTGATGGAACAGATCCACAGCGTACTGGGCAATTGGGGCTGGACGATTATTGCCTTTACCATTCTGATCAAGCTGGCTTTCTTCCCCTTGTCGGCTGCCGGTTACCGCAGCATGGCCAAGATGAAACTGGTCACGCCAAAAATGACGGCGATTCGCGAGCGCTACAAAGGCGATCCGCAGAAGATGAACCAGGCCACGATGGAGCTGTACAAGACCGAGAAGATCAACCCGCTGGGCGGCTGCCTGCCGATTCTGATCCAGATGCCGGTGTTTATCGCCCTGTACTGGGTGCTGAACGCGTCGGTGGAAATTCGCGGCGCGCCGTGGATCGGCTGGATCACCGACCTGGCCCAGCATGACCCATGGTGCATCTTGCCGGTGCTGTACGCGATTTCGATGTTCATCACCACCAAGCTGAACCCGGCGCCTGCCGATCCGATGCAAGCGAAGATGATGCTGTTCATGCCACTGGCGTTTTCGGTGATGTTCTTCTTCTTCCCGTCGGGCCTGGTGCTGTACTGGGTCGTCAACAACGTCCTGTCGATCGGCCAGCAATGGGTGATCACCAAGAAATACGCGCCGTCTACTGTGTAATACTGGTCAGCGCTTTGAAAGCCCGCTTGTGCGGGCTTTTTTTTAATCTACAATCAGCCCCATGAAACTCGACTCTTCTCCTATCGCCGCCATTGCCACTGCCCCCGGACGCGGCGGCATCGGCGTGGTGCGTGCCTCCGGCAAGAACCTGGCGCCCTTGATGGCCGCGCTGTTCGGCGCGCAAGCGCTCAAGCCGCGCCACGCCACCTATGTGCCGTTTACCGAAGCCGATGGCGCAATCATCGACCAGGGCATCGCCATCCATTTCAAGGGCCCGCATTCGTACACCGGCGAAGACGTGCTGGAACTGCAGGGCCATGGCGGCCCGGTGGTGCTGCAGCTGTTGCTCGCGCGCGTGCTCGAAGCGGGCCGTGACAGCGGCTTGCGCCTGGCCGAGCCCGGCGAATTTACGCGTCGCGCCTTTTTGAATGACAAGCTGGACCTGGCGCAGGCCGAGGCCGTGGCCGACCTGATCGACGCGTCGACCGAAGCTGCCGCCAAGTCCGCCTCGCAATCGCTGTCGGGCGCGTTTTCAAACACCATCCACGCGCTGGTCGAGCAAGTGACCGGGCTGCGCATGCTGGTCGAAGCGACGCTCGATTTTCCGGAAGAAGAGATCGACTTCCTGGAAAAATCGAATGCCCGTGGCCAGTTGAAGGCCGTGATCGAAGCCTTGAATAAGGTATTTGCCCAGGCCGCGCAGGGTGCGCTGCTGCGCGAAGGCCTGAACGTGGTGCTGGCCGGCCAGCCGAACGTGGGCAAGTCATCGTTGCTGAATGCGCTGGCGGGCGCCGACGTGGCCATCGTCACGCCGATCGCCGGCACCACGCGCGATAAGGTCAGCGAAACCATCCAGATCGAGGGCATTCCACTCAATATCATCGACACGGCCGGCATCCGCAGCGCCGGCGACACCATCGACGCCGTCGAGCGCATCGGCATCGAGCGCACCTGGGGCGAAATCGGCAAGGCCGACGTGATCCTGCACCTGCTCGATGCCGACCACGGCCCGACCCTGGCTGACGAAACCATCGTCGCCGCCTTCCCCGAAGGCGTGCCGGTGGTGCGTGTGTGGAACAAGATCGACCTGTCCGGCCACAAACCGAGCGTCGATGCATTGCCGGATGCAACCCATGTCTACCTGTCGGCGCACGAACATATCGGCATCGACCTGCTGCGCGCCGAGCTGCTGCGCATCGCTGGCTGGCAACAGACTGGCGAATCGCTGTACCTGGCACGCGAACGCCATCTGATCGCCCTCAAATCGGCCGGCAATCACCTCGATATCGCGGCCCAGCACGCAGCCCAGGACGACCAGTCGCTGGACCTGTTCGCCGAAGAACTCCGCCTGGCGCAGGTTCAACTGTCGAGCATCACGGGAGAATTCTCGCCCGACGATTTGCTGGGCGTGATTTTCAGCCGGTTTTGTATCGGCAAATAAGGAGACTCGATGAAACTGCTGTTCACTATGCTGCTTGGCCTGCCGTTGCTGGCCGGCGCGCAGGAAAAATTGCCGGCCGACGTGGCAAAGTATGTCGACAACGCCGATATGTGCGAGCATTTTGCCGGCGAGTCGGGTGATAACGACAAGGCGCGCCAGCGCGAAGTCAATCAGGGGATCGATCAGTCATGCGGCCCGGCGCAGAAGCAGCTGAAGCGTTTGCGCGTGAAATACGCGAAGCAGCCGGCGATCAAAAAAGTCATCGACGCGCATGCTAATGATTCTGTCATGAGTTACCGGAAACAGGGCTAGCGTAACTGCCCGGTCCTTGAGGCGGTTCAGCGGCGCCGCAGCAGCGCTTCCAGTGCGCTTTCAAAATCGAACTCATGGGCGGCGGCCGCCACTTCCTGGTACACATGCACCCCCAGGCTGGCGGCCAGCAGGCTGGCCGAATTTTCCAGGATATCGATGGCGGCGCCTTCGCCCTCGCGCAAATGGCTGGCCAGGCGCGCCAGCAGCAGCTGGATGGCGGGGGCCGATGGGTCCGGTGCCATGTCTTGCGCGGCCAGATGACTTTCTTCCGGTGTACCCAGCATCGTGCTGACGGCGCCCAGCAATCGATCTTGCGCCAGTTCCAGGTGGGCTATCTGCTGTGCCAGGCCGGGCGCCTGGGCCCGCAGGGCCATTTCCAGCGCGCTCGACAAGGCATGCACCTGCACCGCACCGATCATGCCGGCCGCGCCCTTCAAGGTATGCACGCGCAGGCGCGCGCCGGCATAGTCGCCGGCCGCAAACGCCGTGCTGACCTGGCGCGGCGTGGTGCCGTGGTCGTGCAGGAAGCGGCGCAGGATTTTCAGGTACAGCGGGCGGTCGCCCATGATGCGGCCCAGCCCGCTCTCCACATCGAGCACGCGCGAGCCTTGTGCCGTGGTGGCGCTTTTATCGTCGGTGGCGTCTGGTGTGATCATGCCGCCAACGCTAGCGTGTGCTGAACGACCAGCTGCGCGTGACGGCTGTGCCGTTCACCCTGCCGTTGAAGCTGACGTCGTAGGTGGTGTTGGCCGCTAACGGCGCCAGCGGAATGATGGCGGCGGCGGACAAGGGGGTTTGCGGGTCTGTCGCGCGTTGCAGCAGCAGTACCGGCAGGTCGCTGGCGGCGCCGCGCTGGCGCACGGTAAAGGTGGTAACACCCAGCACGTCGTTGATATTGGCGTGCACGCTGACGGGATAGCCGACGATATCCTGGTTCGGCACCGGATCGGGTTCTTCGTTGTTGCTGGAAAAGCTGGTGGCCACCCGGGCCTGGTTGCTGACGGGGTAGGTGACGACTTGCCCTGCGGCCAGGCCAGGGCCATAGCCATTGTTGGCGGCAAAGTCGGCGGTGAAATACGCGTAGCCATTGTTGCCCGTGGCCGCGCCGGCACCGGCTTCCTTGAAGATCGGTTCAAAGATGGCGAAGCGGTGATAAATGGCGGTGATCAATTCTTCGGCCAGGTAAAAGCCGGAGCTGCTGGTGGCGCCCGCGATCACTTCGCCATACGCATAGGAATTCGAGTGGTTCAAGCTATAGCCGGCCTTGAGGTAGCGGTCGGCCAGGGTGGCGCCCGTAAAGCCGGGTTTGCCGGCGAGCTGGTCATGCGAGACCGTATTATTGGTTTTCAGGTAGTCGGAATGGCCTTGCGCTGCGGTATCGATCTGGCTGTTGCGCGCCAGGCTTGCCAGGCCGACCTGGGCGCGCCGGTAATTGATCCAATTGTAGCCATCGGTGGCGATATTGCCGGTCGTGGCGGGCGCGCCCGCCTCCTGCACCAGTTGCGGCGCGGGCGTGGCCGTCGAGGCTGCCGGCGTGCTGCTGCTATTGCTGCCGCCACCGCCGCAAGCGGCCAGCAGCGCCGCGATCAACAGGGCGGGAATCACGGATTTGCTATGCTGGAACGAGGCGATCAAGCTGACTCCTGTTGAAAAGGGAACGGCTGCTTTGCTGCGGCGGCGCCTGTGCCATGATTTTAAGGTATTTCTGGTGCTTGCAGCACAATGAAATTACTGCCGGGTGCGTCTGGCCGCCGCTAGGGTGTGCGGCCGCGAGCAGGGTAGAATGGCTGCAATGCTTGTTTGCTATGCCACTGTTTTTTCACCGATTTTTTGGATTGCCCATAATTTGAACACCTTGCCCAAGTCGCGCCTGCAGCGCGCCAAGTACGCCCTGCCCAGTATGGTGACTCTGCTTTCGATAGCATGCGGTTTTGCCAGCATCGTCATTTCGGTCGATAACGCGGGCACCGGTGACCCGGCCGACTACCGGCTGGCCGCAGCGCTGCTGGTGCTGGCGGGCGTGTTCGATGCGCTTGACGGCTATGTGGCGCGGCTGACCAACACCGGCTCGGACTTCGGCATGCAGCTCGATTCGATCGCCGACGTGATGAATTTCGGCTGCGCGCCGGCGGTGCTGCTGTATTGCTATGGTTTCGTGCAGATGGGCGTGCACGATCCGCTGCTGCTGCGCTTTGGCGGCATGGCCAGCTTCTTTTTCGTGGCCTGCGGCGCCATGCGCCTGGCGCGCTTCAATGTGAACGTCGGCAAGACCGACCCCATGTATTTTGTCGGCATGCCTATCACTGCCGGCGCCGCTTGCGTGGCGGCCGTGGTGGTGGCCTGGCCGGCCCCGATCGACAGCCAGTTGCACAGTTATCTGCTGATGCTGTTGCTGGTCGGCGTGGGCAGTCTGATGGTGTCGACGCTGCGTTTCCCCAGCTCGAAGCAAAAGAAAAGCCTGGCGCTGCTGCTGGTGGTGGCAGTCGCGGTTGGCATGCTGGTATGGCTGAAGACCAGTTTCTTTGCCTTCTTCTTTGCCGTGTATATCGCCGTCACCCTGGCGCTGAACCTGGCCTGGCACCTGGGCTGGCGCGGGATCGCCATGCCGCAGGTGTTCAACGACCCCGACGAAATCGATTAAGCCACTTCGTGGCCGCGTGCCGCGCGCAGGATGGCAAACCAGTCGCTGCGGCTGAGTGTGAACTGCGTGCCTTCCACTGCCACGCCCACCGCCTCAATGCGGCCGGTGCCGGTCAGCGGCAGCGGTTTGCACGGCACTTGCATGATCCAGGCGAACACCACGCTGGCAAACGGGCGCTGCAGTTCGTCGGCGATCTGCTTGATCACATTGCGCAAGTTTTCCACGTTCGCGTCGCCGCCCTGGAACAGCCGCCCGCCGGCCAGCGGTGACCATGCCATCGGCGCCACGCCGAGGTCTTGCAGCCCATCAAAGGTTTCATCGAATATCGGTGTGGTGTGCAGCGGCGAGAATTCGACCTGATTGGTGGCCAGCGCAAAGCGCCGGTGCAACGATTCAAACTGATGGCGGCTGAAATTCGACACGCCGAAATGCAGTACCTTGCCCTCCTTTTTCAATGCGGTGAACGCGCCGGCGATTTCGTCGAAATCCATCAGCGGATCGGGGCGGTGGATCAGCAGCAGGTCGAGCCGGTCGGTGCGCAGCTGGCGCAACGATTGCTCTACCGAGCCGGTGATATGGGCCGCACTGGTGTCATAGTGCTGGATCGCATGGCCAGGGCGGTGCGGCGAGAGCAGCTTGATGCCGCATTTGCTGACCAGTTCCATCTTGTCGCGCAAGCCCGGCTGCAAGGCCAGTGCTTCGCCGAACAGCCCTTCGGCGCTGTAGTCGCCATAAATATCGGCATGGTCGAAACTGGTCACGCCCAGCGCCATGCACTGCTCGATAAAGGCCAGGCGCTGCTGCGCCGTCATGTTCCATTCGCCGATGCGCCACATGCCGGCGACGATGCGCGACAGTTCGGGGCCTTGCGGCGAAAGACGGCTGCGCGGGGCTTGCAGGCTGGCGGGGAAAACATGGTTCATCGAGTGGCTTTCTGATGGTGGCTGCGAGGTGATCGAAGCGATTATATCCTTGCTCCAGGCAAAAAAAAGCCCGCATCGCTGCGGGCTTTGTCTTGCCATTTTGACTGTTACTTCATCCACAAGCGCATCGAATCCCAGGCGCGGCCAAAGATCGACGCTTCGGTGATCGGCTCGAGTGCCACCACCGGCAGTTCCAGCAGGGTTTTGCCGTCCACCACCATTTTCAGCTTGCCGACCGGGGCGTTCTGCGGCAGCGGTGCGACCAGCGGGTCCTTGCGTTCCAGCACAGGTTTCATCTTGGCGGCCGTGCCTTTCGGTACGGTGACCAGCACGTCGTTGGCAAAGCCGATTTTCACGGTGCCTTTCGAGCCTTTCCACACTTCCGGCGTGGCCACTGCCTGGCCTTTCGAGTACAGCTTGACGGTGTCGAAGTTCTGGAAGCCCCAGTTCAGCAGCTTCTGGCTTTCCTGCGTGCGGGCCTGGTCGGAGCTGGTGCCCAGCACCACGGAAATCAAACGGCGCTCGCCGGAGCCGCCCGGACGGCGCGCCGAGGCGATCATGCAGTAGCCGGCCGCTTCCGTGTGGCCGGTTTTCATGCCGTCGACGGTTGGGTCCAGCCACAGCAGGCGGTTGCGGTTAGGCTGGGTGATCTTGTTGTACGTAAAGCTTTTCACGGAATCGATTTTGTAGAATTCCGGGTAGTCGGCGATCACGCGCTTGGCCAGCACCGACAAATCCTGTGCGGTGGAGTAGTTATCGGGACTGGGCAGGCCATGCGGATTGGCAAAACGGGTGTTTTTCATGCCCATGCGCTGTGCTTCGCGGTTCATCAGCACGACGAAGGTGCTTTCGTCGCCGGCCACGGCTTCGGCCAGCGCAACGGCGGCGTCGTTACCCGATTGAATCATCAGGCCATGCAGCAGGTCATCGATCGACACCGGGGTGGCCGGGTCGATGAACATTTTCGAGCTGCTGGCGTCCACTTTCCAGGCGCGCGTGGACACATTCACTTTCTGGTCCAGCGCCAGTTTCTTTTCGCGCACGGCAGCAAACGTCAGGTAGGCCGTCATGATCTTGGTCAGCGAAGCCGGTTCGACGCGTGCGTCCGGATCTTGCGAGGCAATGATCTGGCCGCTGGTGGCGTCGAGCAAGAGCCAGGATTTGGCGGCGATAGTCGGTGCCGGAACGGTCTGGGCCATGGCGGCGGACAGGAAAAGTACACTGGAGGCCAGTGCCGCTAGGAGTTTTTTCATGGAGGCTGGTCTGCGAAAAAAAGTGAAGGCTGAGGGCCATGCCGCTGTTACCTGCATGGCCACGTGGAAAAAACGGGTCAATTATAGCCGCGAAAACGGCAGTAAGCCCACACTTCAAGCATCATCCGCCACGCTGGCCGGTTTGTCGCCATGCCATAGCGCGATGACCAGTTGCTTGATGTGATTGAGCTTGCGGTGGAAAAAGTGGTCGGCGCCCGGGATCACGATCACCGGGATATCTTGTGGCCGCGCCCAGTCGAACACGGCTGACAGGGGAATGGTGTCGTCCAGTTCGCCGTGGATCAGGATGGTGTCGGCCGGAATGTCTGGCATCGCCCATTTGCCGGCCGCGCTGCCGATCAGCGCCAGGCGCTCTGGCGGCGTGCCGGCGGCGCTCAGGCGCTCGTTCAGTTTCGACTGCACGAAGGTGCCGAAGGAAAAGCCGGACAAGGCCACCGGCAAGCCCGGATACAGGCTGCGCATGTGTTCGTACAGCAGTTGCATGTCGTCGGTTTCGCCGGCGCCATGGTCATGCACGCCTTCCGAGGCACCCACGCCGCGAAAGTTGATGCGCGCCACCACGTAGCCAAGCGCCACAAAGGCGCGTGCCAGGGTTTGCGTGACCTTGTTGTCCATGGTGCCGCCATACAGCGGGTGTGGATGGGCCACCAGGGCGATGCCGCGCGGCGTATCGACCGGGTAGTCCAGCAGGCCTTCCATGCTGCCCGCATGGCCGGCAAGGGTGAATTTTTCGGAGTTTCGGTTCATCAGGCTCATGTTGTTGCTTGTCTCTTAAATTGAGATTAAATCTTGAGGCGATCGACCACTTTGCCGCCCACCAAATGCGTATCGATGATGTCATCGATATCGCTGTTGTCGACATAGGTGTACCACGTGCCTTCCGGGTAGATCACCAGCACCGGGCCTTCTTCACAGCGGTCCAGGCAGCCGGCCTGGTTGATGCGGATCTTGCCGGCGCCACTCATGTTCAGGTCCTTGATGCGGCGCTTGCAGTGTTTTTGCGCTTTTTCGGCGCCATGGTCGCCGCAGCTGTTGCGGCCGTCTTCACGTTTGTTCATGCAGAAAAAAACGTGGCGTTCAAAATAGGGGGCGTCGCTCATTGTCGTACTCCTGCGGTTGGCTATGCGCCATGATAACGGTTATGGGTGGTCTTCGCGCCGATGTCGCTGTTGTTCTTCCTGCCGGTTCAGTTTGTGCGAAGGCAGCCACAGGAACCATAGCGCAATGAACGGCCACAGCAAGGCCAGGAACTGGGCCGCACCATTGAAGTTGAGGAACTTGCCTTGCACCCAGCCTTGCAGGGTGGACATGAAATACGGGTTGATCGGCGTGGTGTTCACGATGACCAGGCTCAGCAGCAAGGTGGCGACCGCGATGCGGCGCTGCGCCACATGCGGCGCGAAGGCCAGGCCGCCCAGCATGATTATGGCAATCAGGAAGCCGCCCTGCGCGCCCGGCGTAATCCACACGAAAGCATTCTGCGGCGAAAACAGCAGTGCGCTGGCCATGGCCCGCATGACCAGCGCGGTGCCAACCAGGGCCATCACCAGCATGGCGCGCGGCGCGGTACGGCGCAACAGGCACAGCAGGGCCAGCGCAGCGCCCGTCATGCCGCAGGCGGTAATGATGGTCTCCGACAACCAGTATTGCTCTACCGTCAGAACGGCATCGGGCCGCAAATACGACGCCAGGTCGATTTCCGTGCCCATCAGGATGGACGCCCAGTCCGACAAAATCGGCAGCAGCTGGCCGAGGCCGAACAGATAGCCTTGCGGATAGATCTGCGCCAGCGGCCACAGCGCAACCAGCACCAGGCCCTGGCTCGCATGTTGGGCAAACCAGCGCTGGCGCAATCGCAGCAGGCGGCTGCGGTCGAGCAGCCAGCGCGCCGACAGCGCGCCGATCACGGCGCCGATAAAGCAGCCGGCCGAATTGGTATAAAAATCGAGGTTCGAGGAAACGCGGCTGGGCAAATAGGTTTGCACCGCTTCCATGGTACCGGAAATAAACATGCCGCACAGCGCAGCGATCATCACCGCCAGGAAGCACGTCACGCGTGGAAACAGCGAATAGACGAGCAGTATGCCCAGCGGTATATAGCCGACGATATTGACGCCGACGTCAAAGCCGGTCCAGTAGCGCGGCATCTTGGTGTTTTCAAGAAACGTCAGCGGCGACAGGCCATTGCTGTGCCAGCCGGTAAACGGGAACCAGCTGGCATACACGATCAGGAACACATAGGCCAGCAGCGCTGCGCGCGAGACGGGCGAATGGCGCGCCGGTGCGGGCGGCTGCGGCGCCGCTACCGGCACAGCGTTGGCTGCAGCCGGTGTCATTCTTTCGGTATGTTCAGCGTGCCCAGCCAGGCCAGCAAGTCGGCGGCGACGGCGTCCGACGCTGCGGCCAGCGCCTGCGCGCCACCTTGCGCATCGGCGCTGGCAGCGCGGCTGTTGCGGCTGAAGGTTTTCTGGTCGACCAGCAGGTGGCCGCGGAACAGCGAGGCGCGCAGGGTGACCTGGCCGCTGCTTTGCTTCTCGCTATCGAAGTTCTGCGAGAAATCATCGACATCGATGCGCAGCAGCGGAATGCCGGCCGCCGCGTCGGTGGTCGACAGCACCTTCACGCCGCCCTGGGCGACGCGGGTTTTCAGGCGCTGACTCAGCAGTTGCAGCGGCGGCGTGTTCCAGCGGTTGTAGGCATAGGGCCGCGATTGCTGGGCGTCGGCGTACAGCAGGCGGTAATACATGCGCTGGGTGTCGAGCCAGGCCGGACCGTTGGCGTCGGCAATCACCAGTACCGGCAGCGGTGCTGCCGCAGCTTGCACCGTTGCCGCTGGTGGCGCAGGCGGGCCAAAATCGTAAAAGGTCGGCAGCGGGCCGCGGCTGGCGCAGCCGCCCAGCAGCAACGCCGCTGCCAAGGCCAACAGGCCGGCGCTGGTGCGCGAAGGACGGGGAAAATGCATCGTGTATCTCCTTATTTTGCTGGCGCCGAGAAGCCGGGTTCACCCGGGCCCGGCGGAATATCAGGGGCGCCGAACAGGATGCTCTGCGGCTGTTCGTTCAGGGTGCTCATGGTGGTTTTCAGGGCGCGCATCGACGAGCGCGCTTCACCGCTCAGTTCAATTACTTGCGGCAGCACTTCCAGCGACACGCCGCTGGCCACCGATTCCACCGAACGGCCCACGCGCGCCACCGTGCCGTTGACATTGTCGAGCATGCCGCCGGGCGCCTGCAGGTCAGTACCGAGTTTTTTCCAGGTCTGCGACAGTTCCGTCACATTCTCGCCCGCTTGCTTGATGGACGCGATGCTCTTGCGCGTTTCGTCCGTCAGTTGCGGCAATTGTTGCAAGGTTGGCTGCAGCTGTTTCGGGATTTCGCCGAAGGCCTTGGCCGTTTTGCCGACCTCGGTAAAGGCGCCCAGCATGGCTTGCTGGTTTTCGTCACTGAGCAGGTTGTTGACTTTATTGGTGATCTGTTCGGCCTGGTCCAGGATGCGCTTGCCGCGCTTTTCCAATTGGTCCAGCAAGCCTGCGCGCAGCGGTATCGGCGAAGGCCGTTCCTTGCTGGTGCCCAGCAGTTTCGAGCCTACGCTTTCATCGTCGAGCTGGATGTAAGCGATGCCCGTCACGCCCTGGTAGCCGAGGGTGGCGAAGGTGGTGTTGGTGACCGGCGTATCGGGCGCGACGCTGATGTGCACCAGGATTTGCCCGGCTTTTTGCGTATCGAAGTCGATCGCATCGACCTTGCCCACTTCCAGGCCCCGGTAGCGCACGGCTGCCTGCGGGTTCAGGCCCGGCACCGACAGCGTGGTGGCCAGCAGGTAGGGCACGCGTTCGACCCGGTCGCGGTTGAACCAGATGCCGAACAAAATCGCGGCAACCAGCAGGGTGAGCGTAAAAAAGCCCGTCAGCAGGGCGTGTGATCTGTTTTCCATTAATTCTCCGCTTTCTTGTCAGTGCCGGGGGCGAGTTCCGGCGGTGCCTCGGCGGCCTGTTTTTCATCGAGGACGGCCAGCGCGCGCTTGCCGCGGTCGCCCAGGAAGAATTGTTTGATGAACGGGTGATCGACCTCGATGACCTCGCGCGTGGTGCCGAGCGCAATCACATGTTTTTCCGCCAGCACGGCGATGCGCGTGGACAGGGCGAACAGGGTGTCGAGGTCGTGCGTGACCATCACCACCGTCAGGCCCAGCTCGCGGTGCAGCGACTGGATCAGGGTAACAAAACTTTCCGACAAGTCCGGGTCCAGGCCGGCCGTCGGCTCGTCGAGAAACAACAGCTTCGGTTCCAGCGCCAGGGCGCGCGCCAGGGCCACGCGCTTGATCATGCCGCCCGACAGGTCCGACGGCATTTTGTACGCATGTTCCGGCCCCAGCCCCACCATATTCATTTTCAGCAGTACCGCGTCGTGGATCAGCTCTTCGGGCAGCACGCGCAATTCGCGCATCGGCTGGGCCACATTGTCGAACACCGTCAGCGCCGAATACAGCGCGCCCTGCTGGAACAGCATGCCCCAGTGGTTGCGCAACTGCTGCAGATGGTCGCGGTCGGCCTTGTTGATGTCTTCGCCAAATACTTTGACACAGCCGCGCGACGGATGTTCCAGGCCCAGCATCTGGCGCAGCAGCACCGTCTTGCCGGTGCCGGAGCCGCCGACGATGGAGAGGATTTCACCGCGTTCGATTTCCAGGTTCAGGTCCTGGTGCACCACGGTGCGGCCGAACTTGGTCCACAGATTGCTGATCTCGACCACTGGCGTATCACCGTGGAAGTCGAGCTTGCTGTCACTTTCCTGGCCGCAGGCGCTGCTTTCTTCACTCATCAGTAGCCCACTCCATTAAACACGATGGCAAACACGGCGTCGGCCAGGATCACCACCGTAATGGCGGTGACCACGGCGGTGGTGGTGCCGCGCCCCAGGCTTTCCGTATTGGCCTTGATGCGCAGGCCGAAGTGGCAGGACACCAGCGCGATCAGCGTGCCAAACACTACGCCCTTGCCCAGGCCTATCATATAGTTGGCCAGCGGCACGGCGTCCGGCAGCTTCTGGATAAAATAGCGGGCTGACAGATTCAGTTCCATCTTGGCCGCCGCCATGCCGCCGAGCAGCGCGGCCGTATCGGTCCAGATCACCAGCAAGGGCATGGATATGGCCAGGGCCAGCACTTTCGGCATGATCAGGCGGAAACCGTGCGAGATGCCCATCACCAGCATGGCGTCCAGTTCCTCGGTCACGCGCATCACGCCCAGCTGGGCGGTGATCGACGAACCCGAGCGGCCGGCCACCAGAATCGCCGCCAGCAGCGGCCCCAGTTCGCGGATCACGCTCATGCCCAGCAGGTTGACCAGGTAGATATCGCCGCCGAAATTGCGCAGCTGCTGCGCCGACAGATAAGACAGCACCACGCCGATCAAAAAGCCCACCAGCGCCGTGATGCCCAGCGCCTGGAAGCCGGCATGGAAGATATTGGCGGAAATTTCGCGCCACGGCCCGCGCAGCGGATGGCGCGCAAAGCGGCCGATGTCCTGCGTGACCTGGCCGATCAGGGCAATGAAACCTTTCAGATGCTCGAAAAACACCAGGATCGCCATGCCCAGCTTCATCACCATGGTCAGGCGATGGGCGCGCGACTGCGCCGTCTTCAATGGCCCGGTCTCTTCGATGCGCCTGAAAAATTCTTCCTGGGTCGCTGCCAGCGTCAGTTTTGCCGGGCGCTGCTTGCCCCAGGCATTCCAGAACAGCTGGGCACCGATATGGTCCATGCTGTCGATGCCGGACAAATCCCAGCTGACATTGGCGTCATCCTTGAGCGGCTTGAGCTGGGCGTTGATGGCCTTGATCGCGTTGTCCTGCGCCAGTGCGTGCACCTGCCAGGTGCCGCTGGCGGTGACCACGCTCCCTTGCCGGGAGTCAGCCTGGGCAAGCTTGAGTTGGGGCGATTGTAGAGTGGGCATTACGCCAGTTTAAGGGAGAATGGCCCTGACCGCCACCGATGTTCCATTCTTGCTGCCCCGCTATGTGGGCTGGCGCGCTCTGGCAGGCTGTCAAGAGGCCAGATGGCGGGCCTGGCGCTGCGGCAGGGCGGCCGCCAAAGGCGGCGCTTTCGGCTGTTCGGCCGCGTGGCCATGCTGTGCCACCTTGGCACCGCCCGCATAGTCGCTGGCCAGCAGCGCGTTGGCCTCTGCTGCGCTCATGCCGCGCGTTTGCAGCCATTGCGCCACCAGTTTGGCCAGCTTTTCCATGGCGATGCGGTGGGTGGCGTCGGTATGCGCATACAGCCAGTTGGAAAAATCCATGAAGTTTTCGAATGGCGCATCGCCCAGCATCCATTGCACCGTATTGGCAAAGCGGCCCGAATTGGCCACCAGGTCCCAGTAGCGGGCAAAGCGCACCAGGCGCTGCATGCTCATGAAGTCCAGGTGCTTGTTGGCCAGGATGGTGTAGGGCGGATGCGGATCGAACACCATGCCGTATTCTTGCGTGTGGCGGATGATGGGCGTGCCGCGCAGGCGCTTCAGAATGCCGAACTGGATTTCATGCGGCTTTAAGGCCACCAGCTTGTTGAAACCGGCCGCAAAGCTGGCTTCATCCTCGCCCGGCAGGCCGGCGATCAGGTCAACGTGCAAATGGGCGTTCGATTCTTCGCACAGCCAGCGAATATTGTCGGCCGCCTTTTGATTGTCCTGGCGCCGGCTGACCAGTGCCTGCACCTCGGGATTGAAGCTCTGGATGCCGATCTCGAACTGCAGTGCGCCCGGTGGAAACTTGCTGATGCCTTCTTTCAGTGCATCGGGCAGGTGGTCGGGCACCAGTTCGAAGTGGGCGTAAATCGGATCGTCCGGGTTCGCCTCGATCTTGTCGAGGAAGAACTGCATGATCTTCAGGCTGGTCTTGATGTTCAGATTGAAGGTGCGGTCGACGAACTTGAACAGCCGCGCGCCGCGCGCATGCAGGGATTCCATTTCGGCCAGGAAATTGTCCAGCGCGAACGGCCAGGCTGTCTTGTCCAGCGCGGAAAGGCAGAACTCGCACTTGAAAGGGCAGCCGCGCGACGCTTCCACATACAAGGTGCGGTGCTTGATATCGTCGTCGGTATACAAGGAATAGGGCGTTTGCAGCTCGGCTAGCGGCGCCTGCACGCCCGCATGGATCTTCATCAGCGGTTTCGGGCCGTTCAGAATCTCGCCGCAAAGTTTGGGGAAGGTGACGTCGCCCCAGCCGGTGATCAGATAATCGGCCAGCCTGACGATTTCCTGCTCGCCTGCCTCATGCGATACCTCGGGCCCACCGAGCACGATGATCACCTCGGGCGCCACCTTTTTCAGCATGGCGACCAATTTGGTGGTTTCCTCGACGTTCCAGATATACACGCCAAAACCGATGATGCGCGGCTTGTTGACGAGGATGCGTTCGACCAGTTCCGTTGTTTTCGCGCCAATCACGAATTCCTGCAGCCGCGTCTGCGCCTGCAGCGGTCCCATATTGGCCAGCAGGTAGCGCAAGCCCAGCGAGGCGTGGGTGTAGCGGGCGTTCAGGGTGGAGAGCAGGATGGTCATGACAGGTGATTGAAAACGGCGAAAGTGCTATTTTACGCTGTCGCGTCAGCGGTGCGCTGCGACCATAAATGTCATGTTACCATTAATCAATAATTACCAACTTGGCAATGCTGCGGCAAGGTAGAGGGGATATACGGTGCTGGCGAAAAAAAGTTTCAGTAAAAAAGTCCTGTTCGGATCACTTGCCGCGGTGGCGGTGGTGGCTGCGGCGCTGGTCGGCTATCGCGCGTTTGGCTGGGGCGCGATGGGGCCGGTCAACAGCCTCAAGCTCGACTTGTCGCGGCCTGATGCGCTGGTGCGCACCAAAAGCTTGTCGACCCTGCCGCGCGACCTGCTGACGGTTCCGCTGGCGCGCGACGTGCTGCGCGAGGAATTCCTGTTCTATTACGAACAAAGCGAAGACCGGCTGGGCCTGAAGGGCAGCCTGCGCCGCATCGCCTATGAACATCAATTAGGCTGGGGCGACCAGTTGCTTCGCATGGTGCTGGACCAGCCGGCCGAAGTGGCCTTGTGGCGCGACGCCGATGGCTCGCTCAAGCACTTTGCGATTGCCGTCTCGCGCAACCAGCTCACGCGTATCCTGGAAGAAGCAGGCAAGGTGGCCCTGAAGGATACGCAGATGAGCGTGGCCGGCAGCTTGCGCGTCGATGGCGACACTGTGCCGGTCTACGCGCTAAATTACGCCTGGCAGCGTACCCTGCTGTTCGCCGCCCACGGCCAGCGCCTGGTGATCCTGTCGCATCCCGGCATGCTGTATGGCGGCGACGAGGGCAAAAAAGGCGATGGCACGGCCGAAAAAACCGTCGTCAGCCTGCTGGGCAAGGATGCCGACAAGCAGAACGTGTTTCATCCGCAATTTCACCTCGATAATGCCGCGCCCGAGGGCCACAGCATCGCCGTCAAGGCGGACTTCCTGTCGTTCGGCTACCAGCCCTTTTTTGGCGCCCTGGAGGCCTTGCGTTTCGATTTTCAAAAGGGCGCCTGGCAGTCGAAAGTGCTGCTCAATGCTGACAAACTGAAAAACAATGCCTACGACAGCGCTGCCTTGTGGCCGGTGCTGCCGCATAGTCCCAGCGCCTGCTTCAGCGTGCCGGTGGACTGGAGCGCCTTGGCCCCCGTGCTCAAGCGCCTGGGCAGCAAGACTTCGGAGCCGGTGGCGCCGCTGGCCGAGCACCTGCAAGGTCCCGCTGCCGCCTGCTGGTATGGCAATTCGCGCCTGCATACGCCCGTGTTCGTGGCCACCCGCAAGCCCCAGGCGAGCGACGACGCACTGTATGGAAGCTTGTTCGACGCGGCCATCGGCGGCAAGGACCCGGTGCGCAAGACCGCCGGCAAGGATGGCGCCATCCGCTGGGAGCGCACGATTGCCACAGCGCTGGGGCCGACCACTGCCGCACTGGCGGTGGCCGGCAATACCGTCGTTTTCTCGGCCGACGGCAAGCTGGTTGACCAGGTGCTGGCGGTGCGCCGCAAGCAGGCGCCGGCGGCCAGCGACCTGCTGCCCGATGGCGCCCGCACGGTCGGCCTGATCGCACCGGCTTCGCTGGCCAGATTGATCCAGCTGGAAGCTTTCGACACCCTGCCGGCCAATAACGAGCCGGTCTTGCGCGCGGCTGCCAACGAACACCTGGTGCCGCGCCTGGACGCGCTGAAAAAATATCCGCCGCTGCGTATGGTGCTCAAGCGGCAGCCAGCCAGTGGCACTTCGTGGGAAACGCTGGAATGGCAGGAGGCGGCGCGATGAGCGTGGTCCTTGCGCGCCGTGCCGCCTTGCGCTCGCTGGCGCTCTGCGCTGCCGTGGTGGCTGCACCCGCAGCATGGGCACTGCGCGCGGTCGCCGAGCCACAAGTACAGCTGTCACAGGCGCAAAGCCGCGCCTTCCAGGCCTGGATGCTGCGCATCGTGAATGCCCAGATCGAACGTGGGCCGTCGCCGCGCTGGACGCATCGTGATTGCGCCGGCCTGGTGCGCTTTGCCGTCAATGAAGCGCTCACCGTGCATGATGCGAAATGGCTGCACGCGAACGGCATCGCCAGCGACCGGCGCCTGCCGCCCGAACTGGATCTGGACGCGGCCCAGGCTGCCCTGCGCAACCGCTGGGTGCAAACCGGCGGCACCGTCGGCCACTTTGTCACGGCGCTGGCGCTGGTGCAGCACAACAGCCGCTTTGTCGCCCGCGAAATCAGCCAGGCGCTGCCCGGCGACCTGCTGTTTTTCGACCAGGGCGACGAACAGCACCTGATGGTCTGGATGGGGGCGCGCATCGCCTATCACACCGGCACCGTTACACCCGACGACAATGGTTTGCGGACCGTCGATATCAAACAACTCACGACCTGGAAGGACACCCGGTGGCAACCTGTGCCCAACAATCCGAATTTCGCCGGGGTATTCCGGCTGGCGTTTTTGTCATGAAGCGATTACTGGCCAGCATGCTGGCGCTGCTGCTACTGGTGGCAGGCGGCGCCTCGGCGCAGGAACGCGAACCGAGCAACTACACCACCTTCAAGGGCGAGCCCTTCTTCCTGCTGTCGGACGCCACCTACGGCAGCGTCGACGAGGCGCGCGTGCGCCTGGAAGTGCCGGGGCGCGACATGGGGCGCATGAACCTGGAAGCGTATTCGGGCGCCGATATCGTGATCTACCGCGTGCCCGAGCCGATGGAGTTCTTGAAAAAGCAGCGCAATCTGCACCGCATCCAGGTCGAAGGCAATTACCAGGGCGAAGGCCTGGCCAATACCCTGAGCTTTTTGTGGGACAGCTGGTGGAAGCAGTCGCGCCTGGCCTGGCGCAAGCTGTTTTCCGGCGACGCGCGCCTGGCCGTCACGAAGGAACAGCCGCAACTGGCGACCAATGACGCGATCCGCCGGCGCACCGTGTTTGCCAACCATCCGCAGTACAAGCCGATCAAGGGCATGGAACTGGTTGACAGCTTCCGCTATCCGCTCTGGCAGGCCAAGGCCATCGAGCCGCCAAAAGGCGTGAAACTGGACGGCTCCAGCAGCGAATTCATCGTCGCCGGCGCCGGCAATGTGATGATACCGCTGGGCAAACGCAAACCGGGCTTGTACCTGATCGAAGCGATTATCGGCGAGCACCGCGCCACCACTCTGGTATTCGTGTCCGACACGATGGCGGTGACCAAGGTGTCGTCCGGCCAGATGCTGGTCTGGACCGCGCGGCGCGACAACAGCGCCGCCGTGGCCGGCACCAGCGTGGCGTGGACCGACGGCACCGGTGTGCTGCAGTCGGCCACCACCGGCGCGGATGGGGTGGCCTCGCTCGAGCGCGGCAGCCCCGAACACACGTATGTGATGGGCCAGGACCGCGCCGGCGGCGTATTTGTGTCCGAGAATTTTTACTATGACAGCGAGATCTACAACACCAAGATCTATGCGGTAACCGACCGGCCCTTGTACCGCCCCGGTGATGAGGTCAACGTGAAGTTCCTGGGCCGTGAATTTACCTCGGCGCGCAACTCGCAGGCGGCCGCCGCCGCGCCCATCAGCTTGAGCGTGCTTAATCCGAACGGCACGCCGCTGCTGACGCAAACGCTGCAGCTGTCTGGCGAAACGGGGGCCGAAACGCGCTTCCGCCTGCCTGCCGAAGCGACAGCCGGCGGCTATGAGCTGCGCTTCAACTACAAGGATGGCGTGTATGGCGCGGCCTTCCGCGTGGCCGAATATATCAAGCCGCATTTTGAAATCAATGTGCAACCGTCGAAACCCGAATTCAAGACGGGCGAGGCGGTCAAGGGCAGCATCGCGCTGCGCTACCCGGACGGCAAGCCGGTGAAAAATGCGAAGATGACCT
Source organism: Janthinobacterium longum (assembly GCF_051380735.1). NCBI lineage: Bacteria > Pseudomonadati > Pseudomonadota > Betaproteobacteria > Burkholderiales > Oxalobacteraceae > Janthinobacterium > Janthinobacterium longum. The sequence continues at coordinate 194,968 of NZ_JBNYXQ010000009.1, forward strand.
TGTCGCTGCGCAGCCAGCAAAACACCATGGTCGAGGGCGAATTGCGCTACAGCGGCCTGTTCCCGGTGGCCCTGAAGACCGAGGAAGTGACGAGCGACGGCAGCGGCAATCTGGACTTCACCTTGCCGGCTGCCACCGATCCGTCGCGCTATATCCTGACCGTGATGGCGACCGATGGCGCGGCTTACCGCGTCAAGGCGACACGCGAGCTGATGATCGAACGCTCGATTACCACTTATCAATTGAAAGCCACGCGGCAGTTTTCCGATCCGGGACAAACCGTGCATTTTGATTTGCTGGCGGACGGCCAGGGCGCTGCCAAACCGGTGCGCTGGCAACTGGTGCAGCTGGAAAAACAGAGCAAGACCGAGGGCGCTTTCGATCCGAACGCCAAGGGCTGGGACGTGGCATTCCCCGCATCGGGTTCCTATCAGCTGTCACTGCGCGACGAGCGCGGCAACCTGCTGGCGGCCGCCAGCCACTGGGTCTCGGGTGACGGCGTGCAGGCCACGCCGGGCAGCATCGAGATCGTGCTGGACCGCGCCCGCTATCGCCCCGGTGACACCGCCGAAGCCCTGATCACGTTTTCCGACAAGGTCGACCAGGCGCTGTTCACACTGGAGCGCGACAAGGTGGAGCAATATGGCCTGATGGCAGGCAGCGCCGACTGGTACAAGGCGCAGCGCGTGGCGCCGCGCCAGTGGCGTGTACGCATTCCCGTCAAGGAGGAGCACGGCCCGAACATGACCTTCTCGGTGGCCTACACGCGCAATGGCGACTTCGTGTTCGAGAACGCCGGCTTGCAGGTGATCGAGCCACGCATCGCGCTGCAGTTCAAGGCGGACAAAGAAGTCTACCAGCCAGGCGAAAAAGTCACGCTTGATGTCAAGGCGACACTGGACGGCAAGCCTCTGAGCACCATGGTGGCGCTGGGCGTGGTCGATGAAATGATCTATGTGCTGCAGCCGGAAATCGCGCCCGAGATCGGCGACTTTTTCTACCATCCGCGCCGCAACAATGTGCGCACCACGGCCAGCCTGTCGTTTATCAGCTACGACATGGCGCAGGGGCGCACCGCCGGCGCGCCGGCTCGCCACAATTACAACGAGCGTGGCGTCAAGGTGCTGGAACGTCCGCGCCGCGACAATATCGATACCGCTTTGTGGGCGCCGTCGCTGAAGACCGACGCCAATGGCAATGCGCGCGTCACCTTTACCATGCCCGATGCGCTGACCCGCTGGCGCATTACCGGCCGCGCGATGGACGACCAGGGGCGCGTGGGCCAGCGCACCGGCTATGTACGGTCGGATAAAAATTTCTATGCCAAGTGGACGGCGCCGGACTGGATGCGCGCCGGCGACGCGCCGCGTGCGTCGGTGGCCGTATTCAACCAGACCGGCAAGGAGCAGGCGCTGGACGTTACGCTGTCCGGTGGCGCAGGTGGCATGCCAGCGAAAACGGAAAAACTGTCGGCCAAACCGGGTGTGAACTATGTCGAATTTCCGCTCGCTGCCGGCGCCAGCGGCCCACTGCGCCTGGAGCTGAAGCAGAACGGCAAGCTGGTCGACGCGCTCGACACCGCCATGCAAACCCTGCCCGCCGCCTGGAGCAGCCCGCGCTCGCTGGTGCTGCCTCTGGATGGCGCCACCGGTGAGCTGGCGCTCAAGCTGCCGGCGGACGCGCGCAATATCCGTGTCTCGTTTGCGCAGGGGGCTTCCAGCCAGTTCGCACGCATTGCCGACGATCTGATCGACTATCCCTATGGCTGCGTCGAGCAGACCGCCAGCCGCCTGATTCCGCTGGCGGTGGCCACGCAAAGCCTGGGCCCTGATGCGGGCGCGCCGTATGAACGCTTGCAGGCCACTTTGACCGCGCAGCGTTTGCGGCTGGTGTCGATGGCCGGCCCGAAAGCCGTCTTCGGCTGGTGGGGCAACGCCACCGCCGGCAATGCTTTGATGACGGCGTATGCCTATTACGCCGACTGGTATGCCTCGCGCGCGCTGCGCATCGAGCTGCCGCCGGAGCACTGGAACAAGCTGCTGGCCATCTACAGCGAAAGCGGCTTGAAAGACCCAGTGGGCGACCGCGCGCTGGTGTTGTGGATGGCGCACGAGATGGGCTTGCCGACGCAGACGCTGGCGTCGGGCCTGATCGACGACAGCGCGATGGCCACGCTGGGCGGCAAGCCGCGCCAGCCTGGTGACAGCGCAAGCCTGCTGCTCGGTGGCGCTCTTGATCGCGAGTCGCAGGCCATGAGCCTTGGCCTGGTGGCGCTGGTCGCCAGCCAGAACGGCATCGCCTTGCCGCATGGGCTGCAGCTGCAAGTGGCCAGCGCGGTGCAGGTCTTGCGCGAATCGAAAGCGCCGGTGGCGCAAGCCTTGCTGATGCTGTCCGGCGAGGTACCGGCTACCCAGGCCGAGGCCGTGCTTGCCAGCGTGCGCGCCGAGATGCCGACCCTGGACCGTGCGATGACTTTGCTGTGGGTGCAGAAGAAACTTGGCGGCCAGGCATTCGGCAAGGCACCGGCCGTGGCGCTGGAAGGCGCATGGCAGAAACGCGACAGCCGCAGCGGCCAGCCGGTGTGGCGCTGGACGGACACCAAAGCCGTGCCTGATCGCCTGCGTATCGGTACTGCTGGTGCGCCGGCAGGTACGGTGGCCGTGGTGCAGTACGACAGCCATGCGGCCGAAGCGCAGACATTGCCGGTGACGGTGGAACGGCGCATCCTGCGCATGATAGCGGGCAAGGGCGGCTACACGACGGAGCTGGTCAAGCCGGGCGAAACCATCAGCACCGATGCGCTGTACCTCGATGAAATTACCCTGAAACCAGCGGCTGGCACGAAGCACCGCTTTGGTTTGCTGGAAGTGGCGCTGCCGCCGGGCGCGATGGTTGAAGCGACCACCTGGGGCATGGTCATGGCCGGCGACAAGCCGGTCGCGCTGGAACGCGCACGCCACACCGAGCGCCGCGACGGCTATGCGGTGCCGGTCGAACCTTTGGAAGGCGACGTGACGGTGCGCCATCTGATCCGTTTTGCGCAGAAGGGTAGTTATGTGCTGCCGCCGGCGCGCTTCTACCGCATGTACCAGCCGGAGCAGAAGGCCTTCGAGGGCGGCGGCAAGAGCACGCGCGCGCTGAAGGTCGAGTGATGGGCTTTGCACGTCCAGCCTTGACGCTTGCCACGCTGCTGGCCGCGCCTGCGTGGGCGGCCTCCCTGGACGTGGCCTGGTGGCGCGACGGCAAGACCGAAGTGCGCCAGCTGCGCCAGGGCGGGCCGCCGCCAGCATCGTTCGACGGTGCGCGGCAAGTGCCTTTGGCCAGCTTGTGGAAGCTGTTCGTGTATGTCTACGCAAATGATAACAAGGTGGCGATGCCCGATTACCGCTGCGGTGGCCGCGATCCTGAAGAAGTGTATTGCTGCGATGCGGGCCAGAGCGTCGGCCACGACGCGGCGCTGGCGCAGTCCTGTGGCCTGTTCTTCTCGCCCAAACGCTTGATGATCACGGCAGCACCGTGGCGCAAATACTGGACCGGCCGCTTGGGTAGCGCGCCTGCGGGCGACTTTGCCTGGCTGTCTGATCCCGCCCGGCTGGTGCCGGAGCGCATGGTAAAACTCGACAGCCTGCTGCGTGCACTGGGCAGCATCCCGGCCTCCAGCCGCCAGGACGCCGAAGCGGCGCTGCTGCGGGTGGTGCTCGACGGGCGCGGCGCAGGTACGGCCCGCTGGTTCGGCAGCCAGCTGCGCGTCAAGACGTATTCCTGGCACGAGGAAAGCCGGGCCGGCGAACGTATCGGCGGCGCGGCCGGCTGGCTGGCCGACGGCACGCCGATCTGGTTTGGCGGCGCGGGCGGCAGCAGCAAGGTGTTCGCGCAGTGGGCGCCAAAACTGGCCGCCAGCTTGCCGCCGGTGGGCGCGGCCGACGATGGCGGTTGCGTGGTGGTCGATTATTTCCAGCGTTATCCGATCCGCGCCGTGCGTGGCGAGCGCGGCATTGCCGCACCCGGCCCGCTCAATGGCCGCTACCATGTGCGCTTTGAAAATGGCCAGAACCTGGCCTTGCGCAGCAACGGCGAGCTGATGCTGGTACAGGACAAGGGTGGCCGCCCGCAATTGCGCGGCCGCTTCGGCGTCAATGAATACGTGGCGCGCGTGCTCGATCGCGAAGCGAATGCCGGCGAGCCGGAAGCGGCCAAGGCGCTGGCGATTGCCGCGCGCACTTATCTGCAGCAGAACGCGGTGACCGTGGCGGGCTGCCAGCAGATCGCCGACAGCAGCGCGGCCCAGCGTGTCAGTCCCAGCCCGGCAACACCGGCGGCGCTGGCGATTGCGCGCTGGACCGACCAGCTGATCGTCGACGGCGTGACCGTGCGTTATCACAGCAACACTTCGTCCGAGGGCACGATGGCGTGGACGCAGGCAGTGCAGCAGGCAAGACAGGGCAAGTACTACGATGAAGTGCTGGCGGCCGCCTATCCGGGCGGGTCGCTGAGTACCTTTGGCAATACCGGCGCGCGCTGCCAGCGCCTGGTGCAAAACGAGGACTGGCTGGCACGCTCCATGCCGCGCTGGCAGCGCGTGCTGCTGCGCGAGGCCGGCTACGAGGCGCCATCGCAAGCGCCGCTGGTGTGCGCCCTGCAAAGCGGCGCGCCATATTCCGAGCAATCGCGCAACCGTATCTACATGCGGCCGCTGGCCACGCGCGAAGACCGCATTACCCTGGCCCATGAATACCTGCATCTGGGCCTGCGCAATCATCCGCGCGGCCAGGATGAAAACTATGTCGAGCAACTGGCGCGCCGGCTGGTCGACCTGAACCTGGAGGCAATATGAATTTCTTCGCCCTGCTATTGAGCGGCGCTGCCTTGCTCTCTCAGGGGGCGCAAGCCGACGACAAGAGCATGAGCACGCCCGTCGGTGGCTGGAATCGCGCAGGGCTGACTGATAATTCGCAGGAGCTGGCGGTCAACTATCCTTACTCGCTGGTCGATCGCGGCGCGCAAAGTGGCCGGCGCATGATCCGTGGCGAGCTGGCCAAAGCTGGCAAGGAGCGTGGCGTCCACAAGCTGGTGGTCAACGGCAACCCGACGCCGCTGTACACGGACGATGATGGCGTCTATGCGCGCGCCTATTCCTTCGGCTCAGGTTCGAACAGCATCGAGATCCGTTCGCCTGACGGCAAGTCGGTCAAGCGGGTGCAGTTTTACGAAGCGGACCGCAGCCGGCCGCAGCCCATGATACGGATTATCGCCGCATGGGACGACAGCCAGGCCGAGGTCGACCTGCATGTGATCACGCCCGATGGACAGCATGCATTCTGGTCGCATCCGACGCTGACCAACGGCGGCGGACTTGACGTCGACACCGTCGACGGGCCGGGGCCGGAGAACTTCATGATGACCTCGCCGATGCGTGGCCTGTACCAGGTGTGGATCAATTACTGGGGCAATTTCAGTGGTGATGGATATCACTTCGACGAGAAAACTCGCCAGCGGCCCGTCATTACCAGCCGCATTACACTGGTATTCAACGAAAACACGGCGCGCGAGCGGCGCGAGGAGTTTGTCGTGCCCTTGCGCGGTATTGGCGAGCTGACGCTGGTCAAGACTTTCAAGTACTGAGATGATGAAAACACTGCCGATTTCTTTGCTGTTGCTGCCATTGTGGGCGCAGGCCCAGGTCACCATCGACGCCCCCAAGAGCGGCTGGCGCAATTCGGCTGGCGCGCAGGAGGAATACACACAAGCGGTCAATTACCCCGCCGCGTCGGTCAACCTGCAGCCGGGCCAGGCCGAGACGGCGCAGATACGCGGGAGGATCGCCGGCGCCGTCAAGGGCAAGCCCGCCACCCTGGTAGTCAACGGCGTGGCGATGCCGATGGAAGTGGGCGAGGACGGCAGCTATGGCCGCCCCTATGGCTTCGGTAGCGGTTCGAACAGCGTGGAAGTGCGCTCGCCGGACGGCAAGAGCCGTGCGCGCACCCAGTTTGTCGACAGCTATCAGGGCAAAACCCGGGCGCGTTTGCGCGTGGTGCTGTCCTGGGACAGCGCCGGCACCGACCTCGATCTGCATGTGGTGACGCCCGACGGTGGCCACGCCTGGTACGGCAATCGCGTATTGAAAGATGGCGGCGCGCTGGATGTGGACGTGACCACCGGCTATGGCCCGGAGATCTTTTCCAGTTCGGCACCTGTGAAGGGCAACTACCACGTGTATGTCAATTACTACGGCAGCGGCGAGAATACCGCCGTGCTGACGGTGGCTCGTTTGTCTATCATTACCAATGAGGGAACGCCGCGTGAAAAGATGCAAAGCTTCCAGGTGCCGATGCGGGCCGCAGGCGAGCTGACCCTGGTGAAATCGTTCGTGCTGCCGTAAATCTTTATCCAGGCCAGAGTATGGTAAAGGCGTAAATTATCCGCTTTGTAGAATAATTTGAATTTATTCTTTATATAGAATAAACTTGCTTTATTATCTATGGATAATAATACGAGGTTTTTATGAACACGCCAATCCGTACTACGGGTGAACTGGGGCCCCTGCTCAAGCGTTTGCGCAAAGCAAAAAATATGTCACAGACCGACTTGGGCCGGCGTATCGGGCTATCTCAGGAACGTATATCGGTGATCGAAAGGCAGCCCGAAAAAGTCACGATGGACAACCTGCTCACGGTCTTGATGGCGCTGGGCGTTCACTTTGCCGTTGTCGAACCGACTGCCAGGACCCAAGGCAACGCCGAGAACAAGGCGGAATGGTGATGGCTGGCAGGCCAACGACCTCGCGCGTACTGGACGTGTGGATGAACGGCGAATTGGTCGGCGCCTGGACACTGCAAGGCCAGGGCCATCGCTTCAGTTATGCGGACACTTGGTTCGCCAGCCCCTATGCGCGCTCGTTATCGCTGTCGCTGCCAATGACGCAGGGCACCGCGCCGTTTACCGATGCGCGCGTCGAAAATTATTTTGACAACCTGTTACCGGATAGTCTCGACATTCGTAAACGCGTCGCGCTGAGGTTTGGCGCCAGTTCCATCCGGGCATTTGATCTGATCGAAAAGATAGGCAAGGACTGCGTGGGCGCCGTGCAACTGATGCCAGGCGGATCGGCGCCGCCCGATGTGCGCCGCATTGACGCCACGCCGCTGTCCGATGCGAGATCGAAAGCTTGCTCGATGACGTCATCGCAACGCCAGGGCCAGGCAGTCGCCATGATGAAGACGCGTTACGCATTTCGCTGGCAGGTGCGCAGGAGAAAACCGCGCTGATGAAGCAGGGAGGGCAATGGTATCTTCCGCATGGCGCCACCCCCACCACGCATATCCTGAAGCTGCCATTGGGTCAGGTAGGCAGGTCGCGCGCCGACTTTTCAACTTCGGTGGAAAACGAATGGCTCTGTTCGCAACTGGCGGTGGCATTTGGCTTGCAGGCGGCGGCGTGCCAGATCGAACACCTTGGTCGGCACAAGGTACTTGCCGTGCAGCGGTTTGACCGTGTCTTGCTTGACACATGGTGGGCGCGCCTGCCGCAGGAGGATTTTTGCCAGGTGCTCGGAGTTCCTCCTGGCTTGAAATATGAAAACCAGGGTGGTCCAGGTATGGCCGCCATCCTTGAGAAACTGCGTGGCAGCACGCAGGCGCAAAGTGACCGCGAACACTTTCTGGCCAGCCAATTGTTGTTCTGGATGTTGGCGGCGCCAGACGGACACGCGAAAAATTTCAGCATCTTCCTTGAGCGGCATGGTGCCTACCATCTGACACCCCTGTATGACGTTCTATCTGCGTGGCCGGTGATCGGGGACGGACCGAATATGTTCCAATGGCAAAAAGTAACCATGGCCATGGCTGTCCGGGCCGGCAACGCCCACTATAAAATGAACGAGATCGCGCGCCGTCACTGGAATACCGCAGCCAAGGCCAATGCGGTTGGCAGCGATGTTGAACCATTGATTGAACGGTTCACCGCTCTCGCGCCAACGGCAATTGCCCAAGTGCAGTCCCTGTTGCCAGGCGACTTTCCAGCGCACGTTAGCGATACGATTTTTGAGGGTGTCCTGAAACAGGCAAGCCGGCTTCGCCGCCAGGCATAAGCTGGACCCGAAGATGGCCGGCACCTCTCGCATACCTTTCTCGTCTTTTCAAAAATCACTCTTGCGGACCCGCCGCGCCTTTGCTATAGTTCGCCTCCTAGCAAAACGACGCACACAAAACAGCGTGTTGCACAGTGAAGCGAGAGTAGAAAAGAAGGTTGACGAAATAGCCGAAACGCTTCATACTCTTCCTTCTTCGCGGCTGACAAACACAACGCTTTGTCGATAGCGCAAAAGTAGCACCGAATACAGTTCTTTAACAATTAACAGTCGATAAGTGTGGGCATTTGATGAAGTGCAGCGTTGATCTTCGGATCGATGTAAAACTTAAAATATCAAATGTTCACAAGAAATAATGAAATAGGCGCTACGAAAGTAGTGGCCTGTCAGTTTTTTGAGTGAGCGACCCATCAGCAATGATGGTGCCTGTAACAGG